>NZ_OZ257139.1:0-1772500 GCF_965279145.1 Caulobacter sp.
CCCAAGCCTCGAGCCCCTGTCGGACCTGCCCGACAGGGGTTCTTTTTTGAGGGATGACGATAGTCTCGACCCAGGGAGGGCGGCCATGAGCGACCAACGCATCAGGCAGGTGATCATCGTGGGCGGCGGAACCGCCGGCTGGATGGCGGCCGCCACCCTGGCCAAGACCCTGGGGCCCTCCGTCGCCATTCGCCTGATCGAATCCGACGAGATCGCCACCGTCGGCGTTGGCGAAGCCACCATCCCGCAGATCAAGCTGTTCAACGGCGTGCTGGGCCTGGACGAGGATGAGTTCGTCCGCGAGACGCAAGGCACGTTCAAGCTAGGCATCGAGTTCGTCGACTGGGGCCGGCCGGGCGACCGCTACCTGCACGCCTTCGGCGCGGTGGGTCACGACCTGGGCCAAATTCCCTTCCATCACTACTGGCTGCGCCACCGCCAGGCAGGCGGCGACACCCGTCTTTGGGACTATTCGCTCAACGACATGAGCGCGCATGCGGGCCGCTTTGGCCGGCTGGCCACCGTGGGCGAGACGCGGCTGCCGGGCCTAGCCTACGCCTTCCATTTCGACGCGGCGCTCTATGCCCGCTACCTGCGCAAATATGCCGAGCAGCGCGGCGTGGTCCGCACCGAGGGCAAGATCCAGCAGGTGACCCTGCGCGAGCCCGATGGCTTCGTGGCGTCCGTGACCCTGGAAAGCGGCGAGGTCATCGGCGGCGACCTGTTCATCGACTGCTCGGGCTTCCGGGGGCTGCTGATCGAGGGCGCGCTGAAGACCGGCTATGAGGACTGGTCGCACTGGCTGCCGTGCGACCGCGCCCTGGCCGTGCCCAGCGCGCGCACCGAGCCCCTCCTGCCCTATACCCGCTCCACCGCCCACTCGGCCGGCTGGCAGTGGCGGATCCCGCTGCAGCACCGCACGGGCAACGGCATGGTCTATTGCAGCCGCCATCTCGGCGATGACGAGGCCGCCGCGACCCTGCTGGCCAATCTGGACGGCGAAGCCCTGGCCGACCCGCGACCGCTGAAGTTCGTCACCGGACGACGCAGGAAGTTCTGGAACCGCAACGTCGTGGCCCTGGGCCTGGCCAGCGGCTTCATGGAGCCGCTGGAGAGCACCAGCATCCACCTGATCCAGTCGGGCCTGTCGCGCCTGCTCAGCCTGTTCCCGGACAAGCGCTGCGACCCCGTGGTGATCGACGAGTATAATCGCCAGGCCGGGATAGAGTTCGAGCGCATCCGCGACTTCCTGATCCTGCACTACAAGGCCACCACCCGCACCGACACGCCGTTCTGGCGCGAGTGCGCGGCGATGGAGATCCCCGAGACCCTGGCCCGCAAGATCGACCTGTTCCGCAACGCCGGGCGGCTCTATCGCGAGGATGAGGACCTGTTCGCCGAGGTCAGCTGGCTGCAGGTTCTGCTGGGTCAGGGAATTAATCCGACCACGCACCATCCGCTGGCGGATGGGCTGACCGACGAGCAGTTGGGGGGCTTCCTGTCCGATCTGCGCCAGATCCTGGGGCGCGCGGCCGGCGCCCTGCCCGCCCACGCCGACTTCATCACCCGCCACTGCAAGGCGCCGCCGCTGTAGAGTCGGCCTGCGACGAAATGGCCCATTAAGGTTGTCCTGCGATGCTCCCGATCGATTTTGGAGAGCCCCGATGGTCACGACGCCCAAGCCCCTCAAAGCGTTCCTCGCCATGACCGGCGCGGCCGTGGCGCTGAGCGCCTGCGCCAGCAACGATGAAGCCCGAGCCCTGCGCCAGCCGGCCATGCCGCCCGTGGCGGTCGCCAAGGCCTCGCCCAGCCGCCCCTTCTTCCGCAATGTCGCCATCCAGGAGATCGAAGGCGCGCCGGAGTTTCGCTGGTTCGACGGCGGCGGTGTGGTCACCACCCGCCCCACCCGCGTCGAGGTGCTCAAGAGCCTCAACACCCACCTGCAGCGCGCCGACCTGCTGGCCGCCAGCCGCCAGGACAGCGAATACATGCTGTATGTGCGCTTCGAGGACCTGCGCGGACCCGACGTGTGGCTGGGAACCGACAAGCTGGCCTCGGCCCGCGTCACCTTCCGCCTGGTGCGCTGGCGCACCGGCGAGGTGGTCAGGGAAGAGCCCTTTGAAGCCAGCTATCGCGCCGAGTGGACGGGCTTCACGCCCGAGGTGGTGCGCGCCGCGATCGCCGGTCCGATCGGCGCGTCGAAGGACCGCGTCATCGCCGCGCCGGGCGGAGCCCTGCTTGGCGTCGCGCTGGGCTATTACGTCAACCAGAATCTGGTCGCCTCGATCGAGCACACGCCCATCGCCGGCGTCATCGGCGCGGGCCAGGCCGCCCAGATCGGCGGCCAGGAACGAACAGGCCCCGGCTTCGCCTCCGCCTTCGCTTCCGCCCTCGCCGTCGGCACGGCCAGCGGCCGTTTCTCGGATCTGGAAGCCATGCTGGCCGGCGGAGCGATCAGCGCCGCCGGCGCCGCGGCCGGGCCCGTTCCCGTCTCGCGCGCCTATGCGTCGGGCGGCGAGATCACCTCGGCGTTCAACGGCCGGACCCGCCGGCTGGCGGCCACGCGCGGCTTGATGGACCTGGCCTTCGACCAGTTCATGGCCGGGCTCAGCACGGACGGTTCGGTGACCTACAAGCGCGCCGTCTCCTGCGCCGCCCTGAACGGCGTCAGCGGCAAGGGTCCCTATCTGCGCGAAACCGCCACCAGCTACGCCGTCGACTGCCCAGGCGCGACCTACAACACCAGCAACGCCACGCGGGCCTATCCCTCGCGGTTCTAGACCTTGATGCTCATCGCCTTCATGAACCGCATGATCTCCAGCGGCTTCATGGCGGCGGTGTCGACATCGATCAGCACGCGCTTGATCTGGCCCTTGAAGGGATTGGGTCCCTCATAGGCGCGCGAGACGCGGTTGCCGTGATCGGCGCCGACGCAGAAGCCGTCATAGCCCGGCGAGAACAGCACCCGGTCGAACGTCCGCTCGGCCACCTTGCGACCATCGACATAGAGCGCTCCGCGCCCGTCGAAGGGCCGCGAGGTCATGGTCTGCTCGTACTTCACCTTGAAAGTGCCGCGCGGCAGCTTCGCCGGCGAGGCGATGACCTCCGCCCAGGGAACCAGGCTGGTCTGATAGATCAGCCGCCCCTTGTCGACGTACAGAACATAGCCGGCCGGCAGCGAGCCATGGGCCACCAGAACCCCGTCCTCGTCGCCATTGGGCCGCGACAGCTCGATCTCGATCGAGTGGCTCAGACCGCAGACGATGGGTGAGACATCGGTGGGAATCGGATCGATCGGCGGCCGGATATCCCAGCGTTTCCGGAGCCTTGCGGCGCGGGTCTGAACCAGCTTGAGCAGCAGCGGGCGGTCGTCCAGCGGCAGGACGTCATGCGCGACGGCGGCCTTGTTCCACTTGTCGATCAGGCGTTTGACCACCTCGGGATGGTCGCCGGACACGTCGCGCAGCTCGTTGGGGTCCTTGCTGGTGTCGTAGAGACCCCAGTGGTCCTGCTCAAAGGGCTTGCCGCGCTGGTGCTGGGCCACCAGCCGCCAGTCGCCCTCCTGGAAGGCGCGATAGCCGCCCAGCTCGTAATACTGCTCGGCCCGGGTCGCCGCCTTGGGCGAGGCGAAGGTCGGGGCCACGCTGGCGCCTTCCAGGGGCTTCTGCGGTTGCCCGCGATAGAGCTCCGGCTGCTGGACGCCGCAGGCTTCCAGAAGGGTCGGATAGAGGTCGACCACATGGACGAACTGCTTGCGCAGGTCGCCCTTGGCGGCGACGCCCTTGGGCCAGGAGACGATCAGCGGATCGGCCACCCCGCCCAGGGCGGTGTTCTGCTTGTAGAGCCGATAGGGCGTGTTCGAGGCGTTGGTCCAGCCGATCGGATAGTGCGGGAATGTGCCGTCCTCGCCCATCGTGTCGTACAGGGCCAAAGCCTCGGCCTGCGACGCCGGACGACCGAAGGCCGGGCCAAAGATGTTGGGCGTGCCGGTCGCCGTCCCCTCGGCCGAAGCGCCGTTGTCGGAGAACACCACGACCAGCGTGTTGTCGCGAACGCCCAGGGCGTCCAGCTCGGCCAGCACCTTGCCGATCGCCCGGTCGACGCCGGTGATCATGCCGCCATAGACCTCCATGTAGCGGGCGTAGAGCCGCTTCTGGTCGGGGGTCAGCTCGGCCCAGTGCTGGGCGCCCGGCGACAGGGGCGGCAGCTGGGTGTCGGCGGGCTGCAGGCCCAAAGCCTTCTGGCGCTCCAGCCGCTGGCGACGGATCTCGTCCCAGCCGGCCTCGAACCGGCCCTTGTAGAGGTCGCGGTCGGCGGCCTTGGCCTGCAGGGGCGAGTGCGCGCCGCCGAAGGCCAGCTGCATGAAGAACGGCTTGTCCGGCGCCATCAGCTTCTGGGTGCGCAGATAGTTCGCGGCCCGGTCGGCCAGATCGTCGGAGAGGTAGTAGTCGCCGCCGCCCACCTCGACCGGCGCCGTGCCCTCATATAGCGCGCCGGGATGGAAGTGGTCGCTGGAATGGCCCTGGTACCAGTAGGCCCGATCGAAGCCGCGATGGGTGGGCCAGTTGTGGAACGGCCCCGTCGGACCGGAGTGGTCGGCATTGTTGACGTGCCACTTGCCCAGCAGGAAGGTCGACCAGCCGGCCTCGCCCAACACCTCGGCCAGGGTGGCGTTCTGGCGCGTGAGGTCGCCGCGATAGCCCGGATAGCCGCTGTCGATATCGGCCAGCCAGCCCATGCCGGCCGAGTGGTGATTGAGCCCTGTCAGCAGCGCGGCGCGGGTGCACGAGCACATCGCCGTCGTGCGGAAGTTGGTGTAGCGCAGCCCCTTCCCCGCCAGGGCGTCCAGCGACGGCGTCATCAGCTCGCCGCCATAGCAGCCCAGGTCGGCGAACCCGACATCGTCGAGGATGATCACCAGAACATTGGGCGCGCCGGCCGGCGCCTTGACCTCTTCGGTCTGGGCGGGCCGTGAGTCCTTGAACGACAGGCCGATCTTGGCGGCCTTACCCTTGCCCACGGCCTTGGGCGTGACGATGCCGCTGGCCGCGTCCTTGATCGCCGCGCCGCCCGCGACGACCGCGCCGGTTCCCACCACGCCCAGCCCGGCGCCGATCAGCAGCGAGCGGCGGTCGATCTTGGGTTTGCCGTTATTATCCACGGGCCGTCTCCTTGTGGTCAGGGGGCTGGATCAGGTTTGCGGGCGCGCCAGGGCGCGGCGGCCCAGAACCAGGATCGCCAGCAGAACCGCCTCGACGACCATCGGTGGGATCAGGGCCGGTGACGGGCCGCTGACCAGCAGAGTGATCAGGCGACCCGACAGCGCGATGCCGATCATCACCAGCGGGGCCAGCAGCAGGTCGGCCCGGTTGCGGATCGCCGCCAGCAGGGCCAGCGCGCCCGCCGCACCGAAGAACCCGCCAAGGTCGGCGCGCATCGTCGCCAAGCCCAGCGAGCCCATCGCTTCCAGTCCCAGCTTGGCGGCCGGTCGCGCGGGGTCGATCCAGAACGACAGGGCCATGGCCAGCGCCAGCAGGCCAACGACGCCGACCAGGCCTCGGATGAGGTTTTGCATGTTTCCGTCCCGGAATTATTATTGTGACATGCTAACTGCCATTTTCATCGCAAGGCAAGTCTGGACCGCGACGAATTGGAGGATATAGTCGCATTATTAGTGTCACTACCTTGAGCGCAAAGGCGCCTCAGGCTCCTTTGCGGAGCGGAGTGGACACAAACGGGAGAGCGCGATGAGCCTGACCTATGACCTCTA
Organism: Caulobacter sp.; assembly: GCF_965279145.1. Classification (NCBI taxonomy): domain Bacteria; kingdom Pseudomonadati; phylum Pseudomonadota; class Alphaproteobacteria; order Caulobacterales; family Caulobacteraceae; genus Caulobacter; species Caulobacter sp. The sequence goes on from NZ_OZ257139.1 coordinate 5,771, forward strand.
CTGGTCCTTCCGCTCGCCCTATTCGTACATGATCACCCACCGCCTGACGGCGCTGGAGCGCGACTTCGACGTGGTCGGAAATATCCGCCCGGTCTATCCGCTGGCCGTGCGCACGCCGGAGTTCTTCGAGACCCGCGATCCCTTGTGGTTCAGCTATTTCATGCAGGACATCCACCGCGAGGCGGCCTTCCTGGGCTTGCCCTTCCGCTGGCCGATCCCCGACCCCGTGAAGATGGACTTCGCCACCCGCACCTATCCTAAGGAGCAGCCGCACATTCATCGGCTGACTCACCTGGGCGTCGCGGCCGCCGAGCTCGGCAAGGGCCTGCCCTTCATCACCGAGGTCAGCCGGGTGATCTGGAGCGGCGAGGTCGATGACTGGCATGAGGGCGACCACATCGCCCGCGCCGCCGAGCGCGCCGGCCTGGACTGGACCACCCTGGCCGCCACCGCCGACAACGAGGCCGAGCGCCTGGCGGCGATCGTCGAGAAAAGCCAGGTCGACCAGCGGGCGGCAGGACATTATGGCGTGCCGATGATCGCCTTCAACGGCGAGGCCTTCTTCGGCCAGGACCGCTTCGACCAGTTCAGGTGGCGACTGGACCAGCAGGGGCTGAAGCGGCTGATCGACTGATCTATCGACACTCATAGTGTCATTATGTAACCTCCGCCCTGCGTACGGGCGGAAAGCCTGGCGAAATCGCGGAGGGGACTATGCGGATCCTGAAATGGGCGGGGATCGCCCTGGGCGTCGTGGCGGCGGTCCTGACCGGCGCCTGGTTCGGACGCGACTTCCTGATCTTCCATATCGGCCGGCTGATGGTCCCCAAGGCCGTGGCGAACAAGCCCGTGGCCTGGCAGGAAGGCCCGGCGCGGTCCGAACTGCCCGTGGAGCAGCGCCCGCCAAACGTGGTCTTCATCCTGGCCGACGATCTGGGCTTCAACGATGTCAGCCTGAACGGCGGCGGGGTCGCGGGCGTGGTCAAGACGCCCAACATCGACTCCATCGCCCAGCAGGGCGTGGATCTGACCAGCGGCTACGCCGGCAACGCCACCTGCTCGCCCTCGCGCGCCGCGATGATGACCGGTCGCTATCCCACCCGCTTCGGCTTCGAGTTCACCCCGACCCCGGTCGGCTTCTCGCGCCTGGTGGGCACCTTCCGCTCGCCCGGCGCCCTGCACCCGCCCCACTTCGCCCGCGAACTGGCCAAGGACATGCCGCCGATGGACGACCTGGCCGTGCCGGCCTCGGAAGTGACCATCGCCGAGGTGCTGAAGACCCGCGGCTACCACACCATCCATCTGGGCAAGTGGCACCTGGGCGGCTCCAAGGGCTCGCGGCCCGAGCAGCAGGGCTTCGACGAGAGCCTGGGCTTCATCTCTGGCGCCTCGATGTTCCTGCCCGAGAATGATCCGGGCGTGGAGAACTCCAAGCAGAGCTTCGACCCGATCGACAAGTTCCTGTGGGCCAACCTGCCCTATGCCGTGCAGTACAACGGCCAGCCGATGATGAAGGCCAAGGGCTTCATGACCGACTATCTGTCGGACGAGGCCATCAAGAGCATCAAGGCCAACAAGAACCAGCCGTTCTTCATGTACCTGGCCTACAACGCCCCGCACACGCCGCTGCAGGCCCCCAAGGCCGACTATGACGCCCTGCCCCAGATCAAGGACCACCGCCTGCGGGTCTATGGGGCCATGATCCGCAACCTTGACCGCAATGTGGGCCGGGTGCTGCAGACGCTGAAGGACCAGGGCCTGGACGACAACACCCTGGTGGTCTTCACCAGCGACAACGGCGGCGCGCACTATGTGGGCCTGCCCCAGATCAACAGCCCCTATCGCGGCTGGAAGGCCACCTTCTTCGAGGGCGGCGTCCGCGTGCCCTATTACATGCGCTGGCCCAAGACCCTGCCGGCGGGGGCGATATTCTCCAGCCCGGTCAGCCATATCGACATGTTCGCCACCGCCGCCGGCGCGGCCGGCGCGGCCGTTCCGACCGATCGCCCCATCGACGGGGTCAATCTGCTGCCCTTCATGACCGGCAAGACCCCGGGACGTCCGCACGAGGCGTTGTTCTGGCGCTCAGGCGACTATCGGATGGTGCGCGCCGGCGACTGGAAGCTGCAGCTCCTGAACCTGCCTGACGGCAAGGGTCAGAAGGTCTGGCTGTTTGACCTGGCGTCCGATCCGACGGAACGCAGGAACCTCGCCTCGGCCAATCCTGCCAAGGTGACCGAACTGAAGGCCCTGCTGACGGAGCGCGACAAAGGCAACATCAAGCCGACCTGGCCTTCGCTGCTGCGCGGCGCCATCGCCATCGACCATCCGCTGGGCGTGCAGGACAAGGAGTCCGACGAGTTCATCTACTGGAACAACTGAGCCTAAGGGGCTCGAAAACCTTGTGATCCCGGCCGCTGCGGCGCGCCGGGACGCTCGGGTGCAATTCCATTGACCCAGCCCATCGAGGCGAACGTCGGTACACCGCCTTCGCTGACCTTTGCGATGTTCGCTTTCCCGCCTAGTGCCAAACGTCAGCTTTCAGTCGGCGACCCAATTTCCGCTCCCGACCGTTGCGGACATCAGATGCTCCCCCTCTGGGGGAGCTGTCGCGGGGCGACTGAGGGGGCAGCGCCGGCGTGCGCTGAGTGGAGCGCCATCTGGGCCAACGCCGCGCTGCCCCCTCCGGCCCTCCGGCCCTCCGGGCCACCTCCCCCAAAAGGGGAGGATCAGTCAGGCCAGCGCCGTGCGTCCTTCGAGGCCCGCTGCGCGGGCGCCTCAGGATGAGGTGCTTTCTACTGATATCCTCATCCTGAGGTGCGAGCCTGCGGCGAGCCTCGAAGGACGCAAGGCCCGTCCGCTTCCCACCCTGAACAGACCATCGCTCGGTCAGGTCTCTGGCGGTGCCCAAGGTCTGGTTTCAGGCGCGCCCCCAATTCCTACACACGACCCTAGGCGGACACCGGCAACGCCGCGCTACGATCTCAGGGTTGAGCTATATCGGCCCCTGAGTGAGAATGTCCTCCACTCGCCAACGAAGGTCGTTTCAAGTCAATGCGAGATCCGATGGGGAAAATAGGTGCTTGGGGAGGCGTCGTTCTTGCTCCCCTTGGGCTAGGAATGCTGCACGCAGCGACTGGCGGTCGGAGCAAGACTTCGCAGCAGTGGGCGCGTGAAGCGGGGGTCGATCTTTGGACTTGGTGCGCGTTAGGAACCATCTTCCTCGTAGGTGGGCTAAGTCTAATTGCAATTGTTCGATGGTTTGACCGGAAATAGCCTGAGCGCCCTCTCCGCGTTGCCCGCTGCATGATGTCCGCAATCCACCCTTGTCCGAAGTCGGCAACGTCCGCTTGTAGGCTTCCAGCGGCGCGGACAGAGCAGGCGCCGGGCGCCTGCCCTGCTCGCGCCCCTTGCCCAGGAGCCAATGCGGCGCGGCGGCCCCGCGGTCCCGGACGGCCTCTGCGAGGCTTCCGGGATGACAAGACAGTGGCTCTGATACCCCTCAGTTAGTCCGGCGCTCCGAACCCCTCCTTGGTCCGGATGTTCAGCTGCCCCGCCAGGCCGGCGATCCGGTGATGTTCGATGGAGTGCATCTCGGGCGAAGTCGCCATCGCCTGGAAGGCCGCCAGCGACGGATATTCCGCCAGCGCCACCGCGTCCCACAGCTCGTCGACCTCGCCCAGCAGGATGCTGGTGACGTGGCCGCTGAAGCGGATGCGCCCGCCCAGGCCCTCGACCAGCTTGCTGACCTCGACGCCATAGAGAGCATAGGCCTGCTGGCCCGTGAGGTCCGACGGCGAACCGTCGGGATACTCGGCCTTGTCCTTGAACTTGAGCAGATTGACCATCACGAAGGGCCCGTCCTCCGGCGCGCCGAAGAAGGCCATGGCCTGATGACCGGGAGGATAGACGGCGTTCTTGACCTGCATGGCGTGCCTCCTTCAGGCGTGGGCGCGACGGACCAGGCCGTCGATGAGATCAACGAGCGCGTCGGGGCAGTCTTCCTGCAGGAAGTGGCCTCCCGACACGATGGCGTGGGGCTGGCCGGCCGCGCCGGGCACCTTGGCCTGGAAGATCGCCTCCCCGCCCTTGGTGACCGCGTCGCCGTCGCTGAAGGCCGTCAGGAACGGCTTGTCGAACGCCTCCAGCACCGTCCAGGCGGCCTTGTTCTCGGCGACCGAGCCATGCTCGGGCGTCACGGGCACCAGCAGCGGGAATTGGCGCGCGCCTTCCTTGAAGGTCTCGTCCGGGAACGGCGCGTCATAGGCGGCGATCTCGGCTTCGGACAGGTCGCGGCCCGTGCCCATATTGACGATCAGACCGATCGGCATGATCGGGGTGTGCTGGCTGAACTCCAGCCAGGCCTTGAAGCCCTCGGTCATGCCCGTGCCGACCGGCAGGCCGGTATTGCCCACCGCCACGGCCGCGAACCGTTCGGGAAAGGCCGCGACCAGACGCAGGCCGATCAGGCCGCCCCAGTCCTGGCAGAACAGGGTCACGTCCTTCAGGTCGATCTGCGTCAGCCATTGGCTCATCCAGGCGACGTGGCGCTCATAGGTATAGTCCGCGCGGGCAGCCGGCTTGTCGGAGCGGCCAAAGCCGATCAGGTCGGGGGCGACCACGCGGAAGCCCCGCGCCACCAGCCCGGCGATCATCCTGCGATAGAGATAGGCCCAGGACGGCTCGCCATGCATCAGCAGCACGACCGGCGCCTTGCGCGGGCCCTCGTCCACATAGTGCAGACGCAGGGCGGTCCCGTCGGCGTCGGTGATCGTGGCGTAGTGGGGCGCGAACGGCCAGTCGGCCAGCGCCTCGAACCGATGGTCCGGTGTCCTCAAAACCTGCATCAAAAAGCCTCTCGTTGACTCCCCGTCGCATTGAGCGACATATATTGACAATATGCGTGTCACTACATTGAGGCGGGGTCAAGCCCGTCCGCCCTCGGGAGGCAAACCATGCGAACCAGGACCACTGTCGGCCTCGCCCTGCTGGGCCTGATCGTTGTCGTTGGCGTGGGCGGCTGGTTCGCGCGCGGCAAAATCGCCGTGGCGGCCATGGAAAAGCTCTATGTGAAGGCCCTGGGCCGGGGTCCCGACGACGGCCTGGCCGATGGGCTCAGCGTGGGCCTGTGCGGCGCGGGCGGACCGATGCCCGACGCGCAGCGCACGGGCCCCTGCACCGCCGTCCTGGCCGGCAAGCGCCTGTTCGTGATCGACGCCGGCTCGGGCGCCAGCCGCAACCTGGCCCTGATGAACCTGCCCCCCGCCAAGGTGGAGGCGGTGTTCCTGACCCACTTCCACTCCGACCATATCGACGGCCTGGGCGAGCTGATGCTGCAACGCTGGGGCGGGGCCAATTCGCCGACGCCCCTGCCGATCTATGGCCCGGTCGGGGTCGAACAGGTGGTGGCGGGCTTCATGTCGGCCTACACCCTGGATCGCGGCTATCGCATCGCCCACCATGGCGTGGCGATCATGCCGCCCACGGGTTTCGGCGGCCAGGCGCGGCCCTTCACCGCCGCCGCCGACCAGCCGGACGTGGTGCTGATCAACGAGCCCGACCTGAAGGTCACCGCCTTCCCCGTCCGTCATGACCCGGTCAGCCCCGCCGTGGGCTACGCCTTCACCTACAAGGGCCGGACCGTCGTGATCAGCGGCGACACCGCGCCGTCGAAACGCGTCGAGACCGCCGCCAGGGGCGCCGACGTGCTGGTGCACGAAGGCCTGGCCCCCAACCTGGTGGCCATCCAGCACAAGGCCGCCAAGGCCGTCGGTCGCGACAAGCTGGCCCAGATCTTCTCGGACATCCCCGGCTATCACACCACGCCCCATCAGGCGGCGGAGATCGCCGAGCGGGCCAAGGTGCGGATGCTGCTGTTCACCCACGTCACCCCGGGCCTGCCGATCGGCGCGCTGGAAGGCCCGTTCCTGGGCGACGCCCGCCAGGTCTTCCACGGGCAGATCAGGGTCGGGCGCGACGGCGACTTCGTCACCCTGCCCGCGGGGTCGGACGCGGTGATCCGCACCGATCGCCTCAAGATGTTCCACTAGGCCGGAGCCCGTCGTGACCGACCCCATCGCCCTCAGCGGCTCGCCCGGCTCGCCCTATACCCGCAAGATGCTGGCCGTGCTGCGCTATCGCCGCATCGCCTATCGGTCCCTGCCCAGCTCGGGCCCGGCGCTGGACGGTCTGCCACGCCCCAAGGTGCGGCTGCTGCCCACCTTCTATCTGCCGGGACCCGACGGGGCGCTGGAGGCGGTCGTCGACTCCTCGCCGATCCTCCGGCGGCTGGAGGCCGAGCATCAGGGGCGCTCGGTGATCCCCGCCGATCCCGCCCTGGCCTTCATCGACCACCTGATCGAGGACTATGCCGACGAGTGGCTGACCAAGGCGATGTTCCACTATCGCTGGAGCTATCCGGCCGACATCGCCCGCGCCGCCGCCATCCTGCCCTGCTGGACCGGCTATTCGATCCCCGACGCGGTGCTGGCCGATCGCGGCGAGCAGTTCAGCAAGCGCCAGATCGACCGGCTGTATGTGGTGGGCTCCAACCCCACGACGGGCCCGGTGATCGAGGCCAGCTACCGCCGCTTCCTCGAGGCCTTCGAGGCCCACCTGACCCAGCAGCCGTTCCTGCTGGGCGCCCGGCCGGCCGCCTGCGACTTCGCGGTCCACGGACAGCTGACCCAGCTGGCCCAGTTCGACCCCACGCCCATGGCCCTGACCCTGGAGATCGCGCCGCGCGTCTTCGCCTGGGTCAGCCACATGGAGGACCTGTCGGGCCTTGAGCCCCGCGACGAGGACTGGATGTCGCTCGACCGGCCCTCCCCGACCCTCCACGCCCTGCTCGCCGAGATCGGCCGGGTCTATCCGCCGGTCATGCTGGCCAACGCCCGGGCCGTGGCGGCCGGGGCCCAGACCGTCGAGGCCACGGTCGACGACCGGGCCTGGACCCAGTCGCCTTTCCCCTATCAGGCCAAGTGCCTGGGCTGGCTGCGCGAGGCGCGATCGGTCCTGTCGGCCCCAGATCGCGCGACGGTCGATCGCCTGCTCGCGTCCACCGGCTGCGAAGCGCTGTTCGCGTGAATACTGGCGCCACGGCGCGCGGGGCCTTATGGGAACCCTTGGCCAAGGTGCAGGGCGAGACGGCGTGACTCAAGAGACCAGTGTTAAGGGCGAGGAACCGGCCGAAGAGAGCGACGGCCGTCGACGCCGTGGCCAGGACAACCGCGCCCGCATCGTCGCCGCCATGCTGGAAATCATCCGGGGGGGCGACATGTCGCCTAGCGCCGACCAGGTCGCCGCCCGCGCCGATGTGGGCCTGCGCACGGTGTTCCGGCACTTCAAGGACATGGACAGCCTCTACAGCGAAATGTCCGTGGTCATCGAAAGCGAGTTGCACTCCATCGTCGGCACGCCGTTCAAGTCGACCGCCTGGAAGGACCGCATCGTCGAGCTGGTGGATCGCCGCGCGGTCGCCTTCGAGAAGATCACCCCCTTCAAGTACGCGTCCGAAGCCTACCGCCACCGCTCGCGCTTTCTCGATCAGGACAGCGGCAAGCTGGTCACCGCCCTGCGCGCCATCCTCGAACGCGAACTGCCCAAGGCGATGGTCGACAACCCGCTGAAGGTCGAGGCTCTGGACCTGCTGCTCAGCTTCGAGGTCTGGTCCCGGCTGCGCCGCGAACAGGGCCTGTCGATCCAGCAGGCCTCCGACGTGCTGCGCGCCACCGTCCGGCGCCTGCTCGACGACGAGGCCTAGAATGAGCGACCGCCCGCACGCCACCCTGCGCGCCGCCAACCTGGCCCGTCAGGCCGAGTGGGATGTCGACGGCCAGATCACCCTCTCCTATCGCGGCAACGAACTGGCCGGCGAGGTGGGCGAGGCCTGCAACATCATCAAGAAGCTGGAACGCGAGCGGTTGGGCATCAAGGGCTCCCGCGCCAGCCTCGCCGAGCTGGCCGAGGAACTGGCCGACGTGATCATCTGCGCCGACCTGATCGCCATGCAGTTGGGCATAGACCTGGACCGCGCGGTGGCCGAAAAGTTCAACAAGACCTCTGAAAAGGTGGGGCTGACCACGCGGATGGCGCTTGAGGCCGCGCCGGACGCCCAGGATCACTGAGCGGTGTCGCTGCCCTTGACGGCGGCGGACGGATCCAGGCCGTGCTTGGCCAGATAGTCGTTGAGACCCAGCACCAGCATCTGCGCCACCGGGATCGGCATGGCCAGCCGCGCCATCACCACCCGATTGATGCCGGCCGGGTTCTGGCTGTGATCGGCCCGGTCAGCCGCCAGGGTCAGCGAGATGCGCTGGTTGTGCATGAAGAAGCCAACGACCTCGTCCACCAGGATCTCCGGGGCGTGGGGATTGTCGATCACGGAGACATCATCGGCTGTGTCGTGGCGTCGCTCATGCGGTATCCTTGTCGGTTGAACGACGGCAGTAGCAGGAAATAGCGGCCGTACGGTGCCGAAGCTGACTCACGCTTTGTGATACAGCCCTGTGCGGCACAGGCGAGCGGCAGCCCCGAAAACCCACATTCTCAAATGATATCAATATGTTATGAGAAGGTGGTAGGCCTGGAGGGACTCGAACCCCCAACCAGACCGTTATGAGCGGTCGGCTCTAACCATTGAGCTACAGGCCCCCTGGGACGCGGCTGGGCTTCCGGAGGAAGGGCGGATTAGCATGGGCCGAACGCGGCTTAAAGCTCCCGTTCAGGTTCAAAGTTTCATCAGGGAACCTTAGAGGGTCGGCAAAGCTTTCCAGACCGACCCCAGGAGACCCAAGATGACGTCCTTGTCCGCCCGTATCGCCTCGGCCGCCCTGATCCCCGCCGCCCTCGGCGGTGTGCTGGCCCTCTCGGCCGCGCCCGCCATGGCCCAGGACGCGGCCTTCCGCGCCTCGACCTTCAACCTGTCGGCCTATGGCGAGAGCCGCGTGGCCCCCGACATGGCCACCATCACCCTGGGCGTGCAGAACGAGGAGATGACCGCCGCCGGCGCGCTGAAGGCCAATGGCGCGCGGATGAACCAGGTGATCGCCGCCCTGAAGAAGGCCGGCATCGCCGATCGCGACATCCAGACCTCGAACCTGAACGTCAATCCGCAGTATGCCTACGAGCAGAACCAGCCGCCCAAGTTCACCGGCTATCAGGTCAGCAACCAGGTGACCGTCATCGTGCGTGACCTCAACAAGCTGGGCCAGGCGGTCGACGCCACGGTCTCGGCCGGCGCCAATACCGTCGGCGGCGTCAGCTTTGGCCTGCAGAACCCGGACGCGGCCGAGAACGCCGCCCGCCTCGAGGCGGTCAAGGCCCTGCAGGCCAAGGCCGACCTCTACGCCAAGGCCACTGGCTACAAGATCGTGCGGATGGTCAGCCTGGGCGAAGGCGGCGGCTATGCGCCCGCCCCGCAACCGGCGCCCATGTTCGCCATGGCCAAGCGCGAGATGGCCGACTCCACCGCGATCGCCGGCGGCGAGCTGAAGGTGCGGATCGACGTCTCGGCGACCTATGAGGTCGCCCGCTAGGGACTGAACCGCCCTCGCCCGCCACGGCGGCGCGAGGGCGTTTTCTTTAGAAGCCCGACCGGGTGAAGGCGTGCTCGACGCGGTCCTGGACCTCGCGGCCCGGCAGGGCGCGTTCGCCTTCCATCACCGCGACGTATCGCAGTCCGCTTGGGGCCTTGCCCTCGCTGGCCGGAACTGGCCCCATGGCCCAGCCCACGGTGTTGGCGCCGCCGGCGTCGCTGGGGCAGCTGAGGAAGCGCGACGGCCCCTTCAGCGAAGTGTTGAGCACCGCCTCGGCCGTCACCGGCGCTCCGCCCTGGCAGCTGGGCAGGTTGCGGGCGCAGGTGATGTAGCCGCCGCCGCGCCAGACCACCTTGCCCGCCGCGTCCGAGATCAGCACGCAGGTCGAGGGCGAGCCGATCGCGCGACCGACCAGCTCGGTCAGCCGGGCCTCGTCGATGCCGTCCGGAAGCTTGGGCGCGCACCCGGCCAGAAGGCCGGCGATGACGGCGAGACCGGCCAGGCGGCGCACGCTCAGGCCGCCTTCTTGATCAGGTTGCCTTCGTCCAGCAACACCACGGTCGGCGCGTAGTTGCGGGCCTCTTCGGCCGGCATCTGGCAGTAGGTGACCACGATGACGAGGTCGTTCTTCTGCACCAGGCGGGCGGCGGCGCCGTTGACGCCGATCACCTTGGAGCCGCGCGGAGCCTCGATCGCATAGGTGGTGAACCGCGCGCCGTTGGTGACGTTGAGCACGTCGACCTGCTCGTTGGGCAGGATCCCCGAGGCGTCCAGCAGGTCGCGATCGATGGCGATCGACCCTTCATAGTCCAGATCGGCCTGGGTGACCGTGGCGCGGTGAAGCTTGGCTTTCAGCATGGTCAGCAGCATGGCGAGAACTCTATCCCCTTGACGATTATGAGTTTTATAGAGGCCGCCACACACATGGCCCACAAGCAGTCGGGCCATATAGACACAAGCCCGCGCCGGTTCAATCGCAGGGCGGGCGCCGAAAGGGTTAACAGCGCGCGCCATCCGCGCTAGGGTTGAAAGAACGGGGTTATGTGGTGGGGGCCATGCGTAACGGACGATTGTTGATCGCGGCGGCTGTGGTCGTCGCGACGGTGGGCGTCGGGGCGTCGATCGTCTCGAAAGTCACGGCGCAGACACGCGTGAACCCGACAACCGGCGCGCCGGTGAACGCGGCGGGGGCGCCCATCGTGACGCGCCCCCCTCTGACCAATGTTCCGCCCCGATCGACGCCGCCCAAGGGCCCGGTCGACTGGCAAGGCGCCGTGGGCGGCCTGCGGCGCAGCGGGGGGGCCTCGGACACCCTGGCGGGGAACCTCAACAAGGCCGAGGTCGACGCCACCAAGGTGCCGATCCTGCTGCCCAACGACGCCAAGCTGACCGCCGGGGCGCGGATCTACAGCTTCGGCGACTACTACACGATCACCGCCGACGCGCCGGGCGCCGGCATCTCGCTGAGCGGCACGACGGCGATCATCCCCCTGCCCGCCGCCAAGCCGCTCAAGGTGGATGCGGCCGGCCCCGAAGGCCTGACGGTGCAGCGCACGGTCGACGGCCAGCTGGCCAGCTTCGTCCGCTATGGCGTGCTCTACACGGTCGAGGTGCGCTGCGAGGCGGCCGGCGACCCGCGCTGCGCCGACGAGAACTATGTGCTGGGCCTGGTCAGCAAGACCACCACCGTGATGTTGGGCGCCGCCGCCCGCGCTGAAGCCGGACTGGGAGGCTAGCGATGAACGACCTGCGCAAGCCCCTGCCGCTGGCCCTGGCCATGCTGGCGACCCTGACCCTGACCGCCTGCGATCCCAAGACGCCCAAGCCCGCCGACGGTCCGCCCAAGCCACCCTCGGCCGAACCGGGGCCGCCCCAGGCCGACGATGCGCCCTCCGAAGGCGGCGCCGAGCAGGAAGCCTCAGAGCCCCTGCCGCCCAGCCCCGGCGATCCGGTGCAGCCGGATGCCCCGCCCGCGCCCTCGCCCGCCACCTTCGAGCACAATCCGGCCGGTCAACTGCCGTCGGGACAGGGTTCGGGCTATCTGGACCGCACGGTCTGGTCGCCGAGCATGTGCTGGCCTCTGGCCGAGGCCGGATTCGCCAACTCGCAAGTCTATGGAGCCGGCGGTGGCATGGCGCCCCCGGGCAAGACCAGCCAGTGCGACAGCATGAACTACACCCTGCCCTGGCGGGACAACTTCTGCGAGGCGCGCTCGCGCTCCAACCCGCTGTGCGGGTCGGGGACCGGCCACCAGGGCCAGGATATCCGCCCGGCCACCTGCAAGAAGAACGAGCACTGGGCGGTGGCCACCGAGGCCGGCACGATCACCGACATCGGGACCTATACCGTCACGCTCGTGGCCAAGACCGCGCCGCACTACACCTATCGCTACCTGCACATGCAGATGACGACCCTGGCCGTGAAGGAAGGCGACAAGGTCACGGCGGGGCAGAAGCTGGGCAAGGTATCCAACGACTTCGGCGGCACGCCCACCACCATCCACCTGCACTTCGAGATGCGGGCGGGCGTGGCCGGGGTGACGGGCGACGGCAAGGCGGTAGCGGTCCACACCTTCCTGCCGCCCTATCTGAGCCTGGCCGAAGCCTATCAGCGCAAGCTGAACGGCGAGACCTGCGGCTAGCGGGCGCTAGGCGACCGAAGCTTTCAGGAAGGCCGTCATCTCGCTCAGCAGCGGGGTTCTGGCCCGGAAGGGGCGCGACAGGGCCAGAACCGTGTCGGCGTGGTTCAGACCCGGATAGTAGCGCTCCTCGACCGTGACGCCCACGCCGCGCAGGGCGGCCGCCAGCTTGCGGGTGTTGCGTGGGCGCACGGTTGTGTCGGCGTCGCCCGTGGCCAGAAAGGCGGGCGGGGCGCTCGCGCTTGCAAAGCGCGTCGGCTGGGTGGCCTCCAGGTCCTTCGCCTCGCCAAAGGTGCGCTGGGTGATCGGCCCATCCAGCGGCAGGAAATCATAGGGTCCCGACAGGCCGGCCAATCCGCGAATGACCCGCGGCTCGACTCCCGCCGCCTTCAGATAGCGCGGGTCCAGCGCCAGCATGGCGGCGTTGTAGGCGCCGGCCGAATGGCCGATCAGGACGATGCGCCGAGGATCCCCGCCCAGCCCGGCGGCATTATCGGCCGTCCAGCGGACGGCCATCGCGCAGTCATCGAGGAAGTCCGGGAAGCGCACTTGAGGATAGAGCCTGTAGTCCGGCACGAGGGTCAGAAAGCCCTGGGCCGCCAGCGCCCTGCCCGCCCAGGCATAGTCGCCGCGCCGGCCGGAATCCCAGGATCCGCCATAGAAGAAGATCGCCACCGGCTCGGCGCCGGATGCGTTCGGTGGGGCGAAGACGTCAAGCCGCTGGCGCGCGCCCGGCCCGTAGGCCGCGCCCCGCGTCGGAGCCCTGGCGGCGTCCTTCGGCGTCAGGGTCGCGAACATCGAGAGCGGCGAACAGGCCGCCGCGAGGGAACTGGCAAGCGCCGTCACACCGATGCGTCGCGTCATTGAACCATCCGTCACGCTCGTCTCCGCCCTTGCCTGTGCGTCAAGATACGGGCCAGGGCGCGATTTGGACGAACGGTTTTCAGCGCGAGTCCACCAGCTTGCCGATGGCGTCGAGATAGAGGCTGAAGGCGGTGCGGCCACTGTCGGTCAGGCTGACCCGCGTCAGGGGTTTGCGACCGACGAAGCTCTTGTCGATGGCCACATAGCCGGCGTCCTCGAGCTTGCGCAGGTGAACCGACAGGTTGCCGTCGGTGACCGACAGCTTGGCCTTAAGCGCGTTGAAGTCGGACGTCTCGGCTCCCGACAGATAGGCCATGATCCCCAGGCGCACGCGCCCATGGATGACCTCGTCTATCTGATCGATCTCGAAATCGTCCATCACCCACCTCTCAGACGATATCGGAGGGCTCCTGGCGCATCAGCACCAAGCCCGGGACCATCACCAGCAGATAGAGGGCTGCGGCATAGGCCAGCCAGATCCAGGTGCTGCCCATCAGCCCCGCCATCATGACCGCGCCAACAAAGGAGGCGACCGCGACGAACTTCAGCCAGATCGCGCGGGACATCGCGGCGGCGACGGACCAGGCCCCGCCGTACAGCGCCAGGACGATCGACGGCGAGAAGTTGATCAGGTTGATGTCGCGGGTCTTCCAGCTGGCCACGCCCAGGGCGAAGAAGATGACAAAACAGCCCCAGCCCACGCCCATCCACGCATTGCGCATCGCGCGATTGCCGGACGATCCGGCCCCGGGCTTGGTGTTGATGCCACGCTTCAGCACGATGATCATGATCATGTGCAGCACCAGCGCGGCGATCCACACCATCATGAGCGCCACCGACGGCACGCGCAGCACCTTGGCCAGGATCGCCCACTGAAAGAGGCTGGCGGTTCCAAAAATAGCCCCGGCGCTGACGAGCATCGAGCCGCCCAGCAGAGGGGCTTGGCGCCCCTCCTCGGCCAGGGCGCGCATGAACGCGATATCGTCGCGTATGGCCTTCATTTCTTCGGTCACGGCGCAGGCCCTTGTCGATCCATCGATAAAGGACGGATACGCCACGCACTTTGAAATGTAAAGTTCTTCTCAGAGCTTGAAGCCGCCCGCGACGATCTTGGCGTAAACCGTCTTGGTGATCTTCACATAACCCTTCACGGGATCGCGGAAATATAGCGGGTCCCTGACCAGGGCCGGGTCAAAACCTTCTGTAACCAGGTCGATCTTGCGGTACTTGAAGGTGCCGGTGGTCTCGATCTCGCGCTGCAAGCGCACGAAGATCGGTCGGGCATAGGCGGGCAGTTCCCGGTCGATCTGCTCGCTCAGGGCCGCGATGTCGAACTCGGGACCGACGACCAGCGAGGCCATGCCCGCCTTGCCGTCCAGGTTGCCGATCTTGACCCCATAGACATTGACCTCGAGCACGCCCGGCGCCCCGGCCAGGCGTTCGGAGACCTCGCTGGTGGCGACGTTCTCGCCCTTCCAGCGGAAGGTGTCGCCGATGCGGTCGACGAAATAGATATAGCCGTCGCTGTCGGTGCGCATCAGGTCGCCGGTGCGGAACCAGGCGTCGCCCTTGGCGAAGACGTCGCGCAGCACCTTCTTCTCGGTGGCGGACTTGTCGGCATAGCCGGTGAAGTTGGACCGGGCGTCGCCCCCGATATGGCCGATACACTCCCCGACCTCGTCCGGCGCCACCTCGATGCAGCAACCGTCCGGCCCGCGCACCGGCATCTCGGCCTCGACGTCGAACTTGACGATACGGGTATTGAACTTGGCCTTCAGATAGCTCGGGATCCGCCCGATGGCGCCCCGCCGGCCGTCGAAGTTGAAGAACGAGACATTGCCCTCGGTGGCGCCGTAGAACTCGAGCACGCCGCCAACCTTGAAGCGGTCCAGCATGTCATCCCACACATCGGGGCGCAGGCCGTTGCCGAAGATCAGGCGGATCTTGTGGTTGGTCTCGTTGTCGCTGACGGGCTGATTGGCCAGATAGCGGCACAGTTCGCCGATATAGACGAACATGGTGCAGTTCTCGGCGCGGATATCGCTCCAGAAGTGCGTGGCCGAAAACTTCTTCTTCAGCACGATCGACCCGCCCGTCAGCAGGCCCGCGCCCATGGCGCAGAGGCCGCCGGTGGCGTGGTAGAGCGGCAGGGTCACATAGATGCGGTCGGTGTGGCGCGCGTCGGTCGACCCGGCAAAGCCGCGCATATAGAGTTGGGCGCGCATGTGATTGATGCGCGCGGCCTTGGGCAGGCCCGTCGTGCCGCTGGTGAAGATGTAGAGCGCGGTGTCCTTGGCGGTGATGCCGCCGCGGGCCGTCTCGCGATCGGGACGCAGCTGGCTGCAGCTCTTCAGGGCGTTGACCAGATCGCGCTGGTCGCCATGGACGGGCCCCAAAACCCATTGCTGAATGTGGCGTCCCAGGCCGTCCTTGACCTGCTCGAAACAGGGCGAGGTTTCGCTGTCGACGATACAGTGCAGGGCCTGAGAGATGTTCAAACAGTGCGCCAGAGCCGGCCCGGTCAGCTGGTTATTGATCAGCGCTGTGGCGACGCCCACCTTCGACAGGCCGTACCAGATCGCCAGATATTCGATGCGGTTGGGCATGAACAGGGCGACGGTCTGCCCGCGGGTGATGCCCAGCCCCTTGGCCCAGTGGGCGTAGCGGTTGGCGATCGCATCCATCTCCCCATAGGTGATGGTCTTGCCTTCGAAAGTGATGGCGGGGTTGGCCGACCAACGATCGACCGCCGCTTCCAGATCGTCGCAGATCAGGTTGGCGCTGTCAGGAGCGATCGACTTCACGCGCTTGAGCGTCCGGGTCAGCCCCTTGAGGAACCGCCACTCACGCCTCAACCTAGCCTGCAAACGCATAAGGACCCTCCATTCAAACAACCATTGGAGAGCGCCGCGCGGCGGGTCAAGACGCGGCCTGGGTCTTTTGGTCTAAGCCGTGACGCGGCTCGCGCCCTAGTGGTCAAAGACGCGGAAGCGCACTTCGCCGGCCCTGAAATCCATCGCCACCATCTGGAATTTTTGAAGGATGTCCGATCCGATCAGCATCGCCGGCTCGTCGTGCATACCCCAAAAATCAAAAGTGTGAATCGGACCGATCACCAGGGGAACCCTGCGCAGGATGATCTTCCCCAGGATCAGGCGGGAGAGAACGGCCAGGCGTCCGGGCAGAACCTGGCCCGTGACGCTGCGCAGTTGGGTCTCGACGGTCGGGCCCAGGACCGAGTCGTGGCGGAGCGCCTCCTCCAGCAGCGCCAGATTGCCGACCGTGGTGGTGGACCCGCTGTCGACAAAGGCGATGACCCGGCGACTGGGCAGGAAGGCGTCGATCAGGGTCAGGCCGCTGCGCTGCAACCGCGCCTTGACGGCGAAGGTCTGATCGTCGGGCACTGGCAACCCCTCGCCGACGGTCATCCGCCGCCGAGCGTAGTCCAGCAGCAGACTGCTCCGCCCCAGCCATTCCAGGCCCAGGATGCCGTCCGCGCCGAGCGTGCTGCGGGGCAGGACAGACAGGGTCATGGCCTTTCGGATGCGCCGACCGACGGCCAGTTGCTCGATCCTGACCGTGTCGACGGCCTGGGCGCCGGCGATGCCGTGCATCTCGCCGCGCGGGCCGCGCGTCAGCCCCAGTTGATCAGCGATTTCCGAAGCGATGACGGAGCTGTTGGCGCCGGTATCGACCATGAAGGCAAAGGGCCCCTGGCCGTTGACGCGAGCCTGAACAGTCAGACGCCCCGCCGTGTCGAGATATTTCAGCGGATCGGCGGGAGACGTGGCCGGGAGGGTCTGGGCGCTCAGCGCAAGGCCGGGCGCGGCGGCGGTCGCGGCGATCAACCCCATCAGCGCGCGGCGCCCGTCGAGCGTTTCACCCATCCCGATCCTCCCGAAACGGGAGGCTACACGCGGGCGTGAAACAGCGCCAGAGCACGCTGTTTCACGCCCGATGCAGGATTAGCCCGCGGCTAGGCGGCGCTGGTCGTCGCGGTCCGACTTCAGCTTCTCGGCCACCAGGAACGCCAGTTCCAGGGCCTGCTCGCCGTTCAGGCGCGGATCGCAGTGGGTGTGGTAGCGATCGGCCAGATCGGTTTCCGAGACGGCGCGGGCGCCGCCCAGGCATTCGGTGACGTTCTGACCGGTCATCTCCAGGTGCACGCCGCCCGGATATACGCCCTCGGCGTGGGCGATCTCCACGAACGACTTCACTTCCGACAGGATGCGGTCGAACGGCCGGGTCTTGTAGCCGGTCGACGCCTTCAGGGTGTTGCCGTGCATCGGGTCGGTGGCCCAGACCACCGAACGGCCGGCGGCCTTGGTCGCCTTCATCAGGCGCGGCAGGCGATCGGCGATCTTGTCGGAGCCAAAGCGGCCGTACAGGGTCAGGCGGCCCGGCTCGTTTTGCGGGTTGAGCACGTCGATCAGGCGCAGCAGGTCGTCGCCTTCCATGGTCGGACCGCACTTGAGGCCGATCGGGTTCTTGACGCCGCGCATGAACTCGATGTGCGCGCCATCCAGCTGACGCGTGCGCTCGCCGATCCACAACAGGTGGGCGCTGGTGTCGTACCAATCGCCCGAGGTGCTGTCGACGCGGGTCATGGCTTCCTCGAAGCCCAGCAGCAGGGCCTCGTGGCTGGTGAAGAATTCCACCTGATGCATGCCAGGATGGCTTTGCGGGGTCACGCCGATGGCGGCCATGAAGGCCAGGCTTTCGCTGATCTTGTCGCTGAGCTCGCGGTATCGCGCGCCCTGCGGGCTGTCGCCGACGAAGCCCAGGGTCCAGCGGTGGATGTTGTGCAGGTCGGCATAGCCGCCGTTGGCGAAGGCCCGCAGCAGGTTCAGGGTCGCCGCCGACTGGCCATAGGCCTTCAGCAGGCGCTCCGGATCGGGCGCGCGCTCCTCGGCCGTGAAGTCCATGCCGTTGATGTTGTCGCCCCGATAGGACGGCAGGGTGACGCCATCGATCGTCTCGATCGGCTCCGAGCGCGGCTTGGCGAACTGGCCCGCGATCCGGCCCACCTTCACCACCGGCTTGCCGCCGGCGAAGGTCAGCACCACCGCCATCTGCAGGATGAGACGGAAGGTGTCGCGGATGTTGTCGGCGTGGAATTCCTTGAAGCTCTCGGCGCAGTCGCCGCCCTGCAGCAGGAACGCTCGGCCCTCGGCCACATCGCCCAGCAGGCTCTTCAGACGGCGCGCCTCGCCCGCAAACACCAGCGGCGGCATCTGGCGAAGCGTCTGCTCGACCCGCTCCACAGCGCCCGCGTCCGGATAGTCGGACGGGATGTGCTTGGCGGGTTTTGCTCTCCAGGTGGCGGGGGTCCAACGCGAGGTCATGACAGGCTCTACAGCTTCAAAGGGAGCGGCTTTTAGCGTAACCGCGAGGAAAAGGCAAAATTCATGCGGCCGATAGCCGCTTTTTAACGCGAGCGGGAAAATTCTCCCTGACGAGAGGGGGTCGGCGACTTCAGGCCCAGCGCGAAACCACACCCAATCACCGCCAAGGCGCCCAGCGCGAGCCACCACTCCTGCCAGACGCCGAAGCTGACGCCGCCGATCACCACATAGGTGATCAGGGCTCCCGCCGCCATGGCCCCATCCCGGCGGGACGCGCCGGTGACCGCCACGATCCGATAGGCGACCCAGCTGAAGAAGACCCCGCCGATCGCCGCGCCCACCGCGCCCAGCTCCAGCCACAGCTGCATGGCGGCGTTGTGGGTGTGCAGCGGGATCGCGGGGCCAAAGGTCCGGCTTGCATCAATGCCCCAGCCGCGAATGGCGTGCTGCTGTACCTGGTTGGCCGTGAACGCCCATATATCCAGGCGCATGTCCCAAGAGCGCGGCACGTGCCGATGCAGCCAGGCGACAAAGCCGGAATGAACGCCCCATAGCAGCAACACCGGCCCCAGCACGAAAGGCGCGGCGACCGCCGCCACCAGGACCCGCGCCGCGGGTTTGCCCAGATATCGAACGCTCAGCCAGGCGAACGCCCCCAGCGTCAGCGCCGTCCAGCTCGCGTCGGCGCTGGTCGAGAACGCCGCGATGACGGTCGCGGCCAGCAGGACAAAGACCGCCGGCGTCCAGCCCCGGCTGCTCATGATCCGCGCCGCGGGCCAGAACAGCAAGGCCAGGGCATAGGTCGGCATCGAGACCTTGACGATCGCCAGGTCCGGACGCTCCGGGTCGTGGATCAGGACGCGCAGCCACCGGTAAAACGCCGCCGCGCTGATCCCGTCCAGGGCCACCAGCAGGGCCAGGGCCAGGACACACACGACCATCACCGTGCCGGCGCGGGCCTTGGAGCGCTCGGAAAGCTGCCCCAGCGCCGCGACCGCCGAGCCGTAGAAGGCCAGTTGGAACAACAGCTTCAGGGCGGTGACGCCCTCCAGATCCTCATATTTCTTCAGATCAGCGACATGCGGCGCCGCGGGGCTCCAGACCAGACTGATCAGAGCCCACATCACCAGGACGAACAGCGCCATCATCGGCGGCGAGCCCGGACGCGAGCGGGCCAGGGCCGGCAGACACAGCAATCCGGCCAGCGTCAACAACGGGGCAAACCCGTTGGGAGCGAGATAGGCCACGAACGGCGTCAGCACGATGGTGAACACCGCGACGCCGCCCAGCCATGTCGTGGACCGTTCCGGGCCGGCGGAAGACCTCATCCAGCCCCGCCCACCTCGGCCGGAACATACTTCTCGCGCATGGTGACCAGTTCTTCGGCCAGCGTCGGGTGAACGGCGCAGGTCGAGTCCCACTGGGCCTTGGTAACGCCCATCTTCACGGCGATGGCGGCCATCTGGATGATCTCGGGCGAGTCCGGACCCACCACGTGAACGCCGACCACCTTCTGGTCGTCCTGCTTGACCACCAGCTTGATCAGGCAGCGGTCCTGACCGCCATAGAAGGTCACCTTCATGGGCCGGAAGATCGAGCGATAGATGTCGACCTTGCCGAACGCGTGGCGCGCCTCGGCCTCGCTCAGGCCCACCACGCCAACGGGGGGCTGTGAGAACACCGCCGAAGCGACCAGATCGTGATCAAAGGCGGTCGGATTGTTGTAGAATTCGGTCTGGGCGAAGGCCGCGCCTTCGCGGATGGCGACAGGGGTCAGGTTGATCCGATCGGTGACGTCGCCGACAGCCCAGATGCTCTCGACACTGGTGCGCGACTGCCCGTTCACGGCGATCGCGCCACGTTCGTTCAGCTCCACACCGACGGTGTCCAGGCCCAGGCCTTCGACATAGGGTTCGCGGCCGGTGGCGAACATCACCACGTCGGTCTCGAAGGTCAGATCATTGCTGAGCGTGCTCACAAGGCCCGCCTCGGTCTGCTCGATGCTCTGGTGCGAGCAGCCCAGCACCACCTTGATCCCGCGCTTTTCCAGTTCGTCGGCCAGGTGCGAGCGAACATCGTCGTCAAAGCCGCGCAGGATGTTGGCCCCGCGATAGAGCAGCGTGGTTTCGACGCCCAGGCCGTTGAAGATGCCCGCGAATTCGACCGCGATATAACCGCCGCCGACCACCAGAACCCGCTTGGGCAAGGTCGGCAGGTGGAAGGCCTCGTCGGAGGTGATGCCCAGGTCGGCGCCGGGGAAGTCCGGCTTTACGGGGCGACCGCCCGTGGCGATCAGGATCTTGCGGGCGGTGTAGCGACCGGCGTCCTTGCCCTCGACCTCGACGGTGTGGGTGTCGAGCAGCCTGGCCTTGCCATGCAACAGGTGCGCGCCGGCCTTCTGCAGGTTGGTGACATAGATCCCCGACAGGCGGGCGATCTCGACGTCCTTGTCGTGCAGGAAGCTCTTCCAGTCGAAGCTGGCCTCGCCGACGGTCCAGCCATAGCCCTTGGCGGTCTTCAGCTGGCTCGACACCTCGCTGGCATAGACCATGAACTTCTTGGGCACGCAGCCGCGGATGACGCAGGTCCCGCCGACGCGGTACTCCTCGGCCACGGCGACCTTGGCCCCCGACAGAGCCGCAAGACGCGCCGCGCGCACACCGCCGGAGCCGGCGCCGATGACGAAGAGATCGAAGTCGTAGTCAGCCATCGAAGGCTCCAGCAGGCTTGAGGACAGGTCGGCGCTCTATCTAGGTATTCAGGGGGCCAGCCGCACCACGCCATCGTCCGTGCCCAGCAGCGCCTCGTCGGCGAGGTCCAGGAACAGGCCATGGTCGACAACGCCCGTCACGGCCTTCAGGGCCGAGGCCAGGGCGGCCGGCTCGTCGATCTTGCCTGAGGCCATGTCGTAGATCAGGTTGCCGCCGTCGGTAACCACTACGCCCCGGTCGGCCATGCGCAGGCGCGGGGGCGGCAGCTCGAACTCGGCCGCGATGTCGGCCAAACGCTGGCCGGTGTGAATGTGCCCAAAACGCACGACCTCGATCGGCAAAGGAAACTTGCCCAGCACCTTCACGTGCTTGGCCGCGTCGGCGATGACCACGCAGCGCTTGGACGCTTCCCAGACCAGCTTCTCGCGCAGCAGGGCCGCGCCACCGCCCTTGATCAGGGAGAGGCCCGGACCGATCTCGTCGGCGCCGTCGACGGTCAGGTCGACCGCCTTGACGTCGTCCAGCGCCGTCAGGGCGATGCCCAGTTCACGGGCCAGATTGGCGGTGGCGTCGGAGGTCGGCACGCCGCGAATGTCCAGCTTGCGGGCCGCCAGGGCCTTCACGAACCAGGCGGCCGTTGAGCCCGTGCCCAGGCCCACCACCATGCCGCTCTCGACCAGCTCGGCGGCCGCTTCGCCCGACAGGCGCTTTTGATCGTCGGCGCTCATTTCTTGTCCTTTTTCGCAGCCTTGGCCTTCTTCGCCAGCTTCACGGCCCGGAAGGCGTCGGCCCATTCGCTCTTGTTCTTCTGCTCGCCCCGGGCGATCGCCAGAGCGCCCTCGGGAACATCCTTGGTGATCACCGAGCCCGAACCGGTCATGGCGCGGTCGCCGATGCGCACCGGCGCGACCAGGGCGCTGTTGGAGCCGATGAAAGCGCCCGCGCCCACATGCGTCTCGAACTTGTCGAAGCCGTCGTAGTTACAGAAGATCGTGCCGGCCCCGATATTGGCCTTCTCGCCCACGGTGCCGTCGCCCAGATAGCTCAGATGATTGGCCTTGGCGCCGGCCCCGACCTTGACCTTCTTGACCTCGACGAAGTTGCCGATGTGCGCCTCCGCGCCGATCTCGGCCCCGGGCCGCAGACGGGCATAGGGACCGATCAGGGCCCCCTCGCCCACGCTGGCGCCTTCCAGGTGGCTGAAGGCCTTGATCACCGCGCCCGTCGCGACGCTGACGCCGGGCCCAAACACCACGAACGGCTCGACCGTGACGCCGGGGGCGATCTGGGTGTCCCAGGCCAGGTGCACGGTGTCGGGCGCGGGGATGGTCACGCCCTCGACCATCAGGGCGTTGCGACGGCGCTTCTGCCAGACCGCCTCGGCCGCGGCCAGCTCGGCCTGGGAGTTGACGCCCTGCACCGAAGCCTCCGCCGCGAAGGTCGCGCGGGTCGACAGCCCCTGCCCGTGGGCGATGCCGACGACGTCGGTCAGGTAGTATTCGCCATTGGCGTTGTCGTTGCCGACCTTGGCCAGGATGTCGAACAGGGTGGCGCGGTCGGCGGCCAGGACGCCGGAATTGCAGTGCTTGACCTGTTTGACCCCGTCGTCGGCGTCCTTGGCCTCGACGATGCGCAGCAACACATGACCGGGGGCCAGGATCAGGCGGCCATAGGCGCCCGGATCGGCGGCCTCGAAGCCCAGAACGGCCACGTCGGCGCCGGCGGCGCGCAGGTCGAACAGCGGCGCGATCACCGGGGCGGTCAGTAGCGGGCAGTCGGCAAAGGTCACCACGACGTCGCCGTCGAAATCGGCCAGGGCCTCGCGCGCCGCCAGCACGGCGTGGCCGGTGCCCCGTGGCGGGTCCTGGATGACGACCGAAGCCTCGCCCAGACGTGCGCGGGCATGGACGCCCACGCCGGGGCTGTGGGCGCCGACCACGACGATGATCCGGGCGCAACCCAGGGCCTCGGCCGCGTCAATCGCGTGGTCCAGCAGGGTCCGGCTCGCGATCTTGTGCAGCACCTTGGGCGTCGGCGATTTCATTCGCGTACCCTGTCCGGCGGCGAGGATCACGGCGGCCCTGGGGCGGCTTGAAGCGGCGGTGCTCATGGTCCTGGCGACTCCCTGCGGGCTGACCAGCGTTGCATTAGCCGGCCGTTTAGCCGAAAGGCCAGATCAATGCATGACCTTCAAGCCCTGAACGGCGCCACGATCGCCTTCGATCTCGACGGAACCCTCGTCGACACCGCGCCGGACCTTGTCGGGGCGCTGAACATGATTCTCGCCGAAGAGGGCTTCCCCGCCCTCCCCTTCGACGAGGTTCGCCTGATGGTCGGACGCGGCGCCCGCGCCCTGCTGGAGCGCGGCTTCGCCGCCGCGGGCCAGCCGTTGGACGCCCTGACGGCGCCGAAACTGGTCGAGCGCTTCATCGCCGTCTATCTCGATCGCATCGCTCAGGAGAGCGCGCCCTTTCCTGGTGTGGTCGAGACGCTCGCCCACCTGCGCACCGCCGGCGCCCGGCTGGTAGTCTGCACCAACAAGCTGACCAACCTGTCGGTCGCCCTGCTCGACGCGCTTGACCTGCTGAGCGCCTTTGACGCCGTGATCGGCGCGGATCGCTCGCCGGCCGCCAAGCCCGACCCGGTTCACGTGCTGACCGCGATCCAGGCCGTGGGCGGCGATCCGCGGCGCGCGGTGATGGTCGGCGACAGCATCAACGACGCCCTGGTGGCCGTGCGCGCCAAGGTCCCTGCCCTGCTGGTCAGCTTCGGCTACACCGAGGACCCCGTCGAGACCCTGGGCGGCGATCTGGTCATCCACAGCTTTTTGGATGTGCCAAAGGCCTGTATCGACCTCTTGACCTCTTGCCCCCGGCCAAACACCGGGCTATAGGCCCGTCCCTCTCGCGGATCGGTCTTTCGACCCGGCGAGAAAGGTTCTTCGGAACCGCCCGAAACGGTTAGGTCGCGTAGCTCAGCGGGAGAGCGCCTGCTTCACACGCAGGATGTCACAGGTTCAATCCCTGTCGCGACCACCATTCCCCCATCGCCTTTAAACGCGTTCGCGAAATCCCGGGCGGCATCACGCTTCCCTCGGCGCAGTAACTTCGTTTAAAAGACTTAGGTAATCCTAGCGACCCTGATCCGGGCGGAGAGTTTCCATGTCTGTCTACATCTATGACGCCGTGAGAACGCCACGCGGCAAGGGACGGGCCGGCGGATCGCTCGCCGAGGTGACTCCCGCCCAGCTGGTCGCGCAACTGGTGCGCGCCCTCGAGCGTCGCAACGGCCCGGACGCCATCTCCGCGATCGAGCACCTTACCCTAGGCTGCGTCACCCAGGTGGGCGTTCAGGGCGGACACGTGGCTCTGGCCGCGCGGATCCAGGCCGGCCTGCCCGACGACCTGCCGTGCCTGACGATCAACAATTTCTGCGTCTCGGGGCTCAGCGCCATCGCCGACGCCGCCCGTCGGGTGGCGTCCGGCCAAGTCGATCTGGCCCTGGCCGGCGGGGCCGAGAGCATGTCTCAGGTCACCTTCCTGGCCGACACGGCCGACTACTATACGGACATGACGCTGGCCTCCTCGATGGGCTGGGCGCCGGTGGGCGTGGCGGCGGACCTGCTGGCCACGCGGGAAGGCATCGACCGACCGGCGATGGACGCGGCGGTGCTGCGGTCTCACCAGCGGGCCGCCCTGGCCTGGCGCGAGGGACGCTACGCCGGCCGGGTCATTCCTGTCACGAAAGCCGATGGCGACGTGGTTCTGGCCCACGACGAGAACATCCGCGACTTTGGCGACGGCGCCGCGCTGACGCGGCTGCCGCCCGTGTTCGCCGAACCGGGAGCCCAGGGATTCGATGAGATCCTGCAAACGCACCGGCCAGCCGTCGGCAAGATCGAGCACCTGCATTCGGTCGCCCACTGCCCGCCGATCGCCGACGGGGCTTCGCTGGTGCTTGTGGGCAGCAAGGCGGCCGGGGAACGCCTGGGCCTGACACCCCTGGCCCGGATCCGTTCGGTCGCGGAAAGCGCCGATGACCGTGTCATGCAGCTGACGGCGGGCTTCAAGGCCATGACCCGCGCCCTGGACCGGGCGGGGCTGGCCCTCGATCAGGTCGGCGCCGTGGAATTCATGGAAGCCTTCGCGGTCGTCCCGGTGCTGTTCGAGCGCGACTTCGGTCCGGACATGTCCAAGGTCAATCCCAATGGCGGCCACCTGGCCATGGGTCATCCGATGGGCGCGACGGGCGCCGTGCTGACCACAACCCTGCTGGACGACCTGACGCAACTCGACGCCGACATTGGTCTTGTCGTGGCGACCGGAGGCGTCGGCGTCGGTGCGGCGATGGTGATCGAACGGGTGTCCTGACGGCTACTTCGCCGTCACACCCATTTCCTTGAGCAGGGAGGCGCGGTCATAATATTCGCGCCACTCCTGAACCTTGCCGTCGCGGATATCCAGCACGCCGACGACCGGCGTCGATCCCGCGTGACCATTGTAGACGAAGCGGTCGACGCGCTCGATGAACACCAGACCGTCGATGACGCCCATGTGGGCGACGTCGAGCGTCACGCCATCGGGCGCGCCCTTGCCCAGGGCGGCGATGCGATCATAGATCGCGGCGCGCCCCACCACCGGCTCGATCATCATCGATCGCAGGGAACCGTTTTCAGCGAACAGGTCGGCGACCTTGCGCCAATCGGCGACCTTCCAGGCCGTGATCATCTCGCGCGCCACCGCCAGCCTGCTGGCGTCTGTATCCGCAGCCCGGGCCGGCGCCGCCGCCGTCATGGCCAGCGTCAGGACCATGGCCGCCAAACCGAAAATCCGCTTCATCGTTTCCTCCTGGTCCTCTGCCGGGACCGCCGCGACCTGACCCGCGCAACAATTCATGTCGCGACCTCAACCAGTCACTTGCACAACAAGACCATGCTGCTAGGCTGAATTCAAGGGCGGTCCTCTTGGCGGCCGCGATCAGACTTGGAGAGCCCGCATGAAGATGGAGCGCCTGCCGCCTGTGAAGACCTCGCTGCGGCCCAGCAACCACCCCTATCTGACCGGCGCATGGACTCCTCAGCACGCTGAGGTCGACGCCACGGACCTGGACGTCATCGAGGGCAAGATTCCCGATGACATCGATGGCCTCTATGTCCGCAACTCCGAGAACCCGGTGCAGCAGCCGCTCGGACGCTACCACCCGTTCGACGGGGACGGCATGCTGCACATGATCAGCTTCAAGGACGGCAAGGCCAACTATCGCAACCGTTTCGTCCGCACGCGCGGCTTCGAAGCCGAGCAGGAAGCCGGCCAGGCGCTGTGGGGCGGGTTGATGGATGGTCCTGGCGTGTCGCTGCGTCCCGGGTTCGGCGCCCATGGCGGCATGAAGGATGCTTCCTCCACCGACGTGGTGGTTCACGGCGGCAAGATCGTCTCGACCTTCTACCAGTGCGGCGAGGCCTATTGGCTGGATCCCGAAACCCTGGAACAGGGCGGCGTGGCCAGCTGGGGACCGCTGGACGGCGTCTCGGCCCACACCAAGGTCGACGAGGCGACCGGCGAACTGCTGTTCTTCAACTACTCGAAGTACGCGCCCTACATGCACTATGGCGTCGTCGATCGGCACGGAAAGCTGACCAACTACGTGCCCGTGCCCCTGCCCGGCCCACGCCTGCCGCACGACATGGCCTTCACCGCCAACTACTCGATCCTCAACGACCTGCCGGTGTTCTGGGACGCGGAACTGCTGAAGCGCAACATCCACGCGGTGCGCGAACACGAAGGCATCCCGTCACGCTTCGCGGTCATTCCGCGCCATGGCGAGACCAAGGACATCAAGTGGTTCGAGGCCGACCCGACCTATATCCTGCACTTCCTCAACGCCTATGAGGACGGCGACGAAATCGTCATGGACGGGTACTTCCAGGAAGAGCCCACGCCCCGCCCGCTGGCCGACGCGCCGGACGGCCACGGCCACATGATGGGCTTCCTGGACGAGCACTCGTTCAAGCCCAAGCTGCACCGCTGGCGCTTCAACCTGAAGACCGGCGAGACGCAGGAAAAGCACCTGGACGATCGCATCCTGGAATTCGGGATGTTCAACCAGCGCTACGCCGGCAAGCCCTATCGTTACGCCTACAGCACCACCACCAAGCCCGGCTGGTTCCTGTTCAACGGCTACGTCAAGCACGACCTGCAGACCGGCGAGTCATGGGAACTGAAGCTGTCCGAGGGCCGCTACGCCAGCGAGTCGCCCTTCGTGCCGCGCATCAACGCCAAGGACGAAGACGACGGCTATCTGGTCAGCTTCATCATCGACGAGAACACCCAGACATCCGAGTGCATCCTGGTCGATTGCAAGCGCTTCTCCGATGGACCGGTGGTGCGCATCGCCCTGCCGCACAAGATTTCCAGCGGCACCCACAGCGTCTGGGCCGATCGCGAATTCATCCGCAACGGCTTCATCGCCGCCTGACCATCGAACCTCAAAAAGAAGAACATTCGGGATGGAAATCAAGGATAGCGTCGCCCTGGTCACGGGCGGCAACCGAGGAATCGGCGAAGCCTTCGTGCGCGCCTTCCTCGGGGCGGGCGCGGCCAAGGTGTATGTGGCCAGTCGCGATGTGGCGAACGCGCAGCACCTGGTCGACGAGGGCGCGGGCCGCGTCGTCGCCATCGCGCTGGACGTCAGCAAACCCGAACAGATCGAGGCCGCCGCCGCCCAGTGCCAGGACGTCAGCATCCTGGTCAACAACGCCGGCCTCTTCTCGATGCAGACCCTGATGGGCGCGCCGGACCTGTCGAACGCTCGCGCCGAGATGGAGGTCAACTATTTCGGACCGCTGGCCATGTGTCGGGCCTTCGCGCCGATCCTGGCCCGGCACAAGCAGAGCGCCATCGCCAACGTACTGTCGGCCGGCGGCATCGTCGCCGTGCCGGGCATGGGCGGCTATAGCCCCTCCAAATTCGCCGGCCGCGCCATGAGCACCTGCGTCCGCGCCGAACTGGCGCCGCAGAACACCAGCGTCACGGCCCTGATCGTCGGATCGGTCGACACCCGCATGGCTAGCCATGTCGAGGGCTTCAAGGAGACTCCCGCCACGATCGCCGAGGCGGCCCTCAAGGCCATCCGCCGCGGGGCCGACGAAGTCGATACCGATTTCATGGCCGTGGACGTTCGCGCCAACCTGGCCCGCGACCCCAAGGGCCTTGAACTGCAGATGCGCCGCTCGCTGTCGGGCGAGCGCGTCACCACCGGCCGATAACCGAGAACCCCGATGACCCCTCAATATTATCTCGACTTCGCCGAACGCTTCGTGGGCGCGATCCAGAGCGGCGACACCGACACGGTGCGCGCCTGCTACGCGCCCGACGCCAAGCTCTGGCACAATACCGACGGCATCGAGCAGACCGTCGACCAGAACATGAAGGTCCTGGACTGGTTCATCAAAACCCTGCCCGACCGCAACTATCGGGTTACCCGGCGCGAGGCCCTGCCAGACGGCTTCATGCAACAGCACGTGCTGGAAGCCACCCTGCCCGACGGCAGCCCGTGGGGCATGGACGCCTGCGTGGTCGTGAAGGTCGAGAACGGTGTCATCACCCGCCTGGACGAATACCTGGACTCCGCCCAGGCCGGAAAGCTGCGCGCCTTCGGGCGCTAAAGACCAGTCCGGGACGCCGTTTCGGACGGCGTCCGGATTGATTTCGCCTAGCGGGTCTTGCCGTCGAAATCCTCGGCCAGACCCATGGCCTTCAGCAGGTGGGCCCGATCGTAATATTCCCGCCAGACCTTGATCAGCGGGCCTTCGAATTCCAGTACGCCGACGACCGGCGCGGAGCCCGCCTTGCCGCGGATCACGAACTCGTCGGTGCGTTCCATGTAAAGGATCCCGTCGATCACCCCCATGTGGTGGATGTTCAACGTGATCGACTCCAGCCCATCGCCCAGGCCCGCGACCCGCTTGTAGACCGCCTCGCGCCCAACGATGGGCTCAACCATCATCGAATGCAGCACGCCGTCGGCCGCGAACATGTCCGCGACCTTGCGCCAGTCCATCACGCGCCAGGCCTCGGCCATCTCACGGCCCGCCGCGATCATCTGCTCGGTCGATAGTGTCGCCGACATGATCTCATTCCTCCCAGGGGCCGCCCCGGCCACACGCCGCGGTCCAACCCCGAAAATTAACTTGCATAACAATACCTATTGCTGACAACTCTTTTCTCGAGACGCGAGGCCACGCCGCGCTCTCAGGACGCGACGCCCCGTTCAGGGGTGACACGCCAAAGGCCTAAACCAGTGACTTGCTTGACGAGATGATAAAAACAAACCTATCCTTCTAAAGCGTAGACAAGCCAAAAATAGCGTGGGGGAAAGTCGTAACCAGGAAAGTCCGCAGCCGGCGGGCTCGCACCTCAGTGCCGCGCGAGCCGATTTCGCCACTGTTATGCAAGTTGCCGTTGATCACTTGATCACGACGCCTTCGGACTGAATCCCCGGGTACGCCGCACCCCCGATCACAGGATTTCCGCCTCGCGCGGAAAAACAACAAGGACCCTGGCGACCCACGTCGCTGCAAGGGTCCGGGGGAGAGAAACACGTGAAACTGCAACACACCACATCCGCCATCGCCCTGCTCGCCGGGATGTCGATGGCCGTGCCGGCGCTGGCGGCGCCGACCCCGACGCCCGCTCCGCAAGAGCAGAGCACCAGCCTGGAAGTGCTGATCGTGACCGCGCAAAAGCGCGAAGAGAACGTTCAGACGACGCCGATCTCGATCTCGGCGGTCTCGGGGACCAATCTGGCCAAGGATCGCGTTCTGACGCTGGAAGACCTCGGCCACAACATGACCGGCATCTCGTTCACGGCCAACTCGCCGCAGTCGAACGAAATCAACATCCGGGGCGTGGTCAACACCCGCCTCAGCTCCCCCACCTCCGACCAGTCGGTGTCGACCTTCGTGGATGACGTCTATGTCAGCCGCTCGGGCAATCTGAACTCGTCGTTCTACGACGTCTCGCGGATCGAGGTCGTTCGGGGTCCGCAGGGCGTCCTGCTGGGCAAGAACGTCGCCGGCGGCGCGGTCAACATCATCAGCAATGCGCCGAACTTTGATCGGTCGGGCAAGTTCACCGTCAGCCTGGGCAACTATGACCTGCGCCAGACCCAGGGCTATTTCACCGGTGCGCTGACCAACACCCTGGCCGGCCGCTTCTCGTTCCAGACCATCCATCGCGGCGGCTACGCGCACGACATCCTGCACAATGTCGATGTCGAGAACCTCGACTCCGTCCAGATGCGCGCCCAGGTCGCCTACAGGCCGGAAAACTCCGACCTGCGCGCCAGCCTGAATGTCGACTACGCCAAGGACAGCAATGACGGCGTCAACCGGGTGGGCCTGAAGAGCACCACCCTGCCGGCCAGCTTCACGCCGTGGTCCTCGACCCGCAGCCTGATCGAAGCCAAGCTCGGGCGTAAACTGTCAATCCGCGAAAGCCTGCCGATCTGGCCGCAGTTCAAGGGCGACGCCGCGCCGTCGCCGCAGCGCGCCGAACACAAGACCTATGACATCATTGGCAAGGTCGAGAAGGACGTGACGCCGACCATCCGGTTCTCGAGCATCACCGGCTATCGCAACAACCAGTCCTACACCCTCTACGACCAGACCGGCCTTGGCCCGGCAAACGGCTACAATGTCGCCGGCGCCCTGCTGTTCGCCGAGCCCGTCAACTTCATCGAGGGCGTCCGTCAGTTCTCGGAAGAAGTGCGACTGACCTCCACCGACTCCGACAGCCGCCTGGATTGGATCGTCGGCGCCTATTACCAGAAGAGCAAGGTCCACCAATATAATCGCTTCTGGGGTGAATCGACCGTGCTGCCGACTCTGTCGGGCGAGTCGCACTGGGACGATTACGGCCGCAACGAAGACAAGGCCATCTTCGCCCAGCTTGGCTACAAGATCACCGATACGCTGAAGTTCGAAGTCGGCGCGCGCTACACCAAGGACCAGAAGGGCGGCACGCAGCGCGGCATCATCGTCGCCACCGGCGACCGGCTGAACCCGAACGACACCGCGCCGCTGACGCCGCTGACCACCAACTTCTTCACGCCCTACAACGAGAGCTGGACCAAGCTGACGCCGCAAGCCACGCTGCGTTGGACGCCCAATGACACCAACATGGTCTATGCGACCGCGTCCGTCGGGTTCAAGGGCGGCGGCTTCCAGGGCAACGCCTCCAACGCCTTCGCGGCGGCCACGCCCTACAATCCGGAGTCGGTGAAGAACTACGAAGCCGGCTTCAAGACCGAGCTGTTCGACCGCACGGTGCGGTCCAACACCGCCGTGTTCTACATGAAATACACCGACCTCCAGGTCCAGCAGACCCTGGCCTCGTGCCTCTGCAACGTGATCAGCAACGCGCCGGGCGCCACCATCAAGGGCGTGGAAAGCGATCTGCAATGGGCTCCCAACCACTGGTTCCACGGCTGGGCCAGCGGCAGCTATGTCGATGCCACCTATGACGAGTTCGTCTTCGCCGGCGTCAACAATTCCGGCCACCTGATGCAGCGCACACCCAAGTATCAGGGCGCGATCGGGGCCGAAGTGACCACCAGCGTCGGCTCTTGGGACGACGCCCTGTCGGCCCGCCTCAGCTATCGCTGGCAGGGCAAGATGCCCTGGGCCCCGGAAAACACGACCTGGGAAAAGGCCTACGGGACGCTTGACGGTCGGATCACCCTGACCTCACCCGACAAGTCCTGGACGGTCTCGGCCTTCGGCAAGAACCTCACCGACGAAGTCTATCGGACCAACATCATCGCCTTCTTCCAGGAAGAGATGTCGTCGTTCGGCGCTCCCCGCACCTTCGGCTTCGAAGTCTCCGCCGCGTTCTAAACCTCGTACTGGCCGGGCGGTTCGCCGTCCGGCCATCTTTTGTTTGAGTAAGGGAGCAGGCCTTTGGGGCGTTGCTACGCAATCTTGCGCCAGGTCATCTCGGCCTGGCAGGCCAAGGACATCGACGGCGTTCTGGCCCACATGCACGACGACATCGTCTGGCACTACGCCGCCGCCGCCCACCCGCCCGTTCGCGGCAAGGCCGCCGCCCATAAGCTTCTCGAACGCTTCCAGGCCGATATGCACGGCATCGAATGGCGCATCTTCGCCCACGCGGAGTCGGGCGACCGGTTGTTCATCGAAGGCGTCGACGACTACACCACCGCCAATGGCCATCGCGTCGCGGCGCCCTATGCCGGTGTTCTGGAATTTGACGGCGACCTGATCATCGGCTGGCGCGACTACGTCGATATGGGCGTCATCGCCGAGCAGAAGGCGGGCCAGCCCCTCTCCACCCAGGTCAAGGGCCTCCTCGATCGCGCGGTCGCCTCGTGAGCCCGCCCCTTGATCGCCGCACTCTGCTGATCGCCGCCGCCGGTGCGCTGGCCGCCTCCCCCGCCCTATCCCAGGAAAAGCCGATGCCGCCCCTCTACGCCGTCCAGATGGCCATTATCGAAGCCTGGCATCACCAGGACGTCGAGGGCGTGCTCGTCCACCTCACCGACGACATCGTCTGGCACAATTCCAGCGGCCTCAACCCGGCGATCCGCGGCAAGTCCGCCATGCGCACGACCCTGCAGGCCATGGCCAAGGTCATCAAGACCAACAAGTGGCGGATCTTCGACCATGCCGAGAACGCCGATCGCCTGTTCATCGAGGGCGTTGACGAGTTCTGGCTGACCACCGGCGAACACGTCGCCATCCCCTATGCCGGCGTGCTGCAGTTCCGGGGCGCCCTGGTCAGCGAGTGGCGCGAATATTTCGACGGTCGGCTCAGCGCCGCCATGAAGGCCGGCCAGCCGATCACGGCCGAGCAGCAGGCCCTGATCTCCCGCCCCGTCGCCCAATAGCCAAAAACGAAAGCCCCGGCCCGTCAGGCCGGGGTGACGTTGAACACCGTGGCGACCTCACCGCACTGGTCGCAGGTCAGCTTGGGCTCCAGAACGTGGCCACAGGTGCGGTGATAGGTGATCAGCGGCGGCCCCTGCTCGGTGGCCAACCAGCGGTCGCCCCAGTGATTGAGCTCGGCGATCAGCGGATAGAGATCGCGCCCCTCGTCGGTCAGTCGATATTCCCAACGTTCAGGTCGCTCCTGATAGAGCACCTTGCGCAGCACCCCCAGCTCCACAAGCCGTGACAGCCGATCCGACAGGATGTTGGGCGCGACGCCCAAGGCGTTCTGGATGTCGTTGAAGCGGCGACGTCCCAGGAAGGCCGAGGCGATCACGTGGCTGGTCCAGCGGTCGCCCAGCACCTGGAAGGCGCGATCCAGCATCGGATTGCCATGGTTGAGGCTGTCGACCGGCACGATCGAGCGGCGCTGCGCCCTCGGCGGCGGCGAAGGCTCGACCCCGACACCCGGTCCATCGCGCACATAGACATCGCGCGGGCTGACCAGCTCACCGCAGTGCCCGCAGCGGAACTCGGGCGTGAAGACCTTGCCGCAGCTGTGCTTGAGGTGGTGAGCGGGATTGGCGGGGTCGTAGAACCAGCGCTTCTCCCACCGGATGATCGTCAGGGCGACGTTGTAGAGGTCGAGGCCCATCTCGGTGAGGTGATATTCCTCGCGGGCCGGACGCTCCTGATAGCGCACCTTCTCGAAGATGCCCGCCTTGGTCAGGCGTCGCAGCCGATCGATCAGCAGGCTGCGCGCCAGACCGATCCGTCCCTGGAACTCCTCGAACCGATGCACGCGCTGGAAGGCCAGATACAGGATCATCAGCGTCCAGCGATCGCCCAGGATATTGAGCGCGCGCGTGGAGGAATTGGCCTGGACGAGCTGGGTGACCGGTTCCGGACCAGGGGCGTCGATTGGGCGGGTTTCGGCCATGTCACCTCAAGCATCGAAAGCGGCCGGGACCCTTCGGGCGCCCACCTGTCTTGTCAAGGCCCGGAGGCGCCGAACGCCGCTAAACCGCCGCCGCGTCGTAGTCTCTGACCAGGTCGTCGATGATCTGCCCCAGGGGCTCAATGGCGCGAACCTCCCCGGCGCCCTGCCCGGCCGACCAGACATCCTTCCAGCGCCTGGCGTTGTCTTCCGGTCGACCCAGACTGATCTCGGCCTTCCCCTTCATGCCCTCGGCGTCGTAGCCGGCGGCGACAAGGCTCGCCTTCAGCCAATTGGCCGGGATGCCGGTCAGGGCGGCCGAGGTGACGATGTCCTCGGCATTGGCCCCGATCAGCATCTGCTTATAGCCGGGAACGGCTAGGCTCTCGGCGCAGGCGATCAGGCGGGTGCCCAGATAGGCCAGGTCCGCGCCCAGCATCCGCGCGGCGCGGACGGCGCGGCCCGTGCCGATGCCGCCGCCCAGCACGATGGTCCCGTCAAACACCTCGCGCACGGCCGGCGCAAAGGCGAAGCCGGCGATCTGGCCCGTGTGGCCGCCTGCGCCGGCCGCGACCAGGATCAGGCCGTCGACGCCAGTCCTGGCGGCCTTCTGGGCATAGGTCAGCGAGTTCACGTCGGCATAGACCAGACCGCCGTAGGAATGGATCGCCTCGACCACCTGCACCGGGCTGCCCAGGGCCGTGATGACGATCGGCGGCTTGTGCTTGAGCACAAGGTCCAGCTCCTCCTCCCAGCGGGCGTAGGAGCGATGGACCATCAGGTTGATCGCCCAAGGCGGCGCGTCGGCCGGCAGGGTGGACACGATCTGGCCCATCCAGGCGTCGAGATCCTCCAGCGTGCGAGCGTTGTTGGCCGGGAAGGATCCGATGATCCCGCCCTTGCAGGCGGCCAGCACCATGTCGACGCCCGAGACCAGGAACATCGGCGCGGCGATGGCCGGCAGCCGCAGCCGGTCAAGAATGTGCGGGGGAAGGCTCATGCTCAGCCCGCCTTCGGCGGCTTGGGCGGCAGCGGGAAGAAGCCCGAGGTGCGGCGGATATATTCCTCATAGCCCGGCTTGCGACGACGCATCCGGCCCTCGACGGTCGGCACGCCGCTCCACTTGGTCAGGGTGAACAGGAGGAAGGCCGGACCGACGATCGAGACCAGCCCCAGGGTGGTTTCGGCGGCGAGCAGCCAAAGGCCAAACCAGACGCAGGCGTCACCGAAATAGTTGGGATGGCGGGTATAGCGCCACAGCCCCTTGTCCATCACCTGGCCTTCATTGACCGGATTCTTCTTGAACCGAACAAGCTGGAAATCCGCGAGGGTCTCGAAGATCAGGCCGAAGATGGCCAGCGCTCCGCCGGCCAGACCGACCACGCCGAGCTTCAGCGGTTCGGCCGAGATCTGCCCCAGCTGAACCGGCAGGCAGACCAGCCACAGCATCGGCATCTGCATCATGAACACCAGCCGGAACGACGCGTAGCCATAGTTCCAGCCGCGCTCGGCCTTGGCCTTGTCAAGCATCCGCACATAGCGGCCGTCGGGCCCATGGTCGCGCCAGCGCCACAGCATGTAGCCGCCCAGTCGCAGCGCCCAGGCCACGCAGATCGCCGTCAGCGCCATCCTGCGGGGCGTGCCGCCGCCCGTCTGGACATAGGTCGCGATCGAGACCAGGCCCATGCCCAGCCCCCACAGACTGTCGACCGGCGTGCAATCGCGCATCGCCCAGCAGATCGCCCAGGCCACAACGAACAGCGCCAGGATCACGCCGGCGTTGATCGCCAGCACCACGATGAAATCAGGCATTCTTCTCCCCCTGCCCGACGGCCGCTTCGAGCGGGCGGGCCATGTTTTTCGTGCAGCGTCCGGGACCTAACCCAGCACCATCACGCCAGCGTCCGGCGCGTCGGCGAACAGGCGCTCCACCTGGTCGGCGCGCCGGTCGATGACCGCGCGGCGGTTGATGGTGCCCTTGTCGGAAATCTCGTGCGCATTGGCGCTTGGCAGATCGGTCAGCAGCAAGGCCCGCCGCACCCGCGCGGAACCCCCGCTCTGTCCGGCGTTGAAGACCGCAAGGCGCTTGCCGATATCGGCCGGGTCGGCGTCTGGCCTGGCCCACAGCATCACCCCCAGATAGGGCCGGCCGTCGTCGCAGAGCACCAGGTCGGTGACCAGCGGCGACAGGGCCTTCAGCAGGCCGTCGCGCAAGCCGCCGCCATACACCCATGTGCCGCTGGAGAGCTTGAACTCCTCGGCCGCGCGGCCGGCGAAGGCCAGACCCTGGGTTGGGTCTTCGGGATCGTGAAACACCGCAAGGTCGCCCGTGCGATAGAAGCCTTCCTCGTCGAAGGCCTCAGCCGTCTTCTCAGGCTCGTCCAGATAACCGGTGGTGACATTGGGGCCCTTGGCGCGAACCTCGTAGCGTTCGCCGACCGGCGAGAGCTTCACGGTCGTTCCTGGCGCCGGCAGGCCGATACCGACCTTGTCGGTCTCGAAGTGTATGACCATGAAGGCCGAGACGGTCTCGGTCATGCCGTAGCCGCTGGTCATCATGATCCGATGGCCGGTCTCGGCGACGGCGGCGGCCTGCAGGCGATCGTGAACCGTCTGGGACAGGCCCGCGCCGCCATACAGCATCAGACGCATCTTCTTGAAGAAGGTCGCCCGCAGGACGGGGTCCTTCTCGAGCGCGTCCACCAGCATGGTGTAGCCGAGCGGCACATTGTTGAAATAGCTGACGGAAATCTCGCGCAGGTTCCTGATCGACGCCTCGAACAGGCCCGGCGCGGGCTTGCCATCGTCGATATACAGTGTGCCGCCCTCCAGCAGCGTGGTCCGCAGCACGAAGGCGCCGGCGGCATGGTGCCAGGGCAGCCAGTCCAGCATGGCCTCATGCCAGCCCGCGGCCTCGCCGATGGTTTGCTGGCACTGGGCGCTGTTGGCGGCCAGGTTGTCGAAGGTGATCGGAACCACCTTGGGTAGGCCGGTCGAGCCGGAGGTCAGCATCAGGGCCGCCCGATCATGGGGCTTCAGGCTCTCGATCGACTGGGCGACCCGAGGCGTCGCGACGGTGGCCAGAACCTCGGAATAGGCGGTCGCGGGCTTGGACACGCGGGACGGATCGGTGGTGATGATCCTGGCGTCGCCCAGATCGAGCGCCGCCAGCGCGCCAGAGGCCATGGCGCTGTCCTCGGCGAACACCACGGCGGGCTTCACCTTGGCGATCACATGGGCCAGACGGCCATAGTCTCCACCCAGGGCCGCATAGGTGACGCTCACCGGGCACGCCGCGCGCCCGGAGGCCTGGGCGGCGAAGCTGATCACCGCGAAAGCCGGCGTGTTCCCCGCCAGGATCAGCACCGGCCCCGCCGTGGGCTGATCCATCAGCCACTGGGTCGCCGCGTCCATGTCGCGCTTCAACTGGGCGAACGAGGTGAACTTCCACTCGCCGTCCGGCCCGCGCTGGCCGAGCGCCGGATTGTCGCCGGACTCGATCGCACGCCGGGCGAAGGCCGCCGGGATATTGGTCTCATAGGCCCTTAGCGGCACCTTTGAGGTAATCAGGATGGTCCCGTCGGCGCGACGCTCGATGTCGAGATCCACCGGCAGAAGATGCGCCTCGCGAAACGGCGGCGGGGTGATCTTGACGGAGGCGTCGTCGGCCATGATCAGACGCCCACGATCAGGCTGACCGTGGTGGTCGTCGATCCGCCGATGTTCAGGGTCTGGCAGGTCTTGGCGCCCTCGACCTGATAGTCGCCGGCCTGGCCGGTCACCTGCTTGAAGGCGTCCAGCGCCATGCGCACGCCAGTGGCGCCCACGGGGTGGCCCAGGCCGATCAGGCCGCCAGAAGGATTGATCGGCAGTCGCCCGCCCATCTCGATGGAGCCGTCCTCGATCGCCTTCCAGGATTCACCTGGCGCGGTCAGGCCCAGATGGTCGATGGCCATGTATTCGGTGGTGGTGAAGCAGTCGTGCGTCTCGACGACGTCGATCTGCGACAGGTCGCCGACCCCGGCCCGCGCGCGAGCGTCCTCGATGGCCCGCCGCACCTGGGGAAAGACGTACTCGGCCCCCTCGCTGGCCCGGATCTTGGCGGCATAGGAGATCGGCGCCGAACGGTGCCCCCACCCCTTTATGCGCGGCAGGCTTTCCAGCGGGATCCCATGCTTGGCGGCATATTCAGCGGCGCGCTTTTCGGAAGCCAGGAACACCACGGCCGCGCCGTCGGTCACCTGACCGCAGTCCTGCTTGCGCGTGCGCCCCTCGACCACCGGATTGGCTTCGTCGTCGGCGGTGAAGCTGCGCTCGTTGAACGCCCACTGCCGGGTCTGGGCGTTGGGATTGCGCTTGCCGTTGGCGAAGTTGATCTCGGCGATGCGCATCAGGTGTTCGTACTTCAGGCCGTAGCGGCGATCATACTCCTCGGCCAGATCCGAAAAGGCGCGCGGCCAGACGAACTTGGCGTCCTGGAATTCGTGCCCCGCCCAGGCGGCGGCGCCCAGGTTCTCGGCCGCCTGCTGGCCGCTGACATTGCGCATCTGCTCCAGCCCAACGACGCAGGCCAAGTCATAGCGGCCGGCCTCGATCTCGGCCGACGCGGCCAGGATCGCCACGCTGCCCGAGGCGCAGGCCGCTTCGTGGCGCGCGGTGGGCAGGCCGTCGAAATCGGGATGCACCAGGCCGAAGAAGCCGCCCAGCAGGCCCTGACCGGCGAACAGGTCACCCACGAAATTGCCGACGTGACCGGTCTCCACGTCCCGGGCCTCGAGCCCCACGGCGTTGAGGCCCTCGCCGACCACCTCCGAGAAGGCGTCGGCGAACTCCATGCCCTGCCGGGCCCAGTTGTTGGCGAAGTCGCTCTGCCAGCCACCGATAATGTAGGTCATGGTTTCCTCGCCCGGGCCGTTACCGGCCTCTCCGAATGTCAGTCTTATTATACAAGCTAATTGGAAGCGGCCAAGGCCGGTCTGCCGTCCATGAAGGCCGCGAAGGCTTGGTGAGCATCTTCGTACGGCTCGCGCGGATCGGCGCTCATCGCGGTCCGAACCGCCGCGCCGATGTGACCCTCGCGAAGCACGACGGGCGGGCCTTCCACGGCGGTCGCGACCCGCACGCGCCCTCCCCCCGAAACCAGGGTTTGACCGGAGACGTCGCACGCCTCGCTGGCCAGCCAGGAGACCAGGGGGGCCACAGCGGCCGGATCCATCCGCTCGGCCAGACTGGGCGCCAGATGCTGAGCGGTCATGGCGGTCACCGCATAGGGCGCGATAGCGTTGATCAGCAGGTTGCGCGGCCGTCCCTCGACCGCCAGGCCCCGAACCAAGCCAATGAGCGCCGCCTTGGACGAGGCATAGGCCGCCATGCCATCGCCGCCATGCAGCCCGGCAGACGAGGCGCTGACCACGACCCGACCGGCCGGCGCCGCCGACAGCACGGGCCAGGCCGCGTGAACCAGATGGAAAGCGCCGAAGAAATTGATGTCGAAGACCCGGCGAAAGCCCTCGCTGGTCTGCCGGTGCAGGCGGAGCGTCTCGGGTACGCCGGCGTTGGACACCACGGCGTCCAGCTGTCCGAACGCCTCCAGCGCCTGGGCCACCAGCGCCGCGCCGGTCTCGGGCTCCTCGGCGGGATCGAGATTGGCCACGGCCTCGCCGCCCAGGGCGCGGATCTCGGCGACGACAGCTTCCGCGCTGCTGGGCTGGCTTCGATCGGCCCAGCGATTGTTGACCACCACACGCGCGCCGCGCGCCGCCAGATCCAGCGCATAGGCGCGACCCAGACCCTTGCCGGCGCCCGTCACGATCACCACGCGATCGCGCATGTCCCGCGCGCTCTCCGCGTCATCCCGGCCTGTGTCGGACATCCGCTTTCTCCCTGCCTATCTGGATCATCCATAGATCGTATCGTTATGCAAGCGACAAGGCGCGAGCGCGCGTCCTTTGCTGGTCAGCCGACCACCAAATCTCCGCGAAATGGCGTCGCCAGCGGTCGGGTCATCAGCCCTGGCGGGGCGGCGCAAACGATCGGTATCGCGTTGATCACCGTCCCGGCGACGCCCAACTGCTCGGCGGAGGTCGGGGTGGGATCACCCGGCCGCTTGTCCATGTCGACCGACAGCCTGACCCCGGGCTGCCCCTCGATCCGGATACGCCATAGCGGCGGCTCGGCGCTCTCCAGATGGGCGGTCTCCATGTACCAATGGATCGACATGGCCAGCATCGGCGCGCCCGCGACAAAGCCGACCCAGCGCCAGTTCACATGGCTGATCCTGCCTCGCGAGATCGGGCCGGCCGCGATGACTAGGTCCTCGGACGCCGGGAAGACCCGATGGTCGGTGTCGACCCGTTCAAGCGGCAGGTTCAGGTGCTCGGCCATGGCCGACAGCACCTCTGTGTACATGCCGTTAAGAGACGAAGCCGGCCCCCAGTCGGGATCATTGGCGTTCACCGCGGCGGGATCGCCGCCAAAGCCGAGGATCTTGAAGACGTAGTCGGGATTGCGCACGGCGCGACAGTCGACGCTCTCCACCACCTCGATCCGGTCGAGCTCGGAACAGACCCCCGTGGCCACCACCGCCAGTTGCTCGGCGGCGAAACCCGGATTCAGTCCCGCCGCCATCAGGGTGGTTCCGCCGGCGACGCAGGCCGCTTCGAGCGCTTCGCGGCGCTGTCCGGTCCAGTGCCGGGGCCGGCTGTAGCCATTGATGCTGATGACGTTCTTGCCCGCCGCCAGCAGCTTGAGGATCTCGGCGTCGTGCGAGCCATAGGGCGGCGCCAGACGGGCGCAGTGGATCACCACGTCGGCGTCGAGGTTCAGGATCTCGTCGATGTCGCGGGTGGCGATCACGCCGGTGGGAGGACGGCGCGCGATATCGCCCGCGTCTTTCCCCGCCTTCGCCTCGCCATAGACATAGAGCCCGACCAGCTCCATCGCCGGGTGGTCGATCACCGCCCGCAGGCAGGTCTTGCCCATGGCGCCCGTGGCCCACTGGATGACGCGATACTTCATGGCCTCTCCCCGCTTCGAGAGACTCCTAGCGCACATAGTATCGTTATGAAAGTGACTGAATGCTCGGTTCGCCGTCAGGCGACAGGTTCGGGCGCCGCCGATGCGTCGGCCTCGATCACCTCGAAGGTCACATCATGGGCCTCGACCGGCTGGCTGCAGCACGAGCAGGTGACGGCCGGTTCCAGATCGTGCCCGTCGGCCTTGTGTCGCAGCAGCAATGGCGGCCCCTCGGGCGAGACGTAATATTTGTCGCCCCAGCGCAGCAGCATCAGCAGGACGGGGTAGTAGTCGATGCCCTTCTCGGTCAGGCGATACTCGGATCGCCGGCCACCCAGGTCATGGGCGCGGATCACGCCCCGCGCGGTCAGCCACGACAGCCGCTCGGACAGGATGTTGGTGGCGATGGCCGTGTCGCGGTGGATCTCATCGAACCGCCGCAGGCCGGTGAAGATCGAGCGCAGCACCAGACTGGCCCAGCGGTCGCCCGTGATCTGGGCGACATCGACCATCAGGCCAGAGCCGCTATCGACCGCGTTGCGCTGCTGGCGTCGGCGGCTGTAGCGCGCGGCCATCCAGCCGACGCCCGGCCCTTCGGTCCAGTCGACGTCACGCGCGCTGATCTCTTCGCCGCATTTCAGGCAGGTCGGCACGGGCTCAAAGACCTGTCCGCACGTGCGATGACGCAGTCGGAGCCGCAGCTTGCCTTCCGCCGCGCCCCAGCGCCGCTCCCAGCGCAGCATCATCAGGGCCGGCCAGTAGAGATCGCGCCCCTTGCGGGTCATGCGATACTCGTAGCGCGGGGGCGCCTCGCTATAGAGCACCTTCTCCAGAACATCGGCGGCGACCAGTCGCTTCAATCGGTCGCTGAGCAGGGTCTGCAACAGCCCGGTGCGCGCGCGAAACTCATCGAACCGGCGCGCGCCGATCCAGGACGATTCCAGGATCAGCAGGACTGAGGCGTCACCCACCACCTCCAGCGCCCGCCAGATCGAGCAGGTGCGGATGAATTTCGGGGCGTTCATCGGTCGGATCGGCTCTGTCAGGCCCGGCGATATCGAGCCCTCTCAAGAGTCGCGGAATGGGTGCGCCTATGCAAGTCGCTTTCCACGTCTCCGTTCCGCCGGCGGACAAAACGTCTACTTAAGGTCAGCTGGCCGCCACGTCCGCCAAATCGCGCCGCAGCACCTTGCCCAGTGGATTTCGGGGCAGAGCCGGGACGATGCGGAGCTTCTCAGGCAACTTGAAGGTCGCGATGTCATGCG
The DNA here is from genome assembly GCF_965279145.1 of Caulobacter sp. NCBI lineage: Bacteria > Pseudomonadati > Pseudomonadota > Alphaproteobacteria > Caulobacterales > Caulobacteraceae > Caulobacter > Caulobacter sp. Next base: position 48,025 of record NZ_OZ257139.1, read on the forward strand.
CCTTGAGGTGCGCGTTCAGCTCTTCAAGCGTCAGGTCCTGATCCGGACGCAGGGCCACGACCGCGCAGACCCGCTCGCCCAGTCGCTCGTCGGGATAGGCCGCGCAGCTGCCCTCGCGGACCTTGGGGTGGCTCTCGATCAGCACGTCGATCTCGGCCGGCGAGATGTTGAGCCCGCCCCGAATGATGATCTCCTTGCGACGCCCGACGAAGCGGTAGTAGCGCCCACCCCCTTCCGGCGCGATCTCGAACAGGTCGCCCGTGCAGAAGTAGCCCTGATCGTCGAAGGCCAGCCGTGACAGCTCCGGAGCCTTCCAATAGCCGTCGAAGGTCATGGCTCCGGCGATACGCAGTTCGCCTTCGACCCCGATCGTGGTGATCTCCTCGCCGGTGTCGGGATTGACCAGGCGGGTCTGGATCTTGGCCGGAAACGCCGCCGGCCAGTCCACGCCCTTTGCGCCGAAGCGCGGAAAGAACCGGGCCCGCTGGTCAGGATCGGGAATGGCCTCGCCGGTCGAGAACAGCGAGGTCCCCTCGTTGGAGCCAAACACGTTCATCACCGTGACGCCGTAGCGATCCTGCCAGCCCTTGACCATCCAGGGCGCCAGAGGCGCGGATCCCGAGCCGAGGCAGCGCAGCCTGGACAGGTCGGCCTTGGACAGCAGGGCCTCGTTCTGCAGCAGCATGTTCAGCACGGTCGGCGGGGCCACCGTATAGGCCACGCCCTCGTCCTGCATCTGGGCCAGGAACAGCGGCAGATCGAACGGATGATGCTGCACCAGCCGACCCTGAGCGATCAGCCAGGTCATCACCATGCCGCCGATGGCGGCGATGTTGATCAGCGGGAACGGGTTGAGGATCGTATCGCCGATCTGGATGCCGGCGGCCTCGACTAGGGCCTCGCCGTTGATCACCCAGTGATCGTGGTGGCGTGGAACGCCCTTCGGCGCGGCCTCGGTGCCGGAGGTCCAGCAGATGGTCAGGGCCTCGGCCGCGTCGAGATCGACGGGTGTCGGAAAGGGACCTGATGAAACCTTCGCCATGAGCGGCTCAAGACCATGGACTCCGGCAGGCGCCGCATCGCCCAGGCTCACGATCTCGGCCGCCGTCACCCCGGCGCCCTTCAACTCGGTCACCATCGCGGCGTGGTCGCAGCCATGGAAGGCCCCGACGGTCAGATAGACCTTGGGCTCCACGCTGGGCAGGATCTGGCGCAGTTCATGGCTGCGATAGGCCATGGCCACGGGGCTGAAGATCGCCCCCATGCGAGCGCAGGCCAGGAAGGCCAGAACGCCTTCGACAACATTGGGCAGCTGAGTCGCCACCACATCGCCTCGGCCAACGCCCAGCGCGGCGAAGACGTGAGCCATGGCGTCGACCCGGGCGTCGACCTGCTCATAGGTCAGTCTTTGGGGCGTTGTTCCAACAAGCGCCTGACGGTTTGCGGCGTCCACGAGCGCTTCAGCGTTTGGACGAGCGGCCACGGCGCGGCGGAAGAGCGCATCGATCGTCTCGCCCCGCCACCAGCCCTTGCGGCGGTACTCTGCGACGCGTTCGGGCGGACTGGGATACAAGCGCGCCTCCTCCTCAGGACATGATGTCAGCGGCGCGTTGGCCGCGCCCTGGTCACAGAGTTGGCATAGTCAGTATCGTAATGCAAGTTATCGCGAGGCGAGGACCATCCGATCTTGGCGGGAGACCCTTCGCGTCGAAACCGGCATCAGGCCGCGGCGGCCAAGGCCTCGCCCAGGCGTTCATAACGCTTCTGGATACGCTGCCATGTGGCGAGCTTGATCGGCTCGCCCTTGCGCAGCTTGCTCCATGTGGTTTCGCTGATGCCATAGACGCTGAACAGATGCTCGCGGGTCACGGCGGGCAGCGCCCGCTTCAGCAGTTCAAAACGTTCCCGGGGGATGGTGACGGCTTCGGCCAAGAGAGCCTCCAGGGTTTGGGGTGAGAATGGGGCGACCGGCGCCGCGGGGGGAGGTGGGCGCCGGTCGCTAGCGATCGCCGGGGGAAGCGATCGCTATTGCTGGCCGCCTGCGCTGGGCTTGCGGTAGTCGAGGGCCGGCGGGCGGTCGCCCAGCATGGCCTTGTAGGCGAAGTTGGGGCCCCGGCGCTGGTCAAGCTCGGCCTTGGCCTTCTTGATGGTGTCGGGGTTGGAGAACAGGTCCGCGCCGGTAAGCGCCAGGGTCTTGGCGGCGTTGACCGCGCCCTTGACGCCGATGGACGAGCCCGCCGCCGCCACGTTCTGCCAGCTGTGACCGGCCGAACCCGGAACAAAGGTCGCGGTGCCCAGGCCGACGGTGGGGGTGACCCAGCTGATGTCGGACACGTCGGTCGAGCCGCCGCCGCCTTCCATCTCGATCTTGTAGGGGGTGACGGTCTTGACGGTGTCGATCGACGGCGCGCCCGGCAGGGATTCCTGCATCTTCCTGGCGAAGGCCTGCTCCTCGGGGGTCCACGCGATGCCGCCGACCTTGCGGAGATTGGCGTCCATCACCCGGCCCAGGGTGTCATTGGGCAACAGGGCGTAGACGCCGCCCGTGATCTCGGTCTTGACCGTGGTGCCGGTCGCCAAGGCCGCGCCCTGCGAGGCCTTTTCCAGTCGCGCCCAGACGTCCTTGACCACCGCCGGATCGGGATGACGAACGTAGTAATAGACTTCGGCGAAGGCCGGCACGACGTTCGGGGCCGTGCCGCCGCCGGTGATCACGTAGTGGATGCGGGTCTTGTCCGGCACATGCTCGCGCAGGAAGTTGGCGGCGACGTCCATCACCTCGACGCCGTCCAGAGCCGAGCGCCCCTTCTCGGGCGCGGCGGCGGCGTGGGCGGAAACGCCGTAGAAGCGGAACTTGCCGCTGATATTGGCCATCGAGACGCCCTGGACCGCCGAATTCTCGTTGGCCGGGTGCCAGTGCAGCGTGACATCGACGTCCTTGAACAGGCCTTCGCGCACCAGATAGACCTTGCCCGAACCGCCCTCTTCGGCGGGCGAGCCATAGACGCGCAGTTCGCCCTTGATGTTGTTCTTGACCATCCACGCCTTCAGCGAGACGGCCGCGCCGACCGAAGCCGCGCCAAACAGGTTGTGACCGCAGCCGTGGCCGGCGATCTGACCGGGAATGCCGGTCTTCACGGGATCAGCCGTCTGGGCCAGACCCGGCAGGGCGTCGAACTCGGCCAGGATGGCGATCACCGGCCCGTCGCCGTTCTTGTAGCTGGCCATGAACGCCGTCGGCATGCCGGCCACGCCCGACTTCACCTCGAAGCCGGCGGCCTTGAGCTGATCCTGCAGCACGGCCGTGCTCTTGACCTCCTGATACCCGACCTCGGCGAAGCCCCAGATCTTCATCGCCGCGTCCTGGATTTGCGGCGCGTCGGCATCGACGGCCTTCAGGATCTGGGTGCGATCGGCGTCCTTCAGCGGCGCGGCGTAGACCTGGGTTGCGAGAACACCCGTCGCCATGGCGGCGGACAGCAGGGCGAGCTTCAAGGGCATAAGCTTCATGGAGACGGTTTCCCGGGTGATCGAAAGGCGGCGCCGAAGGCCGGCGCTCCTTGTAAGACGCACGGGCCGGTCGCCACCTCACCCAGGGTGTGCTGAAAAATCATCACGCTGTCATGGCGCGCTAACCGCGAGGGCGGATCAGTTCGACCTGCTTGTCGTCGGCATGGCCGACATCGGCCAGACCATAGGTGCGGAGCGCGGCCACAAAGGCGTCGACCTGGCCCGTCTTGAAGACGCCGCTGACCGGCGTCGCGCCCACGCGCGGATCGGCGATCCACAGCTTGCGTTGGGAAAACCGGTTCATCTCGTCAACCACGTCGGACAACGGCTCGCCGTCGAAGACGAGGCGTCCCTGCAGCCAGCTGGATTCCTTGGCCGTGTCGACCGCGGCGACCACCCATTCGGCGGTGTCGGCGGCGACGAACCGCGAGCCGGCGGCCATCTCGATCATGCGATCACCGCCGGGAGACGGCCCGGCGATACGCACGCGTCCCTCGACCAGGGTGACCGACAGCTTGCCAGGCTCCATCCGCACATCGAAAGCCGTACCCACGGCGGTCACGCGCTTGTCGCCCGCCGCCACCACGAACGGACGCGAGGGGTCCTTGGCCACCTGGAAGAAGGCCTGCCCCCGCAGCAGCGTCAGCCGACGCTCGGTCGTCCAATGATCGACCCGCACCGCCGAGTCTGTGCTGAGGGTGACGACGGAACTATCGGCCAGACGGAAGGTGGACTGTTCGCCAACGGCGGTCGTGAAGACCGGATCCTCGGTGCTTGGGGCGGGCGGGGAACTGGGAGTCGCCAACCACCGACGGCCGAAGATCACGCCCATGGCCGCGGCGATCACGCCGCCAGCCGCCAAGGCTCCGACGGCGCGGCGGCTGATTGGGCGGAAGGAGGCGGCGCTGGTGACGCCCAGGGCGTCGGCGCGCAGAGCCGCGAAACCTGGATCTGCCTCCAGCAAGGTCAGATCGTCCCAGGTAGCCCTCGTTCGATCCCAGGCATCGACATTGCGGGAGTCGGCGTTGAGCCAACGCTCAAAGGCCCGGCGGTCGTCCGCCAGGACATCATCGCCCTGAAGCCTCGCGAACCAGGAGGCTGCGGCGCTATCCGGGTCGTCGTGTATCTCGTTGCCCGGCGTGGTCGACGTCATCCTGGTCCCGCAGGCGCTGGTGCAAGTGACGCAGCGCCTTCATCACATGTTTCTCGACAGCGCTGACGGAGACACCCAGGCGCTGGGCGACGAGCTTGTAGCTCATCTCCTCGAAGCGCACGAGGATGAAAACCCGCCGTGTCCGTTCCGGCAACTCGTTGAGCGCCGCCATGGCGCGCGCCATCTGTTCCCGTCCTTGTAAGACGCGTTCCGGCGACAGTTCATCAACGGGGTGATGAATTTCCTGAAATTCGCAGTGATCAGACCGGCGGCGCGAGCGGTCGCGGCGCCCGCGATCGATCAGCACATTGGCCGCGACCTCGAACAGATAGCCTTCGACATTGTTCACGATCGGCGCGGGGTTGCGCTTCTGGATGCGGAGAAGCACCTCCTGAACGAGGTCCTCGACGTCGTTCTGGTGCGCCCGGCGCGAGAAGAAGGCCCGAAGGGCCGGCGTGAAGCGCGCGCCGCTCTCCATGAGGGCCTCCGCGCCCTCCGAAGGCGTCGCCACCTTGCCGATCCGCATCATTCATCCGCCCCAACTTCAATGACGGCGAGGTGACGGCGCGATTGTTTCCGTGTCAAGCCAAGCGCCCAAGACCGGACCAGACGCATGCAACCGCTGGCCTGTTGCCTACAGGATATGCAACACGCGATCTTGGAACGCTCAGGCGCAGGACAAAGAATGGCGGCGCGGACGACTGGGGCATGGTCCCCATCCTTCACGACACGCGGTCGTGCACGGTCGATGGAGGTCGAGATTCGCTGTGTCGGGGGCTAGCTGGTCGGGAACATCGACAGGGTGCAGCGTCGCCATGGCGCTGGCCTGCGCGACCGGCGTCCTGGCGCTGGCTCGGCCGGTCGAGGCGCGGACCGCCCCCGTCAGCGCGCGCGTTCGCTTCAATATTCCGCCACAGCCCCTGAGCCAGGCGCTCAATCAGCTGGCGCTGCAGAGCAATCGCGAAATCCTGTTCTCGCCCGCCCTGACCGCCGGACGTCGCAGCCCCGCTCTCAGCGGCGTGTTCACGGCCGAGGAAGCCCTCACGCGTCTGCTGGCGGGATCCGACCTCGACGTACGCCTGGAAGGTCGCAGCTTTCTGATTCTCGCCGCGCCTCGCGCCGCGCCTCCCGTCGCCGCGGCCCCGCCCCCTCCTCCGGCGCCGCCCCCCGCGCTCGACTCGGTGATCGTCACGGCGCTGAAGCGGTCCAGCCTGGTCCAGAATACGCCGATCAGCATGACGGTCGTGACGGGCGAGCAACTGACCCGGCTGGGCATGGTCGATCTGGAACGGGCTTCGCCCCTGCTACCTGGTCTGAAGCTGGTCTCCACGGCCTTTGGTCGAAGGCTGGTGCTGCGCGGCGTCTATGGCGCCGGCGAAGCGACCACCGGGCTCTACTACGACGAGACCTCGATGACAGGTCCCGTCGGAACCACGGCCGACCCCGGCGTGATGGCTCCGGAACTGGCCCTGGTCGATGTCGACCGCATCGAGCTGCTGCGCGGGCCACAGGGCACGCTCTACGGATCCGGCTCGATGGGCGGCGCGCTTCGGATCCTGTTCAGGCGACCGGACCTCACCGACAACTCGCTGTTCATCAGCGCCAATGCCGTCAGCGCGGCGCACGGCGGCGAAGCGGGCGGCGTGACGGCGACCCTCAACGCGGTCGCCAGGCCCGATACACTCGCGGCGCGCCTGACGGTCTATGACCAACGGACACCGGGCGTCATCGATAACGTCCGGCTGAACCTGTCGGATGTGGACGCCGCTCGGGTCCGTGGCGCCCGACTGGGCGTAAACTGGGAGCCCAACTCGCGGCTATCGATGCTGTTCTCGGGCGCCGCCCAAACCACCCATCGCGACGACCTGCCGGCCTGGCACGACACGGCGGGGCCCTGGCGGACGGTTCACGCCGCCCGCGCGCCGTTTGACGGAAAGATCGCCCTGGCTAGCGCGACCCTGCGCTGGAAGGGTGACGCCGTCGACATCACGGCGGCGTCGTCCTGGTATCGCTGGCGACTGACCCGGCGCTCCGACTACAGCGGCGTCCTGATCGGCGAGCGAACCAATCCCGCCAGCTGCATGCGATATTTCACGCTCGACACCGCCTGCGACAGCACCCAGTTGCAGCGCTATTCGGCCTATGTCGACAGCGTCTATCCGGCGATCCTGAACCAGCCCGCCGACCTGACCGCGACGATCCACGAGGTGCGGGCCTCCTCGGCCCGCGACACGCCGCTGAGCTGGACGATCGGCCTCTACAGCGAGGTTCGCGACGATCACATCGACAGCCAGGTGCCGCATGTCGATCCCCTGACGGGCGCCCTGCCCGACAATCCCATTCTGATTGGCCGGCGCGATATCGACAACCACCTGCGCCAGAGCGCGGTGTTCGGCGAGCTATCCTATGATCCTCGGCCCGACACGCGCTTCACGGTGGGCGCCCGCCGGTACGACTACGTCAAGCGCGACCGGGGCGCGGTTCAAATCCCCAATGCCGTGTCGGGAACCTGGGCCGGATACACCATCGATGCGCGCACGCCCGAGCGGGGCTGGAGCCTGAAGGCTCTGGCCAGCCGGCAACTGGCGACCAATCTCTTCAGCTACGCCCAGATCTCGCAAGGCTTTCGTCCGGGCGGAGTCAATGTCGTGCCCGGCCTGGCCAGCGACCTGACGCTCTATCGATCCGATCGCCTGACCAACTACGAAATCGGCCTGAAGGGACAGTCCAGGGACCGCCGCTTCACCGCCAATATCGCGGCCTATCAGATCGACTGGCGCGACATGCAGTACAGCGCCCAGACCTCGAACAAGGCCTTCTCTTTCCTCACCAATATCGGCTCCAGCCAGATTCGCGGTCTTGAAACCGAATTCACAGCCCGCCGCCTGGGCGGCTGGGACCTGACAGCCAGCGCCACCGTGACCGACGCTCGCCTGACCGCCGACCAGCAGAGCAACACCGCCATCGGACTGGGCCTGAAGGGTGATCGCCTGCCCATGGTCCCCCGGTTCGCCAGCGCGGCCTCTCTGGAACGAAAATGGACGCTAAGCGACACGTTCGACGGCCGTCTCCGTCTTGATGCGACCTATACCGGCGGCGCGCGTTCGGGGTTCAACGCCGACAATGCCGACTACCTGAAGATGGGCGGCTACGCGAGTTTCGGGCTGACGGCGGGTATCCAGCACGCTGGATGGGCGGCCGACCTGTCGGTTGACAACCTGCTGGATCGCGCGGGTCGCGGGTCGGCGGCGCGCAACACCTCTGGCCCGGTGGAGTATTTCGGCGCAGCACCGCGCACCGTCCGGCTTACGCTGGAACGGCGTTACTGATCCGCGCCCAGCCCATTTTTTCCGGATTCGATGAGGGGCGGCGGCCACTTTGCGTCTGATCCTACAGGCCGCCAACGAGCGGTGAAAAAGGGGATCAACATGAACTTGCAGTTTCGGGGCCTGAAGGCCCTGGCTCTGGGCGCGACCGCCCTGACCACCCTGGGCGCGGGCCAGGCTTTCGCCCAGGACGCCGCCCAACCGGTCGACAACGGCTCGATCGAAGAGATCGTCGTCACCGCCCTGAAGCGCTCGACCACGATCCAGACCACGCCGATCAGCATCAGCGCCGTCACCGAAAAGTCGCTGCAGGCTCTGGGCGCATCCGGCATCCAGGACTATTTCCGCACGGTTCCGAACCTGCAAGTCGAGGGCAACTCGCCCACCAGCCGCCGCCTGACCCTGCGCGGCGTGCGCAGCGCCGGCGAAGCGACGGTCGGCCTCTATTACGATGAAACCCCCCTGACGGGTCCCGCCGGCACCACCGCCGACGCCAGCTCGACCAGCGCCGACGTCAACCTGTTCGACGCCGAGCGCGTCGAGGTTCTGCGCGGTCCGCAAGGCACGCTGTATGGCGCCGGCTCGATGGGCGGCACCCTGCGCGTGATCCTCAACAAGCCCGACAGCAGCCAGTATGCCGGCGCGGTTGAAGCCCAGGGCACGGCCACCAAGGACGGCGGCACGGGCTACTCGGTCAAGGGCATGGTCAACGTGCCGCTGATCCAGGACAAGCTGGCGGCGCGCGTGGTGCTGTATGAGGCCGAGCAAGGCGGCTATATCGACGACGTCCTGCTGAACAAGAAGGACATCAACGACCAGCACTCGACCGGCGGTCGCCTGATGCTGGGCTTCACGCCCACCGAAAAGCTGACGATCAACGCCTCGGGCCTGTTCCAGAAGACCACCCTGGACGGCCAGAACACCTGGTACCCCGCCTTGGGCGGCAAGAACTATTCGACCAACGCCCGCGTGATCGCGCCGACCGAGGACAGCCTGCGCGTCTACAACGTGACGGCCAAGTGGGAGCTGGACTTCGCGACCATCACGGGCACGTCGTCCTACTACAAGTGGTCGCTGCTGCGGAACTCGGACTATTCGCCGACCCTGTCGGCCAACCGCGCCAACGCCACGTCCTGCCGCAACTACATCGCCGGCGGCCCGGCCGCGACCGGCTCCACCAACCCCGCCTGCACCACCGCGCAGATGGCGCAGTACAGCACCTATGCCGATAGCCGCACGCCGGGCGCGCTGTATCAGCCGATGGGCCTGACCTCGTGGAACCACGAACTGCGGATGAACGGCACGCTCTTCGCCGAGAAGATCGACTGGACCGCCGGCGTCTACTACGAGGATCGCTCGGACTATATCGAGAGCAAGGTCGCCAAGGCCGACGCCGCGACGGGGATCATCAATCCCAGCGACCTGACCGCCTGGCGCCATGTCGGCACGGACACCAAGCAAACCGCCTTCTTCGGTGAGGTCACCTACAAGCCGATCTCGAAGCTGAGCCTGACCGGCGGCGTGCGGCGCTTCAACTACGACAAGACCGTCTCTGGCCAGGTGCTGATCAGCAACTTCATCACCCAATCCTATGTCGGCCCGGCCGCCCAGGTCGACGCCAGCGCCGATGGCTGGGTCAGCAAATTCAACGTCAGCTATCAGTTCACGCCGGACGTCATGGTCTACGGCCTGGCGGCCAAGGGCTTCCGTCCGGGCGGCGCCAACAACGTCCCGGGCCTGTCCACCGCCCTTCTGGGCTATGCGCCCGACAGCCTGTGGAACTATGAAGCCGGCGTGAAGAGCCAGTGGTTCGACCGCCGCCTGACCCTGAACGCCGCTGCATACCAGATCGACTGGAGCAACATGCAGATCTCGGCCACCAGCGCCAACGGGGCCTTCAGCTACCTGACCAACGCCGGCAAGGCCAAGATCAAGGGCTTTGAAATCGAAGCCGTGGCCCGCCCGATCCGGGGTCTGACGCTGAACGCCACCGCCGCCTTCGTCGACGCCAAGCTGACCGAGGACCAGGCCAACTCGACCATCCTGATCACCGGCTCGACCGGCCTGCGCGGAGACAGCTTCCCCAACGTGGCGGACTTCAGCGGCTCGGCCTCGGCCGAATACACCTGGCCGATCAACGGCGACATGAACGGCCTGCTGCGCGCCGACTACGCCTATGTCGGCGAGTCCGCCTCGCAGTTCCGCCCGACCTACGTCTACTACGAAAAGCAGGGCGACTACGGTTACGCCAATCTGCGGGGCGGGATCGAGGGCGCGGATTGGGGCGCCTATCTGTTCCTCAACAACGTCGCCAACGAAGTGGGCCTGACGGGCGTGACATCGGCGCTCAACAACAAGCGTCAGGTCGTCAGCATCAACCCGCGCACGGCCGGTTTCTCGATCCGCAAGCGCTTCTAGCCTTTCGCGCATCACGATGGAGGATGGGCCCCGGAGCTTGCTTCGGGGCCCTTTTCTTGGCCCCTTCCCTCCTCGCCGTTTCGCGGCGACAGTCACCGCCTGTTTCAAACCCACTGTGAGGATCGGCCATGTGTGACGACGATATCCACCAGGGCCTGATCCACGATCCCACCGTGTCCCGCCGCGCCTTCGGTCTGATGACCGTGATGGCGGCCGGGATGGGCGGCGTGGCGCATGCGGCGTCGCCGGTCGTGGAAAAGGACGTCGAGATCAAGACGGCGGATGGGGTGGCTGACGCCGCGCTGTTCTACCCCGAAGGCAAGGGATCCTGGGCCGCCGTGGTGGTCTGGCCGGACGTGATCAGCCTGCGCCCCGTGTTCCGCGAGATGGGACGACGGCTGGCGGCCGAAGGCTATGTGGTGCTGGTCCCCAACCTCTATTATCGGGTCAAGAAGGCGCCTGTGGTCGAGGGCAGCTTCAACTTCGCCCTGCCGGAGGATCGCGCCAAGCTGACTCCGATGCGGTCCACCGTGACGCCAGAGGGCACCGACCGCGACGCCGTCTCCTACATCGCCTTCCTCGACACGCTGCCGCAGACCAACAGGAAGAAGAAGGTCGGAACCCAGGGCTACTGCATGGGCGGTCCCCTGGCTTTCCGCACGGCGGCGATCGTCTCGACCCGCGTCGGGGCCGTGGCCAGCTTCCATGGCGGCGGCCTGGTCACCGACGGTCCCACCAGCCCTCATCTGACCCTGCCCGCCAGCAAGGCCGAGTACCTGGTGTGCGTCGCCGACAATGACGACAAGCAGGACCCGACCGTGAAGGACAAGCTCAAGGCCGCGCTCGACGCCGCCAAGCGTCCCGCCAAGGTCGAGGTCTATGAGGGCGCGGCCCACGGTTGGACCGTCAAGGGCAGCCAAGTCTACAACGAGCCTGCCGCTGAAAAAGCCTGGGCCGAACTGCTGGCCCTCTACAAGCGCGCCCTGGTTTGATCGGGTCGCCCGGCCGGCCCCTGCCGGTCGGGCGTCTCAGTTGCCGGGTGAGGCTTTGGTTGGACGGCGAAGTGATCTGACCTCAAATATCGCGAGGTCTGACCTAGACAGCCGCTCCACGCCGCGCCACCTTGCGCCGCATCGAGACGGGCTCGCAACGCAGGCCGCTTCAAGACGTCCGACAGGGAGCCGGCGGCAGCGCCCATTCAACCGCGAGACCACCGCGCCGCGATGACGATGGAGCAACCATGATCCCGATCAACCGGCGCGTTCTGGCCCTCGCCGCGGCCTTTGCCCTGACCGTGAATGTCGCCGCCGACGCCAGGGAAGCGGGTCGCTGGATCGGATCCTGGGCCAGTGCGCAGCAGGTTCCGGAAGAGCGCAACGCCCTCCCCGCCAACGCGCTGGACGACGCCACGCTGCGCCAGATCGTGCGACTGACGGCGGGCGGCAATCGACTGAGAGTTCGGATCTCCAACGCTTTCGGAACGACGCCGCTGCGGGTGATGGCGACCCACGTCGCCCGGCCGCTGTCTGCCGCCGGCGCCGCCATTGATCCCGCCACCGACCGCGCCGTCACCTTCGCCGGCGAGGCCGGGATCACCATACCGGCCGGGGCCGAATACCTGTCCGATCCCGTCTCCTACCGGGCGGTCGCGCTGTCGGACCTGGCGGTCACAATCCACGTTGAAAAGACACCGGCGGTGCAGACCAGCCACCCCGGCGCGCGCGCGACCTCCTACATCGTGGCTGGCGACAAGGTCGCCGCCGCCGATCTGCCCGAGGCCAAAACGGTCGATCACTGGTTCCAGCTGTCTGGCGTCGAGGTCGAGGGCGGCAAGGCGTCGGGGGCGATCGTCCTGCTCGGCGACTCCATCACCGACGGCTACGGCGTCAAGGCCAACACCAATCAGCGCTGGCCCGACGCCTTCGCGGCGCGGCTGCAGGCCAACCGGAAAACGCGCGGGCTGGGGGTTCTGAATTTGGGCATCGGCGGCAATCGCCTCCTGCTCGACGGAGCGGGCCCCAACGCGGCGGCGCGCTTCAACCGCGACGTGCTGATGCAGGCGGGTGTGAGCCACGTGCTGATCCTGGAGGGCGTCAACGACCTCGGCGTCCTGACCCGCGACCAGCCCGTGGGCCCGGACCAACACGCGAGCCTCGTCAGCGAGATCACCACCGCCTACGCCCAGATGGTCCAGAAGGCGCGGGCTCGGGGGATCAAGGTGATTGGCGCGACCATCATGCCCTATGGGGCCTCGGCCTACTATCATCCGGACGCCCTGAACGAGCAGGACCGCCAGGCCGTCAACGCCTGGATCCGCGCGCCTGGCAACTTCGACGCCGTGGTCGACATGGACAAGGTGATGCGCGACCCGGCCAGGCCCGAGCGCCTGGCGCCGGCCTATGATTCCGGCGATGGCCTTCATCCCTCGATGGCGGGGTATCGCGTGATGGCCGAGGCAATACCCCTGGAGCTCTTCGCGCGATGACGTTCAGAGCCGCCCTGCTGGCGATCGTCGCCCTGACCGCCGCGCCCGCCTTGGCCAAGCCAACCAACATTCAGGTGGCGATCACGGTCGACGACCTGCCGGCCCACTCCGCCCTGCCGCCGGGCGAAACCCGCGTGGGCGTTGCGGCCCGTTTCATCGCGGCCCTGAAGGACGCCAGGACAGGCCCGGTGTACGGCTTCATCAACGGCGTGCAGATCGAGCGCGAACCCGCCTCGGCCGACGTCCTGCCGATGTGGCGCGCCGCGGGCCATCCGCTGGGCAACCACACCTGGTCGCACCTCAATCTGGCCCAACTGGATCCAGCCGCCTTCGAGGCTGAGCTGGTCCGCAACGAGGCCCTGCTCGACAAGCTGGCCGGCGGCTCTGACTGGCGCTGGCTGCGCTACCCGTTCCTGTCGGAAGGCGAGACCCCCGAGAAGCGGGCCGCCGTGCGGAACCTGCTGAAGGCGCGCGGCTACCACATCGCCAGCGTCACCCTGAGCTTTGATGACTGGGCCTGGAACGAGCCCTATGCCCGCTGTGTCGCAAAGGGCGACGACGCCGCCATCGCCCAGCTGGAAACCAGCTACATGAAGGCCGCCGAGCAGAGCCTGGCCTATTCGCGCGACCTGTCGGCCAGTCTCTATGGCAAGGACATTCCCTATGTGCTGCTGATGCACTTGGGGGCGTTCGACGCCCGGATGGCCCCTCGCCTGCTGGCGTACTACCAGTCACAGGGCGTGACGTTCACGCCGCTGGAGACCGTCGAGCGGCATCCTTTCTACAAGGCCGATCTCGATCCGACGCCGACAGCGGCGCCCACCACGCTGGAGAACGCCGCCAGGGCGCGCGGGCTGCCCGTGGGCGAACACCCCTGGAACGTATCGGCGCTCGACGCCATCTGCCGATAGATGTGTAGAATGGCCTCCAGCGACGTGGCCAGCATAGGTCCGCGCCAAGAGGACGATGGCGACCTGTGATGCTTAAACCGGCCCCAGACGGGATGATTTCCCTGCCCGGCGGGACTTTTCGTATGGGCTCGGACGAGCACTATCCCGAGGAGGCTCCGGCTCATCCTGTGGCGGTGGATCCGTTCTGGATCGACGAGACCCCGGTGACCAACGCCCAGTTCGCGCGGTTCGTGGCCGAGACGGGGCATGTGACCCTGGCCGAGATCCCTCCGGATCCGAAGCTCTACCCGGGCATGGACCCCGCCTTCGCCCATCCTGCCTCGGCGGTGTTTGTTCGTCCCGACCATCCGGTGGATCCCCGCGCGGGCGGCGGCGACTGGTGGCGGTTGATTCTGGACGCCCGCTGGAACCAGCCGTTTGGCGAGGGCAGTTCGATCGCCGGGATCGAGGATCATCCGGTCATTCATGTTGGCTATGACGACGCGGCGGCCTATGCCGCCTGGGCGGGCAAGGCGCTACCGACCGAGGCCGAGTGGGAATTCGCCGCACGGGGCGGTCTCGAAGCGGCCGCCTATGCCTGGGGCGAGGACCTGGCGCCCGGCGGCGCGATGCTGGCCAACTACTGGCAGGGCGCATTTCCCAGCCAGAATCTGCTGACCGACGGATTCGAGCGCACCTCGCCGGTGCGGACCTTCCCGGCCAACGGTTACGGCCTCTACGACATGATCGGCAACGTCTGGGAATGGACATCCGACTGGTGGGCCGACCGTCATCCGGACGCTCCGACCAAGCCCTGCTGCGCGCCGCGTAATCCCCGCGGCGCCGCCAGAAGCGGCAGCCATGACCGGACCCAGCCGGGCCCGGCCATCGCGCGACGGGTGCTGAAAGGCGGCTCACACCTCTGCGCCGAGAACTACTGCCGTCGCTATCGACCGGCGGCGCGTCACCCGCAGCCGATCGACACCACCACCAGCCATATCGGCTTTCGCTGCGTGGTCCGGCAGGCTTAAGCCGCCTCGCGCAGGCGCCAGGGGTGGTCCGGATAGAAGCGGTCCATCATCCTGTCGACATAGCCCACGAGGTTGTCGTGACGCTCGGCCTCGCGGCGAAGCGGCGAGTCGAAGAATGAGGTCAGGACCCCGGACAGCACGCCGAAGGTGATCGCGTCGACGCCGGTCGGATGATCGGCCATCAGGAACGCCTTCTCGCCCAGGATCTCGTCCAGGGCTCGCAGCGACAGCGTGCCCAGCCAGACAATCTCGTCGCGGCTGTGGCGACCGACGCCCACTGCGCGGATATTGGCCGAGACCGCGTCCAGCAGTCCCTTGCGCAGGGTTTCACGCATCTCCTCGGGCGCGCCGTCGAACCAGTGCGCCGGTCCCTTGGCGAAGTTGGCGGGGTCCATGAAACGGAAGTAGCCGGACGTCCAGCCCAGGTGGTTCTCGACCATGCGCTCGATCGCCCAGGCTTCCGCCCGGTCGCGAGAGGACAGACCGGCATCCAGATCGATGTCGTACTTCCGCTCGATGTGGGCGCGAATGAAGGTGGAATCGCCGATGCGCTCGCCCTCGTCCTCGATCCAAGGCAGCTGTCCCTTTGGGGCGTTTTCGCGCTGGCCCGGCGCCTTGCGATATTCAAGGCCGGCCATCATCAGCTGGATCTCGGTCTTGGTCACGTACGGGCTCAGCTCCGGCAGACCAAAGCCCGCGCCCGTGGTGTAAAGGGTGATCATCTCGCATCTCCGTCCAACAGCGTTCGTCGGGGAGTTGCTACCGCCAGCCTACTGACAGCATGCTGTCAGCATAGCTTAGCCATGGTGTCTTCATGAGACGCGCCGAACGCCTTTTCCAGATCATCCAGATCCTGCGCCGCAGCCATGCGCCGGTGACCGCCGACGCCATCGCTGCCGAACTGGAGACCTCCAAGCGGAGCGTCTATCGCGACATCGCCGCCCTTGTCGGCCAGCGGGCCCCGATCAGGGGCGAAGCAGGCGTGGGCTATGTGCTGGAGGCCGGCTTCGACATGCCGCCCCTGATGCTGACGCCCGACGAGATCGAGGCTGCCGTGCTGGGCGCGCAATGGGTGGCCGGGCGCGGTGATCCGGTGCTGGCCAAGGCGGCGCGCGACCTGATCAGCAAGATCGCCTCGGCCGTGCCCGAACGCCTGCGTCCCTATGTGCTGGAGCCCGCCACCGGCGCGGCTCCGGCCTGGAACGCCGCCCCCGACGGCCTCGATGTGGCGCAGGCCCGCGCCTGGATCCATGCCGGCCGCAAAATCCGTCTCGACTACCGCGACGAGCAGGGCGCGGTCAGCCAACGGATCATCTGGCCCGTGACCGTCGGCTATCGCGAGACGGTGCGCATGCTGGTCGGCTGGTGCGAGTTGCGACAGGACTTCCGCACCTTCCGCACCGACCGCGTGGTCAATGCGGAGTTCCTCGAAGATCGCCACGGCCAGCGCCCCGGCCAGCTGCGGGTTCGCTGGCAGAAGCACATCGAGGCCGAACGCGCGGCCTGGGCGTGCAGGAACGCTCCGGACGGAAGGACCGGCTAGAGGCCGTGCCGCTTGGCGAAGGTCTCGAACAGGCCTGGCCAGGCGGCGACGGGCTTGTCCTTGGTGAAGCGAAGGCCAAAGCCATGGCCGCCTTCCTCGAAGACGTGCATCTCGGTCGGGATCGCCTTGGCCTTCAGCGCCGTGAACATGGCCAGAGTATTCTCGACCGGCACGGCCTTGTCGTCGGCCGCGTGCAGCAGGAAGA
The DNA here is from genome assembly GCF_965279145.1 of Caulobacter sp. Classification (NCBI taxonomy): domain Bacteria; kingdom Pseudomonadati; phylum Pseudomonadota; class Alphaproteobacteria; order Caulobacterales; family Caulobacteraceae; genus Caulobacter; species Caulobacter sp. The sequence continues at coordinate 64,586 of NZ_OZ257139.1, forward strand.
CAGGCGGCAGTTCGGCCGTGACCTGACGTTCGGGCGAGTAGAGATCGATCTGCGCGGGCGTGGGCGCGGCGCCCAGAAGCTGTTTGCGCGATCCGGCGTGCATGAACGTCGGGTCCATGGTGATCACAGGATAGACCAGGGCCGACAGGCTGGGTCGCGCGGAGAGATCGTCGGCGGCGTCGATCCGCTCATAGACCTGGGCGGCGAACCGCGTGGTCAGGCTGGCGGCGACATGCCCTCCGGCCGAGAAGCCCATGATGGCGATGCGGTCAGGGCTGAAGCCCATGGCGGCGGCTCGGGAGCGCACCAGACGCAGGCCTCGCTGGGCGTCCTGCAGCGGCGCATCGGGCCCCGAGGTCCAGCCGTCGCCGGGCATCCGGTAGAACAGCACGAAACAGGTGTAGCCGCGTCCCGCCAGCCAGCGGGCGGTCTCATAACCTTCCTTGTCCAGCACCACCCGCTCGTAGCCGCCACCGGGCGTCAGCACCACGGCCGCGCCATTCGGCGTCTTCGGGCGAAACACAATCAGGGTCGGCTTGCGGATATGGCTGAGCGCGCGATCGCGAAGCCCTCCGGGGGCGGCGCGCTCCGTCAGGGTCTCCACGGCCGTCACCGCCCCGCCACCCGGCGGGCCGGCGGGCCAAAGGTCGATGATCTCGGTGGGATCGGCCATGGGCCCGGTCTCCGCTTTCGCCTGCCGCGACAGGCTCGACGCCAGCAGACCAGTGACGAACGTAGCCAGCGCCCCACGACGATTGAGCATGACCTTCAGACCTCTGTTCCAGCGTTTCGCGGCGAACCTTAGAACCGCGCCCTCGATTCCGGAAACCGGTTTCCTCAGGGCTCGGCGAACCGAAGGTGATGCAGGACGACACCGCTGGTGGTCGCGACGTTGAGCGAGTCAAAGCCGTTGGCCATAGGGATTCCGATCGGCCGCGCCCGGGCCATCAGGGCGGCGGACAGGCCCGGTCCCTCGGAGCCCAGCAGGACGGCGGAGCGCTCCGGCGGCCTGAGCCTCGCGAGGGTCTCGGTGGCCGAGGGCGACAGAGCAAGCGCCTCGAAACCGTGCCTTTGCAACAGGCCAGCGGCGTCTTCGTCGCGCGCCAGCCACGCGGTCGGCACACTCAGCGTCGCCCCGACCGAAACCCGAATGGCCTTGCGGTAAAGGGGATCGCAGCAGTCGCTGTCGAGGATCACGCCCTCCACCCCGAAAGCCGCCGCATTGCGATAGATGCCGCCGATATTGTCGTGATTGGCGATGCCGCAGAGCACAAGCACCACCGCCGGGCCCTTCAGCGACGCCAGCAGGGTGTCGGCGGACAGCGGATCGGGCTTGCGCCCCACCGCCAACACGCCCCGATGCAGATGGAAGCCCGCCACGGCGTCGAGCACGGCCTGCTCAACCAGATGGACCGGCGTCTGGTCGGGAAGGCCGGCGAAGACATCATCCAGCTTGTCGCGGCGCTTGGGGTCGATCAGCAGGGACACCACCCGCTCGGGCGCGTCACGGACGAAGGCGCGCAGCACCGTTTCGCCCTCGGCGATGAAAAGCCCCTGGCGCCCCACCAGATCGCGCTCGCGGATATCGCGAAACGCCGCGACGCGCGGATCGTCCGGATCTGTGATGGTTATGAACTGCGGCACGAGCGTCTTCCGGAAAGCTTACCGCACGCCTCGTATCGGCAGGATGGCCAGTCCGCCAGCCATGGCGAGCCCGGCCGCCATGACGAAGAAGGCCCGGAAGTCCATATGCGTAGGCCCCAGCGACCAGAAGGCCAGCATCGGCGCCAAGGCCTGCGGGAGAGTGTTGGCGAGGTTGAGCACGCCCAGATCCTTGCCGGCGTCGCGCTGAGACGGCAGCACCTGGGTCACCAGGGCGATGTCGACCGCGTAGAAACAGCCCGCTCCGCATCCCAGCACCACATAGGCTCCCAGCATCACCGGCCAGCTCGGCGTCAGCGAGAAGATCAGCATGGCCAGGCCCACGGTCATGGCCGCGCCAGCGGCAAACAGCTTACGGCGCTTGAGGCGATCGGAAAGGATGCCGCCCAGCAGGGCGAACGCCACGTTGGAGAGGGTCGAGACCGTTGTCAGGATCGCCAGCCCCTCCTCGGCCCTGTGGCCCGGGAACAGTCGCGAATAGCCGATGGCGTCCTGCAGGAAGTAGAGCATGTAGCCCTGCACCAGGCTCAGAGCGACCAGCACCATGAACCGACCCAGCCAGGCGAAGGCGAAGTCGGGGTGCTGGCGCGGATCAACCCACAGCCCGGAGATGAAGGCGCCGAGCCTGAAGGGCGGTCGGGCGTCGCGCGACAGGGGCTTGTCGTCGAGCTTCAGGACAAAGGGCGCCAGCGAGATCAACAGGACCAGGGAAATCGCCAGGTAGCGGGTCAACTCCGTGACCAGTAGTCCACCAATCAGCACCGCTCCGGCCATCGTGCCGATCGGATTGCCAAGGCTGAGGAAAGCAGCCACCCGCCCCTTCTGAGCGTCGGGCACGCGATCGGGCATCACCGCCACCAGGGCCGAAAACATGAGATTGAAGGTCAGCTGGAAGAGGATGACCCCACCGATCAGGGCCAGCGGCGTCTTGGCGTTCATGATCGACAGATAGGCGGCCGCCGCGCCGAGGGAGCCCACCACCATCCAGGGTCGCCGACGACCAAAGCGCGACGTGGTGCGGTCGCTGATCGCTCCGGCCAGAAGATTGGCGACGCTGGCGACGAGAGCGCCGAAAAACGCCACCTGGCTGAGCAACAGCGCCTTGCCCGCCGGGTCGATCGACTCAGCCTTCAGGGGCAGCAGCACCTGGAACAACGGCATGAAACTGAGGAACGCGCCGATCTGAGCCAAGGTATAGGCGGCGATGAAGCTGGTCCGGACCGGCGTGGCCGGCCGGGCGTCGTCGCTTGGCGACATCGGTTCTCCCCCTGCGCGGTCTGCGCCGCGTCGGGCTTCAGACTGGCCCTCCGTATCGCCTGACACAAGTCCGCAGCGGTCAATGTGGATGCACGATGGGCGGCGCTCACCTTTTCTCTGCTGAAACTGTCGCTTGAGCATAAAAAAATGATCTAGGCTGGGCGCATGCAGATGAGTCTCGTCCAACCCGACCTGGCGGATACATGGCCTCGGTGACGATCTATGACGTCGCCGCGCGGGCGGGCGTCTCCATCAAGACCGTTTCCCGGGTCATGAACAACGAGCCCAATGTGCGGCCGGCGATGCGCGAACGTGTGCTCGAAGCCGCCGGCGCGCTGGACTACAGTCCCAACCTGTCAGCCCGCAGCCTGGCCGGTTCGCGATCGTTCGTGATCGCTGTCTTCGTCGACGCCGCCCTGACCATCGACCACTGGCAAAGCGAACGCGGCGCCGACTATCTCAGCCGCATCCAGTTGGGCGCGACGTTGCAGTGCCGCGACGCCGGCTATCACCTGCTGATCGAGCTGATCGACCACGATGCTCCCAGGGTCCGCCAAGAGGTCGCCTCGCTGCTGGCGGCCCTCAAGCCAGACGGCGTGATTCTTACGCCGCCCAGCTGCGACAACGAGACCGTTCTGGAACTGCTCGACAAGGCCGGCACCCCCTATGTTCGCCTGGGCCCGGAACGACCGGATGGCATCGGACCGCGCGTGCACATGGACGACTTCGCCGCTGCCGGCGAAATGACCGAGCACCTGGCCAGCCTTGGCCATCGCCGTATCGGCTTCATCGTGGGCGAGCCGCGCTATGGCGCCAGCCAGGCCCGGCGCGAGGGCTATCTGGATGCGATGAAGCGCCTGAACCTGCCGGTCTCCGACAGTTGGGTTCGGCAGGGCGACTTCACGTTCCAGTCAGGCCAGGAACAGGCCAAGGCCCTTCTGGCTCTCCCGGAGCGCCCGACCGCGATCTTCGCCAGCAATGACGACATGGCGCTGGGATGCCTGGCCGCCACGGCCGAGGCGGGCGTCATGGTGCCTGGCGAGATTTCCGTGGCGGGCTTCGACGACAGTCCCAGCGCGCGCTTCAGCCGTCCGCAATTGACCACCGTGCGCCAGCCCGTGGTCGAGATGGCCTCACTGGCCACGCGACTGCTGATTTCTGGCGTCATCAAGGGGTCGGGCTCGAAGGATCCGCCGCTGGACGAGCTTTTACCCTTCGAGTTAATTCACCGGGCCTCGACGGCGCCGCCGCCGGCCCCCTAGCCTCGCCTCAGCGGCCTGGACGGGCGAACGCCGCAATGCGGCCCCTGGCCGCGTGGACCGGATTTTCCCCGCTCGAGACTGATGGCGCGGACGCTGGTTGCCCGCGATCGTGAGCGCCGATCCTGAAAGCCCCGATCCGGTTGGACAGGTCAGACGCCTCGACGCGCAGCGCTTGAGTCGATTCGCTGGACTGCTGCACCATGGCGGCGTTGCGCTGGGTAACCTGATCGAGCTGATTGACGGCCGTGTTGACCTGGCTGAGCGCCACGGCCTGCTCGTTCGCCGAAGCGGCGATCTCATTAATCAGGCTATCGATACCGCCAACCTTCTCGACGATGCCCCTCAGGGCAGCGCCGGTTTGGCCGACGAGATCGACACCCTCGCCCACCTGCCGGCTAGACTCGGCGATCAGGGACTTGATTTCCTTGGCAGCGTCGGCCGAGCGCTGGGCCAAGGCCCGCACCTCTTGCGCGACGACCGCGAACCCCCGCCCCGCCTCACCCGCGCGGGCCGCTTCGACGCCCGCGTTCAGCGCCAGCAGGTTGGTCTGGAAGGCGATCTCATCGATCACGCCCAGAATCTGTGAAACCTGATGGGACGAGCCCTCGATCTTGGTCATGGCCTCGGCAGCGCGCGTCACGACCGCGCCCGACCGCTCGGCCTCGGCGCTGGCCTCGCCCACCCAGGCCGAAACTTCGCGAGCGCTCTGGGCGGTCTTGCCTACCGTGGCGGTCAACTGGTCCACAGCCGCGGCGGTCTGTTCGAGGGTAGCCGCCTGTTGCTCGGTGCGATGAGCCAGGTCGTCGGCGTTGCGGGCGATGTCGTCGGCGCCGGAGCGGATTCCGCTGGAAGCGCGCTCGACAGCCTGCATGGCCTCGCTCAAGGCGCCGGCGGCGGCGTCGAAATCAACCTTCAACGACTGGAATTCCGGGGCGAGGGCGCCATCGACACGGGCCGAAAGATCCCCCGAGGCCAGACGCGCGAGAGCCTCGCCGACAGCTTTCACAGCGTGAGCCTGCGCCTGTTCCGCAGCTTTGCGTTCGGCCTCCAGCGCGGCGCGCTGTTCATTTTGAACGGTCAGATAGCAGGAAATGGCCAGTTCCATATCCAGGAACACCGCCTTGTTCAGCGCGACGAGGCCATCGGCCAGTTCGCTGTCGGACTTGGCGTTGCTGAACAGGCTCTTGGCGCGCTTGGCGATCACCGCCCGGATCAGCTCTTCAGCGACGACGGCGTAGCCGCCAATATACCAGCGCGGCTCCAGCTCGACCCGCACATGGGCGCGACCGATGCGCTCGACATCGCGCAGGTAGTCGGGGCCATAGTCGGCCGTGACGATGCCTCGCCAGTGATTGGCCTGAGCGCGCTCGGCGGCGGCGATATGGGCGTCGTCCCTGAATTTTTCCCGGGTCTCCGGGAAAGCGCGGACCTGGCCGTAGAAACGGCCCAGAGCACTGCAGATCTCGGACTCAATGATTGGCTTCAGGCCCCGCAACGCGGCGCGGTCGCGGTCGTCAAACCGCATGAAGGCCATGCGCTGATCCAGTTGGGGGTTCGCGCTCATGCAATCGACTCCGACTCGTAGGGACTGGCCATCACACCTGACCGCAATTTGTTAACCGTGATTAAAGCCCGCCGCCGAAAGCGTTGCGCGTTTCGCCGCACGCCCCATAAACGACGGTCTGAACAACATCGATGCAGGCTGGCGCACGCTTCCGAGGCAGCCAGATCAAACCCACGCAACAAGCTGCGCCTTGGTGCGTTTGGGGCTATGCAGGTCCTTTGCTAGGCTTGAGCGTAACGACAAGGAACTGTTCCCTTCCATGCCTGTCCCCGCGGACTTCGCCCTCGACGAAACGGACGGAACCAGGACCGTCATATTGTCGGGGGACTGGACAGCCAGGGGCCTGTTCGACGCCGGCGGTCGCCTTACGGAAGCGATGCAGGGCGCAGAAGGGCTGAACCTGGATCTGGCCAAGATTGGCCGATGCGACACGGCCGGCGCCTACGCCATCATCCGCGCCGCCGACGGCCGGATCTCCGCCGGTCAGATCAAGGCCCGCAAGGAGATCCTGCGGCTGCTCGAACTGGTCGGTAGCGCCGTACAGGTCGAGCCGGAGGCCGTGCCGCGCGTGCAGGGCTTTAGGGCCCTGCTGGAACGCATAGGGCGCGGGATGTTCGGCCTGGCCGACGATGGGTTCGGCACCCTGGTCTTCCTTGGACACCTGCTGACGGCGATTGGCCGCTGCATCGCCGATCCCCGTCGGATTCGGTGGGCGCCGATCGTCTCCTTGTCCGAGCGCGCAGGCCTGGACGCGATGCCGATCGTCGCGACGACAACCTTCTTCATTGGGGCCGTGGTGGCGCTATTGGGCGCGAACATGCTCATCGACTTCGGCGCCCAGGTCTATTCGGTCGAACTCATCGGCATCTCGGTGCTGCGCGAGTTCAACATCCTGATCACCGCCATCCTTCTGGCCGGCCGCTCGGCTTCCAGTTTCGCGGCCGAGATCGGCTCGATGAAAATGAACCAGGAAATCGACGCCATGCAGGTGATGGGCGTCGATCCTTATGAGGCGCTGGTGTTGCCCCGGTTCGCGGCCCTGCTGCTGACGATTCCCCTGCTGACCTTCATCGCCACCCTGGCCGGGCTGGCGGGCGGCATGCTGGTGGTCTGGATGGTGCTGGATCTGTCGCCCAGTTTCTTCCTGCAGCGGATCGTCGACAATGTCGGCGCGACCCACTTCTGGATCGGTATGTCCAAGGCGCCGGTCATGGCCGCGGTCATCGCCGCCATTGGCTGTCGCCAGGGCATGGAGGTCGGCAACGACGTGGAATCCCTTGGTCGCCGGGTGACCGCCGCCGTCGTTCACGCGATCTTCGCCATCATCCTGATCGATGCGATCTTCGCCCTGATCTACATGGAGCTCGACATTTGACCGTCGACCATGACGAAGAGTCACAGACTGAGGCCGACGATGAGACGCGACCGATCCAGATCGAGGGCCTGGTTTCGCGGTTCGGCGAGACGGTGGTTCACGATGGCCTGAACCTCACCGTGGAGCGGGGCGAGGTGTTGGGCGTTGTCGGAGGATCGGGCTCGGGCAAGTCGGTGCTGCTCAACAGCATCATCGGCCTGAAGGTCCCCGACGGCGGCTCGGTCAAGATTTTTGGGCACGACATGCGCACCGCCGATCGCCAGCGCTGGAGCTCCGTCGAGCGCCGATGGGGTGTCCTGTTCCAACAGGGCGCCTTGTTCTCGAACCTGACCGTGCGCGAGAACGTCGCCGCGCCGTTGTTCGAGCACACAAAGTTGCCAAAGCGCGAGATCGAGGAACTGGCCGATCTAAAGATCGCTTTATCGGGCCTGCCCGCCCGGGCGGCCGGCCTGAAACCCGCCGAGCTTTCGGGCGGCATGCGCAAGCGCGCCGGACTGGCCCGGGCCCTGGCCCTGGACCCCGAACTGCTGTTCCTGGATGAGCCGACGGCTGGCCTGGATCCGATCAGCGCGGCGGCTTTCGACGAGCTGATCAAGGACCTTTCCGACAGCCTGGACCTCACGGTATTCATGATTACCCACGACCTGGACAGCCTCTATGCGATCACCGACCGGGTGGCTGTGATCGCCGACAAGACGGTGGTGGCGGTCGCGCCGGTGCGCGAGCTCGAGCATTCCGACCACCCGTGGATCAAAGAGTACTTCCTGGGACCGCGCGGCCGCGCGGCGGGCGGCGAGACGGCTTCGGCCAAGACGATTCCGACGAGGACCAACTGATGGAAAGAAACGCCAACTACGCCCTGGTCGGCGCGGTCACGCTGTTCCTGTTCATGGGACTGGTGGTCTTCGTGGTCTGGCTGGCCAAGCTTAGCTTCAACCAGGAGTACGATCTGTACGACGTGCTTTTCGTCGGGCCAGTTCGCGGCCTCTCGGAAGGCGGCGAGGCGCACTTCAACGGCATCAAGGTCGGCGAGGTCACCAAGATCGCGCTGGACAAGAGCGACCCCAATCGCGTCATCGCCCGCATCCGCGTGACCTCCGACGTACCGATCAAGACCGACAGTTACGCCACGCTTGAGCCGCAGGGCATCACGGGGGTGAACTATGTGCAGATCACCGCCGGCAGCCCCGCCAAGCAACTGCTGAAGGAAACGGTCAAGGGCGGCCAGGTGCCAGTGATCCGCAGCCAGCGCAGCGCCCTCTCCGACCTTCTCGAAGGCGGCGGCACGGTGCTGACCCGCACCATTGAAGCGCTCGATCGCGTCAACCGGGTGCTGTCCGACGACAATATCAAGACCTTCGGCGCAGCCCTGACCGACGTCCAGGCCGTCACCGCCGAAGTCCGGGAGCGCAAGGCGATCATCGCCGACGCCCAGAAGGCCCTGCAGAGCATAGACGCCACGGCCCAATCGATCGCCGATCTGTCCAAGTCGACCCAGAACGTTGTGAATGGCGACGGCAAGCGGTCGCTGGGCGAACTGGCCGACGCGGCGGCGGAACTGAAGGCGGCCGCCAAGGACGCCCGCAGCATGATCTCCAAGCTGGAGGGGCCCACCAGCGACTTCGCCAGCACCGGCCTGCCGCAACTGTCGTCAGCCATCGTCACCCTGCAATCGGCGGCGGAATCGCTCGACCGACTGGTCGGCGACGTCGAGCAAAATCCGCGCGGCGTGGTCAGCAAGGCCCCGGCAAAGGAACTAGAGGTCAAGCCATGAACCCCTTCCGCCTCCCCCTCCGCGTGCTCGCCATGGCCGCTGTCGCCGCCGCCCTGTCGGGGTGCATCACGCTGCTTCCCAAGACCGACCCTGTCGGACTCTATCGGTTCGGCAACAGCCCTGTCGCAGCCGCCAAGGGGCCGCCCGGCAAGTTGTTCGGCGTACTGAAGACGCCCACCGTCTTCACCCGCGCCTCATCGAGCGATCGACTTCTGACGATCACCGACGGCGAGGCGGCCTATATCGCCGGCGCGCGGTGGGTGTCCCCCGCCAGCGTCCTGTTCGATGAGGCCGTGGCGCGCGCCTTCGAGGCTGATCCCGGCCGGGCCCGCCTGATTGGGCGCGGCGAGGTGGCCAAGGCCGATCTGGTGCTGCGATTGGAGGTCCGCTCGTTCGAGGCCGTCTATGTGAACGGCCCGAAAGCGCCGCCCGAGGTTCTGGTGCAGGTGCGCGGCGTGATCAATCGCAACAGCGACCGCGCCCTGGTGGGCGATCAGATCTTCGAAGCCCGGGCGACGGCCTCGTCCAATCGGGTCGGGGCGATCGTCCAGGCCTATGACGCCGCCAACGCCAAGGTGCTGAGCGAGATCACCACCTGGGTCGATGGCGCTGGTCCGGGGATCTGATCCTGGAGCCCTTTCCGACCTGATAGTTTCATCGGGTCGGGCGAAAAGGGCTCTAAATCAAAAGTTTAGAGCATTTTTTGATCCGATAACCGTTTCACACTTATCGGAAAATGCTCTAGAGCGCCGACAGCGGCTCTGTGACGTCGCCATAACCCGCGTCGGGCTGGATCCGCAGAGCTTGGCCGTCCACCCAGGGCTCCACCGTGACCAAGGGGCGGCTGGCCGCGCGGGCGATGGCGTCGTGGGGGCTGATGCTTTCAGCCAGCAACTGCAGGTTCATGCGCGTGGGAAATATCACCTTGCGGGTTCCCGCGGCGGCCATGTCCAGCGCGACCGCAGGCGCGATCCATTCGGCGTCGACAGCCTCGTGTCCGTCGCAGATCGCCTGCTGCGCTCCCGGCGCGTGCGCGGCGTAGAACCAGGTGTCGAAACGCTTGGGCATCAGCTTTGGCGTAATCCAGCGCGCAAAGATGGTCAGAGCGGCCAGATCAAGCTTCAGGCCCAGTTCCTCGACCACGGAGATGAAGGGCACCCGATCTTCCGCCACCGCCGCGCGAACCTCGACCGCGGCCTCACCCTCGTAGAAGGTTCCAGACGGATCCCGAGCGAGCAGCACCCCGGCCTCTTCATAGGCTTCGCGGATCGCCGCGATTCGCAGCGACGCGCCATCGTCTCCGACCGCATCCCAGCCTGTCGCCAGATCGCGCCAGCGCGGATCATCGTCGCCGCCGTGACTCTTGCCGCCAGGAAAGACGAGCGCGCCGGCGGCGAAATCGATCTGGTGGTGCCGCTTGACCATCAGCACCTCGAAACTGGGCGCATCTCGAAGCAGCAGTATGGTCGCGGCTGGGCGGATATTTCCGGGCGAAAACTCTGACATCGCTGGAGATTGGCCCAAGTCAGGCAGCTTGACCATCAGAGATTCGAACGATTGTTCGTCGCACGAGCCCTCGGATCAGCCGGTGGCGGCGTGGCTCTGGCGCGCCAGACGGTCCATGCGCTCCAGCAGGTAATCGGAGTCTTCCCGCGAGATCGACTGGGGGGAGGTCAGGAAGCGCTGGATCATGTGTTCCTGGAACCGCTCGCGGTCATGATCGCGACCATCGAACTCCATCGCGTGGAAAGCGTCGACGCCCGCACGAAACGCCGCGTAGAGACGCGCCGGCAAGCCAGCCCGCTCACAGATCGCCTTCAGGCCCAGTTGGCCGGCGTCATGGATCATCAGCCAGGTGCGATGGTGCGGGACGCCGGCCAGTTCGGCTACGCCCCACTCGAAAAAGGTCATGTGCCCGTGCGCCAGGGCCCGCAGCAGCAGAGACGGCGTCAGCCGTTCAACCCGGTTGAGGTGAGCGACAAACGCCTTGGGGTCAGCGGCCCGACCGGCCTGATCGACCAGATCGATCGTGGCGCGCTCCTTGGCGCCGACCACCAGTTCAAGAACACGCTCCGCGGACAGGGCATGGTGGCTCAGAATATGGTCGCGCAGCTGATCGCCGACCATGTCGATAAGGCGCTCGGTCACGGCCAGCGGCAGGGTCGAGCGGTAGGCGACCGCCTGCAGAACCTGTTCAGACTTGGAGAACCGGTCGAGGGCCTTTTGCAGGGCCACTTCGGAGAACCGGGCGTTGTCGTTGGCGCAGATGACCGCCACCACCTCTTCGGAGCCCTCCTCCACCAGCGCCGTCGTGACGCGGGTCGACAGCTTTGGTCGTTTGGCGACGGCCATCTGGCGGGCGGCCCCGCCCATGCGAACGATTTCCGCCAGGTCGTTGTCCGAGAAGACCGGCGAGAAGGTGATGATCGGCAGCGAGATGCTGTCGACGTCCCGCGCCAGGCGGTTGGCGACATCCGGCGGCAGGTTCGGCGAATTCTTGAGCGTCACGGCCATGGCGCGGCGCACCAGTTCGGCGGCGTCGGTGGCCATCACGCGCAGGATGTCGTGAGCGATCTGGCGCTCGTCGTCGGCCAGCTCGGCGCGATCGATGTTCCGGCAAAGCTTGTGCGCCGCGAGCGCGCGTTCGTCAGCCGTCGCGCCCTTCACGAGCATCCGGATGTCGTTGTCGGTCAATGCCGCGCGGGTGGTGGCCATGGAGGTTCGCCGAACCAGAGGAATGCGAGTGACCCATACCATCTACTGTTAGGCTTAATGATTGTTTGAACTGTAAAGCTGTGGATTAAGGATACCCCGTAACCCGCCGCAAACCGTGTCGCCCTAGGATCCGCGCTCAACAGTTGAGGAATGCGATCCTTGTTCGCTGAGCGCCGCCCCATCGAGCCCCTGACGCGCGACGCTGACCTCGCCATGGCCCTGGATGCCCAGACCGCGCTAATGCCTTACGCGCTTGGGGTTTTCGGGATCAGCCTGCCGATCTTCGTCTGGGTCGGATCGTTCGCCGACAACGCCCTCTGGATGGTGGCCAGCCTGGTCGCCTTCGCGGTCAACTGGGGCGCCTTCTACGCCGCCGTCAGCTGGCTGCGCGGCGAAGGGTCGCAAGACGTCAAGCGACGGGCGCGGGTGCAATTGCTGTGCGGACTTCTCTGGGCCGCCACGGTGATCCAGATGGCCGCCTTCGCCCATGGCGCGGGGGCCATCCGCGAGACCCTGCTGCTGCTGACCGCCGCCGCCGGGGTCATGTGCATTTTCTTTTCGGCGACCTCCCTGCCCGCCCTGCTGCTGACGGCCCCGATCGCGGCCGCCGGCCCGTTGCTGGCCCTGTTCTCGCGCCCGGAAAGCCGCCATGCCGGCGTCATGGCCTGGGGCGCCATCGCGCTCGCGCTCGCCCTGGCCCTGATCCTGAACCGCATGCTGCGTCGCCAGCACGCCTTCGCCGCCGCCCACGCTCATCTGATCGAGGAACGGCTGAAGGTGCTGGACGCCGCCGAACGCACGGCGCGCTCGAAGTCCGATATCGTCGCCACCCTCAGCCATGAGATCCGCAACGGCCTGACCGGTGTCACCCATGTGCTGGCCGCCGCCGCCGGCAAGGGGGGCCGCGCCGCGCCATCGCGCGAACAGCTGAACGCCGCCCTCGACGCCGCCCAGGATCTGATCGCCGTCCTGAACGCCACGCTCGACTCCGAGACCGCCGAGGCCGGCCGCCTCGCCGTCGACGCTGTGCCCTTCGAGCCCGTTCGCCTGCTGCGCGACCTGGCCCTGCTGGAGCGGCCGCACGCCATGGCCAAGGGCCTTGAGCTGACGGTCCATGTCGATCCCTTGCTGGAACGACGGACACACGGCGCCGTGCGGGCCGACGCCATGCGCACCCGTCAGATCATCGCCAACCTTCTGGGCAACGCGGTGAAATACACCGTGCGCGGCCGTATCGAGGTGCGGGTCGAACGGCGCGGCGACCTTGTAGCCATTGAGATCGCTGACACGGGTCCTGGCCTTTCCGCCGAGGAGCTCGAGCAGGCCTTCGAGCCCTTCCGTCGGGTGGAACGCACGGGCGCCGGGGTCAACGGCGCCGGCCTTGGGCTGTCGCTATCGCGGCAACTCGCCCGCCTGATGGGCGGCGCCCTGGACGCCAGCAGCGCCGTAGGCGTCGGCAGCTGCTTCACGCTGACCCTGCCCTTCGATGAAACCCTTCAGTACGAGATCGACTCCGACGAGGACACCACGCCGATGGCCGAGGCGCCTGGCGCGCCGCGCAGGCTGCGCGTGCTGATCGCCGAGGATGATGCGCTGAACGCCGCCATGCTGCGGGCCATTCTCGAGCAGCTGGGGCATCAGGTGGTCCACGCCCAGAACGGCCAGCGGGCGGTCGACCTAGCGCGCATCGCGGAGTTTGACCTTTTGATGCTCGACGGTCGAATGCCCGTTCTGGATGGTCCTGGCGCCGCCGCGGCGGTGCGCGCGCTCGACGGCAACAATCGCGACATGCCGATCATCGCCGTTATCGACGGCGACGCCGACGAGGCTCGCGAGTGCATGGACGCCGGCGCCGACATTGTTCTACGCAAACCCGTGACCGTCGCGGGCGTCGCCCGCGCCGTAGCTGACGCCTCCGCACTGGAACGTCTGACGGTCGCTGGTCGGGCTGCCGCCTAGCGTCTTCAATATTTGACAAGGCAACCCGACAGGTGGATCAATGATCCCCATGTTGGTGCGATCCACATTCCGGCGTTTTTGCCACCACGGCGGTAGCCTGCAAGCAGGACTCTAGCCCCGGACAATCCGCGCCGACGGCGCAGGGGTTCGGGGCGACACTTCCATCTCATTTCTATTGACACCTCGCCGATCAGTCGGCGCGTCTTTTCATGTCAAATACAGGATTCTTCCATGCCTTCATCGGCTGAAGCTTTCGCGCGCCCGCACATCATCATCGCTGATACTGAAGCCGAACAACTTTCGGCTCTCGCCCTGCAGATGGAGCATGCCGCGCCCCTCGCCGCCGGCCTGCTTCTCGAAGAGATCGACCGCGCGGAAATCCGGCCCGACGGCGAGATGCCCGACAACGTGGTCCGAATGCGATCCATCGTGCAGTTCGAGGACGACGCTCACGGCGCCAGACGCACCGTACTGCTGGTTTATCCGTCTGAGGCCGATATCGCCGCGGGCAAAATCTCGGTTCTCACGCCGGTGGGCGCGGGATTGATCGGCCTTTCCACCGACCAGGAGATCCAGTGGCCAGACCGAGACGGCCATGAGCGGGCCCTGCGCATCCTGAAGGTCAGGCAGCCTGCTCGCCTTGCCTTCTGACGTCTGGCCTTCTGACGCCTACCGTTAGGTAAGCCTTCCACCAGCCCCTTCCCTCGCCCACACTCGCCGCAACGAGAAGAAAAGCGGGAGGATGCGATGCTGGAAGGACTCCGGGTCGTCGAGCTGGCCACCTATATCGCCGCGCCTGGCGCGGCGGGGATCATGGCCGACTGGGGCGCCGACGTGATCAAGGTCGAATCGCCCGAGGGCGACCCGATGCGGCGGTTCTTCGACACCATCGCCTCCGAGCAAGACGCCAACCCGGTCTTCGAACTGGACAATCGGGGCAAGCGCGCTGTCGTGCTCGACATCCGTTCAGACAAGGGCCGAGACGCCCTGAAGGCCCTGGTCGCCACCGCGGATATCTTTCTGACCAACGTCCGTCCCGCCGCCCTCGCCCGGGCGGGTCTGGACCATGAGACGCTACGGGCGGTCAATCCTCGCCTCGTCTATTGCAGCCTGACGGGCTACGGCCTGCAGGGCCCCGACGCCGACAAGGCGGGGATGGATGTCGCCGCCTTCTGGTCGCGCGCCGGAGTCGGATCGATTACCGCGCCGAAGGGCGCCGAACCGTTTCCGATCCGCACGGGGATGGGCGACCACGTCACATCGCTGGCGACGGTCTCGGCGATCCTGGCGGCGGTGTTCGAACGCCAGAACACGGGTGTCGGTCGACTGGTCGAGACCTCGCTGCTGCGGACGGGCGTCTATGCGATCGGGTCGGACATGGCGATCCAGCTGCGGTTTGGCAAACTGGCCTCGACGCGCGGACGGCGCGAGGCGATCCAGCCGCTGGCCAACTTCTTCAAGACCCGCGACGGTCGCTGGATCTGCCTGCTGCCGCGCCAGGGCGCCAGTGACTGGGCCCAGATCGCCAAGGCCGCCGGCCGTCCGGAACTGGTGGACGATCCCCGCTTCGCGACCTCGAAATCACGCCGGGAAAACACCGCCGCCCTGGTTGATATCCTCGACGAAGCCTTCGGGGCTATGGACTACGTCGAAGCCGAAGCCGCCCTCGACGCCGGCGACCTGACCTGGGCGCCCTATCAGACGCCGCGTGAACTGGTGGGCGACGCCCAGGCCGAGGCGGCAGGGTGCTTTGTCGATACCCCGGACGGTATGGGTGGGACCTTCCGCGCTCCAGCATCTCCCGCCCGCTTTCCGGGCGCGCAGGACGGTCCCAGAGGGCCCGCGCCGCGCCTTGGCGCCGATACCGCGGCCGTGTTCAGGGAGCTGGGCTGGTCAGACGACCGGATCGCGGGTCTGACAGGATCCTAGCGGTTGAACTTGCCGTCCTTGGCCTCGGCCAGGACGCGCAGCATCTCGCTGGAAAACATCGAGCTGGCCAGGCGTTGCCCCGCGCCAGGTCCACCACCACCCGCGCCGCCGAACGGGCTA
This sequence comes from Caulobacter sp., assembly GCF_965279145.1. Lineage (NCBI taxonomy): Bacteria > Pseudomonadati > Pseudomonadota > Alphaproteobacteria > Caulobacterales > Caulobacteraceae > Caulobacter > Caulobacter sp. The sequence continues at coordinate 80,203 of NZ_OZ257139.1, forward strand.
TCGACGTCCTGCGAGCCGCGCAGGATCAGGTCGACCACGGCTTCCTGTTGGCGGATGCGTTCCAGACGGCGACCACCGGCGTACTGAATGAAGCCCTGGTCGGCGTCGTCTGGCTTGGCCCCGTCCGTCGCGCGGGTCGTGCCGCCGGTCTTGGTCAGATTGGCGTAGACCTCGCCGACCGTGGCCGGACGGCCGTCGCGATAGAAGATCGATCGGTTAGCCTGGGCGGCGTCGGGGAACAGGGCCGCGGCGCTGGCGCCTGGCGTGGAATTGGCCGCCTCGATCAGCCGCGCCGAACCCTGCGGACCCAGAAAATGCGCGGCGTAGAGCTCGCCCGCCGTCGGTGTGCGTCCAACCCGGCCGCGCAGATAGGAGGCATGATCGGACGCCAGTTCACCCGCCATCAGCGAAGCGGCGTGCGGATCCATCTTCAGGCCCAGAACGGCCTTGCGAGCTTCGTCGCCCTGCACGTGATAGCGGCCGTCCGCTCCCTGGGAAATCAGGTCGGCGTAGCGCGCATAGCCATACTTGGAGCCGTGCTTCTTCAGGGTGCCAAGCCAGGTCTGATCGACGAACTGGAAAAGACCCGACGCCGAAGAGGTCTTGGCCCTGGCGGCGGGGTTGTAGCCGCTCTCGCGCTTCGCGGCGCCCATCAGGAACGTGAAATCCACCCCCGTCGCGCTTGAAGCGCGCTGGATCGCCGATTCTACGACACTGCGGATGGATTGGACGGCCATGGCTCCATGCCTGAACGATCATGGTTAACCCGCTCTTAACCACGTTCATTTGGCGGTCGCCGTGCGCAACATGCCGCACCTGACCCAACTCCGGAAAATTACAGACGTACAAATTATCAGCGATAATTTACGAATGTAGATTTACACCCTCCGAGCCTCATGGTGATCTGACTTACAGATGTAATCAGACCGAACGGAGGTCGCCCATGGTCACCGCCAACACCCTGTCAGGCTCTTATATTCCGGGACTCAACGCCGAGCCACCGAAGGCGTCGCGCGCGTTGATGTTCGCTCTCGGCGTCTCGGCCGCCGCTCATATCGGTCTCGTCGCCTACCTCGCCTATCAGAAGTACGTCACGCCGGTGCGGATCGATGAGCCGGACCGCACGCTCATTCTTCCGCTCTATACGCCGCCTCCGCCTCCTCCGCTGGACGACCCGCCGCCAGCCAGAAAGCTGTCGAATCCGATTCCTTTGCACCCTCCGCTGACGACGCCGATCGCACCGCCCGATCCGCTGCCGTTGACACCGCCCGACACGCCTTCGCCGCCAACCCAGCCCGGTCCAGTCACCCTCACGCCGGATCCTCCGGCCCCCGGACCTGTCGTCACGGCGCCGAAGGTCAAGGTGGTCACCCATGCCAATTGGCTGCGCAAGCCTTCGGCGGAGGATCTGGCCCGCTACTATCCCGACAGCGCGGTGCGTCGCGAGATCACGGGCAGCGCCACGCTCAATTGCGCCGTGGCCGCCAACGGCACGGTCCGGAACTGCATGATCGTGTCGGAAACACCCGTCGGCGAAGGCTTCGGCGATGCGGCCCTGAAGCTTTCGCGCTTCTTCAGGATGAGCCCGCAGACGGAGGACGGGCAGACCGTTGACGGCGCGACGGTGCGCATCCCGATCCGCTTCAGCCTGTAGGACGCTCCAGGCACCCTGTGCGCGAACGTGGAGGGAGGCCGGGCCGCTTCATGCGGCTTGGCCTCCCTCCTGTCGTTAGTAGCTCTTGGGAAGCCCCAGAACGCGTTCGGCGATGAAGTTGAGGATCATCTCGCGGCTGATCGGCGCGATGCGGGCGATCATCGACTCGCGGAAATAGCGCTCGACGTCGTATTCCTTGGCATAGCCCATGCCGCCGTGCGCCAGGACCGAGTTTTCGCAGGCCGTGAAGCCCGCCTCGGCGCCCAGATACTTGGCGGCGTTAGCTTCGGCGCCGCAATCCTGGCCCATGTCGTAGAGCGCCGCGGCCTTGAAGGCCAACAGGTTGGCGGACTCCAGCTCGGCCCAGGACTTGGCCAGCGGATGGGCCACACCCTGATTCTGACCGATCGGCCGGCCGAACACGACACGCTCCTTGGCATAGGTCGTGGCCTTGGCCAGGGCCGCGCGGCCAAGGCCAATGGCCTCGACGGCGAACAGCACCCGCTCGGGGTTCAGGCCGTGCAGAAGATAGGTAAAGCCCTTGCCCTCCTCGCCGACCAGATCATCGGCGGGCACGAACAGGTCCTCGATGAAGAGCATGTTACATTCGACGGCCTTGCGGCCCATCTTCGGGATGGGCTTGGCCTCGATCTTCTCGCGGTCGGTATAGAACAGCGACAGGCCCTGTGTCGGCTTAACGCACTGATCCTTGGGCGTGGTCCGCGCGATGATCAGGATCTTGTTGGCGCGCTGGGCGCCGGTGGTCCAGATCTTCCGCCCGTTCAGCCGATAGCCGCCGTCCACCTTCTCGGCCCGGGTTTCGAGGCTGGATGTGTCCAGGCCCGAATTGGGCTCGGTGACCGCGAAGCACATCTTGTCCTCGCCCGAGATCAGGCGCGGCAGATGCAGGGCGCGCTGAGCGTCGGTGCCGAACTTCACGATCGGCATGGGGCCGAAGATGTTCAGGTGGATGGCCGAGGCGCCGGAAAAGCCCGCGCCAGACTGGGCCACGGTCTGCATCATGATGGCCGCCTCGGTCAGGCCCAGGCCCGCGCCGCCGACCGACTCCGGCATGGCCACGCCCAGCCAGCCCCCCGCCGCGATGGCGGCGACGAACGCCTCGGGAAAGTCCCCGGTCTCATCTGTACGGCGCCAGTAGTCGTCGTCGAAGTCGGCGCACAGCTTGGCCACGCCGTCGCGGATCGCTTCCTGTTCCTCGGTCAGCCAGAAACCAGCCATAGCCTTACCCCCTGCGTTGTCTACGCCTCGGGCTCTCGCTCGAAGCGCCGCGCATCGAGGCGCGCCGCATCGGGGCCCGGGTCCTTGCCCGTCAGATACGCCGTGACCAGACCGGCCACAAGCGGCGCCATCAGCCAGCCGTTGCGCCGCGCGCCGACCGCCAGCATGACCCCGTGACGCGCGCTCCACCCAACCAGCGGCAGGCCATCCGGCGTTGAGGCGCGGACGCCAACCTCTATGACCACCTTGGCGGACGCCAACTCGGGTCGCAGAGCCGTCGCCGCGGCCAGCAGCGGCGCTGTCTTTTCGGGATCCGGCGTCAGGTCGTCGCGCCCCATCTCCATCGTGGCCCCGACGGCTGGTCGCCGGGCCGGTGAAAGATACACACCCGCACCCCGCAGCACCGGCCCGGCCGACGGCCCCTGATCCAGGCGCGCGATCTGGCCCTTGATCGGTGTCAGGTGAGTTGTTTCGGGCGCCACATCGCCCCCCCTCAGGGCAGCGCCCGTCGCGATGACGAGGCTACCAAAGCGCTCTGTTCGTCCGTCGGAAAGCGTCAGATCGCCGCCCTCCCATCGCTCGACCGAACCGGCTTCAAACGTCGCTCCAGACGCGACGGCCGCCGCGCGAAGGGTCGCCAGCGTCTGACGGGCGTCCAAGCGCCAGTCTTCATCGATCCAGAGCGCCCCGTCGCTCCGGCGCTCGGTCGGCAGACCCAAGGCGTTCCGTCGCGCGTCGATCAGATCCAGCCAGGCGGCGGCGCCTTCGACCCGCACGCCATCGCGCAGGATCTCGACGTCCAGGCCATCAACGAAGCTTGGCCACAGGTCACGGGCGCGCCGCAACAGGTCCAGGTGAGGCGCGGAGGCCTCATCGAAGACGCACTCGCTAACCGGGGCCAGCATCCCGGCCGCGACGCCCGACGCATTGTCGCCGGGAGCGGCCGGATCGAAGACCGTCACCGCAATTCCCGCTCGCGCCAGAGCCAGGGCCGTCGCCGAGCCGAAGGCTCCGGCGCCGGCCACTGCAACGCGCACGCCTGACACACTTCCCATGCGGGGCAAACACCTCCCGGAGCTTCAAAGGTCAAGCCCCTGAGCACGGAAGTTTTACGACAGCGCCCCTGCCCTGCTCATCCATGCCGCGCATTGACGCACCCTCCCGCGCCGCGCGTGACTAGGGCGGCTTGGTTGAGCTATCTTTGTCCCTTCAGCTACGCCGTTCTCCCCAGGGAGATATTGGTCCCTGGGGCTGGAAGGAATGGATACGCATGAACGACAAGCCAGCCGCCGATCCGGCTCACCCCGTCGACCTCTATGTCGGCGCCCGCCTGAGAATACGGCGCAAGGTCATGGGGCTTAGCCAGACGCAGGTCGCCGACGCCCTGGGCATCACGTTCCAACAGATCCAGAAGTACGAGCGCGGCTCCAACCGGATCAGCGCCTCCAAGCTCTACGACGCCGCCCGCCTGCTTCAGGCGCCGGTATCCTACTTTTTCGAAGGTCTCGACGAGACCGATGGCGGTCATGACGATGGCTTCGCCCAGCGGATGACCGAATTCGTCTCGACCAGCGAGGGCCTGGAGCTGGCCGCGCTGTTTCCCAGGCTGGAAGACCGGCGCCTGCGCCGTCGGGTCGTCGATCTGGTCCGCGCCATGGTCGATCAAGACCCTGGCTGACCGCCATCCCGAGGCCTCAGGCTGAAGTCTTCCCACCAGCCGCAGACGATTCCATTGGAGGCCAAGGGATCTAGGCGGTCAGGCCCGCCAGGATCGCCGGCAGCAAGACGCCGATGACCAGCAGGATCAGCGCGACACGTCGGTTACGCCCCTGGGTCAAGCCCATCCAGAGACCCAAGCCTGCAGATGAGACCAGGCTGAAGACAACGGCCAGCGAAACCCATTTCAGCAGCGTCACGGCGACGGGCGTCGCCTTCTCCTCGACCGGCTTGATCGCGGCCTTGACGGGGGCGGCCTTTGCGGGTGGCGGCGACCGGCGCGGCTTCAGGATGTAGCGCTGGTTCTTGTGCAGTTCGCCCAGCTTCTCGACGATCGCCGGCGGCTGATAGCCCGTTGCCGAGTGGGCTTCATGCAAGCCGAACAGCTGAATTCCGCCAGTAATGGCGAAGAACAGCAGCGACGGCGCCGCCAGGATGCTGAAATAGAGATGCAGGTCGCGGATCAGCAGGCGGGTGGCGGCGCCTGTCGGCCTTTTCGCCTTGGGCGTTGTTGCAGCGTTGGTCATGAAAATCCCTTCAAGAGGCCGGGAGCTTTAGGGCCGGCAGACCTGCGAAGACTCGGCCGTCAAATGATGGCACAAAAATGGGGCGGCGCGCTTGCGGGTTTGGGCGGCGGGACCGGAACTCTGGAAAAGAGCGCGGACACCTGCCGCTGGCAGCTCAATCCATAGTCAGCCTCAGGCCGATGCGCGTCATGCGCGGACTGCCAAAGCCCGCCACGCCGTCAGCGGTGCGCGACACCTCGACCGCCTCGTCCAGCAGATTGTCGGCGGCCAGATAAGCCGTAAGGCCCCTCGCCAGGCGCCAGTCCGCGCGGGCGTTCAGCTTCAGGCCCGCCGCCAGCACGCGGGTATTGAGATCGTCGTCGAACCGCTTGCCGTCCCACGTGAGGTCCACGCCCAGGTCGAGGCGGTCCACGGCCCGCCACTGGACGCCGGTGGTCGCGCTCCAGATCGGGGCCTGAGCCGGACGCTTGCCGGTCAATTGCGGCGCGGCCGCGCCACCTTCGACCCGGGCGTCGGTGATAGACAGCGCGCCTCGCAGCTCCAGCGCACCCAGGGTGCGGGTGGCCCGCCCCTCCAGGCCGATGGCGTTGATACGACCGGTATTGCGCCGCTCGCGCAGCACCCCGCCGGCCGGCACGAAGCCGGCGCGGGGGAAGGTCCCGGGGCCCGCGCCGATGGTGACGTTGGCGATCGGATCCTCGATGCGATTCCAGAACGCCGCAGCCTCGACCAGATGGTTATGGCCTTGGCGCGAAAGCCCCGCCTCGACCCCGAACAGCCTTTCGGGCCTCAGGGCGGCATTGGCCTCTGTTATGTCGTTGCCCACCCGGAACGGACGGTGCAATTCGTTCAGCGTCGGCGGCCGAAAGCCGCTGTACGCGGCCAGGCGCAATGCCCGCCCTTCGCCCAGCGCGCGCCGCGCCGCCAGCCGTCCGGTGGCGACCTGGCCGGCGCGGTCGACGGGATGGTCGTCAAGGGTCACGACGCCGGTGGACGCGTCGCGCTCGATCCGGACGGCCTTGCTGGCGGTCCAGCGATCCAGCCGCAGGCCGCCGGTCAGCAGCCAGGGAGCAACCGTCCAGGCGCCCTCGACATAGGCCCCCACCACCGAGGTCTCGCCGCCCGCGCGGCGATCTCGGGTGAAAGCGCCCGCGAGGTACCGGAACTGCTCGCGCACCTCGCCATCGGCATGGCGGGCGTCGATGCCCACCTCGCCCTCCAGGCTCGGCGAGGTCCAGCGCATGGCCGCATTGACGCCCCTGCCCGTCGCCGGCGTGGCATACTGGTCGTTGGCTGGCGTTACCGAGGCGCGGTTGGCGGCGACGGCGACGGAACTGTTGGCCAGGTCGCTCTCGCGTCGCCAGACCTGCACCCGCCAGCCCAAGCCGGTGTCATCGGGCGCCCTGGCCAGGGTGGCGCTGACCGATGCGCCAGTGGATTTGGCCCGCGCCGCGCCCAACCCCGCGCCGCGCTCATCACGATAGCCGCCCACCCGGACCGAGAGCCTCGCCTCACCGATCGGCGCATCGAGACGCAAGGCGGCGCTGCGCGCGTTGAGGTTCAACCGCGTGTCGGCCGCGCCGCGCGCCGGTCCCCGCACGGCGATATAGCCGTCGCCGTGATCATAGGCCCCGCTGGCGAAGAGTTGGACCTGGCCGATGCGAGTGGCCCCCGCCGCCGAGCCGCGCCGTGTTCCGAAATCGCCGATCGAGATGTCGGCAATCCCCCCCTTGTCTCTTTCGCGCAGCGCGATGACCCCGGTCAGGGCGCCCGCGCCATAGGGCCCGGAGCCCGCGCCGCGCACGATGTCCGCGCCGCTCAGGGCCTCGGGCGCCAGTTGCGACCAGATCACCCAACCGCCGAACGGATCGTTCAGGGGCGCGCCGTCCAGCAGGACGAGGGTCCGCCCGGCCCCCGAAGGCGCGATGGCGCGCAGGCTGACGCCCTGTGTCGTGGGATTGGACGACAGGCTTGATGTCCGCCTGAACAGCGATACGCCCGGTGACCGGCTCAGGGCCTCATCGACGCGCTGGGTGGACGCAAGATCCGCCTCGTCCAGCCGCACCGTGGAAAAGGCGGCATCGCCGCGCAGGGGCGGCAGGCGCGCCGCGATCACCACGATCGGCGGGACGGCGGAGGGCGGCAGATCGACCGGCATGAAAGTCCTGTTCTCTCGAAGGGGCGCGTGATCGGCGAGGGTCAGGCGACATGGCCCCTTTCGCGCCTCCCCGCGCGTCTTCTGTGAAAGGATCGCAGGATCGCCCTCGCGCCAAAAGCCCTGCCCTAGCCCTTTGTGGTCTGCGGCCCCCCCGCGCACAGCGATCGGCGATCCATCCATAGCCCGTCCGATCCAGCGGGCCTTGAGAGCAAAACGAAAAAGGCCGGGGCGAACCCCGGCCTTTTCAACGTTCTGCGATGGTACCGCCTCTCAGGCTTGAACTGAGGACCTCCGGTTCCACAAACCGGCGCTCTAACCAACTGAGCTAAGGCGGCGCATCGCGAGGGAGTGTCTTTAGTCGGAGGCGCGAGCCGGATCAAGCGCCGAAACATCCCCTATGAACAGGAAAACGCCCCGGAGCCGAAACTCCGGGGCGTTCCTGTCTTTTCCTTGCGAACCAGACCCTATTGCGGGACCTGGAACACGATCGGAACCGTGATCTGGCCACCGTCGACGGGCGCGCCGTCGAGGGTCTTCGGCTTCATCCGGAACAGGCGCGACAGGCGCAGCGCCGAATCCCCGAAGCCGTAGTCGGCAGGGTTCTCGGAGACCACGGAGCAGCCTTCCAGAGTACCCTTGGCGGTCACGGTGCACGAGATCGTCGCGCGGCCGTTGACTTCCATCCGTTGAGCACGGTCCGGGTAGTACCGGGCCATGTCATCGCCGCTGGGCTTGCGGGCCCAGTCCGGCTTGGTGATCACCGAAGCGCGGGCCGGCGGGTTTGAAGCCACCGGAGGCGCTGCCGAGATCACCGGCGGAGCCGTCTGTTCAACCCGCTTTTCAACGGGAGGGATCGGCAGCGGCGGCGGCGGCGTGATGTCCGGCGGCGGCGCGATCGGAGGCCGAGGTTGGACCACCGCCGGAGGGGGCGGAGGCTCGTTGGTCGGCGGCGGTGGCGGAGGAGGCGGCGGCGGCGGCGGGGGCGGGGGCGGAAGCTCCACGTCCACGGCGTCGTCCGAATACTCCTTCATCACGGCTTCAAACTTCTGCTTCGCAAGATAGGCGAACAAAGCAGCGTGTAGGCCGACGACCACGATGGTCGCGATGCCGAAAGCGCCAAGGCCCTTTTTGCGACGCGGACCTTCCGAGGTGAGCGGATCGTAGTGGCGATGCTCGGGCGTCTGTTGTTCAGCCATGCACCACCCCTAGTTATCTTCCCGGCCGATGAGCGCCACGCTGTAGAAGCCATTGTCCTGGAGGGTGTTCATAACCTCCATGAAGGCTCCGTAGCGCGTCTTTTCGTCAGCCCGGATGTAAATACGCTCCCGTGTCGGATCGCGCTTGCCAACCGCCTTCGTGATGTCCTGCCCCATCTCGTCAATCGTTGTGCGATTGTCGCCGATGAACACCTGACCAGAAGCCTTGATCGAAATGTAGATAGGCTTTGGCGGGCTTTGCGATGCTTTCGCGACCGCCGGCGGCAGGTTCACTTCGACCGACACGGAGGCTAGCGGAGCCGCCACCATGAAGATGATCAGGAGAACCAGCATAACGTCCACGAAGGGCGTAACGTTGATCTCGCTGTTCTGTTCGACGTTAAACCTGTCGCCCCCACCGCCTGAGAGTTTGGCGGCCATCGATCTTACGCCCCTTTGTCGAGCTGACGCGAGATGGCGTTCAACAGTTCAGCAACGAAACCTTCCGAGCGCGTGCCGTAGCCGGAGATGCGCGTCTGGAAGAAGTTGTAGAAGATAACCGCGGGAATAGCGGCGAACAGACCGATACCGGTGGCGAGCAGCGCTTCGGCGATACCGGGAGCGACGACGGCCAGGTTGGTCGTGTTGGTGTTCGCGATGCCGATGAACGAGGTCATGATCCCGTAAACCGTACCGAACAGACCGATGAACGGACCAGCCGAACCGACCGAGGCCAGGAACACCATGCCGCCCGACAGGCGCTTGGCCAGCGAGGCCTGCACCGCGTTGATGGCGTAGGTGGCGCGACCGATGGTCGAGTCACGGTGTTCGCCCGAGACAGCCAGACCGGCTTGACGCGAGAGTTCGACTTCTTGCGACGCCGCGGCGGCCATGTCGGCCAGCGGGTTGCCTTCGAACTCTTCCGACGAACCGATGCGCAGGATGTCAGCGATCGAACGGGCGCCGCGGAAGGCTTCCAGGAACTTGTCCGATTGCTTGTTCAGGGCGCCGAACTCGAACAGCTTCGTGATCAGCAGAACCCAGGAGAAGACCGACGCGAGGATCAGACCGATCATCACGACCTTCACCACCGCCTGAGCGGAGAGGAACATGCCGACCGGGGTCAGCGAGTGGGACTTCATCTTTTCGGTGGCTTCGACGCCAGCGTCCACGGGCTCTTCAGCCGGGGCCGGGGCCGGAGTGGCGGCCGGCGTAGCGGCGGCGCTTTCGGCGGCGGCCGGGGCGGGAGCCGCGGCGTCCTGAGCGAAAGCAGGGGCGCTTGCCATCAGCGCCATGGCGCCAACGAGAGCGATGAGGGGGGTCTTCCGTTTAATGTCGAGCATCTGTCGCCAGTTCCTGATTGGTCTAGCACGTTTGGACCGAGGGTCGTCGCGCGAGAGCGTTTCTACCCTAACTCTGAATAGTCCACCCGGCGGCTGATTTCTCACCCACCCGACGGACCCGCTTCGCTGCGCTCGACCCGTTACGCCCCTCACGAGGGCTAGGCCCCCCAGAAGGATCGTTTCGAAGCGCGGGTGATCAAGTCCTCTCTTGAGGCTTTGATCTTACCGCAATGTTAGAATTGCGGCAGGGGTCCTTTGGCAACCCCTTTTCGCACCGTCAAGGGGTTCTTCTGGGCATAAAATGATCGCCCGGACAGCCAGCCCGCTCCCGTTGCTGCATCGCACAAATGGGAAATCAGGAATTGGGGGCCGTTTTTCCCTGATAACGGGAAAGCCTACGCTGCAGCGCAGCATAATTACAAAACATCGATTGCTGAAAGACAGGCGCCTTACGCAGCGTCCGCGACCATTATCTGGCCTTTCCCGCTCACCAGCCCGCGCGAACAACGGAACCTCGCCGCAACCGCAGGGGACACAACGGAGATTTGGCGAAAACCGGGGGAAAGTGGTGCCTGGAGGCGGATTCGAACCACCGACACGCGGATTTTCAATCCGCTGCTCTACCAGCTGAGCTATCCAGGCCTTTGGCTAAACGGTCCGAAAACCGCTTCAGCGCCCGCCTCGCAGCGGGGAGCCGCGTCTATAGGCGAGGCCGATTTGGTTGTCCAGCGCCCTATTCGTCATTCCTGTAGATGTTCTCCAAGGAGGGATTTTCATCCTCGTCCTCGGTCGCGGGGACAACGTAGCGACCCGACAGCCATCGCTGCAGGTCCACGTCCGAGCAGCGCTTGGAACAGAACGGACGGAAGGCCGGATCGACCGGCTTGCCGCAGATGGGGCAGCCACTGCTCATGTTGCGGACACCTCTATGCGATCAACCGACCAACCGGCGACGCTCTCGACCGCGAATCTGCGGCCCAGACGGTCGGCCAAGCCTGCGTCCAGGGCGCCGAAAGCCTCGGCCACGGATGGCGCGCAACGGGCCAGGAGACGGCCGCCGGGGTCGGCGCGCCCTTCCCGCTCCAGCGCTCGCGCCAGACGACGGGCGACCGCCGGGGGATTCGGCTCGCCCCGCGCATCCAGCAGCCGGTCCAGAATCGATCGGCCCCGCCGGGGAATCGTCATCTCGAGCGTACCGAAGCGGCTGATCGCGCCGATGGCGACGCCGGGATTGTCGACCGAGAAGGCGTTACGAGCGGCCGTCGACAGGGCCTGTCCATCATGCCCGCGCCCGACCAGGTCAAAGACGACGATGCCGCCCAACCCCTTCAGACGCAGAATCCGGGCGGCGACACCCAGGGCGGCCATATTGGCCTGGCGCGCGGCGCGTTTGGCGTCGAGACCCTCACGGGCGCCCAGATCCACGTCGATGGCCACCAGGGCGCGCGTCGGCTCGATACTGATGTCGCCGCCGCCCGGCAGGGCGAAGATGGTTTCCAGCGCCTCGGCCTCGGCGGCCTCGACAGCTTGCAAGGCCGCCTCGCCGCCGGTCGGGGATCCCGACTTCACCAGCAGCCTGAGTTGCTGCTCGACGGTAAAGGCGGGTTCCAGCACGCGCGGTTCGCCCTCCCCTTCTCCGATGAAGCGGGCCACGGCCGCCTTGTCGCGGCGGGAGGGGGTGCGGATCTCGATCTCGACCAGCCCGCCCTCGACCAGCTTGGGCATGTCGGGGCGCAGCGGCAGCAGCACGTCCTGGCCGCCCGGCAACTGAACGAAGGCCGAAGCGAAGGCCTTTTCGATCTTGCGGATGCGGGCCACGCCGCGAACGCCTTCGACGTCGAGCGGATCATCGCCGTCCCAGGTGGCGATCAGCCGCTCGGGGCGGCCATCCAGAGTGACGACGCCGACGGTCTCGCCGACGCCTTTATAGAGATAGGCGCGCCTCTCGCTCATCGGGCGCTCCAGCCCAGGCCGCGCAGCAGGTTCAGGGTCTCGTACAGCGGCAGGCCGACCACGCCGGTATAGGAGCCATGCAGGTCGATGATGAATCCACCCGCCACGCCCTGCACGGCATAGCCGCCCGCCTTGCCGCGCCATTCGCCGCCGGCCAGGTAGTCGGCCTTCTCGAGGTCGGACAACGTCTTCACTTGAACTCTGGTCTCGACCAGCCGCGAGGCCTCGCGCCCATCGGGGGCGACGACGGCGACGGCGGTCAGCACCTTGTGATTGCGGCCCGACAGCAGGGCCAGGCACTTGATTGCCTGATCCTCGGTCTCGGCCTTGGGAAGGATGCGACGTCCGACGGCGACGACGGTGTCGGCCGCCAGGACGAAATCGCCCGGAGCCCGATCCGCCACCGCCCGCGCCTTGGACCGCGCCAGCCGCAGGGCGTGGAGACGCGGGGTCTCGTCGCGCAGCGGCGTCTCATCGATGTCGGCGGGATCGACCCGGTCGGGCGTGACGCCGACCTGCGCCAGCAGGTCGAGGCGCCGGGGACTCGCGCTGGCCAGAACCAGCGCCGGCTGGACGGCCGTAGCGGAAGCCATCAGCCCTACTTGAAGCGGTAGGTGATACGGCCCTTGGTCAGGTCGTAGGGGGTCATTTCGACCAGCACCTTGTCGCCGGCCAGCACGCGGATGCGGTTCTTGCGCATCTTGCCGGCGGTATGGGCGATGATCTCGTGAGCGTTTTCCAGCGTCACGCGAAAGGTCGCGTTGGGCAGCAGTTCGCTGACCGTACCGGGAAACTCGAGAAGTTCTTCCTTAGCCATCAGGCCTCTCAATTGGAGCAAACAGATAGCCGCGAGGACGCCCCGACCGGGTGGTCGAGACGTGAGCCTTCGCGGCGAGGCGCCTCTATAGCGCATTCACCCCCCAAACGTCGATGGCGCGCCGAAACGTCTCTTGATGGCGTCCGCCAGACCGTCACGCACCTCGCGATAGGCCTCCAGCCGGGCCTCGCGCGAGCCGTTGACCAGGGTGGGGTCGTGGGTCGGCCAGTATTCGATTTCGACCGCGCGGCCCCGCGCCAGCTCGACGGCGCGGTGCTGGGCCTCCGGCGTCAGCGACACGACGACGTCGAAGCTGTCGTCCTCGAGCTCGCCAAAGGTCTTGGGTTTGTGGTCGGAGACGTCGAGCCCCAGCTCGTCCATCACGGCGATCACGAAGGGATCGACGCCCTCCCCGGTCGGGTCGCCGCGCAGTCCGCACGAATCAACGAAGGCCCGGGTGCCGTAGAATCGCCGGAACAGCCCTTCGGCCATTGGCGATCGCACGCGGTTGAAGTTGCAGGTGAAGAGTACGGCGTCCGGCAGATCAGGCACGCCTAACCCCGCCAGTGCAGCGCGCAGATCAGGGTGAAGAGGCGACGGGCGGTGTCGAGGTCGGTCTTGACCTTGCCCTCGAGCCGCTCGCGCAGCAGCGAGGAGCCGTCATTGTGCAGACCGCGCCGGCCCATATCCAGGGCCTCGATCTGCTGCGGGGTCGAGTTGCGGATCGCCGAGTAGTAGCTGTCGCAGATCATGAAGTAGTCCTTGATCACCCCCCGGAAGGGCGACAGGGACAAAAGGTGGCGGCGCTCATAGCCCGGCCCCGAGATGTCGAACGCCAGGCGATTCTCGATCAGCGACAGCTTCAGGTCATAGGGGCCCTCGCCGCCCTCCGCCGGTTCGAAATAGTTCGAATCCAGCAGGTCGAAGATGGCGACCTGCCGCTCCTGCTCCTGGTCGCGCGAGGCGGCCGCGAGGCTGTCGTCGTCGATGACGATCGACTTCAGGTGCTGGTTGGTTTGGGCGTCGGTCATGAGTCGCCGCAGATTTGCGCGTCAGCCTTCGGAAGGCAACCGAATGGATGCGGAAAGGGCATGGGCGGGCAGGCCCTCGGCCGTCGCCAGGGCCACGGTGTGCGGTCCAAGGATGCCGAACGACGCCGCGTTGCACTTGGCGATCGAGGTGCGCTTGAGGAAGTCGTAGATCGACAGCCCCGACTGGAAGCGCGCCGCGCGGCTGGTGGGCAGCACGTGGTTGGAGCCGGCCACATAGTCACCGATCGCCTCCGGGGTCAGGCGGCCGAGGAAGATCGCGCCGGCGTGGCGAACGCGGTCCGACAGGCGCTCGGGCTCGTCCACGGCGAACTCGACGTGTTCGGGCGCGATGGCGTCGACCAGGGCCGGGCTCTGGTCCAGCGGGGCGATGATCACCGCGCCGTGGTCGCGCCAGGAGGCGGCGGCGTCCTGGCCGGTGGCCAGGGTCTTCAGGCGCTCGAGGATCGCGGCCTGGACCGCGTCGGCGAAGGCTGCGTCGTCGGTGATCAGGATCGACTGGGCGGCCGGGTCATGCTCGGCCTGGCTCAGCAGGTCGGCGGCGATCCAGTCGGGATTGTTCTTGTTGTCGGCGACCACGACGATCTCGGAGGGGCCCGCCAGGGCGTCGATGCCGACCACGCCGTACAGGCGGCGCTTGGCGGCGGTGACATAGGCGTTGCCCGGGCCGACGATCTTGTCGACAGATTGGATCGGCCCCGCGCCATAGGCCAGGGCGGCGACGGCCTGGGCCCCGCCGATGCGCCAGATCTCGGTGACGCCGGCCTCCTTGGCGGCGGCCAGCACGGCCGGTTGCAGCTTGCCGGGCGGGGTGACCATGGCGATGCGGTCGACGCCGGCCACCTGGGCGGGCACGGCGTTCATCAGCACGGTCGAGGGATAGGCCGCGCGGCCGCCGGGCACATAGACGCCCACCGCCTCGATCGGCGTCCAGCGCCAGCCCAGCTCGACGCCGGCCTCGTCGGTCCAGGCCTGGTCGGCCGGACGCTGGCGGGCGTGATAGGCGCGGATGCGGGCGGCGGCGAAGGCGATGGCGGCGCGGACGTCAGCCGGAGTGTCGGCGGCGCCGGCCTCGATTTCCTCGGCGGTGACGCGGACGGTCTGCTCGGTCAGGTCGACGCGGTCGAACTTGCGGGTCAGGTCCAGCACCGCCTGGATGCCGCCGGTGCGCACGGCGTCCAGCACCTGGACGACCGAGGCGTCGACATCAGCGGGCGATCCCCGATCTTCGGCGAGGAAGGCCTTGAAGGCGGCGGCGAAATCAGGGGCGGAAAAGTCGAAGCGGCGCATGGGGTGTAGATGCGGGTTTTTGCGTGGGAGACAAGGGGTGTTGGCGCACTTGCCCCTACGGACCGCTTCGCGTTCATCTTCCCCCTACGGGGGAGGACGACCTGCGCAGCAGGTCAGGAGGGGGCCAGTCTGGCGGACACGGGCTCTCAGCCTCACGCGAGATCACTCGCTGAGTTAGTCGGGGAGGCGCGAAGCGGCCGGGACGAACCCGGATGACCGTGATGTGTTTTGTGCGTTTCGGCTCGACCAGTCCGCTTCGCCAAGCTGTTCTTGACCGTGAGGATTGGGGCACACGAGCGTCGGTTTCAGCTCTGATTCCCAACTAGCCCCCGGACGGGCGCGCATCTTGTCGATCGGCTAATCCGTCTCGACGCCGACGATGTGCGATAGGCGGACTCTGATCCCCGCCCTGTGATCCACGCCGTTCCGCGCCCAGGCTTCCGGTGGTCCCGGATCAATCCAACGAACAGACCACCATCGTCCTCGACGCAGGGCGTCGCGGCCCCGCTCAGCTTCATCACCCGTCGCCGCTTTGGGCCGGTACCAGGCGCCCTCCCCCTGCGACGGGGACAAGGAGAAGTATCAACCCGTTTTTGGAGCGGGGGATACGCAAGGGCGAGAAAGTTGGAAGCGATTGATTTTGCTGCGTTCGATTCGCTGAACGCAGAGGATGGAGCGCGATAGATCCCCCCCCTGAAGGGGGAGGCGGCCGGAGGCCGGCGGGGGAAGACCGCAATGATTCAGCTGTCACTTCCCCCTCCGTCGGCTTCGCCGACACCTCCCCCGCTAGGGGGAGGATCTGGGCGGCGCCGCCACCTTCCCCCGCATCATCACCCCGTAAACCGCCCCCGCCAGCGCCAGACCGACGAACCACGCATAGGTGTAGAGCCCCGTCCAGAACGCCCCTACCCCGCCGAACAGGTGCGGCGCCGCCGAGGCCAGGAAGCCCGGCAGGTTCGGCGCCACGCCGACGATCAGGGCCACGATCGCCGCCGGGTTCCAGCCGCCGCGATAGGCGTAGGCGCCGCCCTTCTCGTACAGCGCCTCCACCGCCAGCACGGTCCTGCGCAGCAGCCAGTAGTCGACGATCAGGATCCCCGCGATGGGTCCCAGCAGCGCGCTGTAGCCGACTAGCCAGGTGAAGATGTAGCCCTGGGTCGTCTCCAAAAGCTTCCACGGCATGATCAGCACGCCGATGCCGGCCGTGATCCAGCCCCCCGTGCGGTACGAGATCGCCTTGGGCCACAGGGCCGAGAAATCATAGGCCGGCCCCACCAGATTGGCGGCGATATTGCAGGAGACAGTGTCGAGGCTGATGATCAGCAGGCCAATCACCACCGCGATCCCGCCGATGTCGCCCGCGAGCTGAACCGGGTCCCACACGGCCTTGCCGAAGATGATCACCGTCGCCGACGTGGTCACCACACTGACCATGGCCAGCAGGCCCATCGGCAGCGGCAGACCCAGGGCCTGCCCCAGGATCTGGTCGGTCTGCGTCTTCGCGAACCGCGTGAAGTCTGGAATGTTGAGCGCCAGGGTCGCCCAAAAGCCGACCATGGCCGTCAGGGCCGGAACGAAGACGCTCCAGAACTGCCCGGCCTTGGGACCGCCGTCGACGAAGGCCGAGGGCTGGTGGAAGATCGGTCCCAGGCCACCGGCCTTGTCCATGGCCCACCACACCATCAGGCCGCAGATCACGACCTTGATCGGCGCGGTCCAGGTCTCCAGCCGGCGCACGGCGGTCAGGCCCTTGGTGACGAACAAGAGCTGGAGGCCCCAGAACGCCAGGAACGAGAGAAGCTGGCCGACGCCGATCCCCAGCAGCGGAAGGGGCGCGCCCTCCAACTTTTCACCCAGGACCACCCCCAGCAGCGTGAGCAGCGCCCCGCCGCCGATCCAGGTCTGGATGCCGTACCAGCCGCAGGCGACCACCGCCCGCGCCACGGCGGGGACCCGCGCGCCGACGATTCCGAACGAGGCCCGCGCCAGCACCGCGTAGGGCACGCCGTGCTTGGCGCCCGCGTGGCCGATCAGCAGCATGGGCGCGAGCACGATCAGGTTGCCCAGCAACACGGCGCTGACCGCCTGCGCCGCCGACATACCCTGCTCGATCAGGCCCGAGGCCAGCATGTAGGCCGGCACGCAGATCACCATGCCAAGCCACAGGGCCGCGAAATGCCACCAGCGCCAGGTGCGTTGCGCCTGGCCGGTCGGGGCCAGGTCTTCGTTCCAGAGATCGCGGTCGGGGGCGCTCATGCGTCGGCTTCCCGCGGGCGCGTGAGGTCGGCTCGCGCCGGCCCCCGCCTCGGACGCGAGGGACGAGCTTAGGGGTGGTTTGACGGGACTGGCAATCGACGGAACGGGGTTCGGTCTGGCTCAACAACCCCGTCATCCCCCGACGTGTTCGGGGGACCCAAGCCGCCATGGCGGGTTAGCTCTGGAACCAGCTTGGGTCGCCCGGACAAACCGGGCGATGACGGATCATGAAAGTCGGGAACTACGCCAGGCCGGCATAGGCCAGGGTGGCCATGCCCGCGCCCAGCACGACGAGCAAGGTCACGAGGGTCAGCCGCCCCCAGTCCATACAAGGCCCACCATGCCGCAGCACCGGCGGCTCCGGCTTGGTGATGTCGCACGCACGGAAAAACACTGACTGGGCTTCCCCGGTCGCATAGGACTTCCTGGCCATGACGGCCTCCCTAACGATGCTCGCGCCTCTGACGGGCGCGTGGCGTTAACCTAACACCGTTCCCGCCTCAGGTGAGTTCGCCCGCGATCACTAGCGCGTGGGACGAATCCTCGGCGCCGTCGCTGCCTGTTTGGAAGTCAGATTCAAGGCGTGCCCGCAAATCGAGCAGCGGGCCTAAACCGCGTGCCCCGGCCGACGTGGCGTGGCCCAGGGCTCGGAAACGTCGGCCAGCACCACGTCGAGGCAATCAACGCCGACCCGCAGGTCGCCGCCGCCGGCGAAGGTCAGCATCACCGTGCCGCCGGGCGCCTCGCCGGGCTCGAAGGCGATCGCGAGCAGCTCCACGACGGCGCCCTTGGCGTCGCGCTTGAGGTTGCGGGCCTGGACGCCGGTGACGTCACCCAGTTGCAGGGCCGAGCGCACGCGCTCGCCCGCCCCCTTCTTGCCGCCGGCCTCCCAGCGGAAGCGATTGCAGGCGATCGTCAGGGTCCGGCCGTGCGCGTCCCAGCGGATGTCGCCGATCTTGGCGATGGCGTCCTGCAGGGCGGCGGAGATCACCGCCAGGTCTTCGGCGTCCTGGGCCAGCAGTCGCAGGGCGGGGGCGGTCTTTGCCATTTAGTGTTCGGCCTCTCCGTCGTCCTTGATGCGGCGCACCTGCGCCCCACAGGCCGTGAGCTTCTCTTCCAAACGCTCGAAGCCGCGATCCAGGTGGTAGATGCGCGACACGACCGTCTCGCCGCGCGCCGCCAGGCCGGCGATCACCAGGCTGACCGAAGCCCGCAGGTCGGTGGCCATCACTTCGGCGCCTTCCAACTGGGCGACGCCGCGCACGCGGGCCTCGCCGCCCGACACCGAGATGTCGGCGCCCAGGCGCATCAGCTCCGGGGCGTGCATGAAGCGGTTCTCGAAGATGGTCTCGCGGATGTGGCTCTCGCCGTCGGCCAGGGTCATCAGGGCCATGAACTGGGCCTGCAGGTCGGTGGCGAAGCCCGGATAGGGCGCGGTCTCGATGTCGACGGCCTTCAGGCGCTCGCCGTTGCGACGGATGATGACGCCGTCGGCGGTGCGTTCAACGCCGCAACCGGCCTCTTCCAGCTTGTCCAGCAGGCTGTCGATCAGGTGCGGACGGGCGTTGGTCAGCCGCACCTCGCCGCCGGCCATGGCGGCGGCGACGGCATAGGTGCCCATCTCGATCCGGTCGGGGATCACCGAATGGGTCGCGCCGTGCAGGCGGGCGACGCCGGTGATGGTGACGGTCGGCGTGCCCGCGCCCTCGACCTTGGCGCCCATGGCGTTGAGGCATTCCTGCAGGTCCAGTAGTTCGGGCTCGCAGGCGGCGTTGTGCAGCACCGTCGTTCCCTCGGCCAGGACCGAGGCCAGCATGGCGTGCTCGGTGGCGCCCACCGACACGAACGGGAAGGTGATCTCGGCGCCCTTCAGGCCGCGCGGGGCCTGGGCGTAGACATAGCCCTCGTGCAGGTCGATCTTGGCGCCCAGGGCTTCCAGGGCCTGCAGGTGCAGGTCCACCGGCCGCGCGCCGATGGTGCAGCCGCCGGGCAGCGAGACCTTGGCCTGGCCGGTGCGGGCGATCAGCGGGCCCAGCACGTTGAACGAGGCGCGCATCTGGCGAACCAGATCATAGGGCGCGAAACCGCTGGTGATCTCGGGCGCGTGCAGGATCGTCTGCTGGCCGTCGGGGCCGTCGCTTTCGGTGACGCTGACGCCCAGCCGCGACAGCAGCTTGCCCAGGAACCGGGTGTCGGCCAGGCGCGGCATGTTGGTCAGGCGCAGCGGCTCATCCGTGAGCAGGCTGGCGGCCATCAGCTTGATGGCCGAGTTCTTGGCGCCGCTGACCGGGATGATCCCGTTCAGCCGCGCGCCGCCGATGATGGCGATGCGATCCAAATGACGTCCCTCGAGCGCGCGACGGAGAGGGTTCGCCGCGCGGGTCACATGTGAGGGGCGGGTTCTATCCGTTGCAAGAGGGCTTGCAAGGGGCGCGGCTCAAATGGGCGCGGAAAGGTCGTAGGACCGACCATCTGGCCACCGCAGATCATGGGTCGTGCTGGCCAGGTCCAGGGCCACCTGGGCCAGGTCGAGCGCGCGCCGCACCGCCTGCAGCCCGTCGAGACCGAACGCTGCCCGGCCGTGGGCCGTGTCGAACTGGCCGCCGTCGCCGGTCAGCCGCACGGCGCAGGCCGCCCCCTCCTCCGAATCCGGATCGGCATAGGGCGCCGAGATTTCCAGGATCAGGTCGACTCGCGTCCCGTCGCGATGATTCACCCCTTCCAGGCGCCGAACGACGAAATAGGGCGGCGGCGCCGCCTCGGCGGCCGCGACCGCGCGCTCGACGCCTTCAGAGGGGCCTCTGGAGGCGGCTTTTCGCTTGCGCAGGTTGGTTCTGAGGGCTTCGGCGAGCCTGGCTTCGCGGACAGATTTTTCGTCGCTGATGGGCATCAGCGAGGGGTGCGGCGACGAAGTCTGTGGGTCAAGTCGCATTTAGGCTTTGCATTCGCGATTTGGCTCGCTATACGCCCCTCCTCTTCGCCGCGGTAGCTCAGTGGTAGAGCGCATCCTTGGTAAGGCTGAGGTCCAGGGTTCGAGTCCCTGTCGTGGCACCATCGGTCCCAAACCCTCACGGGTTTGGGACCGACCATTCCCCACAAAGCGAAGAGACACACCCCGAACGATCGGGCGCGCGAGCGCGCGCGCGGGGCCACGCCGAAGGCGCGACAGGATCTCGCCCCGGCGAATTTCAGGATCGGTGATGATCGGAAGCTGGCCTGGACCGCGAGCCTTGCCGGCGATCGCCAGAGGCAGGCCCAAACAATAAGCCCCGCTGGCGACAACGTCACCAACGGGGCTAATGGGATGTCTTCTGGGTAGACGCACTCTTCATACCTCAAACCACCTCTCACCGCAACATCGAAGCGCGAAGATTCGTTGCGGTACGCACTAATTCTCGAGCACAACTTCCGATACTTTCCGGATGTCGCTGAGGTTCCAAAACCACAGTTCGCCGTCGCTTTAGAAGAGCATCTAAATCAGCCAGCGCCATCACAATGTATAAGGGCATGTGGAAATTCGTATAGATTTTGCTCCATCTAAATATTTGCCTCAATGACTGCAAATTTAACTCAAATATCCACGCTGATTTACGAAATAATTCCGACAAGATAGTCCGCGCCCGAGAGGGTGATCGGGCGACTGATCGCTGAAAATCTCCAGTCAGGCGAGTGGATGTCGAGAAACCGACACTTTGTCGGAAGTGAATCGTGACAGTCGCTTGCTCGCGTGAAGGGCGAGTCTGACCTGGCCGCCAACGAACACGAGCCGATTCCAGGGGGAACCGGCTCGCGCGGGGATCGAAAAAAGAAGCGGACGACTAGACGCCCAGGGCTGTCCACAGCGGCAAGACCTGCTCATTCCAGAGCTGGGCCTGAGCGACCAGCTCGGTCAGGTTCTCATCGCCCTGAAGGGTGACCCCGTCCCTGATGATGGCCTCGTTCTGGGACTGCAGGATCGACCAGGCGAAGGCGGCCCAATCGGCGGGCGTCTTGCCGCCGGACTGCTTGCTCAGCCAGAACAGCTGCTGGAACCGCGACGCGCTCGTGGCCCCGCCCGTAACGGGCGACGCGAAATAGCCGATGTCGCCGGTCGAAAGCGCCCGCTGGGCGATCTGTCGGTTCAAGGCCAGCGTCCGGGGCTTGGCCTTGTTGGCGTCCTGGGGATCGACGGCCGACTGGATCGTTCCCAACCCGAAGAGGATGGAGATCGCCGAGTTCAGCTGGGCGATGCCGACGCCCTTGGGCGCCAGATGGGCCTCCAGTTCCTGGATCGTCCGCGACTTGTAGTCGCCGAGGAACTCGAAGATCGGCTGATAGATGGCCGGCATCAGCTCGGCCTCGCCCAGCACGCCGCGCACCTTTTCAGGCAGGGAGCCCTTCAGGGTGGTCAGGATGATGCGCTCAGCGCGCAGGGCCGCGATCTGCTCGTGTCCCGCCAGGGCCCGCGCGCCGCGCACCCAGTAGTCGCGCCGGAACTGCTGGTTGATGCAGTAGTCCCGAACCGTCTCGCGCAGGGAGACATCCGGAATGGCCCGCATGAAGTCCATCTGTTCCTGCGTCAGGTTCAGATTGTGCGCGTGGTCGATGGTGTAGGCCGAGCACGTGAACGTCACCTTGGCGTCGCCCAGCCACCGCTCCATGTCCGCGAAATGCATCGGGGTCCAGTCGCGGTTCATGTATTCGTGGGCGAGGTACTTGCGATCCTGCTTCTGGATCGTCTTCAGGCGCTCCACCGCGGCGGGGTTCGCCACGGCGAAGGCGGGATTGAGGGCGAACAGCTTGTCGATGAAATCGAGCGATTGCTCGGTCTGGGTGATGATCCCCTGCCCCGGCGCGCCCATCACGTCGGCATGGCGCTTCATCAGGTGGCGCAGAGGCTCGGAAGACGACCAGCCGGGATTGGTGTTGTAGCTGATGTAGAGCACCCCGCCCGGACGCAGCTTGCGGCGGATGAAGTCGACCAGGATCACGCGGTTCTCGTCGGAGATCCAGGTCCAGATGCCATGCAGGCCGATGAAGTCGAAGTCGGGCAGATCGGTGCGGCCGCAGAACTCGGCGAACGCCTGGTCGTACAGGCGGGCGTCGGAGCCCGACAGGCGCGCCATCTCGGCGGCGAAGGCGGCCTGGGAGGGATTGAAGTCGGTGCCCCACCACTTGATTCCCGCCTGGGCCGCAGCGTGGATCGAGACCGACAGGCCCTGGCCGAAACCCAGCTCGCAGGCGTTCTCGATCCTGGGCGCATGGCGTCCGACCGTCAGCAGCGGCAGCCGGCAGCGCAGGGGGTTGAGTTCCGCATAATAGCCGAATGTGTAGTTTACGTCGGTTACGTAGCCTGCATTCCAGTCGCTCGACACGGGACCCCCTGACAGGTGAATTTTACATATTGCTGCACGGTAATATTTGGCGTGGCAAGGACCGCGGACCAATACCGAACCTCATCTCGCTGCGAGCAGTCAGGCGCGAGTGGGCGGGTCACGCTGGTGGCCCGCGGCTATTGGCATGGGTTGAGCCCGCGAATTGATATACAGCCTGAGCGATTGTCGCGATCGACGGCGCCACCGCGTATGCTTGTCTCATGAGAACCCGCCTACCAGCGCTCTGGCGCGGCCTGCCAGCCCCCATCCGGCGCGCGGCGCACCAGGGCCTGTCAAGCCTCCGGAACGGGGCCAACAGGACCGTCCAGGCAATCCGTGACGGTCGCCGCGCCGCCGCCGAACAGGCCGCCCGGGCGCGGACCGCCTGGCGCGCTCATCGGTGGCCCGGCGCGTCGCCCTCAGGCCCGGTGACGGTGGTTGGCTTCCTGGGGGCCGTGCATGGGCTGGGCGAAGGCGGCCGCATGCTGGTTCGGGGCTTCCAGGACGGCGGTCAGGATGTTCGCGCGCTGGACCTGTCCCGCGACGTGGGCTTCACCGTCGACATCCCCTGCGAATCCCCCGCGCCCCGGCCTTGGGAACGCGGCGTGGTCATCTCGCACATCAACCCTCCGGAACTGCTTTACTGGATCGGGCTGACCGAAGGCCGCGAAATCTATCGCCGGCGACATATCGGCTACTGGGCCTGGGAGCTTGAAGAGATCCCCGAAGACTGGCTGCCGGCCTTCGACCTTGTCGACGAGGTCTGGGCCCCGTCCGAGTTCGCCGCGCGGGCGATACGGGCCGCGGCGCCCAGGCGGGTGAAGGTCACCGCCGCGCCCTACCCCGTCTATCTCAATCCCCGCCCCGCCGCGGATCGCGCGCGGTTCGACTTGCCGGCCGGGGCCGTCGTGGTGCTGATGGCCTTCGATCTGCGGTCGACCGCCCAGCGCAAGAACCCCTACGCCGCCCTGCGCACCTTCCACCAGGCTGTGTCCATGACCCCGCGCGAGGCGATCCTGGTCTGCAAGGTGATGGGCGTCGAGCATGCGCCCCAGACCTTCCAGGATCTCCAGGCCCTGACGGCGGACATGCCGGCGGTGCGTCTGATGACCCAGTCCCTGTCGGCCCAGGACATGGCCGTCCTGACCGCCAGTTGCGACATCGTGCTCTCGCTGCACCGCTCCGAGGGCTATGGCCTGTTGCTGGCGGAGGCGATCTGGAACGGCAAGGCGGCCATCGCCACGGGCTGGTCGGCCAATGCCGAGTTCATGGACCCGGCGTCCAGCGTGCTGGTCGACTATCAGCTGACATCGGTGCGGGGCGACGGGGCGATCTACACCCAGGGCCAGTGGGCCGAGGCCGACGAGATGGACGCGGCGGCGAAGCTGGCCCGACTGATCGACAATGACGCCTGGCGGCAGGCCCTATCGAAGGCGACGGCGGAGAACCGTCATGCCTCGTTCCAGCCCAGAGCCTGGACCGCCCTCATGAAGACGCTGCTGCCCGGCCTGAACTGGCCGGCTTGAGGCGCCCCGGCCTCACTCCTTGGGCGCGGTCTTCACCGGGGCGTCCTTGAGGTCCGCGTCGCTCAGAGCCGGCATCTGGTTGATCGAGGCCGGCGGCTGAACCTTGGCGGCTTCGATCGGCGCGGCCGGCATTTCGGTCGAGGCCGGCCGGATCGGCGTGGTGTCACCAGCCTTGGCCTTGGGCGACATCGGCAGCGCAATCTTGTCGAACACGTGGGTCAGGGCCTCGGTCGGCAACGCGCCCTTGAAGCGGACCTTCTTGAAGTTCTTCTCGGGATTGTAGGTCTTCACACCCGGCGCGATATCACCGACCTCGAGCGTGCCGATCTGGGCCAGCAATTGCAGCCGGCTGACATACTCGTTGTAGCGCCCGCGAATGAAGTTAACCTGGGCGGCCTGAAGCTCGGCCTGGGCGTTCAGCACCTCGATCGTGCTGCGCAGCGCGAAGCGCTCTTCTTCCCGCACGCCATAGAAGGCGATGGTGTCGGCCTTCATCTCGTCTTCCAGCGACGTCAGCGAACGGCGCGCGACGCTGAGTTGATCCCAGGCCTGCGAGACGTTCAGCACCATGCTGCGACGGGCGTCGTCGAGCAGATGCTGGTCACGGTTGTTCTCTTCGAGCGCCTGGCGCACCTGAGAATTGAGCTGGCCGCTGCTGAACAGCGGCTGCGACAAGACGATCGAGGTATCTGTGGTGCTTTGGCGCCCCTTTGCGCTGTAGGCCACTTCAGGACCGTTCCGATAGTCTACGCGGGCGGTGACCGAGAACAGGCGTTGAGCGCGCGCCTCGGCGACCTGCAGGCGCGAAGCCTTTTCGGTGTACATGGCCGAGTGGAGGCTTGGATTGAAGTCCTCGGCCACATCGAAGGCCTCATCCAGCCCCGTGGGCAGGCCCTCGATGTCGGGCTCGGGCTCGAGGTTCTCAGGCATCCGGCCGATGATCGACGCATACTGGGCGCGGCTCAGCGAAAGCTGGGCCTCGGCGTTGGCGACTTGGGTGCGGGCCGAGGCCAGGCGGGCTCGAGCCTGCTGCACATCCGTCAGGGTGACCTGCCGGACGCTGTACTTGTCCTCGGTGTCCTTCAGCTGTTTTTCCAGCCAGGTGGCCCCGCCCTGGCTGATGCGCAGGATTTCCTGGTCGCGCCGCACCAGCACATAGACATTCGTGGCGCGGACCAGCAGGTCCATCTCGATCCGCCGCAGGTTCTCGCGCGCGCCCCGGATCTGCGCCTCGATCCCGCCCAGGCGGGCGGTGTAGCGACCGCTGGTGTAGAGAGGCTGGCTGACGCTCAGCTGGGTGCTCTGGGTCGTGGCCCCCGCCCCAGCGGTGGTCGACCGCCGGCGCTGTTCCACTTCGTAGTCATTCTCCGAAAGGCTGACGCTGGCCGACAGGCCAAAGGCGGCCCGGGCCTGGACATAGTTTTCGTCCAGGGCGCGCATCGCGGCGCGCTGGGCCTGGATGTTGGGATTGGTTTCGTAGGCCGTGGTCACAGCATCGGCCAGGGTCTCGGCGCGCGCTGTCGCCGCGCAGCCCATCGCGGCCAAGGCGGCCGCCAAGGCGATCACGGAAGTCCGAGCGGATAGGGCTTTTGAAAACACGCGCATTCCTTGTTTAGGCGCCACGCCCGCGTGGCTTCAACCCAATATTTGTGGCTTAATCAAGAAGGCGGCGAACGGTCTCGCCCCATGTGACGTTTTTGCGTGTCCAGAGATCTCGCGCCGCGCCGCCCTTGGCCGCCGCGCGTTTCGGATCGCACGTCAGCTGATCCAGCGCTTCTGCCAAGGCTTCGGGCGTGGGTTCCGACAGGGCCCCGGTGTCGGCGTTGACGATCTCGAGCAATCCGCCGGAGTCGGTGGTGGTCAGCACGGCCTTGCCGGCGGCGAAGGCCTCCATGGTCACATAGCCGACGCTGTCCTCGTCGAAGGGCAGATAGGCGCAGGCCAGGGCGCCATTGGCCCAGCGGGCGATATCCTGGCGCGGGTGGAAGCCAAAACGCAGCTCCACGCGATCTTCCAGGCCATGCTCGGCGACCAGCGAGCGCAGGCGCTGCGCATAGGCCTCGTTCTCGGGTGGGCCGGCGATGAGCAGGCGCGGCCCCTTGCCCAGCTTGGCCAGAGCCTCGATCAGCAGGTGCTGCCGCTTGCCCGCCCCTACCCGACCGCCGGCGAAGACGTAGTCGCCATAGTCGCCGCCCGTGAACAACTCGGCGTCGTTCAGCGGCGGATACAGGACCTCGCTGGAGACGCCGTTGAAGCGGCGCAGGCGGTCCTGGGTGACCGGCGAATTGCAGTAGATCTTCCGGCACTCCGCGAAACAGGCGTTGTCGGCCGCGCGGATCGCCCTGTTCACCGACCGGCCGGTATCGTCGTCGCCCAGGTGGCTCTGGCCCGCCTCGGCCAGGTCATAGGCCTGACGGAACTGATGCAGCAGCCACAGCACCTTGTTCTCGTGCGGGATCAGATAGGCCGGGAACTTCAGGCCGATGACGCGGTCGACATTGTAGAGCCGCAGGCCGCGCGAGATCAGGATCTCCTCGATCAGGCGCTCGGCCGGCTCCCAGGCGAACGGCACGCGCACCAGTTCGGACTCGACACCCGGCGTGGCGTTCAGCTTGGCGACCAGATGGTCGGCAAGCTCCTCGGCGCCGCCCCGCTGGAACGGCGCGGCGTTGTTGACGACCAGAACCTTCACGACGTCAGCCTTTCGACCACGGTGGACCAGTCGATCTTCATGTCCGAAAGCCTGTCCAGCGACGCCTTGCCCATCTTCTCGGTCGCCTTGCGGTCGGCGTGCAGCCGGTCCATCGCCTGGGCCAGCGCCTTGGGGTCAGGCTCGGTGATCAGGCCGTTGCGGCCGTGCTCGACCAGCTCCAGCACACCGCCGGAATCGGTGGTGGTCAGGATCGGCTTGCGGGCATGCGCACCCTCCAGCGAGGGATAGCCGTAGGAATCCTCGTCCTTGGGCAGATAGGCCACCGCCAGGGCGCCCGACAGGATCTGGGCCTTCTCGTCCTCGCTGATCCAGCGGTCCTCGATCAGCACCTTGTCGGCGACGCCCAGCTCCCGGGCCCGCGTCGCCAGCGAGCGGCCGTGCTCGGGATTGGACGCCGTGCCGCACAGTCGCAGCTTCACGCCCGACCGCGTGTGCTGCATCGCCTCGATCATCAGCATCTGGCGCTTGTGCGGCTCCAGGCGCGACACCGCGACGATCTCGTCGCCATAGCCGGTGTGGGTGAAGCGTTCGGGCTTGTAGATCGGCGGATACAGCGGCGTGGCGTCCAGGCCGTTGAAGCGCTTGAGCCGGTCGGCGACGACCTGCGAATTGGTGAACACCGCCCGCGACTCGGCGATCGCCCGGGTATCCAGCGCCCGCAGATTGTCGCGGATCGCCCGCGTGCCGGCGTCGTCGGGCATGCCGCGATAGGGCGTGTCCCACAGATCGTAGAAGGTGCGAATGTGGTGGATGAACCACAGCACCTTGTTGGGATGGTCGACCACATAGGCGGGCGGCCGGAAGGCGATGACCCGGTCGCACGACTGGGTCAGGTCCAGCAGACGCCAGGCGGCGATCTGGTCCAGCACCTGCCGCGGGTCATCGACGAACGGCAGATAGAAGCGTTCGACCTCGTGGCCGGCCTCCAGCAGCTTTTCTTCGAGCCACTCGACGATGAACCGGGCCCCGCCATTGATGAAGGGCACGATCGAGGACAGGAGGACGATGCGCATGGCCTAGACCAGAACCTGGTCCAGGGCGTCGACGATCCGGTCGATATCGGCCTCGGTCAGGTCGCCATGGGTGGGCAGGTTCATGCCGTCTGCGGAACACGCGTCGGCCATCGGCAGGGGTCCGCTGTCCAGGCCTTCATAGGGCGGCATGATGTGCATGGGATAGAAGACCGGCCGCGTCTCGATGCCCAGGGCGTCGAGGTCCAGCATCACCTGGTCGCGCGACTTGGCCAGCCTGTCGCTGAGCCGCACGGTGTACATCCAGAACACATGCTCGGCGAACGGCTCGACGTAAGGCAGGGTCAGGCGATTGCCCAGGCGAGCCAGCTTGGCGTTGTAGAGATCGGCCACGCGACGCCGCGCCGCCAGATGGTGCTCGATCCGCTCCAGCTGGGCCAGGCCGATCGCGGCCTGGATGTTGGTCATGCGATAGTTGAAGCCGACGACCGGGAACCAGTAGCGGCGCTTGGGGTCCATGCCCTGGCTGCGATACAGGCGCATGCGCTCGGCCATGGCGTCGTCATTGGTAGTGACCATCCCCCCCTCGCCGGTGGTGATGATCTTGTTGCCGAAGAAGCTGAAGGTCGCGCAGTCGCCCAGCCCGCCGGTCATCCGGCCCTTGTACTTGGCGCCCACGGCCTCGGCGGCGTCCTCGATCACCTGCAGGCCGTGGCGGCGGGCGATCTCCATGATCGGGTCCATGTCGGCCGACTGGCCATAGACGTGGACCGGC
The DNA here is from genome assembly GCF_965279145.1 of Caulobacter sp. NCBI lineage: Bacteria > Pseudomonadati > Pseudomonadota > Alphaproteobacteria > Caulobacterales > Caulobacteraceae > Caulobacter > Caulobacter sp. Next base: position 108,740 of record NZ_OZ257139.1, read on the forward strand.
ATGATCGCCTTGGTGCGCGGCGTGATCTTGGCCTCCAGCAGGGCCGGATCCATGTTGAAGGTCCGCGGATCATTGTCGACCAGCACCGGCGTCGCGCCGCAGTAGGTCACCGCATTGGCCGACGCGATATAGGTCAGGCTGGGGACGATCACCTCGTCGCCCGGTCCGATCCCCATCGCCACCAGCGCCAGGTGCAGGGCCGTGGTGCCGTTGTTGACGGCGATCGCGTGCTTGACGCCGCAATAGGTCGCGAACGCGGCCTCGAACTCGCCGATGAAGCGGCCCAGCGATGAGATCCACGTCGTGTCGATGCACTCGAGCACATATTTGCGCTCATTGCCGTCCAGGCGCGGCACGGCGACGGAGATGCGGGGCAGAGGGGTGTCCGCGGGTTGGGTCATTGCCGATTTCCTTGGATCCTGGCCGGGACGCCGAACGCCACGACACCGTCGGCCAGATCGCGCAGCACGACGGCGCCGGCGCCGACGATCGCGTCCGAGCCGATCGTAACATTGGGGATCACCCGGGCGCCGACGCCCAGAAAGGTGCGCTTGCCGAGGCTGACGCCGCCCGCCAGGGCCGAGGCCGGGCCCAGGTGGCAAGCCGCGCCCAGGCGGCAGTCATGGTCCACGACAGCGCCGGTGTTGATGATCGCCAGGTCGCCGATCTGGCTCTCGGCGTTGATCACCGCGCCCGCCATCACGGCGACGCCCACGCCCAGCCGGGCCGAGGGCGAGATGACGGCCGACGGGTGGATGGCGTTGACCAGCTCGAAGCCCTGGTCGCGCAGGCCCTGGGCCAGCCTGACGCGCAGGCGGTTGTCGCCGATCGCCACGAAGGCCTTCCTCAGCCCCTGTCCTCTCAGGCCCGGAAGGGCGGAATCGTCGCCCACGACCGGCGCGCCCGCCACCTGACGCGGGGTCGGATCGGCGTCGATCACCGCCGCGATCGTCTGGCCCGCGGCCCGCAGGTTTTCGATGACCACCTTGGCGTGGCCCCCGCCGCCAACAATGACGACGCCGGCGGTCATTTCGCCTGACGACGCCGCACGATATCGGCCTCGACCATCTCGCTGATCAGGCTTTCGAGCGTGGTGGTCGCGCTCCAGCCCAGCGTGGCGCCGGCCTTGGCCGGATCGCCCAGCAGCAGGTCCACTTCGGCCGGACGGATGAACTTCGGGTTGATCGTGACGTGGTCCTGATAGTTCAGGCCGGCCGCCGCGAAGGCGATCTCGCACATCTGGCGCACGGTGGCCGTGCGGCCGGTGGCGACCACATAGTCGTCGGGCTGCTCCTGCTGGAGCATCAGCCACATCGCCTCGACATAGTCGCGGGCGTGGCCCCAGTCGCGCTTGGCGTCCAGGTTGCCCAGCTCGACCTTGTCGGTCAGACCCAGCTTGATGGCGGCGACGGCGTCGGTGACCTTGCGGGTCACGAACTCGATGCCCCGCAGCGGGCTCTCGTGATTGAACAGGATGCCGCACGAGGCGTGCATGCCGTAGCTTTCGCGGTAGTTCACCGTCATCCAGTGGGCGTACATCTTGGCCACGGCGTAGGGCGAGCGCGGATAGAAGGGCGTGGTCTCCGACTGGATCGGCTCCTGCACCAGGCCGTACATCTCCGACGAGGAGGCCTGATAGAACCGCGCGGTCGGGCATTCCAGACGCACCGCCTCGAGCATGTTGGTCGCGCCCAGGCCGGTCACGGCCCCGGTCAGGTGAGGCTGGTCCCAGGAGGCGCCCACGAAGCTCTGGGCGGCCAGGTTATAGACCTCGTCCGGCTGCAGGCGGCGCATCAGCCGCGCCAGGCCGCCGGTGTCGAGCAGGTCGCCCAGTTCGAGCTGAACGTCGTCATAGACGCCGATCCAGCGCAGGCGGTCGCCGATCACGTCGGCCGAGGCCGAGCGACGCAGCATGCCGTGGACCGTGTAGCCCTTCTCGAGCAGCAGCTTGGCCAGATAGGCGCCGTCCTGGCCCGTCACGCCGGTGATCAATGCGGTCTTAGCCATGCGCCTAGTTCAATTCCTGAATATGAGAAGGGCCTGACTACACTATTGGGTCGGTTTGGAAAGCAGCGCGCCGGCAATTAATCCGCTTGCCGCCTTCCACCGAAAACCCAGTCGAATCAGAGCGTTGAAAACGCTTCCCCTACTCCTCCCGCATCGTGGTGCGCAGCGTGGCGCCCAGGGGCTGGAAGAGATACTGCAGCATGGTGCGCTCGCCGGTCGGGACGATCACCTCGGCCGGCATGCCGGCGGAGAGCTTGCTGCGCACCTCCTTGGGCAGCTGGCGCGTATCCACCGTCACGATGCCCAGGAAGTACGAGGTCTTGGCCGCCTCGTCGACGAGGCGGTCGTTCGAGATCGAGATCAGCTTGCCGCTGAGCACAGGGATCTTGCGCGAGTGGAAGGCCGGCAGCCGCACCTCGGTGGTCATGCCGATATGGATGTTGTCGACATCGGTCGGGGCGAAGTGCGCCTGGATCACCAGGGCCTCGTCATTGGGGGCGATATCGACCAGGGGTTCGCCGGCGCGCACGACGGCGCCCTCGGTGAAGAAGCGCAGGTTCTGCGCCACACCATTGACCGGCGAGACGATCCTGACGCGCTTCTGGGCGTCGGAGGCCACGATCTCGCGCTCGGTCACTTCCGAGAGCTTGACCCGCACCTCGGTGATGTTCTGGCTGACTTCCTCGAAGAACTGCTGGCGGATCTGGCGGATCTTCAGCTGGGTCTCGCTCATGCCCTGGACGGCCTTGGAGCGGTCGGCGATCAGGCGGCCGATCGAACCCGACAGCGAGGCCTGCTCGCGTTCCAGCGCCAGCAGGCGCGGCCGCGGCACCAGGCCCTTGTCATAGATGGTCTGCAGGTCCTTCAGCTCGTCCTGGATGAAGCCCAGCTGTTGCTTCAGGCCCTCGGACTGGCGCTCGATGCCGTCGATCTCGCTCTGGTACTGGCTCTTCTGGGCGTTCATCAGGTCGGTCTGACCCTGCAGGGTCTGACGACGCTCGTTGAACTGGGCGCGCTCGTCGGCGATGGCGCTGGCGACCAGCGGGTCGCTCTGCTGGCTCAGCAGTTCGGCGGGAAAGGCGATGGTCGAGCGCTGGTCGCGTTCGGCCAGCAGGCGGGCTTCCTGGGCCTTGAGCGAGACATACTGGCTGCGGGTGATGCCCAGGGCGGCGTTGGCCTGGGTGGGGTCCAGTTCGAACAGCAGCTGCCCGGCCCGCACATGTTCGCCCTCATGCACCAGGATCTTGCGCAGCATGCCGCCTTCCAGGTGCTGGATGGTCTTGCGATTGCCCTCGCTGGACACCACGCCGTGCGCGATCACGGCGCTGTCGAGCGGCGCCAGCGCGGCCCAGCCCAGCAGCCCCACGAACGTCACGATGATGATGCCGTAGCCAATCTTGGCCACGTCCTTGAAGTTGTCCGTGGGACGGGAAATCGTGGGAAGCTTCATTTTGCTTTCGGCCTAGACGGCGCGCCGCTGGGGGCGGCGGAAGAGAACTGGACGGACGATCAGTGCGAGCGCAGCGGCGTCGGCGCGGGGGCCGGCGGCTGGGCCTGCCCCATCAGCTTGGCCAACATCGTTTCGCGATCACCGAAATCGGCGATCCCGCCCTGATTGATCACCATGATGTAGTCGGCGGAGGTCAGGATGTTGACCTTGTGGGTGGCGAACACCACCGTCCGCTTGGCCGCCTTCAGGCGGGTCAGGGCGTCGACCAGGGCCGCCTCGCCCAGGGCGTCCAGGCTGGCGTTCGGCTCGTCCAGCACCAGCAGGGCCGGCATCTTGTAGACCGAGCGCGCCAGGGCCAGGCGCTGACGCTGGCCGCCCGAAAGCGACGCCCCGCCCTCGCCGATCGGCGTGTCATAGCCCTGCGGCAGGTCCTGGATCATCGCATGCACGCCGGCCAGGGTGGCGGCGTCGATCACGTCCTGGGCTTCATACTCGGTGAAGCGGGCGATGTTCTGGGCGACGGTGCCGGAGAACAGCTCGATGTCCTGCGGCAGGTAGCCGATGTGGCGGCCCAGCTGCTCGGGATCCCACTGCTTGATGTCATAGCCGTCCAGCCGGATCACGCCGGCCGCGCAGGGCCAGACGCCGACGATGCCGCGCAGCAGCGAGGACTTGCCCGCCGCGCTGGGGCCGACGATCGCCAGGGCGGTGCCGGCGTCGAGACGGAAGGTGGCGTTGCGCATGGTCGGCGCCTGGGCGCCGGGCGGCAGGATCGAGGCGCCTTCGGCCGACAGCACGCCCTTGGGCTCCGGCAGCTGCATGTGCTCGGAAACATCCTTCTCGCCGCGCATCGTGGTCTGCAGGCGATCCCACGAACCGCGCGCGGCGATATAGCTTTTCCACTGGCCCACGGCGCCCTCGATCGGCGCCAGGGCGCGGCCCACCAGGATCGAGCCGGCGATCATGGCGCCCGACGAGATCTTGCCCTCGATGGCCAGATAGGCGCCGCCGCCCAGGATCAGGGTCTGGACGATCTGGCGGAAGACCTTGATGGCCGACATCACCGCGCCGCCGGCGTCGCTGGCAGCCGCCTGCCAGGCGATCTGCTCGTCGCGGCGCACGCGCCAGCGCTGCTGCAGGCCGCCCCACATGCCCATGGCCACGATGACCTCGGAGTTGCGCAGGGTGGAGCTGGCGTCGGACTGGGCGGCGATCGAGGCCATGGTCGCCATCTGCAGCGGGTTCTTGGTGCTGCGGTCATTGGCGATGGCCAAGCCGAAGATGATCACGCAGCTGATGATCGCCAGCACGCCGAAATAGGGGTGCAGGATGAAGGACACGATGATGAACACCGGCGTCCACGGCGCGTCGCAGAACGCGATCAGGCCGCCGGTCATGAATTCGCGCACCACGTCCATGTCGCGGAACGCCTGAGCGCCCGAGCCGCGCTTGTTCAGCGTCGAATCCAGCACGGCGCGGAACACCGGGTCGCGGACCTGGCCATCAAACTTGAGGCCGGCGCGCACCAGCACCTGGGTGCGCAGGGCTTCCAGGAAACCATAGATCACGAACAGGAAGATGCAGATCAGCGTCAGCACGACCAGGGTCATGACATTGCGGCTGGACAGCACGCGGTCATAGACCTGGAGCATGTAGAGCGGGCTGACCAGGGCCAGGATGTTGATGAAGAAGCTGAACACCATGGCGGTGATCAGGGCCGGCCGGGCGGCGTTGGCCGCCACGTTCAACGGCGTGAGCTTCTCGATTTTCTTAGCTGACATCAGGGTTCACAGACCAAGCCGTAGGATGCGGATCGACGACTATCGCCGCGCCGCGATCGACCACGCAATTGTGGCCAAAAATTAGTCGCCGCGCGGCCCCCGCGATAGCGCGCCCGACGGCGCGTTCCCCGGTTGCGGCACAAGCCGAATTCGCCCCGTAGCGCCCCCTCTCGTCCGGTGTCAAGCGGCTTCGCCCCGACCGGTCCAAGGCGGAGCTTGGGTCCTCGCAACAAAAAAGCGCCGCTCCGGAAAACCGAAGCGGCGCGATCTTGGCCAAGTCGCCAGCCGGAGAGAACCCCGGCTGGCTTCCAGGTCTCTTAGGCGAAGGTCAGCGTGTTGCTGCCGGCAGCGTAGGAAGCCGAAGCGAGACCCGACGAGGTCGTACCCGCCAGCTTCACAACGATGTCGCCAGCGTCGAGGTTGGTCGACGCACCGAGGTGCTCCACGATGTAGGTGTCAGCGCCATACACGAACCAGTAGATCTGGGCGTTCGTGTCACCAGCGGCGGTGATCGCGAGGTCCAGAGCGTTGGCGAGCGTGACGGCGGCACCAACGTTGGCGGCGGTGCTGTTGAACACTTCCGTACCGCCGTTGGCGAACACGAGCGAGTCACCGGTCCCGGTCGCGTCAGCGATCGTGATGGTGACGCCAACCGAGGCGGCCACGTTCACCGCGTCCGTACCGCCACCCAGGGTGATGGACGAAGCGTGAGCCGAGGTCGTGATCGTGTCGTCGCCAGCGCCGGCGTTAACCGTCGAAGCGCCGCCCAGGGTGATGACGTCGTTGCCAGCGCCCGAGTTGATCGTGGCAGCGCTGTTGACGACGATGGTGTCGGCGCCGTCGCCGGTCGAAACCGTGAGGGCCTTCGTCAGAGCAGCAACCGTAACCGAGTCATCGGCCGAGCCGGTCGTGATCGTCAGACCACCTTCAGCAACGCCCAGGTTGGCGGTGTTGAGGGTGACGATGCCCGTAGCGGCCGACGCGTTGATCGCGCTGACGCCATTGCCGTCGCCGCCAGCGCCGGCGGTGCCGAAGGCGCCGGTGAAGCTGATCGTGGTGGCTTGAGCGCCCGTAACGGTCAGGGTGCGAGCAGCCGCGTCCGTCAGCGAGATCGTGTTGGTCGTGAAGCCCGAAGCGGCGCCCGAATTGATGGACACAGCTTCGATGCCAGCGATCGAAACGATCTTGGCGTCGACGGTGTTCGGGGCCGAGATCTTGGAGCCGCCAACACCGGCGAAGCCGATGGTGTAGGCGTCAGCCGAACCCGAAACGCCCGAGAACGTCAGGGTGGTGGTGCCCGCGGCGGCCGTACCGGTGACCGACAGCGATTGAGCGGTGGTCACGTTCGAGAACGTACCGTTGCCGCCACCAGCGCCCAGTTCCAGCGACGTGATGGTCGAACCCGTCAGCAGAGCGGCGTCGAGCGTGTTGGCGCCCAGACCCAGCACTTCGAAGTTCTTGAACATCGAGCCGTTGCCGGCGTTGATCAGGGCCGAGGCGACCGTGTCGGAGCCGGCGCCGCCGTCAACGACGGTGCTGCCCGAAGCGGTGATCACCGTGGTGCCCAGCAGACGGTCGTCGCCGCCACCCAGGGTAACCGACGAAGCGGTCGGCAGAGCGCCAACCAGCGTCACGTAGTCGGCGCCAGCGCCGCCAGCGTAGGTGACCTTGGTCGCGTCGATCGACACCGTGGTGGTGCCGGTCGTGCCGGTCGTGTCAACCTTCGTCAGGGTGGTCAGGCCGTTGAGCGTAGCCGTCAGGCCAGCGGTACCCGAAACGTTAACCGTGGTGGCGGCGGTGAGGCCGGCAGCCGAGGTCAGGGTCAGGAGGCTGTTGCCGGCGACGTTCAGGGTCGTCGCGGCCGAACCAACGATGTTGGCAACGGTAGCAGCGCCCGAGGTCGTGGCGTTGATGGTCTTGTACTGAGCGCCCGTGATCGCGCCGGTCGAACCCTTACCAAGGTTCAGGGCCAGAGCGGTCGTGGTGTAGCCCGCGCCCGAGTTGACCGTGACGGCGCCGACGGTGCCCGACAGGTTCAGGGTCGCCAGCGAGTTGTCAGCGATCGTAACGGCGCCGGCGTTGGCGACGGTGACGGTGGCGATCGTGCCGGCCTTCGTCGCGTGAGCGCCATTGGCGTCATTGATGGTCACGGCGCCGGCGGTAACGCCAACGACCGAAGCACCGGCCGTAGCGGAAGCCGTTTGCGAGACCGAGACCGAGGTGGTGGCCGAGGTGCCGGTAGCCGTAACGGCGCCCAGAACGGCGGTCGTGTTGACCACGGCGTTCGTCGCGACTTGCGTCACGCCGATGCTGGTGCCGCCGGTGACGGCGATGTTGCCTTGCGTGTTGGCGCCGGTTTCGGTGGCCTTCACGGTGACAGCGCCGGTCGGAGCGGTGGTGCCGCCAACCGTGATCGTGCCGGTGCCGGCCGAGGTGGCCGTAACCGAAACCGACGAACCGCCTTCAACAGCGATGGCGCCAGCGGCTTGGGTGGCGTCGGTGACCGTGACGGCGGTGGTGCCGGCGGCGGTGACCGAAGTCGCGCCGATCGAGGTCACGCCAACCGAGGTCAGGCCGCTGAAGCCGCTGACGTCAGCCGTCACAGCGCCGATCGAGACGATGGTGGCGGCTTCGACGTTGGCGACCTTCAGACCAGCGATGGAGCTCAGGTTCAGAGCACCGGCGACATCAACGATGGCGAGGGTGTCGTTGCCGGCGCCGCCGTCGATCGAGTCGAGCGTCGTCAGGGTGGTGTTGGTGGCGTTGATGACGTCGTTGGCCGAGGTCAGGGCCAGGGTGTCAACGCCGGTCGTCAGAGCGGTGGTGACCGAGGCCTGCGTGCCCGGATAGGCCGTCAGGATGTTGACGCCAGCGGCGTTGTCGGTCGACAGCGTGCCGTCAACCAGGTCGTTGATCAGAGCGGTGGTCGCGGCGGCATAGCCACCCAGGCCCGACGTCGTGGCGGCCGACAGGATTTCGCCGATCAGGGCGGCCTTGACGGCCAGATCGATGTCAGCAGCGGCGGTCAGGCCGGTGTTGGCCTTCACGAACGCGGTCAGATAATCGATGTTGGCTTGACGGCTCAGGTAAGCAACGGCGGCGGCGACATCAACGCCAGCGGCGGTGGCGACGGCGTTGCCGATGATCTTGTCATAGGCCGTGGCGACCGTCTGAGCGATCGAGACCGAACCGTAGGAAGCGGCGAAAGCGGCGGCGCCTTCACCAGCGCCCGTGGCGAGGTTGATCGAGAAGTTGATGAAGCGGTTTTCCTGAGCGAACTTCGAGTAGTAAGCGTCGTTCAGGTCGTTGGTGTTGGTGGTCGAGTCAACCAGGTAGTCCAGGCCAGCGGCCGACGGGGCGTGGCCCGTGAAGAACTGGTAGGTTTCGACGGCGACGGCCGTCGTGGCGTTGACCAGCTTCAGGGTGTTGGCGAGCGCGACGGCGTCGGTGACGCCGCCCGTTTGCGATTGCGTGGCGTAGGCGTCGAGGGTCAGCGTGGTCGCCGAGTCAGGCGCCTTGCCGAGGTTGGCGTTGGTGTACGCAGTCACCAACTGAGCCGTAGTATAGGCCATCGGATAGTCTCCCAAAAAAATCCCAACCCCCTGCGGCGCGTTGGCACACATGGGAGCAGTGAGGGCTATAGAGCAAATGACATACGCCGACAATCCGGAATTTTGAGCCGTGCAGCATTTTCCATACCGGTACAGCAAATACGAATGTCGTAATCCTTGAACCCCCCGGTTTTCGCGCGTATATAGAATGCGTGATTTCACCTGCCGGACGAGCTGGCGCGCCCCGCGCGGCTCTCCCCCGGTCTGGCGCGGGACAGTAGTAATGTACGGTAATCCACAACGCCGGAACGCCTCGGACGTTCAGGACCTGCGCCGCGAAGGCGGTCGCTGGCTCAAGGAGCGTCGCGAGGAGATCGGCCTGTCGCAGCGTCAGCTGGCGGCCAAGGTCGGCGCCGACTATTATACCTTCATCTCGCAGCTGGAGACGGGTCGCGGCCGCATTCCGCCGGACCGTTACCGCGACTGGGCCCGCGCCCTTGAGGTGCCGGAAAAGGTGTTCGTTCGCGAACTGCTCCGCTTCTACGATCCCACCACCTACGAAATCCTGTTCAGCGAAGACTAGTTCGTCTAGGGTGCCGTTAACCGACAAAAGTCGGACTACGGGTCGGGCGTAAGGAAACTACCGCCGCATGGTCGCGCAGATCGTCTCTTTCTTTCAGCGGACGCCCCGCTTCTCGCCGACTCCGGCTGACTGGAGTCAGCAGGAACTGGCCGAATTCTATCGGGTCGAGAACGCCCTGATCCGCGCGGGCATCCGCGTCGGCACCGATCGCGGCCTGAGCGACGAGAACGAGCCCTGGTTCATCTTCTATCGCGCCGATGACGGCGAGGTGGTGATCCATTTCGCGCGCATCGACGGCGAGTACCTGATCGCCGGCCCGGCCTATGAAGAGATCGCGCGGGGCTACGACTTCTCGGCCCTGGTGCGCAACATGATCGCGCGCCATCCGCTGGTTCGCCGGTCGCACCAGAACGACAACGTCTCGATCCACCCCGCCGCCCTGCTGATCGCCGTCGTCGGCACCGCCTTCTTCAAGACGGGCGAAGCGCGCGCGGCCGAGACCAAGGATGGCGCGCCCAGCCGCCCTGCCCTGCTGTTCGGCTCCAGCGCGCCCATCGCCGTGCAGGCCGCCGCCCCGCAGCATATCGATTCCGTCCAGATCCCCGCCAACCAGGCGGTGCTGATCCTGGCCGCCGCGCTGCTGGCCTCGAACTATTCGGTGGAAGCCGCGAGCATCGACGCCGCGACCCGCGCCGCCCTCAAGGCGACGGCCGCCGCCCTGGATTTCAGCGGCGTGTCGCACACGCCGGTCGGTCCCGCCCCGGAGGCCGTCGGCCCCGGCGCGGCCCACGCCGTGACGCCCGACGCCTCGGCCGCCCAGCACATGTCGTCGGTGCTGTCGCTGGTGGCGATGCTGAGCACCATGCCGCAGGATCACGTCCTGGCCGAGAGCGCCGCGCCCCCGGAAACGGCGCTGACACAAGCGGCTCTGCGTCACGACCCGATCTTCAACGCCGTGCCGGCCACGTCGGAAGACCATGGCTGGTCGATCGACGTGCGCCTCAGCGCCGGCGCGCTGCCGTCTGTCGAGGCCATCCAGCTGGTTCGCGGCTATCTGGGCGAAGCCGGCTACGGCAAGATCTCGGTGATCGAAGTCACCAAGCTGCCCGAAGTGCTGGCCGACCTGATCAATCGCGGCGAGCACGTGTTCACCCCGGTCACACCGGACACCACGACCACTCCGCCGATCACGCCACAGCCCGTCACCCCGACGACGCCCGACGCCAGCGGCGGCGGCGGCGGCGATAGCGGCGGCGGCGGCAATGGCGGCGGCGGCGATAGCGGCGGCGGCGGCAATGGCGGCGATGGCGGCCATACTGGCTACACGCCCCTGCCGATCGAGCCGACGCCGCAGCCCACGGCCTTCGCCACGACGGAAATGGTCAAGCAGTTCATCGACTACTTCATCAGCCACACTAGCGACGTGACGGTGATGCAAAACGGGCCGTCGATCGTAATGTTCGACTCGCGCGTGCTGCATCACGTGGAAACGATCGTTCACCTGACCAGCCTGACCTTCGACTTCGCCGACGGCGGGTCGATCAGCCTCGTGGGCGACTCCTCCTCCTTCCTCAATAATCATTTTCTGACCTGAGCCCACGCGGCGGAGTCTTCGAGACTTCGCCGTGTTTCTGGCCCGGGTTTCTGGGCCAGGTTTCTGGTATGGCTGAACCGCAAGAGCGGCGGGTGCTTGATTCCGCGCTCAAGGAAGGACTGTCTTGAGGCCCGCACGTATGGATCTGGCGATCCGATCCGCCATGCGCGCGCCGCGGATCGCCCCTGAAACCGCCACCGCTCCGGAACCGCAGGGTGGTCCGCCGCCCAAACGCCGTTTCGGTCTGGCCCGGCGGTTGCTGGCGCCCGTGCTGGCGCCCCTGGCCCACTATGCACGCCGCTACCTGCAGGCCTCGGTCGAGCACCAGTTGCACGAAACGCGCGCCCATCTGCTGGCCGTGTCGCAGGACCTGGCGCGGGTCAATGACCGGCTGGATCGCACCGAGCAGGCTCTGGACGCCGTCCTGCGCCGCCAGGACAGCGCCACCGAAGTGATGCGCGCCGTCGCCGCCCAGCTGTCGGTGATCCAGACCCAGGGCGCCAGGACGTCCGACGACCTGATCCGGCTGCCTGGCCTGTTCGGCCCCCGCTTCGACGAGATCGAGATCAAGCTGCGCCCGCTGGTGCCGTATGACGACGAGTCGGTCGCCGTGCGGATGCATGAGGGCTATGTCGTCGCGCCGCGCAGTTCGCCCAACTTCGTCACCATGCTGGCCAACGCCTCCAGTCGGGGTCTCGAGCCCGGCACGCGCGACGTGCTGCGCCGCTTGATCCAGCCGGGCATGACCGTCGCCGATATCGGCGCCAATATCGGCCTGCTGACCCTGGTCTGCGCCTGGTCCACCGGCCCGAGCGGCCGGGTGATTGCCTTCGAGCCCGAAGCCGTGCCGCGCGCCAATCTGAACAAGATGATCTCGCTGAACGGCCTCAGCTGGGTCGAGGTCCGCGACCAGGCCGTCGGCGCCGCCGCCGGCCGGCTGACCTTCCACGTCAGCGACATCATCGGCCACAGCTCGCTGTACGCCCTGCCCGAGGACGAGGAAGCCCGCGCCCGCATCGTCGAGGTCGAGGTGCTGCCGCTGGACAAGGTGCTGGCCGGCAAGCGCCTGGACGTGGCCAAGATCGACGTCGAGGGCGCCGAGCTGGACGTGCTGGCCGGCATGGCCGCCGCGCTCAAGGGCAATCCCGACCTAGCCATCGTCGCCGAGTTCGGTCCGGTCCACGTCAAGCGCGTGGGCCAGACGCCGGCGGGCTGGTTCAAGACCTTCGCCCAGGCCGGCTTCAAGCCGTACATGATCAACGAGACCACCGGCGACTGCGAACCCTGCACCGCCGCCAGCGCGGCCAAGGTCGTCTCGGCCAATATCGCGTTCGTACGGCCCGGCGGCGACGCCGAACGCCGCCTCCTGAAGCTGTAGAGACCCGCCATGAAGATCGCCTGGGTGACGCCGTTCGCGCTGCGGTCCTCGATCGGCCGGGTCAGCGCCGAGGTCACCCGTGTCCTGGCCTCGCGCGGCCATGAGGTCGAGATCCTGCGCTGCGAGGACGAGAACGACGCGAGCGAGCCTTTGCACCCCACCCGCCTGCCCGTCCGGCACTGGCGGGCCTATCCCCTGCACGATCTGAAGACCGAGTTCGACCTGGTGGTGGTCAATATCGGCGACAACTACCCGTTCCACGCCGGGATCTTCCACGTGCTGGAAGCCGCCAGCTGCCTGGGCGTGTTCCACGACTTCTATATCTACAACCTGTTCTCCGGCTGGCTGCACTTCAACCATCTGGACTATCGCCGTCACGACGCGGAGATCATCGCGACCTATGGCCCGGACAGGACCGAGGACGCCGTCGCGACCCGCTCGGGCCTGCGCGACATCAGCCAGATCGCCGAACGGATCCCCATGGCCGAATGGCTGGCCGCGCGCTGCGGCGGGGCCATCGCCCACGCCCGGTTCTACGCGCCGCGTCTGGAGGCCGCCTGCCCCGGCCCGGTCTCGGTCCAGCCTCTTTGCTGCCCCGACCGCGCCACGCCGCCCCCTCCGCCCGTCGCCGGCGATCGCCTGACCCTGACTACCGTCGGGGTGATGAACGCCAACAAGCGCGTGGCCGACATCATCCAGGCCATCGGCGGATCGCCGCGCCTGCGGGACTGCGTCTATCGCCTGGTGGGCCCCATCTCGCCCGAGGAGCAGGCCCGCCTGGAAGCCCTGGCCGAGGAGGTGGGTTTCGCGGGTCTGGAGATCGACGGCGCCGTGGACGACGCCCAACTGGACCAGCGCCTGGCGCAGGCCGACATCATCTGCTGCCTGCGCAAGCCGGTGCTGGAAGGCGCCTCGGGCTCCGCGATCGAAGGCATGCTCAGCGGCCGCCCCACCGTGGTGGCGCGCGCCGGCTTCTACGGCGAACTGCCCGAGGATCTGGTCTTCAAGGTCGATGGGGCGATCGATGTCGCCGAGATCCGCGCCGTGCTGGAGCGCCTGGCTGACGATCCCGAACTGCGGCTGCGCACCGGCAAGGCCGCGCGCGCCTGGGCCCTGACCACGCTGAACGCCGAACGCTATGTCGATGGCGTCGAGGCGATGGCCCAGGCCATGATCCTCAACCGGCCCCTGCTCGAGATCGGCCGACGGATCGGCGGCGAACTCAAGGCGCTAGGCCTGGACGAGACCGACCCCGCCGCCGACCGCATCGGCGCGACGTTGCAGAAGCTGTTCGCGCCGCTGGACGCCTAGAGCGCGACGACAGGTTGCCTGTTCGCCTGTGGCGCCCCTGCCAAGTTTAAAGACTTAAGATCTCACGGCAAAGCTTTAAGGGCTTGGCAATATTTCGGAAAATTTCCTCACGAAACCTTGACAGTAAGGAGCGGGCAATTCAGCACGAAACCTTGTGATTTCCAAGGGCACGTCTCATCCTGCCATAGGGATTTGACGTGAGCATTGTACCGGGTGAGGCTGACTGTGCGAAATCGCCGCAAGCTCGCACTATTGCCGTCCGCAGCCATCGGACTCTTATACGCCTGTAACCGTATGGATTCTTCCGATGAGCCTAGATTCCTTTCCCGCAGCGCCCGAGGCCCTGAGCATCGACGTCGAGACTGGCGACGTGTTCAGCGCGTTCGTGAACGCGGACTCCCGGATGGGTGTGGTCGCCGGCAAACAGAGCCTGACCGTAAGCGGCGCCGCCTACCAGCTGCTGCGTAGTGAGCCCGGCTGGTCCAGTGCGCTGGGGGTGTCCTTCACGGTCAGTTACGGCTTCCGATCGACCGCGCCGTCCTCGATGCCGACCGACACCACCGATTTCACCCGCTTCAACGCCGCCCAGATCTACCAGGCCGAACAGGCCCTCACCGCCTGGTCCGACGTCGCCAACATCACCTTCGTCCGCGTGGGCGAAGGCGCCAACGGCGAGGCCGCCTATACCAACGCGGCCTCCATTCTGTTCTCGAACTACAGCGACACCTCCAGCACCGCCGCCTCGGCCTTCGCCTTCTATCCGGGCAATGTCGCCGCCTCCGCGAGATCCGGCGACGTCTGGGTCAATACCTCGCTGTCGTACAACCGCGCGCCCACCGGCTCGAACTATGGCGGGATGACCCTCGTCCACGAGATCGGCCATGCGATCGGCCTGGCCCACCCCTCCGACTATGACGCCTCCGACACCGCCAAGGCGACCTATGCCGCCAGCGCCGGCTATTACGAGGACAGTCGTCAGTACACGGTGATGAGCTATTTCAGCGAGACCAACACCGGCGGCCAGTTCAATGGCATCTACGCCTCGGCCCCACTGCTTGACGACATCGCCGCCGCCCAACTGGCCTATGGCGCCAACATGACCACCCGCACGGGTGACACGGTCTATGGCTTCAACGCCAATGCCGGTCGTGACTGGTTCGAGACCAGTTCGGCGTCGCGCAAGCTGATCTTCGCGGTGTGGGACGCCGGCGGCGTCGATACGCTGGACTTCTCCGGCTACGCCAACAACCAGACCATCGACCTGCGGCAGGGCTTCTTCTCAAGCGTCGGCGGACTGGTCGGCAACGTCACCATCGCCATCGGCGCGGATATCGAAAACGCGCGGGGCGGTACGGGCTCCGACATCATCGTCGGCAACGCCCTGGCCAATGTGCTGGAAGGCGGAGCCGGCGCGGATTCGCTGGATGGCGGCGCCGGTCGGGACTCGGCGCGCTATTCCGGCGCGTTCGGGCGCTACACCCTGACCGCGACCTCTGACGGCGGCTGGACCATCCGCGACACTGGTTCCGACGGCCAGGACAGCCTGCTGAACATCGAGACCCTGCTCTTCACCGACCGCTCGGTGTCGATGGTCGACAGCCGGGTGGCGACGGCCATGAACAACATCCTCCGGCTGAAGGCCTTCACGACGGCCGCCGAACCGCTGACCAGCAGCCTGGGCGCTAGCATGGCGGCCGGCGCCCTGAAGGCCGAGGCGATCGCCCAGGTCATCAAGACGGCGGCCGACACCAGCGCCGTGGCGGTGCTGACCTACCAGTTCTTCACCGGCAAGACCCCGTCCTCGGCCGGGATGGACTATCTGATCGCGCCCGACGGCCCGAACGCCAACAATCTCAATAGCGCCTACTACCAGAGCTTCGGGTTCGAGAACCGCTACATCAACTTCGCGGTCAACCTGGGCAAGATCGGCGAGGGCGCGACCGCGTTCGCGTCCAAGTACGGCGCCCTGACCCTGTTCGACGCCACCAAGCAGGCCTATGGCGTGATCTTCGGCGCCGCGCCCACGGACGAAAAGGTCCACACGCTGCTGGACGCCACGTTCACCCTGAACGGAGCGACCCTGACACGGGCCGACTATTTCAACGCCTATGGCCTGGACGGCCTGAACGGCCAGGGCACCAAGGCGGCCATGGTCGGCTGGCTGCTGGCCGAAGCCGAGAAGGCGCATGTCGGCGTCTACGCCCTCTCCGCCGAGTCGTTCTTCAACGCGCTGGCGAACGGCGATGTTCTGGGCGTCGACCTGATCGGCGTCTATGCCAAGCCGGAATACAATCTGGTCTGACCGCCATTGCCGGCGCCGCTCAAACCGGCAACGCCGACCGAGCGCCAGCGTGACCGCGACTCGGGCTGACAATCCAGCGTGACCGTGGCAGCGTGCGGCGGGGTTTGTAGAGCGACGGTCGTCCGACGCCCCCGCATTCAAGAGCAGTTCCATGACCACCACGCCTCCCGAAGACGACACCCCCGAGACCGAAGCGCCGCACGCCGCCAAGGTTGGCGTCATCGACACCGGTCACAACGTCACCAGCGCGGCTGGCGAACCGATCAACGGCCTGCTGGCCGACATCGCCGACGGCGACATCTGATATCCGGCGCCGTCGCGCCGCGAGTCTTGATCGTAGCGTGACGGCCTCTGATGCGGCGGCCAGATTTTCCGCCCTATTCGACCGCGAGAATGACGTTCGCGGGCTCGATAACGGCAACGACCGACGCACCGACCACGATTCCCGCCCCATCGATCCCGGACCGTGGCGTTGTCGCCACCAGCGTCTTTCCCGCGGCAAGGGTCAGGCGGATTTCACTGGTGGTCTCTCCATCCTCGCGATCAACAACCACCCCGGCCAGCGCGTTGGGCCCAGATGCCGCCTCGCGACCGAGCGAGACGAAGCTGGACTTGATCAGGGCGATCGCGGGCTTGCCGATCGCCAGGCCCAGTTCGTCGCAGCTGCGGCGGGTAATCACCGAAACAATCTCGACACCGTCCCCCAGCGCCAGGGCGACCTCGACAGTGACCGCGCCGAGCGCGATGCGGGTCACCACGCCGCGCAGGGCGTTACGGGCGCTGGTGCGCAGTCCCAGACTCCAGAACAGGTCGCCCAGCCCGGTGTCGCCCCCCGAGCTCAAGCCGACCTCCAGCCGCGTCAGGACCGCGCCGATCTCGCGCTCGACCTGACGGAATGCCTTGATCACCGCGTGGCCGCGAGGGGTGATCACCGCCGCGCCGCCGGCTCTGCCACCCGAACTGGCGGCAATCAACGGCGCGTCAAACAGGTTGTTCAGCGCCTGGATGGCGTCCCAGGCGCCCTTGTAGCTAAGGCCCAGCTGTTTGGCCGCCGCGGCGATCGAGCCGCGTTCCCCGACCGCTTCCAGCAAGGCGATGCGTTCCAGCCCGACACGAGCCAGCGCCCCCCGACGCAGAACAAGCGAAGCGCTGAGATCGCCCTCGGCGGACATGGTTGCTCCTGATCGGGCGGGACAGCGTTATGTAGTCTTGCTACATAACGCTGGTTCGTCGCCGGCTCCAAGTCCCCAGGTCTCGCATGCCCGTTCCCCAACGCCTGCTCGCCGCCACCTTCGCCGCCCTTGCCGGAGGCGCGCTGTCGCTGCTGCTCGGGGCCTCGGCTCTGGCCGCCGAGACCAAGGTCGCGGTCGCCGCCAACTTTACCGAGCCGGCCAAGGAGATCGCCGCCCGGTTCCAGGCTCGCACCGGCCACAAGGCGACCCTGAGCTTTGGTTCTTCAGGCCAGTTCTACACCCAGATCGCCAACGGCGCGCCGTTCGAGGTGTTCCTGTCGGCCGACGCCGAGCGCCCGACCCGGGCCGAGGCCGAGGGCCTGGCCGTGGCGGGCACGCGCTTCACCTACGCCACCGGTCGGCTGGTGCTGTGGAGCAGGACGCCCGGCCTGATCGACGGCAACGGCGCGGTGCTGGCCAAGGGCGGGTTCGAAAAGCTGGCCATCGCCGACCCCAAGGCCGCGCCCTATGGGCAGGCGGCGGTCGAGACCCTGACCCGTCTCAAGCTCTATGATGCGGTGAAGCCGAAGATCGTGACCGGCTCGTCCATCACCCAGGCCTTCCAGTATGTGCAGACCGGCGCGGCGGAACTGGGTTTCGTGGCCCTGTCACAGGTGATCAACGAACCGGGCGGCTCGCGCTGGATCGTACCCGCCGCCGACCACACGCCCATCGACCAGCAGGCCGTGCTCCTGAAGACCGGCGCGAACAACGACGCCGCCAAGGCGTTCCTGGCGTTCTTGAAGAGCCGCGAAGCCAAGGCCATCATCAAGCGCTACGGCTACGAGGTTCGCTAGAAATCCCATGCTTTCGGTGCTGTGGCTGACGATCAAGCTGGCGGGGATCACCACAGCCCTGCTGCTGGTTCTCGCCACGCCCCTGGCCTGGTGGCTGGCGCGCGGCGCCTCGCGCTGGAAGCCCGTGGTCGGGGCCGTAGTCGCCCTGCCGATCGTGCTGCCGCCGACGGTGCTGGGCTTCTATTTGCTGATCGCTCTGGGACCGCACAGCGTGCTGATGGCGCCGTTGCAGGCGTTCGGCGTCCGCACCCTGGCCTTTACCTTCGAGGGGCTGGTGATCGGCTCGCTGATCTATTCCCTGCCCTTCTCCGTCCAACCCCTGCGCAACGCCTTCATCGCCATCGGCGACGAGCCGCTGGAGGCCGCCGCCTGTCTGGGCGCGACGCGGTGGCAGGCCTTCGCGCGCGTGGCCCTGCCGCTGGCCCTGCCCGGCTACGCCGTCGCCGCCATCCTGGCCTTCGCCCACACGGTCGGCGAGTTCGGCGTGGTGATGATGCTGGGCGGCGGCATCCCCGGTCAGACCCAGGTGCTGTCGGTCGAGATCTTCCAGTTGGTCGAACAACTGCGCTGGGGCGAGGCGCACCGGCTGGCGGCGCTGCTGCTGGCCTTCGGCTTTACGGTGACGCTGACCCTGCTGCTGCTTGAAAGGCGGGCGACCAAGGCTAGCTAGTCCGTCCGCGTCGCCAGCGACAGCGCCAGGCCCTTGGCCGCCGCCGTGACCTCCCTCCAGGTCACGTCAAAGCCCGCCTCATTGCCACAGTAGGGATCGGCCACCGCGCGTCCCTCCAGCCCGTCGGCATAGTCCAGCAACAGGCCAAGCTCGGCCGCGCCATCGACAGGCCGCAGCGCCCTGAGAGCCTTCAGATTGTCGTGGTCGAGGGCCAGGATGTGGGTGAACCGCCGGAAGTCGTCGGGCGTCACCTTGCGGGCCCTCTGGCCGCTGATATCGACGCCGTTGCGACGCGCGACGGCGATGGCGCGGCGATCAGGCGGATGGCCCTTGTGCCAGCCACCGGTCCCGGCGGAATCGATCACCACGTCCAGGCCCAGGCGCTGGGCCTCGGTGCGAAAGGCGCCTTCGGCCAGGGGCGAGCGACAGATGTTGCCCATGCAGACGAACAGAACCGAATGACCGCTCATGCCGCGCCCCAGCCGCCGCCGCCCGGCGTTTCGATGATGATGGCGTCGCCCGCCGCGACCTCGACCAGATCGGTGGCCGCCAGAACCTGAACCGTTCCACCGGCGCGCTCGACCCGCGCTGTCCCCAACGCCCCGCTACCACCCCCCGCCAGTCCGAACGGCGGCACGCGACGACGGTTGGACAGCAGGGTGGCGGTCATCGGCTCGCGAAAGCCGATCCGGCGGACCACCCCGTCTCCGCCGTGATGCGCGCCCGTTCCCCCTGAACCACGCCGGATCGAAAAGGCCTCGACGACCACAGGATAGCGGGTCTCCAGCACCTCCGGGTCAGTCAGGCGGCTGTTGGTCATGTGGGTCTGGACGGCGTCAGTCCCGTCAAAAGTGGGTCCGGCGCCCGAGCCGCCGCAGATGGTCTCGTAATACTGGCGGCGCTCGTCGCCAAAGGTGAAGTTGTTCATCGTGCCCTGCGCGCCCGCCATGACCCCCAGCGCGCCGTACAGCGCGTCGACCACGACCTGACTGGTCTCGACATTGCCGGCTACCACCGCCGCCGGATAGCGCGGCCGCAGCATCGAGCCCTCGGGAATCACCAGCTGCACGGGCCGCAGGCAGCCGTCGTTCATCGGGATCTCGTCATCGACCAGGGTGCGGAACACATAGAGCGCCGCCGCCCGGCAGATCGAGGCCGGGGCGTTGAAGTTGGTCGGGACCTGATCGCTGGTGCCGGTGAAATCGACACGCGCGGTGCGGGCGTGCTGGTCAACGGTGATCGCCACCTTCACCACGCTGCCATCGTCGAGCTCATAGGCGAACGCGCCGTCATTCAGGGTCGCCAGCACCCGCCGGACAGCCTCCTCGGCGTTGTCCTGCACATGGGCCATGTAGGCTTCCACCACGTCCTGTCCAAACTCGGCGACGAGACCCGTCAGGCTTTCGGCCCCCCGCGCGCAGGCGGCGATCTGGGCCTTGAGGTCGCCGATGTTCTGGTCGGGATTGCGAGCCGGCCACTTGCCCGAGGCGAGCAGGGCGCGGGTCTCGGCCTCCAGGAACCGCCCGCCTTCGACCAGCAGGAAGTTCTCGATCAGCACCCCCTCCTCCTCGACCGTGCGGCTGTTCGGCGGCATCGAGCCCGGCGTGATCCCGCCGATGTCGCCCTGGTGCCCGCGTGCGGCGACGTAGAACAACAGGGCAGCGTTCTTGTCGAACACAGGCATGACCACGGTGACGTCCGGCAGGTGGGTGCCGCCCTTATAGGGGGCGTTGAGCATGTAGACGTCGCCCGGCTTCATGCCGCGTCCATCGCTCTGCCGCGCCTCGCGGATGGCCCGAACGCTGTCGCCCATCGAGCCCAGATGCACCGGCATGTGCGGGGCGTTGGCGATCAGGTTTCCGTCGCGGTCGAACAGGGCGCAGGAGAAGTCGAGCCGCTCCTTGATGTTCACCGAATAGGCCGTGTTCTGCAGCGCGAAACCCATCTCCTCGGCTACGGCCATGAAGAGGTTGTTGAACACTTCCAGCATCACCGGATCGGCCTTTGTCCCGATGGCGCGGCGGGTCGGCAAGGCCTCGATGCGGTCAAGGATAAGGTTCAGCTGCGCGTCCACGGTCGCGCGCCAGCCGGGCTCGACGACGGTGGTGCCGGTGGCTTCGCGGATGATGGCGGGGCCCTTGACCTCGGCGCCCACGGCCAGGACCTCGCGGTCGAACACCGGGGCCGCCCTGGTCTGTCCGGCCATGCGGACATCGACCGTGGTCAGGGCCACGGGCGCGCCCGAGGCGCGAGACCCCAGATCCGGCGCCGCTCCGGCGTCCGAATGACCGATGGCTTCCACCGACAGAGTCTCGACCACGAGCGCCGTGGTTGGCGAGGTGAAGCCGAAGCGGCGCTGATGCATCTCTTCGAACGCGGCGCGGACGCCCGCCTCGTCGGCCAGCGGCACGACCAGCGGCGTGTCGGTCCCGGCATATTTCACGCGCAGCGTGGACTGGGTCTCGACCGAGGCCATCGGCACGGCCTGGGCGCGCAGGGCGGCCTCGGCCTCGACAGACAGCGCCTTCGCCTGCTGGGCCAGATCAGCGGCGGCCTGCGCCAGCGGTCGCTCCACCGTCGCTTCGCGGATCAGCCGCAGATCCGCCAGACCCATTCCGTAGGCGGACAATACCCCGGCGAACGGGTGGATCATCACCTTCGTCATGCCCAGCGCGTCGGCCACCAGACAGGCATGCTGTCCGCCCGCGCCGCCGAAACAGGCCAGCACATAGCGGGTGACGTCATAACCCCGCTGGATCGAGATCTGGCGCACGGCCTTGGCCATGTTCTCGACGGCGATGGTCAGGAAGCCCTCGGCGATCGCTTCGGGGGCCATGGCCTCGCCGGTGGCGGCCAGGATCTCGGCGGCCAGAGTGTCGAAGCCGGCAGCCACCGCCCGCGCGTCCAGCGGCTGGTCCGCATTGGGACCGAACACGGCGGGGAAGAACGCCGGCCTCAACTTGCCCAGCATGACGTTGCAGTCGGTGACCGTCAGCGGTCCGCCACGGCGATAGGCGGCCGGACCGGGCACGGCGCCGGCCGAGGCCGGTCCCACCCGCAGCCTCGCGCCGTCGAACCCGCAGATCGAGCCGCCGCCGGCCGCCACGGTGTGGATGTTCATCATCGGCGCGCGCATCCGCACGCCGGCCACCACGGTCTCGAAGGCCCGTTCGTAGTCGCCGGCATAGTGGCAGACGTCGGTCGAGGTGCCGCCCATGTCGAAGCCGATCACGCGGTCAAAGCCCGCCTCCTCCGCCGTGCGCGCCATGCCCACCACCCCGCCGGCGGGACCCGACAGGATGGCGTCCTTGCCCCTGAAAGCCCGCGCGTCGGTCAGGCCGCCGTTCGACTGCATGAACAGCAGCCGCGTGTCCTCGCCCAGCTCGCTTGCCACGCGGTCGACATAGCGGCGCAGGATCGGCGACAGATAGGCGTCGACCACCGTGGTGTCGCCGCGCCCGACCAGCTTCATCAGCGCGCTGACCTCGTGACTGACCGAAACCTGGGAGAAGCCGATGTCGCGGGCGATGGCGGCGACGCGGGCCTCATGATCGGTGAAGCGGAAGCCGTGCATCAGCACCACGGCCACGGCCCTGAAGCCGGCGTCGAAAGCGGCTCGCAGGCCCGCCCGCGCGGTGTCCTCGTCCAGCGGTCGCAGCACAGCGCCCTCGACGCTCACCCGCTCGTCGATCTCGACCACGCGGTCGTACAGGGCTTCGGGCTTGACGATGTGGCGGTCGAACAGTTTCGGGCGCGCCTGGTAGCCGATCCGCAGAGCGTCGGCGTGGCCGGCGGTGATCGCCAGCACGGTCGGCTCGCCCTTGCGTTCCAGCAGGGCGTTGGTGGCCACCGTGGTGCCCATCTTGACCGCGTCGATGGACGCGCCGGCCGGCAGCAGGGCCCGTACGCCCGCCACGGCGGCGTCGGCATAGTGTTCCGGATTTTCCGACAGCAGCTTATGGGTGACCAGCGATCCGTCGGGTCGCCGCGCGACGATGTCGGTGAAGGTGCCGCCGCGATCGATCCAGAACTCCCAGCCTCGCAGGTTCTGATCGTCAGTCATGAGGCGGCGGGGCTCCGAGTCCATTTGCCGTCCATACCTCTTCCGCTCTTCCCGGCGAAGGCCGGGACCCAGATTCATCCCGTGAGTCTGGGATGGACGCGCAGACCGCCTGGATCAGACTCGCGATGCTCAGGGTTCGATCTGGGCCCCGGCCTTCGCCGGGGAGAACGGGAGGATTTAGCGGAACACCCCCGCCGCCTGCGCGATGCCCCAGATCCCAAGGCCCAGGAAGATCAGCGCCGCGCCGATGCGCACGTACTTCAACGGCACGATCTTCGTCGCCGCCTCGCCCAGATACACCGCCGGGATGTTGGCGATCATCATGCCAAGGGTCGTGCCGGCGGCCACCCAGGCGATCGAATGGAACTTGGCCCCCAGGGCCACCGTGGCGATCTGGGTCTTGTCGCCCATCTCGACCAGGAAGAAGGCGATCGTGGTGGTCAGGAAGACGCCGTAGCGGCCAGCTTTGGAGCCATCCTCGTCATCGGCCTTGTCCGGAATCAGCGCCCAGGCGGCCATGGCGATGAATGAGATGGCGATGGCCCACTGAAACCAGGCGCCGCTCAGCAAGCCGGAGACCCAGTAGCCCGCCGTCGCCGCCAGGGCGTGGTTGGCCAGGGTGGCGACCAGGATGCCCAGGATGATCGGCACGGGCTTCTTGAACCGGGTGGCCAGGATGATGGCCAGCAGCTGGGTCTTGTCGCCGATCTCGGCGATGGCCACGACCAGGGTCGAAACGAATAGAGCTTCCATGACTTCAGATAACCTTCCGGGCCGGGCGCATGCCAATAGCGTCGACGTCCCACCCGGCCCGGGAGGATATCGGCGCCATTGGTCTCGCCATGGAAGCGGATCATCGCTTCCCTCCCCGCGCCATGGCCCCGAAAGACCAAGTGTGTTGACGCTGGGCCCGCTGATCGTCGCGGGCGGCTACTCCCCAAAGGTGAGCGGCGTTTAGCGGTAGGATCGCCCGTGGTCAATCTCCCTTCCCCCTCGATGGGGGAAGGGTCGGGGATGGGGGTGATGCGGCGGGGGCGACTGAACCGCCCGATCACCCCCACCCAACCCTCCCCTATCAAGGGGGAGGGCTATACACTTGCCGGCGCATCGAACCGCAGCAGATGCACCGCCACCCGCACCTTGCCGCCGGTGAAGGTCCCGCCCGCCGCCGTCAGCAGCACCGGTGTGTCGGCATAATAGGCCGTCGGGCCGATCACCCCGACATTGCTGGCGTTCTTGGCTACGCCCAGCGATCCGCCGAACTTGGAGGCTTCGCCCGTCACGCCGCAGCTGTAGGAGGTCGCTCCGGTCACCGCGACGGTGGTCCGCGTCGAGACCGCCAGCACGATGGCCCGCGCCGGGATGACCATGGCCGTCGAGGTCGTGGCGCCCGACAGCGTCGTCTCCTCCTCACGGATCTCCATCCGGGTGCTGGCCAGGCCCGGCGAGACAGCGGCGGTCAGGCTCTTGAAGGTGGCCGACAGCGGGACCCAGGCGGCGCCGTCGAAGGCGACCATCTGGTTCTCGTCCTTGACCCAGGCCAGCACGCCCTCGGCGGGCGCCAGAGCCTCCCAGGCGCCGGCCTCGAACCGCATCAGGGTCCCGACCGACTGACCGGCCCAGGCCGCGCCCGTCGCGGCGGCCGGCAGGATCCAGACGCCACCCGCGACCGGACTGGCGGGTTGCGCGGCGACCCCGCGACTCTCGACCGCCAGCTGGACCAGACCGTCCAGCCGGGCGAGGCTTTCATTGATGGGAATATGCTTCTGGGCCTGGGCGGCGACCACATAGGGCAGGCCCAGGCGCGGGGTGGTTTCGTCAAACATGCAAGATCCTCAAAGGCGTTGAACTCGCCTTGAGGATCACCCGGCCGGGAGAGCCGGGGATCGAACCTCGTCGATCCCCGTTTCCATGCCCGTTCGAGCGTGTCGCTACTCGGCCGCGAAAGCCAGGTGGCTGCCCGAAGTCAGGGCGGTCTTGGCGGCCAGTTCGGCCTTGGCCTGCTCGTACTCTTGCGCGAACTTGGCGATGAGTTCGCCGGCGGTCAGCACGTCTTCAATCGCGCCGATGCCCTGGCCGCAGCCCCAGATGTCGCGCCAGGCCTTGGCTTCCTGGTTGCCGCCCGAGCCGAAGTTCATCTTCGACGGATCGCTGACCGGCAGGTTGTCCGGATCCAGGCCCGCCTTGATCACGGACGGGCGCAGATAGTTGCCGTGCACGCCGGTGAAGAGGTTGGAATAGAGGATGTCGTCGGCGTGGCTCTCGACGATCATGTCCTTGTAGCCCTGCACTGCATTGGCTTCCTGGGTCGCGATGAAGGCCGAGCCGATATAGGCCAGGTCCGCGCCCATGGCCTGGGCGGCCAGGATCGAGCGGCCGCAGGCGATGGCGCCCGACAGGGCCAACGGTCCTTCGAACCAGCCGCGGATCTCCTGGATCAGGGCCAGGGGCGACAGGGTGCCGGCGTGGCCGCCCGCGCCGGCCGCGACGGCGATCAGGCCATCGGCGCCCTTTTCGATCGCCTTGCGGGCAAAGCGATCGGTGATGACGTCATGCAGGGTGATGCCGCCATAGGAATGGATCGCGTTGTTCAGATCCTCGCGCGCGCCCAGCGAGGTGATGACCACCGGCACCTTGTGCTTGACGCACATCTCGATGTCTTCCTCGAGACGATTGTTGGTCTTGTGGACGATCTGGTTGACCGCGAACGGCGCCGACGGCGCTTCGGGATGAGCCTTGTCGTGAGCGGCAAGTTCCTCGGTGATGCGGGCCAGCCACTCGTCCAGCTGCGAGATCGGCCGGGCATTCAGGGCCGGGAACGAGCCGACGATGCCGGCCTTGCACTGGGCGATCACCAGGTCCGGATTGCTGATGATGAACAGTGGCGAGGCGATGACCGGCAGTCGAAGACGGTCGCGCAGGATCGGCGGCAAGGCCATGAAGGACGGCTCCCTGAGGGCGGCGTTGCGCGCCGCGCATGTAAACAGCGTTAGCTTAAACGCCCGTTCGCATCCGGCGCAAGGCTTGACGGCCCTAAGGGCACGGGCGCATCACCGTCGAAAAAGAAAATGCTGCACCGCAGGAGAGAGACGTATTGACCCAGTCCGCCACGCCTCTGGCCGATGATTTCGCCGGACAGGACGACGCGACGTCGCGCGCCCGCTGGATGGCTCTGGTCGAGAAAACCCTCAAGGGCCAAAGCTTCGATGAGGCCCTGACGGTCAGGACGCCCGACGGCATCACCCTGCAGCCGCTCTACACAGCCGCGGACGGCGTGATCGTCGCCCGAGACCTGCGCGCGCGCGACGCCGACCGTCCCTGGGACCTGCGGATGCGCATGGCCCATGCCGATCCCGCGCGCGCGTCGAAGGATATCCTGGTCGACCTGCAAAACGGCGCCGCCTCGGTGCTGCTGGCCGTCGATCCGGCCGGCGTCAAGGGCGTGGCCATCGGCTCGGCCGATGACATGGCCAGGGCGCTGGACAATGTCCTGATCGACCTGGCGCCCGTCGCGCTGGACGCCGGCTATCTGGGTCCGAAGGCCGCCGACTGGCTGGGCGCCGTGGCCAAGGCCGCACCCAATGCGCCGATGGCCTTTCACATGGATCCCCTGACCGCCTTCGCGCAATCGGGAACCAGCCCCGGTCCAATCGAGAGCCACATCTTCAACGCCGCGACGGTGGGCGCGCGTCTGGCGACCACCTACGCCCGGGCCAGCCTGTTCCTGGCGACCGGGCGCGCCGCGCACGAGGCCGGCGGTTCCAACGTCGAAGAGCTGGCGCTGATGATCGCCAGCGCCCTGGCCTATGCCAAGGCCCTGGTCCGCTCGGGCCTGTCGATGGAAGAAGCCTTCGGCCGCATCGTGCTGGGCGTCAGCCTGGACGGCGAGTATTTCACCGGCGTCGCCAAGGTCCGCGCCGCGCGGGCCCTGTGGGCGCGGCTGACCCAGGCCTGCGGCGTCAGCGTTGCGGCTGCCATCGAGGCGCGGTCCTCGGATCGGATGCTGACGACCAAGGACGCCTGGACCAACCTGCTGCGCCTGACCTCCGCCGGGTTCGCCGGCGCGGTGGGCGGGGCGGACGCCATCGTGCTGGGCGCCTTCACCGACGCCATCGGCCTGCCCACCACCTTCGCCCGCCGTCAGGCCCGCAACACCCAGCTGGTGCTGATGGAAGAGAGCAATCTGGGCCGCGTCGCCGATCCGGCGGGCGGCTCCTGGTATCTGGACAGCCTCACCGATCAGATCGCCAGCGCCGCCTGGACCCGCTTCCAGGCCATTGAGGCCGCCGGCGGAGTGGTCAGGGCGCTGGAAGCTGGCCTGATCGCCGACGCCGTCGCCGCCGGCCGCGCGTCGCAGGAAGCCGCCTTCGCCGACAAGAGCCGCAAGATCCTGGGCGTCACCGTCTTCCCCAACGCCGACGACAAGGCCGCCGAGGTCGAGACCGTCGATCCGTCCGCGTTCGCCGTGGAGGGGCCTGATCCAACGCTGCCGGGGCCGGATTCGACGTGCCCCGCCCTGACGCCCATCCGCTTCGCCGCCGCCTTCGAGGGAGCCTGAGCCATGACCAAGTTCCCTGACTTCACCACCATCGCCTTCGCCGAGGTCGCCGCCGACGCCGCCCCCGAAGGCGCCGTCTGGAGCACGCCCGAGGGCGTCGATGTCGCCCCCGCCTTCACCGCCGCCGATGTCGAAGGCCTGGACTTCACGGGCGGCTATCCCGGTGTCGCGCCGTTCGTGCGCGGCCCCTACCCGACCATGTACGTCACAAACCCGTGGACGGTGCGGCAGTATGCGGGCTTCTCGACGGCCGAGGACTCCAACGCCTTCTATCGGCGCAACCTGGCCGCCGGTCAGATGGGTCTGTCGGTGGCCTTCGACCTGGCCACCCACCGGGGCTACGACTCCGACCACGAGCGGGTGAAGGGCGATGTCGGCATGGCGGGCGTCGCCATCGACTCGATCCTGGACATGCGCACCCTCTTCTCGGGCATCCCGCTCGACAAGATGAGCGTGTCTATGACCATGAACGGCGCGGTGCTGCCGATCCTGGCGCTCTATATCGTGGCGGCCGAGGAACAGGGCGTTTCGCCCGACAAGCTGTCGGGGACCATCCAGAACGACATCCTCAAGGAGTTCATGGTCCGCAACACCTACATCTATCCGCCCGCGCCTTCGATGCGGATCATTTCCGACATCTTTTCATACACTTCGGCCAAGATGCCGAAGTTCAACTCGATCTCGATCAGCGGCTATCACATGCAGGAGGCCGGAGCGACGGCCGACCTGGAGCTGGCCTACACCCTGGCCGACGGCGTCGAATACGCCCGGGCCGGCGTCGCGGCGGGCATGAGCATCGACACCTTCGCGCCGCGCCTGTCGTTCTTCTGGGCGATCGGCATGAACTACTTCATGGAAGTGGCGAAGATGCGCGCCGCCCGCCTGCTTTGGGCCCGGCTGATGAAGCGCGAGTTCGATCCCAAGGACGACCGCAGCCTCTCGCTGCGCACCCACAGCCAGACTTCGGGCTGGTCGCTGGCGGCGCAGGACGTGTTCAACAACGTCTCGCGCACCTGCGTCGAAGCCATGGCCGCCGTGAACGGCCAGACCCAGAGCCTGCACACCAACGCCCTGGACGAAGCCCTGGCCCTGCCCACCGACTTCTCGGCCCGCATCGCCCGCAACACCCAGCTGTTCCTGCAGATGGAAAGCGGCACGACCCGCGTCGCTGACCCCTGGGGCGGCAGCTACTATGTCGAGCGCCTCACCTATGAGCTGGCCCAGAAGGCCCTCGCCCATATCGAGGAGGTCGAAAAGGCCGGCGGCATGGCCAAGGCGATCGAGCGCGGCATTCCCAAGCTGCGCATCGAGGAAGCCGCCGCCAAGACCCAGGCCCGCATCGACGCCAATCGCCAGAGCGTGGTGGGCGTCAACCGCTACAAGCCTGACGTCGAGGACGTCATCCCGATGCTGAAGGTCGACAACAGCTCGGTGCGCAAGCAGCAGCTGGAAAAGCTGGCCCGCCTGAAGGCCGAGCGCGATCCGGCCCGCACGCAAGCCGCCCTGGATGCGCTGGAAGCCGGCGCGCGGGGTGACGGCAACCTGCTGGCCCTGGCCGTCGATGCCGCCCGCGCCCACGCCACGGTGGGCGAGATCAGCTATGCGCTGGAGAAGGTGTTCGGCCGCCACCGCGCCGTGATCCAGGCCATCGAGGGCGTCTATGGCAAGGAAGCCGGCGCCGATCCCAAGGCCGCCCGCGCCCGGGCCATGGTCGCCGCATTCAAGGAAGCCGACGGCGGCCCGCCGCGCATCATGGTCGCCAAGATGGGCCAGGACGGCCACGACCGCGGCCAGAAGGTGATCGCCAGCGCCTTCTCGGACCTCGGCTTCAAGGTCGAGATCGGCCCGCTGTTCCAGACCCCGGCCGAAGCGGCCGAGGAAGCCATCAAGGCCGGCGTCCACGTCGTCGGGGCCTCGTCCCTGGCCGCCGGCCACCTGACCCTGGTGCCGGAACTGAAGGCCGAACTGGCCAAGCGCGACCGCTCCGACATCGTGGTGGTGGTGGGCGGCGTAATCCCGCCCCAGGACTTCCAGGCCCTGCTCGACGCCGGCGCCGCCAGCATCTTCCCACCGGGCACGGTGATCGCGGAAGCGGCCATCGAGGTGCTGGAGAAACTGAACGTTCAGCTGGGCTACACCCAGGGCGCGACGGCCTGAGGCGGAAGCCGTCGGGCTTCAGGGCCGCTTGGCGGCCTTGCGGCGCTGCTTGGGTGACATCGCCGCCGCGATATCGTCCGGCAGGCCGTGCCGCGCCTCGATGTCCTTCTGCAGCGCCTTGGCCGCCATCAGGTGGCCGGGGAAGATCATGTCGACCATCGAGCCCGCGATGGGCACGGCGTCCGTGGCGGTATCCATGACCACATAGGTCAGCATCCGCAGCAGGGTGAAGGGCGAAGCGCCGCCCTGCAGGCCATGCATCAGGAGCAATCCGCCGGCGCCCATGCTGTAGAGCGGCCCGACAACTGGCACCCAGGACAGCACGCCGTCCAGGCCCAGGCCGAAGGGGCCGATGCCGATCAGGCGGTCGGACAGCCGCTTGACGGTGTCGGCGGACTTCCAGGCCCGGTGCGCGCGGGCGCGTTTGCTGTCGCCATGGGCGGAGACGTGCGGGGCGGCTTCAATGGTCATGCTCGATCAACGCCTCGCCCGCCGGATGGTTGTCTGTCGCCGCGTCAGCCCAGGAAGACGACCCGACGCTTTTCCTTGCCTGCCTGGATGCGGGCCAGCAGGTCGCGATATTCGGCGGTCCCCTGCGCCTCTTTCCGCGTGCCCTCGAAATAGATGGTGTCGTCCATGTGCTTGACCAGCATGTCGGCCGACCATTTGTGGCCAGTAAACAGCATGTCGGCCACCTTGCCGGCCACGGGCAGCGCCCCGGCGACGGTGTCGATCAGGATGATGGCGGTGATCTGGATCACGATCATCGGCGCGGCGCGGGCGCGGACGGCGTCCATGATGATCAGCCCGCCGGCCCCCAGGCTGTAGAGCTCGCCGGCGCCCGGGATCCAGGTCAGCAGGCCGTCCAGGCCAACACCCAGCGGTCCAATGCCGACCACATTGTCGGACAGCTTCTTCACCCGCTCCACATTGCTCCGGATGTTGTGCAGGTCGAGATGCGACTTGGCGAAGATCACCAGAAAACTCCGGGGGCGAAGACTGGCGTCAATCTGCCTTAACCCTTGGCTTGCAGGAAGTGGGAGAACGCCAGATTCCCCCGTCGCGCGAGAACGACGCCATAAAGTCTCGCTTTCCGGGGGAGCCTCTCGGCAACAGCGGCATTTGCGCCTAAGTTAAGGACGTTGGCGTGCGCGTCGCACAGGGGTTTTTCATGCTCATCTCGACCACGCCCTTCATCGAAGGTCGGCCGGTTCAGGACTACAAGGGCGCGATCTACGCCCAGTCGATCCTTGGCGCGAACGTGGTGCTGGACCTGATGGCGGCCATCCGCGACTTCATCGGCGGCCATTCCAAGTCCTATGAGCGGGTCCTGGCCCGCGCCCGCGAGGACGCCCTGAACAACCTGGTCAAGGAAGCCGAGAAGCTGGGCGCCAACGCCATCCTGGCCGTCGACCTCGACTACAACACCGTCGGCCCTAACGGCTCGATGATGATGGTCTCGGTGTCGGGCACGGCGGTGGTTCTTTAGGGCCTCAAGCGTAGCCCAGCAGCGCCCGCAGGCCGGGCGCGTGGAAATCCACCACCCGCTTGTGAACGTCCGACAGCGTCTTGGGCAGTTCCGCCGTGATGTTCAGGTTCTCGCTGGCCGTGCGGCTTTCGCGGCGGTCCGCGCCGGCCTCGACGCGGTCGCGCCAGTCGGCGGGCAGGTCCAGGCCGCAGTCGGCCAGCAGCTTGCCGAAGAAGGCCTCGGCCCGCTTCGACCCCAGGTCGTTGAGGCTGTCGACGATATCCTCGTAGCGCACGATGACCGCGCTGGAGCCCATCCAGGCCACGGCGTTCATGCTGAAGATGTCCTTCAGGTCGGGCACGCGGCCGTGCGCGCCCAGGATCATCATCATGATCACGTCCTCGATCGCGGCGCCGCCGTTCTTGATGTGGTTCAGGTTGCCCTGGAATTCGTCGGACAGGTAGAAGCGCGCCCGCGCCAGCACCCAGTCATAGGGATCGCGCACCAGCACGATGTGGCGCACGTCGCGCAGGGCGATCGCTGACTCGTCCGAGAACAGCATGTGGCCCCAGCTGATCATCGGCCTGGCCGCAGAGAAGGCGTCCGCCGCGTACTGTCGCAGGATGGCGTGCTGGATGTATTCGCGCCGCCAGTGCTGCTCGGGCGCGACGAACATCCGCAGGATATTGCGGATCAGGTGGGTGCCGGCCTTGGGCACGCTGTTGAGATAGACTGGCGTCGAAAGGGTCGCGCGATCAAAGCGCAGGCCGATCTCGTCCAGATTGTCGGGCTTGCCCCGGATGATGGCGTTCACGCGAGACACTCCCTGGGTACGCAAAAACGGCGGCGGGTCGCCCCGCCGCCGTCGATGTTAGCGCAATGGACCGAGACTAGAAGCGCGCCGTGATGTTCACGAACATGCGGCGGCCGATGTAGTCATACTGCGACGAGAAGACCGAAGCCCCCACCGTGTTGTAGTTGCCCTGGCTCAGCGAGACCGCCGGAGGCGTCTCGTTGAACAGGTTGGCTACGCCGCCCAGAAGGGTCCATTCGTCGAACTTCTTCTGCAGCGACAGGCTGTGATAGGCCGTGAACTCGGTGTGGATCTTGTAGAACGTCGTGCGGGTGGGGTTGGCGTCCGCATAGTCCTCGGCGTCGGAAGCCTTGCCCACCATGTTGACGCCCCACAGGGCGGTCCAGTCGCCGCGCTGGAAGCGGAAGTCGACTTGGCCGGTCCAGTCCGGGTCACCCACGAAGCCATTACTGTCGACCACCGTGCCCGCGAACAGCGCGGTGGTGTCTTCCAGTTGCCAGGTCGATTGCAGGTCGACCGTCAGCTTGGTGTCCCAGGGCAGTTGCTGACCATAACGGACGGTCAGGTCGATGCCGCGGTTACCCTGCTCGGCGATGTTGATGTAGTTGTCGGTGATGCTGGTGATCAGGTGCGAACCCGAATTGCGGGTGAACAGGCTGCACAGCGGGTCGGTCGGGAACGACAGCGAGCGATAGCAGCCCGAGACGATCCGGGCCGCGCCCAGCTGGGTGACTTCGTTGGTGACGTTGATGTCGAAGTAGTCGACCGCCACGTTGAGGTCGGCGAAGCTGGGGGTCCAGATCACGCCATAGGTGACCGCCTTGGAGGTTTCGGCCTCCAGACGACCCTTGCCGCCGCCCGCCGTGATCGTGGCCGACGCGCCCGCGCCGGAGTAGGCGCCGGGAACGCCTGCGGCCGAGCAGTTATTGGCCACATATTGCGGGATCAGACCCTGGGACAGGTTCTGGGCCCAGTTGATGCACGGGTCGACCGCGCGTTGCGACAGGAAGCTGGTTTCCTTATTCTTGTAGAGTTCGAACAGGGCCGGCGCGCGGAACGAGGTGCCCTTGGTGGCGCGCAGGCGCAGCGACGGAATGATCTGCCAGTTCAGACCCAGCTTGTAGGTGTCGTCCTTGCCGTAGCTGTTGACCTTGGTATGGCGGCCCGACAGCGACAGTTCGACGTTCTCGGCGAAGGGCAGGTCCTTCAGCAGAGGAACGCTGAGTTCGCCGAACAGTTCGCGCGCAAGGTCGTCGCCCTTGGTGATGCCTGCGGTCGACGAGCCCCAGACGTTATTGGACTGGGTGATCGCGCCTGGCGTGTCGTTGATCGAGTCCTTGCGGTAGTGGAAGCCGACGGCGGCGCCCACCGGACCGGCCGGCAGCTTGAACAGGTTGCCCGAGGCCGAGCCTTCGAACACCAGTTGCTTGTAGGTGGTCTTGCCCGTCTCGGTGTCGAACAGGAACGCCTGTTCAGCCGCCGTGTACTTGCCGGCCAGGAAGTCGGGCGTGACCCAGCTGACGTCCACGCAGGACTTCTTGCTGATCGGCGTCACCTGGCCGATGCACGAACCGGTGCGGAACGCGGCGATGTCGACGGCGTCCTTCAGGATCACGTCCTGCGAGTAGGCGCCCTTGGAGTGGCTGTACTGGGTGAAGATGTCCCAGTCCCAGCCCTTCAGGAAATCGATCTTGCCGAAGTCGCCGCGGAAGCCGCCGACATAGCGCTGGTAGTCGACGCGCTGGCCCGAACGGTTGAGGTTGGTGACCGGGGTCGGCGACAGGATGAAGTCACCGGTGAAGCCGGCCGAGAACGGGTCATAGTCGCCGGTATAGAAGTAGCTCCAGAACTGGCGATAGCCGTTAGTCTTGGTGGCGCGACGGTTCAGCAGCACTTCGCCATAGGCTTCGACGCTGTCGGTGATGTCGAACGAGCCCTGAGCGTAGACGGTGTTGCGCTCGTTGCGCGGGGTCAGCGACTGGGCCAGATTGAACGGGCTGTTCAGGTCCTGCACGCCGCGGTCGGGCGCCGAGGGATCGGTGCTGTAGCCGACGGTGTAGAAGCCGGCCGGAACGCCCGGATAGTTGGCCGCCTGACCGGTCGGGATCTGGGGAATCAGCGAACCCAGCTTGCCGTCGTAGTCATATTGCAGCTTGCCGGCGATGCCGCCGAAGCTGAAGTCGTAGAGCCAGATCTGGTCATAGGCCAGGTCGCGGCACTGGACCTTGCCGGTGCGCGGATCGATCGTGTCCTTACGCTTGCCGCTGGAGTCGGTGATGTATTGCCGGCCGCAGTTGGTGTAGCTGCGATCGCCGTTGGTCTGCTCCGCCGTCTTCGAATACTCGTAGGACAGGTTGAAGAAGCCGCGATCGAAGGTCTTGCCCCAGCTGAGGCTGCCGCGCGACTGCTCGCCGCCATGCTTCTGGGGCTGGCTGAAGAAGGCGTCCAGCTCGATGCCGTCGGTGTCGCGCTTGGTGATGATGTTGACCACGCCGGCCACGGCGTCCGAGCCGTAGATCGACGAGGCGCCATCCTTCAGGATGTCGATGCGGTCGATGGCCGAGGCGGGGATGACGTTCAGGTCGACGGCCGAGACGCCGCCGCGCACGCCGGCGGGACCGGTGCGACGACCATTGACCAGCACCAGGGTGCGATTGGCGCCGAGGCCGCGCAACGACACGGTTTCCGAACCGGGGCCGCCGTCGGTGACAAAGGCGCTGGAGATCGCCGACGTGATCTGCGGCGAGCCCGACGCGATCGTGGACGTCTGCAGCAGGCCGGCGGCGCTCGAAATGCCCTTCAGCTTGCCCTGCTCGGCGCTGATCACCTGGATCGGATCGGGGCTGTTGAACTCGCTGCGCTTGATGCGCGAGCCGGTGACGATCAGGGCCTCGACCTCGGTGGCGTCAGATTTGGGTTGCTCGTCGGTGGTCTTCAGCGGCGCGGCGGCTTGCGCGAACGCCGCAGCCGGAGCCAGGACGCTGGCGGCCAGCCCGGCGATGACCGTGGAGGCAAGAAGATACTTACGATGACTGGACATTAGCGATAACGCCTCCCGAGCTTCACATAGAGCGGTAACCTCGACCCACTGCCCAGACTTGGCGTGTGATGTTTTACCGCAGGGTACAAGAGAGCGCGTTTGGGATGTGCGCCGCAACTTTCGTGTCGTGTTCGCGTCACAATTCAGACTTGGTGTTGCCCGGAGCACGCAGTTGCCCGATCCTGCGGCGCCTCGCCGCTCTGGAGCTTCCCGTGAAATTCGATCCACGCCCGCTTTTCGCGACCATCGCCCTGCTGGTCGCCGCCGGTCCGGGAACCTCGCGCGGCGCGCCGCTCTCCGCAAAGGCGTTTTCAGACCCGCCGGCCATCAGCGATGTCCAGATTTCTCGCGATGGGAAGCATATCGTCGCCCTGACCTCGGCCAACGGTCAAAGTCCCACCATCGCGGTGTGGAGCACCGACGCCCTGGACAAGCCGCCCACGACGATCTCGGCCCAGAAGGTCCGGATCCTCGGCGTCAGGTTCCTGAAGAACGACCGGCTGCTGGTTAACACCATCCAGACCTTCACGACCGGCGCGTGGAAGGGCCATCTGAACCGCCAGTATGTCTCGGACCTGCAGGGCAAGGCCTGGACCAGCCTGCTGCCGGACGGCCCGGCCCGATCGGAAACCGAGGCCTTCGCCGCCAAGTTCGACGATGCGGCCATCATCGACTTCCTGCCCGCCGACCCCCGCCGCGTGGTTGTGACCGACCTGCGCCCCGACACCCGTGGCGATATCCTCAAGCTGGACATCTATTCGGGCGCGACCGAGCGGCTGATGCGGGGCTCTGACCAGTTCAGCGGCTTCCGCACCGACCTGAAGGGCCAGATCCGCGCGCGGCAGGAGGTCAACTACGACAACGGCGCGGTCTATTTCGCCCAATGGCTTCGCGATCCGGTGACCGACGAATGGTCCGAGCACTTCCGCTGGTACGCCAAGGACCGCGAGCCGGTCTCGATCGCCGGTTTCACCAGCGATCCGAACATCATCTATATCTCTTCCAGCAAGGGCCGGGACAAGGCCGGGCTGTATGTCTACGACATCAAGGCCCGCCAGGTGGTCGAGCCACTGCTGGAGCACAAGCTGTTCGACGCCGGCGGCGTGGTGCTGTCAACCGTCGCCGCCGACTATGGCCAGGTCCTGGGCTTTTCCTATGCCGGCCCCACCAACAAGGTCTACTGGACCGACGAGAGCTTCGCCGCGCTCGACAAGAGCCTGCGCGCGGCGCTGGGCCTGAAGACGACGACGGTCAACTGGATCGATCCGGGTTCCGGCGCCGCCGCCCGCCTGCCGGTGGCCGACGGCGCGGACGCGGCGATCACCAGCTGGTCCGAGGACCGGTCGCACTTCATCGTGGTCAAGACCGGGCCGTCCAATCCCGGCGAGTACTACTTGCTCGACAAGTCGGGCGCCCTGACCCTGCTGGGCAAGGCCCGGCCGGATCTGGATACCGCCGCCCTGGGAACTACGCGGCTGGTCGAATACAAGGCCCGCGACGGCCAGCAGATCCCCGCGTTCCTGACCACCCCGCCCGCCGACAAGTATGGCCCTGGCCCCTATCCCACCCTGGTTGAACCGCATGGCGGCCCTTGGGCGCGCGACGACCTGGACTGGGATCCGGCCGGCTGGGTGCAGTATTTCGCCAGCCGGGGCTACGCGGTGCTGCAACCCCAGTTCCGGGGCTCGGAAGGCTGGGGCCAGAAGCTCTGGCGCGCCGGCGACGGCGAGTGGGGCCAGAAGATGCAGGACGACAAGGACGACGGCGTCCAGTTTCTGATCGACCAGAAGATCGCCGCCCCCGGCAAGGTGGCCATGTTCGGCTATTCCTATGGCGGCTACGCCGCGCTGGCGGCCGCGATCCGCCCCAACGGCCTCTATCGCTGCGCGATCTCTGGCGCCGGCGCCGGCGATCTGGCCAGCATCAAGCGCGCCACCTTCGACGACCGCCTGCAACGCGAATTCCAGAACCCGACGATCAGGGGCCTGGACGCCCTGGAGCACGCCCGGGAGGCGCAGATTCCGCTGCTGATCTATCACGGCGACCGCGACCAGACCGTCGACGTCAGGCAGTCGCGAAAGTTCGCCGAGGCCCTGAAGGCCGCGGGCAAGCCTTACCGCTACCTGGAGATCAAGGACATGGGCCACCAGCTGACCACCATGGAGCCGGCCATGGTCGAACTCCAACTGGTCGAGATCGAGAAGTACCTGAACACCGAGTGCGGCGCCGGGGGCATCGGCGCCCCCGAGCCCCGCTAGCTCGGGTCAGGCTTCCAGGGCGCCGACGAGGCGCTTGGCCTGGGCGATCCAGGCGTCGCGATCGGCGCGGCCCTTGAGGTTGAGCAACTCGTCGATCGACTTGAGGTCTTCGGATGTCCAGCCCGCGATCTGGCTGAAGCGGGTGACACCCAGCTCGCTCAGCGAAGCCGCCAGCTTGGGACCAATGCCGACCAGGCGGGTCAGGTCATCGATCTCCGCGGCGACCAAGGCGAGCGGCGCCTCGGCCACGACGTCCACGGCGTCCGGAACCGCGAGGGGTTCGTCTGCTTCGACCGACGCCACGACGAGGGGCTCGAGGGTCTCTGGAACCGTCTCGGCGACAGCCTCGACCACTTCGACCGTTTCAGCCGCGGCGGCGTCGATGGTCTCCTCGACCGCTTCAAGCGCTTCGCCGGCGGTCTCGACGGTGACATCATTGGCGACTTCGACGACCTCCTCGACCGCTTCCAGCGTGGCCGGGCTCACCTGTTCCAGGGGCTCAACCACCGCCTCGAACGGCGTCTCGACCGTCTCGACAGCCGTGAGCGCCAGCGGTTCCGGCGCGAGCGCTTCGGGCGTGGAACCGGCGAGGGCTTCCAGGTTGACGGCCTGACGCCAGCGCGACGCCCACCACCACCATGTAGCCCCCGCGGCGGCCGCGCCGCCGAAGACCAGCCACAAGGGCGAGGCCGCGCCGACCATCAGGCGAGGCCCTGCTTCGGGGTCGACCCGATCAGTCTTGAACTCGGAAAGGAAGGATGAGGAAGAAACCATGGCGCGCGCTCCGGCAACCGCGATTTGTGCAGCGCAGCATAACACAGATCCCACATTCGCAAGTGCGAAAATGTTGCCCCTACGTCAAGTTAGTCCGACCACCCTCAGGGCCAGGCCCGCCGCGACCATCGCCGCCACCAGAGCCAGCACGGGAAGCCTTAAAGCGAAGGTCAGGGCCAAGGCCAGAACCGTCAGACCCAGCGCCGTCTGATCCAGACTGGACATGTCGGGAACGGTCACCTGGAAGACGCCGCTGGAGAATGTCTCTCCGGTCCGGAACAGATAGTGGGTGGCGAACCATGCCGCCAGCTGGCCGATGACGCCAACCGCCGCCGCCGAGACCATCGCCAGGGCCCGGGCCGGCCGGGGCCGGGCGCGAAGGCGTTCAAAGAACGGTCCGCCGGCGAAGATCCACAGGAAGGACGGCGCGAACGTGGTCCAGGCCGCCATCAAGCCGCCGGCCACGCCGGCGACCCAGGCCCACTGGGGCGTCGCGGCCTGATAGGCGCCGACAAAACCCACGAAGGTGAAGACCAGAACCAGGGGTCCGGGCGTGGTCTCGGCCAGTCCCAGTCCATCCAGCATCTGGCCCGGCGTCAGCCAGCCGAGGCTGGACGCCATCTGCCCGAGATAGGCCAGGGCCGCATAGGCGCCGCCGAAACTGACCACGGCCAGGCCGCTGAACACCAGACCCATGCGGGCGATCACGGACTGGGGCGCGATCAGCAGCGCCACGCCGACCGGCGCCAGCCAGATCACAAGCCACAGCGCGACCGTCTTCCAGAGACCGCGTCGCGGCTCCGGCTCTCCGGCCTCGCCAACCCTGCCATTGCCCAGCAGCCATCCCGTCGCGCCCGCGACCAGGATCAGCAGCGGGAACGGCAGGCGGGTGAAGGTCAGGGCCACGAAGGCCAGGATCGCCACCACCAGGGCGGCGCGATCGCGGATCGTCCGTCCGCCCATGCGGATCACGGCCTGGGCCACCAGCGCCACGACCGCCGCCTTCAGTCCCATCAGCACCGGACCGGCCCATTCGGACCGCCCATGCGCCATGTAGAGCGCCGACAGGCCCAGCATCACCAGCAGGCCAGGCAGAACGAACAGCAGCCCGGCCGCGATCCCGCCGCGAACGCCATGCAGGCGCCACCCCAGCCAGACGGCCAGTTGCTGGGCCTCGGGCCCGGGCAGCAGCATGCAGAAGCTCAGCGCGTGGGCGAAGCGCGCCTCGTCGATCCAGCCCTTTTCCTCGACCACCGCCTTATGCAGGAGGGCGATCTGACCGGCCGGACCGCCAAAGCCCAGGCAACCGACCTTCAGCCAGACCCGCAAAGCCTCGCCAAAACGCGGCGCGGACCGGCTCACGCCGCCTTGGTCCGCCAGATACGCGCCGAGCCGCCCTTCTGGCCCAGCCGCTGGACGATCCATTCGGTGGCGGCGGCGACAGCCGGTTCGATACTGGCGGGGGCCCCGACCATGACCATGGCGCTTCCGTTCATCTTCATCGGGTCCAGCAGAGGGCGGAGCCTGACCTCGGCGACTAGCGCATCATCCGTGACAGTTTCGAGGGCGCGGATGAAGGCATCGAAGGTTTCAAGGTCCTTCAGGGGCGTCCAGATCGCCAGGACGGCGTCTGGATCACGCGCCAGCACGTCGCGGGTCACCCCCACGATGCGGCCATAGTCGTCGGGACGTTCGAACGGCGGGTCGATCAGCACGAAGGCCCGCCCTCCCCGGCCCGCCCTGGCCGCCGCCGTCTCGAAGCCGTCGGCCTTTGAGGCCTGGGCGAAGGCGTAGGGCGCCAGGGATCGGCGCAGCAGGTCGAAGTCGTCGTCCCGAAGCTCGCAGGCGGTATAGCGGTCGTCGCGACGCAGGCCCCCGGCGATCAGCAGCGGCGAGCCGGGATAGAGCGGCCCATCCTGTCCGCCATTCATGGCCCGGAATCGGGCGATCAGCGGCGCGAAGACAGCCGGAGCGTCGCCGGACTCGATCAGACGAAAGATGCCCGCCTCGGCCTCGCCCGAGCGCCGCGCCATCTCGCCGCCGAGGTCATAGCCCCCCGCGCCCGCGTGGGTGTCGATCACCGAAAGCGTTGGCGTCTGAGCCTTCAGCGCCTCCAGCAGGGCCAGCAGGATGGCGTGCTTCTGCAGGTCCGCGAAATTGCCGGCGTGAAAGGCGTGGCGATAGTTCATGTCTGACTTGGGGCTCCTGGAACCGGCGCTTCCTCTATCACGTTGCTGGTCGATAGGGAGGCAGGCATGGCCCGCGACACACAGCACATCGCGCCGATCGACGACTCTGGCCTGGTCTATTGCGACGACCACCACAACGGTCTGAGGCGACGGACCGCCGCGTCCGGCTTTGACTATGTGGGGGAAGACGGCAAGGCGCTGAAGGATGAGGCGACGCTGGCCCGCATCAGGGCCCTGGCCATCCCGCCCGCCTGGACCGAGGTCTGGATCTGCCCCAATCCCCTCGGCCACATCCAGGCGGTCGGCCGCGATCAGAGGGGCCGCAAACAGTATCGCTATCACCCCGACTGGCGAGCCGACCGCGATATCAAGAAGTTCGAGCGGATGGCCGCGTTCGGTCGCGCCCTGCCCCGCCTGCGCAAACGGGTCGAGGCCGACCTGGCCCGGCGCGGCCTGCCCCGCGAGAAGGTGCTGGCGGCGGTGGTCCGCCTGCTGGAGCTGACCCTGATCCGGGTGGGCAACGAGGAATATGCCCGCACCAACAAGAGCTATGGCCTGACGACGTTGCAGAAGCGCCACCTGCGCCTGGCCAGCGGAGGCGCGGTGTTCGAGTTTCGCGGCAAGAGCGGCAAGACCCACAGGACGGGCTTTCAGGATCGGCGCCTGGCCCGGATCATCCGGGCCTGCCAGGACCTGCGGGGGCAGCGCCTGTTCAAATATGTCGATGAGGACGGCCAGCGGCGGGCCATCGAGTCCAGCGACGTCAACGACTACATCCGCGCCGCCTGCGGGGCCGAGTTCTCCGCCAAGGACTTTCGCACCTGGGCCGGATCGCTAGCGGCCTTGAAGGGCCTTCGGGCCACGCCGCCCGCCACGTCGAAGACCGACGCCAAGCGCGCGGTCAACACGTGCGTCAAGGCCGTGGCCGGACTGCTAGGCAACACCCCGGCGGTCTGCCGCGCGGCCTATATCCATCCCCGCGTGCTGGCCGCCTATGAGGCGGGGACATTGCCCAGATCAGGAAGCGCTTCGGCCAGGGCCAGCGAGCTGGCCCTGCTGCGCCTGGTCACCGCCTAGGACGGGGTCGCGGGTGTCGAGCGCAACACGCCGCTGCGCGCCATGGGCAGGAGGAAGGCCGCCAGGAACAGCGTATTGGAGATCGCGTTGACGCCAAAGCCGGTGGCGATCGAGAGGCTGCTGTCGATCACGTACCAGCTCACCACGCTGACGATCACGCCCACCCAGGTCGACCGGCCCGCCGCGCCCAACTGCTGGGCGGCCTTGATCGCCGCCATCAGGGTGATGCTCCAGCCTATCGTCACGGCGCCCATCAGGGCCACGCTGAATCGCATCTGGGCGTTCAGCACCAAGGCCTCTGGGCCCTGCAGCAGCGCGAAGACCAGGCGGACCGGACCGCTCGTGACGTCCAGACCCGCGCCCGCCAGCACGACGCCGAACACGCCCACCGCCCAGCACCATCCCGTCATCCAGTTTCGCCAGAACACCGACATCTTCCGTCCCTTTCGCTGCGTTTGAAGCACCGTAGCCAGACGCGGCGCGCGGACAATTACCTGTCAGGTCATGGTCAGGGCTGGACCGTGACTAGGCCTCGTGGGCGGCGAGCGCGCGGCGCAACTCGGTGACCATCAGCGCGCGCAGGCTGGGCGGCGAGACGATCTCCACTCCGTCGCCCCAGGTGAACAGGTGCCAGGCCAGTTCCAGCATCCCGGCGGCGCGGAAGGCGACGGTCACGAAGCCATCGGGTTCCGGACGAACGGTCTGGGTGGAATGGAAGCGCCAGCGCAGGGCGTCCTCGGCGCGGTCGGGGCGGATGCGCAGCACCACGTCCTCGATGGCTCCGTGATAGATGCCGAAACTTTCATCGGCGAAGGCCTGCAATGAAAAGTCCTCCGGCGGCGCGGCCGCCCGGTCGAGCACGCGCAGCGCCTTCATCTTGTCCAGCCGCCAGGAGCGCGGACGCGGATCGTCCCCCTCCAGCGCCACCAGATAGTTGCTGCG
Organism: Caulobacter sp.; assembly: GCF_965279145.1. NCBI lineage: Bacteria > Pseudomonadati > Pseudomonadota > Alphaproteobacteria > Caulobacterales > Caulobacteraceae > Caulobacter > Caulobacter sp. Next base: position 150,736 of record NZ_OZ257139.1, read on the forward strand.
GGCGAACAGGATGCCCAGCGGCGTCACTTCGCGGACGCGGCCCGGCGTGCTGCCGCCGTCATAGCGGAAGGCCAGGGCGCTCAGCCCCTTGATGGCCGCGCGGATGGCCGCCAGCGCCGTCTCGTCCTCATAGGGCCTTGGTCCCGCGTGCACGCCGATGGTCTCGGCCTGGACCAGCGCCTCGACATCGGGGGCCACCTTGCGGCGGGCGGATCCGCGCAGAGCCGACAGCAGCTTTCGCTCCAGCGCATAGAGCGAAGAGGCCCGCCCCTCGGCGCCGGACGCCTTGTAGGAATCCGCCGCCGTCCGAAGCGCCGCCAGCTCCTCGGCGGTCGGCGTCTGGAACAGGCCATCCAGCCCCGCCGGGATGCGGAAACGCCGGGTGGGCGGATCTTCCACCACCTCCATCTGCGGGAAGGCGGCCCAGACGGCGTCGCGCATCCGCTCGGCGGTGCGACGCCCCACCTCAAGCGCCTGGGCCATCTCGTCCAGGGTCATGCCTTCGGCCGAGCCCGCCAGCATGCGGGCCAGGTCGAGCAGTCTCGCAGCCTTTTCGTGCCTCATACGTTCTCCATACGACCGTTTCTGGCGCACCGCACGTGCATTTAGCTCTGGTCGAACCAAGGAGACGTTCATGTCCCGCTTTGCCTGCCCTGCCTGGGCCATCGCTCCCGTCAACGCGCCCATGATTTCCGCGGTTCTGGCGTTCGCCGATATCCACCGTGACCTCGGCGCGGGACGCACCCTGATGCGCATCAGCCCCGAACGCGCCGCCCGCGCGGACGTCATCCTGTTGCTGGGTCGGGACGCCGAGCGCGTTATTGACCTGGGCGTGGTCTGGAACGATCGCGAGGATCAGATCATCCGCATCATCGACGACGCCGAACTGCGCGACTCACGCCTGGCGGCCTGGGAAGACGCGTTCGACCTGTTCGAGACGGAGACGCACGAACCGGTCCCAGAGCGCCTCGTCGCCTGACCTAACGTCACGCCACACCCCAATCTGGGTAACGAAAGAGCAACGTTCTGCCTAAAAATGCGGTCTCGACGCCACCCAAAGGGGCGCCGAGGCCGTCGTGCGTTCATGTGACCGTTTCTTCCGGCTGCCCCCCATTGCCGAAGCGATCCAGTTGGCACCACGCTGTAATCGGTCGGCAAAGTCCGAGTGAAAACCAGCGTTAGTGCCAAAAACAACAAATCATCGGGAGAGAAGCGTCTTGGAGAAGGAATCAATCGTGCGTTGATAAATGAAATAAGGGGGCTCTTAATGAATCGGCGTTTTAAAACGACTCTGCTCGCAGGTATTTCTGCGATGTGCGTTACTATTGGATACTCTATTACGGCACAGGCCGCCGAAAATCCGGCCGATCCTGCGGTGGATACCGCTTCCGAAATCGAAACCGTGGTCGTCACGGCGCGCGGCAAGCCCCGCACGGTTCTCGACAGCGCGGTTCCCGTCGACTCCTTCAGCGAAGGCGACCTGAAATCGGCGGCCTTCACCGACACCAACGACATTCTGAAGACGCTGGTCCCGTCCTATACCCTGGCTCGCGAGCCGATCTCGGACGGCGCCACCTTCATCCGCCCCGCCTCGCTGCGCGGCCTGCCCACCGACAAGACCCTGTTCATGGTCAATGGCAAGCGCCGCCACCGTTCGGCCCTGGTCAGCATCGGCGGCACCGGCTCGCAGGCGCCCGACGCGGCGACCATCCCCGCCTCGGCCCTCAAGAACGTGGTCGTCACCCGTGACGGCGCCGGCGCGCAGTACGGTTCGGACGCCATCGCCGGCGTCATCGACTTCCAGCTGAAGGACAGCCCCAGCGGCGGTTCGCTGACCGCACAATACGGCCAGTTCTATCTGGGCGACGGTGAAGACGTGCTGGTGACCGGCAATCTGGGCGTTCCGCTCGGCGACAGCGGCTTCGTCAACGGCACGTTCGAATACACCAGCCAGAACCAGGTCAATCGCGGCAAGCAGTACTGCAACGTCGGCATTCCCAACCAGTCGGCCGGCTTCTGCGTCACCAGCTATGCGGCGGCCAATCCGTCGTATGGCGCCCTGATCACCGACTATGTGCAGAAGTGGGGTCAGCCCGACGCCGAAGCCCTGCGCGGCGTGGTCAACGCCGGCTACGACATCTCCGACACGATGTCGCTCTACGCCTTCGCCAACTATTCGAAGAGCAAGGCGACCGAGTATTTCAACTATCGTCCGCCGGTCAGCAACGCGGTCAACGCCACGCCGATCCGTCAGAAGGACGGCTCGATCTTCCTGTTCAGCTCGATCTTCCCGGCCGGCTTCACGCCGATGTTCGGCGGCAACATCACCGACTACAGCCTGACCGGCGGCCTCAAGGGCAAGCTGAGCAACGGCCTGCAGTATGATTTCAGCGGCCGCTACGGCAACGACAAGCTGGTCTACACCCTGTGGGACACCGTCAACCCGTCGATGGGTCCGGCCTCGCCAAAGTCGTTCTATGTCGGCTCGCTGATCTCGACGGAATCGGCCGCCAACGCCGACTTCGCCTATGACTACGCCGTGGCCGGCCTGAACACCCCGATCACGCTGAACTTCGGCGCCGAATACCGCAAGGAAGGCTACGAGATCGGCGCGGGCGACGTGCCCTCCTACGTCGCGGGCACCTATGCCGTGCCCAACCCGTACGGCTTCTGCAACACCACGACCCACACCGCGACCGCCGCCGGCCTGGCCCTGCCGGCCACCGCCGGCCTGAACTGCGCCAACTACCTGTCCAGCGACGCCGACGGCTTCGCCGGCATCGAACCGACCTACAACGCCCTGGCGGTGGGCTCGAACGGCGCCCCGGGTTCGCCCCCGGCCTATGCCGGCAAGCTGACCCGCGACTCCTACGCCGGTTACGCCGAAGCCTCGGCCAACGTCACCGAGGCCTGGTACGTGGACGCCGCCGTTCGTGGCGAGCACTTCTCTGACTTCGGCAGCACCTGGAACGGCAAGCTCGCAACGCAGTACCAGATCAACGATAAGTTCGGGGTTCGCGCCTCGATCGGGTCCGGCTTCCGCGCGCCGACCCCGGGCCAGTTGTTCACGACCAACGTCTCGACCCGCGTCGAGAATGGCGCGATCATCGCCTCGGGCCTGTTCCCGGCCACCAACCCGGTGGCCCAGTTCATGGGCGCCAAGGTCCTGAAGCCCGAAAAGTCGCTGAACATCGCGGCCGGCTTCACCGCCTCGCCGATCGATGGCCTGAGCCTGACGGTCGACGCCTACAGCATCAAGATCAAGGACCAGTTCTACGCCACCACCCCGATCACGGTGACGGCGACCATCAAGGCGGCCCTGCTGGCGGCCAGCGTGCCCGGCGCCGACACCATCGGCCAGGTGCAGTTCTATCAGAACGCCTTCGACTCCACGACCACCGGCGTCGACGTCGTCGCCACCTACAAGGTCAACTGGGCCAACGGCCAGTCGACCAGCTTCACGGCCAGCGGCAACTACAACAAGTTCAAGATCGACAAGGTCTTCTCGGCGCAGTTCTTCGACGCCGAAGGGGTCTTCGACTTCGAGAACGCCCAGCCCCGCTGGCGCTCGGTCCTGTCGGCCAGCCATGAGGTCGGCAAGCTGAAGGCCGTCGTCCGCGCCAATATCTGGGGGCCGTACAAGAACCAGTTCAGCGTCGCCAACCCGATCGTCCAGAAGTGGGATCCGGAAGTCTTCGTCGACACCGAGTTCAGCTACAAGGCGACCGACGCCTACACGGTCTCGGTCGGGGCCCGGAACCTGTTCGCCAACTATCCCGATCCCGACAAGACCGGCGAGTCGGCCACCAACGGCCGCATCTATCGCTCGGACTCGGTCACCGATTGGCAGGGCGGCTTCTGGTACCTGAAGGCCACCGCGACCTTCTAGGGTTCGCGATCCAGCCACAACGGAAGGGCCAGGCGAAAGCCTGGCCCTTTTGCGTTGCGACCAGTCAGGCTGGCCGCCCTCCCCGCCGTCGGTCGCGCGTTTTACAGGGCCTTGCCCATCCGGATCAGGGGCACCGCGTAGCCGCTGGACGTCGCCGCCGTGAAGGGCTCGATGTCGTGATAGCCGCAGGCGCGGTACAGCGGCTCGCCGCCCAGGGTCGCGGCCAGTTCGCAGCGGGTGAAGCCCTCGGCCGCCGCCGCCGCCTCGCAGGCCGCCAGCACCATCCGCCCCACACCTTTGCGGGTGTGATCGGGATGGGTGTACATCGCCCGCACCCGCGCGGCGTCTCGCGCCGGGTCCAGAACGGCCGCGTCGCGTCCGGCCGAATGATCGCCCCCAAACAGCGTGGCGCGCCGGCTCCAGCCGCCGCAACCGGCGATCGCATCGCCATCCTCGACCACGAAATAGGTCCCGTCGCTGATCAATTGGGTGTCCAGGCCCATGATCTCATACGAGGCCTTCACCCCCTCGGGCGGCAGAAATCCCTGAAGCAGCGCGCCGATCGCCGCGTCCATCAGGGCCGACAGAACAGGCATGTCCTCGTGACGGGCCAGACGCAGGCGGAGGGGGGCTGGGGTGACGCTCATGGAGACTCCTTCAACGTCCGACGGCGGACTGGGCAAAGACCGATTCCGTCCCGACGCGCTTATCTTTCCGGCCCGCCCACGGTTCGCACAGGCGGCGCTCACGGCGCCCAAGCGGGGAGCATCCCGCCCTGATCTAACATGTCAGATCGGACCACGTTCGAAATGGGTTGCGCCCGTTGCCCTGAAATTTCGTGATGCACGGGACCTCGGCGGAGACGCGTCCGACCGAGGCGATATGCGTGTATCGTCACCACCGACACAGGCATTCAAAAAGCGTCGGGGTTTTTAAGCGGGCGAGATTTTCATGGACATGATTGAAGGCGCGGCGACGGGCGGAGTGCTCACCCGGCGGCGGTTTTTTGAAGGGCTGGCCGCGGTCGGCGGGATTTCCCTGGCGCTGTCGGGCATGGACGCCCTGGGCTTTGGCATGGCGTCGGCCACCGAGCTGCCCCCCACCCTGACGGGCGGAGCCAAGGGGACGAAGGTCGTCATCCTCGGCGCGGGTCTGGCCGGCATGACCGCGGCCTATGAAATGAGCAAGGCCGGCTATCAGGTCCAGATCCTGGAAGCGCGATCCTTCGCCGGCGGCCGCTGCCAGTCGGCCCGCAAGGGTTTCCAGCACACCGACCTGATCGGCCACAAGCAGACCTGTGAGTTCGACGAGGGGCTGTATATCAACCACGGTCCGTGGCGGATCCCGTATCACCACCGCTCGACCCTGCACTACACCAAGCTGTTTGGCGTCCTGCTGGAGAGCTTCGTCAACGACAACGACGCGGCCTATGTCTATTTCGAGAAGGGCAAGGGTCCGCTGGCCGGCAAGCCGGTCCGCAAGGGCGAGCTCGCGGCCGACGCGCGCGGCTACGCCGCCGAGCTGATCGCCAAGGCCGCCAGCAAGGGCGACCTGGACGCGGCCCTGTCGCCGGCCGACCGCGAGACCTTCATCGCCTACATGATCAATGAGGGCCGTCTGTCACCCAAGGATCTGGCCTATACGGGCACGGAAGGTCGCGGCTTCTCGGTGCATCCGGGCGCCGGCGTCGATCCCGGCCCAGGCAAGCAACTGCCGCCGTTCGCGTTCAAGGACGTGCTCGACAGCAAGGCCTGGCGCGTCCTGTCTTCGGTCACCGGCTACGAGCAGCAGCGCACCATGCTGCAGCCCATCGGCGGCATGGACCAGATCGCCAAGGGCTTCGAAAGGCAGGTCGGCTCGATGATCCGCTACTCGACAGTGGTCGAGAAGATCAAGCAGTCCGACAAGGGCGTGACGGTCTCGTTCAAGGATGGCTCGGGCAAGACCGGCGAGATCACCGCCGACTACTGCATCTGCACCATCCCGCTCAGCGTGCTCAAGCAGATCGACCTGGACGCCTCGGCGCCGTTCAAGGCGGCGATGGAAGGCGTGTCCTACGCCCCGGTCAACAAGATCGGCCTGCAGATGAAGACGAGGTTCTGGGAGGAGAACCACCACATCTATGGCGGCCACATCTATAACGACATGCCCGGCATCGGCACGATCACCCTGCCCTCCACCGGCTGGCAGAGCCAGAAGGGCGTGCTGCTGGGCTATTACGCGTTTGGCGGCGAGGCGGTGAAGATCAGCATGAAGACCCCGGCCGAACGCGCGGCGTTCGCCGTGGCCGGCGGCCAGAAGGTGTTCCCGGAATATACCGACAGCTTCGAGAACGCCTTCTCGTTCTCCTGGCACCTGGCCGAGTTCAATCTCGGCGGCTGGGCCGAATGGAGCCCGGACGGTCGCCGCGACTCCTATCCTCTGCTGTGCCAGCCCGACGGTCGGCTCTATCTCGCCGGTGAACACCTCAGCTACCTTGGCGGTTGGCAGGCCGGGGCCATCGAGTCGGCCTGGCAGCAAATCGCCAAGATCCACGCCCGCGTGCAGCAGGCCTGAAACCCGAGGACCCGATGATTTTCGCTTCCCGCTTTTCCCTGCTGGCGCTGGCCCTGGCGGTGTCGGCGCCCGGGATCGCCCTGGCCGCGCCACCGCCGCAGGGTCTGTTCATGGACAACTGCTCGGCCTGCCATCAGGCCACCGGCAAGGGTATCAAGGGGGCCTTCCCCGCCCTGGCCGGTTCGCCGCTCGTGCAGGGCGAAGCCTCCATCGTCGTCAGCACCGTTCTGAACGGCCGCGCGGGCATGCCCGCGTTCAAGGACGATCTCAGCGACGCCGACCTGGCGGCGATCCTCACCTATGTCCGCTCGTCCTGGGGCAACAAGGCCAAGCCGGTGACGGCCGCCGATGTCGCCAAGGTCCGCAAGGCGCCCCCGAGCGCCCGCGGCCTGCAAGCCCACTGATCGATCCCTTCAAGGAGATGACCATGAAACGCTTTGCTCCCCTCGCCGCCGGCCTGGCCCTGGCCGCTGTCTTCGCCGGCTCGGCCTCGGCCCAGATCGTCCGCGGCGGCGATCCCAAGTCGCCGATCGCCAGCGTCGTCACCGTGCCGGCCGGCTATGACACCATCTATGTCAGCGGCATGACCCCGCCGATGCTGGACCCCAAGGGCGATCCGGCCCTGACCGCCACCTTCGGCGACACCAAAGCCCAGACCCTGGGCGTGCTGAAGCGCATCGAGGACGCCCTGAAGACTCAAGGCGCCACCATGGGCGACGTCGTGATGATGCGCGTTCTGCTGGTCGGTGACCCGGCCAAGGGCGGCAAGATGGACTTTCCCGGCATGATGGAGGGCTACAAGACCTTCTTCGGCACCGCCGAACAGCCCAACAAGCCCTCGCGCATCACCAGCCAGATCGTCTCGCTGGTTCAGCCCGGGATGCTGGTCGAGATCGAGGTCCAGGCCGCGAAGAAGAAGTAGCCGTCCCGTCCGGCGCGGCCGGACTGGACTGATTGATCGACAGAGGGAGATGGGTTCGCGCCTGTCTCCCTTTTGTTTTCAAGGTGTTGGCGAGCCACGCGCCGTCGAGCGAACCGTCTGGGAGCGCCTATTCACCATCTCTGGAATTTATTTCCATGACAACGTTGTCAAACAAATTGAGCCGCGCTATACAGGTCGTGCCCTTCCAGGGCGTTTCCTCCCAATGACTCGGCCGCCTTCTCCTCCTGGAGGGCGGCCGTCTTTTTGTCCGGCCCGCGCCGGCCATCATGCTTGACTCAAGCGACGGTCCGGCCGAAACGCCCCGTCCATGATCAGCCGCTACGCCCGCCCCGAAGCCGCCGCCATCTGGTCCAGCCAGACCAAGTACAAGATCTGGTTCGAGATCGAGGCCCACGCCGCCGACGCCATGGCCGAACTTGGGGTCATCCCCAAGCTGTCGGCCCAGACGATCTGGGAAAAGGGCCGCGACGCGGTCTGGGACAGCGACCGCATCGACGAGATCGAGCGCGTCACCAAGCACGACGTCATCGCCTTCCTGACCCACGTGTCGGAAATCGTCGGCCCCGAAGCCCGCTTCCTGCACCAGGGCATGACCAGCAGCGACGTGCTGGACACCTGCTTCGCCGTGCAGCTGTCGCGCTCCACCGATCTGCTGATCGAGGGCGTCGACCTGCTGCTGGCCGCGCTGAAGCGTCGGGCCCTCGAGCACAAGATGACGGTCTGCGTCGGTCGCAGCCACGGCATCCACGCCGAGCCGATCACCTTCGGCCTGAAGCTGGCCGGCTACTATGCCGAGTTCCAGCGCGCCAAGGAGCGCCTGGCCATGGCCAAGTTCGAGATCGCCACCTGCGCGATCAGCGGCGCCGTCGGCACCTTCGCCAATGTCGATCCGCGCGTCGAAGAGCATGTCGCCAAGATGATGGGCCTGACCGTCGAGCCGGTCTCGACCCAGGTCATTCCGCGCGACCGCCACGCCGCCTATTTCTGCGCCCTGGGCGTGGTCGCCTCGTCGATCGAGCGCCTGGCCACCGAGATCCGCCACCTGCAGCGCACCGAGGTGCTGGAAGCCGAAGAGCCGTTCGATCCGGGCCAGAAGGGCTCGTCGGCCATGCCGCACAAGCGCAACCCGATCCTGACCGAGAACCTGACGGGCCTGGCCCGCCTGGTCCGCTCGGCCGTGACTCCGGCGATGGAAAACGTCGCCCTCTGGCATGAGCGCGACATCAGCCACTCGTCGGTCGAGCGCGGCATTGGGCCCGACGCCACCGTCCACCTCGATTTCGCCCTGCGCCGCATGGCCAGCGTCATCGAGCGCTTCAACATCTATCCCGAGAACATGGCCAGGAACCTCGACAGGCTGGGGGGCCTGGTGTTCTCGCAGCGGGTCATGCTGGCCCTGACGCAGGAAGGCGTCTCCAGAGAGGACGCCTATGCCGCCGTGCAGGGCAACTCGATGAAGGTGTGGCGCGGCGAGGGCAAGTTCATCGACTTCCTCAAGGCCGACCCCGTGGTCTCCAAGGCCCTGTCGGACAGCGTGCTCGAAGAGCTGTTCGACTACGGCTACCACACCAAGAATGTCGACGTGATCTTCAAGCGCGTGTTCGGCGAACAGGGCTGAGCATGAGTGAGCCGCCGGTCCTTCGCCTCAATCCGGCGTTGGATCCGGCGGATATCGCCCAGGCCCTGGCGCGCGAGGGCTGGGTTCGGGTCCAAGCCGCGCTGGAAGCGCCGGTCGCTGACCGACTGGCCGGACTGCTCGAAGAGACCATCGACTGGGCCGATTGCGCGACCGCCGCCCCGTCCGAAACCGCCGACTATCTGGCCTATCCGATGCTGACCGCCCTGGCGGAAGGTCGCGACCCCGGCCACCCCATCCACACCGTGACGGCCTTCCTGGGCGCCGGCCTGCTGGAGTTCGCGCGGGCGGCGACAGGCCAGGCGCTGACCTTGCGAACGGCGGAGGCGCGCCTCTACGGCCCGGGACACTTCCAGGGCCTGACCCAGGACACCGGCCTCGGCTTCAGCCTGGATCTCACCCGCTGGTGGCGACCTGATTGGGGCGGACAGCTGTTGTTCCACGACGCGGCCGGCGACATCGCGCGCGGCCTGGCCCCCGATCTCGGCGGCCTGATCCTGTTCGACGCCGCCCGACCGCACTCGATCGCCCCTGTGGCGCCGGCCTCGCCCAGGCCACGCCTGGCCATCGAAGGGCGTCTTGGGTGACGACGTCGCCCCGCAAGCGCGGCTTTCCACCCGTCGTCGACGCCCGCACCCGCCTGCTGATCCTGGGCAGCCTGCCCGGCGAGGCCTCACTGGCCGCCGGCGAGTATTATGGAAATCCGCGCAACGCCTTCTGGCGCCTGCTGGAGGGCGTGCTGGACGAAGCCCTCGTTCCCCTGCCCTACGCCGAGCGCCTGGCCGTCCTGCAACGACATGGCGTGGGCCTGTGGGACGTGGTCGCCGAGGCCGAGCGGCGCGGCAGCCTCGACTCCTCGATCCTCAAACCCGACGCCAACGACCTGCTGGCCCTGGTCGAAACCCTGCCGGCCCTGCGCGCCGTCGCTTTCAACGGCGGCACGGCGGCCAGGCTGGGCTCGCGCCTGCTGGCGCCGGCGGCGGACCGCCTCGCCCTGATCGCCCTGCCCTCGTCCAGCCCCGCCCACGCGGCGCGGAGTTTGGCGCAGAAGGCGGCGGCGTGGAGCGTGTTGACGTCGGTCCTGGATGCGCGATCTACCAGAAGCGACTGACGCCGAAGCTGTCGAACACCGGCTCGTTGGAGACCAGTGTCATCGGTTCAAGAAGGCCCTGCGCGATCAGCAGACGATCGAACGGGTCCTTGTGGGAGATGGGCAAAGACCCCGCGCATTCAGCGTGCGCCATCGTGATCGGCAGCGGCAAGAACCCCTTCTCCGCCACCGTCGCTTCGAACCGCTTGGCCAGGATTTCCGCAGAAGGCAGCTTGCCGAGCCGAAACTTGGTCGTCACCTCCATCGCCGACACGGCGCTGACGAATACCTCATGCGCATCATCCTGAAGGGCGATACGCACCGCCAACGGCAGGCTTTCAGAGCCCGCGAGGAACCAAAGCAGGGCGTGGGTGTCGAGCAGGAACCTCAAACAGTATCGCCTTCCCAAAGCGCCAATTCGTCATCGGGCAGAGGCTCAAAAAACGTCTCATCCACTGCAATCTGCCCCCTCATCGATCCGAACACGCGCTTGGAAGGCGTCGGCGAAACGGGAACAAGACGGCCTATAGGCGTCTTACCCCGCGCGATGACCACTTCGCCGCCGGCTTCGACCTCGGCGAGCAGGCGGGATAGATTGGTCTTGGCGTAGTGAATGGTGACAACTGTCATGGCGGCCTCACTTAGCTAAACAAATTAGCTAAGACGGCGATTTCAGGCAAGCGCGTCGCCAAGCCGCACATTACGCGATTTTCATCTGCGTTCCGCCCGCGCTTGGGGCAGCATCGCGCCTTCCTGGGGAGAGACTTCCAATCATGCGCCTGATCCTGCTGGCCGCGACATCCGCCGCCGCTCTTTGCCTGGCCGCTCCGGCCGCCTTCGCCGCTGATTCCAAGCCGATGTACGGCGCCTGGGGCGTCGACCTGACCGCGCGCGACACCTCGGTCTCGCCGGGAACCAACTTCGACAAGTATGCCAACGGCGCCTGGGAGGCCCGGACCCAGATCCCCGCCGACCAGCCCTCGGCCGGTGTCGGCTATGACGTCTTCAACCGCTCGCAGGACCAGCTGCGCACCCTGATCGAGACCGCCGACGCCTCGACCCAGATCGGCGGCCTCTACAAGAGCTTCACCGACGAGGCCCGCGTCGAGGCGGTGGACGACAAGCCGCTGAAGGCCGACCTGGCCGCGATCGGCGCCGCCAAGACCAAGGCCGAGTTCGCCCTGGCCATGGCCTGCGCCCATGGCGGCTTCGGCGCCGACATCTTCTCGCTGGACGTCTACGCGGACGCCAAGACCCCCGAGATCAACACGATCTATATCGGCCAGTCGGGCCTGGGCCTGCCTGACCGAGACTACTATCTGACCGACGGCTTCAAGCCGCAGCTGGCGGCCTATACGGCCTTTGTCGAGCGCGCCCTGAAGTCGGCCGGCCATGCCGATCCGGCCAAGGCCGCCGCCGACGTCGTCGCCTTCGAGACCGCCATCGCCAAGGTCAGCTGGGCCGTGGCAGAGCGCCGCGACATCGACAAGGTCTACAACCCCGTCAGTGTGGTCGAACTCAACAGCTATGCGCCGAACTTTCCGTGGTCGGATTACCTCACCGCCGCCGGGATGCCCGGCCTGACCAAGGTGGTGCTGGGCGAGAAGACCGCCGTGCGCGACATCGCCAAGATCTATAACGACACGTCGCTGGACACGCTGAAGGCCTGGCAGACCTTCCACACCATCGAGGAAGCCTCGCCCTATCTCTCCAAGCGGTTCGTCGACAGCCGGTTCGAATATGTGAAGGTGCTCAGCGGCCAGTCGGCGCTGCGTCCGCGCTGGAAGCGCGGCGTCAGCCTGGTGGACGGCAGCCTGGGCGAAGTGGTCGGCCAGACCTATGTCGCCAAGTATTTCCCGCCCGAATCAAAGGCCAAGATGGTCGAGCTGATCGCCAATCTTAAGACGGCGATGTCGCAGCGCATCGACAAGGCCCCGTGGATGGCGGCCGCCACCAAGACCGAGGCCCAGACCAAGCTCTCGAAGATGCAGGTCATGGTCGGCTATCCCGACAAGTGGCGCGACTATTCGGGTCTGAAGATCGACGTCACCGACCTCTACGGCAACGTCAAGCGCAGCCGGGCCTTCGAGTGGAACTACGCCCTGGGCGACCTGGGCAAGCCGGTCGATCACGGCAAGTGGGGCATGACCCCACAGACCGTGAACGCCTATAACGGTGGCTTGGAGAACAAGATCGTCTTCCCGGCCGGCATCCTGCAGGCGCCGTTCTTCGACCCGGCCGCCGATCCGGCCGTGAACTATGGCGCGATCGGCGCGGTGATCGGTCACGAGATCAGCCACGGCTTCGACGACCAGGGCCGCAAGATCGACGCCAAGGGCGCCCTGCGCGACTGGTGGACGCCCGAGGACGCCAAGCGCTTCGAGGCCCAGGCCGAAATTCTGGGCAAGCAGTACGACGGCTACGAGGCCGCCCCCGGCATGTTCATCAACGGCAAGCTGACCATGGGCGAGAACATCGCCGACCTGGCCGGCCTGCAGGTGGCGCTCGACGCCTATCACGCCTCGCTGGGCGGCAAGCCGGCGCCGGTGATCGACGGCATGACCGGCGACCAGCGCCTGTTCCTGGCCTTCGCCCAGGCCTGGCAGGACAAGTCGCGCGACGACTCGCTCAAGCAGCAGATGGCGTCCGATCCGCACTCGCCCTCGGCGTTCCGCGTCATCGGTCCGACGCGCAATGTCGACGCCTGGTACGACGCCTTCGGCGTCAAGCCGGGCGAGACCTATTACCTCAAGCCCGAGGCCCGCTCGCGGGTCTGGTAGCGTCGGCTGACCACAAGCACGGCAATGGCGGGGGCGTGGTGATCACGCCCCCGCTTTTGTTTGTCGGGATCAGTTTTCGGAGGCAGGCTGGCGCGATGACCTATGCGCGCGCCGTGGCCGGAACGACCTATGCCTTCGAGGGGCTGGGCGATGTGATGGCCAAGGCCTCGCCGCTCCGCTCGGGCGATGTGCTGGCCGGCGTCGCGGCGACCTCCGCCCAGCAGAACGTCGCCGCCAAGATGGTCCTGGCCGACACGCCGCTGAAGGCCTTCCTGTCCGAGGCCCTGGTCCCCTATGAGACCGACGAGGTCACGCGCCTGATCCTCGACAGTCACGACCCGGCGGCCTTCGCGCCGGTGGCCAGCCTGACCGTCGGCGGCTTCCGCGACTGGTTGCTGTCGGAGCGCGCCACACCGGCGGCGCTCTCGCGCCTCGCCCCGGGGCTGACACCGGAAATGGTCGCCGCGGTCAGCAAGATCATGCGCAACCAGGACCTGATCCTGGCGGCCAGCAAATGCCGGGTGACGACCAGGTTCCGCAACACCATTGGCCTGCCCGGGACCATGGCCGTGCGGCTGCAGCCCAACCATCCCACCGACGACCCGGCCGGGATCACCGCCTCGATGCTGGACGGCCTCCTGTATGGCTGCGGCGACGCGGTGATCGGCATCAACCCGGCCAGCGACAACCTGTCGGTGCTGGGCGATCTGGTCCGACTGATGGACGATGTGATCCAGCGCTTCGAGATCCCGACCCAGTCCTGCGTGCTGACCCACGTGACCAGCGCCATCGCCCTGATCGAGCGCGGCGCGCCGGTGGACCTGGTGTTCCAGTCGATCGCGGGCACAGAAGCGGCCAATGCCAGCTTCGGGGTCACCCTGTCGCTGCTGCAGGAAGGCCTGGACGCCGGCCGGTCGCTGAAGCGCGGCACGGTGGGCGACAACGTCATGTATTTCGAGACCGGCCAGGGCTCGGCCCTGTCGGCCGGGGCGCATCACGGGATCGACCAGCAGACGCTTGAGGCCAGAGCGTACGGCGTGGCGCGGGCGTTCGAGCCGCTGCTGGTCAACACCGTGGTCGGCTTCATCGGCCCCGAATATCTCTACGACGGCAAGCAGATCATCCGGGCGGGGCTGGAAGACCACTTCTGCGGCAAGCTGCTGGGCGCGCCGCTGGGCGTGGACGTCTGCTACACCAACCACGCCGAGGCCGACCAGGACGACATGGACAGCCTGCTGACCCTGCTGGCGACGGCGGGCGTCACCTTCATCATGGGCGTGCCCGGCGCCGACGACGTGATGCTGAACTACCAGTCGACCTCGTTCCACGACGCCCTCTATGTCCGCGATCTGCTGGGCCTGAAGCGCGCGCCGGAGTTCGAGGCCTGGCTGGAGCGCTTGAAGATCACCGGCGCCGACGGCCGCCTGGCGCCGTCCTCGGCCGGCCATCCGCTGCTGACGGTCGGCGCATGACGGCGCCCGTTCCGCCCGATCCCTGGACGGCCCTGCGCCGGCACACCACCGCCCGCATCGCCCTGGGCCGGACAGGCGCCAGCCTGCCGACCCACGAGGTGCTGGCCTTCGCCCTGGCCCACGCCCAGGCGCGCGACGCGGTGCATACGGCCTTCCAGGCCGGGGAGGTGTCCGAGGCCATCGAAGCGCTGGGCCTGCCCACCCTGCCGGTCGAGAGCGCCGCGCCCGACCGCGCGACCTATCTGCGTCGGCCAGACCTGGGGCGACGGTTGTCCGCCGCCAGCCGCGACCTGCTGACGGCGCGCTCTCACAAGCCGGCGGACCTGGCCATCGTTGTCGCAGACGGCCTGTCCAGCACCGCTGTCCATGCCCACGCCGCGCCGCTGATCGCCGCCCTGCTGCCGCTTGTCCGCGCCGAGGGCTGGAGTCTGGCTCCCGTCGCCGTCGCCCATCAGGCCCGCGTGGCCCTGGGCGACGAGGTGGGCCAGATCCTGGGCGCTCGCCTGGTCCTGCTGCTGGTGGGCGAGCGGCCGGGCCTGTCGTCGCCCGACAGCCTGGGCGCCTACCTGACCTTCGCGCCGAGGGTGGGGCTGACCGACGCGGCGCGAAACTGCGTCTCCAATATCCGGGGCGAAGGGCTGTCGTACCCGCAAGCCGCGGCCAAGCTGGTCTGGCTGGCGCGCGAAGCCCTGCGCCTGGGCGAGAGCGGGGTGGCTCTGAAGGACGAGAGCGACACGGCGCTGCTGGTGGCCCATCCCACCCTGCCATCCGCATAGAATTTCATCCCTGGCTCTCCGCGACCGGATGACATGGTTTTGCGCGCCATCCCCCTCTGGCGCCGAAATAGTGAACGTTGATCGCCGAAACGGCCTTTCATCTCCCGCCAGAGTGGCCGACGCTCCCGCCAGGGCGCAGCTTCGGGAGCAATTTCGCACTCAGGGGGCTGAAGAATGAGCGAACCAACAGCAGGCGGCGGCGTCAGTTACGAAAAGGTCGACGAGGCCTATTTCGACAAGCGGGGCCTGAAGCGATACGCGGGCGTCTTCTCGCTGTGGGCGCTGGGCGTCGGCGCGGTGATCTCCGGACAGTTCTCGGGCTGGAATCTGGGCATGGGCGTCGGCGGCTGGGGCGGCATGCTGGTGGCCACCCTGATCATCACCGTCATGTATCTGGGCCTGACCTTCTCGATCGCGGAAATGGCCGCGGCCCAGCCGCACACCGGCGGGGCCTACTCCTTCGCCCGCGCCGCCATGGGGCCGTGGGGCGGCTTCATCACCGGCCTGTGCGAGAACGTCGAATATGTGCTGACCGCCGCCGTCGTCTGCTTCTTCATCGGCAGCTATCTGGGGGGCATCTTCGAGACGCCGGCCTGGGTTCAACCGCTCTACTGGGTGGGGGCCTATATCGTCTTCGTCGGCCTGAACGCCGGCGGCGTGGCGATGTCGTTCCGCTTCACCGTGTTCATCACCCTGCTGGCCCTGGCCTGCCTGGCGGTGTTCTGGATCAGCGCCCTGCCCCATGCCGACTTCATGAAATACGCCCTGAACGTGGGTCCCGGCGGGACAGAGCTGCCGAACGGCCATGGCCCCTTCCTGCCGGCGGGCATCGGCGGGGCCCTGGCCCAGCTGCCGTTCGCGGTATGGCTGTTCCTGGCCATCGAGCAACTGCCCCTGGCGGCCGAGGAATCCCATACGCCGCAGCGCGATCTGCCCAAGGGCATCATCCTGGGCATGCTGACCCTGATCGTCTCGGCCCTGCTGGTGCTGTGGCTGAACGCGTCGATCCCGGCCGGGACCTTCGCCCTGTCGAAGTCCGGCGAGCCGATCCTGGACGGCTTCCGCGCGATCTACGGCGGGGCCCTGGCCAAGGTCCTGGCGGCCGTGGCGGTAGCGGGCCTGATCGCCAGCTTCCACGCCATCATCTTCGCCTATGGTCGGCAGATCTATTCGCTGTCGCGGGCCGGCTATTTCCCGCGCGCCCTGTCGGTGACCCACGGCGTGCGCAAGACGCCGGACGTGGCCCTGATCACCGGCTCGCTGGCCGGCCTGCTGGTCATGCTGGCGGTATGGTTCGGCCTGGGCGCCGAGAAGGGCGCGGCGGTGATCGGCGGCACGCTGCTGAACATGGCCGTGTTTGGAGCCATGCTGTCCTATGTCGCCCAGGGCGTGTCGTTCATCCTGCTGCGCCGCAAGTTCCCGAACATGGAACGGCCCTACAAAAGCCGGTTCGGCCTGACCGGCGCGGGCCTGACGGTGGTCATCTCGCTGGTGACGATCGTCTATCAGCTGAAGGACCCGATCTATCGCGGGGGCGTGATCGGCGTGGCGATCTGGTTCGCGATCGGCATCGCCTATTTCGCCGCGTTCGGCCGCAAGAAGCTGGTGCTGTCGCCCGAGGAAGCCTTCGCGATCAGCGGAGGCAAGGCGACCTACGAGACCCACTAGGGCCAAAAGAAAAGGGCCGCCCTCGGCGAGGGCGGCCCTTGTTCATGCGTTGGCGCGTGAACTCAGACGCCGGTCTTGATCTGCTCGCGCGCCTGGGCCAGCAGCTCGTCCATCTTCATGCGAACCTCGGCTTCGGACACCGAGACGCCCGAACCCTTCAGGTCGCCGGAGACCTTGCGCAGCACATCCTCGTCGCCGGGCTGTTCGAAGTCGGACTTCACGACGGCGCGCGCATATTCTTCCACCGTGGTCAGGCCCATCAGGCCGGCGGCCCATTCGCCCAGCAGGCGGTTGCGGCGCGCGGTCGCCTTGAATTCAAGCTCTTGGTCGTGAGCAAACTTGTTTTCGAAAGCCTGTTCGCGGTCGTCGAAGGTGGTCATGAAGGCCCCAATGTCGTGTGGAGTCCGCCAATTCTACACGAAGCGGGCGGGCTCCAACTGAAATATCTGTGGTGCGATGGCCGCCGAAACCGGCACCCAGCCTCGGCTATCGCGATCTAGGCGGCTGCATATCCCGTGACGGGCGCCGCCGCAATCGGCGGATACGTCGCGGGTTCGGTTTAGGCGTTCGAAGCTGAACGGAACCTGACCCCGCGTTTGCGCGCCGCCCGTCATTCAGATAAGTTCCGACTGACATTTTTAGTGAGCGGCCTTGAGTCGAACGCCGCGCGCAGCTATCCGCCGCGCGCGCTTTTCGTTTCTTCGACGAGGACGCGCTTCGCATCCATGAAGGGCCTCGACGAGAGCCATGACCACCCGCCGCAAGAAGATCTACGAAGGCAAGGCGAAGATTCTGTACGAGGGCCCCGAGCCCGGCACCCTGATCCAGTACTTCAAGGACGACGCCACCGCCTTCAACGGCGAGAAGAAGGCCCAGCTCGAGGGCAAGGGCGTCATCAACAACCGCATCAGCGAGTACGTCATGACTCGCCTGAACGGCATCGGCGTGCAGAACCACTTCATCCGCCGCCTGAACCTGCGCGAACAGCTGATCAAGGAAGTCGAGATCATCCCGCTCGAGGTCGTGGTGCGCAACATCGCCGCCGGCTCGATCGCCACGCGCCTGGGCCTGACCGAAGGCCAGCCCCTGCCGCGTTCGATCATCGAGTTCTACTACAAGGACGACAAGCTGAACGATCCGATGGTCTCCGAGGAGCACATCACCGCGTTCAACTGGGCCGCCACCCAGGAAATCGACGACATGATGGCCACGGCCCTGCGGGTGAACGACTATCTGTCGGGCCTGTTCAGCGGCGTCGGCATCACGCTGGTGGACTTCAAGATCGAGTTCGGCCGCATTTATGAAGGCGACTTCTCGCGGATCATCCTGGCCGACGAGATCAGCCCCGACAGCTGCCGCCTCTGGGACAGCCAGACCAACGAGAAGCTGGACAAGGACCGCTTCCGTCGCGATCTGGGCAATGTCATCGAGAGCTATACCGAGGTGGCCCGCCGCCTGGGTATCATGAAGGAAATGCCCACCGTCATTCAGGGCGGCATGCATTAGCCCATTGGAACCTTCTCCCAGAGGGAGAAGGAGGGGCCCGCGCCGCAGGCGCGGGAGGATGAGGGGTTAAACCCTCTCCGGTTGGCCCCGTAGCCCCTCACCCGCCCATGCCGCGCATGGGTCCCTCCGTCTCCCTCTGGGAGAGGGTCGAAGAAGGTCGAACTTGATGAAAGCCAAGGTCCAAGTGTTCCTCAAGCCCGGCGTCCTCGACGTTCAGGGCAAGGCGGTCGAAGCCGCCCTGCATGGCCTGGGCTGGGCGGACGTGAAGAATGTCCGCGTGGGTCGCACCATCGAGTTCGACGTCGCCGACGGCGACGCCGAAAAGGCCAAGGCCGAGGTCAAGTCGATGTGCGACAAGCTGCTCGCCAATACCGTGATCGAAAGCTATTCTGTCAGCTTGGGCTAACGGGATACGCCAATGGGCGAAGCCACAAACGACCTGATCTATGAGGTCCTGAAAGCCATCCAGAACGATGTGGCGCAGGTTCGTTTGGATGTCCGCGAACTCAAGGCCGAACTTCAGGCCATGCGCGGGCATATGCTGGCGACCCATCAGGACGTCGCCAATGTCTATCTGGCCCTGGATCGTCAGGACGGCCGCCTAAACCGCATTGAACGCCGGCTGGAGCTCTCCGAACCTGTCCTCTGAGGCAGGCCGTCAAGCGCTGAAGCTGACCCTCAGGGTCATCAGGCTGGTTTCCCGGATCGGTTCCAGATCGAGGCCGGGATCCACCAGCATCTGGGTGCTGAGACCCAGCAGCAGGGCCCCCACCATCAGGGCGGCCGCGTCGGCGTTGAGGCCCTGACGGATCACGCCCTCGGCCTGCCCCCGCAGGAACATCGCCTCCAGGCGGGTTTCCACCTCCTTGTGCACGGCGGCGAACGGTCCGCGCAGGTCCGAGACCTCGGCCACCGCCCCGGCCATCAGCACGAAATAGGCGCGCATCTCTCCATCGTCGGCCAGATTGCGCAGATAGATGTCGACGAACCCCAGGATCGCCTCCAGCCCGTTGGCGCAGTCCAGCTGGCGATCGGCCAGCAGATCCTGCAGCCGCGTCTGAAGCCTGACGATCAACGCCTCGATCAGCCCCTGCTTTGAGCCGAACCGCTGGCTGACCAGCCCCCGGCTGTAGCCCGCCCTCGCCCCGATATTCTCGAAGGTGGCCGCGGCCATGCCGCGCTCCACGATCAGCTCGGCCGCCGCGCGCAGCAGCTCGCTTTCAGACTGCTGACGCCGGTCGGACTGGCTGCGACGGACAAGCGGAACCTTAAGGGTGGATGTCATCTTGCGAAGGCTACTTATTTGTTGAACAACTAGCAAATAACAAAGGCGGCCGCAGAGCCGCTCCCGGAGGAGCCAGGAGTTCGCGCATGACCATCCCCGTTGATATCGCAAACACCATCGTCGACCCAAAGGCCTATGCCGACGGCGATCGCATCGACCAGGCCTTCGCCCGGCTGCGCCGCGAAAGCCCGCTGGAGGTGGCCCAGCCCGACGGCTTCGATCCTTTCTGGGTGGTCACCCGCCACGCCGACATCCTGGAAGTCGAGCGCCAGAATGAGCTGTTTCACAATGGCGACCGCGCCACGATCGTCACCAATATCGAGGCCGACAAGAAGGTGCGCGAGATGATGGGCGGCTCGCCCCATCTGGTGCGCTCCCTGGTCCAGATGGATAATCCCGACCACTTCGCCTATCGCCGCGTGACCCAGGGCTCGCTGTTGCCGCAGAACCTGCGGACCCTGGAGGCGCGGATCCGCGAGATCGCCCGGGGGTTCGTCGACCGCATGGCCGCCCAGGGTGATCGCTGCGACTTCGCCCGCGACGTGGCCTTCCTCTATCCGCTGCACGTGATCATGGAGGTCCTGGGCGTGCCCGAGGCCGACGAGCCGCGCATGCTGAAACTGACCCAGGAGCTGTTCGGCAGCGCCGACCCCGATCTGAACCGCGACGGCAAGATCGCCACCAACGTCAATGAGGGCATCGACAGCCTGCAGTCGGTGATCATGGACTTCATGATGTACTTCAACGCCATGACCGAGGATCGCCGGGCCAATCCGCGCGAGGACCTGGCCAGCATCATCGCCAACGGCAAGATCAACGGCGAGCCGATGGGCCACCTGGAGGCGATGAGCTACTACATCATCGCCGCCACGGCCGGCCACGACACCACCTCCTCGACCACCGCCGGCGCGCTGTGGGCCCTGGCCGAGAACCCAGACCAGTTCGCCCGGGTCAAAAACGATCCCAGCCTGATCCCCGGCCTGGTCGAGGAGTCGATCCGCTGGGTCACGCCGGTGAAGCACTTCATGCGCACCGCCACCGCCGACGCCGAACTGGCCGGCCGCAAGATCGCCAAGGGCGACTGGCTGATGCTGTCCTACCCGTCGGGCAACCGCGACGAGGCGGTGTTCGAGGATCCGTTCAGCTTCCGTATCGACCGCACGCCCAACAAGCATGTGGCCTTCGGCTATGGCGCCCACGTGTGCCTGGGCCAGCACCTGGCGAGGATGGAGATGCGGGTGCTGTGGGAGGAACTGTTCGCCCGTGTCGAGAGTGTTGAACTGGACGGCCAGCCTACCCGCATGACCGCCAACTTCGTCTGCGGCCCCAAGGCCGTGCCGATCCGCTTCAAGATGCACTGAGGCGACCATGAGCGAGCCCTTCAAGGTCTGGCAGTGCCGAACCTGCGGCTACATCTATGACGAGGCCGAAGGCGATCCGGGCGAAGGCCTGGCGCCCGGAACCCGGTGGGCGGACCTCCCCGCCCACTGGATCTGCCCGCTGTGCGGCACGCCCAAGTCCGACTTCGACATGATCGAGCTGTAGGGTTCAGACTCAATTCCAGCGCAAGCCTCTCAAACCCTCACCCCGTTTCCCCGGCGAAGGCCGGGGCCCAGATCCATCCTGAGCGTGTGGGGGTGATGCGCCCTCAAAAGCGCGAAACCGACCCAATCTGTGGGCTCGATCTGGATCCCGGCTTTCGCCGGGAAGACGGAAGATGGGGTAGCTCATCGCGCAATTGAATGTGGACCCTAGCAACAGCCCCTTGCCCTCGAAGCTTCGCCACACAATGTTCGGTTGGCGACCTTCAGGAGAAAACCATGAGCGCGACGTTCCACCTCGCGCAGGTCAATATCGGTCGCCTTCGCGCGCCGATCGACGATCCGATGATCAAGGACTTCGCCGACAATCTCGACGCCGTGAACGCCATCGCCGAGGCCTCGCCCGGCTTCGTCTGGCGGCTGACCGGCGAAGGCAACAACGCCACCGACCTTGCCCCCTACGAAGACCCGCTGATCGCCATCAACATGTCGGTCTGGGCCGACATCCCGTCGCTGGGCGCCTTCGTCTATCGCGGTGACCACGTGAAGATCATGCGCCGCCGCCGCGAGTGGTTCGAGCATATGGACGTGTTCATGGTGCTGTGGTGGGTGCCGGCAGGCCACCGCCCGACCATCGACGAGGCCAAGGAAAGGCTGGCGCTGCTGGAGGCGCTGGGCCCCACGGACCGCGCCTTCACCTTCAGGACGCCCTTCCCTGCGCCCGACGCCGTTCCGGTGACGCCGGTGCTGGATGAATGCGGAGCCTAGATTTACCGCCCCCAACCGCTGACAGCCGGTGCGAACGGTGCTACAGGCCCGCGCCATGAAAGCCGCCGTCATCGTCTTCCCGGGTTCCAACTGCGACCGCGATTGCAAGGTCGCCATCGAGCGCTCCGCCGGAGCCCGCGTCGAGATGGTCTGGCACCAGGAGACGTCCCTGCCGGACGACCTGGACCTGGTGGTCCTGCCCGGCGGTTTCTCGTACGGCGACTATCTGCGCTGCGGCGCGATGGCGGCCCAGAGCCCGATCATGAAGGACGTCGTCAAGGTCGCAGGCGACGGCATGGCCGTGGTCGGCATCTGCAACGGCTTCCAGGTGCTGTGCGAGGCGGGCCTGCTGCCCGGCGCCCTGCTGCGCAACGAGAAGCTGAAATATATCTGCAAGCCGGTCGAACTGGACATCGTCAACAGCCAGACCCGCTTCACCGCCGAGTTCGGCGAACAGCGCGAGGCGGTGATGACCGTCGGCAACGGCGAAGGCAACTTCTTCGCCGATGAGGAAACGCTGGACCGCCTCGAAGGCGAGGGCCAGGTCGTGTTCCGCTACAAGGACAATCCCAACGGCTCGGCCCGCGACATCGCCGGCATCATGAACGCCAAGGGCAATGTCCTGGGCCTGATGCCCCACCCCGACCGTTCGTTCGACGCGGATCTGGGCTCCGAGGACGGCGCGATCCTGTTCCGCAGCATTTTCGCCAGCGCCTAGATCTGTCATCCCGGCCAAGCGCGCAGCGCGCCGAGCCGGGACCACCGGAAACACTAAGCCTGTTGCGGTCCCGGGTCTTCGCTCCGCTGCGCCCGGGATGACAGACTTAGACGTTACATCATAGCACTCCGCGAAAACCGATCCTAAGGTGCGCGCCTCGTATTGGAGGGCCATCATGAGTCTCGTCACCACCCTGCGCGCCGGTCTGCTGGCCGCTGTCGCCCTGACCGCCGTCGCAACCGCGGTTCACGCCCAGACCCCGGCGATGACGCCGGACATCGACGGCAAGTACGTCGCCGCCAAGGTCGGCTTCGACTACGAAAAGCGCGTGGTCATGGTCCCCATGCGCGACGGGACCAAGCTCTATACCGTCATCGTGGTCCCCAAGGGCGGCAAGAGCCTGCCGATCATGCTGACCCGCACGCCGTACAACGCCGCCAAGCGCGCCGCGCGCAACGACAGCCCGCACATGCTGGCCGCCATGCCCCAGGGCGACGAGCCCTTCGTGGCCGACGGCGGCTATATCCGCGTGTTCCAGGACATCCGCGGCAAGTATGGTTCCGAAGGCGACTATGTGATGACCCGGCCGCTGAAGGGGCCGCTCAACTCGTCCGAGGTCGACCACTCCACCGACGCCTATGACACCATCGACTGGCTGGTGAAGAACGTGCCCGAGACCAACGGCAAGGTCGGCATGCTGGGCAGCTCGTATGAGGGCTTCACGGTGGTGATGGCCCTGGTCAATCCGCACCCGGCCCTGAAGGTCGCCGCGCCGATGAGCCCGATGGTCGACGGCTGGATGGGCGACGACTGGTTCCACCACGGGGCCTTCCGCCAGCCCAATTTCGACTACTTCACCGGCCAGACCACGGTGCGGGGCGCGGGCGAGAGCGTTCGTCGCTCCGGCTATGACGACTACGCCAATTTCCTCAAGGCGGGCTCGGCCGGCGACTACGCCAAGCTCAATGGCCTGGACCAGCTGCCGTGGTGGAAGAAGATGGTCGAGAACGCGGCCTACACCCCGTTCTGGAGCCAGCAGGCCCTGGACAAGACCATGTCGGACCAGCCGCTGAAAGTGCCGACCATGTGGATCCAGGGCCTGTGGGACCAGGAAGACATGTGGGGCGCGGTCCACGCCTATGCGGCCACCGAGCCCAAGGACGCAGGCAACGACAAGAGCTATCTGGTGCTGGGCCCCTGGCGGCACAGCCAGGTCAATTACGACGCCTACAACCTGGGTCCGTTCAAGTGGGACGGCGACACCGCCCTGCAGTTCCGCCGCGACGTGCTCAAGCCCTTCTTCGACCAGTATCTGAAGGACGGCGCGCCCAAGGCCGACACCCCGCCGGTGCTGATCTACAACCCCGGCGCCAATCACTGGGACCGCTTCAAGAGCTGGCCGCTGTCGTGCGAGAGCAACTGCCAGGCCAAGTCCAAGCCGCTGTATCTCGAGCCCAATGGCGGTCTGTCCTTCGCCGCCCCGGCGGCGGCCAAAGGCGCGGCGGCCTATGACGAATACGTCTCCGATCCGGCCAAGCCGGTGCCCTATCTGCCGCGTCCCGTGCGCTTCGCCGACGGCGATCGCTGGAAGCAGTGGCTGGTGACCGACCAGCGCGCCTTCGCCGACCGCCCCGACGTGCTGACCTATACGACCGAGCCGCTGGACAAGCCGCTGACCATCGCCGGCGTGCCCAAGGTCAACCTGACAGCCTCGACCAGCGGCACCGACGCCGACTGGGTGGTCAAGCTGATCGACGTCTATCCTGACGAGGTCCCCAGCCAGCCCGAACTGGGCGGCTACCAGCTGGCCGTCGGCATGGACATCTTCCGCGGCCGCTATCGCGAAAGCTTCAGCGAACCCAAGGCGCTCAAGCCCAACACCCCGCTAAAGTACCAGTTCATCCTGCCGACCGCGAACTACACCTTCCAGCCGGGGCACCGGATCATGGTGCAGGTCCAGTCCAGCTGGTTCCCGCTGTACGACCGCAACCCGCAGACCTTCGTGCCCAACATCTTCCTGGCCAAGCCGGCCGACTATGTGAAGGCGACCCAGCGGGTGTTCCACGCCGGCGACACGGCCAGCTTCATCGAGCTGCCGGTCGTCGAGAAGTAGCGACCAGGAAAAAGGGCCGGCGAATGATCGCCGGCCCTCCACCTTCGGAAGCTGTGTGTCGCGTCAGCGATCGCGCCGCACGTCGTCGTCGCGTTTCAACTGATCGGACCTGGCCGCGCTCGCGGCCTGATCACCCTGACCGCCGGGATTTCGTCCCTGTTCGGGCAGCTTGGGCCGGCCCTGCTGCTGTTGCTGCCCGGGGGCCTGTCGGGCGGGGTCGTTCTGCTGTTGCGGGGGATTGCGATTGTTATCGGCCATCGGCTTTGCTCCTTTGCACAGCGCGCTTGTGGCGCACGATGAAAGAACGGTCCGCGCCGGGGGGCGTTCCTAAGGCTCCGCTGCCTTAGTTGCGGCTTAGCTTCTGAATCTTCACGGGTTTCGCGAGGATCTGCCCCTTCAGATAGGGATCGTCCGCCTTGCTGACGGTGGGCGCGTCGTGGATCTGGCGCACCACATCCATGCCCGAAACCACCTTGCCGAACGCCGCGAAGCCCTGGCCGTCCTTGTTGCGCGCGCCGCCGAAATCCAGGGCCGGATTGTCCCCCAGGCAGATGAAGAATTCCGAGCCCGCCGAACCCGGCGCGTCGCGCGCCATCGAGATCACGCCGTCGGTGTGGCGGATGCCGGTGACCCGGGTCGTCTCGTGGGCGATGGCCGGCAGCGGACTGTCGTCGCGATTCAGCCCGCCCTGGATAACGCTGATGGTGGCGGGATTGTTGTCGTTCTTCGGGCCCACCGTCCGATAGAAGCTGCCCCCGTCCAGCAGATGCCGGTCGGCATAGGCCAGGAAGTTGGCGACGGTGATCGGCGCCTTGTCGGGATAGAGCTCGACCACGATCGGCCCCAGCTCCGTGGCCAGGGTCACGCGCACCGGCCCCGGCGCGGCGGCGACCAGCGGCAGGGTCGCCAGCCCCAAGACGAGGGCGCGGCGGCTGGTGGCCAGGGCGATTGAGCTTGGCATCGACGGATCTCCAGGCCGCGCCACGACGCGACTCCCTTGTTTTCGCCGACAACACCGCCCCCGGCCAGTCGCCTTTTCGCACCCGTCGCCCGGACCGGGCTCGCGCCGCTGGAGAGGACGTTGGATCGCCGGCGGGATCTGGCGGCCTAGTGGGGGCAACGAGACGACGTCCGGCCGTTCGCCCACGCGCGCGTTCGAGACGCGGAGACAGACCTTTGGGGGGTCCGATGAGCGTTCCAGAGCCGACCAGTGGCGTGCCCGTCTGGGCCCGGAAACGCCGCAGGCAGGGCAATCCGCTTGTCGGCCTGGTGCTGGTCCCCCTGGCCCTGTTCGGCGCCGCGACGGCCGGCCTGGCCATCCACGACAAGTCGTTCGCCGCCGCCGGCGCCCGAATGGACGGCTGGGTGGTCCTGGCCCATGAGCGTGTCAGGGAAGTCCTGCACGAGGCCGCCGCGCCAGCTGCGGACAAAAAGGCCGGCTGATCGCGTCAGATCCGGCGATCGGCGCGTCTGCTTGGTGGCGGAATCCATGAGGCCGCGCTAGAAGGCGCCCTCATGAGCACCCCCTCCGCCACCCCCGCCCAGACCGCTCCGAAGTCCATGGCCGATATGGCCCGCGAATTCGGTCTCAACGCCGAGGAATACGGCGTCGTCCTCGACCGCCTGGGCCGCGAGCCCAACCTGGTCGAGCTGGGCGTGTTCTCGGTGATGTGGTCCGAGCACTGCTCGTACAAATCCTCCAAGAACCAGCTGAAGAAGTTCCCGATCACCGGCCCCCGCGTGATCTGCGGACCGGGCGAGAACGCCGGCGTGATCGATATCGGCGACGGCGACGCGATCATCTTCAAGATGGAAAGCCACAACCACCCCTCGTACATCGAGCCCTATCAGGGCGCGGCGACGGGCGTGGGCGGCATCATGCGCGACGTCTTCACGATGGGCGCGCGACCGATCGCCCTGCTCAACGCCCTGCGCTTTGGCGATCCTTCGCACCCCAAGACCAAGCGTCTGGTCGACGGCGTGGTCGCGGGCATCGCGGGCTACGGCAACTGCGTGGGCGTGCCCACCGTGGCCGGTGAGACCAATTTCCACAGCGGCTACAACGGCAATATCCTGGTCAACGCCATGTGCGTGGGCCATGCCGAAGCCGACAAGATCTTCTATTCCGCCGCCCCGGGCGCGGGCCTGGCCGTGGTCTATTTCGGCTCCAAGACCGGCCGCGACGGCATCCACGGCGCCACCATGTCGTCGGCCGAGTTCTCCGAAGACTCCGAGGAAAAGCGCCCCACCGTCCAGGTCGGCGACCCCTTCGCCGAAAAGCTGCTGATCGAGGCGACGCTTGAGCTGATGGCCACCGGCGCCGTCGCCGCCATTCAGGACATGGGCGCCGCGGGTCTTACGTCGTCGTCGGTCGAGATGGCCGGCAAGGGCGGCGTCGGCATCGAGCTGAACATGGATATGGTGCCCCAGCGCGAAGAGGGCATGAGCGCCTACGAGATGATGCTGTCGGAAAGCCAGGAACGCATGCTGGCGGTCCTCAAGCCCGGCCGCGAGCACGAAGGCCACGCCATCTTCGAAAAGTGGGGCCTGGACGCCGCCGTCATCGGCCACACCACCGACACCGGCCGTCTGGTGCTGAAGCATCACGGCGAGACGGTGTGCGACGTGCCGCTGGCCCCGCTGTTCGACGACGCGCCTCTGTATGATCGCCCGTGGGTCCAGCCGACCCTGCATCCGCGCCTCGACCCGGCCAGCATCCCTGCCCCGACGGACTGGAACGCCGCCGTGCTCAAGGTCGTCGGCAGCCCCGACATGGCCTCCAAGCGCTGGCTGTGGGAGCAATATGACCGCCACGTGATGGCCGACACCCTGGAAGACAGCGCCACCGGCTGCGACGCCGGCATCGTGCGCATCCACGGCAAGGGCAAGGCCATCGCCGTGACCAGCGATGTCACCCCGCGCTACGTCCAGAACGATCCCTATGAGGGCGGCAAGCAGGCCGTGGCCGAGGCCTGGCGCAACCTGACGGCCGCCGGCTCGCTGCCGATCGCCATCACCGACAATCTGAACTTCGGCAGCCCTGAAAAGCCCGAGACCATGGGCCAGATCGTCCGCGCCACCGACGGCATGGCCGAGGCCTGCCGCGCGCTGGACTTCCCGGTCGTGAGCGGCAATGTCAGCCTCTACAACGAGACCAATGGCGTCGCCATTCCGCCCACCCCGACCGTCGGGGCCGTGGGCCTGCTGGAAGACTATGACCTGCGCATGGGCTTCGGCAATGTGGCCGAGGGCGATGCGCTGATCCTGATCGGCGAGACGCACGGCGAACTGGGCGCCTCGATCTATCTGCGCGAGATCCTGGGCCGCGAGGATGGCGCCCCGCCGCCGGTCGACCTGGCCGCCGAGCGCAAGCATGGCGACTTCGTGCGCGACCTGATCCCCACCGGCCTGGTGGCCGGCCTGCACGACCTGTCTGACGGCGGCCTGCTGATCGCGGCGGCCGACATCGCCCTGGCCAGCAAGGTCGGGATCACCCTCGACGCCGCAGACGCCCTGCCGGCGCAGGCCTATCTGCTGGGCGAGGACCAGGCGCGCTATCTGGTCGCCACGCCCGATCCGGACGCGGTGCTGGCCGCCGCCAAGGACGCCGGCGTCCCGGCCCGCGTGGCGGGCGTGGCCGGCGGCGACGCCTTCGCCTGCACGAATCTGTTCAGCATCCCGGTTGAGACCCTGCGCGCCGCGCACGAGGCCTGGATGCCGGGCTTCATGGGCGCGGCCGCGTAATGCGCGCGCTCATCGCCTCAGCGACTCTCGCCGTCCTGCTGCTGGCGGGCTGCGCGCCCACGGCGCCCGGGCCCGCGCCCGCCGCTCAGACCACCGAGGCCGCCTGCGCGGCGCGCGGCGGCGTCATCCAGAAGGCGGGCAAGCTGCAACTGCCGACCTGCGCCATTCCCTATGCCGACGCCGGCAAGGCCTGCACCGACAAGGCTCAGTGCCAGGGCGCCTGCATCATCGAGGGCAACCTGGAGGCCCAGGGCGCCGTCAGCGGCCAATGCCAGAAGACCAGCGTCCAGTTCGGCTGCTTCGCCAGGGTCGTGAACGGTCAGGCGACCGGCGCAATCTGTATCGACTGACGGCGCGCCCTGGGGCGCCCGCGAAACGCCGGCCGGGAGAGATCCCGGCCGGCGTTGGCGTGTCAGGGCATCAGCACGGTATCGACGACGTGGATCACGCCGTTGGACTGCAGCACATCGGCGATGGTGATCATCGACTTGCCGCCCTTGGCGTCCGTGATCGCCCAGCCCATGCCGGACTTGGACACGGTGAGCGTCTCGCCCTGGACCGTGGTCAGGACGGCCTTGCCGCCATTGGCCTTGGCCTGGGCTTCGATGTCGGCCGCCGTCAGGCGACCGGCCACCACGTGATAGGTCAGGATCGTGGTCAGGGTGGCCTTGTTCTCGGGCTTGACCAGGGTCTCGACCGTGCCGGCCGGCAGCTTGGCGAAGGCGGCGTTCGTCGGCGCGAACACCGTGAACGGACCAGGACCCGACAGGGTCTCGACAAGACCAGCGGCCTTGACGGCGGCGACCAGCGTCGTGTGATCCTTGGAGTTTACCGCGTTCTCGATAATATTCTTCGACGGATACATGGCCGCCCCACCGACCAGCACAGTCTTGCCATGCCCCATGGACGCATGATCCATTTGGGCAAGAGTGGGACCGGCAAGCGACATCGACAGCACGCCGACAGCGGCGAGCACCAACGACTTCTTCATAGGATCGTCTCCGAGAGTTTTACTGGTCCGTTGCTGGGACGAAGACAGCTACGAGACCAAGGCGCGTGAGGATGCGCGAGGCGGTGAAATCTTTACGCGATCACGGTCGGAGCGCCGTCAGGCGTGCGCCCGCCCCGACCAGCGGGCCACCGCTTCCAGCAGCTTGGCCGGATTGATGGGCTTGCCCAGGTGGTCGTCCATGCCTGCGGCCAGGCAGCTGGCGACCTGCTCGGGCAGGACATTGGCGGTCATGGCCACAATCGGGATATTGCCGCCCGCGTCGCGGGTCAGCTCGCGGATGCGCCGGGTGGCGGTCAAGCCGTCCATCCCGGGCATCTGAACATCCATGAGCACCAGATCATAGTGGCCCCGGCGCACGGCCTCCACGCCGCCGACGCCGTCATTGGCGGTTTCGACCTCGATCTCGAAAGGCTCGAGCATGGCGCGGACCAGTTCGCGATTGACGGCGTTGTCCTCCACCAGCAACAGCCGAACCGGCTGATCGGTCTCCGGCGCCGCCGGCTCCTCAAGTGAGGCTGGAGCCGTGGTGAGATCGCGCAGCGGCGCCCGGATCTCGAACCAGAAACACGAACCCTCGCCCGGTCGGCTGTCGGCGCCGATCGCGCCATCCATCTGCTCGATGATCCGACGCGAGATGGCAAGACCCAGTCCCGTACCGCCAAATCGCCGGGAGACCGCAGCGTCGGCCTGCGAGAAACGCTCGAAGACGCTGTCCAGCTGATGCGGGGCGATGCCGATGCCGGTGTCACGCACCTCGACCCGCAGCAGGCCCAGATCGCCCTCCAGCCGCTGCTCCAGCACGATCTCGATACGGCCCACGCTGGTGAATTTCACGGCGTTGGACAGGAAGTTCAGCAGCACCTGGCTCAGGCGGGGCCCGTCGGCCTCCATCGGGCGCGGATCCTCGCCCCGCGTGGTGACGGCCAGTTCAAGTCCCTTGGCCCGCACCTGATCCTCGACCAGCGCCGCGCAGGAGGCGACCAGGGCCCGGGGATCAAACGGCTGGGGGTCCAGCTCGACACCACCAGCCTCCAGGCGCGAGAAGTCGAGCACGTCGTTGACGACGCTGAGCAGCGTATTGCTGGCGTCCTGGATCAGGCCCACATGCCGGGCGTCGCGCTCCGACAGGGTGCTGGAGCCGCGCAGCACCCCGGCGAAGCCGATGATGGCGTTGAGCGGCGTGCGCAGCTCGTGGGTCATGTTGGCCAGGAAGTCGGACTTGGCGGCGGCGGCGGCCTGCGCCAGCTCCAAGGCCTGGGTCAGCTCCAGTTCGAGCTTCTTGCGCTGGGTGACATCGCGCGTGGTCACCAGCAGTTCCTGCTCGGCGCCGGGAACGCGCGAATAGGTGCTCTCGAACCAGATCGGCGTGCCGTCCTTGCGAGCGCTCTCGTACTCGTAGACCTTGGCCTCGCCGCCCGGAACCAGGGAGGCCACGAGCTTCATGATCGCCTGATAGTCCTCGGCGCTGGTCATGGCGGCAGGCGGGAGCGACTGCCATTCCGCGATCGAAAAGCCGGTGAGCCGCTCGATCGAGGGCGACATGTAGAGCCGCTCGCCGGTCCGGGACCACAGATTGATGTTGTCGGTCAGGTTGTCGGAGAAAAGGCGATAGAGGCGATCGCTTTCCCGCAGACGCTCCAGCGCGTCCTCGGCCTCGGCGCGGCGGCGCTCGGCCTCCTCGATGGCGATCTTCTGGGCGGCCATGCTGCCCGACAGCTCGCGCTCAAGGCGGAGAAGGCCCTCTTTGCGGACGTTCAGGAAATAGGCCAGCGGAACGCCGATCACCAAGGCTACGACGAAGGTGGCCAGCGGCGAATAGGCGGCGGGGTTATGGGCGATCAGGATATTGACGATGTAGTCCGACGCCATCGCGAGGCCGACGATGACCACGACCGTCAACGCGGTTTTGAAGACCGTGGCGCGGAGCATCGATTTGGAGATCGCGCGCATCCCTCTGTGAATCACCCTGTCGGATCCATTTAAGGGCAGATGCCGCGATTTAACCACGCGCGCGACAATTCGCCGCGCGCGCAGAGGGGCTTTCCGAACTCAAAATGCGTCGCGGGCGTAAAGGGCTCGGCGGCGAGCCTACCTGTGGGCCACCTGGTCCAATCCCTTTTCCAGCGCCTGGCTCGCCGCGATCACCGTCACGATCGACCGCTTGAAGAAGTCCTGCGGGATGGTTTCGAAGTCGTCCGTGCTCTTGTGATATTCGGGGTGATCCTCGACCCCGAAATACACCCACGGCACGCCCTTTTCGCCGAAGGCGTAGTGGTCGGACTGGTCGGTCCAGTTGTTGTGCTTGCCGTCCGCGTCGGTGTCGTGACCCTGCCTGAGGGTGACCGGCGCTGTCGCCGCCACCCTGTCGAGGATCGGCTTCACGGACGGGAACGGCGTCGCGCCGCTGACATAGAGCTCGTTCCTGGTATTCTTGCTCAGCATGTCGAAATTGACGTTCAGCGCGATGGT
Organism: Caulobacter sp.; assembly: GCF_965279145.1. NCBI lineage: Bacteria > Pseudomonadati > Pseudomonadota > Alphaproteobacteria > Caulobacterales > Caulobacteraceae > Caulobacter > Caulobacter sp. Next base: position 182,702 of record NZ_OZ257139.1, read on the forward strand.
GGACAGCGGCACGGGCGGATTGGCGACGAAGGCGCGCGCGCCGCGCAGGCCGCCCTCCTCGGCGTCGACCACCGCCAGGATCACATCATGCTGGGGAGGATTGGCCTTGAAGGCCTCGGCCACCGCCAGCAGGCCGGCGACGCCCGAGGCGTTATCGTCGGCGCCGTTGAAGATCTCGCCGTCCCGGACGCCCAGGTGGTCATAGTGGGCCGAGACCACCATGGCCTTGCCGCCCTTGTCCGTTCCCGGGATGCGGGCCACCAGGTTGACGGCGTTGACCTTCGTCCCATCGCGCTTGGCATAACTGAACGGCTGCTCGAAGCTGGCCCCGATCGGCGCCAGGCCGATCTGCCCAAACCGTTCCAGGATATGGGCCCGCGCCGCCGCCGAGCCCGGCGTGCCCGGCGCGCGCCCCTGCATGGCGTCCGAGGACAGGATCCTGACGTCGTCAAGCGCCTTGTCACCGGGACCGGCGAGGGCCGGCGCGGCGACGCCCAGCACGAAAAGCACGGCGATCGGCGCGAGCCGGAGAACGAAGTTGGATGTCATGACGACCGTATGCCTCGCGTCGGGTTCGAGGAGGAGTTAAATCCTCTTAACCGTGGGCGACCGCCGAAACACGTCCTATTTGCCGCCTGTATGCCCGTTCTTAAGGATTGCGGGCGATACAACCCCTTCAAGGATTGGAGTTTTCTCCCGTGCCCATGTCTCCCGCCGACCTCGAAGCGCGCCTTCACACCGCTTTCCCCGACGCCGAGATCGTTCTGACCGATCTGGCCGGCGACGGCGATCACTACAAGGCCCGCATCGTTTCTCCGGCTTTCCGGGGCCTGAACCGGGTCAAGCAACACCAGATGGTCAACCGCGCCCTGGCCGATGTGCTGGGCGGAACGCTGCACGCCCTGGCTCTCGAAACCCTGGCCCCGGCGGACTGATCGATGCGCTACCGGCCGTTCGGCAACTCGGGCATGACGGTTTCGGCGATCACGCTTCGCCTGTCCGACCAGTCGCGCCTGCGCGCCGCTGAATGGCGGACCCTGATTTTCACGGCCATTGAAAACGGCATCAACAGCTTTCAGATCGACGGCGAGTCGCCGGACCTGCTGCGGGGCGCGGCCGAAGCCTTCGCCTCGGTCGAGCGGCGGCTGCTGTTCCTGACCTGGCGCGTGCGCGACGAGGACGGCCAGGTGACGCCGGCCGTCATCGACGCCATGATGGCTGCGGCCTCCGATGATCTGGGCCTGGACTATCTGGACCTCGTCCTGATCAACGATCCGCAAACCCCCGAGCCGCCGGCGGCGGCCAATGCCGCGCTTCGAACGCTGCGCGAGGGCCGCGCGATCCGGGGCCTGGGCGTCGCCAGTCGGGGCGACGTGGATCCCGGCCTCATGGCGTCCGGCCTGGTCACCGCCCTGTCGTCGCCCTTCAACCTGTCGTCGGGCTGGGCCGAGCGCAATCGCGTCCGCGCCGCCGTGAGACAGGACCTGGCCGTGATCGGCGAGGATTTCTGGCCCCAGGCCCTGCGCGAGACGGGCGCCAAGCCCATCTTCCAGAAGCCCTCGCTGTGGCGGCGTCGCAGCGATCCGCTGGCCGATGTCGGCGGCTACGACTTCCTGACCAGCACGCCCGGCTGGAGCGCCGAGGACATCTGCCTGGGCTACGCCCTGACCGAACCCTCGCTGGCCACGGTGCGGATCACCGCCGACACCCCGGCCGAGGTCGAGCGCCTGGCGGCCGTGGTCGAGCGCGACCTGCCCAACGGCGTGTGCGCCCAGATCGAAATGGCCCGCTTTTCCGCCCAGGAGCGCGAACGCGCCGCCGGCCGCGGCTAGAGGTCACGCGCCGCACTTGACCCCGGCCCATGCGGCGCCTAGCTGAAGGGACTTGCAAGGACCTGCCCGCCATGACCGACGTCGCCTCCTCCCCCGCCCTCGACTTCATCGCCAAGACCGTGGCCGACCACGCCGTGGTGCTGTTCATGAAGGGCGTTCCCGACCAGCCGCGCTGCGGCTTCTCGGCGGTCAGCGTGCAGATTCTCGACCATCTTGGCGTCGAGTTCATCGGCGTTGACGTGCTGCAGGACGACGACCTGCGCCAGGGCATCAAGACCTTCACCGACTGGCCCACCATTCCCCAGCTGTATGTGAAGGGTGAGTTCATCGGCGGCAGCGACATCATCCGCGAGATGTTCCAGTCGGGCGAGCTGAAGACCCTTATGACCGATCAGGGCCTGATCGCTTCTTGAGCCGAGTCTTCGTCCCGCCGGGCGACGCCTTTTCCCTGACCTTCACGCCCACGGCGTCAGATATCGACGCCAACGGCCACGTCAACAACGTGGTCTATCTGGGCTGGGCCCAGGACCTGGCCATCGCCCATTGGGAAGCCTGGGCCTCGCCCGAAGAGCGGGCGCCCTGGAGCTGGGTCGCGCGTCGGCACGAGATCGACTATCGCCGTGAACTGCTGCCGCACGAGGTCGCCACCGGCTACACCTGGGTGGGCGAGCTGAAGGGCCCGCGCTTCGAGCGCTATGTCCGCATCGACGGCCCCGACGGCGAGATGTGCGCCCAGAGCCGCACCGACTGGGTGCTGATCGACATCGCCGCCCGGCGTCCCGCGCGGGTGATGGACTGGATGGTCGAGCGGTTCACGCCAAAGGCGTGAACCTTCGCTGCATTCTTTCATTGTCATCCCGGAAGCCTCGCAGAGGCTCTCCGCTTCGCTGCGGCCGGGATGACAAGCTAGATTAGTTAGAAGGATTGGCCACCACGAAGCGCTCGCCCCGCCGCAAGCCCAGCTCTTCATAGCCGAACACCAGATCCACCGTCCCCACGTCTCCGAACCGGCAGGTCTCCAGCCGCCGCCGCGCGAAGGCCAGAACCGTCCGGCCGCCCACACGATCCAGCCGGAACACGATGTCCGCCTTGACCGTGCAGCCTCTGGACGCGAACCGAACGGTCAGTCCCTCGCGCCCGGCCGTCACGGCCACGGTCTCCAGTTCGGGCCAGCTTTCATGGGACGCCATCAGGCTGGGCCGCGTCGCGCAGCCGGTCGCTATCAGCGCCAGGCCGGAAGCCAGAATCGATCGACGCGAGAAAGACATGGACGACCGTCACACCCCAGGAGCCGGGCTGATCCTTGGGGAGAGACGGTCCATGCGCAATGGTGTTGTTGACCGGCGGCCTAGCTCCAGGGCCCCGGCCGGCGGGGCGTGCTGACCGGCACGGCCGTGCCCACGCGACGCGCATGCGTTCCCTGCCCCACGCCCAGCGCCAGCAGCGCCTCGACGCGGTTGTGGGTGGCCGGGTGGGTCGAGAACAGGCTGTCGGCGCCCTTCCCGTTCAGCGGGTTGATGATGAACATGTGAGCCGTGGCCGGATTGCGCTCGGCCTCGTGGTTCACCGCCCCGCCGCGCGCATAGGCCTCGATCTTCGACAGAGCCCGCGCCAGGGCGGCGGGGTCGCCGCCGATCTGCGCGCCGATGCGGTCGGCCTCGTATTCGCGCGAGCGGCTGATGGCCATCTGCACCAGCATGGCCGCGATCGGGGCCAGGATGGCGATGGCGATCGCGCCGATCATCCCGCCGGGACGGTCGTCGTCCTCGCGCGAGCCGCCGAAGAAGAACGCGAAATTGGCCAGGGCCGAGATGGCGCCGGCGATGGTGGCCGTCACCGTCATGGTCAGGGTGTCGCGGTTCTTCACGTGGGCCAGTTCGTGGCCCATGACGCCGGCGATCTCGTCGCGGTCCAGCATGGCCAGCAGGCCCGTCGTGGCGGCGACGGCGGCGTGCTGCGGGTCGCGGCCCGTGGCGAAGGCGTTGGGCTGGTCATTGTCTATCACGCAGACGCGCGGACGCGGCAGACCGGCCCGGTCGGCCATGGCGTGGACGTCGATGGCGTAGTCGCGGATGCGCCGGTCGGGATGGGTCTCGTCGACCTCGACCGCGCCATAGGTCTTCAGCACGATCTTGTCGGCGTTCCAGTAAGAGAAGGCGTTCAGGCACACGGCGAAGACCAGGGCGATCAGCATGCCCGTGGCGCCGCCCAGCAGAAAGCCCGCCGCCATGAACAGGGCGGTCAGGCCGGCCAGCAGCATGTAGGTCTTGAAGTGGTTCATGGCTCTTTCGTCAGTCGAAGATGTCAAACAGGTCGAAGCGTTTTTTCTTGTGATGGCCGGGCTGGCCATGGCGGTAGCGGTCGTCGTCCTTGTAGCGGCGCGGCTCGTCATGGCGCGGCTGGGCGTATTCCCGGGGAGCGTATTCCCTGGGGCGGGGGGCATAGGCGTCCTGCGGGGGCGCGGCCTGGGCTGTGGCTTCGGCGTGTTCCAGGGCCATCAGCTTTTCCAGCTCGCCGCGATCCAGCCAGACGCCCCGGCACTTGGGGCACATGTCGAACTCGACGCCGGCGCGTTGCACGGCCTGCATCGAACCATCGCAGTTGGGACACATCAGTAGCGGCATGGACGGGGCTCCTATCCGTTGGGGATGGGTGCTCTCGACGCTGATCCGGACCGAGGGGGAGAGGGACAACCGGACCCATGCATCGAGAACACCCGATGCGGTCCGACATCACGAGTGCTTGCATCACTCGCCAGAGGGGCCCGGCCCGCTTCTAGAAACTAGGGAGCCAAAAAGCCGGTTCAAGGCGGCGACGTGAAAAAAGATCAAAGATGCTCCCCCTCTGGAGGTGCTGTCGCGGAGCGACTGGGGGGCTACGCGGCCTGAACGGAGCTGCCCCCCCCGGCCCTCTGGGCCACCTCCCCCAGCGGGGGAGGATCTGCACAACATGCAAAGAAAAAGGCCCCGGATCGCTCCGGGGCCTTTCCGTATCTCTTCGAGGTCGAAGGGCTTCTTACGAAGCGTAGAATTCGACGACGAGGTTGGGTTCCATCTTCACCGGGTACGGCACTTCCGACAGTTCCGGAGCGCGGACGAACGTGGCCGACAGGCCCTTGACGTCGACGGTGACATATTCGGCGAAGTCGCGTTCGGCCGAGGCGACGGCTTCCAGCACCAGGGCCATGTTGCGCGAACGCTCACGGACGGCGATGACGTCGCCGGCCTTGCAGCGGTACGAGGCGATGTTGACGCGCTTGCCGTTCACGGTCACGTGGCCGTGGTTCACGAACTGGCGGGCGGCGAACACGGTCGGCACGAACTTGGCGCGATAGACGATGGCGTCCAGGCGCGACTCGAGCAGCGAGATGAGGTTTTCCGAGGTGTTGCCCTTGCGGCGGGCGGCTTCCTCGTAGGTGCGCGAGAATTGCTTCTCGGTCAGGTTGCCGTAGTAGCCCTTCAGCTTTTGCTTGGCGCGCAGCTGCAGACCGAAGTCGGAAACCTTCTGCTTGCGGCGCTGGCCGTGCTGGCCAGGGCCGTAGGACCGCTGGTTGACCGGCGACTTGGGCCGGCCCCAGAGGTTTTCGCCCATACGGCGGTCGATCTTGTACTTGGCGCTATGGCGCTTGGACATGTGTAGCTCTTCAGTTCGATCCGGGCCGGCACCTCAAGAAGTAGAAGCGCGATCTCAACGGCGGCGTCGCATCAGTCCGTCATATGATTCCACGCCGCACGGCGAGCCGGCGGCGGGAAGGCGCGGTTTATGACGGAGGGGCGACGGGGAGTCAACGCCCAGGGGCCCCTCCTTCGCGCTTAAGGCCGCACGATCGGATTGCGCACGCGGATCTTGCCGCCCCGCTCCACGCCATAGGCGTCGAGATAGAAGCGCATGTCGACGCCCTCGGCGATCAGGGCCCGGCACAGGTCGGGGCGCTTGCGGGTGAAGGTGAAGGTGGCCACGCCGTCGCGGCGCTGGGTCTCAACCGCGAAGTCGTCCAGCCGCGTGCAGCCGTTGGACGAGACGCGCACCACCAGGGCGTCCTTGTCGATGGTCGCGCCATAGATCGGCTCGAGGTCGGACTTGGTCATGTTCATCGAGACGTTCTCGTGATCGTCGGCGTCGATGATCACGCAGGCCGAGGTCGAAAGCGCCATCGCGATGACGGCGGCGAGCGGTGCGAATTTCATTGGGGGTCCCCTCCGGTGCAAACTTGACCTTGAGAGGAGCGTCCGCCGCCTGAACCCAGGATGAATTACAGGAAGTTCACAACCCGGGCGACGCCGGCGGCTGCGGGCGAACGACGTTACTTCACCTGCGACTTCCCTCTGGACGTGTATTACAATGGCGCTCGCCAGACACAGGGGAGCGCCATGGCCGTATCCGATCAGGAGATCAACACCGCTGTCGCCGTGACCGGGCGCTTCGAGAACGCCGGCGATCCCTGGCGCGGCGTCACGGGCGATTTCGACGGCATGGGCATTTCCTGCGGCGTGCTGCAGTGGAACATCGGCTCGGCCTCGCTGCAGCCCCTGGTCAAGGCGGTGGGGCAGGCGGTGGTGCTGCGCGAGGCGCCCACGATCGGCCCCGATCTCTGGAAGGCCTGCAACACGGGGGTGGCGACCGGCCTGACCCTCGTGCGCGGCTGGCAGACCGGAACCCGGCTGAAGGCGACACCCGCCAAGGAGCTGGCCAGCCTGATGGGCTGTCCCGAGATGAAGGCCCAGCAGACCAGCCGCATCCGCGTGGTCGCCGAAAAGGCCGACACCCTGGCCAAGGGCTGGGCCCAGGCTGCGGGTCGAAGCGAACGGACGCTGCAGGAACTGATCTGGTTCTTCGACCTGGTCACCCAGAACGGCGGCCTGAAGGGCCTGACCCATGCCGATGTGAAGGCCTTCATCCAGACCTCGACGCCGGGCCGCGCCGATGACGTGGTCTGCGACTGGCTGCTGGCCGCGCCGGCGGCCTGGTGGGGTCGCCTGGACTGCATCAAGAACGCCGGCCTGTGGCGCGACAAGATCACCCCGGCCCAGCTGGACCTGTTCGCCCTCAGCTATCTGCGGTCAGGGCTGAGCACCCCACGGGCGCGCGGCGTGGTCATGAACCGCAAGGGCGCGCTGGCCTTCCGCAAGGGCTGGGTGAACGGCCAGCTGTTCGACTTCGCCGGCCAGTTCTGACCGCTACAGCCGCGCGGCGTGCCAGGCCAGGTGGTCGCCGATGAAGGTGGTGATGAAGAAGTAGCTGTGGTCGTAGCCCGCCTGACGACGCACCGTGACCTTGCGGCCGGCCGAGTTGGCGGCGGCTTCGATCAGCTGCGGCTTCAGCTGGTTTTCCAGGAAGCTGTCGGCCAGGCCCTGGTCGATCAGGATGTCGTCCAGGCCGCTCCCCGCCCCATCCTCGATCAGGGCGCAGGCGTCGTGCGCCCGCCACAGGCCGCGATCCTCGCCCAGATAGGCGCTCATCGCCTTGTCGCCCCACGGGCAGTTCAGCGGCGAGACGATCGGCGAGAAGGCGCTGACCGACTTGAAGCTGTCCGGGTTGCGCAGGGCGATGGTCAGGGCGCCGTGCCCGCCCATCGAGTGTCCGAAGATCCCCCGCCGCGACGGGTTCAGCGGAAAGGCGCCGTCGACGGCCTCCAACAGGTCCTTGGTCACGTAGGAATACATCTGGAAGTGCGGCGCCCAGGGCGCCTGCGTCGCGTCGACATAGAAGCCCGCCCCCTGCCCCAGGTCATAGGCCGGATCGTCGGCCACACCTTCCCCGCGCGGCGAGGTGTCGGGCGCGACGATGGCGATCCCGTGCTGGGCGGCGTGTTCATAGACGCCCGACTTGGTGGTGAAGTTGTCTTCCGTGCAGGTCAGGCCCGACAGCCAGACCAGATAGGGAAACGGCCCCTCGCCGTCCGGCGTCCACACCGTGAACTTCATCGGCGTGCCGGTGCTGGCGCTGGCGTGCCGGCAGTAGCGCAGGGTTCCGCCGTGGACGCGGTGGGTGGCGGTGATTTCGACGGTCATGGACGTCTTCTCCCCCTTCCCCCTTGATGGGGGAAGGGTCGGGGATGGGGGTGAACAGCGGTGGCGGACGTCACTGAGGCCGCGCCTAATCCTGAAGCGGGGTCACCCCCACCCCTACCCCTCCCCCATCCAAGGGGGAGGGAAGAGTTTGCCCTAGAACGTCACCACCGTCCGGATGCTCTCGCCCGCGTGCATCAGGTCGAACGCTTCATTGATGCGCTCCAGCGGCAGGACGTGGGTGATCATCGGGTCGATCTGGATCTTGCCGTCCATGTACCAGTCGACGATCTTGGGCGTGTCGGTGCGGCCCCGCGCGCCGCCGAAGGCGGTGCCCTTCCAGACCCGGCCGGTGACCAGCTGGAACGGACGGGTCGAGATCTCTTTACCGGCCTCGGCCACGCCGATGATGATGCTTGTCCCCCAGCCGCGATGGCAGGCTTCCAGCGCCTGGCGCATCACCGTGGTGTTGCCGGTGGCGTCGAAGGTGTAGTCGGCGCCGCCGTCGGTCAGGGCCACCAGATGGGCGACGATGTCGCCGTCGATGGTCTTGGGATTGACGAAGTGGGTCATGCCGAACTGGCGGCCCCAGGCCTCGCGGGCGGGATTGATGTCGACGCCGACGATCATGTTGGCGCCGGCCAGGCGAGCGCCTTGCAGCACGTTCAGGCCGATGCCGCCCAGGCCGAAGACGATGACATTGTCGCCCGGCTTGACCTTGGCCGTGTTGACCACCGCCCCCACGCCCGTGGTCACCCCACAGCCGCAGTAACAAGCGCTCTTGAACGGCGCGTCCTTGCGGATCCTCGCCACCGCGATCTCGGGCAGGACCGTGTAGTTCGAGAAGGTCGAGCAGCCCATATAGTGGTGGATGGTCTGGCCCTTGTAGGAGAAGCGGCTGGTGCCGTCCGGCATGAGCCCCTTGCCCTGGGTGGCGCGGATGGCCGTGCACAGGTTGGTCTTGCCGCTCAGACAGCTTTTGCACTGGCGACATTCGGGCGTGTAGAGCGGGATCACGTGGTCGCCGACCGCCAGGCTGGTGACGCCCGCGCCGACCTCGACCACGACGCCCGCGCCTTCATGGCCCAGGATCGAGGGGAACAGGCCCTCGCTGTCCAGGCCGTCCAGCGTGTAGGCGTCGGTGTGGCAGACGCCGGTGGCCTTGATCTCGATTAGGACCTCGCCGGCCTTGGGCCCTTCCAGATCGACCTCGACGATCTCCAGCGGATGTTTGGGCGCGAAGGCGACGGCGGCGCGGGTTTTCATCGGCAGGTCTCCGGGAACTTGAGTCGGGGGATTTTGCCGTCCCCAGGGGTTCCGGTCGAGGCCCTAGACGCCTCCAGGCCTCAGACCGGCGTAATTGGCGCGAACCGGAACTGGCCGTTCAGCAGTTCGGCGCGCGGCAGATAGGTGCGCAGGGTCATCGAGAACGGCCCGGCCTTGGGGGCCGGCAGCCAGTTGGCCGACCGCTCGCCGCCCGGGTCGGTGCGCCCGATCCAGATATCCAGCGTCCCGTCGGCATTGCGCTTCAGCCCGGCCGTGCGGTCGCCGATCGCATAGCGCCGGAGCGGATTATCGGTGAAGAAATACTGCCCGTCGGGCGTGACCTCGTACATCGACAGCGACCAGAAGCCGTCCAGCGGCAACTGGGCCGGCAGGGTCAGGCGATACAGGCCGTCTCCCTTGAAGTTGCCGGCCCCGTCATCGCCGGCCGCCTTCATGTACATGGCCTCGGCCACCGGCAGGGCGCCCAGCCCCTGCAGGGCGACGATGGCGCGGTAGAGATAGTCCTGGCCATAGTCGCCCAGGTTGGCGCGCGGATAGGCCCAGCCGTTGACGAAGGTCTGCCGGCCCTTGGCGAACACGGTGATCATCCGGGCGTTGTCGACGCCCTCGTCGGCGGCGGCCGCGTCGAACGGGCCGGCGCCCAGATAGGCCGAGGTTCGGCGCAGGAGGCGCAGGTCGGTGGGCGGCGCCGGGTCGGCAGCGAGCAACTGGCGGGCGGCGGCGAAATAGGCGGCGGGCGCGGCCTCGCGGGCGGCATAGGCCGGCGTCGCGGTCGCGGCCGGCCCCTTCAGCCCAAAGCCGTCCTGAACCTTGTGGGCGGCGGCGAGATCGGCGTTGTCATTGACCAGGGTGCGGATCAGCAGCCAGGCATGGGCGGTGGCGATGCGGGTGGGGTTGGGCCCCGTCGCGGCCTGGCCCGGTCCGACCAGGGTGAAGATCCCACCCTCTCCGCCGACCGTGCGGGTACCCAGCACGACATTGTTGTTGGTGAACATGTCCATGACGGCGACCGAATAGTAGCGCGTCCCGGTCACGGGGATGGTCAGGGTCACCGGCCCCTTGGTCAGGTCCAGGAAGGCCGTCGAATAGAGCGTGTCGTTGTTGGGCGTCGTCACCGCGCGCCCGGTATGGTCGGTCAGGGTGCGGCTGTGGTTGAGCGCATTGATCGCCGCGCCGGGCATCTTGAGCATGCGCGCCCGCGCGGTCGCCATCTCGATCAGCGGCAGGGCATAGAGCCAAGCGTCGCGCGCGGCCGAAGCCGCGGCGGCGTCGCCGGTCTGCCGGGCCTGGGCCCATGACGGCGCCCATGACGGCGCAAGGCCCAGCACGCCGGCCATGGCCAGCAGCTCCCGACGGTTCATGGCGCTTTCTCCCCAACGCTTGTTTGAAGGGGAGATTAGTCCCGCGCGCGCCACCTGTCTCGCATTTTACGGCACGATCCGTGCCACTGTGTGGGCCAGGCGCGCCGGGCGGATGGCCCGGCGCTGTCGCGGGGCTAGCTCGCCGCTTCGCGCCGGGCGGTGTGGACCACATCCTCCAGGGTCATGATCGTCGCATCGACCCGCTCATGGGGATTGCAGCCGACCACCTTGCTGGCCAGGGCCGGCGACAGGTCTTCGCGCAGATGGCCGAGGGCGCGGGGCGGCGCGATCAGGATCAGCTGATCAAAGGCGTGCTCCTGGGCGACGCCGTCGAGGCGGTGGGCCAGATCCTTGATGAAGGCGCGCTCGGCCCGGTCGTTGGCGTCGCCGTCGTGCGGCGCCGGCTTGCGCGAATGGGCGTGATGCTCCTTCAGGCCATGCAGCCAGTCGGGGCGATCGTGCAAAGGCCCGTCCAGCCTGGGCTGTTCCAGCAGCCGGGCGCGATGGCCATCGGCGACCACGACCAGGGTCTTTGCATCGGGGTTCATCGGTCGGACTCCATTCAGGGCTTCAAGCCCGAACGTTGCTCACCGGGCCCGGAATTCAGCCATGACCTAGATCAATCCCCGAGCGGTCGCGCGGCTCAGTTGACGGCGGGAACCCGGGTGGCGTGCAGGAAGTCGATCACCCAACGGCCCGCCTGGCGATGCAGGGCGGCGGACTCCAGCCAGGTGACGGGCTTCATCTCGGCCGTCGTGCCGACCGCCCCGTGATTTTCCCACGCCGCCCAGGCCAGTCCGCAGCGCGTCTGGACCTCGATATCGCCCGGCGCCCACTCATAGACCACGCCCCGGTCGTGCGATTCCTTGATCAGACCGGTCAGTTCCGCCTTATCGAAACGCTTGCCGGTCTCGAAGGCGTGGAACGACGGCGCCAGCAGGCGATCCAGGGCCTCGTCGTCATCCTTGGCCAGAGCGTCATAGAGGGCGTGGATCGTGGTCCTGACCTGCTCGCCATCCTTCGGCGAGGCCTGGCATGCCGGCGTCGCGGCGCTGGCCATGCCGGCGGTCATCAGGGTCAGGGCGGCGGCGAGCAGAGTGATGCGCATCAGGCGTCATGATCCGGATGGGGCCTGTCGCCAGCGGAAGTGTCGGCCCGGCGCCCGTTGGACAAGGGTGACGACGTCAGAAAGGGTTTGGCAAGCCGGGCCGCGCCCTACTCTTCAACCTTGCCCGCCTTCGCCGCCAGCTTGGCCAGCACCCGACCCCGACCTCTCGACAGGGCCGTGATCACGCCCCGGAAGGTGCGGACCTCCTGCTCGGTCAGGCGGGCGCGGGCCAGCGGGACGCGCAGGTTGCGGACCATCGAGGGCTTCTTCTCCGGCGGATGATAGAAGCCGGCCTTTTCCAGCTCGTCCTCCAGCTGGCCGTAGAGGCCCAGCAGCGAGGCCTGGTCGGCGGGGTCTTCGACGTTCTGTTCGAACTTGGCCCACGGGCGGTCATTGACCGTCATCATCCACTCATAGGCGTTGATCGACACGGCCTGGGCCAGGTTCAGCGACCGGAAGCGCTCGTGGATCGGGATGCTGATGATCGCCTGGCACAGGGCGATGTCCTGGGTTTCCAGCCCGGCCCGCTCGCCGCCGAACAGCAGGCCCACGGCGCGGCCCTGGGCCACATCGTCCGACAGCTGGGTCGCCGCCTCGCGCGGGGTGAGGATCGGCAGGCGCGTCTCGCGCGGACGGGCGGTGGTGGCGAACACCAGCTTCAGGTCCGAGATCGCCTCTTCCAGGGTGTCGAACACCTTGGCGTCATTCAGCGGCCAGTCGGCGCCCGAGGCCGAGGGCCAGGCGCGCTCCTGGGGCCAGCCGTCGCGGGGCCGCACCAGGCGCAGGTCGGCCAGGCCGAAATTGGCCATCACGCGCGCCACCGCGCCGATGTTCTCGGCCAGCTGGGGCTCGTTCAGGATGACGCAGGGAGGAAGGCGCGTTTCAGTCATGCCTCCCTTTGCCGCCGCCGGCGGGCCGGGCGCAAGTCCCGTGTGACGCCACGCGATGATCGTCGGGCGCCGAACCGGGCCGCCATGCGTTCATGGTCCAGCTTGTCTTCGAGAGAACACCCATGCTTCGCCGCGCCTTCCTGCTGTCCGCCGCCGCCCTGCTCACCGCCTGCAAGGCCGAGCCGATGTTGGGTCAGCTGGAGCCGGTGTTCGACGGCAAGGACCTGAGACAGCGGCTCCAGGCGCTGGCCGACGGGGCCGCCCCCGGCGTGCTGGGCGTCGCGGTGCGCGACTGCCAGACGGGCCAGACCGTGGCCTTCAACGGCGAGCATCCCTTTCCGCTGCAGAGCGTCTTCAAGGCGGCGCTCGGCGCGGCCGTCCTGGCCGAGATCGACGCCGGCAAGCTGCGCCTCGACCAGACCATCACCATTCGTGACATCGACCTGTCGCCGCCGTTCAGCCCCATCGCCGACGCCTGGCCGGACCGCACCGACTACACGCTGGAGGACCTGCTGGAACGGGCCAGCGGGGCCAGCGACAACACCGCCGCCGATGTGCTGATGAAGCTGATCGGCGGTCCCGGCGTGCTGACCGCGTGGCTGGTCCAGAAGAAGATCGAACACTTCCGGGTGGATCGCTACGAGCGCCAGCTGCAGCCCGAGATCGCCGGCATGGCCTCGTTCCGCGCCGGCTGGAAGGGCGAGGCCAACTACCGCCCCGTGCTGCTGGCCGTGCCGGAAGCGACCCGCCGCGCGGCGACGGCGGCCTATCTGGCCGATCCGCAGGACACCGCCACGCCGATCGCGGCGGTCACCTTCCTTGAAGCGCTGCGGGCGGGGCAATTGATCTCCAAGCCTTCGACCGAACGGCTGCTGGGCATCATGACCCGCACGGGAACCGGGGCGAAGCGCCTGAAGGCCGCCCTGCCCGACGGCGCGACCCTGGCGCACAAGACCGGCGGGGCGCGCACCGACCTGGGCATGACCCCCGCCACCAACGACATCGGGATCTATACGCTCAAGGATGGTCGCCAGTATGCCGTGGCCGTGTTCCTGAGCGCATCGACCGCCCCGGAGGATCAGCGCGACGCGGTCATCGCCGAGGTGGGGCGGATCGTCCTCAGGGCGGCGGGCGCCTAGAGCCCTTTAGCCGGCTCTAGAGCCTCACTCCGCCGCGCTGGCCGATCCCGCCGCGGCCGCCGCCAGCCGCACTCCGGCCAGGGCGGCCAGCAGCTGGTCGGGATGCAGGGGCTTGGCCAGATGGAGATCGGCGCCGGCGGCTCGGGCCGAGACGATGTGCTCTTCCATGGCGTTGGCCGTCAGCATGATGATCAGCACCGGCGGACGGCCCTCGGCCGCCTCGTGCGCCCGAATGGCCCGGGTGGCGGTCAGGCCGTCCATGATCGGCATCTGCATGTCCATCAGGACGGCGTCGAAGGTCTGGCGCTCGAAGGCCTCCACCGCGGACGCGCCGTCCTCGACCATGGTCAGGTCCACGCCGAACGGCTCCAGCACCACCTCGACCACCTTGCGGTTGGTCGGGTGATCCTCGGCCACCAGCACCCGCAGGCCCTGCAGGGACACCTCGTCCTCGGGCTGGTCGGGCGCATCGCCCACCGAAACCTCGCAGCGCGGCAGGGGCAGCTCGACCAGGAAGGTGGCGCCGGCTCCGACAACGGCCCGCGCATCGATCCGGCCGCCCATCATCTCGGCCAGGGCCGCCGAGATCGACAGGCCCAGACCCGTGCCGCCGAACTGGCGGGTGATCGACTGGTCGGCCTGGACGAAGCGCTTGAACAGGCGCTCGCGCACCGTGTCGTCGAAGCCCACGCCGGTGTCGGCCACCGTGAACACCAGCATCTCGTCGCACCGCTCGACGGCGAGGCTCACCGAGCCCCTGACCGTGAACTTCACCGCGTTGGCCAGGAGGTTGGAGAGAATCTGGCTGATCCGGCCGGAGTCGCCCAGATAGCAGCCCTCGGCGTCCGGCGTGATCGACCAGGTGAATGTCAGATGCTTGGCGGCGGCGGCGGCGGCGTGCAGCTCGGCCATGCCGCGCACCAGACGTTGCAGGTCGAACGGCCCGGTCGTCAGCTGGAACTGGCCGGCCTCGATCTTGGAGACGTCGAGAATGTCGCCCAGCACCTGCTCCAGCAGCCGGCCTGACGAGGTGACCAGAGCGCCCAGCTCGCGGCGAACCGCCGGGTCGCTTTCCTCGGCCAGCCGGTCGCCGATGGCGATCACCCCGTTCAGCGGCGTGCGCAGCTCGTGGCTCATATTGGCCAGGAACACCGACTTGGCCTGGTTGGCGCGCTCCAGCTCGGCGGTGCGCTCGGCGACGCGATCCTCCAGCGACCGCAGCAGCTCCTCGTTGCCTTCGCGTTGCTGGCGCAGGCTGCGGGCCAGATCGCCGATCTCGTCGGGGCGCGCCTCGACCGCCAGCGCTTCCTCGCGGTCGCCGGTGCGCTGGGCCCGGGCCAGCACGCCCAGCGGCCAGGCCACCTCCCGGCTGATCACGCGGTAGAGCAGCAGCACCTGGATCACCACGCCCAGCACGCCAAACAACAGCACCCAGGAGGCGGTCTTGATCGACGACCAGATCAGGTCGCCCGAGGGGAAGCTCATCAGGAACCACCAGTTGGGCTCCTTCAGTCGGCCATAGGCGATGATGCGGTCGCCGCGGCTGTCGCGGATGGCGCCGACGTCCCTGCCCTGCCGGCGGATCTGGCTCATGATCTCGCCGAGATGGGCCTGGGCCTCGGCCGAGCGCAGGCGGGCGACATCGACCACCCCGTTGCTGGCCAGGCCCGGCGCGGCGATCAGCTCGCCGTCGTCGGAGACGATCATGTTGCTTCCGCCCGGCAGGGACTCGGCCATGGCCCGCAGCAGGTAGGAGTTCAGCGACAGGCTGGTGCCCCAGGCCCCCATGAACTGGTCGTGGAAATAGAAGGGCGTCACGCACGCCGCGTTCAGGCCCCGACCGCTGGGATCGGAAATCAGGCGGCGAAGCTTGGTGCACCGCATCACCCGCTCGGGATTGTTTTCCGGCAGGGCCAGCTGCGTCATCTCCTCCTGGGCGATGTCCAGGTTCGGCGGCGCGTCGCGGCGGTAGTAGAGCAGCTTGTCCGGCCGCCTGGGCCCGAACATCACCAGCCGGGTCCTGGGCGTGAAAAAGTAGAAGTTGTCGTAGTGATGGATCTCGGTCTCGCCGGTGTTGGCCACCACTTCCATCGCCGAGACGAACAGGGCCCGTTCCTCGCGACTCAGGGTTTCGGCCTGGGGGAGATAACCGCCGATCCCGTACACGAAATGCGGCCCGTTGCGGGCGCCGGCGAACAGCGCGGGCGCGGTGCGGCGGGTGCCATCGCCGAACTCGGGATAGAGGACGTTGAACTCCCGCTGCGCGTCGGCGGCGTCGCGGCTGTCAAGTCGCCGGGTCAGGGCCTGGCTGGCGGCCGCGTGCACCTTGACCAGGTCCGAGAACAGGCGGTCCTCGGTCTTGACCCGCTGGCCCACATATTCGGCCAGGTGGCGCATCTGGGTGTCGGCGGCGCTCTTCTGCACGAAGACGAACGCGACGGCGGTCGCCACGCCGGTGACGGCGATCGACAGCACCGCGACAATCGCCAGCAACCGCTTGGCCAGCGGCGAGGCGATCTCGGCATTGGGTCGAAGGCTGAGCACGCCCTGTTCAATTCCCCTGCCCCGGATCAGGGGCTGTCGGTCACTTCATCACAGAGCGGGACGCCCTAACAGGGGCTGAAGATCACCTGCGCGAAGCGAGTCGCTTTTCCCTTTACGCGCAACAGTCTATAGCCAGCCCGTCCGCGCCCGCGACCTGGCCCTCTGCGCCAGATTGCCTCAGGCGCGCCACCGCGAGAGGAAAGACCCAGCAATGGCCAAGATCAAAGTCGCCAATCCCGTTGTCGATATGGACGGCGACGAAATGACCCGGATCATCTGGAAGCTTATCAAGGATAAGCTGATCTTCCCGTATCTGGACCTGGAACTCGACTACTACGACCTGTCGGTCGAGAACCGCGACGCCACCAACGACCAGGTGACGATCGACGCCGCCGAGGCCACCAAGAAGCACGGCGTCGCCGTCAAGTGCGCCACCATCACGCCTGACGAAGCCCGCGTGAAGGAATTCAATCTCAAGAAGATGTGGAAGTCGCCCAACGGCACGATCCGCAACATCCTGGGCGGCGTGATCTTCCGTGAACCGATCATCTGCCAGAACGTGCCGCGCCTGGTGCCCGGCTGGACCCAGCCGATCATCGTCGGCCGCCACGCGTTCGGCGACCAGTACAAGGCCACCGACTTCCTGTTCCCCGGCAAGGGCGTCCTGACGATGAAGTTCGTCGGCGAGGACGGCGCGGTCATCGAACACGAGATCTACCAGGCCCCCGGCGCCGGCGTGGCGATGGGCATGTACAATCTCGACGAGTCGATCCGCGACTTCGCGCACGCCTCGTTCGCCTACGGCCTGGGCCGCGGCTATCCGGTCTATCTGTCGACGAAGAACACCATCCTGAAAGCCTATGACGGCCGCTTCAAGGACATCTTCCAGGAGATCTTCGACGCCGAATACGCCGACAAGTTCAAGGCCGCCGGCATCCACTACGAGCACCGCCTGATCGACGACATGGTGGCTTCGGCCCTCAAGTGGTCGGGCGGCTATGTCTGGGCCTGCAAGAACTACGACGGCGACGTGCAGTCCGACATCGTCGCCCAGGGCTTCGGCTCGCTGGGCCTGATGACCTCGGTGCTGATGACCCCGGACGGCAAGACGGTGGAAGCCGAGGCCGCCCACGGCACCGTGACCCGTCACTATCGCCAGCACCAGAAGGGCCAGAGCACCTCGACCAACTCGATCGCCTCGATCTTCGCCTGGACGCGTGGCCTGGCCCACCGCGCCAAGCTGGACGACAACGCCGAGCTGGCCAAGTTCGCCCTGACCCTCGAAAAGGTCTGCGTCGACACCGTCGAAAGCGGCTTCATGACCAAGGACCTGGCCCTGCTGGTCGGCGACAAGCAGTCGTGGCTGACCACCGAAGGCTTCCTCGACAAGATCGACGAGAACCTCCAGAAGGCCATGGCTTAATTCATCCGCCCCCTATGGGGGCGGACGACCGCGAAGCGGGCCGGTGGGGGCGAGTGGTCGAAAGACAGGCCCCCTCCGCGCGGAGGGGGCCTGTCCTCGGGAGCGCGCTTCGCGCGACCCGGGGGCGCTCCTCCCCCGTAGGGATAAGATGAAATCAGCGCCTCCCGGGAAACCGGGGGGCGTTTTTCGTTTGGGGATGACACGCCGTCTGACGGAGCCAGAACAACGCCCGCTGCGGGTTAGATCTGGACCCCGGCTTTCGCCGGGGAGAGCGGCGTTTTAGGGTCTGAGGGTCACCCGACGCCCCGCCTAGCGGCCGTCTTTCAGGGCGGTGGCGTGGCCCTACCCAATCCCGCCAGATCCGGCGAGGCCGCGCCTAGCAATGGCAGGGTATCACGCCAGCAGACCATGCCGAATTTGGCTAGATTTCCACCAAAGCAACCAAAAGCGTGACTAACGCGGAACTCACGTGAATAGTGCCAAGCTGCGCCAGACCACCTGAAGTGGCCAGAAAAATCTGCTCACAACTGGCTCGAGAGAGGGGGAACCATGGACTTGGCTATGCGACTCGCGGAACTGCAAAAGCGCACAATTGAACACCGTGAGGTGCTGCTGACAGAAGAGGCCGCGAAAACAGCCTTGGTCATGCCCTTCATTCAAGCGCTCGGATACGACGTTTTCAATCCCTCAGAGGTCGTCCCCGAATACACAGCGGACGTGGGAACCAAGAAGGGCGAAAAGGTCGATTATGCCATCTGCAGTGGTGGCAAGGTCACTGTCCTTATCGAGTGTAAGCCGTCGTCATCAGAGCTAAATCTCAATCATGCGGGGCAGTTGTTCCGTTACTTTTCTGTGACCGAGGCCCGCCTTGCGCTCCTGACAAACGGCGTCGTCTATCAGTTTTATTCTGATATCGAAGCTCCGAACAAGATGGATAATAAACCATTTTTCACATTCAGCATGGATGCGATTAAACCCACAGATATCAAGACACTTGAAAATTTCGCTAAATCTACTTTCGACATTGAAAAAATAGTAAAGGAAGCTGGAAATCTAAAAATACAATCTTCACTCAGAAAAGAACTTGAGAAAGAGTTTTCGGAGCCATCGGAGGAATTTGTCAGGCTTTTGGCGAGACGCGTCTACACCGGTAACGTCACCGCAGCCATTAAAGACAATACGGCTAAGCTACTCGTAAGCACGATCTCAACGATGGTTCGAGACATGGTGACCGAGCGCCTATCCTCCGCACTAAATGCTTCTACACCCAAACCTACCGAGACTATCGGCGAGGCCGATACGATTGAGGAAGAGGTTACGACGACAGCCGAGGAGTTTTCCGGCTTCCATATCGTACAGGCTATCGCTTCTCGGCTTGTGCACCCTAAGCGCGTCGTTATGCGTGACGCTAAATCCTACTGCGCTATTCTGCTCGATGACAACAATCGCAAGAGTATAGCGCGCATGCACTTTAATGGAATTACGACAAAATACTTCGGAACATTCTCTGGCAAGGAAGAGACACGTCACGTGATCGGAGATTTGACGGACATTTATCAGTTCGCGGCTCAAATCGAGCAGCGGCTGCGCGAGTTAGATGAAAGTATCTCGGCCTGACGCAAGCCGCACTCAGAACACGAAGCCCTGCGCGACCCACCTACCCCGCCGCCCGCGATCTCCCAGTGGGCGCGCTGGATGGGTGTGGCCGCCTGCAGGCGCGGATACCAGGCCAGCGGCGCGGCGACGCTGCGGCCGTCCACGAGTTCGACCACCAGCCGTTCGTCATCACAGCGGACGTCGCGCACGCGCTCGTCAGCCGAATTTGACGCAGTGGTCATGACGATCAACGATCCCGGCTTAGCCTTCAGACACCTTGGCGCCGCCCCGGAAGGACCTCTCGCTGAACCCGCGTCCGTGAAGACCCCTCCATGAGCCGCCCGGGCCCGGGCCACGACGTCGACCGCGTCTGCGAACTCCTCCGCACCGCCCGCGCGCGCGTCGGCGAGATAGGCAGCTATGGCCTCATCACTGTCGAGGTATTCCGCCGGGTCAAAGGGCCGGGTTTCCACGTCAAACCTCCTGCGCGAAAGTCGATTATCGCGCCGCCGGCGCCCCGCGCAGCAGGCCTTCGGTGCTGAGGTCCTCGTCCAGGTCCGGCCAGTGAATGCCGTATCCACCGCCCGCGACTTCCCAATGGGCACGCTGCGCCGGCGTGGCCTTCAGCAGGCGCGGATACCAGGCGAGCGGCGCGGCGATGCTGCGGCCGTCCATGAGTTCGACCACCAGCCGTTCATCATCACAGCGGACGTCGCGCACGCGCTCGTCAGCGGCTGTCGCCAAAATGCTCATGCCATGCCTCCACGAGGGTGACCCTGTGCTCGCGCACAAGGGTGAGGATAACATTCAACTCGTGCGCCCGGTAGCCGAGGTTGCGCGCCAGAGCCACGGGCGTGAGCCACGCCTTCAGGGATGCGTCGCCCCTATCGACATGAACGTGCGGCGGCTCGTTCGGCTCATGGCTGTAAAAGTAGAACCGGTAGCCGTTGATGCGCAGGATTGTGGGCACCGATAATTCTACTCATCGTAGATTTATCTCGTCAATACCACCTCTGTTTCCCTTCCCCTCCTCACCACACCCGCGACCGCCCCGTCGGCGCCAGCCGCAGCCTCTGCATCACCCCCGCGTCCGAAACCCCCGCCTCGTCCGCAGCCAACGCCGCCTCGTCCGCATAGGCCGTCATCCAGACCAGCACCCGCTCGCCCTCGCGCACCGGCAGGCGGGGAAAGGTGTTTTCGGCCGGGTTGGTGACCCAGGCGGCGAGGATCTCGGCGCCGGGGTGACCGGGGTCGGGCACGTCCAGGGCGGTGTCGAGGGTCTGGACGGTGAGGGTCAGCAGTCGGTCGCCACCGGTCCACGGCCTTTCAGCCCCGGCCCGCATAGGGTGGGGCTGCAGCAGCAGGACGTCGTCGCTGTCGATCATGGTCGCGTTGGCCGCGTCGCGATGGGCGGCCCAGACCGGGCCGTCATAGAAGGCGGTCAGGGCCGCTCGCCGCTGCTCCATGTCGGTGAAGCCGCGCAGCCAGACGAAGCGGTTGGGATCGTCCAGATCGCGGAACAGGCCGATCAGGGTGACGCCCGCCGCCTGCTGGCTCTCGACGAATTCCCGCTCGAACAGGGTGATCAGGGCGTCGCGCCGGCCCGGATGCAGGGTGTATTGGCGAAGCTCGACGACGGCGGGGCTGGGGATGGTCATGGTGTCTCCCTTGCCAGGGCTAGTGACCGGGACCTGCTGGCCGGGCGGCGCGCCCGCGCGACAGGCCTAGCGCGCGGCGGCGCCAGAAGCTGTCAGCAGAAAGCCTGTCTACCCCGCCATCCACGCCTAAGACGTTGAAATGGCTTGTCTGGAACAGCGCTTATCCCCCGCTCCACGCGTCGGCCTATACTGTCTTCACCTTGAGGCGATGGGGAGGGCGCGCGGCCAGCGACCTTCGCGGCCTTGGGGGGCGATCGAGCGGAGACGCGCTCGTCGACGGCGTCGGTTCTCCACGTGGGGATCGGCGCGACCTCCATCCCTCTGGCGGCGGTCGGCCGTGGAAAACAAAAACGACGTGGGATGACAGGGTTGGCGAGGGCGGCAGGCGAGCGGAAACGTTCGCGGTCCGGGACCAGGCCTCGCGGCCTGGCCCGCCGTCGGCGGCCTAGACGGTCTGGCGTCAACAGCGCCCAGGGGCCGGAAGCCGTCGAATAACGGTCGCGCGGAGCGTTCTGTCCGAGTCGAAACGGTATTTTTTCCAAGTCTCCGGGCCCGGCCCGGACGCTCCGCATCCCTCCCCCATCTTCGCAGCGAAAGCGCGAGGCCGAGACCTCGCGCCTCATCTCAAAGGAGTTCCCATGCCCCGTAGCCGCACCCGAGCCCGCCTGTACCCCCGCCCCGCCCCCGCCCACGATCCGGCCTGGCCGAAGGCGCGCAGGGCGCGGCTGTATCGCGAGTTCGACAAGCGCATCGACAAGCTGTTCGCCCTGAAGGCCCTGGATGAGGCGCGCGACGCCCAGGTTCGGGCCGCCAAGGCCGCCCAGGTTCAGGACGCCCTGGTTCGGGATGGGGGCGCGGCGGCGACCGATGAGGGTCCCGCGCCGCGCGAAGCCCCTTGCGAGGCGGCGGCGATTACCCCTTCTATGCCGCGTTAACCTTCACTGGCCCGAGACCCGACATGAGTTTGCAGAAGCGGATCTGGGACCTGATCGTCCTGGGGATCTTCGTGTTCGCGGCGGCCTTCGCCACGGCGCCGTGGTTCGCCTTCCGGGCCCTGAAGGCGGCTGCGCAGTACGAAGACGTGCAGGCGATCAGCGAGCTGGTCGACTTTCCGTCCGTGCGGCGCAGCCTGACCGGCCAGCTGCAGGAGGACGCTCCGGCGACGGCCGCCGAGCCGCCCTCGATCTGGCGCGACCCTCTGGGCGCGATGCGGCGGGCCATCGAGCCCATCGCCCCGCCCGAGCCCAAGGTCGATCGCTATCTGACCGTCGCCGGCCTCTGGGCCCTGACCCGGGGCTATGCGCCCGGGTCGGCGCCCACCGGGCCGCCCCGCCCGGAGACGACGACCGGCAAGGTCAAGGCCACCCTCCAGGGCCCCTATCCGACCATTGTCTACTGGGATCCCAACCGGGTGCGGGTGGGCATGAAGCGGCCCGGCGATCCCCGCCGCGTGACGGTGTTCACCTTCCAGCGGCGCGCGCTGTTCACCTGGAAGCTGGTCCACATCCGGCTGCCGCGCGAGGATCGCCAGGCCGCCAGTCGCGCTGTCACTGAAGCATCAAGCTAGGCTGGTAACCGCGTGGGGCCCTCTCGCTGGAAGCCCGCGCCATGATCCGTTTCGCCCGCCCGCTGCTGTTCGCCGCCGCCTCGCTGCTGGCCATGGCCACGGCCGTGGCGGCCCAGCCGACCGCCTGGTCTCGCCCCAACGTCGCCACCGCGCAGGGCGCGGTCACCGTGGAGTTCCAGGGCGCCAAGCTGGTCAATCACGGCCTGGTGGGGGCCGGCCGGCTGGCGGCCTCGACCCGCGATTTCCACGGCGACACCCTGGGCTCGTTCTCGGCCATGGCCATCACCGACTGGCGCCGGCTGGCCGACGGGACCTATGCCGGCAGCCTGACCACCCTGCCCGATCGCGGCCCCAACGGCGTGGGCACGATCGTCGGCACCTCCGACTATGCCGGCCGCCTGCACCGCTTCAGCTTCACCTTCGCGCCCCATGTCGGCGCGGGCGTCGCCGCCCCGGACCAGGTGACGCTGACCCCGACCGGCGGCCTGCTGCTGAAGGACGCCAAGGGCCAGACCTTCACGGGCCTCGACCCGGCCGAACCCGCCGCCGCCGGCCGCACCAGCCTGGACAGCGAGGGCCTGGCCATCGCCGCCGACGGCGGCTTCTACGTGTCCGACGAATATGCCGCCAACATCTACCGCTTCGACAAGACCGGCGCCCTGATGGGCGTGATCGCCCCGGTCGCGGCCGTGGCCCCGATGAGCGGCGGCGCGCTGACGCTGACCGGCGCCAAGGCCCCGGACACCGGGCGTCGCAACAACCAGGGCCTCGAAGGCGTCAGCATCGTCCCGGGCGGCAAGCGCCTGGCCGCCCTGCTGCAGAGCGCGACCGTGCAGGATT
This sequence comes from Caulobacter sp., assembly GCF_965279145.1. Lineage (NCBI taxonomy): Bacteria > Pseudomonadati > Pseudomonadota > Alphaproteobacteria > Caulobacterales > Caulobacteraceae > Caulobacter > Caulobacter sp. Next base: position 205,955 of record NZ_OZ257139.1, read on the forward strand.
CGGCCCCCGGCAAGGACGCCGACCAGAGCCGGGCCAACACCCGCCTGTTCCTGTACGACATCAGCAAGACCGCCACCCCGGCCGCGCCGGTGGCGGAATACGTCGTCCAGCTGCCGGTGTTCCGCAACAAGGGCGACGGCGCCGCGCCCGACAAGACCGCCGCCCAGTCCGAGATCCTGGCCCTGAACGATCACCAGTTCCTGGTTCTGGCCCGCGACGGCAATGGACGCGGCAACGGCGCGACCCGGCCGGCGGTCTATCGCAGCGTGCTGCTGATCGACACCACCGGCGCGACCAATCTCGCCGGCACGCCCTATGAGACCTCGACCCGGCCCATCGCGCCCAATGGCGTGCTGGAAGCCGGGATCGTCCCGGTCGGCCAGGTCGAGCTGGTCAACCTGATCAACCCCGGCCAGCTGGCGCGGCTTGGCCTCAACATCGACAACGCCGCCTCGAACGCCTTCACCCTGCCCGAAAAGTTCGAGGCCCTGGCGCTCGAGCCCGCCCTGGACCCCAAGACCCCCCACGACGCCTTCCTGTTCATCGGCTCGGACAACGACTTCCAGACCGCCAGCGGCATGGTCGGCGGCGTCGCCTTCGACGCCGGGGTCAAGGCCGCCGACGGCAGCCCGGCCGGCGACACCGACAACCTGATCCTCGTCTATCGCCTGACCCTGCCGGGCTGGTCGCCGACCGCCGCCAGGTGATAGAGCGGGGCGTCCTCCCACCCGGAACCCGCGCCCTGTGATCCATCTCGTGCTCGACATCCTGTCGCGGGTGCTGCCGTTCTTCCTGCTGGTCGGCGCCGGCGTGGCCCTGGTTCGGCTGCGCCTGCTGGACGAGCCGATGTCGCGCGGCCTGTCGGCCTATGTATTCTGGATCGGCTTCCCGGCCCTGCTGATCCATTCGCTGTCGCGGATCGGCACGCCCGGCCCCGCCCTGGCCTGGGGCCTGGCGGCCTTCGCCGGGGCGGCGCTGACGGTGATGGCGGGACTGCTGGTCGTGGGTCTGGCGCTGGGCTGGACCCGCGAGGAACGCGCCGGCGCCGCCCTGTCCGGCGGACTGGGCAACAGCGCCTTCCTGGGCCTGCCCGTCGCCGCCGCCGTGCTTGGCCCCGAAGCGGCCCGACTGGCGGCCGGCGTCGTGGCCGTGGACTTCGTGCTGATCGCCGCCACCGGCATCGCCCTGCTGGGCTGGGCGGCGGGACGCTCGATACCCGGCTCGGCGCTGCGGGCTCTGGGTAACCCGATCGTCGCTGCATCCCTGATCGGCGTGGTCATGGCGCTGACAGGCCTGGCCCTGCCCGACCTCCTGGACCGCGCTGTAGGCGCCGCGGCGGTGTCAGGCAGCCCCGTGGCGCTGGTGGCCCTGGGCGCGGCCCTGGCCCTGCGATCGTCCGAAAGCGAAGCCGCGCCCCGCACCGGACCCGTCCTGGCGGCGGCGGCGGCCAAGCTGCTGGCCTTGCCCGTCCTGACCTGGCTGGCCGTGGGCCTGACCGACGCGCCGACCGCCTTCCGCCTGGGCGCCACCCTGCTGGCCGCCACCCCGACGGCGGTCAACGTCTTCATCCAGACCCGCGCCCTGGGCGTATTCGCCCGAGGCGGCGCCCGAACCGTGGCCCTCACCACGGCGGCGGCGTGCGTGACCCTGTCGGCTGTCGCGATCATGCTGACACAGGGTGTCAGCTAGTTCCTGTTCCGTTCTGGATTGAAGCGTCGCCTTGCGGCTAGTCTGGGTCTCCAAGGAGGACACCCACCATGATCCGCTACGTCACCATCGGCGCCAACGACCTCGATCGCGCCCAGAGCTTCTACGACGCCGTCTTCGCCGTGCTGGGCCAGCAGCGCCTGTGGCGACAGGGCGACTGGATCGGGTACGGCCCGGAAGGCGGCGACGCCAAGGTGTTCATCTGCAAACCCCATGACGGCCAGGCGGCCCGCGCCGGCAACGGCATCATGGTGGGCCTGCAGGCTGAAAACACCGCCCAGATCGACGCCTTTCACGCGGCGGCCCTGGCCCATGGGGGCACGTGTGAAGGACCGCCCGGCCCCCGACCCGCCTATGGCGACGGCCACTATGGCGCTTACGTCCGGGATCCGGACGGCAACAAGCTCTCGACCTTCCTGAGCAGCTGATCGCAAAGAAAAACCCGCCGCCTCCTGCGAGACGGCGGGTTCCCATGTTACGAGCTAAACAGGCCCTAGCCCGCGATGGCCGCCTTGATCGCGTCCAGACCATCCTGGGCCTTTGTCGCGTCGGGCGCGCCGCCCTGGGCGAAGTCGGCCTTGCCGCCCGCCCCCTGGCCGCCCATGGCCAGCACAGCGGCCTTGGCCAGCTCGGCGGCGCTGAACCTCGCCGTCAGGTCAGCGGTGACAGCCACGGTCACGGCCGCCTTGCCTTCGCCGGTTCCGACCAGGGCCACAACGCCGCTGGTCAGCTGTTTCTTGAACTCCTCGGCCACGCCGCGCAGTTCCTTGCCGCCGACGCCATCCAGGATCCTGGCGATCACGGCCGTGCCGGCAATGTCTTCCGGACCCGAGGCCGCGCCGCCTCCGCCCAGGGCCAACTGCTTCTTGGCCTCGGCCAGCTGCTTCTCCAGCGACTTGCGCTCGGCGATCAGGGCCTCGACGCGCGCGCCGACCTCCAGCACCGGGGTCTTGAACTGGTCGGCCAGGGCCTTGGCGACGCCGGCCTGGTCCAGCAGGAAGCGGCGAGCCGCCTCGCCGGTCAGGGCCTCGATGCGGCGGATGCCGGCGGCCACGCCCTGTTCCGAGACGATCTTGAACAGAGCGATGTCGCCGGTGCGGGCCACATGGGTGCCGCCGCACAGCTCGACCGAATAGGCCTTGCCGGCCTCGACCAGCGACTTGCCCAGGGTCAGGACCCGGACGCTGTCGCCGTACTTCTCACCAAACAGCGCCACGGCGCCGGCCTCGATCGCCTCCTGCGGCGCCATTTCCTTGGTCTCGGCGGGCACGTTCTGGCGGATCACCGCGTTGACCTCGGCCTCGATGCGCTCGATCTCGTCGGGCGACAGCGGGCCGCCGTGGCTGAAGTCGAAACGCATGCGCTCGCCATCGACCATCTGGCCCTTCTGGGCGACGTGCGGGCCCAGCACATGGTGCAGGGCGGCGTGAACGAGGTGGGCGGCCGAGTGGTTCGAGCGGGTGGTGGCCCGCCGCGCGGCGTCCACCGAGGCGACCACGCTGTCGCCGACCTTCAGGTCGCCGGCCAGTTCGACGCGGTGAACATAGAGCTCGCCGGCCTGCTTCTGGGTGTCGAGCACGCGGCTTTCAACGCCCGCGACCTCGATCATGCCCGTGTCGCCGGCTTGACCGCCGCTCTCGGCATAGAAGCTCGTGCGGTCCAGCAGGATCTCGACGGTCTGGCCAGCGGCGGCGGCATCGACCTCCGCGCCGTCGGCCAGGATGGCCTTCACCACGCCCGTGGTCTCGGTGTTGTCATAGCCGACGAAGTTGGTCGGGCCCGAGCGTTCCTTGATGCCGAACCAGGCGGCGGCCGCGCCGGTCTGGCCCGAGCCGGCCCAGTTGGCGCGGGCCATGGTGCGCTGGCGATCCATGGCCACATCGAAGCCGTCGGTGTCGACCGTGATGCCCTTGGCGCGCACGGCGTCCTGGGTCAGGTCCAGCGGAAAGCCGTAGGTGTCGTAGAGCTTGAAGGCGGTTTCACCGTCCAGCACGCCGCCGGCGGTCAGGTTGGCGGTCGCCTCGTCCAGCAGGCCCATGCCGCGGCCCAGGGTGACCCGGAAGCGCTCTTCTTCCTGGCGCAGGGTCTCGACGATCGAGGCCTCGGCGCGGCGCAGTTCCGGATAGGCCTGGCCCATCTCGGCCACCAGGGTCGGGGCCAGGCGGTGCATCAGGGGCTCCTGCGCGCCCAGCAGATAGGCGTGGCGCATGGCCCGGCGCATGATCCGGCGCAGGACATAGCCGCGCCCTTCATTCGAGGGCGTGACGCCGTCGGCCAACAGGAACGAGGTCGAACGCAGGTGGTCGGCGATCACGCGGTGCGACGGGGCCTCGGCGCCTTCAGCCTTGACGCCGGTCAGCTCGACGCTGGCGGCGATCAGGGTCTTGAACAGGTCAATGTCGTAGTTGTTGTGCACGCCCTGCAACACGGCTGCGACGCGCTCCAGGCCCATGCCGGTGTCAATCGAGGGCTTGGGCAGCGACAGGCGCTCACCGCCGGCCAGCTGCTCGAACTGCATGAACACCAGGTTCCAGATCTCGATGAACCGGTCGCCGTCTTCATCGGGACTGCCGGGGGGGCCGCCGGCGATGCCTTCGCCATGGTCGAAGAAGATCTCGGAGCACGGGCCGCACGGACCGGTGTCGCCCATCGACCAGAAATTGTCGTTGGTCGCGATGCGGATGATGCGGTCATCGGACAGTCCGGCGATCTTCTTCCACAGATCGGCCGCTTCGGTATCGGTATGATAGACCGTGACCAGCAGCTTGTCCTTGGGAAGGGCGAAGTCGCGGGTCAGCAGGGTCCAGGCGTGGGTGATCGCCTGTTCCTTGAAATAGTCGCCGAACGAGAAGTTCCCCAGCATCTCGAAGAAGGTGTGGTGGCGGGCCGTGTAGCCGACATTGTCCAGGTCGTTGTGCTTACCGCCGGCGCGAACGCACTTCTGCGAGCTGACCGCGCGCGGATAGGCCGGGGCCTCGGCGCCCGTGAACACGTTCTTGAACGGCACCATGCCCGCATTAACGAACAGCAGCGTCGGGTCGTTCTGCGGCACCAGGGGCGCGGAAGGCGTAATCGCGTGATCGGCCTTGCCGAAGTAGTCGAGGAAGGCGCCGCGGATCTCGTTCAGCTTAGGCATGGGAATCTCAGGTGTTCAGCAGGTCCGGCGAACCGGAGGTTGGGGCTGCATAGCGCGGTTTTCGGCGGAGTGGAAACCGAGTTGGCGTCGGGCGTGGCGTGTTGGCGGATATGGGACGGTCGATGACGGAAACTCGCCCCCTCTGCGCCAGCGGCTCGCGCTTCGGCTTGGGCGGTTGAGATGGGTTCGTCGGCGTCGTCACTGAGCGCATGATTGGGCGGCAGCCCCGTTGGAGCAAGGCCAGATCCAGCCCCTCCCCCACCTGGCTCTTCGGGCCGCGTCCTCGGTCAGGCGGAAGGATAAACGAAATCGGACGCCTGGCATGGGGTCCAGGCGTCCGGGGGATCGCGGCCTTCGCGGCGGGGAGCCACGGGCGTCATAGTCAGGCGGGAAACGCCCGGGCAGGCAAAGGTCGCGAAACCTGTCTGGGACTATTCGTCGCCGTCCTCGGGACCGCCGACCAGAAGCTCTTCCTCGATCTTCTGGGAAGACTTGCGGACCGCAGCTTCGATCTCGTCGCACATGTCCTTGTTGGCCTTCAGGAATTCACGGGCGTTATCGCGACCCTGGCCGATGCGCTGGCTATTGTAGGAGAACCACGAGCCGGCCTTGTCGATGATCCCGGCCTTGACGCCCAGATCGATGATTTCGCCCAGCTTGGAGATCCCCTCGCCGTACATGATGTCGAACTCGACCTCGCGGAACGGCGGGGCGACCTTGTTCTTGACCACCTTGACCCGGACGTTGTTGCCGATGATCTCGTCGCGCACCTTAACCGAACCCGTGCGACGGATATCCAGGCGCACCGAAGCGTAGAACTTCAGAGCGTTGCCGCCCGTGGTGGTCTCGGGGCTGCCGTACATCACGCCGATCTTGTGACGGATCTGGTTGATGAAAATGACGATGGTGTTGGCCTTGTTGATCGAGCCGGTCAGCTTGCGCAGCGCCTGGCTCATCAGTCGGGCCTGAAGACCCGGCAGGCTGTCGCCCATCTCGCCTTCGATTTCGGCCTTGGGCGTCAGGGCGGCCACCGAGTCGATGACCACGATGTCGACCGCGCCCGAGCGCACTAGCGTATCGGTGATCTCGAGCGCCTGCTCGCCGTTGTCGGGTTGCGAGACCAGCAGGTTGTCGAGATTGACCCCCAGCTTGAACGCATAGCCCGGATCCAGCGCATGCTCGGCGTCGACGAAGGCGGCGGTGCCGCCGGCCTTCTGAACCTCGGCCACCACGTGCAGGGCCAGGGTCGTCTTGCCCGAGCTTTCGGGGCCATAGATCTCGATCACCCGGCCCTTGGGCAGGCCGCCAATGCCGAGGGCGATATCGAGCCCGAGCGAGCCGGTGGACACCGACTCCATCTCGACCTTGCCCTTTTCGCCCAGCTTCATGACCGAGCCCTTGCCGAAGGCCCGATCGATCTGCGCCAGCGCCGCTTCGAGCGCGCGCTGCTTGTCGCCGTCTTCCTTGCCCACGAGTTTCAAAGCCGCCTGATTGCTCATTTAAGGTCCGCCCTTATTCCATGATTCCAACCGAGGGATCGGAGGTTCGCGCCCGCCGCGCTCATCCGCCTGTGGAATGATTAATGCGTACATGCTTTGTTCCATGTTCGCAAGATGTTCTTTTCCGCAAGGCGAAGAACAGAGCCTTCCACGCAGCGCGCGTGGCGGACGACGTTCCCGTCGTCACGGCCCGCCGTTCCTCATATCGGGTAACGCCACACACCGAGGCGCGCGATTTACGCCCTTGGGAGCAAGGGGTCTTTAAGACGCGCGTGCGATTATCCGGAGTTCTTGGGGGAAGTCCGACTTGTCCATCGATCCGCGCCGCCTGCTGGGACTGGCCTTCGCCAGCGCTGACCTGCTTGTCGAGATTCGCGACGGCAAGATCGACATGGCCCTGGGCGCCGCCCAGCGCATCCTCGGCCAAAGCGAAGCCGCACTGTCCGGCAAGGTCTGGCGAGACCTGTTCGCCGAGGTCGACGGATCGCTGATCGATGCGATTCTCGCCTGCGCCGACGACGGGGCGCGACGGGGCCCGGTTTCCCTGCGCCTGGCGGACGGCGAAGATCGCCATGTCAACGTGGTGATGCGCGCCCTACCGGAGAACAAGGGACGGATTTCCTGCGCCGTCACCTCCGGCCAGGCCAGCAGCGCCAAGGTCGATGACAAGGGCCTGCATCCGCGCGAGTCGTTCGAGGATATCGCCAAGGGCCTGTTCGAGGCCGCCAGGGTGACCGGCCTGGAGCTTGAACTGGCGATGATCGAGTTCTCGGGTCTTGGCGACAAGCGCGCCAGCCTGCCGCGCGCCGAAGCGGAGGCTCTCGATATCCAGGTCGCCGGCGCGGTGCGGGCTGAGTCCCATGGCGGGTCGGCGGCGACCCGGCTGTCAGATGACCGCTTCGCCGTGCTGCGCGCCAAGGACGACAATCCCGAGAACCTGACCCGCCGGCTTGGCCAGATGGTCGCGCTCGACGTCGCGGCCCACGTGGTGACGCTGGAAGGCGGCGGCGCGCCGGCCCGAGCCATGCGCGCCCTGCGCTATGCGCTGGACGATTTCCTGCGGGAGGGCCTCAAGGACACGCCGCCCATGAGCCTGTCCGAGGCGATGAACCGCTCGGTCAAGCGCACCCTGGCCAGGGCCGGCGCGCTGGGCGTGGCGGTCAGCCAGCGACGCTTCAATCTGGCCTTCCAGCCCGTGGTCAATCTGATGACGGGCGCGGCTCATCACCACGAGGTGCTGGTGCGCTTCGAGGAGGGGGTCAGCCCGTTCGCCCTGATCCGCATGGCCGAGGAATTCGACCTGATCGAGGAACTGGACCAGGCGATCGTGGAACAGGCCATCCGCCGCCTGGCCCAGGACCGCTCTGGGGATCTGAAGCTGGCGGTGAACGTCTCGGGCCGCACGATCGTCAACGAGAGCTTCATCGACAATGTCGAGCGCGAACTCAACAAGTATGATCGCGCCAAGGGCCGGCTGATCTTCGAGATCACCGAGACCTCGACGATCGACGACCTGCCGCGCGCGAACCGCCACATCCAGTCCCTGCGCGCCCTGGGCTCGCTGGTCTGCCTAGATGATTTCGGAGCAGGTTCGGCCTCGTTCGCCTATCTGCAGGAGCTCAATCTCGACATCGTCAAGATCGACGGACGCTATGTTCGCGAACTGGCTGACAACGGACGCGACGGCGCCATGGTGCGTCGCCTGGTCGAGCTTTGCCGCGACCTCAATATCCGCACCGTCGCCGAGATGGTCGAGACCTCCGAGGTTGAGGATGTGGTGCGCAAGGCCGGCGTCGATTTCGCGCAGGGCTGGCTGTACGGCCGACCGGCGGACATGCCGCAATCGGCCCTGAAACCCAGCGCCGCGACCAAACCCCTGGCGCGACGCGCCGGAGCCTCCGAGAGCTGGGGCTAAAAACCCGCGAACTGGCGCGAGGGCCCGAAAGCCCTCGCCCCGATTCCCGTGTGACTGAAAGCCCTCAGACCTTGCCGCCGTTGGCGACGATGTAGTTGTCGATCACCTTGTCCAGCACGGTCAGCGGCGTCATGCCCGCCAGCAGGCCGGCGTCGTGGAACTTGCGGATGTCGAACTTCTTGCCCAGCGCCTTCCTGGCGCGCTCGCGGGCCCGCAGCCAGGTGATCTTGCCGATCATGTAGCTGCACGCCTGGCCCGGCCACACGACATAGCGTTCAATCTCGGTGATCGAGCCGCTTTCCTCGTCGCCCATGGTCTCCGCCATGTACTTGACGGCCTGTTCGCGGCTCCACTTCTTGTGGTGCATGCCGCTGTCGACCACCAGACGGACGGCGCGGAACAGGGCGTCGTGCAGCATGCCGATGTGGCCGCGGGGGTCGGTCTTGTAGATGCCCATCTCCACGGCCAGTTGCTCGGCATAGAGCGCCCAGCCTTCCGCGTAGCCCGAGAAGCCGACGACCTTGCGGATCAGCGGCAGGCCCTGCGCCTCGTTGGACAGGGAGAGCTGCAGATGGTGGCCCGGAACGCCCTCGTGCACCGTCAGGGTGGTCAGGGTATATTTGGCCTGCTCCTTGGTGTCGCGCAGGTTGATCCAGTAGATCCCCGGGCGCTTCCCATCCAGCGACGGCGAGTTGTAGTAGCCGCCCGGCGCGCCGGCCTCGATGGCCTTGGGCACGCGGCGGATCTCCAGCGGGGCCTTGGGCAGTTGGCCGAAATAGGCCGGCAGCTGCTTGTCGATCCACTTGGCCTTGGTGTTGAGGTCCGCGATCAGCTGTTCCTTGGCCGCGTCGGTGTTCGGATAGATGTCCTTGCCCAGTTCGGCCATGCGCTCGCCGACCGTGCCCTTGGTCATGCCCATGGTCTTGAAGATCTTGTCGGCCTCGACGGAGATCGACTTCACCAGGTCCAGGCCCAGCTGGTGGATCTCGTCGGGGGTCAGGGTCGAGGTCGTGTAGTTCTTCAGCGAGGTGGCGTAGTAGTCGGCTCCGTCCTTCAGGCGCCAGACGCCGGCGTCGTGGGTGGCCTTGGGACGCACGCTTTCCAGCAGCGCGATCTGCCGCTTCAGGGCCGGCAGAACCGAGTTCTCATAGACCTTGGTCGCCTCGCCCGCCCAGTCGCCGGCGATGGCCTTTTCCTTGGTGCGACGGGCGATTGACTTGACCAGAGGCGCGTCGGCCACCGGCGTGTCGGCGAAGGACCTCATCTGGATCAACGCCTTGTCGATCACGAAATCGGGCGGGATCACGCCGTCGGCCATGTCCCTCCTGGCGATCAGGGTTTCCTGATCCATCAGGCGGGCGAACCCTTCCATGCGCTGCAGATAGGCGTCGGCGTCGGCCTTGGTCTCGATCGCGTGCTGAGTGTCCAGGAAATCGGGCATGTACTGGTAGGAGCCCGTCAGTTGGCTCAGCACATAGGGCGCGCCCGAGCCGCCGCCGCCATAGCTGAACTTCCGGTTGCCTTCATCCTGCACAGCCAGCACGAACTCGACGGTGTCGTAGTTCACGGCGTCCATGCCGGCCAAGGCGCGACGGTCGATGCCGCGCAGGGCGGCCAGTTGCTCGCTGGTTTGCAGCGCGTTGGCGCCGATCGCCTCAAACGAACGGTCGCTGAGCAGCCCCTTGGTCCAGGCCAGATCGCCCGTGTCCAGGCCAAGGCCGGTCGCGGTCTCAGGCGACTGGCGCAGTTGCTTGGCCATGAACGCGTCGAACAGCGCGTTCAGCTTGGCGGCTTCCCCGCTCGCGGCCGCCTGGCGGGCCAGGCCAAGCGACGGCGCCGTCGCGGCCAGACCGGCGGCGACAGTGGACAGCAGCATCTGACGACGATTTTGCAAGGCGAGACCCCTAAAGAACAGTTTGTTGGGGCGAATGCGTAGGCCTTGAGGGGGATAGCCGTAAATTAATTTCTCTTAATGCGCGGCCGCGAACCCGGGCTGCCCTGAAGCGATCAGCGGCCCCGATCCAGCGTGACATAGAGCTCGCTCTCGATCACCCACTGGCCAGTGACCTTCTTCCAGGTCGCCAGATAGGTCCCGGACTGGTCCGGCGTTCCCTTCCAGGCTCCGACCCATCGGCCGCGCTCGGCCGCGCGAAGACCGGCGCTGTCGATCTCAGTCGCCTCGCTGGTGCGGACATAAGCGATGAAGTCCGGGTCGCGGAACTGGGCGTCAAAGGCGGCGATCACCTCGGCCGCGCCCATCAGTAACGAGCCGTCGCCGGCGATCAGCACCACCTTCGGATCGAAGAAGGGCGCCAGGCGCGCGGCGACCTTTCCGGCGATCAGCTTGTTGGTCAGCTTACGGCGGGCGGCGATGGCGTCTTGAGGCGTGGTCATGCTGGGTCTCGCAAACAAGCTTCAGCGGTGTAGCCTGCGGGTTCAACGCGCCGCAAACAGAGTTGTCCCGTCCTCATGCTCGCCCCTCCCCCGACCCTGGTCACCAAGCGCCTAACGCTCCGTCCGCCCGAAGTCAGCGACTTCGACGACAGCGCCGCCATGTGGGCCGACCCCGTGGTGACGCGCTTCGTCGGCGGACGGCCCAACACCAGCGAGGAAAGCTGGGCGCGGCTGCTGCGGGCGCGCGGGCTGTGGTCCCTGCTCGGCTACGGCTATTGGGCGGTGCGCGAGACCTCGACCGGCCGCTATGTCGGCGAGGTCGGCTTCGCCGATTTTCATCGTGACATCGAGCCCTCGCTGACGGGCCTTCCGGAAATGGGTTGGGTGCTGACCGCGTGGTCCCACGGTCAGGGCTTCGGGACCGAGGCCGTGACCGCGGGTCTGGCCTGGATCGACGCGGCGCTGAAGCCGAGGGTGACGCCGTGCATCATCGATCCAGGCAACGCGGCGTCGCTGGCTCTGGCGGCCAAGATGGATTTCCGGATCAAGGCCCACACCACCTACAAGGACGCCCCGATCATCATGCTGGAGCGCCGAACATAGACGGCGCCGCAGGCCTGTTTCAGTGTTCGGCGGCGGATGTCTCCTCGCAGGCCCGCACGGCCTCCGCCATGGCCTGGAACAGCAGCCTTACGCGCTCGACGGATTCAAGATCGGCGGCCACGGAGAAGGCTGAAACGATCTCTTCGCGCTCGACGAGCCCCTTGGCCACCAACAGCGAGGTCAGGGCCAGCGTGGCGCCGACCTGAAATCGCAATGCGTCGCCTTCGATATCAAACTTGGTCAGTGACTTTACTCCGGACGGCGCCTGGGGAGCGCATAGACTCTAGGGGACGGTCGCGAGAGACGGCGTTGCGGGTTCAAGAACCCGCGAAAGGGTTTCGAGCAGACCCGCGATGTCGATCGGCTTGGTGACCACGGCGTCCATGCCGGCGGCGCGATAGGCCGCGATCTGGCGGGCCAGGGCGTTGGCGGTCAGGCCGATGATGGGAATGCGCGGACGGGCGGTCGCGGCCTCCTCGCGCCGAATGACCTTGGTGGCTTCCCGTCCATCGAGAACGGGCATCTGCACATCCATCAGGATCACGTCATAGGTCGCCGCGCGCCAGGCCTCGATCGCCAGCTGGCCATTGTCGACGACCGAGGCCTCGAGCCCCACCTGTTCGAGGATCGTCTGGATCACCACCTGGTTGGTCGGATTATCCTCGGCGACCAGCACCCGGATCGACGACTCCGGCCGCGCGGCGCGCGGGTTTGGCCGGGATGGCGATGGGGGCGCCTGGTGCTCCTCGCCAGACACCCTGATCAGCGGAAGGGTGACGACGAAGCGAGAGCCGTGACCTGGCGCGCTGTCGACGGCGATCGCGCCGCCCATCAACTCCACCAGGCGCCGCGTGATGCTGAGGCCCAGGCCCGTTCCGCCATGACGCCGGGTCATCGAGGGGTCGCCCTGATAGAATGGAGCAAACAGCGCGCCCATGACCGCCGCGCCCATGCCGATCCCAGTGTCAGCGATGGTCAGGCGCAGCACGTCGGCTTCGTGACGCGCCGTGACGGTGACGGAGCCGGTCTCCGTGAACTTCACGGCATTGGAAATCAGGTTGTAAAGGACCTGCAGGACGCGGGTTTGATCGCCTCGGTAGGTCCCGCGCGCCGCCTCGATATCCAGCATGAAGGTCAGCCCTTTCTGGCTGGCCAGCGAGGCGAAGGTGGCCTGGGCGCCCTTGACCAGCGTTTCCAGATCGAACTCGGCGACTTCAAGGTTCAGCTTGCCCGCCTCGATCTTGGAGAGATCCAGAACGTCATTGAGGATCGCCAGCAGAGCCTGACCGGATTGCTGGATCACTTCGATCCGGGCGCGCTGGGCGGGTGTCAACTCGTCAAGGGCCATCACCTGAGCCATGCCCAACACCCCGTTCAGGGGCGTGCGTATCTCGTGACTCATCGTCGCGAGGAAGGCGCTCTTGGCGTCGCTAGCGACCTTGGCGTCCTCGAGGGCCGCGCCAAGAGCGGCCTGGGTCTGCCGGCGTTCGGTGATGTCCTGCAGCGCACAGATCAGACGCCGGGGCCGCCCGGCTTCGTCGGCTTCCAGTTCACCGGTGATCAGCGCCCAGGTCTCGCGCCCGCTGGGACGGTTCAACATCGCCTCGAAGCGGAAGGGCGCGCCCGTGGCCTGATGCTTTCGCCAGGCCTCCAGCCCAACCGGGCGATGATCGGGATGCAGGCCACACCAGACCTCGTCGCGAAGGTCCTCGTAGGTCATCGGCTGGTCGAAGAACGGCTCCTCCGTCCCGACCTTGAACAGGCTCTCGGCGACGTAATCGACCTCGAAGACAAGCAGGGTCGCCGTCTGCACGGCGATGCGTAGACGGCGTTCGGACTGTCGCAGGATCTCCTGGGATCGCTCGCGCGCGCTGGTGTCGCGGACAATGGCGGTGAAGGCGAGCCCCCGCGGCGTCTTGCGTTTGGAAAGCGAGGCTTCGAGCGCGAACACCTCGCCATTCTTGCGCTGCCCCACGACCGAACCGCGCTGGCGCATCACCAGGGTCTCGGCGTCATCCGAGGCGAACGCTTCCACGTGACCGGCATGGCGGTCCCTGAAAGCGCTCGGCATCAGAACACTGACCGGCTGGCCGAGGATTTCGGCTTCGTCGTATCCGAAGATGGCCTCCGCGCCCTTGCTGAACAGAGAGATCCGCGTCTCGCAGTCCATCACGATCACCGCTTCGGTCGAGATCTTGAGGATCCCCTCGAGAACACCGTCCCGCTGTCGTCGACGACGCTTCTTGAACTCACGCGACACGATTCTTCTCCAACGCCGACAAAGCATCTGTTCGTCGAGGTTTGACCCAGATCAAGGCGATCGGTTCGCAAAATGGGAAGATCCGTGGTTATTTGAAAGGAAAGTGGACATGAGGCGTCGTCAGACACCGGCGCTCATACGTCGACATTTGAATCTTGGGGCAGATTACGTCCTTAGATGTGTTGGACTTTTGAGTGATGTTTTCGGCGGCGATATCATTTCGGGCCTTGTCTTCCTGGCCGCTGTCCAAGCTTCCACCCAACACCTGCGTAATCCCTCCGCCCAGGACGACTGTGAGGAAGAGTTCTTTCCCGATGAGGTCCGGCGCCCCGCCAGCCTGTCGGCCATTGCTCGCTCGCTCGGCATCCCGGTGGAGACCACCCGGCGACATGTCATCAAGCTGGAGCGCGCCGGTTTCGCGCACCGCAGCAAGGGCGGCGGTGTCCTGGTTACCGCCGACATCCTGGCCCGCGAGGATATCCGCGCGGCGATGCTCGCCAACAGCGGCTACGTCCTGCGCCTCAATGACGGCGTTACGCGAAGCGAAATGATCCGGGATGCAGGCGCCGGTCGAGAGTGCCCATCCTACGAACGCGCGGACGATTAGACCGTCCGATGCAACGTCGGCGGCTCTCAGCCGCTCAACGACCTTGTGAACCGTGAAGGATGGACGCGATGATACTTCCCAAGGGCGCCGTGGTGGCCGTCGTCGACGGCGAAAAGCTGCTGCTGTTCAAGAACACCGGGGACCATGAGCCCCAGTTGTCGGCCCTGCCGACGCCGGCGGTCGACGGGTCCGCCGCGGGATCCGGCGGGCATCAGTCGAGCTCGGCCAATCCCGACGACAGCACGCGGGCGGAAGATGGCTTCGCCGCCGGCGTGGCCGCGCTGCTGAACCATCAGGCCGGCGCCGGCGACTTCGACCAGTTGCTGGTCATCGCCGCACCCAGGACTTTGGGCGAACTGCGCAAGCACTGGGCCAAGCCGCTGCAGGCCAAACTGGCGGGCGAGATCGCCAAGGATCTGACCGGCCAGAGCGTCGATCACATCATCAAGGCGATCGACAACGCCTGAGGACGATGGCGGGGGCTCGTAAGCTCCCGCCGCGTCTTTCTAGGCCGCCGCCATCTGCTGCTTGACACGCTCGGCCAGGGTCTTGATGTCGATCGGCTTGGGCAGGAACGTCACGCCCGTCTCGCCTTCCAGCAGATCGCTGAACTCGGCCTCGGCATAGCCGCTGATGAACATCACCGGCGCGTTGCCCAGATAGCCGCGCGCCTTCTTCAGCAGCGTCGGGCCGTCGATGCCCGGCATGATCACGTCGCTGATCAGCAGGTCGATGGTGCCGGCATGGGCCTCGGCGATCAGCAGGGCCTCTTCGCCATCGCAGGCTTCCAGCACCTCGTAGCCGCGTGCGCGCAACAGGCGGGCGGCGACCCCGCGCACGGCGTCCTCGTCCTCGACGAACAGGATACGGCCGGCGCCCGACAGGTCACGGGGCGGACGCACCTTGGCCGGCGCGGCGGCGACGGCGGCGGCCTCCGCCAGTGCGGCCTGGGTGGGAACATGCACCGGCAGGAAGATCCGGAAGGCGGCGCCTTCATCCGGACGGCTGTGGACGTGGATCCAGCCATCGCTCTGCTTGACGATGCCATAGACAGTGGCAAGGCCCAGGCCAGTGCCCTCGCCCACCGGCTTGGTGGTGAAGAACGGGTCGAAGATCTTGCCCATGACGTCGGGCGGGATGCCCGGACCGTCGTCGGAAACCTCGATGAAGGCGGTGTCGCCATCAGCGCCGGGGAAGCCCAGAGCCACGGCCTCTTCCTGGGTCAGGCGCGCGGTGCGGATGCGGACCACGCCGCCGCCCTTGGCGGCGCGCACGGCGTCACGGGCGTTGACGGCCAGGTTCATGACCGCCGTTTCCAGCTGACTCTTGTCGGCCCGCACCTGCGGCAGGTCGCGGCCATAGTCGGTGATCAACTTGACGTCTTCGCGCAACAGACGGCGCAGCAGAACCTCGAACTCGGAAATCAGCTCGCCCAGGTCCAGCACCTCGCGCTGCACGGTCTGCTTGCGCGAGAAGGCCAGCAGCTTGCGCACCAGGTCAGCGGCGCGAACGCCTGTCTGCCGGATTTCGTTGAGGCCTTCATACGAGGGATCGCCGACCGGATGACGATGCAGCAGCTCGTCCAGGCGCAGCTGGATGGCGGTCAGCAGGTTGTTGAAGTCGTGGGCGACGCCGCCGGCCAGCTGGCCAATGGCCTGCATCTTCTGGGCCTGGGCCAGCTGAAGCTCGATCTGCTTCTGCTCGGACACGTCGATCATGTAGGCGACCAGACGCCCCTCGGCCCGATAGAGATAGAGGTGAGCGATGCGGGTCGGGTCGCGTGACAGGCGCACCTCGAACGGCCCGGCCTTGCCGCCGGCCATTCGGGTCTCGGCCTCGGTGCGGGTGGAGGGCTCGATCAGGTCGCCAAACAGCACCCCGGCCTTGGCGTTCGGACCGGCCATCGCCGACAGGGCGGGATTGGCCTCGAGGATGCGGGAATTGAACGGGTCCAGTCCCTCCAGCAAGGCCGCGCCGAACGGCGAGGCGCCCGAGAAAGCGTCCAGCGACCCCGGCGGCGGCGCCACGGCCTCGACCTTGGGGGCGACGGGAAGCTCGGAGGCGATCGTGTGGATCACGGCGGGCGGGGCCAGGCGCACCAACAGGCGACCGCCAGCAAGACGAGAAACGGTGGCGATGCGTTCTTCGCCGTCGACGCGCAGCACGCCCTCGGCCATCTCGCCCTTGCGGGCCCGGACCAGGGCGGCGAACAGGCCGGAGCCCGCCACGCCCTTGGGCAGGCGCTTGGCCTCGCCCATCACGCCGCGCCAAGCGGTGTTGGAGGCCATCAGGCGGCCGTCGGCGGCGACCAAGGCGGCCGGCTCGCTCAGCGCGTCGATAAAGCCTTCGGTGGCGTCCACGTCGCTTTCATGGTGGGCAGAGGCCCGGATGGCGACCAGGCCCAGAATAGCCACGCCCGCGACCCCGCCCAGCAGCAACAGGCCGGCCAGGGTGGTCGGCCCAGCCCGCATGGCCGGCATCGCCGCCAGGCCCGCCGCGGCCACGAAGAAAACCGCCGCGCCCCAGATGTAGGGATCGAAGCGGCGACGCGGCGCGTCGTGTTCGGCGATGTCCTGGACGGGCATTTCGGCCATGGACGGCGGCAATCCTTGTTCAGCGATCAGGTCGCGACTCACTCGAAGACCTTCGGAGGATACTCTTTATGGAACGCAAGGTCAGAGGGCGTCTGAATTACGCTTTTTAAGCGGCTAAAGCGGTCTTGCCCTCGCCTTGGGCTTCTTGCCGTTCATGATGAAGCCGATGACCTTGGCCACGGCCTCGAAATGCTCGGCCGGAATTTCGTCGTCGATCTCCACCGAGGCATAGAGCGCGCGGGCCAGGGGAGCGTCTTCCAGCACCGGCACGCCGTGCTCTTCGGCCACGGCGCGGATCTTCAGCGCCAGTTCGTCCATGCCCTTGGCCACGCACAGCGGCGCTGGCGTCTCGCCGGCCTCGTACTTCAGCGCCACGGCGTAGTGGGTTGGGTTCATGACCACGACCGTGGCCTTGGGCACCGCCTGCATCATCCGCTGACGCGAGCGCTGCATCTGGATCTGGCGGCGCTTGGCCTTGATGTGCGGGTCGCCGTCCGACTGCTTGTACTCGTCCTTCACTTCCTGGAGCGTCATGCGCATGCGGGCCATGAAGCGCTGGCGCTGCCAGAACCAGTCGAAGCCGGCCATCACGACCAGCAGCAGGATGACCGCGAAGAACAGGCTCTTGGCCAGCTTCATCGCCTCGGGGATCATCGCCGCCGGGTCCATGCCGACCAGATTGACCACCTCGCCGGTGTGCGGCTTCAGCACCATCCAGGCGATGATGCCGGTGACGATGAACTTGATGGCCGACTTGGCGAACTGCACCAGGCCATCGATGCCGAACAGGCGCCCCAGGCCCTTGACCACATCCAGCTTGGACAGGTCGGGCTTGATCTTCTCGGCGCTGAGGATGAATCCCGACTGCGAGACGTGGGCGATGGCGCCGAACAGGCCCGTGACCACCATCACCAGGATCACCGGCGGCAGGGCGGCCGTGATCGCCTGACGCGCCACGACAACGGCGCCGCCGCTGCTCATGTCCATCTGGCCGGCATGGGCCAGGAAGGGCGTCAGCGCCGCCGACAGGTCGCGGGTCAGCCAGCCGCCGGCCATCAGCACCACGCAGACCGCGCCCAGAAGAGACGCCAGCTGCGGGACGTCCTGGCTCTTGGGCGTATCGCCCTTGGCCTTGGCGTCCGACAGCTTCTTGGCTGACGGTTCTTCTGTTTTCGAGTCGTTGTCTGTGTCTTCCGCCATGGCCCGCCCCTAGTTGAAGATCATGAGGAGGTCGCGATAACGGTCGGTCCAGACCATGGCGATGCCGCCAAGGCTCAGGGCCAGCAGGGACAGGCCCAGGATCACGCTGAGCGGAGACGCCACGAAGAAGATCTGGAAGGCGGGCATCACCCGTCCCACCAGGCCGACGGCCAGGTTGAACACCAGCGAGAAAACGATCACCGGCGCGGCCAGCTGAACGCCCAGCGAGAAGCTGTCGGCCACCGTCCGCACGGCCAGGGTGGCGGCGTCATTCACCGGCACCGCGCGGGTGAACGGAAAGATGTCGTAGGATTTGACGATCGCGCCGATGAACAGGTGGTGCAGGTCGGTGGCCATGATCAGGGTCAGGCCCAGCATCGACAGGAAGGTCGAGACCGCCGTGCTGGACTGCCCCATCGACGGGTTGGTGGTCTGGGCGAACGACAGGGTGGTCTGCATCGAGATCACTTCGCCGGCCGTCGACATGGCGGTGAAGAACAGCTTCAGCACCGAGCCGATCATCAGGCCGATCAGAAGCTCGTGGATCACCGCGCCGGCCAGCCCGCCGACGGTGGCGGGCATCGGGCCCACGCTCCGGTAGACCAGCGGCGCCAGCAGCAGGGCCATCAGCAGGGCGAACGACAGGCGGATGCGCGGCGGCACGGCGTTGTCGCCGATACCGGGCATCAGCATGACCATGGCGCCGACCCGCGCGAAAACGAGGCCGCCGACATAGACCTGGGCCGCTGTCGCGTAGGAGTCCAACCGCCCTCGCCTCCCCTACATGCCGGCGATGCGGGCGGCGATCTGACGCATGAAGCCCGCCATCAGGGCTCCCATCAGCGGCAGGAAGATCAGCAGCGAGATGAAGATGGCCACGATCTTGGGGGCGTAGACCAGGGTGGCTTCCTGGATCTGGGTCAGGGCCTGGAACAGGCCGATGGCCACGCCGACCACCAGACCGACGATCAGAACGGGCGCGCACAGCTGAAGGGTCAGCCAGATCGCGTCGCGACCGACATCAAGAACTTCGGCGCCGGTCATTCCAGAAAGCCTCGTGAAAGCAGGCCCGAACAGGGCGTGGAATCAAGGCTTGAGGATGGGCGGATATGGTTAACAGGGCGTTAGGGGTTAGGATTGAGCGGCCTTGATCAAGGCTCGAGCGTTGGCGGGTCATGCCGCGTCGGCAAAAAAGCAAGATCGATCTGTCGGCTCAGGCGCGGCTCAATCGTTCTTGAGTCACCCGGGCAAACGCCCTCCGCCAGCGGGCGAACAGGAGAGGATACGATGGCGAAGTTCATGGCGATCTATACCGGCACGCCCGGTGCGACGGCTCAGCCCGACCCCGACACCATCGCCAGGGGCATGCAGGCCTGGGGCGAGTGGATGGCGCGCCACGCTGGCCAGATCATCGATGCCGGCGGCCCTCTGGGCAAGACCAGGAAAGTCTCGGCCGCCGGGATCACCGACATCCAGAACAACGTCGCCGGCTACATCATCGTCGAGGCCGAGGATCATGAGGCGGCCGCGCTCATGTTCGAGGGCCATCCCCATTTCAGCATCTTTCCCGGCGACGCGGTCGAGGTGATGCCCTGCCTGCCGATTCCGACAGCCTGAAGCCAGCACCCCGATAACGTGACCCGCGACAGTTGGGCCACGTTAGGAAATCAACCAAAGCAAGGGAGAAATGCGATGGCCAGCAAGATGACCACCTGCCTGTGGTTCGACCACGGCGAGGCGCGCAAGGCGGCTGAGTTCTATGCCAGCGTCTTTCCAGACAGCCATGTCGGCGCGGTGATGGCGGCGCCCAGTGACTTCCCCGACGGCGCGGAGGGCGTGGAGCTGACGGTGACCTTCACCGTGCTGGGCGCGCCCTTCCTGGGGTTGAACGGCGGCTCTGCCTTCAAGCCCAACGAGTCTGTTTCATTCATGGTCGAAACCCAGGACCAGGCCGAAACCGACCGGTACTGGGACGCCATCGTCGGCAACGGGGGCCAGGCGAGCGCGTGCGGCTGGTGCAAGGACCGCTGGGGCTATTCCTGGCAGATCACGCCGCGTCAGCTGACCGAAGCGATGGCCGATCCGGACAAGGCGGTCGCCAAGCGGGTGTTCGAGGCGATGATGACCATGGGCAAGATCGACGTCGCAAAGATCGAAGCCGCGCGACGGGGCGCGAACTGACCGGGCCTCTCAGGGCAGGCTAACGCGCCTGCCCCTCATCCCTTGCTCAGCGAATACGGATGCGAACCGGCACTTCGATGTAGGTGCCTGCGCGGCTCTTGCCGTCGGGGCCCAGCAAGTCGATCTGGAAGCGCGAGGCCATCTTGAGGGCGGCGTCGCCGACGCCCAGTTCCGGCGAGCTTTCGCCCTGGACGGTGCAACCCGTCAGGTGGCCGTCGTTGGTGACCATGCAGTTGAGGATCGCGACGGCTTCCCGCGGCTGCGAGGCCGGCACCAGCATGTCCATGGCGGCCTTGGCCGGCGCGGCGTTGGAGATCATGGCGGCGAGAGCAAGCGTAACGATCACGATTTCGTCCCTGTTATTCCCGCCCCGTCGCGCCGCCTTTACGGCGCGCGGAGCTTGTTTCGATCCGGCGGTCCACCCGCCTGGCTGTCCCGATCCGGGTCAGTGCGCGTGGGTCGCCTTCAACCGATGCAGACCCTGTGCCGCGAGGTCGGTCAGCGACCGCAGGCCCAGTTCGGAGAACACGTCGAAGGCGCAGGCCAGAGCGACGGCGGCACGGTCCAGCCGGCCGTCATCGCGGCCGGTGATCTCGACCCGGGCCTCGTACAGCCGCGCCAGGTTCAGCTGCGCCACGGCCCACAAGGCGGGATCGCGCGCGCCCGGCTGGGCCGAGAGTTCTGACTTGAAGGCCATCTCGGCGGCGTCCAGCACGGCCAGGTCGGCGGTCAGCTCAGCGCAGCGCGCCAGGCTGAGGGCCCGGTTGTTGGCGACCACGGCGCGCAGGGCCAGGGCCGGCTGCACCTTCAGCACCTGGGTGGCGCGGTCGTAGCAGGTGACGGCCTGTTCGAAGGCGCGGTCAGACGTCGTGGCTTCGCCGATCGCCTGCAGGCCGGCGCCAAGCGCGGCCTGGGCGCGCGCCCAGTCCATCGGGCTGTGATCCATCGACAGGGCGCCCACGGCGGCGTGCAGCGCCTCGACGCCCTTGGCCAGATGGGCGAGTTCGCCGTCCAGTTCGCCCAGCTGGACCAGCGCCGAGCCGCGCAGGCCCTCCAGACGGGCCCAGGTCAGGGGTTCGAAATCAGCGTCCAGGGCGGTGGCCGCGGCGGTCGCCTCGGTGATCGCCAGCTGGGTCAGGGCGCGGTCCTTGAGGCGAGCGCCGCAGGTCAGGATCAGCTCGATCCGCGCGGCGCGCTGGTCGGCCAGCATCAGCCTCGCCGAACCGCCCTTAGTGCGCTTGGCGGCGGCCAGGGCGCGAAGCGGCGCGTCATAGCCCTGCACGGCGGCGAGGGCGCGATCGACATTGTTTTCAGCCAGGCCCGCGCGACCGTCGAGCCCGGCGATCAGCGCCATGGCCAGACCACAGCGCTGGCTGGGCGCGGTGCGCGCCAGGGTGAGAGCCGCGCCGGCGGCGGCGTTCAGACCTTCGTCGCCGAACAGGTCGGCGCCCAGGATCGCCAGGGTCGCCTGCTCGCAGCGGGCCGAGGCTAGGGCGTCCTGGCGGCGCTCGCTCTCGAACATCTTGCTGGCGGCCTCGGCGTGAGAGGCGGCCTTGCGCAGTGCGGCGGCGTCGCCCGAACGGCGGGCCAGTTCGCGCCAGACAATGGCGGCTTCCAGCAAGCGCGAGCCCCTGTCCTTGGCGCTGATACGCCCGGCCGCGACATCGGCTGAACGCGCCTCGTTGGTCAGAAGCCGCATGTCCAGCAGCTCCAGCAGCGACGTGTCGCCACCGGTCAGGCCTTCCCTATGGGCGGCGGCCCGGGACTCTCCCCCGGCGTCAACACCGAAGAGACGTTTCAGATCACGACCGAACTCGAACATCGACGCGCATCTCCGCACACGGACCGTCCCACACCGGGACGTCCGGCAAGGGTTCAACGCATCAAGAGCAAAGCCGGAGCCAACGATCTTAACAAGTGGTTAATGGGTATTTACGACGCGTTAACCATAATTAGTTGTGACCTCCTGGAAAAGTTAACCATCCGGCATGATTTCAGCGATTTGCGGCCCGCTTTGGCACACTTCTTGCTTCGCAGCCCCATCGGTGGAGCTAGCGTAAACCACGCCCTTTAGAGATTTGTTCATCAAACCAAAGATGACGTTAACCATCAAATTTAAGAGCTCGTTTACTTTTCGTTCCTCGGAGCGCGTCTTCGCGATGGCATTTCCGGGTTTTGGTCGCCCGACCCGCCCTCCCCTCACGACGAAAACACGCTAGAAAGTCGGCCTTCGTCACGAGGGAGCCCGCCATGTCCGTCATCCTGTGGACCGCCAGCCTGTGCAGGCCCGATCCAGGCTATGGTGGGTATGCCTTCGTGCGTCGGATCGAGGGCGAGACCGGAGCCGCGGCGCTCAAGGGCCTGGCCGGCGGCGAGCGTCGCACCAGCGGCGCGCGCATGGCCCTGGCGGGACTGACCGAAGCCCTGGCCAGCCTGGCGGACCTGCCGTCGGGCCAATCCGTCACCCTGCATTTCGCCGATCCCGCCCTGGCGGCGGAGCTGGTCAGCGCCGACGGCGCCTATGCGACCGCCGAGCCCGAGGCCTGGGCCGCCGCCCGCGCGGCTGTCGCGGCCTGCCCGGCCCTGAGCCTTTCACCGCTGTCGACCAGCGTCCCCGCCCACGGCTTCCTGGCCGCCTGGGCCGACTTCGGCCTCGACACGGCCAAGACGCGCGGCAGCTTCAAGGCCGCCATCCCCAAGCCCAACCTGCTGAAGTTTCCGGGCTAGCTAGCCAAGGCCGTCGGCGATCAGGTCGGCCGTCGCGGGATTGCAGGCCAAAGGGATGTCGGCCAGCGTCGCCATCCGGATCAGGGCCTTGACGTCGACATCGTGCGGCTGCGGCGACAGCGGATCGACGAAGAAGATCAGCACGTCCAGTCGCCCCTCGGCGATCATCGCGCCCAGTTGCTGGTCGCCGCCCAGCGGGCCGCTCTTCAGCCGGGTCAGGTTGAGGTCCGGCAGGGCTTCCAGGATCCGACCGCCCGTCGTGCCGGTGGCGTAGAGCGTCTTGTCGGCCAGGAACGCCGCGTGCGCTCGCGCCCACCCGACCAGCGCCGCCTTGCGCTCATCATGGGCGACCAGGCCTATCGTGAGAGGGGCGGACATGAGGATGTCTCCAGGGCCAGGGCCGACCGCACTCTTTTCGCGCCTGGCCGCCAATGACAAGGCGCCGGCGCGCCGAACCTTTGTGCACGCCCCCCGCCCGGACACTTTTCGCGTCAAAGCGCCCTTGCGCGAACCGCCCGACAGGTTCGTCCTTCGACCGTTCGGGAAAAGGGGAGAACCATCATGACCACCCAGGCATCCAACCCGTCGGCGCTGGGCCGGCGATCGTTCCTGCGCGGCGCGGCGTTCGCGGCCGCCGCGGTTCCCATCCTGACCGAGGCGCATCTGGCCCAGGCTGCCCAGACCGGGGCCGCGCCGTCGGGCCTGGCCCTGCATGGCCAGAGCCCAAACGCCCCGCCGCCCGGCATGGTGCTGATCAACGCCAACGAAAACCCGCTGGGTCCCAGCAAGGCGGCCTGCGAGGCCATCGCGCGCGTGGCGCCGCTGGGCGGTCGCTACGACCAGTATGGCGAAACCGAAATGCTCGCCAGCACCTTCGCCGCCCAGAACGGGCTGAAGATGGAGAACGTCGCCGTCTATGCCGGCTCGTCCGAGCCGCTGCACTACAGCGTTCTGGCCTTCACCTCGCCGACGCGCAGCTTCGTCACCGCCGACCCGTCCTATGAGGCGGGGATGTACGCGGCCAAGACCAGCCAGGCCAGGATCGTCAAGGTTCCCCTCACCGCCGACTGCGCCCACGACGTCAAGGCGATGGTCGCGGCCGATCCGCAGGCCGGCGTGATCTATATCTGCAATCCCAACAACCCCACCGGCACCCTGACCACAAAGCAGGACATCGTCTGGGCACTGGAGAACAAGCCGGCCGGCGCCATCGTGCTGGTGGACGAGGCCTATATCCACCTGACCGACGCCCAGGACACGCTGGACCTGGTGGCGGCGGGCAAGGACCTGATCGTGCTGCGCACCTTCTCCAAGATCTATGGCATGGCCGGCATCCGCTGTGGCTTCGCGGTAGGCCGCCCCGACCTGCTGGCCAAGCTGACGCCCTTTGGCCAGAACGCCATGCCGATCACCGGCTCGGCCGCCGCGCGCGCCTCGCTGGAGGAGCCGGGCCTCGTGCCGCTGCGTCGCAAGATCATCGGCGACACCCGCCGCGACACCCTGGCCTGGCTGAAGGCCAACAATTACAAGGTGATCGGCGATCCGCAGACCAACTGCTTCATGATCGACACCGGCCGAGACGGCAAATCAGTGATCGCGGCGATGAAGGCCAGGAACGTCCTGATCGGTCGCACCTGGCCCATCTGGCCCAACGCCGTGCGCGTTTCGGTAGGCACGCCCGAGGAGATGGCCAGCTTCAAGACCGCCTTCAAGGCTGTCATGGACGCCAAGCCGGTGGCCCTGGAGGCGTCGCGCCAGCACGCCGAACTGGACTATTTCGCGACGCTGTAGAGGCGGACGCGCCCGAAATCACGCCAGCTTGAACGTCGGCGGCGGCAGGCTCAGTCGGGTGTCGGCCACGGCCTCGCCCCGGAAGAACCGCACCAGCATCCCCTGCACGTCGGGGTGGGCCTCGAAGACGTTATGGCCGGCGTTTTCGACGATCACCCGGGACTTGCGCGTGAACTGGGCGGCCACCTCGTCCTGCTCGGACATCGGCGTGCGGCCGTCCAGCGTGCCGGCGACCAACAGGGCCGGATGGTCGATGCGGAGCGGCGAGCGGAAGCCCGCGCCCAGGTCGACGCCCGGGACCACGCCCAGCAGCTGCGGCATTGGGAAGTTCAGCGCCTCGCCCAGCACGGCGGTCTTGGCCTCGCGCCGCACCAGAGCCAGCCGGGCTGGCGAGATCCCCGACGCCAGGTCCGTGGCCTCGGGCATGCCGGCGATGCCGAGCAGGCCCGAAAATTCGCCCATGAACGGCGCCAGAACCTCGGTCTTGCCCGCGTCGAGCGCCAGATAGAGCCCCGGCAGCATGACGAGGGTCTGCGGATTGGCGATCAGCCCACCTGACATGAGCTGAATGGCGAAGCCGCCCAGCTTCAGCTCGACCGGCGCGCCATTCAGCATCGCCGGCATCTTCACCGGAGCCGCCTCCATCCTGGCATGCACCCGCCGCATCAGGGCCGGCAGGTCAGGGATGGCCGCGCGGACGGCGGGATCGGCGGCCAGCAGACCATCTACATGCTGCAGGAGCGCATCGACCGCCGCCGGCCGCTTCACGGTCTGGTCCTGCCCCTCGAGGCTGGCCAGGGCCACGCGGCTCACACGATCGCCGTGCCGCTTGAGCATGCTCAGCGCCAAATGGGTGCCGTAGCTGATGCCCCACAGGTCGACCTTCTCGGCGCCCAGGTGGCGGCGCAGGTCGTCGATGTCATCGGCGTTCTGCTCGGTGTTGTAGCCGGTCATGGCCACGCCGGCCTTGGTCCAGTCGGCCCAGGCGCTCTTGAAGTCCTCCCGGAAATACGAGGTCAGCCCAGCCTGGGTAAATTCCGGCAGAGGGCGCGTCGAGAGCGGGCGCTCGGGGATGTGGTTGGATAGGCCCGTGCCCCGCTGGTCGAAGGCGATGACGTCAGCCACCTCGCGCAGGGCCATCATGATCGGAAAGCGCGGCCCGGCCAGCGCGCGTGTCGCCGTGCCGCCGGGGCCACCGGCGAGATAGATGATCGGCGGCCCCGGCTTGGCCGCCGTGGAGGCGAACCGCACATAGCTGAGCCGGATCTTCCGAGAGTTGAGATCGCGGCGATCCTCGGGAACCTCGAAGAAGCCGCGCTCGGCGTCGGTATCCTGCCCCTTCCAGCCCTTGAAACGGAAGGGTCCGGCCTGGGACGGTGGAGCGGTCGGCGGCGCGGCGGCCTGGGCGAGGGCCAGCCCGGGAAGGGCGAGGCCGGCGGCGGCGAGCACGGCGCGGCGGTTGAGCGAGGCATGGGTCATGTCGACAGCTGAGCGATACGCGGGGCCGTCCGCCACGCCGCTTCGGTCAATGGCGTCCCGCCATCGGCGAACGGTGGCGCGTCTCGGCGAACGACGCTCTAAGGTGGCGCCATGTGGCGAACCCTGCTTTTCACCCTTCTGCTGACCGGCCTTTCAACCCTGGCGCGGGCCCAGGATATCGCTTGGGAGGTCTGCCATGGCGCGATCGGCCCCTCCGGCCCGGCGCTGAGCGACTGCCGCCCGATGCGGGATTTCGTCGATCCCCAGGGCCGGGAACTCTGGATCCGCTCGACGATCAACACCCCGAACGACCTGCGCCCCAGAGCGCTCTACGTGGCGGGCGTCGCCTCGTCCGAAGCCTGGCTCAACGGCGAGCGCCTGGGCGTCAATGGCAGGCCCGGAGCGACGGCGCGGGACGAGACACCTGGACGATATCAGGCGACCTTTCCCATCCGCGAGACGGCCTGGCGGCCCGTCGGAAACACCCTGGTGATGCACCTGTCGTCCTTCCACGGCGGCCTGCGTTTTTCCCGACCGATGAGCGCTCTGGTCGTCCTGCCCTATCCCTATCCGCAGCGCACCGCGTTGCTGGCCGTCACCTTCGTGGCGGCCGGAGCCCTGCTGGCGGCGGCGTTCGGCTTTGGTGTCATCCACGCGATGCGGCGAACGGCATCCAGCCTGTTGCTGGCCGCCATGGCCGGGGTCGCGGCCCTGCAGGCCGTCGTCGAGAGCCTGCGGCCGCTGTTCGACTATCCCTACCCCCTGCACGCCTGGCGGATGAGCGCCATCTGGGGACTGGCGGCCACCTTCGCGATCCTGCTGGTGGTCTCCATCACCAGCCGGTTCCTGCCCAAGGCGCGCGGCCTGATGACTGGCCTGGCCCTGGGCGTGGTCGGCGCCACGGTCCTGTTGCCAGGGTTCGACATCAAGACGGCATGGGCGCTGATCCTGGGGGTCGCGCTCGCCGTGCCGCCGGCCGCGGCGGGCGTGCGCCTGGGGGTCCCCGGCGCGCGGCTGGCCCTGGCCTATCTGGCGCTGTTCCTGGCGCTGGCGCTGGGCTTCCCGGAATGGCTGGCCGACTTCTCCTACTTCCTGCTCGCCGCCAGCCTGGTGCTGCCGCTGCTGATGGTCGAGGTGGTGCGACTGGGCCGCGACGACCGCAGCCGGGAGGCCGCCCTGACCCAGGCCGCCAGCCGCCCCGACCGCCTGACCGTGGCCTCGGCGCGCGGCGTCGAGCTGGCGCCGATCGCCGACATCTTGGCCGTGGTCGGGGCCGACGACTATGTCGAGCTGCGGCTGGTCGGCGGCCGCAGCCTGCTGCACGCCGCGCGCCTAGACGGGCTGTCGAGCCAGTTGCCGGCGAACTTCCTGCGCGTCCACCGGTCGGTGATCGCCAACCTGGAGCACGTCCAGCGGCTGGAGCGCGATGGCGATCGCTGGCGGCTGCATCTGAGCGAGGGCGCGCCCCTGCCCGTCAGCCGCTCCCGCCAGCCGGCCCTGCGCGAGGCTTTGGAAGACCCTAGCCCCGCTCGCGCGTCCGTTCGAACCGCACCTTAGGGAATTTCTCGGCTACATAGCCGATCTCCCACGACGACTTGCCCAGGAACACCGGCTGGTCGTCGATGTCGGTGGCCATGGCGGTCTTGTGCTTGTCCTGGAAGTCCTCGACATCGGCGCGAGCGCCGCTGATCCAGCGGGCCTCGGCATAGGGCGAAGGCTCGAACATCACGTCCAGCTGGTACTCGCCGCCCAGCCGGTCGGCCATGACCTCGAACTGCAGCTGGCCCACGGCGCCGACGATGAAGTCGGAACTGCCCAGCATCGGCCGGAACAGCTGGGTGACGCCTTCTTCAGCGAGGCCTTCCAGCGCCTTCTTCAGGTGCTTGGCCTTCAGAGGATCCTTGACCCGCACGCGGCGCAGGATTTCCGGCGCGAAGTTGGGCAGGCCGGCGAAACGCAGGGCTCCGCTCTCCGACAGGCTGTCGCCCACCCGCAGCACGCCGTGGTTGGGGATACCGATCACGTCGCCGGCGTAGGCGTCTTCAGCCAGTTCGCGGTCGCTGGCGAAGAACATCACCGGGGCGTTGACGCTCATCGACTTGCCGGTGTTCTGCGCCTTCAGCTTCATGCCGCGCGTGAAGCGGCCGCTGGTCAGACGCAGGAAGGCGATCCGGTCGCGGTGATTGGGGTCCATATTGGCCTGGACCTTGAAGACGAAGCCCGACACCTCGGGATCGCCCGGCGCGACATGGGTCTCGACGCCGTTGCGCACGGCCCTGGCCGGATGGGGCGCGGGGGCATAGGCGCCGATGCCGGCCAGCAGTTCGGCCACGCCGAAATGGCGCAGGGCCGAGCCGAAGAACACCGGCGTCATGTGGCCTTCCAGGAAGCTCTGCACGTCGAACGGCTTGGCGGCCTCGGAGACCAGCATCGCGCCTTCCTCGACCTCGGCCTGTTCCTCGGGGCTCAGATACTGGACGATGGCGTTGGAGTTGATCGGGACAGGCGCGGGGTGGCCCTCGTCATCGGTCGAGCTTTTCTTCGCGTAGGGGATGAAGGTCTGCTTTCGCAGGTCCAGCATGCCCTTGAACCGCCCGCCCGACCCGGCCGGCCAGAACAGTGGCGCGGGGTCCAGGGCCAGCTTGGACGACACCTCGTCCAGCAGCTCGAACGGGTCCTGGGCCTCGCGGTCCATCTTGTTGATGAAGGTGATGATCGGGATGTCGCGCAGGCGGCACACCTCGAACAGCTTCAGGGTCTGGGGCTCGATGCCCTTGGCGGCGTCCAGCACCATGATCGCCGCGTCGGCGGCTGTCAGGGTGCGATAGGTGTCTTCCGAGAAGTCCTCGTGGCCCGGGGTGTCGAGCAGGTTGAACATCAGACCGTCGTGGTCGAACGTCATCACCGAGGCCGACACCGAGATCCCGCGCTCGCGCTCGATCTTCATCCAGTCCGACTGGGTGCGGCGGGTCTGCCCCCGCGCCCGCACCGCGCCGGCCGCGCGGATGGCGCCGCCGGCCAGCAGCAGGTTTTCGGTCAGGGTCGTCTTGCCGGCGTCAGGGTGACTGATGATGGCGAAGGTGCGCCGACGGGCGGCCTGGGCGGCGGGGGAAGTGCTCATGGCGCGGGACTAGCCGTCCGGGCCCGATTTGTCACCTTCCAGCTTGAGAGCCGGCGTGAGGGCGAGCCTTTCGACCCGCCCTCTTGCAAGCCTAGAACGAGACGGCCAGGCGCGCGTACCAGAGCCCGCCATCGGTGTCGTAGACGGCGTTGCGCGAATAGATCAGGCCGCGCGAGGCCTGGAACGTGGCCTCGTCCGGATAGGTGTTGAACAGGTTCTCGGCGCCGACCGTGAGCTTGAGGCTGTCGGTGAGACGGGCCGTGGCCGACAGGTCGACAAAGGTTTTCGCCCCGAACACCTGGATCAGGTTGGCCGTGCCGTTCAGCTGGGCGTCGGTCCATTCACCGGTGTAGCGGACGCGGGCCATCAGGCTGTAGCGGCCTCGGGCATAGTCGAAGGTCACGTTGCCCGCGTACTCCGGCAGGCTGTCTTCGATATTGATCTTGGACAGCGCGCTGATCTGGGCCGGGTTGGCGCGGCGCACCTTGGTGTCGTTCCAGTTCATGGCGCCGGTCAGGCCGACCTTGCCGCTCAGCCAGTCGCCCTTCCAGGCGGCCACGGCGTCCAGGCCCTGGGTGCGGGTGTCGAAGGCGTTGGTGAAATAGGACACCGAGGTCAGGCTGTCGGCGCCGGGCACGCCCAGGGCCAGCAGTTGCGCCTTGACCGCCGCCGTCACCGTGAACGCCTGCGACGAGGCGAAGCGGTTGTCGACGTCGATGCGGTAGTAGTCCAGCGAGGCGGTAAAGCCCGCATGGCGATAGACCGCGCCCAGCGACAGGTTGGTCGACTCTTCCGGCTGCAGCGGCTTGGCGCCGAAGAACACCGCCACCGGATTGGTCGTGGCCAAGCGGCCCGAGGTGAACAGTTGCAGGGTCGTGGTGTTGAGCCCCTGCGAGGTGCGGGTGCTGTAGATCTGGCCCGGGGTCGGGGCGCGGAAGCCGGTCGAAACCGCGCCGCGCACCGCGAAGTCCGGCGTGAACTCGTAGCGCGCGGTGATCTTGCCGTCGGTGGTCGAACCGAATTCCGAGAAGTCTTCATATCGGATGGCCACGGCCGTGGTCAGCTTGTCGGTCAGCGGCAGGTCTAGATCGACATAGCCGGCATAGCTGGTCTGGTCCCATGACCCGGCCTGGCTGGGGCTGTAGCCGGGGAAGCCGTTGGACCCGCTGGGCAGGCCGCTGGCCGCGCCCGGTCCCACGTCCCACGAATAGCGGTCGCCGGCCTTGATCTCGAAGGTCTCGGTGCGCGCCTCGGCGCCCATGGCCAGGTTGGCGGGCTGGGCCAGGAACGACCAGGCCAGCGGACGGGTGACGTCGAAGTTCAGCGTCTGCTCTTCCTGCACCAGCGTCCCGGCGTCGAACGACGTCGGCGAGTTGGGACCGAACGAGGCGTTGATGCTGTTGTTGAGGAAGTAGTTGACCTCATCGCGCCCAAAGCCTGCGCTCAGATCCCAGTGATACGAACCCAGATCGCCGCGCACGCCGCCATTGAGCTGGTAGTCGGTCTCGTCCTGGCCGAACTTCGGCGAGAAGCCGGTCGGATAGACCGAGTTGAGCGTCCAGCCCGGGAACACGGTGCTGGCGCGGTAAGAGCTGTCGGTCGACGGGTTGCGCCAGTTGAAGTCGGTGACGCCGGTGCTGTCGGTGTAGGTGGCGAAGCCATAGGCCTCGACCGCCTCACTGATCGGCAGGGCGGCGTTGAGGCTGGAGCGCCAGACGGTACGGTCGGGCTGGCCCCACCGCTGCACCGGATTGGGAACCTTCAGCGACGGATTGGCGGCCTGAAAGGCGATGGCGTCGGGGCGCTGGCGGGTGCGCGAGGTGGCCTCGGCGTCGGTATAGTCCAGCGCGCCGACCAGATAGCCGCCCTCGCCCAGCTTGACTCCGTAACGGCCGCCGACCTCGGTCTTGGTCCCATCGCCCTCATAATACTGGCTGGTCTGGGCGTAGCCGTTGAAACCCTCGCGGTCGCTGAGGATGACATTGATCACCCCGGCGATGGCGTCCGAACCGTACTGGGCCGAGGCGCCGTCGCGCAGAACCTCGATCCGCTCCATGCCGCCGGCCGAGAACTGGGCCATGTCCACGCCCTGCTGGCCGCGACCGCCCAGCACCGCCGAACGGTGGCGGCGCTTGCCGTTGACCATCACCAGGGTCTGGTCGGGCGATAGCCCGCGCAGGGTGGCCGGGCGCACGAACGCCTGTCCGTCGGCGGCCGGCAGACGCTGCACGTTGAACGACGGGGTCGTCGCCTGCAGCTTGTTCATGATCTCGTCGGACGCGATGCTCTCCAGAACGTCGTGCGAAACCACATCGACCGGGGCGGCGGACTCGAAGGCGGTGCGATTGACCCGTCGCGTGCCGGTGACGATCAGCGCATCGATTTCAGTGACAGCAGCGGCCGGGGATGGCGCGGCGGGGGCCTGCGCCCAGGCCGGCGCGGCGACGGCCATGGCCAGAACGGTCCAGGCGGTTGAGGTCATAAGCGTCATGAGTCGGCAGCCCCGTTGTTACTGCCGGGGGGATAGGCAGGGGGTATGACCGGGATGCGACGCCACGGTAGTGCTTAGATGACGATCACGCCGGGCTTCACGGCGTGCAGATCGCAGGACGGAACGCGACAAACCGCCCCTAACAACCGTTCGAAATGCCACTTCCTTTGTAAGGGATTTCGGATCATGCTCCCAATGTCAGGGATGTGGCGTCCATCGAGAACGCTCAGCCTGCAGAGGAAACGACATGGCTCTCTGGGACGAGCACCACCACGCGCAACGGCCTCGCGCTGAAGCCAGCGCCCTGTGCATGGCGATCACCATCGGCGGACTGGTCGCCGTGGCGGTGGCCGTGAAGTGGCTGATCGCTCTGGTTCTCTAGAGTCCTTTCCCGCCTGACACCTTCACCAGGGTCGGGCGAAAAGGGCTCTCAATCAGATTTTGGCGGCCCGATCAGGCCGCCAAACGCCGCCAGACCTGACGGTCGGCCTCGACATTGGTCAGGCTGCCAGCCTTTTGCCTTTGCAGCAGCGCGCCCATGACTTCCAGGCCGATCTGGGCATAGCGGACCTGCACTTGATCGACCAGGCAACCGCGTCCGGGCGCGATGAACAGCGCCGCATTGATTTCCGGCGACTTGTTGATGATCAGGGCGGCCAGGCGCTTGGCCCGTTCCGGATCCTTCAGATGCAGCAGCGGCTCTTCCGCGTACAGCTCGCGCCCAAGTTCCCCGACATAGGCCATCGACAGTTTCGCGAAGCGGTCACGCGCCATCGGCGGCGTCAACTCGGCCGCGTCGAAACTGAAAACAACATCGTTCATCAGGAAAAGCATGGCGGAACGCGCACTGATCTCTCGGGGGTGAACAGGAGCCGAAAGATTGCCCTAACGAACTTTAAGTCCGGTGTAGGAGCGAGGTTAACAGCCCGCCGGAACTGCGTTGTCCACAGCCGGTTGGCGCGCCGCGCGCGCCCTGGCTCCTATTCCTCGACCGCCTCGGTCAGGAAGTGGCGGCCGTCCCGGTCCTCGATCTCGATCACCCAGATATCCGGATCAATGCGCGCCGCGCGCTCGGCATAGGCGTCCAGATCAGGCTCGAAGTCCGACTTGGTGGGCTGCATCCAGAAGCGTTCACCGTCGCCGCGCGTGGCCTCGGCGAACAGGCGGGCCGTGTTCTGGCGGCGATCGACAGCCTTGACCAGCACCGCCCCGGCCTTGGCGTCGCCCTTGCGGGCCACGGTGGCGAAGGCCCCGCCCAGTTCGGCGCGGCGGATCAGCGCGCTCACCCAGATATCCGTCGACAGAAGCATGCTAACCGAACCGCAACCCCGAGGCCGCTACAGTCGCCCCTCAAGCCTCGAAGCATACGAGAAAACCGAGCCCCGAGCCTGCTCTTTCGAACAGGCGCCGCTCCAGGAGTGAGACGCGTGATGGCCGCCGAAGCCGGCTTTCCCTTTCGGCGATCGCGCGTTGTGACACCCGCCAAGGGCCGCGCGGCGCGATGGGCGGGATTCCTCGCCTGCGCGGCATCCTTGACCGCACCCGGGCTCGCCTTGGCCGCCACCGCAACCGATCAGCTCTATGAACGCACGGTGATGACGGCGGCGGACGGCCGCTGCCGCCTGTTCGCGCCCGCCATCGGCTCGGCGCTGGACGCCGCCCGCGCCCAGGCGCGAGGCGCCGCCCTGCGCTCCGGCGTCAGCCAGACCCAGGTCGAAGGCGTGGAACAGAGAGCGCGGGCCAAGGCGGCCAGCGCCGCCTGCAACTCGGCCGACCTGGCCACCGCCGCCGCGCGGGTCCGCAAGGCCTTCGAGGCCTATACGACCATGCAGCGCATCAACTATCCCGGCGATGTCTCGTCCTGGCAGGCCGAGCGGACCAGCTCGGCGACCATTCCCATCTGGCGGCTGTCGCAGTCTGCAAGCTTCGGCGCCGATCGGCTGATCTTCGGGCTGGCGGGGCGCAACGGCCTGGTCACGGCGACGGTCACGTTCGCGGACGGGGCGCGCCCCTATGCGGCGCGGATCGTCATGCGCGACCCCGCCCGCACCCAGGGCCCCTACATAGACCAGCGCGGCAAGGGGCTGGCGGCCAAGGTCGCGCCGCGGTCGGCCAGCCTGGTGTTCAACGCCGAGACCCGCGAGGAATCGCCCCTGACCCTGCTGCCGACCGGCGCCAAGACCGGTCTGAGTTTCCGCTTCCCCAACGCGCCGGCCGAGGTCATCTCGCGCCTTGACCCGCGCGAGGCCGTGACCATCGAGTTCAGCTTCGCCGGACGTGGCGGCGGCGAGGATCTGGTGCGCAGAGCCTATATCGAGGTTGGCGACTTCGCCGCCGGGCGCGCGTTTCTGCGTTAGAACGGCCTAACGCGGCGCGAAGGCGATCACGTTGTCGCCCAGGCTAGCCGGCGGCTCGGGGTCCGGCGACGGGGGGGCGACGGGTTCCGGCGACGGCTCCACCGGCGGACTGGCCGCGCGCAGCGGCGCCAGCAGCACCGGCAGGCGCACCGAAACGCTGGTGCCCGCGCCCAGACGGCTTTCGATATGCATCTCCCCGCCATGCAGCTTGGCGAAGGCGCGGACCAGCGACAGGCCAAGGCCCGTCCCCTTGGCGCGCTGGTCGACCCCGCCCGCCTGCTCGTAGGGACGCCCCAGACGCTCCAGGTCTTCAGGGCTGATGCCGACGCCGGTGTCGGCGACCACGATCTCCAGAACGCCGTCATAGCCGTCGGCCGTGACCGTCACCTGACCACCGCGCGGGGTGAATTTCAGGGCGTTGGAGATCAGGTTCAGCACGATCTGTTTCAGCGCCCGGCGATCGGCGTCGACCTCCAGGTCGGCCGGCGGCAGGACCCCGCGCAGCTGAACGCCCGCCCCGTCGGCCTGGACACGCATCAGCCGCATGGCCGCCTGCACGGCCTCGCGGGCGTCGAACACGCCGCGCGACAGCTCGAAGCGTTCTGCCTCGATCTTGGACATGTCCAGCACGTCGTTGATCAGGTCCAGCAGATGGCCGCCGCTCTCGTGGATCAGCTCGGCGTATTCGCCGTAGCGATCGGACAGGGGGCCGAACATGCGAGCGCGCATGATGTCGGAAAAGCCCATGATGGCGTTCAGCGGCGTGCGCAGTTCATGACTCATATTGGCCAGGAAGCGGGCTCGGCCGGCGGCCAGGGCCTCGGCGTCGGCGCGGGCGCGATCCAGGTCACTCTCGCGCGTCCGCTCGACGGTGACGTCGCGCAGCAGGCCCACCAGCAACACGGGCGAGACCCTTTGCAGGTCCAGCGCCACGATCCGGTCCAGCCCCAGGGCCGGATTGAAGGTGATGCTGACCTGGCCTTCGCGAAAGGCCTGGGCGATCGCCCCGCCCACCCGCTGACGGTCGTTCGGCGCCGCCGCGGCGGCCAGGCCGCGATTGACGATATCGACGATGGTCACGCCGGGCGGCGGCGCGCCGCGCACGGCCGTGACCTTGCCCCGCGTCGTCACGGCGATGGCCAGGTTAGGCAGGCCGTCCAGCATGACCTCAAGCGATTGAAGTTCCGAGGCATGACGGCTGTCGCGCACGCCACTCCTGCGGCGCCCGATCAGCAGGCCCGAGGCCAAACCAAGCCCGGTGGTGGACAGGGCCAGGAAGCCCATGATGAAAGCCAGGGGACCGGTCGGCGCGGCCGGCGCCAGGCCCGACAGCTGGGTCAGGGCCGCCACGCAGCCGCCGATCAGCGACAGGGCCGCGCCCTCGGCCAGTCTGCGGGAGGGCGTCTGGGTGGATGCCGCCGCCACCGGAGCCAGGCACCAGGCGCTCATCGCGCCGGACACGCCGCCCGTCAGGACGGCTGCGGCGGATCCGCCCACCGCCCACAAAACCAGCAGCAGGGACTGGATACGATCATCCTCGCCCGCCCTATCGCCCGCAATCGGAAGGGATACGAGCGCCGGAATCGCGCCGGCCGCGAAGGCCGCCCAGATTGGCCAGCCCACCCGACCCGGCAGGAACGCCGTCGCCCCGGCCGCCAGACAGATGGCCGCCAGCCAGCCCAGCCGCCACAGACGCGCGGTCCCGAGGCCCCGCGCCTGTGGCGCGGGTCGCTTGAACGGGTCCGGAAGCGTTTCAAATTCCAAGCGCGAGTGACTTCCCTGAACGCGACGCCAATCAGCGCCGTCGCCAAACCTTAACGCGACAAGCCCGATCTCTCCAGACCGCTCAATCAGTGAGCGATCATTCCTGGTGGAGGGTCTGTGGACGGAAACGGAATCGTAAGCGGCATCGGGCATGGTTCAGACCGCGCCAAGGCGGACAGAACGTCCCGGAGCTTATCGCATGCCTGAACCGGCGTCTCTGGACGCATCGCCCCCTCTGGACGCCTCGACCGCGCGACGCGCGGCCGCGCACGCGCGTCGCCGGGCCGCGCTGGACGATCGCAAGCGCTCGTTCCTGCGGATGGTCAGCCATGAACTGCGCACCCCGCTCAACGCCGTCATCGGCTTTTCCGAGATCCTGTCGCGCGAGCTTTACGGCCCCCTGGGCTCTCCCCAGTATCGGGAGTACGCGGAGATCGTGCACGACAGCGGCCTGAAGCTGCTGAAACTGGTCAACCAGATTGTGGAAATCGCCCGGCTTGAAGGTCATGTCACGGACCTGGATCTGGCGCCCGAGGCGCTGGACGAAGCCATCGACGACGCCATCGAGCAACTGAAGGGCGAGATCGCGGCGCGCCAGATCAAGATCACGGTCGCCGAAGCGCGCCCCCTGGCCCCGATCATGGCCGACAGCCGCGGGCTGCGGACCATGCTGGGCAATCTGCTGCAGAACGCGATCACCCATTCCCCGGTCGGGGGTCAGGTCTACATCACGGCGCACGACCTTCCCGGCGACATGGTCGAGATCGCCATCACCGATCAGGGCCCAGGCGTCGAGCCCGAGGACCTGCCCCGCCTGCTGCGCCCGTTCGAACAGGGCGGAACGGCCCTGACACGGTGCAGCGAGGGCGCGGGACTCGGCCTGCCAATCGTGGACCTGCTGGCGCGGGCCATGGGCGGGGCCCTGCGGCTGAACTCGCGACCAGGCGCGGGCCTCTGCGCGATGGTCAGCCTGCGTCAGGCCTGAACGCGGCGACCAGAACGCTTGCCAGCGATCGGCCACGCCCCTAAACGGCGCGGCATGACACGCCCCATTGACGCCGCCCTGACGGAACTGGTCGACGAGTTCGACATGCTCGGCGACTGGGAAGAGCGCTATCGTTATGTGATCGAGTTGGGCGGGTCGCTGACGCCGCTGAGCGACGCCGAGCGCTCCGACGAGAACAAGGTGCGCGGGTGCGCCAGCCAGGTGTGGCTGGTCACAGAACCCAAGGCGGACGGGACCATCGTGTTCCGGGGCGACAGCGACGCGCACATCGTCAGCGGACTGATCGCCATCCTGCTACGGCTCTATTCGGGTCGACCCGCGGCGGACATCGCGTCGTTCGACGCCAAGGCGGCCCTGGACAAGCTGGGCCTGTCCGACGCCCTGTCTTCACAGCGGTCGAACGGCCTCAAGGCCATGGTCGCCCGGATCCAGCGCGACGCGGAAGCCGCGCTGACCCAGGGGCCAAAGGCCTAGAAGAAGCCCGCGCGATTGCCGATGAACAGGATCGCGATGACCACCAGCACGAGCTGGATCATCCAGTTCACGGGTGACGGGATCGGCGACCTCTGAACGATGTAGAGGGCGAGTCCGAGAAGGACCAGGGCGATAAGGATGACGATCAGGATGCTCATGCCAGCTTAACCGCCAAGCCTGGATCTTGGTTCCGCGAGCGCTTGAGACCGCTTCCAGAAGCGCCTATGGCCTCCCTGAGATGACGTCTGAAACCCAAGCTTTCCGCGTGGCCGCCCTCTACCGGTTCACGCGCTTTTCCGATCCGGCCGCCCTGCGGGGCCCGCTGGCCAAGGCCTGCTGCGCGGTCGGCGTGAAGGGCACCCTGCTGCTGGCGCGCGAGGGGATCAACGGCACCATCGCCGGAACCGACGCCGCCATTGAGAGCGTGTTGGCCCACATCCGCGCCCTGCCCGGCTGCGGCGATCTGGTCCCCAAGAGCGCCTGGGCCGAGGCCATGCCCTTCCACCGCATGAAGGTGCGGCTGAAGAAAGAGATCGTGACCCTGGGCCTTCCCGACCTCGATCCCGTCGCCAACGCCGGGACCTATGTCGAGCCAGCCGACTGGAACGCCCTGATCACCGATCCCGACGTCGTGGTGATCGACACCCGCAACGACTACGAGGTCGCCATCGGCGCCTTCGCCCGCGCGGTCGATCCGAAGACCTCAAGCTTTTCGGCCTTTCCCGACTGGTTCCGCGACTATCGCGCCGGTCTGGAAGAGGAGCGCGGTCCCGGCGCCCCGCCGTTGAAGGTGGCCATGTATTGCACCGGCGGAATCCGCTGCGAGAAATCGACGGCCTTCCTGAAGTCGGAGGGGATCGAGGAGGTCTTCCACCTCAAGGGCGGCATCCTCGACTATCTGGAACAGGTTCCCGAACCCGAAAGTCTGTGGCGCGGCGAGTGCTTCGTGTTCGACGAGCGGGTGGCGGTCGGCCATGGCCTGTCCCCCGGAACCCACGCCCTGTGCCGGGCCTGCCGGCGGCCGATCAGTCCGGAAGAGCGCGCCTCGCCGCTGTTTGTCGAAGGCGTCGCCTGCCCGGCCTGTCACGACACCCGAGACGAGGCGTCAAAGGCCCGCTACGCCGAGCGCCACCGCCAGGTCGCCCGCGCGCGCGAACTGGGCATCGCCCATGTCGGCGCGACGCGGGATAGCGGCGAGACCTGACATCTCGCGCGGATCGTCCGCGCCCGGCTCGCGTTATCGGAGGCAACCCCCAGCAAGGAGCCTCCCCATGGCCCATACCAACGAAGACCACATCAAGCTCGTCAACGGCCTGGTCGAGACCACCATCGACAGCGCCGACGGCTATGAAACCGCCGCCAAGGACGCCGAAGGCCAGCGCTTCAAGACCCTGTTCGAGCAGCGCGCCCAGGAGCGCCGCAGCGTCGCCTCGGAACTGCAGGACGAGGTCCGTCGCCTGGGCGGCGAGCCCAAGGACGACGGCACCATCCTGGCCGCCGCACATCGCGCCTTCGTCAATCTCCGCGACAGCCTGTCCAAGGGCGACGAGGCGGTGATCAACGAGGTCGAGTCCGGCGAGGACTTCATCAAGGGCAAGTACGAGAAGGCGATGAAGGACACGGACGTCGACGCCCAGACCCGCGCCGTCATCGAAAAGGCCTGGACCTCGGTGAAGTCGGGCCACGACCAGATGCGCGACATCAAGCACATGCTGAAGCACTAGCTTTCGGCGTTTGAGCGCGAAGGGCGGGACCGCAAGGTCCCGCCCTTTTTCGTGTCAGCCCATTCCGTAGTGAACGACCAACCGCTGCAGGGCCAGTTTCAGCACCGTCTTGCCCGCCCGGCGCGGCAGGCCCAGAGACCGCTCCGCCGCCTCAAGGGCGGTGCCGGCCAGGCAGACATGCTCGAGGATCTCGCGCAGACCGGGACCAGCGGCCTCCAGCGCGGCCGCGATCCGCGCCTTGGCCGCACGGCCACGCTCCGCCGGATCCAGACGGCGACCGCCGCCGCCATCGACGCGCGGGCCGGCGTCCCAGTTCATGGTCAGGCGGCCCACCGTGCCGGCGCGGTGAAAGTCTTCGCGCAGACGCTCGCCCGCCCCGGCCTCCACCGGCGTCAGCCACGGACGCCCCTTGCCGTCGCGACGCCGCGCCAGCCAGGCCAGCGGCGACTCGCCCAGATTGGCCTTGAAGGCGATCGGGCCCAGGCCCGGCTCCTCCAACACCTTCTCGCCCTCGATCACGCCCGGCTTGCCGGCCGGCGGCGCGGGCTTGGCCGGCGGGGTCAGCACCAGAGACCACCCGCCCTGGGCGCGTGGCCGGAGAGTGGCCATCCGCACCAGCGCCTGAAAGGCGGCCTCGTCGATGACCAGCATCGGCCGCCGCCGGCGATTGGAGCCCAGCCGCACCGCATAGCCCAGGGGCGCGCCCTCGATCACCGCGCCGGGACGGGCCAGCAGCCGGGCCGCACGGCCGGCCAGGTGTTCGACCTCAAGATCGTTCATCGCGGGATCTCCGCCACCAGGCGCGGCGCCTGACGCAGGCAGTCCTCCAGGGCCACCAGCCGGGCGTCGAAGGCGGCATCGGCGCGCAGGTCCTCCACCTTGTGGCAGGCATGACCGCAGGTCGTCCGGTCGCGGCCGAAGGCGAAGGCCACGCGCGACAGCGGCCAGTGGAAGGTGACGTGGGTGAGGTAGATGGCGATCTGCCGGGCGCGCGCCGCCGCCACCGACGTGCGCTTGTGGGCCGAGATATCGCCCGGCGAAACATCCGTCGCCATGGCGACCAGATGGGTGACGAAGGCGACCGTCAAACGGTCGCGACGGGGATCGGGCGTGATCGCCCAGATATCCTCAAGTGCTTGAACCAACATGGCGTCCTCTCATCGGGATCGCGATCAGCGACCACACCCGAATCTAGGTTGATTTTCCGCACATGAGGATAATTTTCCTATCGTGACGCACAAGTAGGAAAATAAGCCTTTGAAAATCCTACGTCCGAATCTGTCCTATCCCCGTTCGCGAACGGGGATAGAGCCACAAACCGCTGGAAAATCGGCCACCAGCGCATCGCGCCAAGCCTGGTCCGAAGCCCGTCCCGTCGCCCGCGCCGATTGGCAAGCCTGGATCGCCGCCTCCCGTCCCGGAGGCCCTGCGGCGGCGAGCAGGGGCGCGGGGCAAAGCGACCTGACCGCCTCGATCACGTCAGTGGACGGCGCGGGTCCTTCGGTCAGCCAGGCTTGCGACCGCGCGAAGGCGTCCTGGCGGAACAGTTCGACCATGTACTGGGTGTTGGATTGCAGATGGGCGGGCCCGCTGACCGGCACGCCGATCATCGGCAGCAGCGGCGCAAGGGATGGCACGGCGTGATTGGCGTAGACCCGCAGCCCCCAATAGGCCTCGGCGATCCCCGCGAAATGAGCGGCGTCGCGAATGGCCTCGAAACCGGATTCCTGGATCGGCAGGATCTCGACCTTGGGCTTGCGCACATCGACCGTGTCGTTGGCGACGTCGATGTACAGCCCGCCGATCTGCAGGGCGGTCTGGAAATACTGGCCGCGCAGCACGCCCCAGACACAGCGCCCGTCGCCGCCGGCGTGGATGAAGGCCTTCAGCGCTCGCTCTCCGGCGTGGCGCGGCTGGCGAAGCCTCGCCCCCAGTCGCGCCAGCACATCGTGGGTGATCTCGGCGCAATAGCCGATCGGATAGGGCTTGCCGTACCGGGCCGCGCCTTCGCCAAGCGCCAGGTCGGTCTCGGCGCGGACCTCCAGCAGTAACGCCTCCAGGGCGGGAAGGACGGGACGTAGAAAACGCGCCGTCAGAGCCGCTTCGGGGCGCTGCACGGCGGCGGGTTGCTGGAAAAGGACGACCATGACGCTAAAAAAATCGCTCTACTGCACCACGCCCGCCGCCGCGACGAAGCGGGGGCCAAGCCCCGGCATTCTAGCATCGCTTCGCGGCGACCGTCTCCGTCATCCCGGAGGATGATCGCGCCCTTGCAGGTGACGACCCGGGTCGCGAGTGCTCTGGGAGCGGCCTCGCACAAACGGCTATCTCAGAGGCGGCGGCTCAACCTGGAGGGCGAATATTCCGATTCACAGCATCGTGAACAGAGTCCGCCCGGGAGGCCGTTCCATCTAAAGTCGCATTCAGGCAGCCTCTCGCATAGATATAGCAAGGAGGCTCGAGTGCTCAACAAGGTCGTTTTGGTGGTAACGCTTTTCGCCGCGTCCGCGATTGCCGCCCCTAGCAAGGCCGACAACAACGCTGCATGTCTTCTGAGTGCGGGCTGTTTCTTCCAAAGCCCCGCCGGTGGATGGATATGCCCCAACCCCGAGACCTACATGCTCTGCATTGACGAGTAATCTAGAGGCGGAAAACATAATTGCGTCTAAGGTCACACTGAGAACAGCGAGACCTTAGACGCCACCCTTCAATTCATACACCAATCGTCGCAGACAACATCAAGCGACTTGCGGCAGTTCAGCGGTTCGTTGACCGCTCAGAGCTCAGCACATCCGCAAGACGGCTGGCCCTACCCCCGCGCCGCCTTCGCCCCGATCTTCCCGAGCCCTTCAACCGCCGCCCGGAACGCTTCGCCCCGCGCCTCGAAGTCGGCGAACTGGTCGAATGAGGCGCAGGCGGGCGACAGCAGCACGATGGCGTCCTCGCCGCTGTCCAGCGCGTCGGAGAACGCGGCGGCGGTGGCCACCTCGATCGAGCCGCACAGTCGCGTGGGGGCCTTGCCTTCGAGGGTTTCAGCGAAGTCTTCGGCGGCTTCCCCGATCAGATAAGCCTTGGCCACGCGGGGGAAGAGGTCGATCAGATCGGCGATACCGCCCGCCTTGGGCACGCCGCCGGCGATCCAGTAGAACTTGGGATAGCTGCTCATCGCCTGGCGCGCGGCGTCGGCGTTGGTGGCCTTGCTGTCGTTGACGAAGCGCACGCGGCCGATCTTGCCGACGGTCTCCATCCGGTGCGCGAGGCCCGGGAAGGTCATCAGGCCCTCGACCGCGTCGTGGTGCGGGATGCCGATGGCGATGGCGGCGGCGTAGGCGGCGCAGGCGTTCTGCCAGTTGTGGCGGCCCGGCAGGCTGCGGGCGCGCAGCAGGTCGGCCATCTCGGTCACCCGGTCGCCGGTGGCGTCGTACAGCACGCCCTGCAGGGCGTAGACGCCCCGGCCCATGGCCTTGCCGGCGCTGATCGGCCAGATGGTGCGGCGGTTGGCGGCGGTGATCTCGGTGCAGATCTGCTGGCACCAGGGATCGTCGACGCCGATGATGGCGGTGTCGCCCTTGCCCTGGTTGAGGAAGATCCGGCGCTTGGCGGCGATATAGCCTTCCATGCCGCCGTGACGGTCCAGGTGGTCGGGCGAGATGTTGAGCAGCACCGTGGCGTCGGCCTTGAGGCTGCTGGTCAGGTCCAACTGGTAGGAGGACAGCTCCAGCACGTAGACCGCGCCGCCATGCATGTCTTCCAGGCCCAGCACGCCGGCGCCGATATTGCCGCCGACGCGGGTGTCGCGTCCGGCCGAAGCGCACAGGTGGCCGATCAGCGCCGTGGTCGTCGACTTGCCGTTGGTGCCGGTGATGGCGATGATCTTGGGGCGCTTGTGCGGCGGGGCCTCGTTGACCGTGCGCGCGAAGAGCTCGATGTCGCCCAGGATCTCGACCCCGGCGTCCTTGGCCATCTTCACCGTCCAGTGCGGCTGGGGATGGGTCAGGGGCACGCCGGGCGACAGCATCAGGGCGGCGAACTGGCTCCAGTCGGCGGCGCGCAGATCCACGGGCTTGAAGCCCTCGTCCTCGGCGGCGGCGCGACGGGCCGGACTTTCGTCCCACAGGGCGACCTTCGCCCCGCCGGCCGCGAGCGCGCGGGCGGCCGTCAGGCCGGTCCGGCCCAGGCCGAACACCGCGACCGTCTTGCCCTCGAAACCACGGACGGGGATCATCGTCTGGCGCTCCCTATCTCAGCTTCAGCGTGGCGAGACCCACGAAGGACAACATCATCGCCACGATCCAGAAGCGGATCACGACGGTGGATTCTGCCCAGCCCAGCTTCTCGAAATGGTGGTGGATCGGCGCCATCAGGAACACCCGCTTGCCGGTCTTCTTGAAGTAGCCGACCTGGATGATCACGCTGAGCGCCTCGACCACGAACAGGCCGCCCACGATGCCCAGCACCAGCTCGTGCTTGGAGCAGACGGCGATCGCGCCCAGGGCGCCGCCCAGGGCCAGTGAGCCGGTGTCGCCCATGAAGATCTTGGCCGGCGGGGCGTTGTACCAGAGGAAGCCCATGCCCCCGCCGATGATCGCGCCGCACAGCACCGCCAGCTCGCCGACGCCCGGCGCGAAGTGCAGGTTCAGATAGTCGGCGAACCTGTAGTTGCCGACCAGATAGGTGATCAGGCCGAAGGTCGAGGCGGCGATCATCACCGGCACGATGGCCAGGCCGTCCAGGCCGTCGGTGAGGTTCACGGCGTTCGAGAAGCCCGCGATCGTGACGGCGGCGAAGGCCACGTAGAACCAGCCCAGATTGATCACCAGGGCCTTGAAGAACGGGAAGACCACGCTGGTTTCCATGCCCGGCGTCATCGGCGACTTGGGCGCGTAGAGGATCAGCAGAACGGTGGCGACGATGGCCACGACGAACTGGGCGACCAGCTTCTGGCCGCTGGAAAGGCCGGCCGTGGTCTGCTTGGTGACCTTGGCGTAGTCGTCCATGAAGCCCAGCACGCCGTAGCTGCCGGTGATCAGCAGCACGACCCAGACGTGGATGTTGCGCAGATCGGCCCACAGCAGCGCGCCGACGAACAGGCCGGCCAGGATCATGAAGCCGCCCATGGTGGGCGTGCCGGATTTCTCGGTGACGTGGCGGGCGATGCCGTCGGTGCGGATCGGCTGGCCCTTGCCCTGCTTGCTCTTCATCCAGCGGATGAAGCGCGAGCCCATGGCGACAGCGACGACATAGGCCGTCAGCATCGACATGCCGGTGCGGAAAGTCAGGTATTTCAGCAGGTTGAGCAGCGGCACGTGGTCGTGCGCGCGCGCCAGCCATTCATAGAGAAAA
The DNA here is from genome assembly GCF_965279145.1 of Caulobacter sp. Lineage (NCBI taxonomy): Bacteria > Pseudomonadati > Pseudomonadota > Alphaproteobacteria > Caulobacterales > Caulobacteraceae > Caulobacter > Caulobacter sp. The sequence continues at coordinate 250,328 of NZ_OZ257139.1, forward strand.
TACAGCATCAGCCCTGCCCCTCGAGATCGAGCGCGGCCAGCGCCCGGGCGACAACCCCGGCCCTGGAGCCATTCGACCCCTTCACCATCACCACGTCGCCCGGCGCGATCTCCGCGGCCAGTAGCGGCGTTAACGTTTCAGAAACCTCCGCGTAGCCGCCCCGCCGAGTCGGCGGAAGCGCCTCCCACAGTGATTTCATGTGGACGCCCGCGAGAAAGACGAGATCGACCTTGGCCGCGTCCAGCGGCGCGGCGAGTTCGGCGTGAAAACGGGCGCTGCCCTCGCCCAGTTCGAGCATGTCGGTCAGCACGACGATGCGCCTGCCGGCCACCTTTCGCGCGCCCAGCGTCTTCAGCGCCGCCTGCATCGAGACCGGATTGGCGTTGTAGCTCTCATCGACCAGGGTGAAGGCGCCGCCCTCGATCCTGACCGTTTTTTCGGCGCCCCGGCCTTCGATCGGCTCGAAGGTCGCCAGGGCTGCCAGGGCGATCTCGCGCGAGACGCCCAGCGCCTCCAGCATCAACAGCACGCACAGGCTGTTGGGGCCCCAGTGGACGCCGGTCTGCAGGATCGGGAAGCTGATGGCTTCGCCGCGCAGATTGACCGAAACGGTCGCGCCGCCGGCGTGGACGTCAAAGCCCGTCAGCTGGGCGGTGACGCCCTCGTGCGAGCCGAAGCTCCAGATGCTGGCGCCGGCCTTGCGGGCCTCTTCGCTGAGCAGGCCAAACCACGGATTGTCGGCGTTCAGCACCGCCACGCCTTCGGGCTCCAGGCCGGCGAAGATCTCGGCCTTGGCCCGGGCGACGCCCGCCTCGCCGTCGGCGAAGTTCTCAAGGTGCACCGGGCCGACCGTGGTGATGGCCACGGCGTGCGGACGGATCATCCGCGACAGCGGGACGATCTCGTTGGCGTGGTTCATGCCCACCTCGAACACCGCGCGCTCGGTGTCGCGCGGCATACGGGCCAGGGTCAGCGGCACGCCGATATGGTTGTTGTACGACTTGACCGAGGCGTGGGCCTTGCCGGCCAGGCGCAGGCCGGCCTCGACCGCGCGGGTGACGCTGGTCTTGCCGACCGAGCCGGTCACCGCGCCACGACGGGTCTGCGGCGCGCGCAGGCGCGCGGCCTCGCCCAGGCGCTCCAGGCCGCGGAAGGTGTCTTCCACCAGTACGGCCGGCACGGCGACGGGCTTGGAGACCAGGGCCCCGGCCGCGCCCTTGTCATTGGTCTGCACGACGAACTCGTGACCGTCCCGCGCGCCGGTCAGGGCCACGAAAAGGTCGCCGGGCTCGATGCTGCGGCTGTCGATCGAGACGCCGGTGGCGGAGAAGTCCTGCGTGACCTTGCCGCCCGTGGCTTCGGCGATCTCGTGCGCTGTCCAGAGGGGCTCAGACATCAGCCATCTCCAGCGCGGCCAGCGTCTCGGTGACGTCATCGAACGGGTGGTTGACGCCCGCGACCAGCTGACCCTGCTCGTGGCCCTTGCCCGCGACGACCAGCACGTCGCCCTCGCCCAGCTGGGCGGCGGCGGCGCGGATGGCCGCCCTGCGGTCGCCGATCTCGGTCGCGCCGGGCGCGGCGGCCAGGATGGCGGCGCGGATCGCGCCGGGCTCTTCCGAACGCGGATTGTCGTCGGTGACGATGGCCACGTCGGCCAACCGCGCGGCGATCTCGCCCATCAGGGGCCGCTTGCCGCGATCGCGATCGCCGCCGGCCCCGAACACCACGATCAGCTTGCCGGCCGTGTGCGGGCGCAGAGCCTCGAGCACGGTCTCCAGACCATCGGGCGTGTGGGCGTAGTCGACATAGGCTTCGCCGCCCCTGGCGCCGCGCCCCACGCGCTGAAGACGACCAGCGGCGCCCTCCAGGCTCTCCAGCGCCTTCAGCACGGCGGCGGTGTCTTCGCCGGCCGCGATGCACAGGCCCGCCGCGACCAGCACATTGCTGGCCTGGAAGGCGCCGGCCAGCGGCAGATCCACGGTGTAGGTCTGGCCGGCGGCTTCGACGATCATGGTCTGCCCGCGCGGGGTCAGGACGCGCGAGACCAGCTTCAGCCCCTGCCCTTCATCACCCACAGAGAACACGCTCTGGCCCGAGGTCACCGCGCTGGCGGCGAAGATCGGGAAGGCGTCGCTGTCGGCGTTGAGAACGGCCGTCGCGCCCGTCGGCAGCAGGGTGTCGAACAGGCGCAGCTTGGCGGCGCGATAGCTCTCCATCGAGCCGTGATAGTCCAGGTGATCCTGGGTGAAGTTGGTGAAGCCGGCGGCCTTCAGGGTCACGCCGTCCAGGCGGCGCTGATCGACGCCGTGCGACGAGGCCTCCACCGCCAGGTGGGTGACGCCCATGCCGGCTAGCTTGGCCATCATCTCGGCGACATCGGCCGCGTCAGGAGTGGTCAGGCCGGGAGGGGTCAGTTGCTGGTCCGCGACGCCGGGACCACTGACCACGACGCCCAGGGTTCCCATGCTGGCGGCCTTGTGACCGAGTCTCGCGAAGATCTGGCGACAGAAGCCGGCGACCGAGGTCTTGCCGTTGGTGCCGGTGATCGCGATGCAGGTCGCCGGCTGGGCGCCCCAGAAGGCGGCGGACGCCAGGGCATAGGCGCGACGCGGATCCTCGACCGTCACGGTCGGAACCGCGAAGGTCTCCATGCCGACCGGCCCCAGCACGGCGGCGGCGCCGGCCGCGATCGCGCCCGGGGCGAAGCTGGCGCCGTCGACCTTGGTTCCCGGCAGGGCGGCGAACAGGGTTCCAGGCCCGACCTTGCGGCTGTCGGCCGTCACCCCGGTGATCACCGGGTTGGCGGGCAGATCGCGTTTCAGGAGGTCGGAAAGCGTCTTGGTCACAGGCCGGTTCCAGGGTTGACGTTGGGCGAGGTGGCGACGGTGAGGATCTCGGCCCGGCGCTTGACGCCGAGGAACGGCGCGATGCGGGCGATCACCCGGCCGGCGGCCGGCGCGGCGACCCAGCCGCCGGTCGAGAAGCCGGCGGTGGCGGCGGTGCCCTTGGGCTCGTCCAGCAGGATCAGCACGAAATAGCGGTCGGCCTCGATCGGCCCCTCGGTCGGGAACACGGCGGCGAAGGACGAGACCTGACGCTGGTGGTTGTAGCCCCGGATCGCGGGATCGTACTTCTCGCCGGTGCCGGTCTTGCCGCCGACGGTCAGGCCGGGCACGTCGGCCTTGCCGCCGCTGCCGCCCTCGCCGGGGATCACATTGGCCCGCATGATCCGCAGCATCTGCTGCGAGGTCTCCTCGGAGATCACCCTTGGTCCTTCGGGCCGCACGCCCGAGGCCAGCTTCAGGATGGTCAGGGGCGGGCGGGTGCCGCCATTCAGCAGCGGGCCCATGGCCGCCGCCAGAGCCAGGGGGCTGACGTTCATGCCATGGCCGAACGAGGTGGAGGCCACGGCGTCCACGTCCCACTTGCGCGGGGTCAGGGGGCGGGCCGATTCCTGCAGCTCGACGATGGCGGGCTTGGTCAGGCCCAGCTTGGCGAAATACTGGCTCAGGCGCGTCGCCCCGACGCCCTCGGCCAGCTTGGCGGTGCCGATGTTGGACGAGTGCTTGAACACCTCGACCAGCGTCAGGATCGCCTTGGCCGCGTGGTAGTCGTGGATCGTCCGGTAGCCCAGCTTGAACGGTTCGCGCGCGTCGAAGGTCGAGGCCGGTGTGGCGACTCCGGTGTCCAGACCGATCGCGACGGTGAAGGCCTTGAAGGTCGAGCCCATCTCGTAGACCGAAGCGGCCGCGCGGTTCAGTTTCTGGTCGTCGGTGGCCGCACCAGCCTTGTTGGGATCGAAGTCGGGATAGCTGGCCAGACCCAGGATCTCGCCGGTGTGGACGTTGGTGACGATGCCCACGGCGCCCTTGGGCTGGAACTCCATCGCCGCCTTGCGCAGCTCGTCTTCCAGCGCGGCCTGCACGCGGATGTCGATCGACAGGACCGTGGGTCCGCCGCCGCCCGCCGCCTGGCGGATCGGCTTGTCCAGAGCGCGCTCGGCGCCGGCCAGGCCCTTGCCGCCACTGTCGACAAAGCCCACCAGATGAGACGCCGTGGCGCCCAGCGGATACATGCGCCGCTCCTGGTCCTCGAACGAGATGCCCGGCAGGCCCAGATTGAAGATGGCGTCCTTCTCGTCGGGCGTCAGGCCGCCGATCAGGAAGGTGCGGCGATCGCCATAGACGGCCTTGTCCAGGCGCTTGGCCGGGATCTGAGGCAGGGCGCGACCGAGGGCGCGGCGCGCCTCGCCCTTGTCCCAGACTTCCCGGGGATCGACGTAGAGGGCGTAGTGGGTCAGGTCGACGGCCAGCAGACGACCATCGCGATCGACCAGGTCGCCGCGCGCGCCCTCGGTGGAGGCCATGAAGCCGTTGCCCTTGCCGGCGTTCGACAGCAGCGCCGCCACGCTGGCGCCCAGGCCCAGGGCCACGAAGCAGACGCCGAAGAAGGCCATCACGAAGAAGATGCGGATGCGGGTGTCGTCTTCGGGCTTGGCGGCGGCGCGCGAGCGCTCGAAGGCGTGCTCCAGCCGCCAGACCCGCTCGATCAGCCAGCGCCAGGCGCCGGGCTGGAAGCCCGAGGGACCAAGGTTGGCCAGGCTCATCGCGGCGCCTCCGGCGGCGGCGCGACGTCATCGGGCAGAGCCTCTGGCGCGTCGGCGGCCAGGGCGGCGGCCTCGACAGGCGCGGCCGACAGCTCAACCGGCTGGGCGGCCGGATGGTGGCGCGCCACATCGACCAGCGCGTCCTCGGTCGTTTCTCGGCTGGCCGGGATGGGCTCCAGCCCCATGGCCACGGCCAGGGCCTCGATGCGGCGCGGCTGCTCCAGGTGGGCGACCTCGGCCATCAGCAAGCGCTTGCGGCCCTTCTCGTCCTCGATCTGCTGCTCGATGCTGGCGATCTCGTTGCGCTCGCGACCGGCCACGGTCTTGGCCAGATAGACGCCCGTGACCAGGGTCACCAGAATACCCAGGCCGACAACCTCGACCACGCGGAAACCGCGAACCCGGCGATTGAAGACGCCCGAGATGGTCACGCGACGGCCTCCCAGATCGGGGCGGTCGTGCGGATAGCGGCGCGCAGCTTGGACGAGCGGGCGCGCGGATTGACGGCCAGCTCGGCCTCGCTGGGGGCGATGGCCTTGTTGGCGATCAGCTGGAAGCTGGACGGCGCGCCGGCCGGCGCCTGCGGCAGGTGGCGCGAGCCGCCCGGCGTACGCCCAGCCCGCTCGGCCAGATAGTTTTTCACGATGCGGTCTTCCAGCGAGTGGAAGGTCACCACCGCCAGACGGCCGCCCGGCTTGAGGATGCGCTCTGCGGCGGCGAGGCCCGCCTCCAGCTCGGCCAACTCTTCATTGACCGCGATGCGCAGCCCCTGGAACGAGCGGGTGGCCGGATGCACCTTGGCGCCCTTGCGGCCGCCCAGGGCGCGCTCGATCACATGGGCCAGGTCCAGGGTGCGCTCGAACCGGCGCTCCTCGCGGCGGCGGAGGATGAAACTGGCGATGCGGCGTGAGGCGTGCTCCTCGCCATAGACGTAGAGGATGCGGGCCAGTTCGGTGTGGTCCAGCTCGTTGACGAGGTCGGCGGCGGTCGGGCCGGTGTCGCTCATCCGCATGTCCAGCGGACCGTCGCGCATGAACGAAAAGCCGCGCTCGGCCTCGTCCAGTTGCATGGACGAGACGCCGATATCCAGCACCACGCCGTCCACCGACTGCGGCTCGAAATGCTCGGCCATCTGCGAGAAGCGGTCCTGGATCAGGCTGAAGCGGTCAGCCGGCAGCCCCTCGGCGAACCGCTGGACGGTGGGATCGCGGTCGAAGCCCACGACGCTCGCGCCCGAAGCCAGGATGGCGCGGGTATAGCCGCCCGCCCCGAAGGTGCCGTCGATGATCGTCTCGCCCGGCTTGGCGTCCAGGGCCTCGACGATCTCATTGAGCAGGACGGAGATGTGCGGCGCCGTGTCGGTCATGCGGCGCCGCCGACGATCCGCGCCGTGCGCTGCTGAACCCGCATGGCCGCCAGACCCTCGCGGGCCAACTCACGTTGCGCCGCGCGATGGGCCTGGAAGGCCTCGCGCGACCAGATCTGAAAACGCTCACCCATGCCGACGACAGTCACCCAATCACTAAGGCCGAACATCTCGCACAGGTGATCGGGCAAGGTAATGCGACCAGCTGTATCAAAAGACAGCTTGGCCATGCCGCCCAGGACGCTGGTCTCCAGCGCGCTGCGGACCGGATCGCCGAATTCCAGCTCCTCGATCACGCCCAGGTAACGGTCGAACAGGGCTTTGCCGCCACCCTCAAGGCAATCGGCCTCGATGGAGGGGAAGCAGAACACGCCGTCGAACGGGCCCGAGACAGCGGCGCGGAAGTCCTGCGGCACAACGATGCGCCGCTTGCTGTCCACCTGCTTCTCGAACGTCGAGAGGAACACGCCCTACCCCTGCCAAGCCCCAGTCGGAGCCACGCAATTCCAGCGCGCCCGACGCAACTGGGTTAACATGGGATGAATTGGGAAACAATGACACCAGCGGCTATTTTGCCATGAAAACAAAGATGTCGCACCGCCTCGTGACTTGTGATCACAAGCCATCAACAGAACATACACAGAACTGTTAAGTGTTAGGCGCGCGCAACGGCTTATCCCGTAAAGGGATCGACGTGCGATAAAGCTGGATTGGGGACACCCGCCGCCTCCCCGCCACATTCAAGACGGGGAGAGAACGGACCAGACGGTCTATAAGCCGGGTTCTGTGCCACCCTTGCCCCGAAGGCCAAGAGCGCGACGATCATTCCTCTGGACCGCCCATTGCTGGACGGTTCTCGCGACCTACCCGGACCCTTCTCAGCCAGTGACGGCCTATCCGACGCAAGGTCGGCGCGGGGTCCCTATTCGGTCTTGCTCCAGGCGGGGCTTGCCATGCCGTCCCTGTCGCCAGGTCCGCGGTGGGCTCTTACCCCACCCTTTCACCCTTCCCGCCCTCGAAAGGGAGGAGGTTTGCTTTCTGTGGCGCTATCCCTGGGATCGCTCCCGGCGGGCGTTACCCGCCGCCTTGTCACCGTGGAGCCCGGACTTTCCTCGACCTTCTTGCGAAGACCGCGACCGCCCGACCGTCTGGTCCGAGGGTTCAATGACCGTCAAAGGCCGAGGGGTCAAGCCGGATGGGATTTTCCATGGCGCACCACCAGGACCAACCGGGTGATGAGCATGGCCAGCCAGTACGGTGTCTTTCTGGGCAGGAACTCGTAGGGATGCCCCGCGGGCAGCGCCAGGCCGCGAGATCGCGCCTCATACGCTTCCCAACGCGCCCGGCGACGGCTGGGAAAACCGGATCGCGTCGGTAGAACCTGTTTGTTGCGCATCGTCGTCATCGCCATAACCCGCCGCCCGCACGGCCTGTCTAGTCTGATCGGACGTCAAGACTATGACCCTGTGGCCAAGGTTGTTCAATCGCCCAAGCGCCAGGGCGCGAGGCGCGCCTTCGACGGCGGCAGGCAGAGGGGGTCCTGAGCTTCGGCTGCTCGCTTCGGGCGCGAAAACGCGACCCTACGCGACGCGCCGCATCAACTCGGCGAGGGGATGAGCGCCCAGGGCCTCGGCGGCGCCCAGACGGTCCGCCTCGCTCTTGTTTTGCGACAGCTTGAAGGTCCCCTCCAGCCGGTCGACATGCAGCCGGCCGCCGATGATACCGCGCAGCATCGCCTCGAACTTGCCGGGCGCCATCTTGTGGCGGGTCCATAGCGGCTTGGGGGCCAGCCGCGCCTCTTCCTGGTCCGACAGGCTGTCGAGCTGGGCGATCAGCTCGGCCTCGTTCAGCACCGCCACAGAGCCCTCGGCCTCGACGGAGAGGTAGTTCCAGGTCGGCACCTGGTCGGCGCTCTCGTACCAGTCAGGACTGACATAGGTATCGGGGCCTGTCGCCAGCATCACGGCGCGGAAACCCTGCACCAGATGCGGGACCAGAACGTTGCCGCGCGACAGGTGGAAGTCGATGACCAGCTCACCATCGACCTCGCGCGCCACGACCGGGGCCTGGGCCACCATCGGACGACCGCCGACGCTGGCGGCGATCGTCACGAAAGGATGCTCGCGCAGGAAGGCGAGCAGCGTTTCCCGATCCTCGACCCTAAACAGCCTGGCCGGATGCATCAGTCGCCGGCCCGCAGCAGACCGACCAGCCGGGCGCGGGTCTCCCCATCGGCGATGCCGTCGAAGCGCGTCTGCAGCCAGTGGCGCTGGAAGGCGCTGACCACGGTGGTGGTCCATTCGTCGTACTTGCCGGTGGGCGGGCAGTCATAGCCCAGCCGGGTCAGGCCGGCCTGCAGGGCGAAGACGCCCGTGCCCTCCTCGCCCTCGCCCAGCGGCGCGCCGGGCGACGGGGGCGGCTCGATCCACAGGCCGTGGCCGCTCTGCGCCAGACGCTTCCACGGGAACAGCTCGCCCGGATCGATCTTGCGGGCGGGGGCGATATCGGAGTGGCCCAGGATGCGGCTGTCGCTGATCATCCAGCGCGAGCGCACATCGGCCAGCAGGTTGATGACCGCGGCGATCTGGGCTTCGGGAAAGGCGCGATAGCCGAACTCGTGGCCGGGATTGACGATCTCGACGCCGATCGAGGCCGAGTTGATGTCCTTGACGCCTTTCCAGAAGGCGGCTCCGGCGTGCCAGGCGCGACGCTCCTCGGCCACCAGACGGAAGATGCGGCCATCCTCCTCGACCACATAGTGGGCCGAGACCTTGGCTTCCGGATCGCGCAGGCGCTCGATGGCGCCCTCGCCGGTTTCCATGCCCGTGTAGTGCAGGATCACGCAGTCGGGCACGGCCTTGCGGGCGTCGAAATTGGGCGACGGCGCCTCGATCAGCGGCAGGGTCATTGGGCGCGGTTCCGGATGGACATCAGCAGGGGCATCACCTGGTTCTTGCGCAGGGCGATGACCAGAACGCCTAGCAAAGCCAGGGCCGCGCCGACACCCATCCGCAGATCGAAATGGTCGTGGGTGATCAGCACGCCCAGCCCGATGGTCATCAGCGGCGTCATCAGGGTGAGCGGCGCGATCAGATTGGCTTCATAGCGCTGGATCAGGCCGTAATAGGCGGTATGGCCGACCACCGAGACCACCAGGGCCGAGAACACCACCGCGGCCACGAACGGCCAGCCGGCGTGCAGGGCCGCCGGGATCGAGCCGGGTTCGGTCAGGGCGCTCAGCGCCGCCAGCGGCCAGACCGACGAGAAGCCGACCCAGGCCTGGAACTGCAGGGGTTTGACGCCTTCCATCTGCTTCATCATCACCGCGCCCAGCGATCCGGTGAAGGCCGCCGCCGCGACCAGCCACAGGCCGGCCGACAATTGCAGACCGTGCGGACTCCACATCACCACCACCGCGCCCGACAGGGTGAGCGCGATGCCCAGGCCGCGTTTCCAGCGGATGCGCTCGCCCAGGATGAGGACCGACAGGATGGTCGTGAACGGCACGCCCAGCTGGATGATGACCGAGGCGGCCGAGGGCGAGGCGGTCTTGAAGCCCATGAACAGCAGGGCGAAATTACCGGCGCCCATCAGCAGGGCCACCAGGATCAGCCGCCACACAGGGCGCGGCGCCGGAAGCAGCCACGGCAGGGTGACCAGCGCCACCAGGCCAAAGCGCACCGCCGCATAGGCCAGCGGCGGCACGCCCCAGTGGGCGACCACGATCTTGGAGATGATGTTGTTGCCGGCCCAGACCAGACAGATCAGGATCAGCACGCCGAAATCGCGCAGGGTCATGCCCCGCAATACGCGCGAGAGACGACCGTGCGCAATGAAAACCGACGCCATGCTCATGTGTCGCGGTTGACGCTAGGTTGAAACGGTCGTTTGCTGGTGAACACTGATCAGATACCAAGACGTCCGGAACAGCCGGACCGATCCATCAGGGGCGGGAACGGCATGACGACCCAGCATTTCGACGTTTTGATCGTGGGGGCCGGGCTCTCCGGCATCGGCGCGGGCTATCACCTGCAGGCCAACTGCCCGGGCAAGACCTATGCGATCCTCGAGGGCCGCGCGGCGATCGGCGGCACCTGGGACCTGTTCCGCTATCCCGGCATCCGCTCCGACAGCGACATGTACACCCTGGGCTATTCGTTCAAGCCGTGGCGTCAGGCCAAGGCCATCGCCGATGGCCCGTCGATCCTGAACTATGTGCGCGAGACCGCCGCCGAGCATGGCATCGACCGCCACATCCGCTACGGCCACCACGTCAAGCGCGCCAGCTGGTCGTCGGACACCGCCACCTGGACGGTCGAGGCCGAGCATGTGGGCAAGATCGTCAGCCTGACCTGCAACTTCCTCTACATGTGCGCCGGCTACTACGACTACGCCGCCGGCTACACGCCCGACTTCGCGGGGGTTGAGACCTTCAAGGGCCGCATCGTGCACCCCCAGCACTGGCCCGCCGACCTCGACTATGCCGGCAAGAAGGTCGTGGTGATCGGCAGCGGCGCCACCGCCGTCACCCTGGTGCCGGAGATGGCCAAGACCGCCAGCCACGTCACCATGCTGCAGCGCTCGCCCACCTATGTGGTTTCACGCCCGGCCGAGGACGGCGTCGCCAACTGGTTGCGGGCGAAGCTGCCGGCCATGACCGCCTATGGCATCACGCGCTGGAAAAACGTGCTGATGCAGATGCTGTTCTTCAACATCGCCCGCAAGAAGCCGGAAAAGACCAAGGCCCAGCTGATCGAGCTGGTGCGCGGGCACCTGGGGCCGGACTACGATGTCGAGACCCACTTCACGCCCAGCTACAATCCCTGGGACCAGCGCCTGTGCCTGGTGCCCGACGCCGACCTGTTCGACGCGCTGAAATCAGGCAGCGCCTCGGTGGTCACCGACCATATCGACACCTTCACCCCCACCGGCCTGAAGCTGAAATCGGGCCAGACGCTGGAGGCCGACGTCGTCGTCACCGCCACCGGCCTGCAGATGCAACTGCTCAGCGGCATGGAGATCGTGGTCGACGGCAAGGTCGCCGACCTCTCCAAGTCGATGAGCTACAAGGGCATGATGTTCAGCGACGTGCCCAACCTGGCCTCGGCGTTCGGCTACACCAACGCCTCGTGGACGCTGAAGGCCGACCTCACCAGCGAATATGTCTGCAAGCTGCTCAACCACATGGACCGCAACGGCCTGGCCTTCTGCGTGCCGCGCCTGGATGAGTCGGGCATGGAGGTCGAACCCTGGCTGGACTTCTCGTCCGGCTACGTTCAGCGGGCCATGGCCAAGTTCCCCAAGCAGGGCAAGAAGAAGCCCTGGAAGGCCTATCAGAACTACGCCCTGGACCTGATGGCCCTGAAGCTGGGCCGCGTGGACGATGGAGCGATGAAGTTCGAGAAGAAGAAGCGGGCGAAGGAAGCCGCATAGCCCTCAGCGCTCGATCGACGGCCCGCCCTCAACGCGGCATCCGCAGCACCGGGTCGTTATTGGCCGCGTGCGGATTGATGATGGTGTTGTGGCCATGGATCAGCAGCCAGCGGCCGTCCCTCTGGACCGCCGTCAGGCTGAGGCGGTCATGGGCCTGTGGCATGCTATTGCCGTCCGGCGTGGTGTAGGCGTCCTGGATCATGGTCACCACCGCCAGCGCGACGCCGGGCGCAACCGCACGCGCCTCGATCGACACCAGGGTCTGCTTGCAGTCCTTGAAGATGGTCGCCAGGAAGGTCTTGTGGGCGAACGCCACCTGCTCGCGCCCGCGCCAGTGCATGCCCACCACATTGACCCAGCTGGCGTCCGGCCAGAAATGATCGGCATAGGCCTGGGCGTCGGTGGCGTTCCACGCCGCCAGCAGGGTCTTCACCAAGCCTTCGATCTGCGCGACGCCGTCATCGGCCGCGCGCGCTTCGCTCGCCAGTCCCGTCACCACAAGTCCTCCCATCGCCAGCAAGGCTCGTCGTCCGATCATTCGTCCCGCTCCACCGATCCTCGACCGGGGGAAAGACTAGGATCCGGCAGGCTGGCCCGATTGTAGATTTCCGACAACCGGCACGACGGTCTCCCGCGCGGGGGCCATGGCGGCCATCAGGCGTTCGGGACTGTCGCCGGCCAGGGCCTGAAACTCATGGATCATGTGGGCCTGATCCACATAGCCGGCGGCCTGAGCCACCGAGGCCCAGCCGGCTTCGACACCCTCGGCCTTCAGCCGCAGGGCCTCGCGAAACCGCAGCACGCGGGCGTAGCGCTTGGGCGAGACACCCACCGCGCGGGTGAACCGGCGCTCGAACTGGCGCTCTCCCAGATCCGCGGCGCGGGCCAGGTCGGCCACCCGGACACCGCCGTGCAGGGCCGTCATCCGCCGAGCGGCCCAGGCGATCGGGTCGCGCGCCTGGGCCAGCGCCCTTGGGGCCAGCCAGGCCTCGATGATCGCGGCCCGGGCGGCGAGATCAGGCGCGGCTTCCAGGCGCTCGGCGATCAGGGCGACCTCCGGCCCCAGCACGTCGCCACCCGCAAGGGCCCGGTCCGTCAGCTGCGCCGTCGACGGGCCAAAAAGGGCTGAAAAGCCGGTCGGCGTGAACTGGATCGTGAACAGCCTGAGCGCGCCGCCCAGCAGCACATCCACCCGGCGATAGGTCTGCAGGCCCACCAGCACGGCCTGAGGCGCGGTCTCGATCGCACCGCTCGCGATGTCGCGCACCCGATAGCGGTCGGCCAGGTAGAATTCGAGAAATTGCTCGGTGCGCGCCGGCAGGGGCCGCAGGACGACGGTGGCGTCCAGCCGCTGAACCCGCTCCTCGAACGCCTTCACATAGGGGGAAAGGAGGCGGGAAGGACGAATGCGCCGAACCGGAAACATCGCCCCTCCCCGCCCTCAGATCTCGTCGTCGAAGGCGACGTCATCCTCGACCGGCTTGCTCGCCGCCGGCGGTCCCGCCTTGCGCTTGACGAACCGCAGGGCCGAATGGGACTTGGAAAAGCTGCAGACCTTGGTGTCGATCAGGCCATGACCGCGCGCGGCGGCCAGGATCTCGGTGTCCTTCAGCGGCGCGCCCTTGCCCTTCTGGGCCACGATCCAGATCGCGCCCTTGGGACCCAGGCCGCCGATCAGGTCTTCCAGCTGGTCGAAATCGGCCAGATCCTCGACGCCCAGGAACAGCAGGTCGATGTTCTCCTCGGCCTCGACCGGTTCGACCCGGGTCGCCAGCTCCTCGAGGAACTCCTCGTCTTCCAGACCCAGGACCACGACGGTTTGGCCCGGCTTGACGCCCAGCTTGTCCAGTCGCCCCGGCGGATTGAGAATGGCGTGCAGCCACTTGTCGGCCTCGCCCGGCTCCATCTCGAACCGGGTGCCGTCGTTCAGGACGAGGTCGTTGCCCTCGACCTTGATGTAGCGCAGGGCGTGGCCCTGAAAGATGCCGCGATGGGCCCCGCGGAAGATCAGCTTGGGAAACTCCCACAGGAGCTTGCCCTCGCAGTCCCCGTCCGACAGGTGGCCCCAGACGCCCCGCGCTTCCTTGCCCATGACCTCAGGCGCCCTTGAAGACCGGAGCGCGCTTTTCGAGGATCGCATCGACGCCTTCCATGTGGTCCTCGGTGTGGTGGGCGATCGCCTGGGCGGCCGCGCTCATTTCCATCAGGGTGTCATAGCTGGCGGTCGTGCCGTGCTTGAGCAGGCTCTTGGCCATGCGCAGGGCATGCGGCGGCTGCTGGGCGATCCGCGTGGCCAGGGCCATCGCTTCGTCCATCAGGGTGTCGGCGGGAACCGCCTTGCTGATCAGGCCCCATTCGGCGGCCTTGGCCGCGTCGATGACGTCGCCGGTGAACAGCAGTTCCGCCGCGCGGCTCATGCCGATGGTGCGCGGCATCAGCCAGGCGCCGCCGTCGCCGGGGATCAGGCCCAGCTTCAGGAAGGTGACGCCGAACTTGGCGGTGTCGGCCCCGATGCGGATGTCGGTCATGCAGGCCACGTCGCAGCCCAGGCCGATGGCCGCGCCGTTGACGGCCGCGATCGAGGGGACCTCCAGGCCATAGATGGCGCGGACGATGCGGTGGATGTTCTTGCGATAGCCGTCGCGGACCTTGACGCCGTTGCCGCCGAACGCGCCCTCGCGGGCCTTCATCGCCTTGACGTCGCCGCCGGCCGAGAAGGCCCGGCCCGCGCCCGTCAGGATCACGCAGCGGATGTCCTGATCGTCATTGATCGCCTCGCAGGCGGCCGCCACCTGGTCGCCGTCGCCCGGCGCGCCCAGGGCGTTCATGGCGTCGGGACGGTTGAGGGTGAGGATGGCGATGTGACCGCGTTTCTCGGTCAGGATCAGGGGGGCGTCTTGCGACATGGGTGGAGCGCTCCTGCGACTTGGCTTTTTCGCCTGCATAGCGCGGATCGCACCTCCGCGTCGCCTGTCTCGCGGCGGATATCGGGATCAGGGCAAGGCGGCGCACGGGTCCCCGGTACCCAGGGCGAGAACCCATGCGCCTATCAGCCCCGTCGCGTCACGCCGCGCCCAAGGCCGAACCCTTCGCCCTCAGCCCGGCGCGTCGCGGACGACGAACGCCAGGCCTGGCAAGACCGGCAACCCGGTAATGGGCCCCTTCGAAATCGTCCTCTCGCCCGAATCGGGCGACACTGGAGCCAACGTTTGAAACGTTGGTTTTTTCCGCTTCACCGTCAATTTTCGCGACTCGCCCTCTCCGTGCAAGCCCCTGATCACGAAAACGAGACTGGCGCCGGTGGTATCCCGGGCGTTGAAATCGAGGCGGGACGACAAAGAAGGCAGCGGCGATGACCGTGCACACCAAGGCCCGCCACGCACTGATTATCGAGGATGAGATCCTCATCGCCTTCGAGGTGGAAGCGCTCCTGGCCGAACAGGGCTTCACCAGCTTCGACATCGCCGACACCCCTCAGGACGCCCTTGCCCTGGCCCTGGCCCACAGGCCGGACCTGATCACCGCCGACTACCGCATCGTCGGCGGCACGGGGGTCGAAGCGGTCGAGGCCATTCACGAGCAGCTGGGCGAGATTCCCGTCGTCTATGTCACCGGCAATTCCGACCTGCTGCTGGGCCGCAAGCCGCCGGTGGTGGGCAAGCCGATCTCGGCCCTGCGTCTTGCCGAGGCCTGCGCCCGGGCCTTCACGCGCTGAAGCTCAACCTCTAGGCTCCCACGGATACGGAGGGCCACATGACCGAGATCCGCAGCCTTGAGGCCCTTGAGGCCATCTACAACACGGCCCCCGCGCCGGCCTCGATGGTCAAGGCCGCCGACCACATCACCCCCGACTATCGCGCCCTGATCGAGGCCTCGCCCTTCGTGGCCCTGGCCACCATCGGTCCCGAGGGCCTGGACTGCAGCCCGCGCGGCGACCGGCCCGGCTTCGTGCGGATCGCCGATCCAAAAACTCTGATCCTGCCCGACCGGCGCGGCAACAACCGCATCGACTCCCTGCGCAACGTGGTCCGCGACCCGCGCGTGGCCCTGCTGTTCCTGATCCCCGGTTCTGGCACGACCTTCCGCGTCAACGGCCGCGCGGTGATCAGCGCCGATCCGGCGCTGCTGGATAGCTTCATGATCGACGGCAAGGCCCCGCGCACGGCCATGGTGATCACCGTCGAGGAGGCCTATTTCCAGTGCGCCCGCGCCATCGTGCGCTCCGGCCTGTGGAAGCCCGAAAGCCACGTCGATCCCAACTCCATCCCCTCCCCCGGCGCCATGCTGGCTGCGGTGACGGCCGGTGAGGTCGGGGGTGAGGCTTATGATCGCGAATGGCCGGAGCGGGCGGCCAAGACGATGTGGTGATTTCCCCTCTCCCCTTGTGGGAGAGGGAAAAACAAAACGGCCCCGGGGTTTCCCCCAGGGCCGCTTCAAAACACATAAGCCGTGAGGGCTCGCTAGTCGTCGCGGTGGACGCGTTCGCGGCGCTCGTGGCGCTCCTGGGCTTCCAGACTGAGCGTCGCCGTGGGGCGGGCGTCCAGCCGGGCCAGGCCGATCGGTTCGCCCGTTTCCTCGCAGTAGCCGTAAGATCCGTCCTCGATGCGGCGCAGGGCCTGGTCGATCTTCGAGATCAGCTTGCGTTGACGGTCGCGGGTGCGCAGTTCAAGCGCCCGATCAGTTTCCGAGGACGCGCGATCGGCCAGATCGGCGTGGTTCTCGGTTTCTTTCTGGAGGTGAGCGACCGTTTCGCGAGATTCGCGAAGGATCTCTTCCTTCCATTCGTTCAGCTTGCCCTTGAAATACTCAAGCTGACGCTCGTTCATGAACTCTTCGCCCTCGGAAGGGCGATAGGTCTTCGTGTCGACTAGAACAGTGGCCGTTTGCATTAACGCCTCACGCCCCGATGAACTCAGCCCTAGACAGGCCGGGTGCTTATACCAAAAGAAGAGCCGCGTTCAATGAACCTCGCGTGAGTGGCGCGTTCATGCTCGCCCCAGCCGCGATATCCGCCTCGGGCGCGGCCCGCGACAAGTGTGGAAACGCGCGAAAGCGGCGCGCGCAACATCTTGATTTCGCTCAAGGCGCCAGCCCGGACATCGTCCGTGGTCGTCGCCCGGCGCATCAGGCGCCCCGCGCCTGTTCGAGCTTGGCCTTCTCGACCGCCGCGCGGGTTTCGATCTCGTTGAGCACCCCGTCCAGCCGGGGATCGTCCGTCGATTCGCGCTGCTCGCGGATGGCGCGGGTCAGGCGGTCGAGGGTTCCGGTCGACACATCGCCGTCCAGCAGGGCGATCTTCACCTCGCCCAGGATGTCCAGGATGTTGTCGGCGCGCTTGACCTGCTTGCGGCGGCGCTCCAGCGGATCGCCATTGGCCTGCAGCGCCAGAAGGGCGTCCAGCGAGCCGATGCCGGCCAGGCCGCCGACCGAGGCCGTGCTGGCCGCGCCGCTGGCGGCGTTGACCGAAGGCAGGGCGAAGCCCGACCCGCCGCCGCTGGATGGCTTGGCCCGCGATGCGCCGCTCGCGCCCACGCCCCCCGTGCTCGAAACCTTCATCGCGTACGCCGCTCCGATATGACTGTGGGCGAGTCACTTCCCCGCCGCTTAACCATAGTCGGTCAGGTCGCTTGCGGTATGGTTAATGCCGGGCAGAATCTGCCGAAGGGCGCCCGCTGGCCTGCGTCATTCCGCACAATCCCTTACGACTCAAGCCTTTGAGATTGGCCCGCTTTTGGCATGGGGCGGCGTGGGGACGTTTCCCCACGTCAGGATAGCCATGTCGCGTTTACGTCTGCGCACCGTTCTAGCCCTTATCGCCACGGCCTGCGCCCTGGTGGCCGGACCCGCGTTCGCCAAGTCGCGGATCAAGGACATCGTCTCGTTCGAGGGCGTGCGCGACAACCAGCTGATCGGCTACGGCATCGTCGTGGGCCTGAACGGTTCGGGCGACAGCCTGCGTAACGCGCCGATGACCAAGCAGAGCCTGGAGGCCATGCTGGAACGTCAGGGCGTCAACGTCCGCGACGGCAACCTCAACACCAAGAACACCGCCGCCGTGATGGTCACGGCCAACCTGCCGCCGTTCTCGGCCGCCGGCGCCAAGCTGGACGTCACGGTCTCGACCCTGGGCGACGCCAAGAGCCTGCTGGGCGGCACCCTGCTGGTCACCAGCCTGCAGGGCGCGGACGGCCAGACCTATGCCGTGGCCCAGGGCAGCGTGCAGACAGGCGCCATCTCGGCCGGCGGCGCCTCGGGCAGCTCGGTCACCAAGGGCGTTCCGACCGCCGGTCGCATCGCCGCCGGCGGCATCATCGAAAAGGAGACCGGCTTCCAGATGGTGAACATGGGCGAGCTGCGCATGACCCTGCGCAACCCCGACTTCACCACCTCGCGCCGGATCGCCGACGTGATCAACGCCAAGTTCCCGCGCTGCGCCCAGGCCCAGAACCCCACCATCGTCGCCATCCGCCCGCCGCAGGGCACGGACATGATCAGCTTCGTCACGTCGATCGAAAACCTAGAGGTCGAGCCCGACGGCCCGGCCAAGGTGATCATCGACGAGGTGGCCGGCGTCATCGTCATGGGCGACGACGTTCGCATCAGCCAGGTGGCCATCGCCCAGGGCAACCTGACCATCTCGGTGCAGGAGACCCCGGCCGTCAGCCAGCCCGCCCCCTTCAGCCAGGGCCAGACCGCCGTCGTCCCGCAGTCGTCGGTCAAGGTCGACGAGGAGAAGGGCAAGCAGCTGATCACCCTCAACGCCGGCGCTTCGCTGAAGAGCCTGGTCGGCGGTCTCAACGCCCTGGGCGTGACCCCGCGCGACATGATCTCGATCCTGCAGGCGGTGAAGGCCGCCGGCGCCCTGCAAGCCGACATCGAGGTGATGTGATGAGCGCCCTGTCCTCCATAGCCGCCCCGATCGACGCGCTCTCCAAGGCCGTCACGGCGGCCTCGACCAAGGAACTGGCCAAGCGCGGCCAGATCAAGGAGACGGCCCAGAAGTTCGAGGCCTCGTTCCTGTCGGTGATGATGCAAACGATGTTCGAAGGGGTGAAGACCTCCGAACCGTTCGGCGGCGGCCAGGGCGAGGAAATGTTCAAGTCGCTGCTGACCGAGTCCATGGCCAAGGAAGTCACCAAGGCCGGCGGCGTCGGCCTCGCCAACACCGTCCAACGCGAAATGCTCAAGCTTCAAGGGTTGAAATAGTCATGGCCCTCGCCGCCACCGATCCCAACGACCGCGTCGACCAGTTGGTCATCCTGACCGAGCGCCTCACCGACCTGATCGCCAAGGAGGCCACGGCCTTCGAAGCCCGTCGTCCGCAGGACGCGGCCCAGTATGTCGAGGAGACGGCCAAGCTGGCCAATCTCTATCGGCATGAATCGGCGCGGGTGCGCGCCAACATCGCCCTGGTCTCCAGCGCCGACTCCGCCCTGCGCGAGCGCCTGATCCGCGCCACCGAGGCCTTCGACGCCGTGCTGGCCCGTCAGGCCCGCGCGCTCAACGCCGCCCGCACGGTCACCGAGGGCTTGGTCAAGGCCGTGGCCGAGGAGATCGCCAACCAGCGCGCGCCCGCCTCCGGCTACGGCGCCGGCGCGCGGATGAACAATCCGGTGTCCAGCGGCACGGCGATCACGCTGAACAAGAAGGCCTGACCGCAAGCATCGGGTGGAAGGCGGGCACGGGGCCCGGGCATGAAGGCGCCATTGGTTCAGCCCTCTGGAGACGCCCCATGTCCTTCACGATTTCCGGCCTGCCGGTCGAAGACTTCCGTCCTCTGTTCACCCTCGACACCGAAGCCCTCGCCGCGCGCGGGATCATCCGGCGCGTCGCCACCGCCAAGCCCGGCTTTCCCTGCCGCATCGGCCTACGCGACGCCGAGTTGGGCGAGACCGTGCTGCTGCTGAACCATGAGCATCAGCCGGCCGACAGCCCCTATCGCTCGTCCTACGCCATCTATGTCAGCGAGGCGGCCGTCGAAACCTGGAGCGCCCGCGACACCATCCCGTCGGCGATGCGCGGTCGCCCGATCGCCCTGCGCGCCTTCAGCGACGAAGGCCATCTGGTCGGGGCCGAGGTGGCCGCGGGCGACCACCTCGAAATCGCGATCGAGCGACAGCTGGCGGCGCCGGGCTCTGCCTATCTGCACGCCCACAACGCCGCCCATGGATGCTTCGTGGCGCGGATCGACAGGGTCGAAACCTAGACGGCCTCGGCCGCCTGGGTCGCCTCGTCCAGGGCCGGATAGTCGGTGTAACCCTTCTCGTCCGGGCCATAGAAGGTCGAGGCGTTCCAGGCGTTCAGCTCGGCGCCGATCCGCAGGCGCTTGACCAGGTCGGGGTTGGCGATGAAGGCCTTGCCGAAGGCGATGGCGTCATACCGCCCGCTCTCGACGGCGGCCTTCGCCGTCTCGCCGGTGAACTTCTCGTTGGCGATATAGACGCCGCCGAAAGCCGTCTTCAGCGCCACGCCCAGGCTGTCATCACCCTCGTATTCACGGGCGCAGATGAAGGCGACGCCGCGCTTGCCCAGCTCGGCGGCGACATAGCCGAAGGTGGCCGCGAGATCGCTGTCGCCCATGTCGTGGGAGTCGGCGCGCGGGGCCAGGTGGACGCCCACGCGGCCCGGACCGAACACCGAGATCGCCGCGTCGGTCGCTTCCAGCAGCAGGCGGGCGCGGTTCTCGATCGGGCCGCCGTATTCGTCGGTGCGCTGGTTGGTGCCGTCCTGCAGGAACTGGTCCAGCAGATAGCCATTGGCGCCGTGCAGCTCCACGCCGTCGAAGCCGGCGGCCTTGGCGTTTTCAGCGCCGCGGCGGAAGTCCTCGACCACGCCCTTGACCTCTTCGGTGGTCAACGGACGGGGTGTGGAATAGGGGCGCTCGGGGCGCAGCAGGCTGACATGGCCCTTGGCCGCGATGGCGCTGGGGCCGACCGGCGTCTCGCCGTGCAGCAGCGACGGGTCGGAGATCCGGCCCACATGCCAGATCTGCATGAAGATGCGGCCGCCCTCGGCGTGGACGGCGCGGGTGACCTGCTTCCAGCCCTCGACCTGCTCCTGCGACCAGATGCCCGGCACGCCGGCATAGCCGACGCCCTGGGGCGAAACGGGCACGCCCTCGCTGATGATCAGGCCGGCGCTGGCGCGTTGACGATAGTACTCGGCCATCATCGCGTTGGGGATCTGGGTGGGGCCGGCGCGCAGGCGCGTCAGCGGCGCCATGATCACGCGATTGGGCAGGTGCAGGTCGCCAAGGCGCAGGGGATCGAAAAGCGTGGGCATGGAAGCCGTCCTCAATGGAAAGGCGCCGCTCGGCGGCGCGTGAGCCTGATGTGGCGCCGCACCGCAGCAAAACAACCGGCCTCGCCTGCAATTCTCCTGAGCCCGTGCCGGTCAAAATCTGGACGCGGAGAGATCGATCCGCCGCTCCACGCCGATGGCGTCCAGGAAGTCACTGTCGTGGCTGACCACCAGCAGCGCGCCGTCATAGCCCGCCAGGGCCGCCTCGACCGCCTCGATCGAGGCCAGGTCCAGGTGGTTGGTCGGTTCGTCCAGGATCAGCAGTTGCGGCGGGACGGCGGCGCACAGCACGCAGGCCAAGGCCGCGCGCAGGCGCTCTCCGCCGCTCAGCGTCCCGGCCACCTGATGGGCGGCGGCGTTGCGGAACAGGAACCGCGCCAGCGCCGCATGGGCGTCATTGACCGAGGCGGCCGGGTTCAGCCGGCGGAAGTTCTCCAGAATGGTCTGATCGTCCTCCAGCAACGCCGCCCGCTGGTCCAGCAGGGCCGCCGCGACACCGCGCCGGATCTCGCCGCCGGTGGGCGCCAGATCACCGACCGCCAGCCGGATCAGGGTGGTCTTGCCCGCGCCGTTGGGGCCGACCGCCGCCACCCGCTCGGGACCGATGATCTGGAACGACAGGTCCGCCAGCACGGGCGTCCCGTCCGGCCAGGCGAAGGTCACGCCGTCGAAGTCCAGCACGGTCCGGCCGGCCGGCAGGTGCGAGGGCGGCAGGTCGAAGGCCAGGGTCTTCGGTCGCTCCACCCGCGCCTCGGCCGACGCCCTGGCTTCGGCGGCGTCGGCGGCCAGGCGCTGGGCCAGCTTGCCCTCGCGCGCGCCGCTGAGTTCCGCCCGCTCGGCCATGGCCCCCAGCAGGATCTTCGGCTCCGAGCGCCTGGCGGCGAACTTTCGCCCGGCCGCGTCGCGGCGGTCCTTGCGTTCGCGCGCCACCTGCGCCTCTCGCGCCACGCGCCGGGTCTCGCGCTCGGCGTGATCCAGATCGCGTTCGGCGGCGGCGGCCTCCTCGGCCTTGCGGTCGACATAGAGATCATAGCCGCCGCCATAGGAGCGCGCGCCCAGCGACGACAGCTCGACGATGCGATCCATGCCGCGCAGCAGCGACCGGTCGTGACTGACCACCACCGCCCCGCCCTTCCAGCGCGACAGGACCCGGCCCACGAGATCGCGGGCGTCGGCGTCCAGATTGTTGGTCGGCTCGTCCAGCAGCAGCACGTCGGGCGCGGCGATCAGCAGCCGCGCCAGGGCGGCGCGCGTGGCCTGGCCGCCGGACAGCGAGCGAGCGGGCCGTTCGGGGTCCAGGTCGCCCAGGCCGACATCGGCCAGGGCCTGGGCCAGACGCCCGGGCAGGTCCCAGTCCGCGTCCGAGAGATCGGCTTCGTCCCCCTGCCCGGCCTGGATGCGGCTCAGCCGATCCCATGCGGTGGCGACGCCCAGCAGGGCGACAAGGCGGTCGTCGGTGGCGAGGTCGGGCGTCTGGTCCAGCACCGCCACCGATCCGGCGCGCGCCACGGTCCCGGCGGCGGGCGACCGCTGGCCGGCCATGATGGCCAGCAGGCTGGACTTGCCCACGCCGTTGCGGCCGACCAGGCCGATGCGCTCGGCCCCGATCGACAGGGTCAGGTTTTCGAAGAGGCGACGGCCGTCAGGCGTGGCGGCGGCGACGGATTCCAGCGTGATGAAGGCAGGCATTGGGGCTCACGGTCAGGGTAACGGGAAGGACGAACCGGTCTTCCGTCGCGCTGATCATGGGAGCCTCCATCAAGGGTGTCGGGTCTGCGATTTACGCTGACCGTGGGTCTCGGGCAAGCGTGGCCGCGCCTAGTTCGGCGCGATGGTGTTGAACACGTAGATCAGCGAGCCGACGCCGCCGACAAAGACCATGAAGTCGATGATCACCGAGCGCGGCTTGGGTTGCTTCAGGGCGTCGAAGGCCTCCTGCTTGGCGTCCAGCTTCTCGTTGCCCGCGGCCTTCTTGCTCATCGCGATCTCCGTCACCGCCGAGCCTGGCGGTTGTATCAGCAGAGCTTGAACCATGCGTCTGCTGAAGATCGCGCTTCCAAGAAGGGTTAAGCCATGCCGAACGCGCGCAAAACGTCCCTGGCCGTAAACCGTCACGGAACCGTAGCGCGACCGTAGCAAAACCGCCGGACGACGCGGCTAAGCCCCCACCTCAACGCGGCCGCTCCCCGAGCCGCGCGGGGGATAATCATGACCATTCGCACGCTTCGCCTGGGCCTTCTGGCCACCACCGCCCTGCTGGCCCTGAACGGCCGCGCGCTGGCCGCGCCCGCCTCGGAAGCGCCGATCGCCACGGCCGCCGCCGACGCGACACCCGAAGACGCAAACGCCGTGGACTCCGTCGTCGTCAGCCTGACCAAGACCACTCGCTCGGCCGTCGCCCTGGGCGGCGACGAGATGCAGAAGCTGCTGCCCGGCGTGAACCCGCTGAAGGCCCTGCAGACCCTGCCGGGCGTCAACTATCAAACGGCCGATCCGTGGGGGAACAACGAGCAGAACATCACGCTCAACGTCCACGGCTTCTCGACCCAGCAGCTGGGCTACACCCTGGACGGCGTGCCGCTGGGCGACCAGCAGTACGGCAACTACAACGGCCTGTCGCCGCAGCGCGCCGTGATCAGCGAGAACGTCAGCAAGGTCGTGTTCTCGGCCGGCACCGGCGACCTGGGCACCGCCTCGACCAGCAACCTGGGCGGCGCGATCGAGACCTTCACCAGCGATCCGCGCAAGGAACACGGCTGGAACCTGCAGCAGACCCTGGGCAGCTATTCGGCCACCCGCACCTTCCTGCGCCTGGACACCGGCGAGTTCGGCGACGGCAACAGCGCCTACATCTCCTACGTCCACCAGGACGCGCGCGCCTGGGACTTCCGCGCCCACCAGGGCGGCGACCAGTTCAACATCAAGTATGTGCGCGACCAGGACGCCGGCAAGCTGACGATCTTCGCCGACTATTCCGACAAGATGGAGCCCAACGAGGACTCGATCGTCCACCTGGCCGGCGAGACCAGCACCATCTACACGCGCCCGTTCCTGTACCCTGACTATGACGCGGCGATCTCGTACCTGTCGAACGCCGGCGCGCCGCCTGCCTCGGCGGGCAGCAACTTCCGCAACTATCACAGCGCCGCCCAGCGGATGGATGCGCTGGCCTATGTGAAGTACGACGCCAAGCTGAACGCCAATGTCACCTGGTCCAACCAGGTCTATTTCCACCATGACGAAGGCCGCGGCGTGGTCGCCGGCCCGATCAACCAGGCCGGCCTGCCCGCCCTGTTCGCCATCTACTATCCGGGCCAGGACCTGAAGACCGTGTTCGGCGGCAGCGGCTACGCCGTGCGCACCACCGAATACATGATCAATCGCGGCGGCCTGGTCAGCAATGTCGACTGGACCCTGGGCGACCACCAGATCGGCTTCGGCGCCTGGTACGAGCACAACAACTCGGGCACCCAGCGCGCCTGGTATCCCTTCTCGGCCAACTCGACCGACCTGAACCCCTACAGCATCCCGACCAACAAGAACTTCAGCCAGTACGCCAGCAACATCAACAACGACGTCGTGCAGTTCCACGTGCAGGACGAGTGGAAGATCCGCCCGAACCTGCGCCTGAGCTATGGCTTCAAGTCCAGCCTGCAGTTCGCCGAAGGCACGGTGCCGATCCAGCAGAAGAACCTGGCCACCAACCTCAACCCCACCCTGCTGCCGACCGGCAAGATCACGACCAAGGAATGGTTCCTGCCCCAGGTCGGCGGCGTCTGGGACGTCACCGAGAACGAGCAGGTCTTCTTCAACGTGCAGAAGAACCTGCGCCAGTTCGTGACCTACGGCGCCGGCGGCCTGTCGCCCTGGAGCCTGGGCAGCCAGGCCGCGTTCGATCTGTTCAAGAAGAACGTCAATCCGGAAACCGCCCTGACGTATGAAGCGGGCCTGCGCACCCGTCGCGCCTTCAACGGCCCGATCAGCGCCATCGAAGGCCAGGTCAGCCTGTACCACGTCGACTTCTCCGACCGCCTGCTGCAGATCAGCTCGACCCCGGTGATCTCGTCACTGGTGGCCGGCGCGGCCATCCTGGCCAATGTCGGCAGCGTCAAGACCGACGGCGTCGACGTGGCCGCCACCGTGCACTTCGGCGACCATTTCTCGGTCTATGACGCCCTGTCGTACAATCGCTCGCAATACCAGGACAACTACACCACCGGCGCCAACAACACCGTGGTCAAGACGGCCGGCAAGAACGTTCCGGCCAGCCCGGCCTGGCTCAACAAGTTCGTCGCGGCGGTCAATTACGGCAATTTCGAAGGCCAGCTGGTCGGCGACTTCGTCGGCGAGCGCTTCGCCACCTATACCAACGACCTGAAGGTCGACAGCTACTTCCAGCTGGGCCTGCAGGCCTCCTACCGCTTCCCGATCGAGGAGCCGGTGCATGGGATCAAGGCCGCCAAGATCAGCCTCAACGTCACCAACCTGAACGACGAAAAGGGCGTCTCGACCCTGGTCGTGGGCGCGGCTTCGGGCACCTACAACACCTTCCCGATCGCGCCGCGCCAGTACTTCGTGACGCTGAACGCCTCGTTCTAACCCCCTCCACCCCTCCTCCCCTCAACTTCAGGCCCCGGCGCAAGCCGGGGCCTTTTCTTTTTGGAAGATCAGGCGCGCGACTGCGCCCCCTGCTGACACCAACTGTCAGCAGGATGCCGCATCACCACACCGCGACATTTGTTCGCATCTTGTTCTTGTGTTAATTCCCGGTTCGAGCCCTACATATAGCCGCTGCGCTGCACCCTCCCTGCGGCCCCATGCGTTCCGGAAAACATGGCTGAACAACTGAACTTCATCCGCGTGCGTGGCGCGCGGGAGCACAATCTGAAGAATGTCAGCGTCGACATCCCGCGCGGCGAACTCGTCGTGCTGACCGGCCTGTCCGGCTCGGGCAAGAGCTCGCTGGCGTTCGACACCATCTATGCCGAGGGCCAGCGGCGCTATGTCGAGAGCCTGTCGGCCTATGCCCGCCAGTTCCTGGAGCTGATGAGCAAGCCGGACGTGGACCTGATCGAGGGCCTGTCGCCGGCCATCTCGATCGAGCAGAAGACCACCAGCCGCAACCCGCGCTCGACCGTCGGCACGGTCACCGAGATCCACGACTACATGCGCCTGCTGTGGGCGCGGGTCGGCGTGCCCTATTCGCCCGCCACCGGCCTGCCGATCGAGAGCCAGACCGTCAGCCAGATGGTCGACAAGATCACCGTCCTGCCCGAGGGCACGCGTCTCTACCTGCTGGCCCCGGTCGTTCGCGACCGCAAGGGCGAGTACAAGAAGGAGATCGCCGAGTGGCAGAAGGCCGGCTTCCAGCGGCTGAAGATCGACGGCGAATACTATCCGATCGAGGACGCCCCGGCCCTCGACAAGAAGTTCAAGCACGACATCGACGTGGTCGTGGACCGCATCGTCACCAAGCCCGACATGGAGCAGCGCCTGGCTGACTCCATCGAGCAGGCCCTGCGCCTGGCCGATGGCCTGGCCGTGGCCGAGTGGGCGACGATCGACGAGGGCGAGAAGGAGCCCAAGCGGCTGCTGTTCTCGGAACGCTTCGCCTGCCCGGTCAGCGGCTTCACGATCGCCGAGATCGAGCCGCGCCTGTTCTCGTTCAACAATCCGGCGGGCGCCTGCCCGGCCTGTGACGGCCTGGGCGCCAAGCTCGCCTTCGACGCCGACATGATCGTGCCCGACAAGGACAAGAGCCTGCACAAGGGCGCCATCGCCCCGTGGGCCAAGGGCCAGTCGCCACTCTACACCCAGACCCTGCAGGCCCTGGCCCGCCACTACGGCTTCTCGATGGACGAGCCCTGGCACAAGCTGCCGGCCAGCGCCCGCGACATCGTGCTGCAAGGCTCGAAGGGAGAGAAGATCAAGTTCGTCTATGATGACAACGCCCGCAAATACGAGGTCGCCAAGCCCTTCGAGGGCGTGATGCCCAACCTCGAGCGCCGCTGGCGCGAGACTGACAGCAGCTGGGTTCGCGAGGAGCTGGGCCGATACCAGTCCGACACCCCGTGCGAGGTCTGCCACGGCAAGCGCCTGAAGCCCGAGGCCCTGGCGGTGAAGATCGCCGGCATGGACATCTCGGCCGTCTCGATGCTGGCCATCCGCCCGGCCCGCGACTGGTTCACGGCGCTGGAGACCAGCCTCTCCGACAAGCAGATGGAGATCGCCCGGCGGATCCTGAAGGAGATTAACGACCGCCTGCGGTTCCTGGTCGATGTCGGGCTGGACTATCTCAACCTCTCGCGCGGCTCGGGCACCCTGTCGGGCGGTGAGAGCCAGCGCATCCGCCTGGCCAGCCAGATCGGCTCGGGCCTGACCGGCGTGCTGTACGTGCTGGACGAGCCGTCGATCGGCCTGCACCAGCGCGACAACACCCGCCTGCTGACCAGTCTCCAGGGCCTGCGGGACCTGGGCAATTCGGTGCTGGTGGTCGAGCACGACGAGGAAGCCATCCTCACCGCCGACTATGTCATCGACATGGGCCCGGCGGCGGGCGTGCACGGCGGCCAGATCATCGCCGAGGGCAAGCCGGCCGACATCATGGCCAATCCCAACAGCATCACCGGCCAGTACCTGACCGGCGCGCGCGAGATCGAGGTTCCCGAAGACCGCCGCCCGATCAACAAGAAGAAGATGCTGAAGGTCATCGGCGCCACCGGCAACAACCTGAAGAACGTCACCGGCGAAATCCCGGTCGGCACCTTCACCTGCATCACCGGCGTCTCCGGCGGCGGCAAGTCGACCTTCACGATCGAGACCCTCTACAAGGCCGCCGCGCGTCGCCTGAACAACGCGTCGGACGCCCCAGCCCACCATGAGCGCATCGAGGGTCTGGAGAACTTCGACAAGGTCATCGACATCGACCAGAGCCCGATCGGCCGCACCCCGCGCTCGAACCCGGCCACCTATACCGGCGCCTTCGGCCCGATCCGCGACTGGTTCGCCCAGCTGCCGGAAAGCAAGGCGCGGGGCTATGGCCCCGGCCGCTTCAGCTTCAACGTCAAGGGCGGCCGCTGCGAGGCCTGCCAAGGCGACGGCCTGATCAAGATCGAGATGCACTTCCTGCCCGACGTGTACGTCACCTGCGACGTCTGCAAAGGCAAGCGCTACAACCGCGAGACCCTGGACATCCTGTTCAAGGGCAAGACCATCGCCGACGTCCTGGACATGACGGTGGAAGAGGCCGCCGACTTCTTCAAGGCCGTGCCGCCGATCCGCGACAAGATGGAAACGCTGAAACGCGTGGGCCTGACCTATATCAAGGTCGGCCAGCAGGCCACGACCCTGTCGGGCGGCGAGGCCCAGCGCGTGAAGCTGTCCAAGGAGCTTTCCAAGCGCGCCACCGGCCGCACGCTCTACATCCTCGATGAGCCGACAACCGGCCTGCACTTCGAGGACACCAAGAAGCTGCTGGAAGTGCTGCATGAGCTGGTCGACCAGGGCAACACCGTGGTCGTCATCGAGCACAATCTGGATGTGGTGAAGACCGCCGACTGGCTGCTGGACTTCGGCCCCGAAGGCGGCGACGGCGGCGGCGAGATCGTCGCCGTGGGCTCGCCCCAGGACGTGGCCAAGGTCGAGGCCTCGTGGACCGGGAAGTACCTGAAAGAAGTGCTGGATCGCCACGAGACGCGCCGCAAGGCGCGGGTGGCCGAGCTGAAGAAGAGCAAGAAAAGCGCCTGATGAAACTCCCTTCCCCCTTGATGGGGGAAGGGCCGGGGATGGGGGTGAACGCGCAGCGTTCAGCTCCGACCTGAAAGCCATTTGGGTTGAGGGAGGTTGAACCGCAGCATCACCCCCATCCCAACCCTTCCCCCATCAAGGGGGAAGGGCTTTAGGATCAGACGCTGGCGTCCACCGGCTCCGCCCCACCCGACTTCAGGATCTGATAGATCGTCGGGGCCGGCGAGAAGATGATCAGCGTCGTCAGCACCGAGATCAGGCCGGCGAACACCGCCCGCACGATGCCGACCGGGGTGAAGAAGGCCTCCAGTGAGCTCATGTCCGGCTCGAACAGGCCGCCAAGGCCTCCGATGCCGCCGGCCACGATGGCGCCGACCGCCGCGACGATGGTCATGATCAGCAGATAGACGATGACCCCCATCACCACCGCCAGCAGATAGGCGCCCAGCAGCGCGCCGACATGACCCTTGGTCACGGCCCAGGACTCGAAGACCGAGACCTTGCCGGTGGCGAAGGTGATGGCCGAAGCGAAGGACAGCCGCACGGCGGTGTAGATCATCAGGCACGCCACGGCCACGAAGCCCACCAGACCGATGATCCCGCCGATGGCGCCGCCGCCCGCGGCGATGCCGATGCCCAGAAGCACGGCATAGATCAGCACGGCCACGA
This sequence comes from Caulobacter sp., assembly GCF_965279145.1. Lineage (NCBI taxonomy): Bacteria > Pseudomonadati > Pseudomonadota > Alphaproteobacteria > Caulobacterales > Caulobacteraceae > Caulobacter > Caulobacter sp. Next base: position 279,448 of record NZ_OZ257139.1, read on the forward strand.
AATAGACGCCCAGCAGCAGCAGGTTCGACAGGATCAGCACCCCGGCCTGCCGCAGTTCGTCGCGACCCAGCCGCAGATAGGCCGAACGACCCTCGTCCGGGCGCAGCACGATCCGGTTCACCGCCGCCAGCATCACCGAATAGAGCGCCAGGCTGTAGACCAGGGACACGGCCATCAGCGGCGCCAGACGACCCAGCATCGCCATCATCTCCTGGGGCGAGGCGTTGTTCTCGGCGCTCATGGCCATGAACTCGGCCAGCTGCGGACCGGCCAGCTTGATCGTCAGGGTGCTGATGGCCAGCGACAGCACGGTCATCAAGGCCGCCCAGACCGCCACCGTCCTGGGATGCTCCCGCACGAGCCGGAAGCCGACGAAAGCGGCGTCGGAGGCGGAGAACTTGGACATGCGGCCCTCGATGGCGAGACGGATAATTCTATACGCCTAACGCGGTTTGCGGCGCTTCAACAGGGCGCTCAACTGGAAATCGACATCGCGGCGAATGACACTTGCCCGCGTCGCCGCCCGACCTCTAACATCCGTTTGAAAGGCGGCCGTCAGCGTCGCCACCCGGGAGGTCGACATGAAGCTCTATGGTGAAGCCAACCCCGCGCCCAATCCGCGCCGGGTCCGCATCTTCCTGGCCGAGAAGGGCGTCGACCTGCCGGAGATCCGGATCGGCATGCGCCAGGGCGGCCACAAGTCGCCCGAGCACAAGGCCCGCAACAGCCTGGGCCAGGTGCCGACCCTGGAGCTCGACGACGGCACGATGATCAGCGAGAGCGTGTCGATCTGCCGCTATCTGGAAGCCCTGCATCCCGAGCCGCCGCTGTTCGGGACCACGCCGCTGGAGCAGGCCCAGATCGACATGTGGCTGCGGCGGGTGGAGTTCCAGCTGCTGATCCCGGTCGGCATGTTCTGGCGCCACGCTCACCCGCTGACCGCGTCGCTGCTGAAGCAGAACGTCGAGTTCGGCGAATCCAACCGCGAGACCGTGGCGCGCGCGATGAAGTGGCTGGACCGCGAACTGGCCGACGGACGCGCCTTCATCGCCGGCGAGACCTACTCGATCGCCGACATCGTGGCCCAGACCACGATCGACTTCGCGGGGTTCACCGGCCTGGAGGTTCCGGAGGACACGCCGCACCTGACGGCCTGGCGCGAGCGGGTAGGGTCGCGGCCCAGCGCGGCGGCTTAGGTCTACTCAAGTTTAAGCTCAAATAGCTTGTCATCCCGGCCGCAGCGAAGCGGAGCGCCGGGACCCAGGGGCCAACGCAATGCGTTGGCCCCTGGGTCCCGGACAGCCTCTGCGAGGCTTCCGGGATGACAAGATTATAGGACTTCAAATCTAGTCCAGATCTCTAGGAGGCTTCAGCTTCCGTCTTCGCCAACTGCCGGAACGCCGCCGCCGGCGCCGCCGTGACGATCACCGCCTGCAGCGTCAGGAAGATCGGGGCCAGCAGCAGGTTGGCCAGCAGGGCCAGGATCAGGCGCGGGTGGCTGGCGGCTGGACCGCCGGCGATGGGGTCTTCCAGTCCGCCGGCGATCACCGCACCGACAATGGTCGACACCGTGGTGCCCACGATGGAGACGATCACGCACATCACGATCACCATCACCAGCATGATCAGCAGCCGCCAGAACTGGCCATGGGTCAGCAGCCAGGCGGCGCGGGGGTCGATATGGCCGACCTGGAAGGCGTGCGGGGCCAGCAGGCACAGGCGCACGGCCACCCAGGTGGACAGTCCGATCACGGTCAGGCCGCCCAGGAAGGTGAACCACCCCGCCACCGGCGTGCCGCCCAGCAGGGACGCGCCCAGGGCCACGACGCCGCCCGGGATCACCGTGACCATCAGGGCCGCCGCCCAGGCGATCAGGGACACGACCAGCAGCCGAAGATCCTCGCGACCGACGCGCAGATAGGCCCAGCGGCTCTGCTGGGGCTGCAGCACCGCCCGCATGATCGCCGCCGACAGGATCGCCCCCAGCACCAGGGCCAGCATGATCAGCAGCACCATCACCCCCCCCAGCTGCGAGACCATGTCGAGGATCTCGCGCGGGTCGGCCGACGACTGACGCTGCGCCAGGGCCAGGCGCTGCTGTTCCCCCAGCACCATCTTGGCCAGCAGGCCCAGCAACGGCAGCATGACCAGGGAGAACGTCGCCCAGGCCAGCACCACAAGCGGGCGCCGGCGCATGATCCGAGGGCCCTCGAGGGCCGCGTCAAAAGGCGAAAGCGAGGTCATCCAGGTGTCCCGTCCGGCGTCCAGCGATGTCTGTAGACGTGAACCAGCGCGCCGGTCCAGACCGGGGCCAGATAGAGATAGAGCAGAATGGCGCCCAGCAGGGCCAGCGGGGCGTCCAGGCCCGGCCCCGCCCAGCGGCCGATCAGGCTGGAGACCCCCGCCAGCGCGACCACCGGAAGGGCCAGAACAAGGCCCGCGCCCAGCAGTTGCGGGGTGACGCCGCGCGTCAGGGGAAAGGCGCTGAGCACCCTCACCCGGGCCTGATCCACCGAGGCCGGCGCGGAGAGGGACAGGCGCAGACAGAGCCAGACCAGCAGGCAAAGACTGAACAGCGGCGCGGCGCCGGCGACGATCCCGCCCAGGCCCGACCGGGCGAAGGCGTCGCGCCAGGCCTGGGCCGATGTGGCGTCAAAGCCCGGCGCGCTGGCCCGGGCGACACCCAGGGCGATGGCGCCCACGACGGTGGCCAGCACCGCCAGGACCACCAGCATCAGGGCCGCGATCAGCAGTTGCGCGCCCAGCAGACGCCACTCGTCCATGCCCCAGCGCAGGCCGGCCAAGCCGCTTTGACGTCCGAAGGCGCGGCGATAGAGCGCGCCGGAGGCGAGCACGGCGGCGGCGATCTCGACCAGCAGGGTCAGCCCCCCGGCGGCCGGGGGCAGAAGCCGGCTGATCGCGCTGATCAGCACCGCGACCGCCAGCGCCGCCCAGCAGGCGCGAAGCGATGGGAGCAGGCCGGACAGGCCCGCGCGAACGGTCGCTCCGATCGCGACCGATCCATCCGTCATCGCCTGGTCCCTTCTGATCCATGGGCGCGCGAGTCGCGCCGCGCCTGACCTTACGACGCACCGTCCCGCCTTGCGACGCACGCGCGAGGCCGCCGGCGAATTTAGGACAGGCGTTGCGCCGCCGCTTCAGGGGCCGGTCAGGCCCGGCGAGTCAGGCTGGCCGGGTCAGGTCGCGATAGGCCGCCGCCCAGGGCGCGCAGAAGATCGTGAACAGGCCCGAGGCGATCAGGGTCCAGACCGCGCCGCCCGCCGCCAGCCACGGCCAGACGCGACGGAAGAGCTCCGCGGGCGGCTGGGCGATGAAGGCTTCAACGGCCTTGCCGTCATGGATCCAGGCCGGCGGACCACCGGCGGCGAACAGGGCGCATAGCACCAGGCCGCAGATCACCAGTTCCAGAACCAGCACGATCACCACGGTCAGAACGCCCACGCCCAGCAGCCGCGCCGCCGAGCCGCGTGTCAGGCTCCACGACTCGAACAGCCGGAACTGACGGTCGGCGAAGGTCATGGGGGCGGCCATCGACAGCCGCAGGGCGATCCAGATCAGCACCGCCGCCGCCACGAAGCCCAGCCCCACCGCCGTGAGCACGCCGCTGGCCGCGCCCTGCCCCCCGTGCCCCCCGGCTACGCCGACGATGACGGCGGGCAGGACCACCATCATCGTGGTGATGATGGCGACGATATAGGCCAGCACGCTCTCGACCAGGAACAGCAGGGCCAGCCACAGCTCCTGGGCGCCCAGCCGTAGATGGGCCAGGCCCGACGCCTTCGGCTCGAGGATCGCGCGAAACACCGCCGCGCAGATCACCGCCTTGACCAGCGTGCCCCAGATCCAGCTGCCCAGGTTGAACAGCATCATTCCCGACTGCAGCCGCATCATCTGCTGCATCGCCACGGAATCGGGGCCGCCGCCCTTGCTGGCCTGGATCGTCTGGATCATCCGCAGCAGTTCCGGCCCCATGGCGGCCATCATGCCCATGGCCGGAACCAGGGCCAGCACCAGCAGGGCCAGGCCCCAGATGACGATGGTCATGGGCTCGCGCACGATCAGGCTCAGGCCCGCCGTCGCCGAGCCTCCCACGGAAATCCTGGCCATGCGGTTCCCCCACGCTCGCCAGACGCGAAACGCGCCCGATTTCGCGTGAGTCTACACGCAGGTTTCGCCGAGCGACAGCCGGAGGTATGAGGGCGGCCATGAACACCAAGACCTCCTCGCTCGCCCCCATCCACGTCATCGGCGGTGGCCTCGCCGGTTCGGAAGCCGCCTGGCAGATCGCCAGCGCCGGCGTGCCCGTGATCCTGCACGAGATGCGGCGCGACGAACCCTCGGGCCCCGTGCGCACCGAGGCCCACCATACCGACGGCCTGGCCGAGATGGTCTGCTCCAACTCGTTCCGCTCGGACGACTGGCAGTTCAACGCCGTGGGCCTGCTGCACGCCGAGATGCGCAAGCTGGACTCGCTGATCCTGTCGGCCGCCGACCAGCATCAGGTGCCCGCCGGCGGCGCCCTGGCCGTCGACCGCGACGGCTTCTCGGCCGAGGTCACCCGCCGCCTGGAGGCTCATCCTCTGGTGAGCATCGTGCGCGAGGAAATCGCCGGCCTGCCGCCCGAGGACTGGGACAATGTGGTGGTCGCCACCGGCCCCCTCACCTCGCCGGCCCTGGCCCAGGCGATCCTGGAGCTTTCGGGCGAGGGCCAGCTGAGCTTCTTCGACGCCATCGCCCCGATCATCCATCTTGAATCGATCAACATGGACGTCGCCTGGCGCCAGTCGCGCTACGACAAGGAAGGCCCCGGCGGCGACGCGGCGGCCTATATCAACCTGCCCATGGACAAGGCCCAGTACGAGGCCTTCGTCGACGCCCTGATCGAAGGCCCCAAGGCCGAATTCAAGGAGTGGGAGCATGTCCCCTATTTCGACGGCTGCCTGCCGATCGAGGTGATGGCCGAGCGCGGCCGCGAAACCCTGCGCCATGGCCCGATGAAGCCGGTGGGCCTGACCAATCCGCGTGACCCGCTGGTCAAGTCCTACGCCATCGTCCAGCTGCGCCAGGACAACGCCCTGGGCACGCTGTGGAACATGGTCGGCTTCCAGACCAAGCTGAAGCACGGCGCCCAGGCCGAGGTGTTCCGGATGATCCCGGGCCTGGAGAACGCCCAGTTCGCCCGGCTGGGCGGTCTGCACCGCAACACCTTCATCAACAGCCCGCGCCTGCTGGACCGCAGCCTGCGGATGAAGGTCGCCCCGCGCCTGCGCTTCGCCGGACAGATGACCGGCGTCGAGGGCTATGTCGAAAGCGCGGCCACGGGCCTGCTGGCCGGTCGCTTCGCCGCCGCCGAGCGCCTGGGCCGAACGCTGGACGCGCCGCCGCCCACAACGGCTCTTGGCGCTTTGGTCGACCACGTCACCGGCGGCCACATCGCGGCCGACGTCGAGCCGGGCAAGACCTCGTTCCAGCCGATGAACATCAACTATGGCCTGCTGCCGCCGATGGAGGCCCCCAAGACCGGTGAGGACGGCGTCAAGATCCCGCTGAAGGAACGCGGCCGCGCCAAGAAGCGCCTGATGAGCCTGCGGGCCCTGGCCGATCTGGACGCCTGGATCGCCTGATCCGCGGCCCGACGCCCGTCCGGGCGCCGCGACAAGACGTTAAAAGCATGCGCCCGCACACCCTGTGGCGCCATGGCTACGCTCGCCCGATAAGTGTGGCCGACCGCCTCCATTCCGCCCGACCTTGATTGCGCGCAAACGCCGATAGTATCAAATGACACCGGTTTCTGTTGCAAATGACACCGGTAACCGTTAGCGATAACAGTCAAATCTGGGGTCCGGCCGGCCAAAAAAGAGCCGGACCTTTCGTGACCTTTCGGGAGGGAACCATGCAGGACACCATCAAGACCTCGCGCGTGCGCGCGCTCCTTGGCCAGGCTTCGTTGGGCGCGCTGGTCGCCGCCTCGACGCTGATGATGGCCGGCTCAGCCTTGGCCCAGAACGCCGCCGCCCCGGCCGCCGCGCCCGCTTCCGAGCCCGAGACCGTCGAGGCCGTGGTCGTCACCGGCTACCGCGCCGCTCTGCAGAGCGCCCTCAACCTGAAGCGCAGCTCGAACGTGATGGTCGACGCCATCAACGCCGAAGACATCGCCGACTTCCCGGACGCCAACCTCGCCGAGTCCCTGCAGCGCCTGCCAGGCGTTTCGATCGACCGCGACAACGGCGAAGGCCGCACCATCACCGTGCGCGGCCTGGGCCCGGACTTCACCCGCGTTCGCCTGAACGGCCTGGAAGCCCTGTCCACCGCCGGCGCCAACGACAGCGGCACCAGCGGCAACCGCACCCGCGGCTTCGACTTCAGCGTGTTCGCCTCGGAGCTGTTCAGCTCGCTGCGCGTCCAGAAGACCGCCTCGGCCGAGACCGACGAAGGCTCGCTGGGCGCGACCGTCGACCTGATCACCGGCCGCCCGCTGGACTACAAGGGCCGCCGCATGGCCCTGTCCGTCCAGGACGCCTATTACGCCGCCGGCAAGCACAACAACCCGCGCGTCGCGGCCCTGTATTCCGACCGCTGGGACACCAAGTGGGGCCAATTCGGCGCCCTGTTCTCGGTGGCCTATAACGAGCGCAACAGCACCATCGACAGCTATGGCCGCCAGGCCGGCCAGTCGGACTACGCCTATCGCGGCGCCACCTTCGCCGGCACCACCCTGACCACCAACGGCACGAGCATCCTGCAGCGCCAGGGCTTCGCCGCCCCGACCGGCACGTCGTGCAACGGCTCGGTGGTTCCGGGCGTCAACATCACCAACGCCGCGCTGTGCTCGGCCCTCACGGGATCGAACCCGACCGCCTACGCGCTGGTCAACAATCCGATCGGCTCGACGCTGACCCGCGCCAACGGCATCACGACGACGACCGCGCCGGGTTCGCTGGTCCGCATCCCCGCCCTGCCGACCGTCAACCAGCAGGAGCTGGAGCAGGAGCGCCTGGGCATCACCGGTTCGCTGCAGTGGAAGCCGACCGACCGCACCAAGATCACCTTCGACGGCGTCTATTCGCGCTTCTACAACAACTCGATCAACTACCAGATCAGCGCCGTCGGCCTGAACCGCAACAACACCACCGCCAACTACAACACCGCCACGGCGGCGACGGCGGCCGCCACCAAGCGCGCCCTCTACAACGGCTGTAACTTCAACGCCGGCAGCGCCATCGTCCAGGCGGTCGACTGCGGCCAGTCGCTGAACGGCACGACCCCGGTCGCGGGCTATACCTACAGCTTCAACCCCAACAACCTTGATCCGTACGAGTATTACAACAACCCGCTGTCGGTGGGCTACGTGGCCAGCGCCGACGGCCTGGCGATGCGCGACAAGTTCATCGGCCGCCCCTCGGTCAAGCTGATCGACGCCGCCCTCAGCGAGTCCGGCGCCAACGCCAGCTATCTGAAGCTGGGCAATGTCGACATGCGCTCGGCCGCCGACCAGCAGTACTACACGACCTTCTTCCAGCAGGGCTCGCTGAACCTCGAGCACGAGTTCACCGACCGCCTGAAGATGACGGCGATCTGGGGCCAGTCGCGCTCGTACAACAAGGGCACAGGCCTGCTGGCCGACTACCTGAAGCTGGACAGCGGCAACGGCACGACCGGCAACGACTACTTCACCTATGACGAGCGTGGCGGCGGCGCGATGCCGCTGGTCAATTTCGGCTTCGACGCGGCCAACCCGGCCAACTGGGACCTGATCAAGGGCTACTCGTCGCTGCGCGTGTACCGCACCACGGCCGACAACCGCTATGAAGGCGGCCGGGTCGACTTCAGCTACGACGCCGACGACAACCTGACGGTCAAGTTCGGCTTCTCGCGCCGCAAGTACTCGTTCTACACGACCCGCGAAGGCCGCGCCGGCGGTTCGTCGGGCGAAACCCTGATCCCGTCGCTGAAGGAAGCCGGCAGCTCGGTGGCCGCCACCAGCCGCCTGATCAACTGGGGCCGCGGCCTGGACGTGCCGGCCGGCACCACCACCAGCTTCCTGGCGCCGGACCTGGACAAGTTCACGTCCCTGTTCGACTTCAACTGCAACTGCATCAACAAGTGGGGCGACTGGCGCACCTCGGCCCTGTCGAACCCGGCCAACACCTTCGGCGTCGACGAGGTCGACACCGGCGCGTTCGTGCAGTTCGACTTCAACACCGATCTGTTCGACCGTCAGCTGCGCGGCAACTTCGGCACGCGCTACGCCATCACCGAGGTCGACTCCAACGGCCTGACCAACACCTCGCGTCCGATCTACGGCGACAACAAGTACACCGACATCCTGCCGTCGCTGAACATGTCGTACGAGGTGGCCGACAACATGCTGCTGCGCTTCGGCGCGGCCAAGGTCATGGCCCGTCCGCTGCTCGGCAACCTGGCGCCCAGCATCACCTCGTTCAGCGCGCCCAACTCGGCGGGCGTGACCACCGGCGGCTCGATCACGGTCGGCAATCCCAAGCTTGAGCCCTTCCGAGCGATCAACCTCGACCTGAGCCTGGAGTGGTACTTCGGCCAAGGCTCGCTGATCTCGCTGGCCGTGTTCGACAAGGACGTCCGCAGCTTCCCGCAGACCGTCGTCAACTCGGGCACCCTGGACAGCATCCTGTCGGCCACCGCCATCCAGGACCTGATCACGGGCTCGACGACCACGGGCACGCCGGCCCAGATCGCCGCCATCACCAACTACATCAACACCCAGTCGTTCGACATCCGCCAGTATCGCGACGCGCCGGGCGGCTATATCCGCGGCTTCGAGATCGGCTATCAGCAGAACCTGACGTTCCTGCCGGGCTTCCTCGACAAGTTCGGCATCCAGGCCAACTACACCCACCTGGAATCCGAGCTGAAATACATCATCGATCCGGGCGCGCTCGAGGTGAAGAACGCCGCCGGCGTCGTCACCACCGTGGGCCGCGCCCAAGTCGTGGCGCCGGGTCCGTTCACGGGCGCCTCGCCGGACTCGTTCAACTTCACGCTCTACTATGACGCCGACAAGTGGACGGCCCGCGTGTCGACCGCCTATCGCGCCAAGTATTACACCCAGTATCCGATCGCGTCGGGCACCTGTAACCCCGGCTATTGCGACTCGCCGCTGGTCAACGACTTCCTGGGCAGCGAGGCCACCACCAATATCGACGCCTCGTTCAGCTACAAGTTCAACAAGAACATGTCGTTCAGCGTTGAAGCCCTGAACCTGACCGAAGAGACCAGCAACCGCTTCGGCTATGCCGACGACCCTGTCGTCACCAGCTATTCCGCCCCGGGCCGCCAGTTCTTCGTCGGCTTCCGGATGGTCTACTAGGCGCTCTTCCTCCTCGGACACGCGACTTTCGGCGGCGCTGGTTCATCCAGCGCCGCCTTTTCTTTGCGCGCGGTCCTGGCGGGGCGGAACGGTGGGGTCCGGGTAGGTGCGAAAGCCCTTCAGCACGATCTTCAGCGCCTCCCAGACGATCGCCGCCAGCACGCCCACCACCTGCCAGGGATGGCCCAGCAGGGCCCGAAGCAGGGCCGCGTCGGTCAATTCGCGCCGCGCGCCGTCGAACGACGCCGACAGCACCAGCCCCTGCTCGTCGAAGGTGTCGACCCCGACATGGACGCCCTGCCCCGGCGGCGCGATCTCGAACGCATAGCGCAGGTCCATCGGCAGGAACGGCGAGACGTGGAAGGTCTTGGCGCAGCCCTGGTCCACCCAGCCGCCGCGCTCGCGCCGCACCGGCAGCACGTAGTCGTGGCGGCCGCCGAAGGTGTTGCGCACCGCATAGACGATCGCCGCAAGCGCTCCCCCGCCGTCATGGCAGAAATAGACGCTCAGCGGATTGAAGCCATGCCCCAGCACGCGCGGCATGCACAGCAGCGAGATCCTCGGATCGGCCAGCACGATCCCTTGGCCCGCCAGCTTGTCCAGCACCGCCGCTTTCGCGCTCTGGCCTTCGGCGCCGACATGGTCGCGGTCGAAGAACGACAGCAGATTGAAGCGGTTCAGCGAGAAGCGCTTCAGCTCACGGTCCAGATCCTCCAGCTCGTCGAGATCCAGCAGCAGCATGAAGACGCGATAACGCAGGTGGTGCCTCTTGGGCCGCGCCCGGTCGTGAACGACCTCGCCCGCATAGATCGCCGAGCCCCGGGTCATGCCACCAGCGCGGCCTCCTCGACGGAGGGCGTCTCGACAAAGATCCGGCCCGAAGGATCCGGGGTCAGCCACGGACGATGCACGCCGCCCAGCTGTTCGGCGACGGCGAGGCCGGCCTGCAGGCCGTCCTCGTGGAAGCCCGAGCCGAAATAGGCCCCGCAGAACCACACCCGGTCGCGGCCCTGCAGCGACCACAGCCGGCGCTGGGCCAGCATGGCCGGACCGTCGAACAGCGGGTGCTCATAGACCTGGTCGTGCAGGGTGTGCGCGGCGCCGGGCGAGGCCTGCGGGTTCAGCGACAGGAAGAACGGATCGGCGCTGTCCAAAGGCTGCAGCTTGTTCATCCAGTAGGTCACGCCGCCCTCGCCGCTTTCGCCGCGATGGCCCACATGGTTCCAGCTGGCCCAGGCGGCCGGCCGCTTGGGCATCAGGGCCTTGTCGCGGTGCAGGACGGCGCGGTTGCGGCTGTAGCGGAAGGCGCCCAGCAGTTGGACTTCGTCCGCCGTGGGCGAGGCCAGCATGGTCAGGGCCTGGTCGGCATGGGCGCCGATGACCACCTGGTCGAACCGCCGGGCGCGACCCGTGGCGTCCTCGACCATCGCCCCGTCGGGGCCCCGCGTGATCCGCCGCACTGGGCTGCTCAGCAGGATCTCGCCCTGGAAGTCGGCCTCGAGACGCGAGACATAGGCGCGGCTGCCGCCGACCACGGTGCGCCAGGTCGGGCGCTTGTCGATCGGCAGCATCAGGCCGTGATTGTCGAAGAAGCGCAGCAGGGCGGCGGCGGGAAACTCGCGGATGTCGCGCATCGAGGCCGACCAGATGGCGGCGGCCTGGGGCAGCAGGTGATCCTCGGCGAAGGCCTGGCCGAAACCCTGCTGGCGCAGATAGTCGTCCAGCCGGCACAGGCCGCCCTTTTCCAGCTCCACAACGTCGCGCGCGCCGGCCTTGTAGAAGCGGGTGACGTCCAGCAGCATCCGCAGGAAGCGCGGGTTCACCACATTGCGCTTCTGGGCCAGCAGGTTGTTGCTGCTGTATTCCAGCGCGCCGTCGTCCAGCGAGACGCCGAACGACATGTCGCTGTCGACGGTGGGCACGTCCAGATGCCGGAACAGCGCCACGAGATTGGGATAGTTGGGCTCGTTATAGACGATGAACCCGGTGTCGACCGGCACGCCCTCGACATCGATGGTGTTGGCGTGTCCGCCCAGGCGATCATCGGCCTCATACAGGGTGACGTCATGGCGCTTGGACAGCAGCCAGGCGGCCGAGAGGCCAGCGATTCCCGCGCCGATCACGGCGATGTTCAGGCGTTGGGTCGAATGCGACGCGGGCAAATGGAGCTTCCCTTCAACACGTCATGACGACGCGACTGGCCAAGGTACGTAACGCGCGAGACCTTGGACGCGCCGCGCCTCCGCCAAAGCGCATCCAACCGGCGGCCCCGCGCGTAGCTGACCCTGTCGAGCCCGCCCGCCTGGCGGACGTGTCAGCAGGAGCCGCCATGAGCCTGGTCAAGGCCGCCATCCACGCCTTCGAGGACGCGCCCCTGCCCGACGTGGTTTCTCGCGCCGCCATCCGCTTCCTGGTCGGCGACGCCCGCCGGCGGCTGGCCGGCGCGCCTGAAGGCGCCTCGGCCGACTTCGCGCGCGACATGGCCGCCCACCCGATCGCCGAACACACCGAAGCCGCCAACGCCCAGCACTACGAACTGCCCGCCGAGTTCTTCGAGGTCGTGCTGGGTCCCAATCTGAAATATTCCAGCGGCCTCTATCCGCCCGGCGCATCCACCCTGGCCGAGGGCGAGCTGGCCGCCCTGCGCGAGACCGAGGCCCATGCCGACCTGAAGGACGGCCAGACGGTGCTGGAGCTGGGTTGCGGCTGGGGCTCGCTGTCGCTGTGGATGGCGGCGCGCTTCCCCAATTCCGAGATCACCTCGGTCTCGAACTCGGCCTCGCAGCGCCAGTATATCGAGGCGCGCGCCGCCGAGCTGGGCCTGAACAACCTGACCATCGTCACCGCCGACATGAACGACTTCCAGACCGGCCAGCGGTTCGACCGCGTGGTGTCGGTGGAGATGTTCGAACACATGTCCAACTGGCGCGCCCTGCTGACCCGGGTCAACGGCTGGCTCAAGCCCGACGGCCTGCTGTTCATCCACATCTTCACGCACCGCAACACGCCCTATCGCTTCGACGTCAACGACCCGGCCGACTGGATCGCCCAGTATTTCTTCACCGGCGGCGTCATGCCCAGCCACGACCTGCTGGCCCAGTTCCCGGACCTGTTCACGGTCGAACAGGACTGGCGCTGGAGCGGCGCGCACTACGCCCGCACCGCCCAGCAGTGGCTGGAGAATTTCGACGCCAACCGCGCCAGGATCGATCCTGTGCTGGACCGCGTTTATGGATCCGACGCCGCCGTCTGGCGCCGCCGCTGGCGTCTGTTCTTCCTGGCCACGGCCGGCCTGTTCGGCCATCGTGGCGGCGAGGAATGGGGCGTCAGCCACTATCGCCTTCGCCCCGTCCTCCAGACCACGAGCCCCGCATGATCCGCTATATCCTCGGTTACCTGGCCACCGGCGGCGCCATGCTGGTGCTGGATTTCGTCTGGCTGAGCCTGATGGCCCCGCGCCTGTATCGCCCCCGAATCGGCGAACTGATGGCCGACAAGCCGGCGATGGTCCCGGCGGCGGCCTTCTACCTGATCTATCTGACCGCGATCATGCTGCTGGCCATCCTGCCGGCCGTCCGCGAGGACAGCTGGAAGCGTCTGCTGTTCAACGCCGTCGTGTTCGGCTTCTGCGCCTACGCCACCTACGACCTGACCAACCAGGCGACCCTGAAGACCTGGTCGACCACCATCACCCTGGCCGACATGGCCTGGGGCACGTTCCTGACCACGGTCGCGGCCTCAGCCGGCTTCGCGGCGATGCGGGCGGTGAAGTAGGTCGGGGCTGACGAGGGGCGTCGGCCAGATAGATCCTCCCCCTGAGGGGGGAGGTGTCGGCGAAAGCCGACGGAGGGGGAAGTTTCGCTGACTCATTGCGGCCTTCCCCCTCCGGCCTCCGGCCGCCTCCCCCTTCAGGGGGAGGATCTTCGACTCCCAACCGAACCCTCCCCGCGACAACCGGCCATTGCCTCGCTCAAGCCGGCATGCCACCGTTGCGTGACAGTGTGTCGCGGGAATTGACTGAACATGGATGCGGATACCAGTCGCGCCTTGCTTTCGCGCGCGATCGCCCGAGTGGCCAACCGCGATTCCGACGCCCTGAAATACGTGTATCGTCACACATCCGCGAAACTGTTTGGCGTCTGCCTCCGTATCTTGAATGACCGCGAGGAGGCGGAAGACGTGCTTCAGGATGTGTATCTCTCGGTCTGGAACAAAGCTGATCGCTTCGATCCGGAAAAGGCCAGTCCGATCACCTGGCTGGTGTCGATGGCCCGCAACCGCTCGATCGACAAGCTGCGCTCGCGCGGCGGCCGGGTGATGGCGGGCGTGGAAGAAGCCGAAGCCCTGCCCGACTCCGCGCCCCTGGCCTCGACCCTGGTCGAGGCCGACGAGGACCGCCGCCGGCTGGACGGTTGCCTGGACCAGCTGGATCCCAAGTACGCCAACGCGGTGCGCACCGCCTTCTTCGAGGGCGTCACCTATGACGCCCTGGCGCAGATGATCGGGGCGCCGCTGGGCACCGTCAAAAGCTGGATCCGGCGCAGCCTGATCAGCCTTCGCGCGTGTCTCGAAGCATGACCGACGCTTCGCCCCCCGTTCCCGACGAAGACCGCCCCCTGGCCGGCGAATATGTGCTGGGCGTGCTCGACGCCAATGAGCGGGCGGAAGCCCGCCGCCGGATCGCCGCCGAACCGGCCTTCGCCCGCGCCGTGCAGTGGTGGGAGAACCACCTGACTCCGCTGGCCGCCGACATCCGGGCGGTCGAGCCCTCGGCCGGCCTGTGGCCCCGCATCGCCAGCCTGGTGGGCGAACGCGCCAGGCCGCCGCTGTGGAACAATGTCCGCGTCTGGCGCGGTGTGTCGGTGGGGGCCCTGGCCCTGGCGGCCGCCAGCGTCGCGGCCCTGGTGCTGACGCCGCGCTCGGCGCCGACGCCGGCGATCGCGCCCGCCGCGCCGGCCCCGGCCGAGGTGGCGGTGATCAACGACCCGACCTCCAAGCAGCCCGCCCTGATCGCCACGCTGGACCACGCGACCGACAAGCTGATCCTCACCCCGGTGAAGATGAAGATGCCGGCCGGCCGCGAGCCGGAACTGTGGATCATCCCCGAAGGCCAGAAGGCCATCTCGCTGGGCGTGATTCCGACCGACGCGCCGATCCAGATCGCCCTGCCCGCCGGCCTGCGCGGCGGCGGAACCTATACCGCCACCCTGGCGGTCACCGACGAGCCCCCCGGCGGCGCCCCCACCGGCGTGGCCACCGGCTCGGTCCGCGCGATCGGCAAGTTCGTGAAGGCATAGCTCCGACTAAGTAAGTGGTTTATGACTTATTCGCAGGCGCCGACCGCAAGGTCTTGCGCCTGTCGAGGCATCGGCGCGGGATCGAGATCACCGCCGCCCTTGGACCGCGCGGCTTGGCGAAAGCTGCGCTACCAAGGACGCCACGGCAAGCCTAGCTGTGGATCGGAGCCAGGACGGGGTGACGGGGAAGTTCGACATCGGCGGCAGGGCCAAGGCCCGCTGCGGCCTGCTGGGCGTTTCGCCCTATAGCGAGGTCGAGGGCCAGCTGACGCGGCGCTTCCTGACCCCCGCCCACGACGCGGCGCTGCAAACCCTGACCCAGTGGATGACGTCCGCCGGCATGAGCGTCCGTCGCGACGCCGCCGGCAGCCTGGTCGGCCGCTATGAGGGCCAGACGCCGGACGCGCCGGCCCTGCTGATCGGCTCGCACATCGACAGCGTCCGCAACGGCGGGCGCTATGACGGCCCGCTGGGGATCATGCTGGGCATAGACGTGATCGAGGCCCTGCGCGACACCGGCCGCCGCCTGCCCTTCGCCGTCGAGGTCATCGCGTTCGGCGATGAAGAAGGCTCGCGCTTCGCCGCCTCGATGAGCTGCAGCCGCGCCATCGCCGGCACGCTGGATCCGTCGGCCGTGCTGGGCCTGACCGACGCGGAAGGCGTAACCTTGGCCGATGCGTTCGTGGCCTTCGGACTCGACCCGACCAGGATCACCGACGCGGCCCGTACGCCGTCCGATGTCATCGCCTTTCTGGAAGCCCACATAGAACAGGGCCCGGTGCTCGAAGCCGAAGGCCTCGCCCTCGGCGTGGTCACCGCCATCGCCGCCCAGAAGCGGCTGATGGTGCGGATCACCGGCATGGCCGGTCATGCCGGCACGACACCGATGAACCTGCGCAAGGACCCCGGCCCCGCCGCCGCCGAGTGTCTGCTTGCACTCGAGCGCATCTGCCGGGCCGGGACCGACAATCTGGTCGGCACGGTCGGCCGCATGACCGCCCTGCCCGGCGCCTTCAACGTCATCCCGGGCGCGGTCGAGTTCTCGATGGACATCCGGGCCGAGACCTACGCGACCCGTGACGGGGCGGTCGAGGCCGTCACCGCCGAGATCCACGCCATCGCCGCGCGGCGGGGTCTCACGGCGACTGTCACCCTGATGCAGGCCCTGGACGAGAGTCCCTGCGATCCCGGCCTCACCGCCCTGCTGGAAGCGGCCGTCGCCGACCTGGGCCCGCCGCCCCGCCGCCTGCCCTCGGGCGCGGGCCACGACGCCATGGTGATGGCGGCCCTCTGCCCCACCGCCATGCTATTCATCCGCTGCGAAGGCGGGATCAGCCACAACCCGGCCGAGTCGGTCACGCAGGCCGATTGCGCCCTGGCGGCCCAGGCGATGCTGGGGTTCGTGGACAAACTCTCAGACCAGTTTTCCCCGCAAATTTCCTTGTCATCCCGGCCGGAGCGCGCCAGCGCGGAGCGCCGGGACCCAGGGGCCGCGCGCGCCGCCCCTGGGTCCCGGATCGCCCCTTCGGGTCGTCCGGGATGACAAACTTATGGATCGTGACATGAGCACCTTCGGCGAACTCGACCACCCGCCCCGCCTGCTGATGGGCCCCGGCCCGATCAACGTGCATCCGCGCGTGCTGCGGGCCATGTCGGTGCAACTGCTGGGCCAGTTCGACCCGGAATTCACCGGCTACATGAACGAGACCATGGCGCTGTACCGCCAGGTCTTTCAGACGCAGAACCGCTGGACCTTCCTGATCGACGGCACCTCGCGGGCCGGGATCGAGGCGGCGCTGGTGTCGGTGCTGGCCCCGGGCGACGACGTGGTTGTGGTCAATGCCGGCCGGTTTGGCCTGCTGCTGTCCGAGATCGCCGAGCGCTGCGACGCCAAGGTCACCCTGGTCGAGGGCGAGTGGGGCAAGGTCATCGACCCGCAGGCCGTCGAGGACGCCGTCGCGCGCGTGAAGCCGCGCCTGGTCGCCTGCGTGCACGGCGACACCTCCACCACCATGGCCCAGCCGATCGAGGCCATCGGCGAGATCTGCCGCCGTCACGACGCCCTGCTGTATGTCGACGCCACCGCCACCCTGGCCGGGATGAACTGCCCGGTCGACCAATGGCAGGCCGACATCGTCACCGCCGGTCTGCAGAAGTGCCTGGGTGGTCCGTCCGGCTCGGCGCCGATCACGATCAGCGACCGCGCCGCCGAGCACATCGCCGGCCGCAAGCATGTCGAGCGCGGCATCGCCACGGCGGGGTCGGTCAGCGGCAATGGCCGCCGCATCGCCTCCAACTATTTCGACCTGGCGATGATCATGGACTACTGGTCCGACAAGCGCCTGAACCACCACACCGAGGCGGCCAGCATGTTGTACGCCGCCCGCGAATGCGCCCGCGTGGCGCTGGAGGAAGGCCTGGAAGCCCGTTTCGCCCGCCACGCTGCGGCCGGCGCCGCCGTGGTCGCCGGGGTCGAGGCGATGGGGTTGAGCGTCTATGGCGACCCGGCCCACAAGATGACTAACGTCACCGGCATCTGGATTCCCGACGGCGTCGACGGCGACCGGGTGCGGGCCCGCATGCGCACCGAATTCGAGATCGAGATCGGCACGGCGTTCGGGCCGCTGACCGGCAAGATCTGGCGGATCGGGGCGATGGGGGTCAATGCGCGCAAGCATGCGGTGCTGACCACGCTGGCGGCGCTGGAGGCGGTGCTGCGGTGGGAAGGGTTCACGGCGACGCCGGGGGCCGGGGTCGATGCGGCGGCGAAGGTGTTTTCGTGATCGGCGGGGCGTCAAAGGTCCTCCCCCTAGCGGGGGAGGTGTCGCCGAAGGCGACGGAGGGGGAAGTTGGCCGGCGTGGGATGACTTCCCCCTCCGGTCGCGTCGCGACCGCCTCCCCCGCTAGGGGGAGGACTTACCGATGACCACCGCCTACCCCCGCGACCTCATCGGCTACGGCGCCACCCCGCCCCACGCCGCCTGGCCCAACGGCGCCCGCATCGCCGTGCAGTTCGTCCTCAACTACGAGGAAGGCGCTGAACGCTCGATCCTGCATGGCGACCCCGCCTCCGAGTTCTTCCTGTCGGAAATGGTCGGCGCCCAGCCCATCGAGGGCATGCGCAACATGTCGATGGAGAGCCTCTACGAATACGGCTCGCGCGCCGGCTTCTGGCGCATCCGCCGGCTGTTCGACGAGCTGGGTCTGCCGCTGACCGTGTTCGGCGTCGCCCAAGCGATGGAGCGCCATCCCGACGCCGTCGAGGCGATGATGGAGTCCGGCTGGGAGATCGCCAGCCACGGCTATCGCTGGATCGACTACCAGCACTTCACGCCCGACCAGGAGCTGGAGCACATCCAGAAGGCCATCGAGATCCAGGCCCGCCTGACGGGCGAGCGGCCGCTGGGCTGGTACCAGGGCCGCACCAGCCCCAACACCGCGCGGCTGATCGCCCAGGAAGGCGGCTTTCTCTACGACGCCGACAGCTATGCCGACGACCTGCCCTATTACGACGACCAGCATGGCCGCCCGCAGCTGATCGTGCCCTACACGCTGGAGGCCAACGACATGCGCTTTACGGCCGCCCAGGGCTTCAACACCGGCGAGCACTTCTTCACCTATCTGCGCGACGCCTTCGACGCCCTCTATGCCGAGGGCGAGACCGCGCCGAAGATGATGAGCGTCGGCCTGCACTGCCGGGTGGTCGGCAAGCCCGGCCGCATCCTGGGCCTCAGGCGCTTCCTCGAGCACGTCATGGCCCACGACAAGGTCTGGGTGGCCCGGCGCATCGACATCGCCCGGCACTGGATCGAGACGCATCCGTATGGGGAGAGCGCGACATGATCGCTTCCACTATTTCCCCGTCATCCCGCGCCTTGTGCGCGGGACCCATGGTTCAGCTTCCACGTGAGAGCGTGATCATCCCCGCATTTGCGACGGACAAATGGGTCCCGCGCATGAAGCGCGGGATGACGGGATTGGAAAGGGTGACCGCATGAGCTCAGCACCGCCCCTTTCGCTGAAACTCCTCAACAGCATGAACCAGACCGGCTTCACCACCGCCCTGGGCTTTGCCTTCGAGCTCTCCCCTTGGGTGGTGCAGCGCGCGTGGGACGAGCGGCCGTTCGACACCGTCGAGGGGCTGCACGCCGCGATGATGCGGGTGCTCGACGCCTCGACCACCGCCGACAAGCTGGCCCTGATCCGCGCCCACCCCGAACTGGCCGGCAAGGCCGCCATCGCCAAGGCCCTGACCGCCGAGAGCAACGCCGAACAGGCCAGCGCCGGCCTCGACAGGCTGACCCCGGAAGAGTTCGAGCGCTTCCATCAGCTGAACGCCGCCCATGCCGAGCGTTTCGGCTTTCCGTTCATCATCGCCGTGCGCCTGAACGACAAGACCTCGATCCTGGCCGCCATGCAGGCGCGGCTTTCCAACGACGAGGCGACCGAGATCAACACCGCGATCGAACAGATCGGCTTGATCAGCAAGCTGCGCATCCTGGATGCGGTGAGCTCATGAAGATCTCAAAATTCCCGTCATCCCACGGTCGCGAAGCGGTCCGGGGGACCCAAGCCGAGCCGGCCAAAGCCGCTTGGGTCGCCCGGACAAGCCGGGCGATGACGGCGGGGGGCATGGACTAGATGGACTATGATTTCGCCGCCTGGGCCGGCCTCTGCCTTCGCTGGCTGCACGTGATCACCGGCGTCGCCTGGATCGGCGCGTCGTTCTATTTCGTCTGGCTGGACAACAATCTGCGCGACCCCGTCCCGCCGAAGGACGGCGTGAAGGGCGAGCTGTGGGCCGTGCACGGCGGCGGCTTCTATCACTCGCAGAAGTACATGACCGCCCCGCCGCACATGCCCGACCACCTGCACTGGTTCAAATGGGAGGCCTACACCACCTGGCTGTCGGGCTTCGCCCTGCTGACGGTGCTGTATTACGTCCAGGCGCCGCTCTATCTGATCGACACCGCCAAGTTCGCCTTCACCCAGCCCCAGGCGATCGGGGTGGGCCTGGCCTTCATCTTCGGCGGCCTGCTGGTCTATGAGGCTCTGTGCCGCTCGCCCCTGGGCCAGCGACCCCGCGCCTTCGGGATCGTCTGGTTCCTGACCCTGACGGCGGCGACCTGGGCCCTGACCCAGCTGTTCAGCGACCGGGGCGCCTTCATCCACGTGGGCGCGATCATCGGCACCTGCATGGTCGGCAACGTCTTCCTGATCATCATCCCCAACCAGCGCAGGATCGTCGCCGACATGCTGGCCGGCCGCCCGGTGGATCCGCGCCTGGGGGCGATGGGCAAGCAGCGGTCGGTGCACAACACCCACATGACCCTGCCGGTCATCTTCATCATGATCAGCAACCACTACGCCATGGTCACCGGCCACCCGCTGGCCTGGCTGCTGCTGGCGATGATCAGCGCCGGCGGGGTGTCGATCCGCTATTTCTTCATTCTCAAGCACCACGGCACGATCCGGCACGACTTCCTGTTCTATGGCGCGATGCTGATCTTCGCGGTCAGCGTGATCGCCAGCGCCAAGCCCAGGACCGACGCCGCGACAATGTCGCCCGTGCCCTTCACCACCGCCCAGGCCATCATCAGCAAGCACTGCGTGATGTGCCACAGCCCGGCGCCGACCCATGCGGGCATCCCCGCCCCGCCGCTGGGCGCCAGCTTCGACACGCCTGCCCATATCCAGACCTATGCGGCGAAAATCCATGAGCGCGCGGTGGCCACCGACTCTATGCCCCTTGGCAACGAGACCGGCATGACCGATGAGGAGCGCGCCCAACTGGGCGCCTGGATCAAACAGGGAGCCAAGATCCCGTGACCGACGCCCTCACCCTGGACGCGCCCGCGCCCTTGGAAGACGCGCCCGCGCCGCGCAAGCGCGACGCCGAGCGCACCCGCAAGGCCATCCTGGCCGCGGCGCTGAAGGAGTTCTCGCAGGCGGGTTTCGCCGGCGCCCGGATCGAGAAGATCGTCCGCGCCGCCAAGTGCAATATCCGCATGCTCTACCACTATTTCGGCGACAAGAAGGGCCTCTACATGGCCGTTCTCGAGGCCGCCTATGTGGACCTGCGGGCCCGCGAGGCCGAGCTGAAGATCGACTTCGACAAGCCGCTGGAGGGCCTGCTGGAGCTGCAGCGCTTCACCTTCAACTACTTCGAGAAGAACCCCAAGTTCGAGGGTCTGCTGCGCAACGAAAACCTGGCCCACGGCAAGTTCGCGGCCCAGTCGCGGGTGGTCACCGAGACCGCCTTCCCCCTGCGTCGCACCATCGAGCGCCTGATCGAGAGCGGCCAGCGCCAGGGCCTGTTCCGCCCCGACCTCGACCCCGTGCAGTTGTATGTGACCATCGCGGCGATGAGCCGCTTCCACCTGGCCAACGGCTATTCGCTGTCGGCCACCCTGGACACCGACATGACCACCGCCGAATGGCGCAAGGCCCGCCTGGCCCATTCGCTGGCCCTGCTGGAAGGGTATCTGACGGCGGGCAGGCGGTAGGGACGGAAAGTTGCTCCCCCTTTGGGGGAGCTGTCGCGGAGCGACTGAGGGGGCCTTCTGGACTTAGGCCGAGCTAGCCCCCTCCGGCCCTCTGGGCCACCTCCCCCACAGGGGGAGGATCTTTTGCCTTACTGCGCCGCCACCGGCGCCGCGACCAGCGGCGGACCGCTGAACTCGGTCTCGATCACCACGTCCACCGCGTCGCTGACGCCCATGGTCGTGCCGGGGGCCGGAACGCCATAGGCGATGCCGAAGTCCGAGCGCTTGAACGATCCCTTGGCCGAGAAGCCGATGCGGGCGTGCGGATCCATCGGGTGGCCCGCATAGCCGCCGTTATAGACCACATCCAGCACCACCGGCTTGGTGACCCCGTGCAGGGTGAAGTCGCCCGTGACCTTGGCGGTGTCGGCGCCGGTCACCTCCACCTTGGTCGACTTGAAGGTGATGGCCGGATACTGGGCGGCGTTCAGCCACTGCGGGCCGGTCAGCTCCTCGACAAAGCCGGCCGGCGGATGCGGCAGGGTCAGGGACCGCGGATCGATCGTCACCTCCAGCGTCGCCGCGCCGGGATTGGCCGGATCGAGGTTCAGCTTGGCGTCGAAGTCGGCGAAAGCCGCCGTATAGTTGGAAAAGCCCAGGTGGCTGAGGCGGAAGATCAGCGTCGCGTGGGACTTGTCTAGCGTATAGGCGCCGCCCGGGATCTTGGCGGGCGGCGGCTTGGCGGCGACGGGCGCGGCGGCCGGCGGGGCCTTTTCCGCGACCGGCTTGGGCGAACAAGCAGCCAGGGCCAGCAGGGCGACGACGGGCAGGATGGTCTTCATGGCGTTTCCCTTTGCGGCGATATCGCGCGTCGTGACGGGTCGCTAGGCCAAGAACGTTCAGGCGGGCCGATCGCCGACATCGGCCCGCAAAATATTGCCCGCGCCGAGTCTAGCGGAAGTTGTTGAAGGCGACCTCGTCGATTCCGACCCCCACCAGCTTGACCACATTTTCCAGATGGGCGCCGGTGGCGTCCCTGGCGCCCGAAAAGACAAAGACGTCGCTTCCGACCTGCACCGCCGTGAAGACCTTTTCCGTGAGCGCGCCCGCCAGGCTGTCCTGCGCCAGGGCCAGGGCCTCGACATAGGAGCTCCGCACGGCTTCGCCGTACGTCATGGTGACGCTGGTCGAACCGAACACCAGCTGATCGACCGCCTTGAAGTCCATGATGACATCGACGCCATTGCCCAGAGCGTCGGTCGCGACGGAGTCGCCGGCCGCGAAGACGAAATGATCCTTGTCCGCGCCGCCCCACAGCACGTCCCTGCCCTTGCCGCCGGTCAGGGTGTCGCTGCCCGCGCCGCCGTCCAGGGTGTCGTCGCCCAGGCCGCCGCCAATCACGTCGTTGCCGTCAAAGCCGATCAAGATGTTGTCGTCGGCGCTCCCCGTGATGTGGTCGCCCGCCATCGAGCCGACGACCTTTTCGATGCCGCTCAGCACCATGGAAACGCCGGTCGCGACCTGCTGGGCCTGGAGGAGAAGCGACAGGTCGACGGTCACGCCGGCGGCGAACTCCAGCGGCCCGCCCGTTCGATAGGAGAATTGCAGGCTGTCGACGCCCTCGCCGCCGGCGATGATCTTAAGCCCCGCCAGGTTGTTGACGTAGAAGACGTCATCGCCCTCGTCGCCCTCGGCGCGATTGTCGCCAAGGCCCAACTCGAGGGTGTCGCGTCCGGCCCCGCCCCGCAGGGTCGTACCCGCCGAGGACGCCGTATTGTTGTTCAGGACATAGGCCGAGAGGTAATCGTCGCCTTCGCCGCCCTCCAGCGTGTCGTAGCCGCCATAACCCCAGATGACGTCATTGCCGCCATTGCCGCGCAGAACGTCATTGCCCGCGCTTCCCGTGATGAAATCATCAAAGGCCGAGCCCTCCACGCCCTCGATCGAGATCAGGGTGTCCTGCCCCCGATCCGAAAGAGTGCTCTGCCAGCCCATGTAGAGATTGACCGTGACGCCCGTCTGCAGGCCGTCGTCGAGATAGCTGACGAAATCGACGCCCTCTCCGCCGTCGATCACATCATCGCCCGCGCCGCCGGTGAAGACATTGTTGCCGGCGTCGCCGGTCAGGCGGTCGGCATAGGCCGTGCCGATGATATTCTCGATCGCGATCAGCGTGTCCTGGCCATGGGCGCTCCTCGCCTGGAGGGACTGGCGCAAGTCGATGGTGACGCCGCCCGACGCCCCGTCGTTCAGATAGCTGACGGTGTCGACGCCCGCCCCGCCGTCCAGGATGTCGTCGCCTTCGCGCCCTTGCAGCACATTGTCCTTGGTGTCGCCGATCAGGTGATCATTTCCGGGCCCGCCGATGAGGTTCTCGACGCCCTTGATGTCCAGAAACTGCCCCGCGCCGATGTCCTGCGGTCCCAGGATCCTGAGATCAACGACCGCCCCGCCGATCGGCACGTAGCCGCCGCTCAGCTCCAGGGTGTCGATACCGGCCCCGCCGTCCACGGTGGTCACCCCCACCAGTCCTGGCGCGCGGTCGACGAAGAACCGGTCATCGCCCTCGCCGCCGTCCATGGTCACCCAACCGTTGTAGGTGAAGAAGGCGTCGTTACCCGCCCCGCCGGTCAGATAGTCTCCCGACGCATTCTGGCTGGCGCGCAGCAGGTCATTGCCCTCGCCGCCGTCCACAACGTCTCCGCCGCCGATTGCGATCAGATAGTCATCGCCGCCGGCGCCGTAGATGTAGTTTTCAGCGGCGTTGCCGCTGATGTCGTCGCGCAGGTCGCTGCCGATCACGCCCTCGATCGAGACCAGGGTGTCGCGGCCGTGGTTGCCGCCCTGTTGCAGGGTCGCCGCCAGATCGACCAACCCCTCACCGCCATCCAGGGTGATCACGTCGAAGCCGGCGCCGCCGTCGATATAATCGCTGCCCCAACCGCCGCTGAGATGGTCATCGCCCGCGCCCGCGATGAGACGATCATCACCGTCGCCGCCGGCCAGGGTGTTGTCCTTGCCATCACCCGTCAGCACGTCATCGAACGCCGAGCCGTAGACGTTCTCGATCGAGATCAGCTTGTCGGTCCCGCCGCCGCCGGTGTTCTGGGCCGTGGTCAGGTTGAGGTTCACGGTCACGCCGGAGGTCGCGTCCTCATAGGCCGACCAGTCCGAACCCGCGCCGCCATCGATGGTGTCGTTGCCGGGGCCGCCGAAGATGTAGTCGTCGCCGTCGCCGCCCAGCACGGTGTCGTTTCCAGCGCCGCCGTTCAGGGTGTCGTCGCCCTTACCGCCGGTCAGGCTGTCATTGCCGTCGCCGCCGCCCAGCATGTTGGCGCCCGCGTCGCCGATCAGGGTGTCGTTGAAGGCCGAGCCGTAGAGGTTCTCGATGCCGATCAGCTTGTCGGTCCCGCCGCCGCCGGTGTTCTGGGCGGCGGTCAGGTTGAGATCGACCTTCACGGCCGACGCGGCGTCCTCATAGGCCGCCCAGTCGTTGCCGGCCCCGCCGTCCAGCGTGTCATTGCCCGCGCCGCCCAGCAGATAGTCGTCGCCGTCGCCGCCGTTCAGGGTGTCGGCGCCGTCCATACCCGCCAGGACATCATCGCCCGGACCGCCGTTCAGGGTGTCATTGCCGCCGAAGCCGTAGAGCGTGTCCGCATCCGGGCTGCCAATCAGAACGTCCCCGCCTTGCGTGCCGTGCAATTCCATCTTTCAAGCCCCTCGACCCTGCTGCAACCTCAGCGTGACCTAGCGAGTGCAAGATGCAGGCCGAACTCCTTTCAGCCTCTACGGGAATATTAACGATAATCCCTGTGTCGGCGCGGGACGTTCCGCGCCATTTTGGCACGCAACCCTTTATCAGAAAGGGGTTGTGGCGGTTCAATGACAGCCGCGACGCTGGCCCCGGGAGCCGAGGCGCCCGGGACTTCGCGGTCAGAAACCGCCACACGCAAAAGTCGTCCTAGAATCCCAGGATGGCGCTGGGATCGATCGACGACAGGGTCATTCCGCTGAGGATGATCATCTGATCGTAGCCCGTCCCCTCGTCGCCGACATCGGCGAACAGGAACACGTCCGAGAACATCTGCATCGCCACATAGCGAACGCCCTCGCCCGCGAAGGCGGCGCTGACGGCCCCGAAGTCGATCGTCGACAGTTCCAGATAGTTGCCGCTGGTTCCGGCCGGCCCGTCGACAAACAGGATGTGATCGTCGGCCGTGAAGGCCTGGATCGTATCGGGCGCGACGCTGTCGCCCGCGGCGAAGGCGAAGGTGTCGGCCCCGGCGCCGCCGGTCATCGAATCCTGGCCCTGACCGCCTTGAATGTAGTCGTCGCCGTCGCCGCCCTCGATGCGGTCATCGCCAGCGCCGCCGTACAAGATGTCGGCGCCGCCATTGCCTCTGAGCAGGTTGGCGTTCGCGTCGCCGATCAGCGTGTCGCCGGCGCCGGAGCCATAGACGTTCTCGACATTGCTCACGGTAACCACGACGCCGGAAGCGACGGTCTGAGCACCGGTGTTGTTCAGGTCGAAGACGACACCGGTGGAATAGATCACCGAGCCGTTGTCCAAGAAGCCAAGCGCGTCGACGCCCGCCCCGCCGTCGATGATGCGAGTGGTCGTGTAGTTGTCGGCTTCGAGAAAGTCGTCGCCGTCGCCGCCCAGCAGGGTGTCGTTGGAATTGCCGCTCTGGATTGAATCATTGCCGTCGCCGCCGATCATCACGGAGCCGATGGCGGCCGCGCCGAAGATGCCGAGCGTGTTGATTGCGTCGGCGCCGTCGCCGCCGTCCAGAACGTCGGCGCCGCCCTTGCCTTCGATGTGGTCGGCGCCCGCCCCGCCCGACAGAACATTGTCGCCGCTGGTTCCGACCAACCAGTCCGCCCCGCTGGAGCCGATCGCGTTCTCGATCGAGACCAGCGTGTCGATCGCGCCGCCGCCCGGACCGACCATCGAGGTGTACTGGCCCTGGAGATTGATCATCAGAAAGCCGAACATCCCCGCAGGCGTAGCGCCCGCATAGCTGACGGTGTCGCTGCCGTCGCCGCCGTCCAGGGTGTTGTGTCCGCCGCCGCCGACCAGCAGATCGTCGCCGGCCAGGCCTTGGATGGTGTCGTCTTCGGCGCCGCCGACCAGGCTGTCGTCGCCTTCGGTTCCCGTCAGATACATGCTTGGACCTCCTGCCCCCGGATCGGGGCGAGGCCACTTCGAACAACCTGAGATTTTATCTCAAGTGAATTTTTCAATTCATGAGAGATAAGTTATGAGCGACAAATTCAAGTTAAGTCCGCCGCTCGATCAGAACAGAACGCCCTTCTCCAGCATGCCGTGCACGCCCTTCTCGCCGTTCACCGTCTGGGTGACGCGGAAGTCCACGGCCAGCGAACAGAACTGATAGGCCTGCACCCGGGTCAGGGCCGAGCGGGCGGTGATGAAGTCGATCATGCCGCGCAGGGCCTGCTTCATGGCCAGGTCCAGATCCTCGTTGAAGCCCATGACAATGTAGTGGGTCGGGGTCTCGGCCCGGGGCCAGACGGCGACGCCCACGTCGGCGGCCTTGTGCAGGATGAAACTGAAGGTCCCCGTCAGGCCCATCTCCAGCGCGTTGACGCACACCTCGCCGTCGCCCTGACGGCCATGGC
Source organism: Caulobacter sp. (assembly GCF_965279145.1). Classification (NCBI taxonomy): domain Bacteria; kingdom Pseudomonadati; phylum Pseudomonadota; class Alphaproteobacteria; order Caulobacterales; family Caulobacteraceae; genus Caulobacter; species Caulobacter sp. The sequence continues at coordinate 306,237 of NZ_OZ257139.1, forward strand.
CGTCGCCCACGGAGAAGTTGGCGCCGGGAACCCAGACCGGCAGGAACAAGGTCGCGCCCGCGCCCAGCTCCTTGTTGTCCATGTTGCCGCCATGCTCGCGCGGCTCCTTGCTGGACAGGCGTCCGTACCTCGCGGGCGGCGCGACGCCCATGGTGCCGAAGAAGGGCCTCAGCGGCAGGGTCGGGCCCCAGTCGGGCTTGCAGGTGCCCGCCGCGCGGTCGACGGCGATGTGGCTGACATAGCGCTCGGGGAAGTCCTCGGGCAGGGTCCCGGCCAGGGGGCGCACGGCGCAGTAGCCCCAGTCGTTATTGGGCTCCACCGCCTCGATCCGCACCTCCAGCGTGTCGCCTGCCTCGGCGCCGGCGATGGCGACGGGGCCGGTCAGGATATGCGGGCCGATCCGTTCGGGTCTGGCGTCGTGGATCGCCCGCAGGGCCGGCGGGATCGTAAGGCCGCTGCCCTCGCCCGGCATCACCTCCACCCCGCCCGAGACGCACTCGAAGGTGACGCTGTCGCCGGACGCGACGGTCAGCACCGGATCAAAGGCCGCGTCGAACATGCCGAAGCGGATGGTCTGCGGCGTGGAGGTCAGAATGTGGTGGGGCATCAAGTAAGCCTTCTCTTACAAGCTCCCACTTCGACCCTGCTCCGCCGCCGGACCCAAGGGCGGCGCGACCTGGGGCCCGCCGATTGCCGCGAGGCGCCCGCCCGGCGGGCGTTTGGCGGCGAGACTGTCCGTCTGGCGGGCGAAGCCGCCCCGCCGCAGGCGCACGCGCCGCCGCACTAGCCTCGACGCACAACCCCGGTATATGAATAAATTTCTTACTTAGGAGGACCGCCCGACGATGGCGATCGATGCGGCGCTGAAGGCCTTTCTCGACCTGTCCGACGGCGACGTCGCGGCCTATGCCGAGGCGCGCGCGGCGGAGATCGGCCTGCCCCTGCCCGAGCCGACCCTGCCGGGCGTGCGGGAGAACCTGGCCCTGCTGCGCGTCCAGACGGCCCTGTTCGTCGCCGCCCTTTCCTCCGGGGTAGGTAGCGACACCGCCGAAACCTTCACGCCATGAGCTTTCCCAGCGTCGTCGAGATCGCCGGCGAGGTCCGCGCCGGTCGCGTCACCGCCCGCGCGGTGACCCAGGCCACCCTGTCGCGGATCGCCCGCCGCAACGGATCCCTCAACGCCTTCACCGCCGTGCTGGACGCGCGCGCCCTGGCGCGGGCCGACGCCGTCGATGCGGCCATCGCGGGCGGCGCCGCCGTGGGCGCGCTGGCCGGCGTGCCGTTCGCGGTCAAGAACCTGTTCGACGTCGAGGGCCTGCCCACCCTGGCCGGCTCTAAGATCCGCCGGGATGCGACGCAGCCGCCCCGCGACGCCACCCTGATCCAGCGGCTGGAGGCCGCCGGCGCCATCCTGGTTGGCGCGCTGAACATGGACGAGTTCGCCTATGGCTTCGTCACAGAGAACGCCCATGACGGCCCGACCCACAATCCCCACGACCTGACACGGATCGCCGGCGGCTCGTCGGGCGGCTCGGCCGCGGCCGTGGCGGCGGGCCTCGTGCCGCTGACCCTGGGTTCGGACACCAACGGCTCGATCCGCATCCCCGCCAGCCTGTGCGGGGTGTTTGGCCTGAAACCCACCTATGGCCGCCTGTCGCGCCAGGGCGTGTTTCCCTTCGTCGAGAGCCTGGACCATGCCGGCGCCTTCGCCCGGTCGATCGAGGATCTGGCCCTGGCCTATGACGTCTTGCAGGGGCCGGACGCCGAGGGCGACGCGATCTGCACGCGCGTGGCCGAGCCGGTGTCCGACGTGATCGCCGCCCTGGCCGACGGCCCGCTGCGCGTGGGCGTGCTGGGCGGCTGGTTCGCGCAGGGCGCCTTTCCCGAGGTGCTGGAGGCGCTGGACAGCGTGGCCAGGGCGCTGGACGCCCGCGACCGCGTGATCCTGCCCGGCGCCCAGGCCGCCCGCGCCGCCGCCTTCTGCCTGACGCCGGTCGAGGCCGCCCACCTGCACCTGCCCGACCTGCAGACCCGCGCCCTGGACTACGACCCCGCCGTCCGCGACCGCCTGCTGGCCGGCGCCCTGCTGCCCAGGGGCATCGCCGAAGCCGCCCAGCGCTATCGCACGGTGTTCCGCGACGAGGCGCGCCGCGCGTTCGAACACTTCGATATCCTGCTGGCGCCGTCCTCGGTCTGTCCCGCCCCCGGCATCGGCCAGGCGACCATGGAGATGGGCGGCCAGCAGGTCTCCGTCCGCAAGAACCTGGGGGCCTTCACCCAGCCGATCAGCTATATCGGCCTGCCGGTGCTGGCCGCGCCGGTCAATCGCCCGGGCCAACTGCCGATCGGCGTGCAGATCATCGCCCCGGCGTGGCGCGAAGACCTGGCCCTGGCCGCCGGCCTGAAACTGCAACGCCAGGGCGTCGTCGCCGCCCATGCGCCGGAGGGCCTGCTGTGATCCTCAACAATCCCGTGGTGCTGGCCCAGGTCGCCGAAGCCGTCGACGCCTATGAGGCGGCCCTGATGGCCAATGACGTCGAGGCCCTGGACGGCGCGTTCTGGGCCTCGCCGCACACCGTGCGCCTGGGCGTCAGCGAAAACCTCTACGGCTTCGACGAGATCGCCGCCTTCCGGGTCGGCCGGGCCGGCGGCTCGCCGCCCCGCACCCGTCTGCGGACCGAGATCACCACCTTCGGCGACGACTTCGCCATCGCCAATGTCGAGTTCCGCCGCGATGGCGCGGACAAGATCGGCCGCCAGAGCCAGACCTGGATCCGCACGCCGGAGGGCTGGAAGGTGGCCTCCGCCCACGTCTCCCTGATGCAATCGGGCGCCGATCAACGCCTCGCGTCACCCGAAGAAAAACGCTAGAGCCCGCCCATGACGCACAAGATCATTTTCGACACCGACCCCGGCATCGACGACGCCATGGCGCTGCTGTTCATCGCGGCCAGCCCGGCGCTGGACCTGCTGGCCATCACCACGATCTTCGGCAATTCCGACATCGACACCACCACCCGCAACGCCCTGTATCTGAAGCAGCGCTTCAACCTGGCCGCGCCGGTGTTCAAGGGGACCGACAAGCCGCTGACCCGGCCGCGCAACCCTTCGCCGACCTTCGTGCACGGCGAGAACGGCCTGGGCGACGTGGAGCTGACCGGCCTGATCCCGGCCCAGCCCGAGGCCAAGCCGGCGCATCAGGCGATCATCGACCTGGCCCGCAAGCATCCCGGCGAGGTGACCCTGGTCGCCGTCGGCCCGCTGACCAATCTGGCCCTGGCCCTGAAGGCTGATCCGCAGGTCGCGACCCTGCTGAAGGGCGTGGTGATCATGGGCGGCGCGTTCGGGATCGCCGGCAAGCCCGGCAATGTCACCCCCGTCGCAGAGGCCAATATCTGGAACGATCCGGAAGCCGCCGATCTGGTCTTCACGGCTCCGTGGAACCTGACCGCCGTCAGCCTGGACGTGACGACCCAGGTGGTGATGTCGCCGGCCTATATGGACGCTCTGGAAGCGTCGGCCGGCCCCGCGGGCGTGTTCCTCAACGCCATCTCCAAGCCCTATGCCGCCTTCTATGGCGGCCGCGACGGCATCGAGGGCTGCTGCGTCCACGACGCGGCGGCGGTGGCGTTCGTCATCGACCCCGCCCTGTTCGAGACCCGGCGCGGATCGGTGCGGGTGGTGACCGAGGGCATCGCCCTGGGCCAGACCTGCCTGAAGGCCGAGGGCGAACTGTTCGGACCATCGGCCTGGGACGACCAGCCGATCCAGGCGGTGACCGTGGCGGTAAACGAGGCGGGGCTGTTGGCGCTGTATGCGCAGACGATGAAGGTCGGCGCTTAGGCGGCCAGGCCGTGCGTCCGTCGAGGCTCGCCGCTGGCTCGCACCTCAGGATGAGGACTGTTTGTTTCTGAATTCCTCATCCTGAGGCGCCCGCGCAGCGGGCCTCGAAGGACGCACAACCTCACAACCGCCCGCGCCGCCCCCCCTTGAGCCGGTCGATACCGCGCGCCGGCGCCGGCGGCGCATCGACCGCCTCGAATGGCGCCCCGGACGGCGCGACGGCGACGCTCGCCGGCCGTCGAGGCCCCGTCATCAGCACGATCCGGCGGGCCGTCGCGGCCATCACCCCGCACGCCCGGGCCTTTTCGCGGGCCTTGCGCAGGGCGACGGGGTCGTCGGTCTTTTCGATCAGGGCCCAGGCGGCCTCGAGGCCGGCCATCAGCTTGCCCTGCAGGCGTTCGCACCAGGTGTCAGGCGAGATCTGTGTCATGCCGCCATGATGCGGCCGGTTTGGAGGCCGGGGACAAGAAACGTGCGTTTTTGTCTAGGGCGTTGAATTTGCTGGGGTCTGATCCGGCGAGAGCGGGGATAGAGCGCTCCAGATCCTCTCCCTGAGGGGAGAGGTGTCGGCGCAGCCGACGGAGAGGGAAGCATCAGCGGAACCTCAGCTGACTTCCCCCTCCGGTCGCTTCGCGACCACCTCCCCCGCTGGGGGGAGGATCACCCTGTGGATAACTTTTACCGCGTGTGGCGCAGCGTGCCGGCCAGATAGGTCCGCTCCACCACCCGGTCATCACCCAGCACGGTCAGGGCGAACAGCCGGTTCTCCAGGCTGCGGTCTCCCGACATCCGTCGCTTCAGCAGTGGCGTCGCGGCCAGGTCCAGCACCAGGAAATCGGCTTCCTTGCCGGGCGCCAGATTGCCGATACGGTCGCCCAGGTCCAGGGCCCGCGCACCGCCCAGGGTGGCCAGATAGAGGGCGTGGAACGGGTCCAGCGCCGCGCCCCGCAGCTGGCCCACCTTGTAGGCCTCGCCCAGGGTGTGAAGGATCGAGAAGGTCGTCCCTGCCCCGACGTCGGTGCCGATCCCCACCTTCACACCGTGCGAACAGGCCTCCTCCAGCGGGAACAGGCCCGAGCCCAGGAAAAGGTTCGAGGTTGGGCAGAACGCAACCGCCGAGCCCGCCGCCGCCAGCCGCTGAAACGCCTCGCCCTGCAGATGAACACAGTGGGCGAACACCGAGCGCGACCCCACCAGGCCAAAGCCGTCATAGACGTCGAGATAGTCCTTCGCGGCCGGAAACAGCGCCGCCGTCTCCTCGATCTCGCGTTGGTTCTCCGACAGGTGGGTCTGCATCCAGACGCCCGGATGCGCTGCCAGAACCTCGCCGGCCATGGCCAGCTGCTCGTCGCTGCAGCTGATGGCGAAGCGCGGGGTGACGGCGTAGCCGAGGCGCCCCTTGCCGTGCCAGTCGGCGATCAGGCTTTCCATGTCGGCGCGGCTGGACTCGACCGTGTCGGTCAGGCCCGCCGGGGCATTGCGGTCCATCAGCGACTTGCCGGCGATCAGCCGCATGTCGCGGGCCAGGGCGGCGCGGAACAGGGCCTCGACCGAGCCCTTGTGGACCGAGCCGAACACCAGGGCCGTGGTCGTGCCGTTGCGCAGCAACTCCTCAATGAAGAACTCCGCCGCCTCGGCCGCGTGGACGGGATCGGCGAACGCCGCCTCGGCCGGAAAGGTGTGCTGCTCCAGCCAGTCCAGCAACTGCGCGCCATGGGCGGCGATGATGTCGACCTGGGGGAAGTGGATGTGGGTGTCGATGAAGCCGGGCGTGATCAGCTTGCCGCTCAGGTCCTCGACCGGCGCATCGCCCAGCAACTCGCGCAGTTCGGCATAGTCGCCGCAGGCCACGACATGGCCGTCCTCGACCAGCAGCAGGCCGTCCTCGTGGAAGGCCACGGCCCCCGCGTCTTTTGTCGGATCATCCAGCAGGTGGAGGATCGACGCCCTATAGGCTTGCAACGGCGACGTCCTCGTCATTGGAAACACGCGCCGCTTCCAGGCGCATCAGCAGGTCGGCGGCCACCGAGACGGCGATCACCTCGGGCGCCTTGCTCTTCAGGGCCGGCAGGCCGATCGGACAGGTCAGGCGGGTCAGGGCGGCCTCGGAGAAGCCGTCGTCGCGCAGCCGGCTCATGAACCGGGCGCGCTTGGTCTTCGAGCCGATCAGACCCAGATAGCCAAATCCGCCGCCGGCCAGTCCGGCCGAGGCCAGGGCGTAGTCGAGGGCGTGGTCGTGGGTCAGGATCAGGCCATAGGCCTCCGGGCTCGCGCCCATGGCGGCGGCGGCCAGCTCGGCCGGTTCGGCGACGGTGACGCCCGGGATCTGGGCGGTCTCGGGCCGGCTGTCATACCAGAACAAGCGGAAGGGCAGCGGCGCGAAGGCCCGGGCGATGGCCTGGCCCACATGACCGGCGCCGAACAGCAGCAGGGGCGGACGCGGCGCGGCGTTGCGCTCGACCAGTTCGTCACCCAGCTCGGGGCGCGCGCCCCGCGCGGCGGCCTGGGCGCCGGACAGGCTGACGGCCGGAGCGTCGGACAGGGCGGCGATCGGCGCGATGGTCTTGGTCAGCAGGCCTGGATCGAAGCGGGTGCGGACCTCGAACGGCTGGTCGGCGTCCATCCGGCGGGCGGCGTCGGTCAGCCAGTCGCGGCTGGCGGCCTCAATCCGCTCGATCAGCAGCCGCACCCGGCCGCCGCAGCACTGGGCCAGCAGCGGGCCCAGCGGATAGTCCTGGATGGCGAAACTGGCCTGGGATCCGGTCAGCATCCTGCGGGCCTGGCTGGTGGCCTGATGCTCCAGATTGCCGCCGCCGATCGTGCCCGACTGGCCGCCCTCCCAGACCACCATCTTGGTCCCGGCCTCGCGCGGGGCCGAGCCCTCGGTGGCCAGCACGGTGACCAGGGCGGCGGGTTGGTTCTCGCCGATACGGGCCAGGGCGGAACGGGCCCAGTTCATTGACCCTCTCCCAGAGGGAGAGGGAGGGGCCCATGCGCAGCATGGGAGGGTGAGGGGTTAGGGTGGCTGACGGCGTACCGGCACACCGGCTGGCGGCGTAACCCCTCACCCTCCCACGCCTGCGGCGCGGGCCCCGCCCTCTCCCTCTGGGAGAGGGACCTAAGCACGAGCCCTCGCCTTCACGTCCTCAACCGCCATCAGGATCCGCTCCGGCGTGGCCGGCGCATCCAGACGCGGCATCACCTTGTGGTCAGCCACGCTGGCCACCGCCCGGGTGATCGCCGAAAACACCGAGATCGCCAGCATCAGCGGCGGCTCGCCCACGGCCTTGGAGCGGTGCACCGTGGCCTCGACATTGCGGCCCGCCGCCCACAGCTTGACGTCCAGATGAGCCGGACGGTCGCCGAGGGTCGGGATCTTGTAGGTCGAGGGAGCGTGGGTGCGCAGGCGGCCCTTGTCGTCGAACACCAGCTCCTCGGTGGTCAGCCAGCCCATGCCCTGGATGAAGCCGCCCTCGATCTGGCCCAGGTCTATGGCCGGGTTCAGCGACTTGCCCACGTCGTGCAGGATGTCGGCCCGCGTGACCTTCATCTCGCCGGTCAGGGTGTCGATGATCACCTCCGACGCCGCCGCGCCATAGGCGAAGTAGAAAAACGGCCGGCCGGTGTGGGTGGCGCGGTCGTAGTGGATCTTGGGCGTGGCGTAGAAGCCGGTCGAGGACAGCGAGATCCGCGCCAGATAGGCCTGCCGGCACAGGTCGTTGAACGACACCAGCGTCTGGCCGGCCCGCACGCCCTGGGGGGTGAACACCACCTCGTCCGGCGCGCAGCCCCACTTGCCGGCGGCGAACGCCACCAGTCGGGCCTTGATCTTGTCGGCCGCGTCCAGCGCCGCCATGCCGTTGAGGTCCGCGCCCGAGGAGGCGGCGGTGGCCGAGGTGTTGGGCACCTTGTCGGTGACGGTCGAGCTGATCCTGATCCGCGACAGGTTTACCTGGAAGGCCTCGGCCACCACCTGGGCGACCTTCAGATAAAGCCCCTGCCCCATCTCGGTCCCGCCGTGGTTCAGCAGGATCGAGCCGTCGGCATAGACGTGGATCAGGGCGCCGGCCTGGTTCAGGTGGGTGGTGGTGAACGAGACCCCGAACTTCACCGGCGTCAGAGCCAGGCCCTTCTTCAGGATCGGGCTGCTCGCATTGAACGCGTCGATCTCGCGCTGGCGGGCCGCATAGTCGCAGGAGGCGGCCAGCTGCGCCATCAGCTCCGGCGCGACATTGTCCTCGACGGTCTGGCCATAGGGGGTCAGGTCGCGGCCCGCGCCGCCATAGAGGTTGCGACGGCGCACCTCCAGCGGATCGATCCCGAGGTCTTGCGCCACCGCGTCCATCACCCGCTCGATGGCGATCATGCCCTGCGGTCCGCCAAAGCCCCTGAACGCGGTGTTGGATACCGTGTGGGTGCGATAGCGGTGCGACAGGATCTCGACCGCCGGCAGGAAATAGGTGTTGTCGGCGTGGAACATCGCCCGGTCGTTGATGGCCATCGACAGGTCGGTGGTCGCCCCGCAGCGCGAGGACAGCTCCAGCGCCAGGCCGGTCAGAACGCCGTCGTCGTCGAAGCCGACATCATAGGCGGCCTCGAAGTCATGCCGCTTGCCGGTCATGATCATGTCTTCGTCGCGGTCGGGCCGGCACTTGGCGGCGCGGCCGGTCTTCACCGCCACCAGGGCGGCGGCGGCGGCGAACAGCGAGGCCTGAGTTTCCTTGCCGCCGAAGCCTCCGCCCATCCGGCGCACCTCGACGGTGACGGCGTGGTCGGGACGGCCCAGCACCCGGGCGATCAGGTGCTGCACCTCGGTGGGATGTTGCGTGGACGACCAGACGTGGACGTCGCCCTCCTCGCGCGGCGTCGCCAGGGCCACCTGACCTTCGAGGTAGAAGTGATCCTGGCCGCCGATGGCGAACTGGCCTTGCAGCCGTCGGGGCGACGCCACCAGGGCGGCGGCGGCGTCGCCGCGCGCCATGCGCTGGCTGGCTTCGATCTTCAGGCCGGCGTCGCGGGCGGTGGCGATATCGAGGGCGGCCGGAAGATCCTCGTATTCGACAATCGCCAGCCCGGCGGCGGCCCGCGCGGCGGCGATCGAGGTCGCGGCCACGGCGAACAGGCTCTGGCCCACGCAGTAGACCTCGCCGTCAGCGAACAGCTTGTCGTCCTTGATTACCGGACTGACGTCGTTCTCGCCGGGAATGTCCTCGGCGCTCAGGACCAGCACGACGCCAGGCGCGGCGCGAACGGCCGAAAGGTCCATCCGCGTGATCCGCGCATGGGCCTTGGCGCTCATGCCCAGATGGACGTGCAGCATGCCGGCCGGCTCGGGCAGGTCGTCGATATAGACCGCAGAGCCGGAAACATGGCGGGCGGCGCTGTCATGCGGCAACGAGGCGGCGACGCCCTGGAAGGCGGCCAAGACGGGCGCGGTGGCGGAGGAGTCAGCCATTCAGCGTCTCCTGGGCGGCGCTCTCCGGTTCGACGCGAGCGACGACACCCGGCGAGGTGGTCTCTATGAACACCTTGCGCAGCATGTTCCGCGCGGTCAGGGCGCGATAGGCCGCCGAGGCCCGCATGTCGCTGAGCGGCGTGTAGTCGGCGTCGAGCGCGGCCATGGCCGCTTCGACCGTCGCCTCGCTCCAGGCCTGGCCGACCAGCGCCGCCTCGCAGGCGCTCGCCCGCTTCGGCGTGCCCGCCATCCCGCCAAAGGCGATCCGCGCCGAAGTGACGACACCGCCGTCGAGGGTCAGGGCGAACGCGCCGCAGACGGCCGAGATGTCCTGGTCGAAGCGCTTGCTGAGCTTGAAGACCTTGAAGATCAGATCCGGCCTCGGCGCCGGCGCGATCACCGCCTCAACGAACTCGCCGGGTTTGCGGTTCTGCTTGCCATAGTCGATGAAGAAGGCTTCCAGCGGCATCTCGCGCCGCTCGCCGCCGTGATTCAGCACCAGGGTCGCGCCCGCCGCGATCAGGGCCGGCGGCATGTCGCCGATCGGCGAGCCGTTGGCGATGTTGCCCCCGATCGTGCCGCTGTTGCGCACCTGGGTCGATCCCAGCCGCCGCATCATCGCGCCGAGTTCGGGATAGAGCCCGCTCAGCGTCTCCATGGCGTCGACATAGCGAACGCCCGCGCCGATGCGCACCCCGCCCTCGACCGGTTCGATGGCCTTCAGCTCGGCGACCTGGCCGATATCGATCAGCGTTTCCAGCGGCTTGCGCAGCTTGGTGACCCACAGGCCGACATCGGTGGCCCCGGCCACGATCGTCGCGTCCGGATGCTCGGCAAACGCCTGGGCCAACTGATCGAGTGACCGTGGCGCCAGCCAGCGGCGGGTTACGCCCTGCACCGGATCGTCATGCGACAGGTCGAGCATGGTCTCGTCGCTTACGACCGAAAAATCGACCTCCGGAGCCGGCTCGGCTTCGATGGCCTTCGCAACTTCGATGATTGGGCCATAGCCCGTGCAGCGGCACAGATTCCCCGCCAGCACCTCAGCCGGCGGCGCGTCGGTTCCGCTGGCTCCAACGGCCTTGCCATACAGCGACATGACGATGCCGGGCGTGCAGAAGCCGCATTGCGAGCCATGCTTGTCGACCATGGCCTGTTGCACAGGATGCAGCGCGCCGTCTCGCGCCAGGCTCTCGACCGTGATCAGGGCCTTGCCGTGCAGCATCGGCAGGAACTGGATGCAGCTGTTGACCGCGCGCCAGGCCACGCCCTCGCCGTCCGGCTCGCCCACCAGCACGGTGCACGACCCGCAGTCGCCTTCGGCGCACCCCTCCTTGGTTCCGGTGCGCCGCAGATCGCCGCGCAGATGCTCCAGCAGGGTCCGGGTGGGATCCACGCCGCGCACCGCCTGCGCCTGACCGTCCAGCAGAAAACGGATCGTCTCTCCCATCAGCTGCCCCGATAGGTCGAATAGCCGTAGGGCGAGACCAGCAAGGGCACATGATAGTGCTGCTCGACGTTCGAGACGGCGAAATCGATCACCACCACGTCCAGGAACGGCGGATCGGTCACAGCCGCGCCGGTGCGCGTGAAATGCTCGCCGATCGAGAACTCCAGGCGATAGCCGCCGACGGCGAGGTCTTCTCCGGCGATCAAACGCGCCCGGCCATCGTCGTCCGTGCGAAATTCGGCCAGCGACGACAGCGTTTCGCCGTCGCGGCGCGACACGCGCACCAGGACCCCGGCCGCAGGCCGCCCGACCGCCTGGTCGAGAATATGGGTCGTCAGTCCGCTCATGCCTTGCCCTTCCAAACGCCTCACGCGGATGCTCCGCTCGCCCGAGCGCCATGTCCAGCTTGATGCGCGATACCGGCGCGAGGCCTCTCACGCCGCCGCGGAACGCGGCGACCGGCGCCCGCAAGTCAGGCATTATATAATAGATTTATTACTTACCAGAGCCCTCACCAGCCCCGTTGAAATGTGACCGCTACCATAAAAAGTATCCCTATCTGCCGCATAGGGTTGGCAATGAACGTCCATCCCCGGTAGCTAGAACCCGACGGTCCACCAGTGAGATGGGCCGCGGCCATACGCCTGCGCAGACGCCACAAAGGACCGCTTCATGGACGAGGATTTCCGCAAAGCCGCGCTGGACTATCACCGTCTGCCGCGCCCCGGAAAGCTGGCCATCGAGGCCACCAAGCGCATGGCCACGCAGCGCGACCTTGGCCTGGCCTACTCGCCCGGCGTCGCCGCGCCCTGCGAAGCCATCGCGGCCGATCCCGACAAGGCCCGCGATTATACCGCTCGCGGCAACCTGGTCGCGGTGATCTCCAACGGCACTGCCGTTCTGGGCCTCGGCAATATCGGTCCGCTGGCCAGCAAGCCGGTGATGGAAGGCAAGGCGGTCCTCTTCAAGAAGTTCGCAGGCATCGACGTGTTCGACATCGAGGTCGACGCCGAGGATCCGGACAGGTTCATCGAGGTGGTCGCAGCGCTGGAGCCCACCTTCGGCGGCATCAATCTGGAAGATATCAAGGCGCCGGAGTGCTTCATCATCGAGCGCAAGCTGCGCGCCAGAATGAAGATCCCGGTCTTCCACGATGACCAGCACGGCACGGCCATCGTCTGCGCCGCCGCCGTCCGCAACGCCCTGGTCGTCCAGGGCAAGCAACTGAAAGACGTCAAGCTGGTCACCTCGGGCGCGGGCGCGGCCGCCCTCGCCTGCGTCGATCTGCTGGTCTCCATGGGCCTGCCGGTCGAGAACGTGACCCTGACCGACATCAAGGGCGTGGTCCATGCCGGCCGCGATCCCGACATGCTGGACAACATGGCCCGTTATGCGCGCCAGACCGACGCGCGGACCCTGCCCGAAGTGCTGTCCGGCGCCGACATCTTTCTGGGCCTTTCGGCTCCGCGGGTGTTCAAGGCCGAGTGGCTGCCTCTGCTGGCGCCCAATCCGCTGATCCTGGCCATGGCCAATCCGGAGCCTGAAATCCTGCCCGAACTGGTCGCCGCCGCGCGTCCCGACGCGATCATGGCCACCGGCCGCAGCGACTATCCCAACCAGGTCAACAACGTCCTGTGCTTCCCCTTCATCTTCCGGGGCGCTCTGGATGTCGGGGCCTCGGAAATCAACGAGGCGATGAAGGTCGCCGCCGTCGAGGCGATCGCTGAGCTGGCCCGCGCCGAAGCGTCCGAAGTGGTGGCTTCGGCCTATGGCGGCGTCGCGCCGATGTTTGGCGCCCAATACATCATTCCCAAGCCGTTCGACCCGCGCCTGATCCTCCAGATCGCCCCGGCGGTGGCCAAGGCGGCCATGGACTCGGGCGTCGCCACCCGACCGATCGCCGACTTCGACGCCTATCGGCAGGAACTGGAATTGTTCGTCTACCGTTCGGGCCAGCTTATGCGGCCGGTATTCGAGCGCGCCCGCAAGGCGACCAAGGCCGCCGTCGAGACCGGAGGCGTCCGCGTGGCCTATGCCGAGGGCGAGGACGAGCGCGTGCTGCGGGCCGTCCAGACCGTGCTCGATGAGGGTCTGGCCAAGCCGGTGCTGATCGGACAACGCGAATCCATTATCGCCAAGGCCACCGAAATGGGGCTACGGCTGGACTTCGACAACCGGGTTGAGATCCTCGATCCCGCCGCCGACAAGGCGCTGTTCGCACCCCTCGTCGAAAGCTACCAGAGCCTGGTCAGTCGCCGGGGCGTTCCCCCGCTGGCCGCGGAGCGCCGCGTGGCCAACCGCCGGACGGTCGCGGCCTCCATGCTGCTGCAGGCCGGCCATGTCGACGCCGCCCTGGTGGGCGGGTCGGGTGACTGGTGGCAGCACATGACCTATGTGCTGCCGATCATTCCCAAGCACGAGACCGTCGATCGGATCTATGCCCTGTCGGCCCTGATCCTGGACAACGGCACGCTGTTCTTCTGCGACACCCACGTCAATGTCGACCCGACCGCCGAGCAAGTGGCCGAGATGACGCTGCTGGCCGCCGAATCCGTCCGCCGCTTCGGCCTGACGCCGAAGGCGGCGCTGCTGTCGCACTCAAGCTTCGGCGCCAGCAACTCACCGACGGCCCGCAAGATGCGCGACGCCCTGGCGATTGTCCGCGAGAAGGCGCCTGAGCTTGAAGTGGACGGCGAAATGCATGCCGACGCCGCCCTTTCCCAGGCCCTGCGCGATCGACTGGTGCATGACAGCGCCCTGAAGGGCTCGGCCAATCTGCTGGTGATGCCCACCCTGGACGCCGCCAACATCGCCCTGACCTTGCTCAGCGCCGCCACGGAAGGCCTGCTCGTCGGGCCGGTGCTGCTGGGTATGAGCCGTCCGCTGCATGTGCTGACGCCCAGCGTCACCGCGCGCGGCATCGCCAATATGACGGCCCTGGCGGTCAACCAGGCGGTCGGCGAACGCGCGCTCCGAGCCTAAACTCCAGACGCGGAAAAGCCCCACGCGAAGGCAGCCTCCGCCCAGTGGGTCGGAAGCCGCTTCGCGCGGGGCCTGATCTTCAGGTCAGAAGGATGGGCGGGCGCGTCGCGCGGCCGCCCAAGCCTCTCAAACCTTAGAGAATGCGCAGGTTGCCGGCCGAGGTCTTGCCCGAGCGGCGGTCCTGTTCCAGTTCGTAGCCAACTTGCTGGCCTTCGTTCAGGCCGCGCAGACCGGCGCGCTCAACGGCCGAGATGTGCACGAACACGTCGCCGCCGCCGTTGTCGGGCTGGATGAAGCCGAAGCCCTTGGTGGTGTTGAACCACTTCACGACGCCGGTGCCGGCTTCGCCGCCACCGCCACCGCCACCGCCACCACCACCGTAGCCGCCGCCGCGGGGCGCGTCATAGCCGCCGCCGCGCGGGGCGTCGAAGCTGCGAGCCGGACGGCGCGGAGCCGACGGCGCGGCGCCTTGACCGGTGACGCGCAGGTTGCCGGCCGAGGTCTTGCCCGAGCGGCGATCTTCTTCGAGTTCGTAGGCGACGAGGTCGCCTTCGTTCAGGCCCGAAAGGCCCGACCGTTCAACGGCCGCGATGTGGACGAACACGTCCTCGCCGCCGTTCTCGGGCTGAATAAAACCAAAGCCCTTGGCCGGGTTGAACCACTTAACGACACCGTTCGCCATCTTATCCTCAAAAACCTATTCCGTGGGCCAGTTGCCGACCCACGCCTTCCATAGCATCTCATGACGCAAATCAAAGGATCGCGCCATGGGCTTTGAACGGAGATTCTCGAAGAACGATGTCAGAAACGTAGAAAATATCGCTTACGGGGCGATCAAGCCCCGATAACCCGGATAATTCGATCGCCCATGTTGGGCGCTTGGCGAAGTTAAGCAAGGCGCTCGCGCAAGAAGCTTGGGTGCGGGGACAGGATTTGAACCTGTGACCTTCAGGTTATGAGCCTGACGAGCTACCGGGCTGCTCCACCCCGCGGCGAAGTCGGTAGTTTGGTATCGTGAGGTAGGGTTGGACTTTGAAGACTTGGTATTGGCATCCTTTTAGCGGACCTGGCGGCGACCTACTCTCCCGCGCCTTGAGACGAAGTACCATTGGCCCAGGGGGACTTAACGACCGAGTTCGGAATGGGATCGGGTGGGGAACCCCCGGCATAGCCACCAGGTCAGCAAAAAGGATGCTAGCAGCGCCTTTTGAGGGGCGCTGGTTATATCAAGTCGAAGAAGACATCGTATGTCTGAGCTCTACAAAGAGCATTTGCATAGGTTTGGCTGAAGAACGATCAAGCCTATCGAGCTATTAGTACCAGTAAGCTACACGCCTCACAGCGCTTCCACACCTGGCCTATCAACGTGGTGGTCTTCCACGGCTCTCAGCGAGACCTTGTTTTGAGGTTAGTTTCCCGCTTAGATGCTTTCAGCGGTTATCTAGTCCACACTTAGCTACCCTGCTGCACAGCTGGCGCCATGACAGGTCCACCAGAGGTGTGTCCATCCCGGTCCTCTCGTACTAGGGACAGATCCTCTCAAGTCTCGTACACCCACGGCAGATAGGGACCAAACTGTCTCACGACGTTCTGAACCCAGCTCACGTACCACTTTAATCGGCGAACAGCCGAACCCTTGGGACCTGCTCCAGCCCCAGGATGTGATGAGCCGACATCGAGGTGCCAAACTTTGCCGTCGATATGGACTCTTGGGCAAAATCAGCCTGTTATCCCTAGAGTACCTTTTATTCGTTGAGCGATGGCCCTTCCACGCAGGACCACCGGATCACTATGGCCGACTTTCGTCTCTGCTCGACTTGTCAGTCTCGCAGTCAGGCGGGCTTATGCCATTGCACTCGACGACCGATTTCCGACCGGTCTGAGCCCACCATCGCGCGCCTCCGTTACACTTTGGGAGGCGACCGCCCCAGTCAAACTGCCCGCCACGCCATGTCCCGGACCCGGATAACGGGCCGCGGTTAGACGTCAACAACAATAAGGGTGGTATTTCAAGGATGGCTCCACTCGAACTGGCGCCCAAGTTTCATAGCCTCCCACCTATCCTACACATGTTGTTGCTAACGCCAAGGCGAAGCTGCAGTAAAGGTTCATAGGGTCTTTCCGTCTGACCGCGGGAACCCCGCATCTTCACGGGGAATTCAATTTCGCTGAGCCCATGCTGGAGACAGTGGGGAAGTCGTTACGCCATTCGTGCAGGTCGGAACTTACCCGACAAGGAATTTCGCTACCTTAGGACCGTTATAGTTACGGCCGCCGTTTACCTGGGCTTCAGTTCGCTGCTTGCACAACTCCCTTTAACCTTCAGGCACCGGGCAGGCGTCAGACCCTATACGTCGCCTTACGGCTTCGCAGAGCCCTGTGTTTTTGATAAACAGTCGCTACCCCCTGGCCTGTGCCACTCTACTCTGGTTGCCCAAAGCAGAGTCACGCTTATCCCGAAGTTACGCGTGCAATTTGCCGAGTTCCTTCAGCATGGTTCTCTCAAGCGCCTTGGTATACTCTACCTGCCCACCTGTGTCGGTTTCGGGTACGGTCTCCGTTGGAGTTATTTCCAGGGACCTGTTCACTGCCCAGAGCAATCCAATAAGCCTAGACAATTTACCAGATCCGTCACTTCCAACTGGTTCAGGAATATTCACCTGATTCCCATCGACTACGCCTTTCGGCCTCGCCTTAGGGGCCGACTAACCCTGCGCAGATTAGCTTTACGCAGGAACCCTTGGGCTTTCGGCGAGAGTGTCTCTCACACTCTTTATCGCTACTCATGTCAGCATTCTCACTTCCGATACCTCCAGCCAGCCTCACGACTGACCTTCAACGGCTTACGGAACGCTCCGCTACCGCGTGCACAAAGTGCACACCCATACCTTCGGCGTCTGGCTTGAGCCCCGTTACATTTTCCGCGCAGGTTCGCTTGACCAGTGAGCTGTTACGCTTTCTTTAAATGATGGCTGCTTCTAAGCCAACATCCTGGTTGTCAAAGCAAACCCACATCGTTTCCCACTTAGCCAGAACTTGGGGGCCTTAGATGATGGTTAGGGTTGTTTCCCTTTTCACGACGGACGTTAGCACCCGCCGTGTGTCTCCCGGATAGTTCTCTTGGGTATTCGGAGTTTGATTAGAATTGGTAGAGATCGCTCCCCCCGCATCCATTCAGTGCTCTACCCCCCAAGGAATACGTCCGAGGCACTACCTAAATAGTTTTCGCGGAGAACCAGCTATGTCCAGGTTTGATTGGCCTTTCACCCCTATCCACAAGTCATCCGAGAATTTTTCAACATTCACCGGTTCGGTCCTCCAGTAAGTGTTACCTTACCTTCAACCTGCTCATGGATAGATCACCTGGTTTCGGGTCGTCATGCGACGTACTTATTCGCCCTATTCAGACTCGCTTTCGCTGCGCCTACACCTAACGGCTTAAGCTTGCACGACACATGAAGTCGCTGACCCATTATACAAAAGGTACGCCGTCACCACGCGCGGTGGCTCCGACTGCTTGTAGGCTTCCGATTTCAGGATCTGTTTCACTCCCCTTGTCGGGGTGCTTTTCACCTTTCCCTCACGGTACTTGTTCACTATCGGTCATTGAGGAGTACTTAGGCTTGGAGGGTGGTCCCCCCATGTTCAGACAGGATTTCACGTGTCCCGCCCTACTCGAGTCTGTCGCTATTTGACGCTTACGGGGCTATCACCCACTATGGCCGACCTTTCCAAGTCGTTCAGCTTTATGTCACGACAGCACTGGCCTGGTCCCGGTTCGCTCGCCACTACTACGGGAGTCTCGGTTGATGTCCTTTCCTCCAGGTACTGAGATGTTTCAGTTCCCTGGGTTTGCTTAATGGAGCCTATGTATTCAGCCCATTATACCTCTTCTGACCAACCCACTACGTGCCCAGCCGAAGCTGGAAACAAGTGGAGTGACCATAAAGGTGGGTTTCCCCATTCGGAAATAGCCGGATCAAAGGGTGCTCGCGCCTCCCCGGCTCTTATCGCAGCGTGCCACGTCCTTCATCGCCTCTCAATGCCAAGGCATCCGTCAGAAGCCCTTATGCGCTTGATCGTTCTCAGCAAAACCCATGCGCTTACCGTCTAGGGACGGTTCGCATGCGCTTTGTATTTAGTCAGACATTTGATGTCTTCTTCAAAGTCCGCCCTAAAACCTCGACCATCCCCAAGGGGAGATGATGTCGGCGGGTGAACCCTACCTTTACGATGTCATTTCGTAGCTGGTGCTAAGCACACGGCTACAAACTTGATCATTCCTCGATCGCGTTACCAAATCTTCCGGATGAAGAGGTGGTGGAGCCAGACGGATTCGAACCGACGACATCCTGCTTGCAAAGCAGGCGCTCTACCAACTGAGCTATGGCCCCTCACACTCGGTGTGAGTTGCTTCGCCCAGGAGAGCCTGGTCGCCAAGATGAACTTGGATTGGTTCGGATCCGTGTAGGAGAGAGTGGTAGGCCCGATAAGATTTGAACTTATGACCTCACGCTTATCAAGCGTGCGCTCTAACCAACTGAGCTACGGGCCCATAGGCCACATAGACCAGATCCAGTCCGCTAGGGACTGACCCGCTCCTGGGCTCGCGATCGCCCCAAAAGCCTGAACGGCTATTGAGGAGTGGAAAGAGAAACGAAGACGGCGGCGATCCGCTCATCTGTATATTTAGACGTCTCAATAAGCCGAAGCTTGGAGAGACAGTCCTTAGAAAGGAGGTGATCCAGCCGCAGGTTCCCCTACGGCTACCTTGTTACGACTTCACCCCAGTCGCTGACCCTACCGTGGTCGCCTGCCCCCTTGCGGTTAGCGCAGCGCCTTCGGGTAGAGCCAACTCCCATGGTGTGACGGGCGGTGTGTACAAGGCCCGGGAACGTATTCACCGCGGCATGCTGATCCGCGATTACTAGCGATTCCAACTTCATGCACTCGAGTTGCAGAGTGCAATCCGAACTGAGACGACTTTTAGGGATTGGCTCCCCCTCGCGGGATTGCAGCCCTCTGTAGTCGCCATTGTAGCACGTGTGTAGCCCACCTTGTAAGGGCCATGAGGACTTGACGTCATCCCCACCTTCCTCCGGCTTACCACCGGCGGTCCTATTAGAGTGCCCAGCCAAACCTGATGGCAACTAATAGCGAGGGTTGCGCTCGTTGCGGGACTTAACCCAACATCTCACGACACGAGCTGACGACAGCCATGCAGCACCTGTGTCCCAGTCCCCGAAGGGAAAACCACATCTCTGTGGCGGTCCGGGCATGTCAAAAGGTGGTAAGGTTCTGCGCGTTGCTTCGAATTAAACCACATGCTCCACCGCTTGTGCGGGCCCCCGTCAATTCCTTTGAGTTTTAATCTTGCGACCGTACTCCCCAGGCGGAGTGCTTAATGCGTTAGCTGCGTCACCGACATGCATGCATGCCGACAACTAGCACTCATCGTTTACAGCGTGGACTACCAGGGTATCTAATCCTGTTTGCTCCCCACGCTTTCGAGCCTCAGCGTCAGTAACGGACCAGTATGTCGCCTTCGCCACTGGTGTTCTTCCGAATATCTACGAATTTCACCTCTACACTCGGAGTTCCACATACCTCTTCCGTACTCAAGATAGCCAGTATCAAGGGCAATTCCAAGGTTGAGCCCTGGGCTTTCACCTCTGACTAAACTATCCGCCTACGCTCCCTTTACGCCCAGTAATTCCGAGCAACGCTAGCCCCCTTCGTATTACCGCGGCTGCTGGCACGAAGTTAGCCGGGGCTTCTTCTCCGGGTACCGTCATTATCGTCCCCGGTGAAAGAATTTTACAATCCTAAGACCTTCATCATTCACGCGGCATGGCTGCGTCAGGCTTTCGCCCATTGCGCAAGATTCCCCACTGCTGCCTCCCGTAGGAGTTTGGGCCGTGTCTCAGTCCCAATGTGGCTGATCATCCTCTCAGACCAGCTAAGGATCGTAGCCTTGGTGGGCCTTTACCCCACCAACTAGCTAATCCTACGCGGGCCGCTCTAATGGCGATAAATCTTTCCCCCGAAGGGCTTATCCGGTATTAGCTCAAGTTTCCCTGAGTTGTTCCGAACCAAAAGGCACGTTCCCACGTGTTACTCACCCGTCCGCCACTAATCCCGAAGGATCCGTTCGACTTGCATGTGTTAGGCCTGCCGCCAGCGTTCGCTCTGAGCCAGGATCAAACTCTCAGGTTGAGTTGACCGCTAACACAGACTTCAGTTCCAAGGGGAAAACCGAGGAACCGGTTCTGGTTTGCATAGTATCTTGACGAGTTCCCAATCACATCGATGGATTGAAGATCGAAACCTTCAGTCCATGATATTCATGGTGTCTTCAAGAGACCGCATTTGTCAGCGTTCGAGATGGACCTTTTCAGTCCATCGCCAGAGCGCCGCCGCCTGCGTTTCTCTTTCCAAATCAACAATGTCAAAGACCCAGAGCCGAAGCTCCCAGAACCGCCTCTCAGCGGAACCAACCGTTTAGCGCCAGTTGTCGGCGGAGGCGGCTATCTATCCAACCTCGAATTCCGTGTCAAATCGTTTTTTGCAAAACCATCTGACTTTCTCAACTTGACCAGCCCGAAGGCAGATCCGGAAGAGTTGGCAGCTTCTAAAGAAGCCGGCCAATCCAGTCAAGCTATTATTTTGAAGAAAACTTCGAAACAACAACCAACTAGACCTTCGAAATACTTGGAAGATCTTGAGATCTTCTTCCGCACTTCTCAGGGAGGGCGGCTTCTAACGAAACCAAAACTCCCTGTCAACCGAACGTTCTGAACTTTGTTTCCAGTCCGGCAACCGCCGTATCCAGAGACAAAAACGGAGCCGTCAGCGCGCCGTAAGGAGCGCTTGTCATTTCCGTGACCGAGTCGATTGAGGCTGCTGAACCTAGCGATCCATCTTCCGAAAAGCAAGGCCCGAAAGCCGTGATTTCGTCCGACGGGCGTTGGCCCCGAGGCGAGGGGCGGCTTCTAGAGACAGCCCCCGGGACTCGCAAGCCTTGAATCCAGGAAATATCCCCAGACCGGCCATTCCCCTGTGCACGGATGCTTGCGCGTCGCCTTATCCTCCCCCAGAAGTCGGGATTAGAGGAGCACCCGCCTACTATGTTGTCTCAGAAAGCGCGTTACGCACTGCGCGCGATGATCGAACTGGCCCGCGAGGACGGGCAGGTCACGGCCGGCGAACTCTCGGTTCGGGCCGACGCGCCGCGCAAGTTCCTGGAAGCCATTCTCCTGAACCTGGCACGCGAGCGCCTCGTCGTCAGCCGCCGGGGCAAGTTCGGCGGCTACCTTCTGGGTCGCCCCGCCGAAGACATCAGCTTCGCGGAGATCATCAGACTGGTCGACGGCCCCCTCGCCCTGGCGCCCTGCGTCAGTCGAACGGCCTTCAAGCGCTGTGAAGATTGCCGTGACCTGGCCACCTGCGCCCTGCGCGAGGCTCTGCTCAAGGCCCGCGACGCCACGGCCCAGGTGCTGGAGGGTTACAGCCTCGCCGACGCGGTCGCCGGCAAGGGGGCGGAACTGCTCGGCGGCTAGCCCCGCCCTTGTCTCTATGTACGCACGCTTGATGCACGCACTCTTGGATCAGCCCGCGGCGATATAGGCCTTGAGACCCTCGGCCTCGGCCTGAGCTTCGTTGATCTTGTACTTCACCAGGTCGCCGATCGAGATGATGCCGGCCAGGCGCCCATCGCGCACGACCGGCAGGTGGCGGATGCGGCGATCGGTCATACGCTCCAGGAGAGCATCGATGCTCTCCTCCGGCTGGGCGAAGATCACGTCGGCGCTCATGCAGCCGGCGATCGGCTTGCTCAGGGCGCCCGCCCCTTCCTTGGCGATCACCCGCACGATGTCACGCTCGGAGAGGATGCCGACGATCGCCTCATTGGCGTCCACCACAACCATGGCGCCGACCCTGCGGGTATGAAGCAGAGCCGCCGCGGCTCCCACCGTTTCCTGGGGCGAGGCCGTGAACACGAGATCGCCCTTGTCCTTGAGGATCTGAGAAACCAGCACTGCGCATCTCCCTTGTTCGTTATTGTTGAACGAGGGTCTCGCAAAGCGGTCCGGGGATCAATGGGTCTCCGCGCGCTGGGCCAGTCGCGAGACGGGTGAAATGAGTAGGGCTCCGGCGGCAAAGCCGAAAAGGTGCGCCTCCCAGGCGATGGCGCCGGTTCCAAAGCCGGGAAAGCCTCCAACCAGCGCCATCACGACATTGACGATCAGCCACCCCAGGGCCATCGAAGCCGCGCGGGGGGCGAAGGGGCTGCTCAGTCGCCCGGGGCGATCCATCAGGCGAGCCGCCGCGCCCATCAGGCCGGCGACCGCGCCAGACGCGCCCACCAGCGGAGTGACGCTCGCCGGGTGAATGGCCGCATAGCCCAGCCCCGCGAAGACACCACTCACTATATAGAACAACACGAACAGGGCCCCTCCCCGCGCGCCCAATCCCAGGAAGCGGGCGACCGGCGCGCCGAAAGCCAGAGCAAAGACGCTGTTCATCAGCGCGTGCAGCCAGCCGCCATGCACGAACAGGCAGGTGACCAGTCCGATGGGATCGCCGGCCAGCACACGCGCAGGCACGAGGGCGAGCTGATAGATCGTCGCGTCACTGGCCCCGCTCAGGATCAGATGCGGACCCAGGATGCTCACGGCCGCCAGAAGCGCCGGCCAAGGCGCATTGAAGATGGGTTCGGGGCGGTCGTCGGGGCGGTCGGGGGTCATCACGCTCTTACATATAGAGTCGACGCCGGGATTCGCAGGGGCGCCGCCTCCGGCTTAACCATTTTGCGAGACCTTGGCGCTAGACCTGAGACTGTACGGATTTGGCACAAGGGTTGCTTGCACCCTCGCGTCGGCACTCGCGGAGCCTCTCATGGCCTGGCATCGGAAGAACACCATCGGTCTCGGCGTGGGTCTCACCGCCGCTGCCCTGAGCCTTGGCGCGTTCGGCGCGGCCAGCGCGCAGTCGATGTCCAGCAATTCCGCCGCCTTCAACTCGGGCTACGGCCGCATCGCCGGCCAGGAGAACCGGGTCGTCGAGTATTCGACCCGCGACGCCAACGGCAACCGCATCATCGTCGACGGCGTGATGCTGACGGGCGCCGATCAGAGCGTCTATTCCTCCAGCAATTCCTCGGGTTCGCTCGACTCCTATTCCGGCGTCGGCGGCCTGGGCGGCTACAGCGGCGCGACGGCGATCGGCAATAACCTGACCGTCATCACCCAGGGCAACAACAACACCGTCATCGTCAATTCCACACAGACAAACACTGGGAACATCAGTGCGGGATCGTCGACGAACGGCGGGGTCTCCAATGGCAAGTAAGCGTCTCTCCCTCGCCGTCGTGGCCCTGGCCTGCACGGCCCTGACGGCCTGCGGCACGTCGATGCCCAAGGTTTCGACGGCCGGCAACTACGCCACGCCGATCGGCACGGCGCCGGTCACGGCTAACCCGACCGACTATTCCGCCGCCCTGGTCTGCCTGAACCAGTACGCCAAGCAGAACCGTGTCGCCGCGCCGCGCGTGGCCATCGGGCGCATCGCCGACTACACTGGCAAGGAAGAGTCCGACGGCTCTGGCCGCAAGGTGACGCAGGGCGCGTCCCTGCTGGCCATGACCGCCTTCGCCAAGGCCGGCATGCCCATGGTCGAACGCTTCGACACCTCGGTGTCGGAGTTCGAGCTGAAGTACGCCAACAACAAGCTGATCACCGACCGGCCCAACCCGGGCGCCGACGTGCCTGTGGACTATCGCCGCATCCTGGCCGGCCAGGTGCCAGGCTCCGACTTCTATGTGGTCGGCGGCATCACCGAGCTGAACTACAACATCCGCTCGGCGGGCGTTGACGCCTATATCGGCGACAAGGACACCGACGGCCTCAAGGGCAACTTCAAGCGCCGGGTATTCGTGATGAACATCGCGCTGGACCTGCGCCTGGTGAACACCCGCACGCTGGAAGTGGTCGATGTCGTCGCCTACCAGAAGCAGGTGGTGGGCCGCGAGATCAGCGCCGGCATCTTCGACTTCCTCAATGGCAACATCTTCGACATCTCGGCCGGCAAGGGCGCGCTTGAGCCGATCCAGCTGGCCGTGCGCGCGCTGATCGAGCGCTCGGTCGTCGAGTTCAGCGCCAATCTCTATGGCATGCCGGGGCCGCAGGGCTGCCTGCGCTACGATCCAATAGGCGACCCCACCGTGGGCCAGACGGGCGCTTTCACCCCGGCCTACAACAACCTGGGAACCAACAATGCGCAGACCCGCGAAGACCCGGCTCGCTGGAACGCTCGCCGCGATTCCGATATGCGCGATACTGCTAAGCGAGGCCGCTACTAGCCAGACCCTGCCGGGTCAGGTCCTGAACAACCAGATCAATCTCGGCGACGTGTTCGCCGAGCAGAGCCTGAACGTCCAGACCGTCAGCGATGGCATCAGCGCCACCACGACCGCTCCAGCCAACAGCGCCTTCGTGTCGGTCCAGAACGCCGACGCGACCATGACCTCCAACCAGGAGAACTCTGGCCAGGTGCTGGCGCATGGCGTGGTCAATGTCAGCGCCTATGGCGGGACCGCCAGCAACATCACGACCACGGCCGTTGGCAACGCCGGCACGGCGGCCGCCGTGGAGGGCACGCTCACCGGGCGCGCGACGCAGTTGAACACGGCCGCCGTCACCGCGCGCAGTCAGCTGGAAGGCGATGGCGCGGCGTTCGGCGACCTTTCGATCAGCACCCTGGCCAGCGGCAACACCCACGGGCTGACCCTGATCAATGGCGCCATGGGCGCGCGGGTCAGCCAAGGCAACACCGCCAATACGCTGGCCGACGGCGGCGCCATCGCCACCTATGTCTCGGGCACGGCGGCGGTGGCAGGCACCGCGACCGGCAACAACATCACACTCTCGGGCAGTCAGCAGTCAGCAGCCCGGGTGATCACCGAGCAGTCGAGTTCGGGCATCACCCAGGCCAGCAAGTTCACGGCCTATGGCAACGCCTATCTGTCCAGCACCGTGGCCACCGCCAGCGCCAACAATCTGTCGGCGACCAACGAAGGCCCCCTGCTGGATGTGACCTCCAGCCAGTACAACGCGGGCTATGTCAGGGCTCAGGCCGAGGCCACATCCTACGAGTTCGGCGCGGCCCAGGTCGGCGCGCACGGGGTGGGCAATTCCGCCCTGGTCGGCAACACCGGCCAGGAAGTCGTGCTCGACAACACCCAGACCAACGAGGGCGGCGGCGTCGAGGTGATCGCCAGCCTGGGCGGCGACACCGGCTATGACGGCGTGGCCAGCGCCACGGCCATGGGCAACGCGGTGACGGGCTACGCCTGCAGCGATTGCAGCGGCAGGATGACCGTCAACAACAACCAGACCAACAGCGCCGACATCGGCGCGCGGACCACGGTCTCGGTCGTCCATTCAGGTCGCTCGATCGTCGGGGTCACCACCGCCACCGGCAACAACGCCAGCTTCTATGTGAGCTCGCCCACCAACTAGGCAGGCCGCTAGATTGGACGATTGCGCGCAGTTCGGCGCGCGGCGACGCCGCCGGGCTCGCTCCATTCCGCGATCCGGGTCAGCAACTCGCGTGGATTGATCGGCTTGCCGACGTGGTCGTCGATGCCCTGGGCGCGATAGAAGGCGACCTGGTCGGCCAGCACATTGGCGGTCAGGGCGATGATCGGCGTGGCGGCCACCTCACCGGGCAACGCGCGGATCACCCGGGTCGCGGCCAGACCATCCATCACCGGCATCTGCACGTCCATCAGGATGAGATCGTAGTCGCCAGAGGCCGCCGCCTCGACCGCCTCGGCGCCGTCGCGCGCGACCTCGACCACATGGCCGGCGGCCCGGACGATGGCTCCGATCAGTTCCCGATTGGCCTCGTTGTCGTCGACGACCAGGATCCGCAGCCCTTCAATGATCTCGAGCGCCGGCTTCTCGATCACCTCCGTCGCGGCCCGGGCGACCGGCAGATCGATGACACACCAGAAGCGCGCGCCCAGACCGGCCGTGCTTTCGACGCCAATCTCGCCGCCCATCATCTCGACCAGTTGCCGGGTGATCGTCAGCCCCAGCCCCGTGCCGCCAAAGCGGCGCGACACGTCCGGCCCTGCCTGGGCGAAGCGGTCAAAGACCGTGCTCAGCATGGCCTCGGGTACGCCGACGCCAGTATCCGAAACGACCAGTTCCAGACGCGCCAGGTCGGGATCACCAGGGTTGCGGCGCGCGACAGACAGGGTGACGCCGCCCTCGCTGGTGAACTTGATGGCATTGCCCAGCAGATTGAGCAGCACCTGGCGCAGGCGCTCGGGATCCCCCTCCACCCACTCGGGACAGAGATCGTCGACCGAAAGATCCAGGGCCAGCCCTTTCACGACGGCCTGAACCTCCACGATGCCGACCGCCTGTGTCAGCATCTCGCGAAGATCGAAGGGGCGCGGCGCCAGCTGCAGACCGCCGGCCTCAAGTTTGGAAAGGTCCAGCACGTCGTTCAACGTGGACATCAGGGCCGAGCCCGCGTCCTGCACACGATCAAGATGGCCCCTTTGCTCGGGATTCAGGGGCGTATCGGCCAGCAGACCGGCGAAGCCGATCACACTGGTCAGGGGCGTTCGCAGTTCATGGCTCATATTGGCCAGAAACGCTTGGCGCGCCCGCATCGCGGTCTCGGCGCGTTCGCGGGCCTCGCTCAGCGCGTCGCGGGCCTCGACCTCCTCGGTGATGTCCATGGCGTTGACCAGCACGCAGACGTCACCGCTGACCGGATCGCGGGTGAGGCGCGCGTCAACGCTGTGCCAGCGCGCGCCCGTGGTGGTCGCCAGGAGGAAGGAGCCGAAGGCCGGAGCGCCGGTCAGGGCCGTCCGCCAAAGCCGCTGGCCCGCCTCGTGGTCGACAAAGGTCTCGCCAAACACGTCACCGCGGAAGCCTCCGGCCTTCAGGGCCGCCGGGTTCGCGAACAGCCGCGCGCCCTCCGCGTCATGAAGCGTCACGCGCACGGTGGTGTGACGCAGGGCTTCGATCGCGCGATGCTCCTCGGCCTCGATCTCGGCGGGTACGGCCTCGAACAGCATGGCCGATCCGCCATCCGTGAGTGCGATGCCCGATATCGCCGTGCGCACCGCCACCGGCTCGCCATTGGGATAGAAGGTCCAGCGGTCGTGAACGGTCTCTCCCCGCGCGATGCGCTGGCTGATCGCGTCCATCCGGATGCGCACCGCGTCAGACTGTTCGGTAAAATCGCGGAGAAGAAGATCCTCCAGGCTGGCCGCCCCCCAGAGCTCCAGCGCCGCCGGATTGGCGTAGACCTTGCGCTTGGCCACATCGTCGAACACCCAGACCGGTCGACGCAGATGCTCAAGCGCGTCGACCGAGAACGGCAAACGACCCAGAGCCTTGGCTAAGGTGGGGTTGAACGACAAGATCTGAACTTCTGCTTCCTGAGGCCGCTATCCTAGCAAGCGCGCGCTTGGAGGGCCGTTAACGGGTGAATTTGTCGCGGCTTGCCCGGGTTGGGTTTCAAATTGGTCGGTGTGACATCTCATCAATGCCGTAAGGCCGGATTTTGGCGTTTCTTCGCCGCCAAGCCTGATATAGGCCGCATCTTCCGCGACCCCCCAGTTACGAGCACCTTATGGCTTCCCCTACCCGCGCGCCGATCCTCGCCCTCAAGGACGTCCGACTGGCGGATGGCGCCAAGCCCCTGTTCGACGGCGTCGACCTGGCGCTGGAGCCGCGCGTCCGCGCCTGCCTAGTGGGCCGCAACGGGGCCGGCAAGTCCACCCTGCTCAAGATCCTGGCCGCCCGGGGCGTCGAGGCTGACAGCGGCGAACGCTCCGTGCAGCCGGGCGCCAAGATCGTCTTCGTCGACCAGGAGCCGGAGATCACCGGCGAGACCCTGCTGGACTACTGCACCGCCGGCGGCGCCGAGGACTATGAGGCGCACACGACCCTGGCCGACTTCGGCCTGGACTACGCCAAGAGCACCCAGGGCCTGTCAGGCGGCGAGCGGCGGCGAGCGGCGCTCGCCCGCGCCTTCGCCGAACAGCCCGACGTGCTGCTGCTGGACGAGCCGACCAACCACCTGGATATCTTCGCCATCCAGACGCTTGAGGAAGAGCTGGCAAGCTCCAAGTGCGCGGCGCTGATCGTCAGCCACGATCGCGCCTTCCTCAATCGCGTCACCCAGCGCACCTTCTGGCTGGAGCATCGCAAGGTGCGCCGCCTGGACAAGGGCTTCGCCGAGTTCGAGGTCTGGAGCGAACAGGTGCTGGCCGCCGAGGCCGACGAGGAGCGTCGCCTCAACAAGCAGCTTGAGAAGGAAAACGCCTGGCTGGCGCGCGGCGTCCAGGGCCGCCGGGCCCGCAACGAAGGTCGCCGTCGCGCCCTGCTGGAACTGCGCGGCCAGAAGAAGGACCTGCAGGCCGACAAGCGCGGCAGCATGACCATGGCCGTCGAGTCCTCGGGCACGTCCGGCAAGCGCGTGGTCGAGGCCAAGCACGTCACCAAGCGCTTCGGCGACCGGGTGATCGTCGAGGACTTCTCGACCCGCATCCTGCGCGGCGACCGCGTGGCGCTGGTCGGCCCCAATGGCGCGGGCAAGACCACCCTGGTGCGCATGCTGCTGGGCGAACTTGAGATCGACGCCGGCGACATCAAGCTGGGGACCAATCTCGAGATTTCCTATGTCGACCAGAACCGCATGGCGCTGTCGGAGAAGATGACGCTGTGGGACTTCCTGACCCCCGGCGGCGGCGACTCCATCCTGGTGCGCGGCATTCCCAAGCACGTGGCCGGCTACGCCAAGGAGTTCCTGTTCACCGAGGCCCAGCTGCGCCAGCCGGTCACCAGCCTGTCGGGCGGTGAGCGAAACCGCCTGCTACTGGCGCGGGCCCTGGCCTCGCCGACCAACCTGATGGTCCTCGACGAGCCGACCAACGACCTGGACATGGACACCCTGGACCTTCTGGAGGAGCTGCTGGCCGACTTCGAGGGCACGCTGATCCTGGTCAGCCACGATCGCGACTTCATCGATCGCCTGGCCACCTCGACCATCGCCATGAACGGCCATGGCAAGGTGCTGGAAACCCCCGGCGGCTGGAGCGACCTGATCGATCAGAGCCCGGACTTCTTCAAGGGCGCGCGCGGCGCGGCCGGCGACTTCGCCACCGGAACCGGCTCCAACAAGGCTGTCGTGGCCGCTCCGCCCCCTCCGCCCAAGAAGACCGGCAAGCTGTCCTACAAGGACCAGCGCCGCTTCGAGGAATGCGAAGCCCTGGTCGCGGCCAGCCCGAAGATCATCGCCGATCTGGAGAAGAAGCTGGAAGACACCAACTTCTACGCTCGCGATCCGGCCGGCTTCGACAAGGTGATGAAGGCGATCGACAAGGCGCGCGCCGACCTGGCCCAGGCTGAAGAAGACTGGCTGGCCCTGGAGGAAAAGCGAGAGGCGCTGGCGAGCTGAGCCCGCGCCCGGGGGCGCCCGGCCCCGATCGCCGCCTGATCCATCAGCCTTCGCCGCGAACGCGTCCAACTGAAGGTAGCCAAGCTTCGAAAGGCCGGCTCGAAACATCCGGGCGCCGCCCTGCGCTTGAAACCCGCCGCGCCCTATGCATTGTCGTGCGTTCGCAAAGTAGACGCTCCGCCAAAAGGGGTCAGCCCTGAGTTGAACACGGCGACGGCGGACCACTGCGGCAAAGCGACACAGCCGCAAATAAGCCGGCAACCGCGATCAGCCGTGGGCGTAATTGTTCGGGGGGAACCAGACAGGCATGCGGCATCAGCTGGCACAACACGAGCAACGACGGCAGAACACTCTGCTGCTGAGCTTGGCCGTGGCCGTCGTCGCGAGCCTGGCGTTCAGTGAGTTCCTGACCCGCACAGACCTGGGCGTTGCGTCCTTCTGGCCCGCCAACGGGCTGCTGGCCGTCGGCCTGATGGCGCTCCATCCGCCCCGCCGCATCGCCCTGACCAGCGTGATGATCGTGTTCCACGTGATCATCGATCTGTTGGTCGGAGACACCGTCGGCAAGGCCCTGCTGTACACCAGCGTCGATGTGCTGGAAGCCTACGCGGTCTGGGCCGTGGCCCGCCGGTTCTCGGGCGGCGTGCTGCGCTTGAGGACCATGCGTCAGTTGGCCCTTCTCGTGGCGATAGGCGCGCCCATCGCCGCGGCCGCCGCGGTGATCTGCGTAACACCGCTTTCGATAATGTCGGGAGCGCCCGTCCTGACCCTGATGTGGGCCTGGTTCGCGCGAAGCGGACTGGGGCTTGCCGTCGTACTGCCCGCCACCCTGGTGTTGCTCGACGCCGAGCATCGACGCACCTTCCATCGCTCCATCACCGAGCGCCTGGCGTTGTACGCGTCGATCGCGGCGATGACCGCGATCTGCTTTCACCCCGATGGCATTCCGGCGCCGTTCCTGATCTTTCCCCTGGCCATGCTGGCGGCCTTCCGACTGGGTGCGCGAGGGGCTGCTGAAAGTTCTCTGGTGGTGGCGTTCATCGCCATCCCCCTTGTGACCTCCTCCGGCGAATTGGCGATGGGCCTGCGGTGGGAAACCGCCAATCCGACCCGTGTGGCCCAGGTGTTCATCAGCCTCCTGTTCGGCACAAACCTGGCGACGGGCCTCGCGCTGGCTCAACAGGAGCGCCTCAAGCGCCTCCTTGTACGCCGCGAGCAGCTGACACGCGCCGCCAGGGCCCGAGCGCTGGCCGCCACCGAGGCCAAGACCGAATTTTTGGCCACCATGAGCCACGAGATCCGGACGCCCCTGAACAGCGTGCTGGGCTTCGCCCAACTCCTGGCCGCCCGCAACGACCTGCCGCCCGACGCCCGCAGGCAGGTGAACCTGATCGACTCGGCCGGGGGCGCTCTCCTGACCGTGGTCAACGATATCCTCGACTTCTCGCGGGTCGAGGCGGGCCAGGTTGAGCTTGCGCCGCAACCAACCTCCGCGGCCGCCCTGCTGCGCGACACGGTCGCGATCATGGCCCCTGAGGCGCGCGCCAAGGGTCTGACGCTGGACGTCGAGATCGTCGATCCGATCGACGCCCTGCACGATCTGGACGACACCCGTCTGCGCCAGGTGTTGCTCAACCTGCTCAACAACGCGGTCAAGTTCACGGATTCCGGCCGTATCGACGCCAGCCTGATCGTCGAGCCAGGCGACCATGAGGATCGACTGCGCTTCGAAATCGCCGACACCGGCGTCGGAATCTCGATTGAACAGCAGACCCTGCTGTTCCAGCGCTTCTCGCAGATCGACAGCTCGGCGAGCCGCACCTATGGCGGCGCGGGCCTGGGTCTGGCGATCAGCCGGGCGCTGGTTGAGTTGATGGGTGGAAGGATCGGCGTCGACAGCGTGCCGGGACGTGGCTCATGCTTCTGGATCGAGATCACCGCCCCGGTGGCTGAGCCTCTGGCCGAGCCCGAGCATCCCGCGCCCGCCTCTCCGGGCGCCGCGCGTATCCTGCTGGTCGACGACCATCCCATGAACCGCGAAATCGGCGTGGCCCTGCTGACCCTGGCGGGTTGCAAGGTCGATATCGCCGAGAATGGCCAGCAGGCGGTCGACGCCGCCACGGTCGGCGAATACGACATGATCCTGATGGATATTCACATGCCGCTGATGGACGGCCTGGCCGCCACCCGCGCCATCCGCGCCCTGCCCACCCCGGCCGGCAAGATCCCGATCATCGCCATGAGCGCCGACGCCCTGCCCCAGCAGGTCGAGCGCTGCTACGCGGCCGGCATGGTCGACCACATCGCCAAGCCGATCCAGCGCGAGGTGCTCTACGCCAAGGTGGAACGCTGGCTGACGGCGCCGCCCGCCCCCTGAAACAGAACGCCGTTCACTCTTGGAAGTCTCGGCCGGCGCGCCTAACTTAGCCGGGCTTGTCCGGGAGAGATTCATGGGTTTCCGTCGCTTGGCCGTTCTGGCCCTCTGCGCGCTCGTCGCGGCCTGCTCTCCCGCCAAGAAGGACGTCGCCGCGCCGACCGGCCGCACCGCGATGAAGCTGGCCACCGACTGGCGGGCCGAAGCCGAACTGGGCGGCTACTATCAGGCCCTCGCCACCGGCGAATACGCCAAGCGCGGCCTGGACGTGACCCTGATCCAGGGCGGCCCCGCCGTGAACGTGCCCCAGCTTCTCGCCACCGGCGCGGTCGATGTCGGGGTCGGCTCCAACAGCTTCATCGTCATGAACCTGGCCAAGGAAAAGGCCCCGGTGAAGGCCGTCGCCGCCTTCATGCAGAAGGACCCGCAGGTCCTGATCGCGCACCCGGACCAGGGCATCAATTCCCTCGCCGACATGAAGGGCCGGCCAATCCTGCTTTCGGACGCCTCGATCACCGCCTTCTGGGTCTGGCTGAAGGCCAAGTACGGCTTCACCGACGATCAGGTCCGCAAGTACAATTACAGCGCCGCCCCGTTCCTCGCCGACAAGCGCGTCGTCCAGCAGGGCTACGCCACCAGCGAGCCGTACCTCATCGAGAAGGAAGGCAAGATCAAGCCGGCGGTCTTCCTGCTGGCCGATAGCGGCTATCCGGCCTACGCCTCGATGGCCCTGATGCCCGAAAGCTTCATCGCCAAGAACCCGACGGCGGCCCAGGCCTTCGTCGAGGCCACGGCGGCGGGCTGGAAATCCTATCTCTATGGCGACGCCAAGCCTGGCGACGCGGCGATCCTCAAGGACAATCCGGAAATGACCCAGGACGTGCTCGACCAGGCCCGCGAGAAGATGCGGTCCTACGGCATCGTCGGTCCCAATGGTCCGGGCATCGGCCAGATGACCGACGCCCGCTGGGCCGAGTTCTTCAAGGTCGCCTCCGACCAGGGCGTCTATCCCAAGGACATGGACTACAAGCGCGCCTACACCCTGCAGTTCCTCCCGAAGGGGCAATGAGCGTCTCGATCGCGTCCCTCACGGCGGTAGAGGTCGACTATCCCAGGCGCGGCCGCGCTCTGGGTCCGGTCGATCTGGACCTGCGCGCCGGAGAGATCGTCGCGCTGGTCGGCCCCTCGGGCTGTGGCAAGTCCACGGCGCTGCGGCTGCTGGCCGGGTTGGAACAGCCGACACGCGGCGCCGTGGCCCGCGCGGCCGGCAAAGGCGAGACAGCCGTGGTCTTCCAGGCGGCCACGCTCGCGCCGTGGCTGAGCGCGAGGGCCAATGTGGCCCTGCCGCTGGAACTGGCCGGCGAAAATCGAGCGATCGCCATGGGGGCCGCCGCCCAGGCCCTGATCCGGGTGGGCCTGGGTGACGCCCTTGAGGCGCGGCCGGCGCAGCTGTCCGGCGGCATGGCCATGCGCGTCTCGCTGGCGAGGGCCCTGGTCACCCGCCCGCGTCTGCTGCTGCTGGACGAGCCCTTCGCCGCGCTCGACGAGATCACCCGCCGGGTGCTGGCCGATGACGTCCTGGCCCTGGCCGCGGACCTGGCGCCGGCGATGGTCTTCGTGACTCACAATGTCGAGGAAGCCGTCTACATGGCCGGTCGCGTGGTGGTGATGAGTCCCGGTCCGGGTCGGATCGCTGGTGAAGTCTCCATCGAGGGTCCCATCGTGCGACCGCCTGGCTTTCGCACCACCGAGGCGTTCCGCCAGGCCGCGGAGGCCGTCTCCGATCTGCTGGCCCAGGCCGGAGCCCGCGCCGCGTGAACAGAAACGTTTCAGCCTTTCTCTCACCCTTGATCCTGATCGGCCTGATGCTGGCGGGCTGGGAGATCGCCTGCTCGCGTCTCGCCATCCCGCCCTATCTGCTGCCGCCGCCCAGCGCGATCTGGACTGCCCTGCTGCAAGGCTGGCCTCTGCTGCTGGCCTCGGCCTGGGGTACGTTATCCACAGCCCTTCTGGCCCTGGTCATGGCCAGCGTCCTGGCCTGCGCCCTGGCCTTCGCCGTCAGCCTCAGTCCGCTGATGGAGGATGCGGTCCGCCCGATCGCCGTCACCCTGCAGGTCACGCCGCTGGTGGCCATCGCGCCGCTGGTGACGATCTGGGCCGGCATCGACCATCCCGAACGGGCCGTGATCGGTCTGGCGGCCGTGGTCGCCTTCTTCCCGATCTTCTCGGGCGCTCTGACGGGCCTGAAAGCCGTCGATCCCGACCTCTCGCGCCTGTTCGACCTTTATGGCGCGACATCCTTCCAGCGCCTGCTGCGGCTTCGTCTGCCCTCTGCCGTGCCCGCTCTGCTGGAGGGGCACAAGGTCGCGTCCGGCCTGGCGGTGATCGGGGCCGTGGTCGCTGAGTTCGTCGCCGGGTCGGGCGGAGCCCAGGGCCTGGCCTGGCGGATTCTCGAGGCCTACAACCGCCTGCAGACCGCCAGGGTGTTCGCCGCCCTGCTGGCCCTGGCCCTGCTGGGCGTGGCCCTGCATGCCCTGATGGAATGGGCCGAACGCCGCCTGCTCATCTGGTGGCGCGGACGTTAGCCCAAGGTTAAGCGACGCGGCGTAGGAGTTGAGGTCAGGAGCCTCGGGCCAACCATGCGTTCAGTCGTTCTCATCGCCGCCCTTGCCTGCGCCGCGTCCGCCGCGAGCGGCGTTGAAGCGCGTGAAGACCGCTATGGCCCCAGCCCTGATCGTAGAACCGCCCCCCTCAGCGCCGCCGACGGCTATGTGGGTCCAGTGCTGCGCTGGGCCGGCAAGCGGGACGCCCCCCCGCCGGCGCCCACCCAGGTGGCCCAACCGCTCAATCGCCCGTGGCTGAAGATGGGCGCCGCACCCCCGCAAACGGTCGCCCAGCCCGCCTTGACGGCTGCAAGCGCGCCTCTCGCGACCGCGCCACCCTCGACACAGGTCGCCGCCCCGGCCATCGGCCCGAACATGGCCCGCACCTATTCGGTGGGTCGCCTCTACGGCCAGCAGCCTGATCCGCTCGCGCCGCTGAAACCCAACGGCATGGTGTTCATCGCGCCGTCCGACGAGCGCGCGCCCGCCAGGAACGAACCGCCACGTCACGGCTCGGCCGAGTGGCTGGCGCAGGCGCCGCTGGACGCCGACGACACGGCCAAGGGCGAAGACGCCAAGGACAATACCTTCTGATGCAATCCCGCCTTCACGACCTGATCGCCCTGGCCGACGAGCCGTCGAGCGCCAAGCGCCGCGAGCTGCTGCGCGGCGTTACCGACCTGTTCTTCACGGGCGAGAACCACGGCCAGGTCGAGATGGGCCTGTTCGACGACGTCATGAGCCAACTGGCCGGCGACATGGAAGAAGCCGTCCAGGTCGAACTGGCCGAACGCCTCAGCCACGCACCCGCCGCGCCGCGCGGAATCACCCTGAACCTGGTCTCGCAAAGCATCGCGGTCGCCCGGCCGTTGCTGCAGAGCTCTTCGGCCCTTTCCGAGGACGACCTGCTGCAGGTGGCCCGCACCCAGGGCCAGGACCATCTGCGCGCTATTTCCCAGCGGCCGACCGTGCCCAGCGCCGTGTCCGACGCCATCGTCCAGCGCGGCGATGATGACACCCTGGGCGTATTGCTGCGCAACGAGGGCGCGGTTCTGTCGCGCGAGGCTCACGAAGCCGTGGTGGATCGCGCCGCCGCCAACCCGGCCCTGCACGAAGCCGTGGTCGATCGCCACAGCCTGCCGGTCGATCTGCTCAACGAAATGTACTTCATGGTCGAGGCCAAGCTTCGCGACCGGATCATGGAAAAGAACGCCGACATGGATCCGGCCACGCTGGAGGCCGCGCTCAGCGCCGGCCGCAAGCGCGTCGCCGCCCAGGACGGCGCCCTGCCCGCCGACCACGCGGCCGCCGAAGAGGAATTCCGCGCCATCAAGTCCAAGGGCGGCGTCTCGCCCCAGACCCTGGCCAACATGCTGCGCGGCAAGAAGACCACCCTGTTCCTCGTCGCCTTGGCGGACCTTGCCGACATCGACTTCCATACGGCCCGCAGGATCCTGGAGCGCCGGGAACTGGACGCCCTGGCCGTGGTGTGCAGGGCGGCCGATTTCGATCGCGCCCTGTTCCTGACCTTCGCCCTGCTGATCCTGGATCCGACGGACGACGTGATGGGCAAGGCCAAGGCCTATGGCGAGATCTATGGCGCGCTGCCGCGCGAGGCGGCCCTGCGGACCATCCGCTTCTGGCGTTTGCGTCGCCAGACCGGCGACGTGGCCGCCGCCTGATCGCGGCTTTCGCGAGGCGGCAGACGCCTTGCTTGCGCCTTCACCCCCGGTCAAGGTGCGGCTTCCTTGAAGCCCGCCATAACCCTGGGTCGTATATGATTCGCGCCTCGCGCCTGACACTGCTCGCCGCGGCAGGTCTCTCCCTCGCCGCCTGCTCGGCGCTCCCCAAGATATCCATGCCGACCATGGGCGGCAAAGAATCCGCTCCCGCCGCCCAGGCGCGGCTGGGCGGACCGACCCTGGCGTCGCTGAAGCCGGGACAGTGGGCCCATACCCTTTCCGACATCGCGCCCGACCCCCGCGTGCGTTTCGGCGTCCTGCCCAACGGCATGCGTTACGCTCTCGAAAAGAACGCTACCCCGCCCAACCAGGCCGCGGTCCGCCTTTGGTTCGACACCGGATCGATGATGGAGGCCGACGACCAGCAGGGTCTGGCCCACTTCCTCGAGCACATGGCCTTCAACGGCAGCAAGAACGTGCCCGAAGGCGAGATGATCAAGATCCTGGAGCGCCACGGCCTGGCCTTCGGCGCCGACACCAACGCCTCTACCGGCCTGGACGAGACCGTCTACCAGTTGGACCTGCCCAAGACCGACGACGCCACGGTCGACAGTTCGCTGATGCTGCTGCGCGAGGTGGCCGGCGAACTGACCATCGCCCCCGAGGCCGTGGATCGCGAGCGCGGCGTGGTGTTGTCCGAAGAACGCACCCGCGACAGCCCCGGCTATCGCGTGGCCATCAAGACCATGGACTTCCAGATGGAAGGCCAACTGCCGCCCAAACGGATCCCGATCGGCAAGACCGACATTCTCAAGAGCGCCCCGGCCCAGAAAATCCGCGACTATTACGAAGCCTATTACCGTCCCGAGCGCGCGGTGATCGTGGCTGTCGGCGACTTCGACCTCGACGCCATGGAAGCCAAGATCAAGGCGCGCTTCGGCGACTGGCAGGGCAAGGGCAAGGCCGGCGGAAGCCCCGACATTGGCAAGGTCGCCAAGCGCGGCGAGACCGCGCGTCTGATCGTCGAGCCAGGCGCCCCGCTTTCGGTGCAGCTGTCATGGGCCAATACGCCTGATGGCCTGATCGAGACCAAGGCCGTCGATGAGCGCGACACCCTGAAGAACCTGGGCTTCGCGGTGCTGAACCGCCGCCTGCAGGCCCTGAGCCGTTCGGGCGACCCGCCCTTCATCGCCGGCGGCGCCTTCAGCGGCGACCAGTACGGCGCCGTGCGCCTGACCACCTTGGGCGCCACCGCCCAGCCGGGCCGCTGGAAGGAGGCGCTCTCCGCTCTGGAGCAGGAGCAGCGCCGCGCCGCGCAGTTCGGCATTCGCCAGGATGAGCTGGACCGCGAGATCGCCGGCATGCGCGCCGGCCTGGTCGCCGCGGTCTCGGGCGAAGCCACTCAACGCACCACCACACTGGCCGCCAGCATCGTCGGCACGCTGGGCGACGGCGAAACCGTCACCAGTCCCAGCCAGAACCTGGCCGCCTTCGACGAAACGGTGAAAGGCCTGACGGCCGAGCGGGTTTCGGCGGTGCTGAAAGACGCCTTCGCGGGCCAGGGCCCGCTGATCCTGATCCCGACGCCGGTCAATATCGAGGGCGGCGAAGCCACCGTCCTGGCGGCCTTCGCAGACTCCCGGAAGGTGGCCGTCACCGCGCCCGCCGCGCCCGGCGTCACCGTCTGGCCCTATTCCAGCTTCGGCCCCATCGGCAAGGTCGCCGAACAGAAGGACGTGGCCGACCTCGACACCGTCTTCGTGCGCTTCGACAATGGCGTGCGCCTGACCGTCAAGCCGACCAAGTTCCGTGACGATCAGGTGCTGATCAAGACCCGTATCGGCCATGGCCTGCTGGACCTGCCGTCCAACGTCCAGACGCCGTTGTGGTCGGCTTCGGCCCTCGTCGAGGGCGGTCTCAAGCAGATCAGCACCCAGGACATGGAGCGGGTGCTGAACGGCAAGATCTGGAACGCCAGCCTCGGCGTCGAAGACGACGCCTTCACCCTGACCGGTCGCACCCGCCCGGCCGATGTCGAGACCGAACTCCAGGTTCTGGCCGGTTACGCAACGGAGCCCGGCTGGCGTCCCGAGGCGTTCTCGCGGATCAAGACCTACTACGGCACCATTCACGATCAGCTGGAGACCACCCCAGGCGGCGTGATGGGCCGCGACCTCAGCGGCATGCTGCATGGCGGCGACCTGCGCTGGACCTTCCCGACTCGCGCCGACATCGCCTCGGCCTCGATCGACACCATGAAGTCCATCGTCAGCCCGCCGCTGGCCAAGGGCGACATCGAGGTCGTCGTGGTGGGCGACATCACGGTCGACAAGGCGATCGCCGCCGTGGCCGCGACCTTCGGCGCCCTGCCGGCCAGGCCGGGTCTGGCGGATCCGGCCGCCCAGCGCCAGTCGCCCTTCCCGGCTCCGTCGAAGACGCCCGTGGTGCTGACCCACAAGGGCCGCGCCGATCAGGCCCAGCTGTTCATGGCCTGGCGCACCGACGACCTGTTCTCGGACCTTCAGCGGGCCCGCAACGTCTCGATCCTCGCCCAGGTGATGCAACTGCGCCTGACCGACGAACTGCGCGAAAAGCAGGGCGCCACCTATTCGCCCTCGGCTTCGGCGACCCACAGCGTGGTCTTCAACGACTGGGGCTATCTGGCCGTCAGCGTCGAGGTTCCGCCCGAGAAGCTGGATGCGGTGATCGCCTCGATCCAGAAGATCGCCGCCGATCTGCGCGACAAGCCGGTCACCGACGACGAGCTGGACAGGGCCAAGAAGCCGCGCATCGACCAGATCGAGAAGTCGCGGGTGACCAACGAATATTGGCTGAGCTCGCTGTCGGGCGCCCAGAGCGATCCGCGGATACTGGACTCCACCCGCTCGGTCATCGCCGGGCTGGAACGGGTCAAGGCCGCCGATGTGCAGAAGGCCGCCAGGACCTTCCTGGGCGACGACAAGTCGTGGACCGTACTGGTG
The DNA here is from genome assembly GCF_965279145.1 of Caulobacter sp. Lineage (NCBI taxonomy): Bacteria > Pseudomonadati > Pseudomonadota > Alphaproteobacteria > Caulobacterales > Caulobacteraceae > Caulobacter > Caulobacter sp. The sequence goes on from NZ_OZ257139.1 coordinate 345,093, forward strand.
AAGCCGCAGGGCAAATAGGCCGTCGCAGCGATCATGGCGCCTACGAAAAGGCCCTCCCGCCGGACTGGCGGGAGGGCCTGATTGTTTGCGGTGGAGCCGGCCCTAGTAGACCACGCCGCCCACGCCGCCATCGAGGCTGAAGCTCATCGAGGTGGTGGCCGCTTCCCGCACCGTTTCCTCGCGATAGGCCGTGTAGGTCTCGGTGGTCAGGATCGTCAGGATCTTCACCCCCGCGCCGAAGCGGCGCAGCAGCGAGCGCTCGTTGCAATCGCGGGCGGGGCGTTGCGGGCGACAGACCAGCGTACCGGCCTGGCCGCGCTGACCCGCACCCGGCGTGTGGTAGAGGGCCTCGTTCTTGGCGCAGATATAGGTCTGGGCGCCGCGGCCGCCGGTGCTGATGTCGATCGCGCCGTCAAAGTCGCCGATCACGTACTGCATGCGCGAGCCGGCGATGCAGCGATAGAGTTCGCCGTCATAGAGATCGTCGATGTCGCGGTCCGGTGTGACCTGCGAAGCCGGGTGGGGAATGTCCTTGTCGTCCAGGCAGACGGCGCGGATGACAACGCGGCGCATCTTGGTGCGGGTGGCCTCGTAGGCGGCGCGACGGCGGGCTTCGCCGCCCTCGACATTGAGGCCCTGAATGTAGCCGGTCGCCATCGGACCGGAATAGTAGCCGCCATGCGTACCGCCGCCGTAATAGACGTTGGATGTCGCGCCGGCTCCAGCGCCGGCTCCGGCGCCCGCCGAGGCGCTGCCGCTGGCCGAGGCATTGGCGTTGGCATTGACGATCACCGTCGCGCCGACGTTCACGTTCACGCCCGGAATGTTGACGTTATGGCCCGGCGTGCAGCACGGCGTGACCGGCGGCTTGGGCGGCCGGGGTGGCGGCGTCGGGGTGGTGCAGCAGGTCGGCGGGGTCGGCGTGCAGCCCGAGGTGCAGCCGGCATAGGCCGCGCCGCCCAGCATCAGGCTTCCCAGCAGGGCGCCAAGGCCCCACAGCAGCCCGCGCATCGATCGTTTCGGCGCCTTCATGGCGGTCCCCTTCACACGACGTCGTCCGGCCATTTGGCCAGCAAGAATCGGGCCGTGAACCGCCGCCCGGCCGGCTTGCGCCAAAACGGGACGGTCGGGCTCTGGCCCGGATCTCCTAGCAAGCCCCGTGCGGCCGAAAACAGCCGTGGAAGGACCCGCGAGGGGACGACGATGTTCCATCCAAGCACGGAACGGTTGATAGACTATTGGCGTGAGCGGAAAGGCGACGCGCCGGCCCCAGCACGCGCCGACATCAATCCGGGTGATTTCACCGATCTGCTGCCGCAGGTGTTCATCGTCGGTCGTGAGAAACTGGGCCGCATGCCATTCCGCCTGACCGGCGGCTTCGTCGCGGACCTGCACGCCCGCGATCTGCGCAATGAGGACCTCCTGAGCCTGTGGGCCCTGTCCCACCGCCTGGAACTGAAGTCGTCGCTTGAGATCGCGCGTCGCCGGCGCCAGCCCGTCGTCGTCACGGCCGATATCCGCGCCCAAGGCGTGCCCTCGGTCGGGATGGAGGTCCTGTTCGCCCCCCTGCGCGGCGCGAACGGGGAAACCGACCGCTTCCTGGGCCTGTATCAGCCCATCGCCATGATCCAGCGCCTGGAAGGCCGTCCGGCCCATGAACTGGGCGTGCGCCAGATCCAGTCCCTGGGCCTGGCCAACCAGGAGGGCCCGCAACTGCGCCTGGCCACCCTGGATGGACGCCGGATCGCCTAGAGCGCGGTAGCCGAAAGTGTACGCGGCTTCGGCGGCTATCACGCTCTAAATGTTTGATTTAGAGCCTTTTTAGACGCCTCACATGATTCCATGCGAGGCTAAAAGGCTCTAGGATAAAGCCGCCCGGGCTGTCTCGGACTGGTCGGGATGGGTGACATAGTAGTCCAGCTCGACCAGCAGTTCGCGCCAGGCCGCGTCGATCTCCGGCGACCAGTCCTGACCCAGCACCTCGCGCAGCGTCGCGGCCACAACCCCAAAAAAAGTCCCGAACACGGCTGGCGGAACGTCATAGCCCGCGTGCGTCATCACCTCGGTCTGGATCAGCGTGGCCGCGTACTGACGCTCGCCCACGAAATCCAGGATCGACCGGATCACCTGGGACAGCATCTCGCCCCGCACCTGATGATTGGCGTCCAGGCAGAACAGGGCTTCCATCTGGGGCTGCTCGGCGAACAGGCGGGCATAGACCAGTGGCGTCAGATCCTCGATCCGCCCCGCGGCGACCTCGAAGGTCCGCTCGATCAGGGCGGCGCGCATCGCGATCAGGTCGCCGCGTCCAGATCGGCCAGGATCTCCACCGGCAGCGCCAGATGGGCGGCCTTCATCAACTCCTCCAGCTGGGCCACCGAGGTTGCGCTGGCGATCGGCGCGGTAATGGACGGATGGGCCATGATCCAGGCAAGAGCGATCTGGGCATGGGTCGCGCCCGTGGTCGAGGCCGCCTTGTCCAGCGCGGCCAACACCCGCGCGCCCTTCTCGTTGAGATAGTCGCGCTTGATCGTGCTGCTCCGGGCACGGCCTTCCAGATCGGCTTCCGACCGGTACTTGCCCGTCAAAAAGCCCGCCGCCAGCCCGTAGAATGGAATGACGCCCAGCCCTTCGGCCTGGGTCAGGGCCGCCAGTTCACCCTCGACCTGGTCGCGATCATAGAGATTGAACTTGGGCTGGATGGTCTCGTAGCGCGGCAGGCCGTGCGCCGCCGAAACCTTCAGGGACTCCGCCAGCCGGGCAGGCGTGAAGTTGGACGCTCCGATCGCCCGAACCTTGCCGGCCTTCACCAGCCGGCCAAAGGCCTCCAGGGTTTCCTCGACCGGCGTCGCCGCGTCGTCCTGGTGAGATTGATAGAGGTCGACATAGTCCGTCTGCAGCCGCTTCAGCGAACCCTCGACCGCCGCCTCGATATTGGCGGCGGACAGGCCCGGCTGTTTGGGCCACATCGCCACCTTGGTCAGGATCAGGACGTCGTCGCGCCTGCCGCGCGCCTTGAGCCAGCGGCCGATGACGCTCTCGGACTCCCCGCCCGTGTGACCGGGAACCCAGGCCGAATAGACGTCGGCCGTGTCGACGGCGTTGAAGCCGCCGCCGACGAAGGCGTCGAGCAGGCGATGCGAGGTCGCCTCATCCGCCGTCCAGCCAAAGACGTTGCCGCCGAAGATCAGCGGCGCGGTCGAAAGGCTGGAACGGCCGAGAGGACGCTTTTGCATGACTTAGCTCCGCCGATCAGGCCGCCACGGCCCGGCCGTCTTCGAACACAGGGACGTCGACCGGCGGCAGTGTGGCCTTGCCCCGCAGCAGGTCGGCCGCCCGCTCGGCGATCATGATGGTGGGCGCGTTGGTGTTGCCGCCCACCAGGGTGGGCATGACCGAAGCGTCGATGACCCGCAGGCCCGCCACACCCTGAACGCGAAGTTGGTCGTCGACCACCGCCAGCGGATCGCCCGCCGCGCCCATCCGGCAGGTGCCGACCGGGTGGTAGATCGTTTCGGACTTGGCGCGGATCCAGGCATCGAGGTCGGCGTCCGCGCGCACATCGGCGCCCGGCGCGTATTCGGCGTCGCGGTAGGGGTCCAGGGCCGCCTGGGCCACGACTTCGCGGGCCATCCGGACGCCTTCGCGCAGGGCGCGGCGGTCTTCATCGGTGGCGAGATAGTTGCCCAGGATGGTCGGATCATCGAAGGGGTCGGCGGACCGCAGACCCACCTTGCCCCGGCTCTCCGGCCGCAACTGGCAGACGTGAAGGGTGAAGCCGTCCTTCTCGATCAGGGTCTTGCCGTGGTCCTGCATGATGGCCAGCACGCCGTGGATCTGCAGATCCGGGCGATCGAGATCCGGGCGCGACTTCAGGAAGGCGCCCGATTCCAGAAACTGCTGCCGCCCCAGGCCCTTGCCCATCAGCATGTAGGACAGGCCCGTACCCAGCTTGCGCAGGCCCTTGTTAGCCGAGTAGGCGCTGACGAGGTTCTTGCTGGTCCACGACAGGCAGACATCCAGGTGGTCCTGCAGGTTGGCGCCGACGCCCTTGGATTCCTGAACTACCGCCACGCCGTGCGTCTTCAGCAGGTCGGGCGCGCCGATCCCCGACAACTGCAGGATCTGCGGCGACTGCACCGCCCCGGCGCTCAGCAGCACCTCGGCGTCGGCGTGGGCCGTGACCTTTTGGCCGCCCTTGCCGACCACATATTCAACCCCGATCGCCCGGCCCTTCTCGATCAGGATTTTGGTGGTCCGGGCCTCGGTCACGCAGGTCAGGTTCGGCCGCGACAGGGCCTCGGTCAGATAGGCCGCCGCCGCGCTCCAGCGCTTGCCGTCGCGGATCGTCAGGTCGTAGGGCCCGAAGCCCTCCTGCTGGAAGCCATTGAAATCATGTGTAGTCTTGTAGCCCGCCTGGCGACCGGCCTCGACCAGGGCCGGATAGAAGGGGCTGGGCGACTCGCCCTTGGACACGTGCAGCGGACCCTGGCCGCCATGATAGGCGTCGCCGCCGGCGTGGTGGGTCTCCGAGCGCTTGAAATAGGGCAGGACCTCCGAATACGACCAGCCCGACAGTCCCATCTGCCGCCACTGATCGTAATCGCGCGCATGGCCCCGGATATAGATCATGCCGTTGATCGCCGAGCTGCCGCCCAGACCCTTGCCGCGCGGCCACCACAGCTTGCGGTTATTCAGGTGCGGCTCCTCCTCGGTCCAGAAGCCCCAGTTCTGCTCGCCCTTGGCCTTGATCAGCTCGCCCACGCCGGCGGGCATCTTGACCAGGATCGAGGTGTTCTTGCCGCCGGCCTCCAGCAGCAGAACCTTGATGTTGGGATCTTCCGTCAGCCGCGCCGCCAGGACGCAGCCCGCCGATCCGGCGCCGATGACGATATAATCGAAGCGTTCGCTAGCCATGGCCCCGACGCCCTCCCTGAATGTTATCGTTGTTAAGGCAGAGAGTGGCTCGGCTTTTGGCCGGGCACAAGAGCGCTCGCGGTTGTCGGTACAGGTTAGAAGTGGCCCCGCTACGGGTCAGAGCCGCCAACAACGCGAGGAGGTCGCAACTTCCCGCTTGGATTGGTCCTTGCTGCGGTGTGTCGATGAACACCGGGTTCGGGCGGTTTGAGGAGTCGGCGCCGCTACCCTCCGGGGTGCAATCCCGGCGCTTCCTGGCCCGTGCGGGTGACGTATTCCGTATAGCCGCCGCCGTACTGATGCACCCCCTCGGGCGTCAGTTCGAGCACGCGGTTTGACAGCGCCGCCAGGAAATGGCGGTCGTGGGAGACGAAGAGCATCGTGCCCTCGAAGTCCGCCAGGGCCGCGACCAGCATCTCCTTGGTCGCCATGTCGAGGTGGTTGGTCGGCTCGTCGAGCACCAGCAGGTTCGGCGGATCGAACAGCATCTTGGCCATGACCAGCCGCGCCTTCTCGCCGCCGGACAGGACGCGGCAGGGCTTTTCGACATCGTCGCCGGAGAAGCCGAAGCAGCCCGCCAGGGTGCGCAACGCCCCCTGGCCCGCCTGCGGGAACGAGCTCTCCAGGGACTCGAAGATCGTCTCTTCGCCATCCAGCAGGTCCATGGAGTGCTGGGCGAAATAGCCCATCCTGACGCTGGCGCCGATGTTGACCACGCCCTGGTCGGGCTTGGTGTCGCCGGCCACCAGCTTGAGCAGCGTTGATTTGCCGGCGCCGTTGGCGCCGAGGACGCACCAGCGCTCCTTGCGGCGCACCAGGAAATCGAGCCCCTCATAGATCGGCTGGGCGCCGTAGCCCTTGTGGACATTGCGCAGGTTGATCACGTCCTCGCCCGAACGCGGCGGGCTCTGGAAATCGAACTGGACCGACTGTCGACGGCGCGGCGGCTCGACGCGTTCGATCTTGTCGAGCTTCTTCACCCGGCTCTGCACCTGAGCGGCGTGCGAGGCGCGCGCCTTGAACTTCTCGATGAACTTGATTTCCTTGGCCAGCATGGCCTGCTGGCGCTCGTACTGCGCCTGGCGCTGCGCCTCGCCGAGCGCGCGCTGCTGGTCGTAGAAGTCCAGATCGCCCGAATAGGTGATGAGCGAGCCGGCGTCGATCTCCACAACCTTGCCGATGATGCGGTTCATGAACGCCCGATCGTGCGAGGTCATCAACAGCGCGCCGTCATAGCTCTTGAGGAAGGCCTCAAGCCAGATCAGGCTTTCCAGGTCCAGGTGGTTGCTGGGTTCGTCCAGCAGCATGCCGTCGGGCCGCATCAGCAGGATGCGGGCCAGCGCCACGCGCATCTTCCAGCCGCCGGACAGAAGGCCGACGTCGCCGTCCATGCGTTCCTGGCTGAAGCTCAGACCGGCCAGCACCTCGCGCGCCCGCGCCTCCAGCGCATAGCCGTCCAGTTCCTGGAAGCGTTCCAGCACCTCGCCATAGCGTTCCATGACGGCGTCCAGGGCGTCGGCCTGGTCCGGATCGACCATGGCCGCCTCGAGCGTGGCCATTTCGGCGGCCAGCGCGCTGACCGGACCGACGCCATCCATCACCGCGGCGACCGCGCTCTGGCCCGACATCTCGCCGACATCCTGGCTGAAATAGCCGATCGTCATGCCGGGATCGATCGTGACCAGTCCGTCGTCGGGCTGCTCCTGACCGGTGATCATGCGGAACAGCGTCGTCTTGCCGGCGCCGTTTGGACCGACAAGCCCGACCTTTTCGCCCTTCTGGACGCCCATCGAGGCTTCGATGAACAGGATCTGGTGGCCGTTCTGCTTGGAGATATTGTCGAGGCGGATCATGGGGGGCTGCTAACCCGGGTGGAGGCAGAAAGCCAGCCTTGGAGCCATGCCAATTCCCGGTGCGATGATCTGCCCCTCCCCCTCCTGACACCGCGAGTGATCCCGCATCGGAGCGCGGAGTCGAAGGCGGAGCGCGCCGGCCACCGCGGCGACCCGGTTCTGGCTAGATCTGGCGGCCAATGTCGCGGCGCGCGACTGGCATGAACTTCCCGGGAAGTGGACCCCGCTGCCCAACGTCGACAGCCAGCGCATCCTCTCGATCACGCCGCGGCTGCCGCCGCTGGCCCGCGCCATCTTCGCGGGCCAGATCGGCTACGAGGCGCCGGTCTCAAGCGCTGTCCTGTCGGCCGGAGAACTCGATGAGGTCATCAAGGCGGGTTACGCGCCGGCGGCCGGCGCCTCTTCCTAGCCGAGGCAGGTCTCTCGAACCGCCGGGAAGACCCCAACCTCGGAGTCTGCGGCGCGACCGGAACCATGGGCTCGCCGGGAGGTTTCAGAAGTCGGCCGACCGTCAGGCCGCTTTTGGGGAAGAGCTTGCCATGCGTATCGCCCAGGTGCCGCCGCTGTACGAAGCCGTCCCTCCTCGCCTGTATGGCGGAACGGAGCGCGTGGTGGCCCATCTGACCGACGCTCTGGTCGAGCTGGGTCATGAGGTGACGCTGTTCGCCAGCGCCGAGGCGCAGACCAAGGCCAATCTGGTGGTCGTGCGCGATCAGGCCATACGGCTGGATCCGGCGGCGTTGAAATCCGACCTCGCCGCTCACCTGGCCATGCTGCTGGAAGTGCGCGACAGGGCCGATGACTTCGACATCATCCACTTCCATACCGACATGCTGCAGTTTGGCCTGTTCGCCGACATGGCCGAAAAGACCCTGACGACCCTGCACGGCCGGCTGGACCTGAAGGACCTGCCGGATCTGTATCGACGCTACCCGGAATTTGGACTGGTCTCGATCTCGAACTCCCAGCGCGCGCCGCTGCCGAACGCCAACTGGATCGGCACGGTGCTGCATGGCGTCCACGCCGACAGCGACGTCTATCATGACAGCACCGAAGGCTATCTGGCCTTCCTGGGGCGCATCTCTCCCGAGAAAGGTCCCGAACGCGCGATCGCCATCGCCAGACGCTCTGGCCGTCGCCTGAAGATCGCCGCCAAGATAGATCCCGTTGATGTCGCCTACTTCCACGAAGTGGTCGAACCCCTGCTGGCCGATCCGCTGGTCGAGTTCATCGGCGAGATCGGCGAGCACGAGAAGGGCGCGTTTCTGGGCGGCGCGGACGCCCTGCTGTTTCCCATCGACTGGCCAGAGCCCTTCGGCCTGGTGATGATCGAGGCCATGGCCGCCGGCACGCCGGTGATCGCCTATGAGCGCGGCTCGGTTCCCGAAGTCATCGAACACGGACTGACGGGCTTCATCGTCAACAGCGAAAGCGAAGCGGCGGACGCGGTGGCGCGGCTCGGGAGCCTCAGCCGACGCGCGATCCGCGATCGCTTCGACCTTCGCTTCTCGGCCATCGCCATGGCGCGGCGCTACCAGGCCCTCTACGCGCGACAGCTCCAGGGCTTGGTCGCGGGCCAGGATCTCGCGCTTCGCGCCTGACCGCAGACAGGGCAAAATGATGGATGACCTAGCGGCGGCGCCCGCCGCGACGACCAGCGACGAACGGATGGGCGAGCCTCGCCCGCCCTTTCCCCTCTATGCGCTCAAGGACCATGACACCTTCCTGGTCGCCGATTCCTTCGGCGACATCGGTGGCGTCGGCGACGGCCTGTTCCACAACGACACCCGCCTTCTGTCCCGGTTCAAGCTGACGCTGGGAGGCGAAGCGCCGTCGCACCTAAGTTCGTCGGTTTCGCAGGACAACGTCTTCTTCAACTGCCACGCCACCAATCAGAACCTGCCGCTGCTGGGGGCCGGAGCCGCGCCCCACGGCACTATCCATCTGGAGCGAAAGCGGTTCCTGTGGGGCCAGCGCTGCTATGAGCGCATCACCTTCTCCAACTACAGCCGCGACCTGGTGATGCTGCCGGTCAGCCTGGAGTTCGACGCCGACTTCAGCGACATGTTCGAGGTACGCGGCAGCAAGCGCGGCGCGCGCGGCGTGAACCATACGCCCGTGGCCGAAGGTCGTTCGGTGACCTTCGCCTATACCGGTCTGGACAAAGTGGACCGCGGAAGCGTCATCAGTTTTTCCGAGCCGCCCGGCCGCCTCTCGTCCTCGCGGGCGGATTTCCTGTTCATGCTGGCGGCCGCCGACCGCTTTGAGCTGTATGTCGAGATCGGCCCGATCCTGGCGCATCCGCCAAGCCGCGCGCGCTGGCGCGACGCGGCGGCCCGCGCCAAGCTGAGCATGCGCCACCGCATCCGGCGCGGCGCGCGGCTGCACAGTTCCGGACGGCTGTTCAACGAGTGGCTTGAGAAGTCCCGCGCCGACCTGGCCCTGCTGACCACCGAGCTCGACACCGGGCCGTATCCCTATGCGGGCATTCCCTGGTTCTCGACGCCGTTCGGCCGCGACGCGATCATCACCGCCTGGCAGGTGCTTTGGATCCAGCCTGAACTGGCGCGCGGCGTACTGGCCTATCTGGCCAAGTATCAGGCGGTCGAGGTCTCGGCCTTCCAGGACAGCGCGCCGGGCAAGATCATGCACGAGACCCGGCGCGGTGAGATGACCGCCTTGGGCGAACTGCCCTTCGCGCGCTACTACGGCGGCGTCGACACCACGCCGCTATTCGTGGGCCTGGCCTGCGCCTATGCCGACCGCACGGGCGACATGGCGTTCGTCGATGAGCTTTGGCCCGCCATGGTCAAGGCCGTCGGCTGGATCGAGCAGTATGGCGACAGCGACGGCGACGGCCTGATCGACTATGCGCGCGGCGCCGCCAGCGGGCTGTCGAACCAGAACTGGAAGGACAGCGAAGACAGCGTCTTCCACGCGGACGGCCGCTTTCCCGCCGGCCCCATCGCCGTGGTCGAGGTGCAGGGCTATGCCTACGCAGCGTTCAAGGGCATGGCCGACCTCGCCAGGCGTCGCGATGATCGGGCCAACGCCCGGCGCTGGAGCCGGCGCGCTGAAACCCTGCGCAAGACGGTCGAGGATCGCTTCTGGATGGAGGATCAGGGCTTCTACGCCATGGCCATCGACGGCCTGGGCCAGCCCTGTCGGGTGCGGGGCTCGAACCCGGGCCATCTGCTCTTTTCGGGACTGCCCAGTCCGGAGCGCGCAAAGCGGGTCACCGAGACCCTGCTGAGCTCGGCCTTCCATGCCGGCTGGGGCTTTCGGACCCTGGCGGCGGGCGAGCCGCGCTTCAATCCCATGTCCTACCACAACGGTTCGATCTGGCCGCATGACACCGCGATGTGCGTGCTGGGCATGGCGCGCTATGGCGAGCGCCAGGGCGTTGTCAGGATGCTGGCGGGCCTGTTCGAGACAGCCTCGAACTTCGGAATGCGTCTGCCGGAGCTGTTCTGCGGCTTCTCCCGCGCCGCCGGCGAGCCGCCCGTCGCCTATCCAGTCGCCTGCCTGCCCCAGGCCTGGGCGGCGGGCTCGGTGTTCATGATGCTGCAGGCCTGCCTTGGCGTCAGCGTCGATGGCTGGAAGCGGCAGGTGCGCCTGACCGATCCGCGCTTGCCGATCGGCGTCGATCGCCTCGACATCGACAGCCTGATCCTGGGCGACAAGATCATCGACATCCGCCTTGCCCGAACGGGCGAGCGCACGCGGGCGCGGATCAACCATTCAAGCTCACCGTCCGGCGTGTGGCCCGGTCGCCTGGGCCGGGCCTAGACCTTTCCCAGACGCTGGATGGCGGTCGCCAGGGACCGTTCGCTTTCAGGATAGTCTTCCCAGGCGGTGAGCTTGCCCATCAGGCCCGGCGCCGTGCGCATAGTGTAGCGCGCGGGGTCCAGGCCGGCCTTGACCTGGGTCCAGGTTAGCGGAAACGACACCGGCGCGCCCGAGCGGCCGCGCGGCGACAGGGGCGCCACGGCGGTCGCCATCCGGTCGTTGCGCAGATAGTCCAGAAAGATCCGGCCGGCCCGAGCCTTCTTGGCCATGGTGATCAGGAACCGATCGGGGGCGTCGGCCGCCATGGCCTTGCAGACGTCGCGCGCGAAGGCCTTGGCCGTGGGCCAGTCGACGCCCTTGGCCTTCAAGGGGGTGACGACGTGCAGTCCCTTGCCGCCCGTGGTCTTGCAGAAGCTGACCAGCCCCAGGTCCTCCAGTCGGTCGCGCACCTCCCGCGCCGCCGCGATCACCTCGCCGAAGTCCACATCAGGCGCGGGGTCGAGATCGAAGACCAGTCGACCCGGCTGCTCCAGAGCGAAGGGCTCGCAGTTCCACGGGTGCAGTTCGACGGCGCCGATCTGGGCCGCCGCGATCAGGGCCTCGACCCGGTCCAGCTGGAGATAGGTCTTTGGATCGCCCGCGACCTGGACCTGGGTGAACAGGGCCGACGCGCCGCGCGTGGCGTGGCGCTGGAAGAAGGTCTCGCCGCCAAGCCCGTCCGGCATGCGGATCAAGGAGCAGGGCCGGCCCTGGATATGCGGCAGCATCCAGGGGCCGACGGCCTCGTAATAGCGCGCCAGATCCAGCTTGGTCACGGGCTGGCCATCACCGCCATCCGGCCACAGCGCCTTGTCGGCGCTGGACAGGGTGACGCCCATCACGGTCGAGCCGCCCGCGCGACGCACGACGCGCGGCGACGCGTCGGGGGTCTTCAGCGGCGTCGACGCGGCGGCCGGCGCCTCGGCCTCGACCTCGCTGGCGGGCTTGTCCTCCCGCAGAGCCTTGAAGGCTCCCTGGCGGATCAGCCCCTCGCCAGTGAAGCCGGCATATTCGATCTCGGCGACCAGCTCGGGCTTGACCCAGTGAACACCCTCCGCCCCACGTGGCGCGCCCTTGCCACTGAACGGGCTGGTGTCGGCTTCCAGGGCATGCAGCCTGGGCGTCAGCCGGGCGACCTTCTCGCGGCCATAGCCCGTGCCGATCCGCCCGACATAGATCAGGCGGTCGCCGCGATACACACCGGCGAGCAGGGAGCGGAAGGCCTGGCCCGTGGTGGTCCAACCGCCGATGACCACCTCGTGGCCCTGGCGGCACTTGGACTTCACCCAGCTGTCGCCGCGCCCCGACCTGTAGGCCGCGTCCAGCCGCTTGGAGATGATACCCTCGAGATCCATGCGACAGGCCGATTGCAGAACCGCGTCGCCGGCGGTCACGAAATGGTCGACATAGCGGAGCGTCGAAGGCGCCCCGGCCAGGAGCGCCTTCAGACGGATCTTTCGCTCGGACAGCGGCAGGTCGCGCAGGTCCGCCCCGCCCTCGAACAGCAGGTCGAAGGCGAAGAAAATCAGCTCATCCGTCCGCGCGTCCGATATGGCCGCCTGCAGAGCCACGAAGTCGGGCGCGCCGGTGTCGTCCAGCGCGACAATCTCGCCGTCGAACAGGCCGTCGGGCAACGTGGCGGCGGCCTTCACCAGCGCCGGGAACTTCGCCGACCAGTCCAGCCCCTTCCGGGTCAGCAGTGTCGCCTTGCCGTCCAGCACGCGAAGCTGCATCCGATAGCCGTCGAACTTGATCTCGTGCGCCCAGCCCGCTCCGCCGGGCGGCTTTTCCTGGGTCTTGCACAGCTGGGGTTCGACGAAGCTGGGTACGGACGCCGCCTTTGGCCGCGCCTTGCGGGGCGAGGCGGTCGGCTCTGATGGCTTGGGAGACTGCCCCCGCGTCTCCGCGGTGCTCCAGACCGCATCGGCCTGCCCCTTCGCGGCGGTCATGAAGGGCGACGCGCCCTTTCCCTCTCCGTTGGCGATCTGGGCCATGCTTCGGCCCGAGGCGATGGATCGGTCTTCCGCCGCCAGCGCGCCGCCGTTTCCGTCGACGGCGGCGGCGTCGCGATGCTTGATCAGCAGCCAGTTGTGACGCTTGCCCTCGTCCCGCAGGCGCACCAGCACCCATGAGCCGTGCAGGCGGCCGCCCTCCATGACGAACTTCAGCTCGCCCTTTTTCAGCGCCTTGTCGATGTCCTCGAAGCCGGCCTCCGGCGCCCAGTAGCCGCGATCCCACAGCTGCACGGTGCCGCCGCCATATTGCCCCTTGGGGATGGTCCCTTCGAAGTCGCCATAGTCCAGCGGATGGTCCTCGACCTCGACCGCCAGACGCTTGTCGCGCGGATCGAGCGACGGCCCGCGGGTGACCGCCCAGGACTTGAAGACACCCTCGTGCTCCAGCCTCAGATCAAAGTGCAGCCGCGTGGCGTCATGCTTCTGGATGACGAAGCGACGCTGGTCGGCCGCGACCACTCGGGCGTCACGCCCTGACGGCTCGGCGGTTTTCCTGAAGTCGCGCTTGTCCTGATATCGCGCGAGTTTCGTCATGGCGTCATGGCTCCAGGCGTTGCCCGACAGGAACGAACAGACCGCCGTCTTGATCCTCCGTTCGCCTTGGACCCAGTTCCGTCCGCGGGCGCACAACCGTCAAGCGCTCACTCCACCAGGAGCCTTCTCATGTTGAGCAGAACAAATCAGCGGGTCAGCCGTTCAGGATTCCTAGCCGGCCGTCGTGGCGCTGGGGATCTGGAACATGGCTTATCGACCCACCTGGCAGGGGCATCTTCGCCTGTCGCTCGTGACCTGTCCGGTCGCGCTCTACACGGCGACCGACAGCGGCGGCGACGTGCATTTCAACCTGATCAACCCCAAGACCAGCAACCGGATCAAGATGGTCGCGACCGACCCCGACACCGGTCCGATCGAGCGCGCCGATCTGGTCAAGGGCTACGAGATCTCCGACGGTCAGTACGTGCTGCTGACCGACGAGGAGATCAAGTCGGTCAAGCTGGAGAGCACCAAGACCATCGACATCGAGCGCTTCGTTCCCGCCGCCGACATCGATCGGATCTATTGGGACAACCCCTATTATCTGGCCCCCGACGGCAAGCTGGCCCAGGAGGCCTTCGCCGTCATCCGCGAGGCGATGGAGCGGTCAGGCCAGATCGCGCTCGGCCGGGTGGTGCTCTCGACTCGCGAGCGACTGCTGGCCCTGGAGCCTCGCGGCCAGGGTATTCTGGCCTATTCGCTTCGCACCGACGACGAGGTGCGCAAGGCCGACGAAATCTTCGCGTCGATCACCGACAAGGCGCCCGACAAGGCCATGATCGCCATCGCCGAGAAGATCATCGAACAGCAGAAGGGCCCGTTCGATCCCACCCTGTTCGTCGATCGCTATGAGACCGCTCTGAAGGCGCTGATCGCCGACAAGCAGAAGGGTCACAAGGTCAAGACGGTCGCCGAGGTCGAGGACACCAACGTGGTCGACCTGATGGCCGCGCTTCGCGCCAGCCTGGCGGGAAAGTCTTCGCCAACGGCCCCGAAGGCCAAGGCGACCGCGGCGAAAAAGCCGGCGGCCAGATCCAGCGCGCGAAAATCGGGCTGACGGCTTCGGGTGGACGTTGTGGCGGCGGAGCCGCGCGCCAGACCTTTTCCGAGACGGGACGCCGGCGGTCCGGATATTCGCGCTTAAGGCGACAGCCCTTGTTGATGCAACCAAATTGAAGGTGAAGCCTTCTTAAGAGCGAAGGATCGGTTGGCCTACCGAACTTCCTGACTTCGGCCGGCGACAGCGCTCCTGTTCCGGCCCAGCCCCTCGCGCTGGTCGCCCAACGCGAGACCGGAGCGCCGCTTCCCGATTCCCCCTGAAGGACGCGGCGCTCCAACCTCGGCCTATCAGGCCTCTTCGCGGACCAGCAGGTCGCGACGGTAGCGCCGCCAGTTCTCGACATAATGCATCGCCGAGGCCTGCAGGATCAGGGCGTGCTGCTCGCCGATCTCGCGCACCACCTTGCCTGGAGCGCCCATGACCATTGAGTTATCCGGAATTTCCTTGCCTTCGGTGATCAGGGCGCCGGCGCCGATCAGGCAGTTGCGGCCGATCCTGGCGCCGTTCAGCACGATGGCGCCGATCCCGATCAGGGAGCCGTCGCCGATCGTGCAGCCATGCAGCATCACCATGTGACCGATGGTCACATTGGACCCGATGGTCAGCGGCGAGCCATGATCGGTATGAAGTACTGAGCCGTCCTGGACGTTGCTGTTCTCGCCGATTTCAATGGGATCGTTGTCCCCGCGAGCAACCACGCCCCACCAAATACTGGCATTTTTCTTGAGAATGACATTGCCCATGACCGATGCCGTCGGCGCGATCCAGTAATCGTCCGACGCGGGAAGGATCGGGCCGACGGCGCCCAAGGAATAGACAGTCATCCGTACACCCCATTTTCTTAAAATCGTTGCTTGCTTAACATCTGAGAAACCACGTTAGCATCATCCTAGTCGGGCGATTCGAGGGGATAAATCCCGTCGATTCCCACCGGAGCCGATGTTCGGTTCCGGCTCCCGATAACGGAGACCAGGGTGTCGCTCTTGGCGTGCAGGCGTTCTCTCGAACCACCGCCCTCTCGGCCAGGCGCCGAGCCGTCGCGCGACGCACGGGTCTTTGTTCATCTCCTCCCCACCGCCAAGGACGACGCCACACGGCCTCGTCCTTTTTTCATGCCTGAATGGAGGCTTCCATGACCAAGCGAGCCCTGAAGCGTATGGCGCGTGAAGGCGCGATCGAGACCGGCAACTACGGTGACGACGCGAAGGTACGCCGCCTGCCGATCGATGTTCGGGAGCGCGGAAACGGCTGGTCGCCGCTAGGCCATGACGGGGCTCCGCGGAATCCGGATCGGGACCAGAGTTACCTCAAAACCATCAAACCCAAGTCACCCGGCCAGGCCGCGTTGATGGAGGCGATCGACAACAAGAACCTGGTCATGGCCCTGGGCCCGGCGGGCACAGGCAAGACCTACATCGCCATCGCCAAGGCCGTTGAGGCGCTGGAGGCTGGCAGCGTCGCGCGCATCGTCCTGTCGCGACCAGCGGTCGAGGCCGGCGAGTCGATCGGCTACCTGCCGGGCGACATGGAAGACAAGCTGGCGCCCTATCTGCGCCCGCTCTATGACGCCCTCACCGACAGACTCTCCACCCGGCGCATGCGCGCCATGATGGCCGAGGGCTCGATCGAGATCGCTCCCGTGGGCTTCATGCGCGGCCGGACGCTGAACAACGCCTTCGTGGTGATCGATGAGGCCCAGAACTGCACCTACATGCAGCTGAAGATGCTGCTGACCCGCCTGGGCTGGAACTCCACCATGGTGGTCACCGGCGACCCGAACCAGTCCGACCTGCTGCCGGGCATTTCGGGCCTGGCCGACGTGGCCGCCAAGTTCGACGCGCTCGAGAACATCGGCGTGGTTCGCCTCGCCGACCGCGACATCGTTCGCCACCCGCTGGTCGCGGAGATGCTGGGCGTTCTTTAGGGCGCCGCAAGCTCCCGCCCCGGTTCGCCGGGGCGGGATACTTGCAGCCTCCAGAGCTTCAACCTTGACGAACCGTTTCGAGCGGCCGCAATCTACGGAAATGCGGCCACTCTCCTTCGATGGGACCGGGTCTGCACAAAGGAGCGGACCTTGCGCACTTTGAACACGATCGGCGTCGCCGCCATCACCGGCGCCCTGCTGCTGGCCACCGGGGCCCAGGCCCAGAGCGCCTCGACGCCTTGGTCGCCGCCTGCAGCCTATCGAACGCCCAGCACCCCGTTCAATGACAGCAGCATACTGACCCAGATGTGGCGCCAGTCGCTGACCGACACCGCCAGGATCAAGGCCACCCGCCCAGAGTGGATCCGCGCCCGTCGCGCCGCCGCCCTCGTCAATGCCAACCGCTGCGCCGAAGCCTATGCGCTGGCGCGAGCGGAACGGGACGCCCGCCTAGCGTCAGGTGTGAAGAAGATCTGCACCGCGCCCGCCACCTGACCGCCTCAAGGAGATCTTCATGCGCAAGTCAGTCGCCATCCTGTTGACCGCCGCCGCGCTCGCGGCCGCCACGACCGCCGCCAGCGCCCAGTCGCGTCCCACCGCCCCTGTGGCGGGGAACATCTTCGACCGCTCCAACACCGCCCACGGAACGCCGTCGGGCTATCCGTTCGTGAACTACACCCGCGAACGCGAGCTTAGCGAACAGCGCCTGCGGGTGGCCGCCGGCCTGGTGCGCGCGGGGCGTTGCGACGCCGCCGCCCGGCTGGCCAAGCGCCAGTCCGATGATGTCCTGGCCGACAAGCTGGCCCGGGTCTGCGCCGCGCCTTCCGCCTCCGGAACGTCCAACCGGCCCATCTAGACCGGCGACGCCCAGCGCTTTCGCGCGAAAATACCCGCTTGAGTTCCGGGCGGTCGGACGTGCAAGGTCCGGCCGCCTTAACTGTTTCGGGACTGCTTCATGGCCGACGCCGCACCACGCTCGGAGTTCACCCTCCGGGGCGTCCTGCTGGGGATTCTGATCACCCTGGTCTTCACCGCCGCCCAGGTCTATCTGGGCCTCAAGGTGGGCCTGACCTTCGCGACCTCGATCCCCGCCGCCGTGATCTCGATGGCCCTGCTTCGGGCCTTCAAGACGGCCACGATCCAGGAGAACAATATCGTCCAGACCATCGCCTCGGCGGCGGGGACGCTGTCGTCGGTGATCTTCGTGCTGCCGGGCCTGCTGATGATCGGCTGGTGGGCGCACATTCCGTTCCTGCCCACCTTCGGCGCCTGCGCGGTCGGCGGCATTCTGGGCGTGATGTACACCATCCCGCTGCGCCGGGCCCTGGTCAGCAATTCCGACCTGCCCTATCCCGAAGGCGTCGCCGCCGCTGAAGTGCTGAAGGTCGGCACCGGCTCGCGGGCCGGCGAGGCCGAAGGTCAGGCCGGTCTGCTGGCCGTGGCCGCAGGCACGATCGCTTCGGCCGCCTTCGCCGCCCTGGCCGCCGCCAAGATCTTCGCCGCCGAGGTCGCGGGCTACTTCAAGGCCGGAGCCGGCGCGACCGGCCTGGGCGCGTCAAGCTCGCTAGCCTTGATGGGCGCGGGCCACCTGATGGGCATCACCGTCGGCGTCGCCATGTTCGCGGGCCTGGCCATCGCCTGGGGCGTGCTGGTGCCGATCATGACCACCCTGCACCCGATCGCCGGCGCGGATGCCGCCAAGCACGCCCTCACCGTCTGGAAGACCGAGGTCCGCTTCATGGGGGCCGGCGTCATCGGCGCGGCCGCCATCTGGACCCTGGGCAAGCTGGCCGGTCCGATCTGGAGCGGCTTGATTTCCTCCCTGGAGGCCGGCAAGGCCCGCAAGGTCGACGGCGCGGTCATTCCCCGCACAGAACAGGACATCCCGATCACCATCGTCGGCCTGGTCACCCTGCTGCTGCTGGCTCCGGCCGGCTGGTTCCTGGCCGAGTTCCTGGTCGGCGGTCCGATCGCCAGCCTGACCGTTCCGCTGGTCGCCATCGGCGTCGGCTATGTGCTGATCGCCGGCCTGCTGGCCGCCGCCGTCTGCGGCTACATGGCCGGCCTGATCGGCTCGTCCAATAGCCCCGTCTCCGGCATCGCCATCCTGACCGTGCTGGGCGCCTCGCTGATGGTCGGCGCCGCCGCGCGCGGCGTGATCGGTCCCGACGTGACCAAGGCCCTGGTCGCCTTCGCCCTCTATGTCACCACCGTGGTCCTGGCCGTGGCTGTCGTCGCCAACGACAACCTGCAGGACCTGAAGACCGGCCAACTGGTCGACGCCACCCCGTGGAAGCAGCAGGTCGCCCTGGTGATCGGCGTCATCGCCGGCGCCATCGTGATCCCGTTCGTGCTTGAACTGCTGAACCGCTCCAACGGCTTCGCCGGCGCGCCCAACCTCGACTCGATCTCCAATGACCCCCTCGCCGCGCCCCAGGCGACGCTGATCTCCACCCTGGCCAAGGGCGTGCTGGGCGGCGACCTCAACTGGAGCCTGCTGGGCGTCGGAGCCCTGATCGGCATCGCGCTGGTGATCGTCGACGCCATCCTGCGCAAGTCCAGCGCCGGGCGTCTCAGCCTGCCGCCCCTGGGCGTGGGCCTGGCCATCTACCTGCCCAGCTCGGTCACAGCCCCGGTCGTTGTGGGCGCGGTCGCCGGCTGGATCTATGACAAGGTGGTGGCCAAGGACAAAACCGCCGAACCGGCCAAGCGCCTGGGCGTTCTGATCGCCTCGGGCTTCATCGTCGGCGAAAGCCTGTTCAACGTCGCCCTAGCCGGCCTGATCGTGGCCACCAACAAGGGCGAGCCCCTGGCCGTGCCGTTCGCGCCGTCCGAGCACATCGGCATGATCCTGGCCCTGATCGCCGCGGCCATCGTGGTGTTCGGGCTCTACAGCTGGGCGCGCAAGGCGGCGGCCAAGACGGCCAGCGTCTGAAGCGTCTCGCATCCGACAGGATCAGCCCCGGAGGACCAGCGTCCTCCGGGGTTTTTCTTGGCGACTAGGCGGGCTGGAGGATCGTGAACACCACCTCGCGCCGGCCGCGATAGCTCAGCGACTCGTACAGGCCGATGGCCGTCGCGTTGTCGGCGTAGCTGTGCAGGAAGACCTTCTCGCCACGCGCCAGGATCCTGGCCGTCACCTCGCGCAGCAGACGGGCGGCGTAGCCCTTGCCGCGATGATCCGGATGGACACAGACGCCGCTGGCCTCGGTGAAGCCATCCGGCCGCATCCGCTCGCCGGCCATGGCGACCAGTTGGCCATCGACGCGCACGCCAATGAAGCTGCCCAGTTGGTGGGTGCGCGAAAAGAACGGGCCGGGCTTGGTCAGGGTGGCCAGGGCCAGCATCTCGGCCGCGTCGGCGTCGCCCAGCGGTATCAGCTCGAAGGCGGCCTCCCAGGCCGAAACGACGGTCTCGGCGACCATCTGCAGGCAGACGGCGCTGGAGACGACTTCGGTCCCAGGAATGGGCGGCGGGGCGGCCAGCTCGATCAGGCCGACGGACCCCATCTCGCGCACCAGGTCGCCGAGATCGGCGAGCGCTTCGGCAGAGTTATCCACAGCCCCGGCGAACAGGCCGAAGTCTGGATGCACGCGCAAGGCGCCGCCGCGCCGGATCGCGACATCTGCCTGCCGACCGGTGAACGCCGACCAGACCGGCCGATCCAGGAGATGGGTCATGGTCGATGCGAAGCCTGGGGACGGAAGACGATCAACGCCGGCGGCCGCCTGATCAGCGGCCGCGCGGCGGATCAAGTCTAGTCGAGGTCTTCGGCCAGGATCGCCATTTCGAACATGAACGAGCCGTCCTCGTCCTCGTCCTGGAAGACGACGCCGATGAACTCGCCGGCCACTTCGACCTCGGCGGAGTCCTTCTGCTTCGGGCGCGCCTTCACGGCGATGTGCGGGTTGCCGAAGGTGCGCTTCAGATGCTTTTCGATCTTTTCGATGGATGCAGCGTCCACGGGGAGCTCCTGTTTTCTCGTTGGGCGCCGTGGCGCGTATCGACGCGAACCTAGCGTTCCGCGCTGGAGTCGCAAGCCGCTTCCGGCGAAGTCGGCGGCAGGGGCGAGCTTCGCCCCTCCTCCACCAGCCAATCGCGGAACCGAAGCGCGGCCGGCGCCGAGCCCTCGATGGGGGTGAGGGCGACGACCGCGGCCTCACCGGAGACAAATCCCAGCGGCGCGGTCAGGCGGCCGCTGGCCAGGTCGCGCTGCACGAAAGCCCACGGACCGACCGCGACGCCCAGGCCGGCCGCCGCCGCCTCGATCAGATAGAAATAGTGGTCGAACTCCTGCTGGCTGACAGGCTCCGGCAGGTCGCCCGGCATCTTTCGGGCCCAGTCCGACCAGCTTTCCATGAAGGTGCGGGTGTGCAGACGCGGCAAGGCGCAGATATTGGCCAGGGTGGGCTCGATGCTGGCCGCCAGCTCGGGCGACATCACCGGCCCATGGAAGTGCTCCATGAACGGGGTCTCGAGCGAGTCCTGCGGATAGGTCTGGCCCAAAGTCCGCATGCGAATGGCCAGATCGACACCGTCGGCTTGATAGTCGAAGGGGCCGTTGGACTCCATGACCCGCACGGGAATATCCGGATGCGCCGCCTGGAAGCGCGGCAAACGCGGGATCAGCCACTTCATCGCGAAGGTCGGCAGGCAAGAGACTACCAGCGGGCGCGGGCCAACCTGCGGCGGGCGCGGCACGGCGGCCTCGATCTGGTCAAAGGCCGGCGACAGGCCCTGGGCCAGCTTGAGCCCGGCCTCGGTCATCCGCAGGCGCGAGCGCGGCCCCTCGGTCAGGGGCACGCCCAGCTGTTCTTCGAGCTGGCGGATCTGCCGGCTGATCGCGCCATGCGTGACGCACAGCTCGTCAGCGGCCAGGGTCATCCGTCCATGCCGCGCGAAGGCCTCGAAGGCCCGCAGGGCGTTCAGCGACGGCAGGGCGCGGCGAGCCATGTGATGAAACCTCACAGAAGGCCGACGGATAAGTCGTTATCGCGACGGATTCAACTGCGGGATAAGGCGGACATGCCCAACCGCATAACCCCCGTTCAGCTCTTCGCCCTCAC
The DNA here is from genome assembly GCF_965279145.1 of Caulobacter sp. Classification (NCBI taxonomy): domain Bacteria; kingdom Pseudomonadati; phylum Pseudomonadota; class Alphaproteobacteria; order Caulobacterales; family Caulobacteraceae; genus Caulobacter; species Caulobacter sp. The sequence continues at coordinate 366,290 of NZ_OZ257139.1, forward strand.
CGTCATCTGGACGGCGGTAGCCTATGGGGTGGCGACCAATGAGGATCGCCCTACACGACCCCTCTCCTATAAGGAGAGGGAGGGGCCCCCGCCCAAAGGGCGTGGGAGGGTGAGGTGCTACAGCCTGTCAGGCGTTCGCGCTGAACCGCCGCCGCAGCTTCCGGGGTAGAATTGGCCATGGGCGCCCCCCTCACCTCCCACCGCTGCGCGGCGGGTCCCTCCTCTCCCTCTGGGAAAGGATCCAAGATTATTTCGGCGTCAGCCTGATCTCGAACAGCCTGGGCCACAGCTTGCCGGTGACGAACAGCCGGTCGCCCGCCGCGTCATAGGCGATGCCGTTCAGCACATCGACAGGGCCCACCAGGTCCGCTGGGCTCAGCAGACCGCTCATGTCGATCCAGCCCGTCACGTGGCCCGTCCTGGGATCAATGCGGGCGATACGGTCGGTCTGCCAGATATTGGCCAGGACCTCGCCCTTCACCCACTCCAGCTCGTTGATGTTATCCACAGGCTTGCCGTCGTCGGTCACCTGGACGCGGCCGGTTTCCTTCAGGGTCTCGGGATCCAGGAACCGCAGAAACGACGTGCCGTCGCTCATGATGATCCGGCTGTCGTCGCGGGTCAGGGCCCAGCCTTCGCCGGGATAGCTGAACTCGCCGAGCTTCTCGAAGCTGGCCAGGTCATAGATGAAGCCGATCTGGTCCTTCCAGGTCAGCTCGATCAGCTTGCCCTTCCAGTCGATGATCCCCTCGCCGAAATAGCGGGACTCCACCAGCCGCTCCTGCTCGGGCAGGCCGGTCTCCAGCGTCACCTTGCGGATCGACGAGCGGCCTTCCAGGCCCGTGCTCTCATACAGAAAGCCGTCGCGCCAGAAGAGGCCCTCGGTGAAGGCTCCGGCGTCATGCGGATAGGCCTTCACCACCGTGTAGCCGTACTGGCGCGGCTTTTCGGCCAGGGCCGGCGCGGAAACGCTCGCGGTCAGCAGCGCCGCGAGGGCCAGGCCCTTCCAGAAACCAAACCGCACTCAGATCACCCAAACCTTAAATGACGTAGTCGTACACGGCCTCGGCCAGGGTGTGGTCCATGGTCCGGGCGGGCTCGTCGCAGGTCGGGCAGTTGACGATGCGGGCCGGAACGCCAGCGGCCGTGCAGTGCGGCGGCACGGGCTTGAGCACCACCGAACCCGACGCCACCTTGGCGTAGTCGCCGACCGTGATGTTGCCCAGTACCTTGGCCCCCGCGCCCAGCAGCACGCCGCGGCCGATCTTGGGGTGACGGTCGCCGCGCTCGGCGCCGGTGCCGCCCAGGGTCACGCCGTGCAGCATCGAGACGTCGTCGCCGACCACCGCCGTCTCGCCGATGACGATGCCGGTGCCGTGGTCGATGAATACGCCCTGGCCGATGCGGGCGGCGGGATTGATATCGACCTGGAAGACCTCGCTGGCGCGGCTCTGCAGGTAGAAGGCCAGGGTCTCGCGGCCCTCGTTCCACAGCCAGTGCGACACGCGGTGGGTCTGCAGGGCCAGGAAGCCCTTGAAGAACAGGAACGGCTGGACGTAGCCCTTGCAGGCGGGATCACGCTCGAACACGGCCATCAGGTCGGCCTCGGCGGCGGCGATCAGGGCCGGATCGGAATAGAAGGCTTCCGCCGCGAACTCACGCGCTGTCATGGCCCGCATTTCCTGGTCGCCCAGCTTGCGCGCCAGCTGGAAGGTCAGGGCGTCGGCGATGTTGTCGTGGCTGAGGATCACCGCGTTGAGCAGCGAGGCCAGGGCCGGCTCGGCCTTGGCGGCGTGTTCGGCCTGGTTGCGCAGCGCGGCCCATACGGGGGGCGTCGACTGCTCCGTGACGACTTCCAGATGCTTAGCCACCGGGCTCTCCCTCTGCCTTGCGGCACTAGAGCATCCTTTTTGGAAACGCTCTAGTCCCTTTGGGAAAGGCCATGCCTTCGCCCGGTCGCGCCTATCCTAGCACAAGCCGGGCAAGATCGCTCGGAAGCTCTCCCCTGACCGCCATATGGTGCACCCGAAGCAGTAACGCCACCGTCAACGCGTCGGGCATGTGGCCGGCCACCGCCGCGTCCAGCGCCTCGGTGAAGGGGACGCGCACGACGGCCAGGTCCTCGGTCTCGTCCGGCTCGGTTTGGGTGGGGGTGAGCCCCAGGGCGAGATAGCCGTATCCGCGCTCGTCGGTGACCGAATTGGAAAGCTCCAGCCGCAGGATGAGCCGCCAGTCGGAGGCCTCTAGCCCGGCTTCCTCGGCCAGTTCGCGCTTGGCGCCGTCCAGCGGATCCTCGCCCATGGGCGCGCCGCCCTCGGGCAGCTCCCAGCTGTAGTTGGCCAGGGAAAAGCGGTTCTGGCCGATCAGGGTCACCGTGCCGTCGTCGTGCAGCGGCACGATGCCGATCGCTTGGTTCTTGAACCCGATCTTGCCGTACAGCGCCGGCCGCCCCGTCGGCGCCGTGGCCTGATACTCGGTCACGGTGATCCATGGATTGTCGTAAACGATCTTTTCCGAGCGTACGCTCCAGGGCGTTCCGTGCGACTTCAGCCAGGCGGGTTTGTCGGACATGCCGTCTCGCGACTTGTGGCGGCCGAACCCCGGCCATAGGTAGACCTGCAGTACATCGCTTCGAGGAGATCGTCTTGACCGGTTCCGTCCCCCCCGCGCCGGAGTTTGGCGAGACCCTGCCCGTGCAAGCCGTTCCCGAAGTGCTGGCCTATCTGGCGCGTCGCCGATCGGCCTCGGCCATGGCCCTGACCGCGCCCGGTCCCAGCGACGCCGAACTGGCCGACCTGCTTCGCCTGGCCGTCCGCGTGCCCGACCATGGAAAGCTGGCGCCGTGGCGGTTCGTCATCCTGCGCGGGCCGGCCAAGGACGCCTTCGCCGCGAAGATCACCACCCTGGCCGATAGCCAGGCCAATCCGGCCAAGGCCAACGCCGCCCTGCGCAAGCTGACGCGCCCGCCGATCTGCGTGGTGGTGATCTCGCGCCACATCCCCGGCGAGATCCCGGAATGGGAGCAGCGCCAGAGCGCGTCGGCGGTGTGCCAACAATTGCTGCTGGCGGCGCCCGCCATGGGCTATGGCGCCAACTGGATCACCGACTGGTATTCCTATGACCCCCGCGCGCTGGAGATCCTGGGCGTCGAGGCCGGCGAACAGGTGGCCGGCTACCTCTATCTGGGCACGACCACCGAGCAGCCGCAGGAGCGCGTTCGCCCCGACGTGGCGGCGATCACGACCGAATGGACGCCCGGCTAGGTCGAAAACGCCTCGTCGCGCGTTGTCGAGAGGCAAGCCGAGGAGGCGACCATGAAACGACGCGACAACCCTTGGGCCGGCATGGCCTGGGACGCCTGGGCGATGGGGCTGGAAGCCTCGTCGGTGATCGGGATGCGAACGCTGAAGATCGCCGCCGGCGGCGCGGCGGCCGATGCGGAAATCCGGCTCATGGTTGGCGAGAAGGTGACGGCCGCCATGACCCTGCCGATGCTGGCCATGACCGGTCAGTTGGGCGCCAACCCGACGGCGGTGGCCGCGCGCTCGCTCACGCACCTGCGCAAGAAGGTCCGCGCCAACCGCCGCCGCCTGTCGAAGGGTTAGATCAGCCCCGGCCACGATAGGGCGCGACGCCCTGGTCGGGCACCCAAAGGCCTTCCGGCGCCGGGCCCGTCTGCCAGAACACGTCGATCGGGATGCCGCCGCGCGGATACCAGTAGCCGCCGATGCGCAGCCAGCGGGGCTGCGCGATCTCGACGATCTTGCGAGCCACCTTCACCGTGCAGTCCTCGTGGAACGAGCCGTGATTGCGGAAGCTGGTCAGATACAGCTTCAGCGACTTGCTCTCGATCAGCCAATCGCCGGGCGCATAGTCGATGACCAGATGCGCGAAGTCCGGCTGGCCGGTGACGGGGCACAGCGAGGTGAATTCCGGGGCGACGAAGCGCGCCAAATAGAGCACGTCGGACTGCGGATTGGGCACGCGCTCGAGGATCGCCGCTTCAGGGCTTTCAGGCGCATCGACCATGCGGCCGAGTTGGGTGACGTTGAGATCTGTCATCGGCGGGATTTAGGCGTCTCCGGTCCGCGAGACAAGCGGACGCCGTGTCGCTACAAAAGTCCAAACACGTGTTCGAACGCGGGAGGATCGCCATGACGGGACGGGATTTCGACGGCTTTACGGTGGTTGTCACCGGGGCCTCCACGGGGCTGGGCCGGGCCATCGCCCTGGAAGTCGCCGGGCGCGGCGCGGGCCTGGTGGTCGTCAACTTCGCCCGGAGCGCCGAGGAGGCCGAGGAAACCGCCCAGATGGTCGAGGCTCTGGGCGCCAGGGCCGTGCTGGCCCAGGGCGATGTCGCGGTGGACGCCGACTGCCAGGCCATCGCCCAGGCCGCGGCGTCGACCGGGCGAATCGATGCGCTGTTCAACAATGCCGGCGTGACCAAGTTCGCGCCCAACCACGCCGATCTGGACGCGGTGAACGCCGAGGATTTCCTGCGGCTCTACAGCGTCAATGTCGTGGGCGCCTTCCAGATGACGCGGGCGGCGCGGTCGCTGCTCGAGGCCGCGCCGCAGCCGGGCGCCGTGGTCAACACCTCGTCGATCGCAGGGGTCGTCGGCAACGGCTCGTCGATTCCCTACGCGGCGTCGAAGGGCGCGATGACCACCATGACCCTGTCGCTAGCGCGGGCTCTGGCGCCACACATCAGGGTTAACGCCGTATGCCCCGGATTCATTGATACGCCCTGGTTCGGCAAGGCCATGGACGCTGAACGGGTGGACCGTCTGCGGGCCGGCGCGGCCGCCGCGACCCCGCTCAAGGTGGCCTCGACCGCCGAGGATATCGCCGGCGCGGCGGTGTTTCTGGCCTCGCCCGCCTCACGCCACGTAACGGGTGAAACCCTGCTGGTGGACGGCGGCCTGCACCTGGGCGGCGCGAGTCTTTCGATGCGCTGAAGCCACAGATAAAGGTTAAACAAGCGTTATAGACAACTGTGGCTTCCTGCGATGAATCTGAAGCAATTTCGTCACACTGCGCCCAAACTTTAGTCGAATAACACTGTTCGGACTAGCGCTTCGTCTGGCTTGATTGCAACTACGGGATGGTCAACGGCTAATCGGCCGTCGGCTAAGTGCGCTTGCAGGCGCCGTCGATATCGGGGCGAGCCCTGATAAAGCGACACAGACAAGGGGATACCACAGATGAACCTCATGAAGATCTCGCTGGCCGCCGCCGCTGCCACCGTCGCCCTGAGCGGCGCCGCCATGGCCGAAGAGCTGAAGCTCTCGTACAACGTTGGCGTCGCCAGCGACTACGTGTTCCGCGGCGTCAGCAACACCCAGGAAGACCCGCAAATCTTCGGCGGCGTCGACGCCACCTACGGCATCGGCTACGCTGGCGTCTGGGCCTCGAACGTCGACTTCGGCGCCGATGACCCCACCGCTGAAATCGACCTGTACGCTGGCGTGAAGCCGGTTGTCGCCGGCACCAACCTGGACCTCGGCGTCATCTATTACGGCTATGTCGACGACAAGGGCATGACCCCCGGTTCGTTCAGCTACGTCGAACTGAAGGCCGCCGCCTCGCGCGCCTTCGGCCCGGCCACGCTCGGCGTCGCCGGCTACTACTCGCCGGAATTCCCTGGCAAGGGCGGTAACGCGTTCTACTACGAAGTGAACGGTTCGGTTCCGGTTGCTGAAAAGCTGTCGGTGAGCGCCGCCCTGGGTCACCAGGAAATCAAGAACTACGGCGACTACAACACCTGGAACATCGGCGCGACCTACGCCATCACCAGCCAACTGGCCGCTGACCTGCGCTACTCGGACACCGACGAGCACGGCTACGGCAAGATCTACGGCGACCGCGTCACGGTCAGCCTGAAGGCCGCGTTCTAAGAAAAGTCCCGCGTCATCGACGCAGGATCGAGCCGCCCCGGGCAACCGGGGCGGCTTTTTCTTGGCCGGTACTCCCGGCGCGTCCCTCAGGGCCGAGCCGCCGGACCCGTTACTCCGGGACGTCGACCATGTCGGTCGGCGCGGCGGGCGGGCGCATGAAGACAGCCGCCACGAACACCACGGCGATCACCGCCGCGAAGATCTGGAAGGTCGGCGCGAAGCCCCCCAGCCGGTCGCGCATGAACCCGCCGATGAACGGCCCCGCCGCCGAAACGGCTCCGACCAGGCAGGTCAGGGAAAAGAGCTCCAGATTGCTTCGCCGGCCATAGTAGTTGAGCAGCAGCACGGTCACAGCCAGCACGGTCAGGCCAAAGCCCACACCGGTGCCCAGGGCGTAGAGCAGCATCAGCGGCAGGGTCGTCGCCTGGGCCAGGGCCAGCAGCCCGGCCACCAGCATGGCCTGCGCGCCGACCAGCAGCCACTTGGGATCGATCCGGTCGCCCAGGAAGCCGCCCCCCAGCCGGGCCAGGGTCTGCATCAGCGATTCCAAGCTCAGCATCTTGGCCGCGATGGCGGCCGCCGCCACGGCCGACACGCCGGCGGCGACGCCGATCTCGCTCAGATGGCTCACCGACAGGCTGGCCACCGTCACGCCGGTCAGCAGGTGGGTAAAGTAGGCCGCCGCCAGCACGTAGAACTGCGGCGTGCGCAGGGCCGCCTTCACCGTCCACTCGTGCGACGTGCGATACACCCGCGCGTCGGCGGGGGCCGCGCGGGCCGCCTGCTCGACCTCGATATCGACCTCGTGAGCGGCCGCCGCCAGCCACTTGGACCCGCCGACCAGACCCGCGCAGATCAGGCCAACCACACAGGCCAGCACGGCCTGCACCAGCCAGTAGGCGCGCCAGTCATTGTGCGTCGCGCCCATGATCGACAGCGCCATCCACGGGCCGGCGACGCCGCCCAGGGATCCGAAGGTGAAATAGATCCCGAACGGCAGGGCCCGCTGGCGATACAGCGCCGACAGCACGTGGGTGCCGGGAATCAGGGCCGCCATCTGGAAGCCGATCCCGCACAGGGCCGCGCCGATATAGTAGCGCGCGATACTCTCCGAACCGGCGAAGCCCAGCAGCCCCGCGCCCAGCACGACCGAGCCCAGCAGCAGGGTGCCGCGCACGCCGATCCTGCGGATAAGGATGGCCGGCAACCACGACGACGCGCCGGTGAAGACGCCCAGCACCGAAAAGCCCAGGAACGCCTTCTCGAAGCTCCAGTGCAGCTCGCCGATCATCGTGGGCAGGATCACGCCCAGCGAACCGTAGGTCGAGGCAGTGATCAGGAACAGCAGCAGGCTGAAGCCGGCCAGAAGCGAGATGCGACGCAGATCCGTTGAAGCCAAGGTCAGAACGTCCGCTTGAGGGTCACACGCCATTCGCGGCCCTTGCCGGGCAGCGCGCCCAGATTGGCATAGGTGTCCGCGTCCGGGGTGAAATAGAACGTGTCGAACAGATTATCGACGTTGAGCTCGGCGGTGTAAGGCCCGCGCGTCACATAGGCTGAACCGTTGACCACGGAATAGGCGGGATAGCGGACGGCGTTCTGCACGGTCCCGGCGGTGCGGCTGACATGGCTGACACCCAGGGTCGCCCCGGCCTGCCCCCAGTCATGGCCCTTGCTGGTATAGGCGCCGTACAGGCTGACCACTGACTTGGGGATCAGGGTGTAGGCATAGTCCCCGCTCCGCCCCGGCAGGCCCGCGAAGCTCCAGACCACATAGGATCCGCCATAGGCGCTCGCGCCCGCCACGCCCGCCGTATAGGCCGGGATATATTGGAACGAGGCGTCGGGTCCCTTGATCGTGGTGCGCTGGCTGTTGCCGGTGAAGGTGAAGCTGAGCTGCTCCGACGCCAGCCACCGAACCTCAAGCTCCACGCCCTTGGCGCGCGTGCCCTGCACGGTGGGCGGCGAGGTGTTGGTCAGCTGGGTGCGGTTCTGACGATAGGCGGCCAGCGAGCCGACCAGGGTCCCGTCCAGCAGTTGGAATTTCACGCCGGTCTCAGCGAGATTCGAGCCCGACAGCCACGAGCCGTCGGCCACCAGTGAGGGCGCGATGTCGCCGGCCTGGCTCATCTCCAGCGCCGAGGCCTTGGCGTAGCTGAGGTAGGGCATCAGGCCGAACGCGGTCTTGTAGGTCAGGCTGGCGTTCCAGGTGGCCTTGTCGCGATCGTCCGATTGGCGGCCCGCGACCGTGTAGCTGAGAAAGCCCGTGTCCTGGCTCTCGACGTCGTAGTGATCGTAGCGCCCGCCCAGGACCAGGTTCCAGCGCCCGGCCTCGACATCCGACGTGAAGAACACGCCCGTCTGGTTCCAGGTCGAGCGGTTGTCGTTCTCCCACTGCAAACCGATACCGCCGGCCTCGCTAGTGAACGGGCTGTCGATGGTGTCGGTCGCCGTGGCGCCAAAGGCGATGTCGCGGCGGTCGATGGCGATCAGGCCGCTGTTATAGCTCTCGCGACGACGCCCCTCGAACCGGCGATAAGACGCGCCGGCCAGGGTCCGTGCGCTGACCGCCCCGACGCGCGTCGGCAGGGCCAGGGTGATCCGCGCCTCGCTGACCTTGGCGTCCACGGCCGACGGATAGCCGTAGGAGACAAAGCGCTTGTTGTCCTGGGTGTCGTGGAACAGCTGCAGCTTGAGCGTCCGGTCGCCGCCCAGGTCCTTGGCCAGGTCAAAATAGAGCGTGCCGGTGGTGGTCTTCGAGAAGTCGGCCGGACTGATATAGACCGTGCGACGGTTGAGCCTGGTCTTGCCGACGCCGGTGTCCAGCGTGTGGGCCGCGTCACTGCTGGGGAAGCCGTAGTACGGAATGTAGAGCGCGCTGGCATAAGGATAGAAGCCCACCTCGTTGGGCGTCAGGCGACCATTGCCGTCGGCGTCCTTCAGGCTGGAGTCGCGGCCGGTGATGTAGGTGCGGTTGTCGATCAGGTCCTGGGTCAGGCGGTTCCAGCCGGGCGTCTGAACGTCGCCGTCAGAGTGGAAGGCCATGCCGCCGAAGGCCGTGCTCCAGCCGTCGCCGAGGTCGAAATCGGCCGACAGTTCCAGCGTCTGGTGACGCGGATAGACGCCCCGATAATAGCTGTGGCTGTCCTCGACCTCGCCATAGGCATAGACGCCGCCCTCGGCCGCGCCCAGGCTGACCGGAGCCCCGAACTGGCCGGTCAGCAACTTCTTGTTGAAACTGCCGAAGGTGGCGGTGACCTGCCCTTCCGGCTGGGCCAGGAAGCGGCCTTCGTCGCGGGCCGACTTGGGGATGAAGTTCACCAGCCCCCCGACCTTGCCCGCGCCATAGACCGGGGTCGGCGGGCCGCGCAGGATCTCGATCCGCGCCGCGCCGCCGATCGGGGTCGAATAGGTCCCGCGGTTCTCCACCCGCTTGAAGCCTCGGAAGTAGTTCTCGGCCAGGGTGCCGCGAATATTCAGCGCGCCCGGCACGCCGTAGAAGCTGGCGGTGTGGGTCCCTGGCGAGACCGCCGAGATCCCGTCCAGGGTCTCGATGCCGAAGCGTTCCAGCGTCACGTCGCTGACCAGGCTGGCCGAGCGCGGCGTCTCGATCAGCGGTTTGTCGATCCCGAACACCGTGCTGGACGGCTGCTTCTCCAGCAGCCCGGCCTTGTCGCGGGCCAGTACCAGCACCGTGTCGACCTGGTCGGAGATCTGCTCTTCAGCCTGAGCTCCGCTTGCGGCGGCGAGCGACAGAAGACTGGCGGAAAGCAGCGCGCGACGAAACGACATGCGGACGAACCCCGTATTGCCCGGCGATGCGGGCGGCGACCTGCACCATTTGGGAATGACGCGGCGTTCGTCAAAATGCCTTCTGACATTTCAGATGATATTGCGAGAGACCTGTGACCTCCGCGCCTCACCCTTTGAAAAGTACGGGAATTAGAGTTCGAACGTCATCCCCGCCGGGGAAAAGGTCTAGGCCGCCCCGACCATGGGCCGCTGCACGGCGTCGGGCGTGATGTTCAGCACTCGCATCATGGCGGCGCGCGAGCCTTCGACATCGCCCTTGGCGATCACGCGGGCCACGTCGCGGTGCTGCTCGATATCGGCCATCAGTTCGGCCTCGGTGGCCCCGCCGAACGAGAACACCCAGAATCGCGCGGCCTTGTGCTGCAGGGGAATGAGGATGCGGGCCAGGGCCAGGTTCTGGCTGGCGCGGGCCACGGCGGCGTGGAAACGCTGGTCCATGGCCACCAGGGCCGGCAGGTCGCGCTCCCGCGCCGCCTGCTCCCCGTCGGCAAAGGCGTCGAGGATGGCCTTGGCCTCGGCCTTCGAGGCGTGACGGGCGGCTAGGCCCGCGCAGTGCGGCTCGATCAGCGCCCGGGCCTCATAGCCCTGACGCAGTTCCACCAGATCCAGCGGCGCGACCAGGGTGCCTGACCGAGCGCGACGGATGACCAGACCCTCCAGCGCCAGACGGCCCAGAGCGTCGCGCACGCCGGCCAGGCCGGTCTCGTAGCGGGCCGCCAGCGACTGCTCGTCAAGCCGCGCGCCGGGCGCCAGTTCGCCCAGGATCAGGTCCAGCAGGATCCGCTCATAGACCTTGGCCTTCTGAAGGTCCGGCGACCAGTCCTCCAGGCCCGACGAGGAACAGACGTCTAGCACCAGCATCCGCGAACGCGCGTCCTGGACAGGCGAAAGTGGCACGGGCGAGGCTCCGTTCAGGTTGAGCCCTGATAGGTAGGCTGAAATGTCAGTCGGCGCTAGCCGCCCTGTTTAAAACGCCGGCACCACCGCGCCTTCGTACTTCTGCTGCATGAACGCGCGGACCTCGGGGGTGGTCAGGGCGGCGGCCAGCTTCTGGACGCGCGGGTCGTCCTTGTTGTCCAGGCGACCGACCAGATAGTTCACATAGGGGCTCTTGCTGTCTTCGATCAGCAGGGCGTCCTTGGTCGGGTTCAGCTTGGCGTCCAGGGCGTAGTTGGTGTTGATGATCGCCAGATCGACCTGACCCAGCACGCGCGGCAGGGTGGCGCCTTCCAGTTCCTTGAACTTCAGGCCCTTGGGGTTGTCGACGATGTCCTTGAGGCTGGACAGGGCGTTGGTCGGGTCCTTCAGGGTGATCACGCCGTTGCGCGACAGCAGCAGCAGGGCGCGGCCCTCGGTGCTGGCGTCGTTGGGAATGGCAACGGTCGCGCCTTGCGGAATTTCGGCCACCGACTTCAGCTTGGCCGAATACAGGCCCATCGGCTCGATGTGGATGCCCTTGATCGGCACCAGGTGCGTGCCCTTGTCCCGGTTGAAGGTCTCCAGATAGGGCAGCGTCTCGAAATAGCTGACGTCGATGCGCTTCTCGGCCACCTGGGTGTTGGGCTGGACGTAGTCGTTGAAGACCTTGATCTCGATCTTCAGGCCCTGGGCCGCCAGCTTGGGCTTGATGAACTCCAGCACCTCGGCGTGCGGGATGGCCGTGGCCGCGACGGTCAGGGTGTCGCTGGCGCTCGACGAGGCGGCGGGCTTCTGGCCGCAGGCGGCAAGCGCCAGAGCGGCGAGGCTGAGGGCGACGAAAGCGCGACGGGCGACCATGAACGGCTCCATAAGGCGATAAATCGAGTAGGGTTTTGCCCGGTTTTCGGCGGGGAGCGAAATCAGATTTCCTGATCGGCGATGGAGGGATCACTTGACCCTGCCGTCGAACAGGTCGCCTCAGGAGGGATGGCCAAGGAAACCGTCTATATCGTGCAAGCCTATATCGCCGGGCGCGGCAAGGGCTTGAAGGCCGAGCAGCAGATCGGCTGCAAGGACGCCGCCGAGGCCCGCCGCAAGGCCGAGCGCCTGGCGCCGCTGCGCGAAGGCGTCGTGGCCTTCGCCGCCTCGGCCGACGTCGAGCTGGGCGACTATGACGAGAACCCGGACATCCTGTTCAAGGCAGGCAGGCTGCCGTTTCCGTTCGATCAGAGCTGAGGTTCGGCCTCAATTCAACCTCCCAAAGCTTGTCATCCCGGCCGCAGCGAAGCGGAGAGCCGGGACCCAGGGGCCGATGCACTGCGGCTGCCCCTGGGTCCCGGACAGCCTCTGCGAGGCTTCCGGGATGACAAGGGTTTGAGACCTTTAGGCGCTTCGTAGAGTACGTCTCTAGTCCAGGTCCTCGTCATTGGCCGGCTCGTCCGGCGCGCCGTGGATCGTCCAGCTGACGACGAAGTCGGGCGCGTCGCCCGCCAGGCTGGTGACGCCCGCCTCGGCCGCCTTGATGGCTGACGTTTGGGGCGGCAGGGCATAGGTGTCGCCGTCGTGCTCGCCCAGCAGGTCCAGCACGATACCGTCGCGATCGTCGGCCTCGATCACCACGCCGAAGACCTGCTGGCGCTCGGTGATCTCACCGTCCTCGTCGAGAAAGGTCAGGCCGACCAGCAGGGTCTTGCCGATCAGCGCCTTGGCGAAGGCCTCGTCCCAATGTTCGGGCGGCGGGGCGGAGAGGATGGGCGTTTCGTCGGTCATGGCCGCCTTCTAGCGTTTGGGCGCCGCGATGGGAACGCCGTGCGTCCTTCGAGGCCCGCTGCGCGGGCGCCGCAGGATGAGGAGCGCTATTCTGAATTCCTCATCCTGAGGTGCGAGCCAGTGGCGAGCCTCGAAGGACGCAAGGCCTCAACGGTGCGAGACCCGCCGCACCACCCGATCGCCGATCATCTGCAACGCCTGCACCAGAACCAGCAGCAGAACGACAGTCACCACCATCACGTCGGTCTGGAAGCGCTGATAGCCGAAGCGGATGGCCAGATCGCCCAGGCCGCCGGCCCCGACCACCCCGGCCATGGCCGTGTAGGACACCAGCGCGATGGCCGTGACCGTCGCGGCGGCGATGATCCCCGGCATGGCTTCGGGCAACAGCGCGCCCAGCACCACCTGCCGACGCTTCGCGCCCATGGCGAAGCTGGCCTCGACCACGCCCTTGTCGACCTCGCGCAGAGCGGTCTCGACCAGGCGGGCGAAGAAGGGCGCGGCGCCGGCCACCAGCGGCGGGATCGCGCCGGCCACGCCCAGCGACGTGCCGACCAGAGCCACGGTCAGGGGGATCATCACGATCAGCAGGATCACGAACGGGACCGAGCGCAGGATGTTGACCAGCAACGACAGCGCACCGTGAGCGAGGCGGTTCTCGAGCATCTGGCCCTTGCCGGTCAGGAACAGGATCACGCCCAGCGGCAGTCCCAGCGCGACGGTCAGCACCATCGATCCGCCCAGCATGCTCAGGGTGTCGAGGGTGGCCTGGGCGATCTCGGACCAGTCGATGTTGGACACGCTCATCGGCCATTCTCCCTGGTGGGGGCCTCCCCGATCAGGACGGGATCCACCCGCACGCCCTCGGCCTTGAACTGGGCGATGGCCGCGTCGACGTCGCCGCCGGTCAGGGCCAGGGTCAACTGACCGTAGGGCGTCTCGCGCAAACGATGGATGCGGCCGCCCAGGATCGAATAGTCGACGCCCGTGGCGCGGGCCACCTCGCCCAGCACCGGCTTGTAGGTCGCCTCGCCCTTGAAGGTCAGCCGCACCACGCGGCCGGCCAGCACGGCGCCGGCGGCGGGTTCGCCATCGGCCTCGCGCACGAAGCGGCGGGCGGTGTCGCTGGCCGGATGCAGGAAGACGTCCTCAACCGCGCCGGCCTCCACCACGCGGCCGGCCTCCAGCACCGCCACCCGGTCGCAGACGCGGCGCACCACGTCCATCTCGTGGGTGATCAGCACGATGGTCAGGCCCAGCTCGCGATTGAGACCCGAGACCAGATCCAGGATTTGCTCGGTGGTCTCCGGATCCAGGGCGCTGGTCGCCTCGTCGCACAGCAGCACCTTTGGACCCGTCGCCAGGGCCCGGGCGATGCCCACGCGCTGCTTTTGCCCGCCCGACAGCTGGGCCGGATACTTGGTCGCGTGGTCCGACAGGCCCACCCGCGCCAGCAGCTCGGCCGTGCGCGCCTTGACCTCGGCGGCCGGACGACCGGCCAGCTTCAGCGGGAAGGCGACATTGTCGGCCACGGTCTTGGACGACAGCAGGTTGAAGTGCTGGAAGATCATCCCCACCCGGCGCCGAAGGGCGCGCAGCCCCTCGACGCCCAGGGCGGCGACATCGTCGCCATCGACCACGACGCGACCGCCGGTGGGCTTCTCCAGCCCGTTGATCAGCCGGATCAGGGTCGACTTGCCGGCGCCCGAGGCCCCGATCACCCCGAACACCTCGCCGGCCTTCACCGACAGCGACACCTCGCTGAGGGCGGCGTGACCGCCGGCTGAATAGGTCTTGGAAACGGCCTCGAAGGCGATCACGGGCGCGAAGATCCTTTGGAAAGAAGACCCGGGTGATCGCTCACGCGGCCGAAAGGGTCAAGTTAAGGCGGCGCCTGCGGAGCGCCTGCAATCAGAACCCGGTTCGGCGAACCAAGGGTCTTCGCCAATCCGTCACACACGCGTTATAGCTGTGTCGCTATGGGTTTGGGGCCAGAAGTATGAATCACCTGATGATCGGGCTCGGCGGCACGGGCGGCCGGGTTCTGCGCGCGATGCGCAAGTCCATGTATCGCTCGTTTCGCGATCGTCAGCCCGACAACACGGTCGTCGACTACCTGTTCGTCGACAGCGACCCCAAGTCCTTCGTCGATGGCGATCCGGCCTGGACCGTGCTGGGCAAGTCGATCCACTTGCCCAAGCGCAGCCAGATGCTGATCGCCCAGGCGAACCTCAACAGCATCGTCGACGACCTGAACGCTCACCCGAACCTGAAGCCATGGATCGGCGACAGGACGGCCTGGGGCGAGATCCTGGCCAGCCTGAACATCGACTCGGCCGGCGGCCAGAAGCGCCGCCTGGGCCGGTTCCTGTTCGCCATGAGCGCCCGCAAGTTTCGCGACTCGGTCTCGACCATCGTGGCCGACATGCAGCAGCAGGGGCCGCGTTCGACCGACGTCACCTTCCACATCTTCTGCGGCCTGGCCGGCGGCACGGGCTCGGGCGCGATCGTCGACACGGTCGCCCAGCTGCGCGCCATGTATCCGGATCCACGCCAAAAGATCGTGCTCTATCTCTACCTGCCGGACCTGAACCCGCCGGCCAAGTGGAACACCGGCAACTATCACGCCAACGCCTATGCGGCCCTGATGGAGCTGAACGCCATGGGCGCGGGGGCGTTCGCGCCGTTCGACGTCGTGGGCGGCGGCGGACCGGTCAAGAACCCCGGCGGCTTCTGGTACAACGGCGCCTACGTCTTCACCGACGACAACAACCTGGGCTTCCGCGCCGCGATCGACCGCGACCTGCCCGACATCCTGGCGGACTTCGTCTTCCAGAAGGTGATCGTCGCCCGCAAGGTCAACTGGGACGGCCTGGTGCGGATGGAGAACTCCGAGAACGGCGACGCCTCGCCGGAAATCTCGGCCGGGGCGAAGATCGGCCAGCGCTCGGTGCGGTTCCTGTCGTTCGGTGTCCGCCGCATCGCCTTCCCAGAAGAAGCGATCCGCGAGTCCCTGACCTACGACTTCGAGATGCAGGGCCTGCGCCAGCTGGCCTTCAACAACTGGCAGGACGGCGTCGGCTATCTCGAGAACGCCCGGCCGCGCGCCAACGCCGAGTTCGTCGCCGACAAGCAGAAGCGCGAGGACTGGCGCCTGACCGACGACCACCTGCGCCTGCAGCGTCCGATCATCGACACCGAGGGTTCAAAGCGCTGGAAGACCTTCGCCGAGGAGTGGGAGACCTGGGAGACCCACTATGTGGGCCTGGCTCAGCAGACCGACCGCGCCCAGTGGCTGAACGAGCTGAAGACCCTGTTCCAGACCGCCTGGTCGCAGAATTTCCGCAACGCGGGCGTGCCGCAGTTCTTCCAGGCCGCCGGCCGCGACCGCAAGAACCTCGCCCAGGCCATTCGTAACCTGATCGAACAGTCGCTGTTCGAGGACTGGCGCAACGGCGTCCGGGCGATCTCGGAGAACGGCCGCGTGGTCGACGCCCTGCTGGTCGACATCGAGGAGCGCCTGAACCAGGTCGCCGACTTCGCCGCCAAGCGCGAGTCCTCGGCAGACGACCTGGACCGCCAGTTCGGCGAGATCGAGCGCAAGTGGAACGAGTTCCGCCTGATCCCCGGCTCGCGCGAGCGCGAGATGACCAAGGCCGGCTTCATCCTGCGCGAGCAGTACACCGCCCGCACCCTGGCCGAGGCGGCGCGCTTCTCGCGGTCGCTGATGGAGGACCTGCGCAGCGAACTGACCGACCTGGCCAGCTCGATCGACGCGGCCGAGAAGGTGGTCACCGAGGCCGCCGACCGGGCGATGAAACGCGTTCAGGCCCGCAAGGGCATGGTCGGGGCCGCGCCCAGCGACGCGCCGTCCTACGTCACGACCATCGGCGACGCCGGCGCGGTCGAGAAAGCCCGCCGCACGCTGGTTCTCTCCGAGGAGGAGCAGCGCACCCACACCGCCAAGCTGCGCCAGAAGATCCTGGAGGCCCTGGGCAACCAGCCGACCTTCTCGCTGTTCTCGCGCCGCCTGGCCGAGACCGACGTGCAGAACGCCCTGACCGCGGCCAGCGCCGAGGAGGTGGCCTCGGCCCACCAGCGCCTGGTGACCGAAAAGAGCGATCGCGTGATCGGCGTCTCGGTCATCGACAAGCTGCGCGACCAGTGGGGCGACGACCAGGAGCGCCTGAACAGCGAAGCCGCCGCCCTGACGCGCGGCGCCGGCCGGTTCATCAGCTTCGACGAGGCCGAGGTCAACAAGTCGTTCCCCGGCAAATCCCCAGCCCCGCGCGGCGTCGAGAGCTTCGCCGTCATTGTCCCCGCCCCGCCCGAGCAGAAAGACTTCGTCGACAAGCTGGAGCGTGCGTTCAAGAACGCCCGCCCAGGCGGCGATGTCGACTTCATCCGCTCGGACGACACCTCGGGCGACATCGCCCTGGTGACCCTGGTCAACCTGTTCCCGCTGCGCTTCGCGCGCGTCGTGCGCGGCCTGCGCGACCGCTACAACGACCGCTTGGCCGAGGGTAAGGCGCGGGCCCAGCTTGAGGTGCACACCGAAGGCGACGGCTCGCAGTTCCCCGAACTGTTCGTGGCCGACCGGGCCCAGGTCGCCACCCGCCTGCGGCCGGTGCTGCTGGTCGGCGTCGCGCTGGGCGCGGTGGCGACCGTACGCAGCCAGTCCTCGGGCCGCGACCAGCTGGTGCTGGTTCGCAAGGACGCCGACGGTTTCGACCTGGATCCGCTGGTGCTGGGCGACAGCGCCCTTGGCGCCACGGAAGGCTGCGGCGAGACCGAGTACTTCGCCCTGGAGGACACCGTCGAAGACGCTCTGGGCAAGGGCGCCCTGACCAGCGACCCCGACCGCGAGGCGGCGCGGACCAAGATCATGGAAGTGGTCGAGTCCGTGAAAGCCGCCAAAGGCGGCGACGCCACCGATCCCGAAGTCGCCGCGTGGAACAGCGCCGCGCGCGACGCCATGAAGCTCATCCGGCGGGAAGCCTGACCATGTCCACGACCTTCGGCGTTTGCACCAACCTGCCCAGCCAGTGCGCCAAGGCGGCGGCCAAGGAGCAGATCCCCATCACCTCGGCGGACAGCGTGTGCCCGGAGTGCGGCAGCCGGCTGCAGTTCGTGAAGCCCACCGCCACCGAGAAGGCGAAGTCATTCATCCGCCCGGCGCTTGCCGGCGTAGGGATCGTGATCGGCCTGTTCCTGCTGATCGGGCTCTACGGCGCCCTGTCCGGCGGCGACAAGACGACCAGCGGCGGGGGCGCCGCTCCGGGCAGCGCCAGCGACTACTATCTCAGCCTTTCCGGCTCCAACACCGTCGGCAGCTCGCTGGCGCCCGAACTGGTCAAGGCCTGGCTGGCGGCCAAGGGCGCGACCAACATCCGCGAGGAGGAACGCAAGATCACCGGCAAGCCCGCGCCGGAAAAGATCATCAGCGCCCGTCTCGAAGACAAGGACATCCAGGTCATCGTGCGGGCTCACGGCAGCGCCACCGCCTTCACCGACCTGAAGAGCGGCGCGTCCGACATCGGCATGGCCTCGCGCCCGGTCAAGGACGCCGAGGCTGAAAGCCTGGCTTCCATGGGCGACATGCGCTCGGTCTCGAACGAGTATGTGCTGGGCCTGGACGGCGTGGCGGTCATCGTGCCGGCCAGCAACGAAACCCCCACCCTCTCGCGCCACGAACTGCGCCGCATCTTCTCGGGCGAGGTGACCAACTGGTCCGAGGTCGGCGGCCCTGACCGGCCCATCCGCCTCTATGCGCGCAATGACGAGTCCGGCACCTACGACACCTTCAAGGAGCTTGTCCTGAAGGACTCGCCCCTGGCCGCGGCCAAACGGTTCGAGGACAGCGCCCAGCTGGAGGAAGCGGTCTCGCGCGATCCGGGCGGCGTCGGCTTCGTCGGTCTGCCCTATGTGAAGACCACCCGCGCGGTGGCGGTCAGCGACGGCGAGTCGTCCGCCCTGGAGCCGACGCGCTTCAGCATCAAGACCGAGAACTACCCGCTAAGCCGCCGCCTGTTCCTCTACAGCTCCAGCGATCCGACGAACCCCGCGGTCAAGGACTTCATCACCTTCGCGCTGTCGGCGCGCGGCCAGGCGATCGTCCGCCAGGCCCACTTCGTCGACCTCGACCTCAACCAGATCGTGTCGCGCGAGGAGGTCTCGACCCGCGGCGGCTGTCGCCTGTCCTCGCGCTGGCGCGGGGATCCCAACGCCTATTGCCGCCTGCGCAACGGCGCCGAGCAGCTGGGCACAACCTTCCGCTTCCGCACAGGCTCGGCCGAGCTCGACACTCGCGCCTCGCAGGACCTGCGCCGGGTGCTGGAGCGGATGGAGCGCTCGACGGACAAGACCATCGTGCTGGCGGGCTTCGCCGACAGCTCCGGCGAGTACACCGCCAATTGCGCCCTGTCCCTGTCGCGGGCCAAGAGCATCGCCAAGGCCCTGGGCACCCTGGGCCTGCAGATCGACAACACAGTCGGCTTCTGCAGCGAACTGCCGGTGCGCAACAACGGCACGCCGGAAGGCCGCGACCAGAACCGTCGTGTCGAGATCTTCCTGAAATAGCGAGAACCTGGTCCGGGGCCGCCGCCGGCGCGCCCCGGACCATCGCCTTCTACGGCTGACGGACGACCGCCCCGCCCTTCATGACGAACACGGGCTTTTCCAGCACCGTGACGTCCGCCAGCGGATCACCCGACACCGCGATGATGTCGCCATAGCGGCCGACGGCCACCTGGCCGACGTCCTTGGTCTGGCCCAGGGCCTCGGCGGCGGTCACGGTGGCGGCCTGGATCGCCTGCAGCGGAGTGGCGCCATAGCGCACCATCACCGCGAACTGCTTGGCGTTGTCGCCGTGCGGATAGACCCCGGCGTCGGTGCCGTAGACCATTTTCACGCCCGCCTTCAGGGCCTTCTTGAAGTTCTGCCGCTGGATCTCGCCGATATCGCGATCCTTGCGCAGGTTGTCTTCCAGTACGCCGTTCTTCTTGCCCTCGGCCTGGGTGTAGTCGGTGTTGTAGATGTCCATCGAGAAGTAGGTCCCATGCTGGACCGCCAGCTTGATGCCCTCGTCGTCGACCAGGCTGGCGTGCTCGATGGTGTCGATACCGGCCTTGATCGCCTCGCGGATGCCCGCCGCGCCGTGGGCGTGGGCCGCCACCTTGATGCCGGCCATGTGGGCCTCGTCGGCCACGGCGGTCATCTCGGCCAGGGTCAGTTGCTGCTGGCCCGGCTCGTCGCCGCGCGAGAACACCCCGCCCGTCGCGCAGATCTTGATCACCTGGGCGCCGTACTTCTTCAGCGTCCGCACCACCTTGCGGGCCTCGTCGGGGCTGTCGATGTTGTAGGGGCTCTTCTCGTCCATCGACGGCGGGAAGAAGGTGGAGTCGCAGTGACCGCCCGTCGCGCCGATGGCGTAGGCGGCTGTGACGACGCGCGGGCCAGACACATAGCCGCCGTCGATGGCCTCGCGCAGGCCCACGTCGTCGAAATCGGCCGAGCCGACATTGCGCACGGTGGTGAAGCCGGCCTCCAGGGTCTTCTTGGCGTTGGCCGTCTGGACCACGCTCCAGAAGCGGTCGCTGTGTTCCAGGCTGTTATACCCGCCGATCTCGGCCAGGCTGTCCAGATGGACGTGCATGTCGATCAGGCCCGGCAGCAAGGTCGCGCCAGGCAGGTCGACCAGAGTAGCGCCGGCCGGCACGGGCACTTCGCCCTTCTTGCCGATGGCGGTGATGCGCCCGTCGGTGATCACCACCATAGGATTGTCGACATACTTGCCGGTGGTCACGTCCAGCAGGCGCGCGGCGCTCACCGCCTCGACCTGCGCTGCCTGGGCCGACGCCGCGACGCCCAACGCGCCGACCACCGCCATAACCTTGATACCCTTACGCATCTCTCATCCCCGTCCTGATTCAGGACCGGGACGCTAGCATGGGATCACAGGGCGTCGAGGGCGTTTCGGAGCGTGGCGGCCGAGGCCTGCAAGGCGATGACTTCCTGCTCGGAAAGAGGCGGCGAAAGCACGTGCTCGACCCCGCCGGCGCCCAGCACGCAGGGCAGGCTCAGGCACAGGTCGCGGATGCCGTATTCCCCGGTCAGCAGAGTCGAGACCGGAAGCACCGCCCGCTCGCCCCGCTGGATGACCTCGCAGATCCGTACGATGGCGGTGGCGACGCCGAACGAGGTGTAGCCCTTGCCCTGGATAATGCGATAGGCGGCCGTGCGCACATCATGAGCGATCTGGGCGTGGTCCAGAGCCGCTCCGGCGGCGGGGAACTGATCCAGCGCCACCGCGCCGATCCGGGCGACCGAGAAGGCCGCCACTTCGCTGTCGCCGTGCTCGCCCAGCACCATGGCGTCGATCGCGCTGGACGCCACGTCCAGACGCCCGGCCAGGGCCTGCTTGAAGCGGCTGGAGTCCAGCAGCGTGCCCGAGCCGATGACGCGCGCGGGCGGAAAGCCCGAACGGCGCAGGGCCACCAGGGTCATCAGATCCACGGGATTGGCGGCGACCAGGATGATCCCCGCGAACCCGGCGCCCAGCAGCTGATCGACACAGCTGGTGACGATGGCGGCGCTGCGACTGGCGACCGAAAGACGATCCTCGGAGCCCCGCGTGGCCGCGCCGGCGGTGATCACGGCGATCCGCGCCAGGCCGGCGTCGGCATAGTCGCCCGCCCAGATCCTGGCCGGGCGCGCCAGGGCGTTGGCGTCGGAGAGATCGGCGGCCTCGGCCTGCGCCAGCGCCGTGTCACTGTCGACCAGAACGATCTCGCGAAACAACGCCCGCAGCATCAGGGCGTAGGCCGCCGTCGACCCCACATGACCGGCGCCGATGATGGCGATGCGCTCGTGCTCGATCATGGCGCGCTCAGTTTTTCTTCGCAGCGGGCTGGAGGCTTTCCAGATAGGCGATCAGGTCATTGACCTGCTGCGCCTCAAGAACGATCTCGGGCATCTTGGGGTGCCCCGTCGAGATCCCCTCGGCGAAGGCTTCCTGCAGATTGGCCACGGGATAGCGCTGACCCAGGGTCCGGAACGGCGGCGCGGGCGAGACCGGGCTGTCCCCGCTTGTCCCCACGGCATGGCAAGCCGAACAGCGCGCCTCGACCAGCGCCTTGCCGCGTTCGACGGGACTGGAGGCGAGCGCCACGGGCGGCGCGGCGGACGCCGGGCGGGGCGGGGCCACCGGCGCGCAGGCCGCGACCAGCAACAGGCTCAGGATCGATATCCGACGCACGAGAATCTCCAGGATCAGACACACCCGTTCGTACCGCGGGGCGACTTGGCGGGTCTTGACCCCGGTCAAGCCCAGGCTAGCACGTCTCTCAGGCGATCGGCGCGCCCGGCATGGGCCGCAAACGAAAATCGCCTCCGTTGAAGGCTCAACGGAGGCGATTGATCGTGAACGCTAAGCGGTGAGGCTTATGCGCCGCCCGGGAAGCGGAAGGGAACCTTCACCGAACCCGACTTGGCGCCCATCGGCAGCTTCTCGGCGATGCACATGGCGGCCTTGTCGAAGCCCTTACCGGCGGCCGAATTTTCAACGACCTTGCAGTCGCCCAGCTTGCCGGCGTCAGCGGTGCATTCCAGCATCACCTGAGCGGCGTCGCGGGTGTTGGCGTACTGCTGCAGGCAGCGGCCCATTTGGTCTTCAAAGCCGCCGGCGGCCGAAGCGGCTTGGGCGATGAAGAGGCTACCGGCAAAGCCAGCGACGACGGCGATCGAAAATTTCATGGCCCATTCCCTGTGGCGACCAACAACTGATGACGACGTTGTCGCACCCTCGCCCTAAGGAATGCCGAAAGGTTGAGGTTAATCATTTTCGAAAATCATGAATGTGCTTCCGGAACCTGCTGAAGCCGCCAACTCAAGGCTGCCTCGCGACGGGCAGGGCCCGCGCCGTTACTCAGGCTATAGTCGATCAGGTCGCCACACAGGCGATCGCCGACGATTTCGTCGCCGGCCGCCCTGGCCTATGCCTGACCACGGTCGTTCAGGCGGCTTTCTCGACGCGGGACGACGTCGCCGCCCCCTCAAGCCGGAAGAGCGCGACGCGGTCGGTGAGTTCGCCCGCCTCGCGCTTGAGCGCATGGGCCGCGGCCGTGGTCTGCTCGACCATGGCGGCGTTCTGCTGAACGACCCGATCCATCGCGCCCATGGTCGTGTTGACGTCATCCAGGCGCTGGGCCTGATCATTGGCCGACCGGGCGATCGCCGTGACCTGGGCGTCGATTTCGGAAACCCGCGCGACGATGCGCTCCAGGGCCTCGCGGGTGTGGCCCACGCGTTCCACGCCGGCCGACACCTGGCGGCCCGACAGTTCGATCAGCGTCTTGATTTCGCTGGCGGCCTGAGCCGAGCGCTGCGCCAGGGCCCGGACTTCCTGCGCCACCACCGCGAAGCCCCTGCCCGCCTCTCCGGCCCGGGCCGCCTCGACCCCGGCGTTGAGCGCCAGCAGGTTGGTCTGGAACGCGATCTCGTCGATGACCGAGACGATCTGGCCGATCTGGCCTGAAGAGCTCTCGATCAGGGTCATCGCCTCGACCGCCCCCATGACCACCGTGTCGGAATTCTTGGCTTCCTGTTGCGCGCCGGCCGCGGCGGCGTTGGCCTGGCGCGCCCCGCGAGCGGTTTCGGTCACGGCCGTGGTGATCTCGTCGAGGGCGGCGGCCGTCTCAACCAGGCTGGCGGCCTGGTGTTCGGTTCTTTGCGCCAGGTCGTCGGTGGCGCGGCTCATGTCGGCCACGCCGGCGTTCATGCTGGCGGCGTTGTTGTGGATTTCGCTGAGGGCGGCGCGCAGCCGGTCCAGCGCGTGGTTGAACGTGGCGCGCAGCCCCTCGTAGCGGGGCGCGAACACCACCTCGACGCGGCCCGTCAGATCACCGTCGGCGAGTCGCGAGATCGCGCGATCAAGGGCCTCCACCACCTCGGTCTGCTCGGCTTCGATGGCGGCCCGGAGCGTGGCCTTCTCGGCGTTGGACGCGTCGTGGGCCGCGCGTTCGAGCGTGGCTTGCGCATTGGCCGCGTCGGCGCGGCGCGCGGCGTCCTCGGCGCGGTCCGTGCGGGCGGAAACGGTGGCGAACAGCCGGGAGACCCCGGCGGTCAGCCAGATCAGCGACCAGGCCGTGGCCAGCGTCACGCCGATGCTGAACATCACCGCCAGGGGGCGGGCGTCGGCCGACAGATGGTGCGGGAACCAAAGCGCCGCGACCACGTCGAGGATGACCAGTTGGGCCGCGCCGGCGGCGACGATGCGCCAGTCGCCATAGGCCACCAGCAGCGCCAGCCCGGCCAGGAAGGCCATCCGCGCCTGGGCCTGCAGCGGATCGCCCTTGAAGGCGAGAACAAAGAGCGTGATCTGGCCCATCAGGGCGACGGCGGCGACAAGGCGTTGTCCCAGGCGTTCGGATCGCCAGCGATAGATCGCCAGCGCAACGACGGCGAGACCCAGCGCGACCAGGAACGATGTCAGGACAGGCCCATGCGCCACGGCGCACGCGCCCGGCACGAGAAGCACCATCGCGGCGATACAAGCGACGACCAGCTTTCCGCCGATGCGGCGCTGCTCCTCTATCGTCTCGAATTCAATCATGGGGGGCCCTTCCTGCCATCAGAGCCTTCCCAGCATTTGGTTAAATGCAGATTATGAACAGGCGGCCGAGACCAACTTGACGCATACGCAGATTTACCTATCGATCGAAGAATCTCGGGATATTTTCTCAAAATGAGAAGACTATAGGGCAGGCGCCGCCAATCCAGGCGCTGTCGTCCGCCGGGTGAAGAGACGACACACCCATCAGCCCGTCGCGGACCGAGCGATCAATCGCCGGGGTGATCATCGCGCCTTCCCCGCCCTGGAAGGCGCCGCGACGAGTCTTTGACATCGAAAGCGCGATATCGAGGGGGCTATGGCGACCAATCCGTGTCATCACCCTAAGACGTTTGCCGGAGGGCGGGGTCGACCGGAAGATGAACGATCTGCGGACGGTCTATCGTTCATTCCTGGCGCGGACGCGCTGGGCCCAGCCCCGACACCTGGCGCGCGCGCTGTTGCTGAGCGCGGGTCTGGTATCGGCCAGCGTCATGGCCAGGCTAGCCTGCGAGCCCGTTCTGGGCGAACGCGGCGTCTATCTGTTCTTCATGCCGGCCGTGATCGGCGCTTCGGTGTTTGGCGGCGCATCGACCGGCGCGATCAGCACGGCCCTGGCGGCCATGGCGTGCCTTGGCCTGGCCCTGCGCAAGCGCGCCCTCGATCAGGGAGACCTGCTTGGCGTGGCGCTTTTCTTCACCGTCAGCATCTTCGTGCTGATCGGCGGTGAGGCCTTCCACGCCGGTCGGCGTCGAGCCGAGCGGGCCAATGACGATCTGGCCGCGCGCGAGGCCCACCTGAAGTCCATTCTCGACACGGTTCCTGACGCCATGGTCGTGATCGACGATGCCGGCCGGATCCAGTCCTTCAGCCAGGCGGCCGAGCGTCTGTTTGGCTGGTCTTCCGCCGAGGTGGCGGGGCGCAATGTCAGCCTGTTGATGCCCAGCCCTCACCGGGACGCGCACGACGGCTATCTGGCCCGCTACTACACCACCGGAGAGCGTCGCATCATCGGCCAGGGCCGGATCGTCGTCGGCGAGCGCAAGGATGGATCGACGTTTCCGATGGAATTGTCGGTCGGCGAGATGCTGACGACGGCGGGCCGGTTCTTCACCGGCTTTGTCAGGGACCTGACCGAGCGACAGCAGACCGAGGCGCGCCTCCAGGAACTGCAGAACGAGCTGATCCATATCTCGCGGCTGACCGCCATGGGCGAGATGGCCTCGGCCCTGGCCCATGAGATCAATCAGCCCCTGACCGCGATCGCCAACTACCTGAAGGGCAGCAAGCGTCTGTTGTCGCAGGACGGAGCTCCCGAGATCGCGCGGGTCATCGACGCCATCGACAAGGCCGGCGATCAGGCGCTGAGGGCCGGCGACATCATCCGCAGACTGCGGGACTTCGTGGCGCGCGGGGAAACCGAACGCTCGGTCGAGAGTCTGCCCCGTCTGGTCGAGGAGGCCGGGGCCCTGGCCCTGGTCGGCGTCAAGGAGAACGGGGTGCGGGTCCGGTTCGAGTATGCGCCGGAGATCGATCTGGTTCTCGCCGATCGCGTCCAGATCCAGCAGGTGTTGCTCAACCTGATCCGCAACGCCATCGAGGCGATGGAAGCCTCGCCGCGCCGCGACCTCATGGTGACGGTCGCGGGCCTGGAAGAGGACGCCGTGGTCAGCGTCGCCGATACCGGACCCGGCATCGCACCGCACATGATCGAGCAACTGTTCTCGCCGTTCGTCACCACCAAGCGAGACGGTATGGGCGTTGGTCTGTCGATATCGCGCACGATCATCGAGGCCCACGGCGGCCGGCTATGGGCCGAGGAAACGTCGGGCGGCGGCGCGACGTTTCACTTCACGCTGAAACGCGCGGACACAGGGGACGAGGGCGATGGGGACGACAGCGATGACTGACGGTGTGGTCCACATCATCGACGACGACGAAGCGCTGCGCGACTCGCTGGCCTTCCTCCTCGACAGCGCCAGGATGCCTTGCGCCCTTTACCCTTCCGCGCGCGATTTTCTGGAGCGTCTGCCGGGCCTCGCCAACGGCTGCGTGCTGACCGACGTGCGCATGCCCGACATGAACGGCCTGGAACTGGTGCGCCGCCTGAACACGGTGGGGTATCGCGATCCGATCGTCGTGATGACCGGCCATGCCGACGTGCCGCTGGCCGTGGAGGCGATGAAGGAGGGCGTGCACGACTTCATCGAGAAGCCCTTTGACGACGAGCTGATGCTGAACGCGCTGGATTCGGCGCTGCGCCGCCGGGCGGCCGATCGCATCGAGGATGACCAGATCGCCGAGCTCGACCGCCGCCTCGACCTGCTGTCCGGACGCGAGCGTGAAGTGCTGGAAGGCCTGATCGCGGGCTCCGCCAACAAGGTCATCGCCTTTGACCTGGGCATCAGCCCGCGCACGGTCGAGATCTATCGCGCCCACGTGATGAGCAAGATGCAGGCCGCCAGCCTGTCCCAGCTGGTTCGCATGGTGATGACCGTTCGGCGCTGACCGCCCGCGTGCGGCGAGGGCGGGTTGTCTTCGATCAAGGCGCGACGGACGCGACGGGCGCACGGTCCGCACCTCACGAACGGTGCGCCATGTCAGTCCTCTCGCCTTCGCCCTCGACCATCGTCCTCGTCGAGGATGACGAGGCTGTGCGCTCGGCGTTGACCTTCACGCTGCAGCTCGAAGGCTGGACGGTGATCGGCCTGGCCAGTGGCGAGGCCCTGCTGGAGATGGCCCTCCCCGCCGGACCAACGTGCCTGGTCCTCGACCAACTGCTGGAGGGGATCAGCGGGCTGGACGCCCTGTCGGCCCTGCGCGAGCGCGCGGTCACGGCGCCGGCGATCCTGATCACTACCCATCCTCCCGCAGCGGTGCGGCGCCGCGCCCGGAGCCTGGGCGCGACCCTCATCGAAAAGCCGCTGCTGAGCGATCGACTGCTGGCGACGATTCGGCGCGATCTGGCCGCCTAGAGCTTCGCGCCGTCAGGGCCCCCTGCCTCCGAAGGCCATGGACGCGAGCGGAAAGCCGGCCCGCCGGCTCATCTCCGACGCCTCGCCGTCCGCGAAACTTTTCGTCGCTCCCCGTGGAACCTTTTTCTGCGCTCTCCGTTAGACGCTCCGCGCCATGGGGCGGGCGGTCGGGAGTAGCGCGTTGATTTCATGGCCTTTGGTGTCAGCGAACGTCGGGGAGAGGCTCCCCGCGTCGCCCGACGGCGCGCCTTCGGACGGGTGTGCGACGCCGCCAGACCTCGCATCCGGTCGTCCAGCGGTATCGCCCCCTGTCGATCCGGCCTCGCGCGCCCTGTGCGGCAAGACTCAAAAGCCTTCGATTTCGAGGCCCTCATGTCACTGACCCAACCGAATGGCGCGTCCTCCTCGCGGACGAACGTGGAGCTATGGACGGCGCTGGGGCTGGGGCTGGTGCTCGCCTTCTTCCTGATCAGCGGCGTCATCGCCTACCGCAACATCGAGGTTCTGCGGACCAACAGCGAGAAGATCTGGCACACCCACAAGGTCATCGTCGCGCTCGACGATCTTCTCTCCACCGCCCAGGACGCGGAGACCGGCCAGCGGGGCTATCTCCTGACCGGCAACGATCGCTACCTCGAACCCTACCAGAGCGCGGCCGCGGCCATGACCGCGCGCATCGACACCGTCGCGGCGCTCACCAGGGACAACGCCGCCCAACAGGCCAATCTCGTCCAGCTCAAACGCCATATCGGCGCCAAGCTGGCCGAGCTCAATGAAACGGTCGAGCTTCGGCGCGAAAACGGCCATCAGGCGGCGCTCGCAATCGTCGGCACCGACCGCGGCAAGGTCGAGATGGACGCGGTCCGCAACCAACTCTCGATCATGCGCCAGGAAGAAAATCGCCTGCGCCAGGGCCGTCTGGACGAGATGGACGCCGCCTACACCACGGCGCTGGTCAGCGGCGCGCTGGCCAGCCTGCTGGGCGCGGCGCTGACCGCGATCGTCTTCATTCTCATCCGTCGCGGCGTCGGCGCCCGCGCGCGCCAGCAATGGCTGCAATCTGGCCAGGTCGGCCTTGCCCAGGCGATGATCGGCGACAAGTCGGTCGAGGAACTGGGCGACAGCATACTGAGCTTCCTGGCGCAGTATCTCGGCTTCCAGGCCGGCGCGCTGTTCAAGGGCGAGAAAGGCCAGTTCTACCGCGCCGCAGCCCTGGGGATTCCGGGCGACGCCGATGTGCCCGTGCGCTTCAATGTCAAGGAAGGCCTGCTGGGCAAGGTCGCCGCCGAGGGACGGACGATGATCGTTCGCGACGTGCCGGACGGCTATCTGACCATCGGGTCGGCCTTGGGACGCGACAAGCCCAGGCACCTGGTCCTCGTGCCGGCCCACGCCGATGAAAACGTCAACGCCGTGATCGAACTGGGCTTCCTGCAGCCGGTGGATGACCGCATCGTCGAGCTTCTGGATCAGGCGGCGGCATCCATCGGCATCGCCCTGCGATCCGCGCGCTATCGCTCAGAGCTCCAGGCCGTCCTGGAGGAAACCCAGCGTCAGGCCGAAGAGCTGCAGGTCCAGAGCGAAGAGCTTCGCGTCTCCAACGAGGAGCTGGAGGAACAGGGTCGAGCCCTGAGGGAATCCCAGACGCGACTGGAGCAGCAGCAGGTCGAGCTGGAACAGACCAACAGCCAGCTGGAAGAACAGGCCCAGACGCTGGAAGCTCAACGCGACGAACTGGAACGCACCAGCGCCGCGGTGTCGCTGAAGGCGCGGGAACTGGCGCAGGCCAGCCAGTACAAGTCCGACTTCCTGGCCAACATGTCGCACGAACTGCGCACGCCGCTGAACTCGCTGCTGATCCTGTCAAAGCTGCTCAGCGACAATCCCGAAGGCAACCTGTCGAGCCAGCAGGTCAAGTTCGCCCAGACCATCGCCTCGTCGGGCAATGATCTGCTGGTTCTGATCAATGACATCCTCGACCTGTCTAAGATCGAGGCGGGTCATATCGAGATCCGACCCGAAAGCGTTCCGATTTCCCGCCTGACGGGCGACCTGCGCCAGATGTTCCAGCCTGTCGCCGACGAGCGCCAGCTGGACTTCGCGATCAGCGCGTCCAGCGACTGCCCGCCCCTGATCGAAACCGATCGCCAGCGTCTGGAACAGATCCTCAAGAACCTGCTGTCGAACGCCTTCAAGTTCACGGAGACCGGCGGCGTTCGCCTGGTCATCGCGCCCGCCGACGCCGACCGCCTGGCCTTCTCCGTGATCGACACCGGCATCGGGGTTTCGCGCGAGCAGCAACAGGCGATTTTCGAGGCGTTCCGCCAGGCCGACGGCGCCATCAGCCGCAGGTACGGCGGCACGGGCCTGGGTCTGTCGATTTCGCGGGAACTGGCGCGCCTGCTCGGCGGGGCGATCACCCTCGAAAGCCAGGCCGGGAAGGGCAGCACCTTCACCGTCACCATTCCGCTCGCCTACGACCCGGCCCGCGTCGGCGCGCACCACCAGCCCGCCAGCGTCGAAGCCGCCCCCTCGCCCGCTCCTCCGCGCCCCAAGCGGTCCAGACCCCTGGCCCGAACGGTCGATGACGATCGCGAACAGGTCGACGGGACGCGTCGGGTGCTGCTGGTGGTCGAGGACGACGACAAGTTCGCGAGCATCGTGCGCGACCTGGCTCGCGAGCTGGACTTTGATTGCCTGGTCGCCGGCACCGCCGAAGAGGCCCTGAAGCTGGCCCGTCAGTTCAAGCCCAACGCCGTGGTGCTGGACGTCGGCCTTCCCGATGAATCAGGCCTGATGGTGCTGGACCGTCTCAAGCGCGACGATGCGACCCGGCACATCCCGATCCACGTCGTCTCGGCCAGCGACCACAGCCAGACCGCCCTGTCGCTGGGCGCGATCGGCTACCTGGTCAAGCCGGTCAAGCGCGAGGCGTTGGCCGAAGTGCTCGAGGCGCTGCAGTCGAAACTGGCCAGCACGATGCGGCGGGTGCTGATCGTCGAGGACGATCCCGTCCAGCGCGACGCGGTCAGCCGATTGCTGTCGTCGGGCGAGGTCGAGACCGTCGGCGTCGGCACGGCGGCCGAGTGTCTGGAACAGCTCAGCCAGCAGACCTTCGACTGCATGGTGCTGGATCTGTCCCTGCCCGACGCCTCGGGGTTCTCGTTGCTGGAGACGCTCAGCCGCGACGGCGACCGCCCCTTCCCGCCGGTCATCGTCTATACCGGCCACGACCTGTCGGCCGACGACGAGCAGCGACTGCGCCGCTACTCGAGCTCCATCATCATCAAGGGCGCGAAGTCGCCCGAGCGCCTGCTCGACGAGGTCTCGCTGTTCCTGCACCAGGTGGTGTCCAAGCTGCCGCCCGAGCACCAGAAGATGATCCAGAAGGCGCGCCATCGCGACGCTGTCCTGGAGGGTCGCCGCGTCCTGATCGTCGAGGACGACATCCGCAACGTCTACTCCCTGACCAATGTCCTGGAACCCCGCGGCGCCCAGGTAGAGATCGCGCGCAACGGGCAGGAGGCCCTCGACGCCCTGGCCCGCTCGACCGAAGACCCCGCGAACGCGATCGACCTGGTGCTGATGGACGTGATGATGCCGGTCATGGACGGCCTGACGGCGACGCGGCGGATCCGTGACGACGCGCGGTGGACCAGGCTGCCGATCCTGATGCTGACCGCCAAGGCCATGCCCGACGACCAGGAACGCTGCATCGCCGCCGGCGCCAACGACTACATGGCCAAGCCCATCGACGTGGACAAGCTGCTGTCGCTTGTCCGGGTCTGGATGCCGCGATGAACGTGACCGCGCCGGACACGATCGTGGACCTGGAGATTCAGCTGCTGCTGGAAGCGCTGTTCCAGCGCTATCACTACGACTTCCGTCACTATGCGCGGGCCTCGATCAAGCGACGTCTTGTCCAGGCGCGCGACCAACTGGGCTTTGGCAGCATCTCGGCGATGCAGGAGCAGGTTCTGCACGATCCCGCCATCCTGCCCCGCCTGCTCGGCTACCTCACCGTGCAGGTGAGCGAGATGTTCCGCGACCCGTCCTATTTCCGGGCCCTGCGCGAGAAGGTCCTGCCCCACCTGCGGACCTATCCCTCGCTGAAGGTCTGGATCGCGGGCTGCAGCGAGGGCGAGGAGCTGTATTCGCTGGCCATCCTTTTCCGCGAAGAAGGCCTCTATGAGCGGACGCTGTTCTACGCCACCGACATCAATCCGGATGCGCTGAACGCGGCGGAGGCCGGCGTCTATCCCCTGGACCGGATCCGGAAATTCACCGAGAACCACCAGAAGTCGGGGGGGAAGTCGTCGCTGTCGGACTACTACACCGCCGACTACGGACGCGCGGTGTTTGACAAGACCTTACGCGAGCGTGTCGTGTTTTCGGACCACAGCCTGGTGACCGACGCCGTGTTCGCAGAGATGCACCTGATCTCGTGCCGCAACGTGATGATCTATTTCGATCGCGTGCTGCAGGATCGAGCGATTGGCCTGTTTCGCGAGTCCCTGGCCCGCAAGGCGTTCCTCGGCCTGGGCTCGAAGGAAAGCCTTCGCTTCTCCACCCACGCCGCCGCCTTCTCCGACTTCGTGCCAGACGAAAAGATCTATCAAAGGCGCGAGCCATGAACCGCGCGCCCGTCAGGGCGGTGGCGATCGGCGCCTCCGCCGGCGCCGTCCAGGCGCTGCAGGCCATTCTGCCGGCGATGGCCGCCGGCTACGGCCTTCCCGTGCTGGTCGTGGTGCACGTGCCGCCGGACCGCGCCAACATGCTGGTGCCGCTGTTCCAGGCCCGGTGCGCGATCACGGTCAAGGAAGCCGAGGACAAGGAGCCCGCCCTTCCCGGCGTGATCTATTTCGCCCCATCGGACTATCATCTGCTGGTCGAGCCCGATGAAAGCCTGGCCCTGTCTGTCGACGAGCCGGTGAACTATTCGCGGCCTTCCATCGACGTCCTGTTCGAGAGCGCCGCCGACACCTACGGGGCGGGACTGGTGGGCGTGGTGCTCACCGGCGCCAATCATGACGGCGCGGCGGGGCTTCGCGCGATCATCGACGCCGGCGGACTGGCGGTCGTGGAAGACCCCGGCGGCGCCTATGCCACCGCCATGCCCCTGGCGGCGATCAAGGCGTGCCCCTCGGCGAGGGTCATGACCCTGGACGCGATCGCGTCCTATCTGTCGAATCTGGGAGCCGCCCAATGAGCGCGGAAAAGCCAATCAACTTCCTCCTGGTCGACGATCTCGAAGAAAACCTGCTCGCGCTCGAGGCCCTGCTGCAGCGCGAGGGGCTGACCTGCCTCAAGGCCCGATCGGGCGAAGAGGCTCTCGAGCTTCTGTTGACGCATGAGGTGGCGCTGGCGCTGCTCGACGTCCAGATGCCGGGCATGGATGGCTTCGAACTGGCCGAGTTCATGCGCGGCAACGAGCGCGCGCGTCATATCCCGATCATTTTCGTGACCGCCGGCGCCGCCGACAAGCAGCGCCGTTTTCGCGGCTACGAGGCCGGAGCGGTCGACTTCATCCAGAAGCCGATCGAGGCCGACATCCTGCGCAGCAAGGCCAATGTGTTCTTCGACCTTCACAGACAGCGCCAGCAGATCGAACGCCAGCGCGACGAGCTGGAGACCGCGGCCCTGGCCCTGCGACGCGCCGACCGGCACAAGGACAACTTCCTGGCGGTGCTGGCCCATGAACTGCGCAATCCCGTCGCGGCCCTGAGCGGCGGCCTGCACCTGCTGGGCAAGGACATCACGCCCGAACGATCACAGGACATCCGTGGACGGATGGACCGGATGCTCACCCACCTGACGCATCTGGTCGACGATCTCCTCGACGTCTCGCGCGTCAGCCAGGGCAAGATCTCGCTGAAGAAGGAACGGATCGCCCTGAGCGAAATCCTTCAGTCGGCCATCGAGGCGAGCCAGCACTATCTCGACGCCGGCCGCCATCGGTTCGTCACCGAGATCCCCGACGATCCGATCTGGCTGGACGCCGATCACACCCGATTGGCCCAGGTTGTGACCAACCTTCTCAACAACGCCGCCAAATATACGCCCCCAGGCGGATTGGTGACCCTGTCGGCGAGCGTGAGCGGCGACATGGCGGAGATCAAGGTCCAGGACACGGGGGTCGGCATTCCCCCCGACATGCAGCCGCGCATCTTCGAGATCTTCGCCCAGGTCGAGGACCATCTGGCCAAGGCGCAGGGCGGCCTGGGCATCGGACTGGCGCTTGTCAAACAACTGGTCGCCCTCCACGAGGGCGCGATCGAGGTGCGGAGCGCCGGTCGGGACATGGGCAGCACCTTCATCGTCAGGATCCCGATCGCCATCGACCTGGCGACCAGCGGGCGCTGAGCAGCGTTCGCCCCCAAGCGCGCGCTCTCCTCGCCCGTTCCCCGGCCCCCGCATCGTCCGCCATCGCGGATGCGGGGCGATCTGGACAGGGCGCGCCGTTGGGCGTAGGCGAGCGGCCATGGGACGGTGGTGGTCACGATTGACTCGAATGCAGGGGCGCGTCGGCGCGCTGCTGGCCGTCTGCGCCATCGCCGTCAGGGTGCTGATCCCGGCGGGCTACATGATGGCCCCCACCCAGGGACAGGGCGGTTTGCCCGCCATCGTCATCTGTACGGCGCAGGGCGCCAAGACCGTCTCGGTCGACGCCAGCGGCGTCGTCCAGAACGGTGAAAGCGCGCCTAAGCCGGCTGACGGCAAGGCCAATCCCGACCATGGCTGCATATTCGCCGGCGCGGTGACGCCGCTGCCGGTTCCGAGCCTCGCGCTGGTCCCGGCCGAAGCCTTCGTCACGGTTTCAAGGGTCGATCTGCCGGTCGGACATCAGCGACCGGGCCTGGGTCTGGCCGCGCCGCCACCCTTCAAGACCGGACCGCCCACCATCGTCTGACGCCCATCGCCGCCGGCCGCCTCGCGCGCCGGCCCCTTGACGTTCGACGATTGGAATTTTCATGTCCTCCACGCTTTGTCGCGCCGCTTCGGCGCGCGCCCTGCTGGCCGCGCTCGCGATCAGCCCCGCCCTCCTGCCCGCTCTCGCCCTGGCCGATGACCGCGTCATCGGAGCGGTCGATCCCACCGAAAACACCGCCTCCGAAGTCGATCAGGTCCTGGTCGTGGGCCGCAGCGACAAGCCCATCACCGTCGTGCCGCGCGGCCTGGCCGTCTCGCTGGGCCAGACCGAGTTCGAGGCCATCAACGCGGTCAATGTCGAAGACCTGATGAAGTACGCGCCCGATTTCTTCGTGCGCAAACGCTTCGCCGGCGACGACAACGCCGTGGTCGCCCTGCGCGGCACCAACACCGTCCAGAGCGCCCGCACCATCGTGCTGGTCGACGGCTTCGTGGTCTCCAACTTCCTGGGCAACCGCTACGACTTCCCGCCCAAATGGAACGTTGTCGGCCCGGCCGAGGTGCGCCAGTTCGACATCGTGTATGGCCCCTATTCGGCCCGCTACGGCGGCAACTCGATGGGCGGGGTGATCTCGGTCACCACCCGCGAACCCGAGCCCGGCCGCGAGGTCTACGCCAACGCCCAGACCATGATCATGCCGTTCAAGGAGTACGGCTATGACCAGACCTTTAAGGGCTACAGCGCCGAGGGCGGCGTCTCCTACAAGCAGGACGACGGCCCCTGGAGCGTGCGCACCGGCTTCCGGCATTTCGAGAACACCGGCCAGTCGATGACCTACAACCTGTTGTCGGCCACGACCGGCACAGGCACGGCGGTGACCGCCGCCTATGACGACAAGCGCCTGGCGACCCCGGTGTTCGGCGGGGCCTCGCCGGTGCATGTGATCCAGGACCAGCTGCGTCTGCGGGTGGGCTACGCGGCCAGCAATGGCTGGGACATCCAGGCCCTGGGCTTTGCCTGGAAGACAAACCAGGACCTGACCAATCCGCGCAGCTGGCTGGTCGATGCGTCGGGCAAGCCGGTCTACCAGGGCAAGGTCAGCCATGGCGGCAGGACCTGGAACGCCACGGGCCTGACCTTCTCCGAAACCGACCGGATCGAGTATCTGGCCGGTCTGAAGCTGGCGGGGCCGCTGGCCGGCTGGAACGCCGCCTTCAACCTGTCGCGCTACTGGATCCCCGACCAGGACGCCCGCACGTCCAACGACTACGCGACCGGCGCGGCCAACGGGGCCGGGACCCAGACGCGCCAGACCAAGCCGGGCTGGTGGACGGGCGACGCAAGCTTCGATCGGGCCTTCGGCAAGCATGAGGTGGGCTTTGGCTTGAACGCCAACCTCTACGAGGCCGGAACCGACACCTACACGACCACCAACTGGCACACGGCCACCGCCCCGGTCTACTCGACCTCGACCTATGGCAAGACCAGCCTGTGGGGCGTGTGGGCCGAGGACGCCTATGATCTGGACGGCAATTTCGTCCTGACCGGCGGCCTGCGGTTCGACAGCTGGCGGGCCTTCGACGGCGGCATCGGCAAGCGGGTCAGCGGCGCGCGCGCCGACAGCGCCTATCCCGAACGCGAGGAAACCTCGGTCAGTCCGAAACTGTCGTTGCAGGGCCGCATCCCGGGCGACGTCGAACTGCAGGTCAGCCTGGGCACGGCCGAGCGCTTCCCCACCGTGGGCGAGCTCTATCAAGGCCGGTTCGACGACATCACCCGCGAGATCGACCCCACCAGCTATGACCCCAACCTGAAGGCCGAGAAGTCCAGGGACGCCAACCTCATCCTGCGGCGCACCTTCGGCAAGGTCCGCTCGACCACCAGCCTGTTCTACCAGGACATCGAGGACGCGATCTTCAGCTTCAGCGGTCTCAACCAGTATGGAACCGTCGTCTCGTCCTACAAGAACGTCGACAAGGTCCGGCAGTACGGCCTGGAGCTGATGCTGGAGGCCAGCGACGTCCTGATCCCTGGCCTGGACATCGACGCCAATGTCACCCGCATCGACGCCAAGACGATCAAGAACAGCGCCAACACCGCCGCCGAGGGCGTGAAGTTCCCGCGCATTCCCGACTGGCGGTCCAGCGGCAATGTCCGCTACCGGATCAGCGACAGCGTCAAGGCTTCGCTGGGCTGGCGCTACGCCTCGCGGCCCAACTCGGACCTGTTTGGCCTGTCCCGCGGCGACGCTTACGGCTTCCAGACCGAGTATTTCACGGTCGACGGCCGGGTGACGTGGAACGTAACCGAAAAGGCCCAACTGGGCGTCGGGATCGACAACCTGTTCAACGACCAGGCCTACGTTTCGCACCCGCTGCCGCAGCGGACCTTCGTCTTCGACATCAAGACCAAGTGGTAGGAGTCTGATCTCATGACCGCGTCCAGCCCGGCCCTGATCAAGGCCCGCCGAACGATCTTCGACTATCGCGCCATCTGGCGCTGGCACTTCTATGCCGGCCTGTTTTGCGCGCCGTTCGTCATCATCCTGGCGATCACCGGCTCGATCTATCTGTTCAAGCCCCAGGTCGAGGCCTGGCTGGATCGCCCCTATGACCACCTCACGCTGACGGGGAAACCCGTCAGCGCCCAGGCCCAGGTCGACGCCGCCCTCAAGGCCGTGCCCGGCTCACGTCTGCGCACCTATGAGGTCAGGCGCGAAGCCGATGACGCCGCCCGCGTGGTGGTGGGCAAGAAGGGCGAGAATATCCTCGTCTATGTTCACCCCGAAACCCTGCGGATCCTGAAGGTGATCAATCAGGACGACCGCCTGATGGACATCGACAAGACCATCCATGGCGAGTTGCTGATGGGCGACAACGGCTCGATCCTGGTCGAGCTGGCCGCCTGCTGGGCCATCGTCATGGTGGTGACCGGGCTTTATCTGTGGTGGCCGCGACAGGCCCGGGGGCTGGGCGGGGTGCTGTATCCCCGCCTGGGTCGGGGGTCGAAGCTGTTCTGGCGCGACCTCCACGCGATGACCGGCGTGTGGATTTCCGGACTGGCGCTGTTTCTGCTGCTGACCGGCCTGCCCTGGGCCAAGGTCTGGGGCGACAGCTTCAAGGAGGTGCGCAGGCTGACCGGCACGGCGGTCGCAAAGCAGGACTGGTCCAACGGCCGGGCGGGCGAGAAGGCCGAGCGCAAGGCTCTCGACGCCTCGGGCGGCGGCGAGCACGCCGGGCACATGATGGGCATGGATATGGCCGGCATGGATATGTCGAGCATGGACATGTCGGGGATGGCTATGGACCCCACGCCCCCGCTCGATCGCATGGTCGCCACGGTGCGGGCCCTGGATCTGCCGCCGCCGGTGCTGATCGCCCCGCCGTCAAGGAAGAAGGGCCGCAACGCCTCGCCCGACTGGACCGCGCGTTCGGACACGCCCAACCGGCCCCATCGCGTGACCCTGACGCTCGATCCCGACACCGCCCAGGTGATCCGCACCGAGGACTTCGCCAGCCGCCATCCGATCGACAGGGTGATCGGCTACGGCATCGCCGCCCATGAGGGGCAGTTGTTTGGCCTGGCCAACCAGCTTCTCGGCGTCCTGACCGCCCTCGGCCTGATCACCCTCAGCGTCAGCGGCCTGGTCATCTGGTGGCGTCGGCGGCCGGAAGGACAGCTGGGCGCGCCGCCCGCCTTGCCGGAAGGCCGCATCGCCGCGGGCGTCGGCGTTCTCATCGTGGTGTTCGGCGTTCTGCTGCCCGTGCTCGGGATCTCGATGATCGCCATCGCCCTGATCGAACGTCTGGCCCTGCGCCACATCCCCGGCGTCCGCCACTGGCTGGGCCTGCGCCAAGCCAACCCCGCAGCCTGATAGACCAAAGAGGTTTTCCATGAAGAACGCAGCTTTCATCACGGCCGCCGTCTGCCTGGTCGCCACCTCGGCGCTGGCCGCCGCTTCGACCCCGCGCATCGAGGCGGGCTGGGTGCGCGCCACGCCGCCCGGCGCGCCCGCCGGCGCGGCCTATCTGACCCTCACCAACCCCGGCAAGACGCCTGATCGCCTGCTCGGCGGCTCGGCGCCCGGCGTCAAGCGCGTCGAGGTTCACGAGATGTCCATGACGGGCGGCGTCATGCGCATGCGGCCGTTGACGGAGGGCCTGGCGATCCCCGCCGGCGGGACCGTCGTCCTGAAGCCGGGCGGCTATCACATCATGCTCATCGGGTTGGACAGCCCCCTGAAGGCCGGCGACACCCTGCGGCTGACCCTGCGGTTCGAGAAGGCCGGGCCCGTCGAGGCGGTGTTGCCGATCAAGACCCCGCCCGCCGCCGGGGCGCACTGATGCGGCGCAGGACCCTGGTGCTGGGCGGCCTGGCCGCCGCGCTCGGCGCGGCGACGGGCGGCGCGCTCTATGTCAGAAGCCGCCAGGGCAAGCCGCTGCTGAAAGTCGGCGGCCCCTTCGCCTGACGGATGTCGATGGCAAGGCCGTCACCGATCGCGACCTGCTGGGCAAGCCGACCCTGATCTATTTCGGCTTCACCTATTGCCCGGAAATATGCCCGACGACGCTGACCGATATCGGCCAGTGGCTGGAGAAGCTGGGCCCAAAGGCCGACCGCCTCAATGTGATCTTCATCACGGTCGATCCCGAGCGCGATACGGCCCCACAGCTCAAGCGCTATCTGTCGAACTTCGATCCGCGCATCCGGGGCCTGACCGGCTCCCCCGAGGCGGTCGCCGCCACGGCCAAGGCCTATCGCATCTACTACAGCAAGGTCCCGCTGGAGGGCGGCGAGTACACGCTCGACCATTCCACGGCTGTCTATCTGTTTGATCGGCGGGGCGAGTTCGTGGGTCCGATCGGCTATGGCAGTTCGCCCGATCAGGCCCTTGAGCGTTTGCGAGCGGTGCTCGGCTAGAGCATTTTCCGACGAAGTGGACGCCGGTTCGTCGTCAGAAAATGCGTTAAAACAAAAGACTAGAGCGTTTCACCGATCCAATTGGATCGGAAAATGCTCTAGACAGGCCTTGGCGCGGCGGCGGACCATCTGCCGCGCCCGCGGACCGGTGAGACAACAGCCTCCGGGGTTGGACACCTGACCCCGGGGGATTTTCCGACCGCCGAGCCCTGCCCTCTCGACGGGGAAACCCCTCGCGTAAGACCTTCAGACCGCCACGTCGTGTGATTTCGGTGGCGGCGTGGTGGCGCAGGTCATGGGCGGGCCGGGCGTCTGCAATGCCTGCCTTGTCGAGCGCCTTGCGCGATGCCCAAGCAAAGCCGCGGAGCCAGCGCACCTGCCCGCGCAGCCGCTCAACCTTCTCCTTCAGGCGCTCCGAGGGCGCCTCGACGGCTTCGCCCTCCTGGCGGTCGGCGGTGTCCAGGTCGCCCAGATAGCCGGCGATGTGCTCGGCCACGTAGTCGTCCAAACATTCGGAAAGCAGCGTCGGCTGCCGGCGGTCGCAACCCTCAACAAAGCGGCTCAAACCCACCGCCAGACTGCTACTCTGACGTCAGGATTCCAGCCGATTTGGGGGTGTTTTCACACAGCCTCGACTCGTAGGTGACCTTGGGAGCGTCCGCTCGTTGACGTGCCAGGCGCCTAGTCTCCGCGACATCCCCAGCGTGGCGCATTTCGGTCGGGTTGTCGCTGTAACGAGGAGAGGACGAACATCGTCGCGAGGTCCGCTCATGAGCGACAAGACGATTCTTACTAGATCTGGCAAACAGTCCGGATGTTGCATTTCGTGTGATCCAGATGAAAATGCGTTTTCCAGCGAATCTTGCAACGTCGAATTGTCGACACTAATTGAAGCTCCAGCATAAAAACTCAAATATTTCAGCAAATTCGCCAGAAAAATAAATTGCAGTGCGATAACCTGTCGCATTACGGTCCCACAATTTCGCTTGTAGTTTAAATTAACCATACAAGGTTGAGTGCGAGTACAAAGGGGGCGTCATTGTTACATAAGATCGCCCGCCAGGCGCTGCTGGCGGTATGCGCGGGCTGTTGCCTGGGTGTCGGCGAAGTCTCTGCGCAGGTGTTCGAGATCGGCGACGAAGGCCAGGTCACCCGCTTCGACGGCCCGGCAGTGTTCACCCGCCAAGGCGTCCAGACCCTGGCGCTGACGCCCGCCGCCGACGCCTCGGGCTCGGTGGGCGAGGTGCGAGGCCAAATCAGCCTGGCCGCCGCCGACTACGCCCTCGACCCCAAGCTCGTCGAAGCTGTCGCCTGGCGCGAGAGCGCCTTTCGCCACGGGGTCCGCTCCAGCAAGGGCGCGCTCGGGGTGATGCAGCTGATGCCGTCAACGGCCCGCGCCCTGGGCGTCGATCCCAGCGACATGGCCCAGAACGTCAGGGGTGGAGCCTTGTATCTGCGCCAGATGCTCAACCGGTTCGGCGGCAGCGTGCCGCTCGCCTTGGCCGCTTACAACGCTGGTCCCGGAGCAGTTTTGAAGCATGGCGGCGTGCCGCCTTATGCCGAAACCCAAGCCTATGTCACCTCGGTCCTGGGTCGCATGGCCGCCACCCGCACCGACCTTGCCGTCCTGCCTGCCCTCGGAGCCGTCAACTGATGCGCACTTTCCTCGATCGCCGCCTGGCGGCGCTGGCCGTCGCCTTGAGCGCAGCCGCCAGCCAGGCCCACGCCCAGGCCGTGCAGGCTGTGCAGGCCGACCCCCAGGGGTCGGGCGCGCTTCTGGCCGGCGTCCAGTGGTTGCAAGGTACGCTGCTGGGCAATGTCGCCACCGTGGTGGCGGTGATTGCCGTCGCCGCCGTCGGCTTCATGATGCTGACCGGTCGGATGAACTGGCGCTATGGCGCGACCGTCATCCTGGGCTGCTTCATCCTGTTTGGCGCCGCCACCATCGTCAGCGGCATCCGCTCGGCTTCCGGCGGCGCGATCTAGCCGATGGCCGCGCCCCTGGATCGCGACGTGGTGTTCGGCGCCCTGACCCGGCCGCAGATGTTCGCGGGCGTCACCTACAGCTACTTCGTGCTGAACGGCGTGGTCACGGCCGAGCTGTTCCTGATCACCAAGTCGTTTTGGGTCATAGCGGCCGCCCTGGTGATCCACGCGATCGGCTACGCCGCCTGCCTGCGCGAACCGCGCATCTTCGACCTCTGGCTTACCAAGGTCAGCCGCTGTCCCCGCGTGCCCAATTTCAAGGTCTGGCGATGCAACAGCTATCAGCCATGAAAGCACGCAAAGAGGCCTCGGCCGGCAAGCGCCTGCCCTATGGCCGTCATCTCGACGAGCGTACGATCGAGACCCGCGACGGCATGCTGATGCAGGTCATCCACCTGGCCGGCCTGCCGTTCGAGACGGCCGACAGCGAGGAGCTGAACTACCGCAAGGCTGTGCGCGACGTGATGCTGCGCGGCCTGGCCAGTTCGCACTTCGCCGTCTACCACCACATCATCCGCCGTCAGGTTCCGGCTCAGACGCAAGGCGCGTTCACCGACGCCTTCAGCCAGAATCTCGACGCGGCCTGGGGCGAGCGCCTCGCCGCCCGCAAGCTCTATGTGAACGACCTTTTCCTGACGATCGTGCGCCGCCCCCTGCAAGGTCACGGCGGGATCATCGACGGTTTCCTCCGCGCACTGAAGGGAACCGGCAAGGCGGAAGCCGCCGCCACCCTGGCCCAGGATCGCCGCGAGCTCGACAGCGCCACAGGCAGCCTGATCTCCGCCCTCGCCCCCTATGGCGCGCGGGTGCTGGGCGCCTATGAGGGCGTCCAGGGTCGTTGTTCCGAGCCGCTGGAATTCCTGTCGTGCCTCTTCAATGGCGAGATGCGCCCGGTCCAGGCTCCGCTGGGCGACGCTGGCGACTACCTGCCCTATCGCCGCGTCAGCTTCGGTGTCGAGACGCTGGAGATGTCCCGCGCGGGTGTCCTGGCGCGCGGTTTCGGGGCCATGGTCTCGATCAAGGACTATCCGGCCCAGACCAATGCCGGCATGCTGGACGACCTTCTGCGCCTGCCCTGCGAGATGGTGGTCACCCAAAGCTTTGGCTTCGTCGACCGCCAGCCGACCCTGGAGCGGATGAATCTGGCCCTGCGCCGGATGCGCGCCGCTGACGACGACGGCGTCAGCCTGCGCGCCGACCTTACCCGCGCCAAGGACGACGTCGTCTCGGGCCGCGCGGCCTTTGGCGAACATCACCTGACCGTTCTGGTACGCGGCGAGACGCTGGACGGCCTCGATCGTTCGACCGCCGAAGTGCTGTCGGCCTTCACCGAGATGGGCGCCATCGCGGTGCGCGAGGACATCAATCTGGAACCGGCCTTCTGGGCTCAGTTCCCGGGAAACTTCAAGGATATCGCCCGTCGGTCGATGATCTCGACGGCCAATTTCGCCGGCTTCGCCAGCGGCCACAACTTCCCGGTCGGCCAGGCCGAGGGCAACCACTGGGGTCCGGCGGTGACGCTGCTGGAGACCACCTCGGCCGGTCCCTACCACTTCAATTTCCACAAGGGTGACCTGGGCAACTTCACGATCATAGGTCCGTCCGGGTCGGGCAAGACGGTGGTGCTGAACTTCCTGCTCGCCCAGGCCCGCAAGTACGACCCGCGCATCGTGTTCTTCGACAAGGATCGCGGCGCCGAGATCTTCTTGCGCGCAATCGGCGGGCGCTACGAGACCCTGCGCCCCGGCCAGCTGACCGGCTTCAACCCGCTTGCCCTGCCGGATACAGCCGCCAACCGCCGCTTCCTCGCCGACTGGACCGCGCGTCTCGTGTCGATCCCGGGCGAGCCCCTCACCGCC
Organism: Caulobacter sp.; assembly: GCF_965279145.1. Taxonomy (NCBI): domain Bacteria; kingdom Pseudomonadati; phylum Pseudomonadota; class Alphaproteobacteria; order Caulobacterales; family Caulobacteraceae; genus Caulobacter; species Caulobacter sp. The sequence goes on from NZ_OZ257139.1 coordinate 408,907, forward strand.
GACGACCAGGCCCGCATCAAGGACGCCGTCGACGCCAATTTCGACCAGGCGCCCCGCTTGCGGCGCCTGCGGTTCTTCGCCGAACTGTTCAAGGGCGCGCGTCGTCCCGACGCCGCCGATCTGGCCGCGCGTCTGGCGCCCTGGCACGGCGCGGGTGAGCACGCCTGGCTGTTCGACAACGCCGAGGACGAGCTCGATCTGGACCAGGCCACGCTGGGCTTCGACATGACCCAGCTGCTGGACGACCCGACCCTGCGCACGCCGGCCATGATGTACCTGTTCCACCGCGTGGAGCAGCGCCTGGACGGCCATCCGACCCTGATCGTCATCGACGAGGGCTGGAAGGCGCTGGACGACGACGTCTTTGTGGCGCGGATCAAGGACTGGGAAAAGACCCTGCGCAAACGCAACGGCGTGGTCGGTTTCGCCACCCAGAGCGCTCAGGACGCCCTGGAAAGCCGCATCGCCAGCGCCATCATCGAACAGGCCGCCACCCAGATCTTCATGGCCAATCCCAAGGCCCAGGCCAAGGATTACTGCCAGGGCTTCGGACTCACCGACCACGAGTTCGAGCTGGTCAGGAGCCTGCCCGACACCGCCCGCTGCTTCCTGATCAAGCACGGGACCGACAGCGTCGTCGCCCGCCTGAACCTGGCCGGCGCGCCTGAGCTGCTGACCGTGCTGTCGGGCCGCGAAAAGACTGTCCGCCAGCTCGACGCCCTGCGCGAGGCCGTCGGCGACGCGCCAGAGGCCTGGATGGCCAGGCTGCTGCGTGAGGCCGCATGAACGCCCTGGCCTGTCCCAATCCCGGCAGCGCCCTGGTTCAGGGCCTGATCGGTTCGGTCGACTGCAAGGTCCATGGCCTGGCCCAGGCCGGCTACGCGACCCTGTCCGCCCCCGGCTCGCCGATCGCCGGCCTGCTGACCGCTTTGCTGACCCTCTATGTCGCCTTCATCGGCTATCGCCTGATCCTGGGTCACGGGAACCTGCGGATCGGCGATGTCACCATCTCGGTCCTGAAGATGGGCCTGGTCGTGGCCTTGGCCACCAACTGGGCGCTGTTCCAGACCCTGGTCTACGACACCCTGTTCCAGGCGCCGGCTGAATTGGGCGCGATCTTGCTGGGCCAACTGCAGGGGCCGGACGCCACGCTTGGCGCGGATCCCTATGCTGGTTTGCAGGTCGCCTTCGACACCCTGCAGAAGGCCGCCGTCCAGTTCGCGGCCCGAGCCGGGGGCGGAGCCTCGGCCCTGCAAGGCGGTCCAGGCTTTGCGGCCTTCGCGGTCAATGCCGGCGGCATGGTCATGCTGCTGTCGACCTTGGGTCTGGTTCTGGCCAGCAAGGTCGTGCTCGCCGTTCTCTTGGCTGTGGCCCCGCTGGTCGCCGGCCTGCTGTTGTTCGAAGCCACCCGCGGCGTGGTCGAGGGTTGGATCAAGGCCATGGTCGCCCTGGCCCTGGCTCCGATGATCGCCACCCTGGCTCTGTCGCTGGAGCTGGCCATGCTTGAGCCGGCGCTGAAGGCCCTGGCGGCCATGGGCGCTGCCCAGCAGTTCGCTGAGTTCGACATCGGCCCGGCCGTCACCGTGCTGGTCCTGACCCTGGTGTTCGCCGCCGTGCTGGTGCTGGCCTCGATCGCCATCGCCGTGATCTGCGCCGGCATCCGCCTGCCGCGTCGCGCGCCGGGACAGGCCCAGTCCGATGCCGCCGGCGCCGCGTCCCAGGACCGCTACGCCGCCTCCCAGGTCGAGCCGCGCTCGCGCGCCACGGCGATCGCGGCGGCGGCGGCGGCCCTTGATCATCGCGAACCGACCACGGCCGCGAGTTCGAGCCCGATCGGTCCGCGAATGCTGACCGTGGTCTCCGACCGCACCGCCGCCCCCGCTCCCGCCAGCCAAGGCGTCGCACCGCTGGGAACTACCTATCGCCGCAACCCCGCCACCCGTCGCACCGCCTCGGGCGTCCGGAGAGACCAGTGACCGTTCCCGCTTTCCGCAAAAGCGTCCTGACCGCCCTGGTCCTGGGCTGCGCCCTGTCCGGCGCTGCTCAGGCGGCCGACGTTCCGCGCCCCGGCCTGATCGATCCGCGCATCCGCACGGTGGCCTACAACCCAGACCAGGTGGTGCGTCTGACCGGCTATTTCGGCATCCAGACCATGCTGGAATTCGCCGCCGACGAGCGGATCGAGAACGTCTCGATCGGCGACGCCATGGGCTGGCAGGTGACGCCGAACAAGAAGGCCAACCTGCTGTTCCTCAAGCCGCTGGACCGCACGGCCGCCACCAACATGACCGTGGTCACAGACCGCCGGCGCTATGTATTCGAGCTGGTCATCGCCCCGGCCAGGGCCTCGACCCGCGACCTCGCCTACGTCGTGCGCTTTCTGGTCCCCCAGGCCGCGCCGGTCTCCATCGCTCCGCCGCCGCCCGCGCTTCCAGCGGCTCCTGTCGCCCGCAACAGCGCCTACAGCCTGCAAGGCCCCGCCGCCATCCAGCCGACCCGCGTGTTCGATGACGGCGCGGCGACCTATTTCGCCTGGCCGACGCAAGTGGACCTGCCGGCCGTATTCGTGGTCGGCGCCGACGGCGTCGAGGGTCTGGCCAACGCCGTGGTGCGCGACGGCTACCTGGTGGTCGACCAGTTGGCTCCGCGCTTCGTGCTGCGCGGCGGCAAGTCGGCCGTGACCGTCACCAACACCGCCTACAACGCCCGCTCGGAGACGGTCCGATGAGTCCGCGCGACCTCGATCCCCGCCAATCGGCCCAAGTCATCGACGACCTCGCCGCCGCCGACGCCCAGGCCCGACCCGTCATTGCGCGCGCCCATGCCGGCGTGCCCAACGCCGTCATCGTCGCCGGCTTCGGCGTGGTGGGCGTTGGCCTCTTCCTGTGGATGTCGAGCCACCGGGTCGACGCCAAGTCGATGCCCCGCCAGGCCGCCCAGCCCGTCGTGGCTCAGGCGCCACCGGCAGCTCCTCTGCCGTTGCCGGCTAGCGGCCCGCTCTACGCCGTGCCCGCCCCGCAGTTCACCGAAAACAACAGCCTCCCGCAGCCGCAGATCATCGCGGGCTCTATGGCGGCGAGCGGTTCGATGTCGGCAATGCCAGCACACGCGCTGACACAAGCTGATCTCTTGCAACGTCGTCGTGCGCCGAGTCTGGTCGTGGACTTCGGCGGCGAGCGTCCGGCCAGCGTGATCAAGGCCAGCGTCGACGCCTCGGTCATCGCCCAGATGGCCAAGACCGGCGCGGCCGACACCGGCCTCAACGCCGACGAGCGCTTCGCCGACCGCGTGTCGTTGTCCGAAGCCGAGCCGGCCAGGGCTGTCGCCATGCGCGACCTCGACGCCGTCGTGCCGCAAGGCGCGGTGATCCCGGCGGTGATGGAAACGGCGATCAACTCGGATTTGCCGGGTCTGGCCCGCGCCATGGTCACCCGCGACATCAAGAGCTTTGACGGCTCCACCGTGCTGATCCCGCGCGGCAGCCGGGTGATTGGCCAGTACAAGTCCGGCGTCGCCATGGGCGCCTCGCGCGTCTTCGTGATCTGGACCCGGGTGATCCGTCCCGACGGCGTGTCGATCCAGATCGCGTCTCCCGCCGCCGACCCGCTGGGTCGCGGCGGCCTGGAGGGCAAGGTCGATCGCCACTTCTTCAATCGCTTCAGTGGCTCGATCCTGCTGTCGGTGCTCAACGCCGGCGTCGCCGCCGTCAGCAACACCCGCAGCAGCTCGCAGATCTATATCGGCTCGGCCGCCGAAGCCGCCAGCGTGGCCGGCGCGGCGATCAAGACCGACGGCGGCACGGCCCCGACCATCCAGACGCCGCAAGGCGCGCCAGTGACCATCTTTGTCGCCCGCGACCTGGACTTCTCGGGCGTGCGGAGCCCTCGCCGATGACCGCCCACGTCGCATCCTTGGGCGTCTATCTCGAAGCCTATTTGGCGCCACTGGCCCCTTGGCTGGCCGAGCCTGCTGTCACCGATCTCTATGTCAATCGCCCCGGCGAACTATGGGTCGAACGCCTGGGCGGCGGACTCGAACAGATCGCCGTGCCGGAGCTGGACGAAACCAACCTCTGGCGGCTGGCCCGGCAGGTCGCGAGCCTCTCCAGCCAGGGCGTCAGCCGCGAGCACCCGCTGCTCTCGGCCGTACTGCCCGATGGCTCCCGGGTTCAGGTCATCGCCCCGCCCGCCACGCGCGGCGGGTTGGCCCTGGCCATCCGCAAGCACGTGGTCTCAGACCTCACTTTGGCTGACTATGCCTCGGCCGGAGCCTTCGACCACGCGACCAAGCGCCCGGCGCGGCCGGACGCGGCGCTGCGCGCCCTGCTCGACGCCGGCGACGTGCAAGGCTTCCTTTCCGCCGCGGTTCGGGCCGGCAAGAACATCGTCATCAGCGGCGGCACATCGACCGGCAAGACCACCTTCCTCAACGCCCTGCTGAAGGAAGTGCCCCTCGACCAGCGCCTGGTGCTGATCGAGGACGCCCCGGAAATCCGCCTCGCCCACCCCAACGCCGTCGGTCTGGTGGCCGTGCGCGGCGACCAGGGACAGGCCCGGGTCTCGACCGAGGACCTGCTGCAGGCCTCGCTTCGGCTGCGTCCCGACCGCATCATCCTGGGTGAGCTACGCGGCGCCGAAGCCTTCAGCTTCCTGCGCGCGGTCAGCAGCGGCCATCCCGGCTCCATGACCACCGTCCATGCCGACAGTCCATCGGGCGCAGTCGATCAGCTTGCGCTGATGGCCTTGCAGGCCGGCGCCAACCTGGGTCGCCAGGACGTGGTCGACCATGTTGCCGGCGTCGTCGACGTCTTTATCCAGCTTCATCGCCAGAACGGCGTCCGAGCGGTGCGGGAGGTCGTCTTCAGCGACCGGTAGCCCACCGCTCAACCTCTTTTCTCAAATGTCATGACACGCCCCCTCCAGGGTGTGATCGGGAAAGTGTGCCATGCGTATCAAATATCTGACCTCAAGCGCGTTGCTCGGAGCCGCCTTGATCCTGTCCGCCTGCGGCGGCGGGGGAAGCGGCGGGGGGAGCGGTGAGACCAGCAGCGCCATTCGCGGCGGAGAAACCACGGCCCCGCCCGTCCTGCCGCTGGAGGACACCAACATTACGCCCAGCGAGGCCGCGCGCTTGGCCAAGCAGGCCAGCTTTGGCCCCACACCGCAGCTGATCGACCGCATAGTGGCGCTCAAGAACGCCTCGGCCTGGATCGACGAGCAGATGAGTCTGAAGTCGAGCACCTATGCGGATATCGCCGCCCTGCCGGTGCCGGTAAATTATTGCGCCGCCAAGACGGGCCAGGATCTGACCAACTGCAATCGAGACAACTACTCCTCCGTGCCGATGGTGATGCGCTTCTACGCCAACGCCACAGCCAAGGATGACCAGCTGCGCCAGCGGGTCGCCTTCGCCCTGTCGCAGATTCTGGTCGCTTCCGACCTGGAAGTGCACTCCACGGCGGGCCTGGCGACCTACAACCAGATCCTGCTCGACCGGTCTTTCGGCAACTACCGCGACCTCCTGGCCGCGATCACGCTGAACCCGTTCATGGGCAACTTCCTGGACATGGTCGATAGCAACAAGACCGCCGCCAACGAGAACTATGCCCGCGAACTGATGCAGCTGTTCTCGTTGGGTACGGTGCTTCTCAATGCTGACGGCACGCCGCAGACCGACACCGCTGGCGCGCCGATCGCCGCCTACAGCAACACCGACGTCAAGGAAGTGGCCCGCGCCCTGACCGGCTGGACCTATGCCCGCCTCGATGGCGCGGCGGTCAGCGACTACAACAAGATCGACTATACCCGACCGATGATCCTGTACCCCGCGCGCTACGACACGGGATCCAAGACCTTCCTGGGCAAGACTGTCGCGGCCAACGCCACCCAGCAGGCCAATGTCGACGCTGTCATCGACGCGGTGTTCAACCACCCCAACACCGCGCCCTTCATCTCCAAGCGCCTGATCCAGCAATTGGTGCTCGCCAATCCCACACCGGCCTATGTCGGACGCGTGTCGGCGGTGTTCGCCAACAATGGCGATGGCGTGCGCGGCGACATGAAGGCGGTGATCAAGGCGATCCTGACCGACAGCGAGGCGCGCGGCTCGGCCGCGATCCCTGGCAAGGTCAAGGAGCCGGTGCTGCTGGCCACCTCCCTGGCCCGCGCCATCGGCTTCACCACCGACGGCTATTCGCTCTACACGCGCGACTCCGGCATGGGACAGCGCCCCTTCAGCTCGCCGTCGGTGTTCAACTTCTATCCCTACGACTTCCCGCTGCCCCTGGGGGATGGCGCGGTCAGCCCGGTCAGCAAGCTGATGACCACCTCGACCAGCATCGCGCGCCACAACTTCGTCTACGACTGGACGGTCAGCGGCGAGCAGACCCGCAGCGAGTTCCAGCCTCAGACGGTCATTACCGGCGCGACCGGAACCCAACTGGGCTGGGCGACCTGGGAGGCCCTGGCCGCGGATGAGACCAAGCTGCTGGATCGCATCAACTTGGTTTTGCTGAACGGCACAATGACCTCCGCCCAGCGACAGTCGCTGTCATCGGCCATGGCCGCCATCACGAACAATGACCCCGTCCTGCAGGCCCGCAAGCGCGTCCAGGTGGCGCTCTACGTAGCGGCCTCATCCCCCATGTTCCAAGTCGATCGGTAAGCGTCCCATGACCATTTCCCGCCGTGAACTCTTCCGCCTTGTCGCCGGAAGCACCGCCGTCGCCGCCATGGGGCAGATGGGCCTGGCCAGCGCCATGGCCGACACCTCATCCTACCGCGCCATGGTCGGCGTCTTCCTGTTCGGCGGCAACGACGCCTGGAACATGGTCGTTCCGACCGACGGCAGGTTCTCGACCTATACCAGCCAGCGCGGTTCGGTCGCTCTGCAACAGAGCAGCCTCGTGCCTCTGACCGGCACGCCGTTTGGGCTGCACCCCAGCTTCGCGTCGCTGAAGCCGGCGTGGGATGACGGAGCCCTGAGCGTCGTGCTCAACACCGGCACTCTGTTCCAGCCTCTGACCAAGAGCCTCTATACGAGCCAGCCCGCTCTGCGCCCGCTGAACCTGATGTCCCACGAGGACCAGCAGAACCAGTGGCAGAGCCAGATGATGCGCTCGAGGGGCGTCAACGGCTTCATGGGCCGGATCAACGACCGCGCGCCCAAGGTCGACCTGCCGCCATTGATCTCCATCGCGGGGTCGCAACTGGCCCTGATCGGCGACCGCAGCTCGCCGCTGATCCTGCCGTCCACCGGCTCGATCGTGCGCAACGGCTATAGCGCCACCTCCACCGACGCCAGGGTCAAGGCCCGCCAACTGGCCCTGGACACCTTCGCCGACGCCTCGTCGTTTGGCCAAATGACCGACCTGACCGGCAAGGGCATGTCATCGGCCTACGCCCAGGCCGTGGCCGCCAACACCGTGATCAGCGCCACGACCTCGGTGGTCGACAAGTATTTCGTCAATCCGACAACGGGTGTGACCCTGACCTCGGACATCTCGCGCCAACTCCTGCGCGCGGCGCGGATGATCGAGGCGCGCGACAGCCTGGGCCACGCCAAGCAGACCTTCTTCGTCAGCCAGGGCGGCTACGACACCCACGTCGGCCAGCTGGCGACCCACACCGCGATCTACGCCGACCTCGCCAACGCCCTGGCCGGCTTCTACAACGCCATGAAGGCGCTGGGTCTACAGAACAATGTCACGGCCTTCACGATGTCGGACTTCGGGCGGGTGTTCAAAGGTAACAGCCAGGCGGGCACCGACCACGCCTGGGGCTCAAACCACCTCGTCCTGGGGGCCGCCCTGGCCAAGGGCAAGGTGCATGGCCGCTATCCGGACATGACCTTCGGCGGACCGGAAGACTCGGCCAACGACGGCCGCTGGATCCCCAGCATCGCGACCGAGGAATATATCGGCGCCATCGCCCAGTGGTACGGCGTCAGCGCCGCAGACCTGCCTTACATCTTTCCCAACTGGTCGACCTGGAATGGCGGCGGGCGCGGGCCGGTGCCGCTGTTTGGCTAGGTGTGTGGTCCCGCAGTGTGATGGTGCATCATCGGTCCTGACACGTCAGGAGGAGGATGGCCTATGCAAGCGTTCTTCACGGCAGCGCCGGACGCGTCATTGGGCCGAGAAGATTGGGCTCCAGACGATCTAGGTCGCAGGCTTCAAGCGCCATGCCTGGACGCAAAGCTTGCTACCAGGGAGGAACCGAACTTGGCAGCTTATGCTCACCAGGGCGTCGCTCTAGCCTAGCAGCGCATGTTTCACCGGAAGCTTGGCGCCGTCTTCCACGCTCATCACGCCGCTGTGCCCGTTGAGGTCGGTCTTCACGTAGCCCGGGCTGATCGAGTTGACGACGATGTGGGTGCCTTGAGCTCTTGCGTGCGCTGTGCGCGTCGAAAGACGCTCCACGGCCGGAAAGCAGGTCCCGCTCCCCTCACCTTCGTCGCGGGCGTGCTGAAGGCCCACTTCATCGCATGGAACCCCATCCCTACGCCCTCCACGAGGGGCGGGACAAATCAGGGCGTGAGACCACAACAGGAACGGACTGTGGTCGATTTTGTGTCACGCCCGTTCCAGAGACCTCCCGAAGTTCTCTGATCGTTCCCGCCTTCACATGGACAACCACCTTGTGAATAGGGCCCGAAACGCTTACGCCACGCGGGCGGGGACATGGCGGAACTGGTAGACGCGCCGGACTTAAAATCCGTTGGAGCAATCCGTGTGGGTTCGACTCCCACTGTCCCTACCAGCGCCCGCGCCGCCGAGGGGGCCGGTCCAGCAGGTCGGGAACTTCCAGGAACCGGCTCCGCGCTTGCGATTTCCCTAGACCACGGGCCAGATCATGCTCGACGGACTGGAGACCAGCATGGCCCTCTACGCTTTCGCTCCGCTGCCCGTGTGAGCGAGGTTTCAATGACCCAGACATTCGACGCGATCATCATCGGGGCGGGCCAGGCGGGGCCTGCCCTGGCCGGACGTCTGACGGCGGCCGGCCAGACGGTGGCCGTGATCGAGCGCAAGCTGTTTGGCGGCACCTGCGTCAATACCGGCTGCATGCCGACCAAGACCCTTGTGGCCAGCGCCTACGCCGCCCATCTGGCCCGTCGCGCCGCCGAATATGGCGTCACCTTTGAGGGCCCGGTCGGGATCGACATGAAACGGGTCAAGGCGCGCCAGCAGACGGTGGTCCACAACGCGCGCCATGGCGTCGAGACCTGGCTGAAGGGCATGAAGGGCTGCACGGTCTTCGAAGGCCATGCCCGTCTCGAATCCGCGACCACCGTGCGGGTGGGCGACGCCCTGCTAAGCGCCCGTCAGATCTTCATCAATGTCGGCGGCCGCGCCAACATCCCCGACATGCCGGGCGTGGATCAGGTGCCTTACCTGACCAACACCGGCATGATGCAGATCGACACCGTGCCCAAGCACCTGGTGATCGTCGGCGGCAGCTATATCGGCCTGGAGTTCGCCCAGATGTTCCGGCGCTTCGGCGCCGAGGTGACGGTTGTCGAGATGGGGCCGCGCCTGATCCAGCGCGAGGATCCCGAGATCTCGCAGGCCATTCAGGACATCCTCGAGGCCGAGGGCATCGCGGTGCGGCTCAACGCCGAATGCATCAGCTTCGCGCCCTGCGAGGAGGGTGTCTGCGTGCACGTCACTTGCGAGGCCGGCGCGCCCCAGGTGACCGGATCGGATCTGCTGCTGGCGGTGGGACGCAAGCCCAATACCGACGATCTGGGCTTGGACGTGGCCGGCGTGGCGACCGACAAGCGCGGCTATATCGTGGTCGATGACCAGTTGCGCACCAGTGTCCCGGGGATCTGGGCGATGGGCGACTGCAACGGCAAGGGCGCCTTCACCCACACCGCCTATAACGACTTCGAGATCATCGCCGCCAATCTGCTGGATGCCAATTTACAGGAAAAGGGGCCGCGCAAGGTCAGCGACCGCCTGACCGCCTACGCCCTCTATATCGACCCGCCGCTGGGCCGGGTGGGCCTGACCGAGGCCGAGGTTCGCGCCTCCGGCCGCCCGGCCCTGGTGGGAACGCGGCCGATGACCCGCGTGGGCCGGGCCGTCGAGAAGGGCGAGACCCAGGGTTTCATGAAGGTGGTGGTCGACGCCGAGACCAAGATGATCCTCGGCGCCGCGATCCTGGGCCTCAATGGCGACGAGGCGATCCACGGCATCCTGGACATCATGTACGCCAAGGCGCCGTACACCACCCTGCAGCGGGCGGTGCATATTCACCCCACCGTGTCGGAGCTGATCCCGACCGTGCTGGGCGATCTGAAGCCGCTTTAGGCGGTCGCTTCGATCCGCTCGATGTTCGCGGCGCCGGCTTCGGTGAGCGCCGCCACCAGCTCCTCGACGGCCGCGTCGACCTCGGCCGGGTCGCGGCCGCGCACCACCAGATTGGCGCCATAGATGTCGGGCGGCGAAAAGAACGGATAGCTGCCCAGGGACATGTCCGGATGGGCCTTGGCCACGGCTTCCAGCGGCGCGGCGATCAGGCCCTCGCCCGAACCGGTGACGCGGACGGTCTTGCTGATCACCACAGCGCCCGTGCGCAGGCGCGGGCCCACGTCGTCGAGCATGCCGCGCATGATCGCCGGCACCCCGGCCAGCACGAAGACGTTTTCCTTCTGGAAGCCGGGCGGCCCCTGCACCGGGTTTTTGACCAGCACCCCGCCCTCCGGAACGTGGGCCATCCGGCGGCGGGCGGCGTTGGGCTCGCCCCAGCGCTCGCGCAGCATGGCCATGATCTCGGGATGCTCGGGCGCGGTCACGCCGAAGGCCTTGGCCACCGAATCGGCGGTGATGTCGTCATGCGTCGGGCCGATGCCGCCCGTTGTGATCAGGTAGTCGTACTTGGCGCGCAGATGGTTCACGGCGTCGACGATCTCGTCCTCGATGTCGGGCACGACCCGCGCCTCGGCCAGATCCACGCCATAGGTCGCCAGATACTTGGCGATGGCGTTGAGGTTCACATCCTGGGTGCGGCCCGACAGGATCTCGTCGCCGATGATCAGAACCGCCGCCGTCACGCGTTGCTTGCTGGTCGTCATCGCCACGTTCCCTTACAGCCATCGTCTCTGCTGAACCGACTTAGGGCTCGCATGCTTCTCCCGCAACCGCTCGTTCGCGGCCGCCTGGTCCAGCGCTACAAGCGCTTCTTCGCCGACATGGTTCTGGACGATGGTCGGGAGATCACCGCCCACTGCCCCAACCCCGGCGCGATGCTCGGCGTCAATCTGCCGGGACAGGGCGGCTGGGTGTCGTGGTCGGACGATCCCAAGCGAAAACTGCCTTGGACTCTGCAACTGGTCGAGGCTGGCGACGCCCTGGTCGGCGTCAACACCATGCTGCCCAACAGGATTGTCACCGAGGCCCTGGCGGCGGGCGCCATACCGGAACTGACAGGCTACGCATCCATACGGCCCGAGGTGAAGTACGCCGAGGCCAGCCGCGTGGACTTCCTGTTGACGGGCCCGGACCGGCCCGACTGCTGGCTCGAGATCAAGAACGTCCACCTTTCGCGAACGCCGGGTCTGGCGGAGTTTCCCGACTGCGTGGCCGCACGGTCGACCAGGCACCTTGCCGATCTGGCGGCGCAGGTCGCGGCGGGCGATCGGGCGGTGGCGCTGTTTGTGGTGCAACGCGCCGACTGCGACGCCCTGACGGCCTGCGCCGACCTGGACCCGGCCTTCGCGAAAGGCCTGGCCCAGGCCAGCGCGGCCGGCGTGGAGGTGCTGGTCTATGCCTGCGAGGTGACCACCCAGGCCGTCACCCTGCGGCGGCGCATTCCCTGGCGCCCCTGAGCGGGCGGCCTAGCCGAAGATCAGGTCGCCGACGCCGCCGCCATTGGCGACCTGCAGGCCGGTGACCCCGGCCAGCATCACCAGGCCGTCGGCCATGTCGAGCGCGGCGTTGTAGTTCTGGTGATAGACATAGGTCGCGCCATTCCACTCGAACACGCTGTTGCTGTTGGCCGCCGTGACGCTGGCCACATAGGTCAGCACCTGCTCCAGCTTGATCCCGACCACCGCCGGCAGCACCAGATCAACCTTGGTGGCGGCCCCCAGGGACGGGAGGAAGTGGACGGAGTCAAAGCCCTTGGCGAAATCGGTGACGATCGCCGTGGGAATGATGTCCGGGACGATTCCGTGGTTGTGCAAAGGGCCAAAGCCCTCGATCTCGATCGAGTCGTAGCCGGCGCCCGTGGTGATCTGGCCGTCGGCCTTGAAGATCAGGATGGTGTCGTTGCCGGCGCCAGAGTCGATGTGGCCCGACGTCAGACCGTTGGTGACCGCGATGATGTCATTGCCGCCGCCGGTGAAGATCGTCCGACCGGCGTCCAGCCCCGCGTCCACGCCCGGGAGACTGCTGATGAGGTCATTGCCCTCGGTGGCGATGGCGTGGACGTCCGAGGCGGGCCCATCCTTGCTGACGCCGACATTCCAGTCGTGCTCGAACTTGGCGCGCGCGCCGGGCAGGCCTGGGTCATCCACGCCGCCGGGGGCATAGGCGCCGCCGGGTCGATAGGTCGCGAAGAAATCCTCGACCTGGTGCGGAGCGCCGTCGCCGGCCACGTCGCGAAGATAGTTCTGGTTGGCGACGGCGTAGGGCCCGATCCCCGCCTTCACCGCCTCGGCCAGCAGCCAGCCGACCATGGCCGCCTTGGTTCCGATGCCGTTGCCGCCGTCATGACCGATCGCGGCGAAATACTCGCCCCGCGTGAACACGCCGCCCCGTCCGTCAGGAACATCTGCGCCCAGGATATCGAAGGCCTCCTGCAGGGTCTTGGTGACGCCAAACAGCTTCTGATAGGCGTGAACGAAGGCCTGGAAGATCGAGCCGTCGCCATAGTCTGCGGCGAAATCGGCCTTGCCCTCGCCCATCGTGGCCAGGTTGACGGCGAAGTTGATGTAGCGGTTCTCCAGTGAGAACCCCTTGTAGTAGTCGGAATTGAGATTGTTCGGATTGCCGCCGGTCGGCGAGACCAGATAGGTCAATCCAGCCGCCGTCAGGCTGGTGTCGGTGATGAAGCCATAGGTCATCGACGCCACTGAGGTGGTGGTCCTGGCGGTGTCGATGATCTGGGCCAGCGCGCTGTTCAGCGTCCAGCCGAGACCGACCTGCCCGTCGCGGGCGGCGTCAATGCCATCGGCCATGATCTTCAGCTGCGCGGCGGCGTCGCTCGGCAAGGCCGCGCTCGGGGCCATCCGCTGAACGTTGCGGTAGAGCGCCGATAGGGTATCCAAGGTGGTCACGTTAAATCTCGATGTCTGAAAGGTCCCTCTGGCCGCCCCCTGAGCGACCTGTGGCCAAGCTAGAAGGCCCAACATGAACGTGGGATAACAACGCTCTGAAATCGGGGAAAATTAAATATAAGCAATGTGATGGTCACATCTGACCCCGGAATTGATCGCCGCGCCGGGTCCTCTGGAGAGAGGCGCGTCATCGCTCCGGCGCCGTCGGACGGGCGCCCGAAGCCTTAAGCGGACGAACAATCCAAGGTGGTCCGCCGCCACACATGACGGCGAATTAAGCTGCAATCGCATCGCGATCCGATACCCCTTGCCCACGATCTGGGGGAACGCCGTCACATGAAAATCTCGACCCTGGCGGCCGTGTCGCTGGCCCTGGTGCTCTGCGCCTGCGGACCTGGAGCGCACGGCCAGTCGAGCGCCGAAGCGGGTGGCAAGGAGAGCAGCCTGATGACCGCCCTGCGCGCCGTGTTCGCCTTCAAGGCCTGCACCGGCAAGCTTGAGGAAAAATTCAACCTCGGACCGATCAACGGCGTCTCGTCCAACGACATGGATCCCGTCGCGGTCGGCAAGCCCGGCGAATGGGACGTGAAGTTCACCGCCGACGTGACCGAGAAGCTGACCGGTCGTGTCAGCCGCTACAAGGGCGTCTGCCATGTCCGCCGCGACAGGCCCACCACCCTGGAGGCGGCCTTCCTGAGCGAGATCAAGCCCAGCAAGGTCGGCGGAGAGGTGCGGCGCATCACTCCCTGAGGCTGGCCGCCCAGGGCGCCATTGCGGAGATGCCCGAAGTTCACGCGGTCGGTGTGGCGCCGGGGAAGCGGTCATTGAAGATTCGTGCTATAGCACCACCTTCAGTTCACCCGCCCCGCGCCCTTCCGGATCAGGGCGGTTCCAAATCCGAGTACGCCATGACCCTTGACGACGCCCTTGAGATCGAAGCCGAGACCCGCACGGGCGCGATCAAGATCCACAAGCCGGAAGATTTCGAAGGCATGCGCCGCGCCGGCAAGCTGGCGGCCGAATGCCTGGACATGCTGATCCCGCACGTCGTGCCGGGCGTCTCGTCCGACCACCTGGACACCCTGGCCCGCGAATTCATTCTGGATCACAAGGCCGTCCCGGCCTGCCTGTACTATCGCGGCTATCCCAAGACGGTCTGCATCTCGCGCAATCACGTGGTCTGCCACGGCATTCCGGGCGACTGGAACCTGCGCGAGGGCGACATCGTCAATATCGACGTCACCGTGATCGTCGACGGCTGGCACGGCGACACGTCGCGGATGTACGGCGTGGGCGAAGTGGGCCCCCGCGCCCGTCGCCTGGTCGAGATCACCTATGAAGGCATGGCCCGCGGCCTGGCCGCCGTGAAGCCCGGCGCGACGCTGGGCGACATCGGCCACGCCATCCAGTCGTATGTCGAGGCGCAGCGCTGCAGCGTCGTGCGCGACTTCTGCGGCCACGGCCTGGGCAAGGTGTTCCACGACGCCCCCAACATCCTGCACTTTGGTCGCCCCGGTCAGGGCGCGGTGCTGAAGCCCGGCATGTTCTTCACCGTCGAGCCGATGGTGAACCTGGGCAAGCCGGCCGTGAAGGTGCTGGGCGACGGCTGGACGGCCGTGACCCGCGACAAGTCGCTGTCGGCCCAATGCGAGCACTCGATCGGCGTCACCGAGGACGGCTTCGAGATCTTCACCGGCTCGCCCGCCGGCCTGTTCCAGCCGGCGATCCTGGGCGCCTGATCCAAGATCCTCCCCCTGGCGGGGGAGGATCTGATCTAGACAACCTGAAAGTGTTAAGGCCAAATACTCGCCTCTGACTCGGGGGCGGTATGGTCAGCGCGACTTCACTCGGCTTATCGGACATGACGCCGGCCGCCCATCACCTGGGGCATCGGGAGCGACTGCGCAGCCGCGCGAAGGCCGGAGGTCTGGTCGCCCTGCCCGACTACGAACTGCTCGAGCTGTATCTCTTCCGCACGTTCGCGCGGGGCGACGTCAAGCCCAAGGCCAAGGCCCTGCTGGCGCGGTTTGGCTCGTTCGGCGCGGTGATCAGCGCCTCGATCGAAGAGCTCAAGACCGTGCCCGGCGTTGGCGAGACAGCCGCCATCGACATCAAGCTCCTGCACGAGGCCACGATGCGGGCCGGCCGCGACAAGATCGCCAAGCGGCCGGTGATCTCGTCCTGGACCGCCCTGCTGGGCTATGTCCGCGTCGCCCTGGCCAACGAGCCGCGCGAGCAGTTCCGGGTGCTGTTTCTCGACAAGAAGAATCAGCTGATCGCCGACGAGATCATGAACCACGGCACGGTCGATCACGCGCCCGTCTATCCGCGCGAGGTCATGCGGCGGGCGCTGGAGCTGTCGAGCAGCAACATCATCCTGTTGCACAACCATCCCAGCGGAGACCCCACCCCGTCGCGCCCCGACATCGACATGACCAAGCAGATCATCGAGGCCGGGCGGGCGTTGAAGATCAATGTTCACGACCATCTGGTGGTGGGACGCGAGGGCGTGGCCAGCTTCAAGGCGCTGGGGTTGATGTGAGCCTGTCATGACCTCAATCAAGCCGGCGCGCCGACAAAGGGGCTAGGATGGGTTCGCCGGAGCCTCCCGGTCCGAGGATCACGCCATGAAGCACGCCATTATTCTCGCCCATCCCAAGCCCGACAGTTTCTGCGCCTCCATCGCCCGGACGGCGCGCGAGACCCTGCTCGCACTCGGCCAGGAGGTGGCGCCGCGCGACCTCTACGCCATGGGCTTCGACCCGTGCCTGAAGGCCGACGAAATCCCGACCCCGGACGGCGTCCAGGCCCGTCCGGATGTGCTGGCCGAGCGGGATGTCATCAAGGACGTCGACAGCCTGATCTTTGTCTACCCCTTCTGGTTCAACGCGCCGCCCGCGATCCTGAAAGGCTATGTGGACCGCGTGTTCAGCATGGGCTTCGGCTATGATCCGCGGCGCGGCGGCCCCCTGCTGGAAGACAAGACCCTCGTCAGCATCTCGACCTCCGGCGCGCCCGAGCACTGGGTCAAGGACACCGGCGCGATGGAAGCCCTGATGACGCTGTTCGACCGCCACCTCTCTGGCGTCTGCGGTCTGCGCGTGCTCGACCACGTCCATCTGGGCGGCGTCGTTTCCAGCATCACCCAGGAGGCCGCCGATGACATGCTGGGCGTGGTGAGCGAACGGCTGCGCGGCGCTTTCGGCCCCGAGGACGCCCGCGTCTGAGGCAGGCCGGACCGGGGCGCCGCCGAAAGTGTCGGTAAGGCCGCCCCGCGCCGCCAGACCACGGTTGCGCTTGACCTGTCCTCGACCATCCGTGACCGTGATGTTCCAGTCCGCGTCCCATATCCCGGAGCCTTGATGTCCTATCGCCTGCTGTCCGCCCTGCTCGGCTCCGCCGCCCTGCTCGCCACCGCCGCCCACGCCGCGACGCCTCCCGCGCCCAAGCCCGCCGCTCTCAAGGAAGGCGTGTCCAAGGCCGACATGGCCGCGCATCAGAAGATGCTGATCCTCGACACCCACCTGGACACGCCCGAACACTTCGCGCGACCGGGCTGGAGCATGCTGGACGGTCACGGCGTTTCGGTCGACGGCACCCAGGTCGACCTGCCGCGCATGAAGGCCGGCGGCCTGGATGGCGGATTCTTCGTGATCTACACCGGCCAGGGCGACCTGACCGCCGAGGGCTATCGCTACGCCCGCGACTTCGCCCTCAAGCGCGCGGTGGACATCCGCGAGATGGTGGCGGCCCATCCCGACCAGTTCGAGCTGGCCTTCACGCCCGAAGACGCTGTCCGCATCAACAAGGCCGGCAAGATCTTCGCCTTCCAGAGCATCGAGAACAGTTGGCCGATGGGTGAGGACCTCACCCTGATGCAGACCTTCTACCAGGCCGGCGTGCGGATGGCCGGACCGGTCCACTTCCGCAACAACCAGTTCGCCGACAGCTCGACCGATCCCAAGGGCAAGATCTGGAACGGCTTCTCGCCGCTGGGCCTGCGCTGGATCGCCGAGGCCAACCGCCTGGGCATCCTGATCGACGTCAGCCACGCCTCCGACGACGTGGTCGACCAGGCCGTCGCCCTGTCGAAGTCGCCGATCATCGCCTCGCACTCGGGCGCGCGGGCGGTGTCGGACCATCCGCGCAATCTGGATGACAAGCACATCAAGACCATCGCCGACGGCGGCGGGGCGATCTGCATCAACTCGGTCTATCTGATCCCGCCCAAGTCCACGCCCGAGCGTGACGCCGCGCTGAAGGCCCTGGGTCGTCCGCCCCGCGACGAGGCCAGCCAGGCCGACATCGTGGCCTGGACCGCAAAGCGCGTGGCGATCGACAAGCAGTACCCGCCGGTCCGCGCCAATTTCGACATCTACATGGCCAGCATGCTGCACACCCTGAAGATCGCCGGCCCGCAGCACGTCTGCGTCGGCGCCGACTGGGACGGCGGCGGCGGTGTCGAGGGCCTGGAAGACGTGGCCGACCTGCCCAAGATCACCGCGCGCCTGAAGGCCGAGGGCTATTCCGACGCCGACATCGAGGCGATCTGGAGCGGCAATGTGCTGCGCCTGATCGGCCAGGCCCAGGCCTACGCCAAGAGCGTGGCGGCGAAGTAGATTCGGAAAATCCTCTCCCTGAAGGGAGAGGTGTCGCCGCAGGCGACGGAGAGGGAAGTCGACGGTGGCTCAGCCAGACTTCCCCCTCCGGTCGCTTCGCGACAGCCTCGCCCTTCAGGGGGAGGATCTTTTGAGCCGATCCCACACCCGCCACCCCATCAGCACCACGAACAGCGCCGCATAGATCACCGGCGGCCGGTGGTCGGCCTTCACCAGCAGGTAGTAGTGGGCCACGCCCAGCGGGACGATCAGGTAGATCAGCCAGTGCAGCCGCTGCCAGGCGGCGCGGCCCATGCGGAGGATCCAGCCGTTGGTCGAGGTCACCGCCAGCGGGATCAGCATCACGAAGGCGCCCATGCCCAGGGTGATGAAGGGCCGCTTGAGGATGTCCTTCCACAGCTGGTTGAAGTCGAAGAACAGGTCGACGCCGATATAGCTGAGCAAATGCAGCACGATGTAACTGAAGGCGAACAGGCCCACGGTCCGCCGGAACCGCACAAGGCGCGGCTGATTGAAGATCCGCGCCGCCGGAGTGATCGCCAGGCCCACCAGCAGCAGTCGCAGCCCCCAGACGCCGAGCTGGCGGATCAGCTTCTCGATCGGGTTGGCGCCCAGGTCGCCATGGAAGCCCTTCCACGCCAGCCAGGCCAGGGGCGCGAAACAGGCCAGCCAGACCAGGCCATAGACTAGGTTGTCTTGGAGCTTTGACGGGCGTTTGCGTTTGCTCATCACGCCTTCCAAACCCCGCTCTCCCCGGCGAAGGCCGGGGCCCAGATCGAACCCCTGGACATGATCGATTTGGGCTGAGGCGGAAGGCGAGTCATCCCCCGACGCTCAGGCTGAATCTGGCCCCCGGTTTTCGCCGGGGAGATCGGAATATTGAGACCCATCAGTAGAACGTCTTCAGGTCCATGCCCCGATACAGATCGGCGACATACTGGCCATAGCCGTTGAACGGCAGGGTCTCGCGGCGTCGGAACTCGCCGATCCGGCGCTCGGTGGCCTGGGACCAGCGGGGATGGTCCACGGCCGGATTGACGTTGGAATAGAAGCCGTACTCGCGGGCGGCCAGCTTGTTCCAGGCCGTGACCGGCTGCTTCTCGGTCAGGGTGATCCGCACGATCGACTTGATGCCCTTGAAACCGTATTTCCAAGGCACAACCAGCCGCAGCGGCGCGCCGTTCTGGTTGGGCAGGGTCTCGCCATACAGGCCCACCGCCATCAGGGTCAGGGGATGGGTCGCCTCGTCGATCCGCAGCCCTTCGCGATAGGGCCAGTCCAGCGTGTTCCAGCTCTGACCCGTCATTTCGGACGGCCGCATCAGGGTCTCGAAGGCGACGTACTTGGCCTTGGAGGTCGGCTTGACCGACGCGATCAGGTCCTTGAGCGGGAAGCCCACCCACGGGATCACCATCGACCAGCCCTCGACGCAGCGCATACGGTAGATGCGCTCCTCCAGCTTGTTGGCCTTGATCAGGTCGTCGATGCCGACGGTGCGGGGCGCCTCGCACTCGCCGTCGATACGCACGGTCCAGGGGCGGGTCTTCAGCTTACCGGCGTTCTCGGCGGGGTCGCCCTTGTCGACGCCGAACTCATAGAAGTTGTTGTAGCTGGTGATGTCGTCCTTCGAGGTCGGCGGCTCGGTGGTCGAAAAGCCCTTGGAAAAGCTCAGCGGCGCCGCGCCGGCGGCTCCGGCCAAACCCGCCAGCCCAAGACCCGCCGCCCCGCCGATGAACTCGCGCCGCCGCAGATACAGCCCATGGTCAGTGGTGTCGTTCTCGGTCAGGTCGGGGGCGTTGCGGATCAGCATGACGGGCTCCGGAGGCGATCTCTTGGGTGAAGATACGCACGGTCGCGCCGATTGGTTACGCCCGGGACGCGTTTTTCATCGCGGCTGGCCATTGGCCCGCGGACGCTGCGCATAGACCCGCGCCAGACCGTCCGCCAGGGCCGCTCGCTCTTCCGGCGAAAGGGTCGCCGCATAGCTTGACAGGGCGGCTTCGACATTGCCCCGCGCCTGGATGTCCAGCGCCCGGGCGGCGGCCAGACGTTTGCTGACCTCGGCGGGATCATAGGACTTGGCCTTCAGCGCCTGCAGGGCCGCCTGCCGCTCGCCCCGCGCCTGACGGGTGATCGGCTGGTTGCGCTGATTGGCCTCGCGAAGGGCCCGGCGC
The DNA here is from genome assembly GCF_965279145.1 of Caulobacter sp. Classification (NCBI taxonomy): domain Bacteria; kingdom Pseudomonadati; phylum Pseudomonadota; class Alphaproteobacteria; order Caulobacterales; family Caulobacteraceae; genus Caulobacter; species Caulobacter sp. The sequence goes on from NZ_OZ257139.1 coordinate 428,984, forward strand.
AGAGCTTGCCGGCTCTCCGGTGAAAGGTTCTGGCCAGCGGTCCAGAGGGGCCGACGCCCCATCTGTTCGCCCTGGACCAGGGGGTTCTCAAGCTTGGCGCGCGGCGCGGGCGGCTGTCGAAGCTGCGGCAAGACCTGCTCGGGCGACGCTTCGCCGGGAAGCGGACGCTCTGGCGGTTCAGCATAGTGCGGCGACGGCGGCGGGGGCGCCGAACGCCTCACCCAGACCACACCGGCGACGCCGCCGATCAGGAACACATTCAGCGCCGCCGAGACGATCAGGCCGATGAGCAGCGAGCGGGACAGGGTCATAGCTCGGCGGGCTCCTCGAGGGCCTCTGAAAGATCGGAGGTGAAGTCGGTGGCGATCACCGTCTCGACCTCGACAGGCGCGGCGACGGGTTGTTGATGGCCCACGGCCACGCCCACCGCGACGCCCGCGACGGCGGCGGCGGCCAGCCCGAGTCCCGCGCCCAGGCCGGCGATCCAGCGGCGCGCCGAATTGGCCGGCCGTGGCGCGGCGTTGATCAATCGGCCCAGCAGGGCGGCGCTCACCGCCCCGGCCGGCGCCAGATCCAGCAGGCGATCCAGATGCGCGGCCTCGGCCAGGACGGGGTCAAGCGTTTCCGGATGGGCGGCCAGCGCGGCGCGCGCCGCCTCGCGGCAGGCCTCGGGCCAGCGCGCGATGTCACCGCCGTGGATCTCGGCGAGCTGCGCGAACCGTTCGACGGTCATGGTCATCGCTTCATCTCCCTTGCCCCCTCAGATCGGCCAGCGACGCCTTCAACGCCCGCCGACCGCGTCCCAGAAGGCTTTCCAGCGCCTCGACGCTGATCTCCATCAGGGCGGCCGCCTCGATATTGCCCAGCCCCTGGTGATGACACAGCACGATCGCCTCGCGTTGGCGCTCCGGCAAGGCCGCGAGGGCCGCCTCGACCCGGCGCGAGAGATCCGCGCCCAGCAGCCCGGCGTCCGGGGCCGGGCCGTTGTCGATCTGCTCCGGCGGCTCGGCGGTCGCCACCTCCCGTCGACGGCGCAGGCGATCGTAGCAGAGGTTCAGCGCCACCCGGTGCAGCCAGGTGTCGAATTTCGCGCCGTCCGGCCGCCACGACCGCGCCTGTTTCCAGGCCCGCAGGAAGGTCTCCTGCGCCACATCCTCGGCCTCGCCGGCGTCGTTGAGCATGCGCCTGGCCAGGGCCAGGACGCGCGGCAGGCGTCGGTCCAGCAGCTGGCGAACGGCGGCCGGATCGCCCCGGCCCACCCCTGTCAGCAACGCCTCGTCGGGATCGCTCCCCTCGGCCGCCAAACCTCACCTCGCCGCGCGCGGACACATCAACCCGTCAGATCCCGACCTTCGCCCTGCCCGCGCCGGTCTTCAACTCCGCCATGGTCAGGGCGCCGTCATTGTCGGCGTCCATATGCTTGAAGCGGCTTTCGAGGAAACCGTCCAGCTCGGCCTTCGACACCAAGCCGTCGCTGTCGCCGTCGATCCTCGACCACATCCGCCCCGCGCCCTTGCCGGGCTTGGCGGCGTCCTCGGACTTGCCCCTGCGCATCGCGGCGAACTCGTCCTTGGACAGCTTGCCGTCCTTGTTGGCGTCGAGCCGGGCCATCATCTGCCCGCCCCGTCCGGCCTGGAATTCCGACAGGGTGACCTTGCCGTCGCCATTGGCGTCAAGCGCGGCCGCGCCCCGGGGCTGGGCCAAGCTGGGGCCGGCCAGCATGACAATCGCGGCGGCCGCGATAAGTGCGTGTTTGACCATGTGATCTGCGTCTCCAAGACGTTGAAAGCCCGTCCCATGATCCGTTGAACGGCGGGGTCCGGCATTTCCGTCGCGGATGTTCAGACTTTCGCGCGGACGATGGTCTACAGCGCCGCCCGCGCGGCAGTTCTGGCCCGAGCCAGCAGGGTGCGAAAGGCCTTCCCTATCGCGGCGTAAGCCGGTTGGGGTCGATGAACTGACGGGGAAGGCCGGGCCCCTGAAAGTAGGCCCCTAGCCAGGCGCCGCCACCGCCGTTGAACCATTCCACCCGGATGGCGTGCTTGCCGGGCTGCAGGTCGACGCCGCCATTGGCCGTGACCACGCCGTGGTCGCCGTCATTGTCGACCACCGGCTTGCCGTCGATATAAAGCTTGCTGCCGTCGTCCGAGGCCAGCGAGAAACCATAGGCCCCGGCGGCCGCGATCTGGAGGTCGCCCTCGAACACCACGGCGATGCTGTCTTCGCGGGGAAGCTTCAGGCCCGTGAGGGAGATTTCATGGGCCAGGCCGGAGGCCACGGGTTCAAGCCGGGTGAAATCAGGCAGCCGTACCGGCCCCTCCGGCAGCAGATAGACCTTGTAGGTCACGCCACGCGCGCCGGAGGTCTTGGTGTCAAGGATCCGGAAATAGCCCGTGGCCGGAACGCTGGCGGCCTTGCCCTCCACGAACAGGGAAGCGCGCACGATCGTGTTGCGCGTAATCGTGACCGGGCCGGTATAGAGCGTGGAACCGGGCGCGGGGATTGAATTGTCCAGCGTGTAGCGGACCTCGCCCTCGGGGTTGGGGTTGCGGATGGTCATCTGCACGGCTTGATCGACGAACAGCCCGCCTGCGGTCGCCGTCCCATCATTGGCCGGTTCGATTACCGGCGCGGCGTAAAAGCTGCTGGAGCGATAGGCCTGCTCCGGCGCCGTTTCGCCCTTCAGGATGGGTGTCACCGGCCGGCCCAGCCAGGCATAGGGGATCTTGGCTCCCAGCAACCAGGCGGCGGTGGCCGCGGTGTCAAAGGTGTTGATCGGCAGGTCGAGTTGGACGCCCGGCTTGATGGCCTTGCCATAGGCGATCCAGGGAATTTCCAGTTCGGCCAGGCTTTCGCCGCCGTGCCCCTTGCCCACGCCGCCATGGTCGGCGGTCACCAGGATCACCGTCTCGTCGGCGATGCCCGCATCGACGGTCGCCTGCCGGATCGCCTTGATCAGCGCATCGACCTTGGTCACGGCCTCATAGTAGCGCGGGGAGCCATGACCATAGGCATGGCCCGCATGGTCGACATCATCGAAATGCACGAACAGGAACCCGGGCTTCTTGGCCTTGATATAGGCGACAGCCAGAGCCGCGGTGTCGTCCTCGTCCTTGCCGTTGACGTCGTAGTCCACGAACCGGTGGTCGTAGAGATTGCCGAAGCCATCCCACTGATAGATCGAGCCCACCTCCAGCTGCGGTTGCTGATCGAACAGAACCTGGAAGATCGACGGGAAGAAGCCGCCGGAACCGGTCACCGAGGCGGGGAAGTTGAACTCGCCCACCTTCCAGTCATTGCTGGTGACGCCGTGCTGCTCCGGCCCCACCCCGTCGATGATGGAGGCCCAGTTGGCGCCGCTGGTGGTGGGCAGGACGCCCCGCGCATGGAGGCTCCAACTGCCGTGCTTCATCATGTCGTGCAGGGTCGGGGTCTCGGCCTTCATCACCCCATCCGGGCTGAGCGCGTCCACGCCGATGATGATCACGTGCTCGGCCTTCCGGGGCCCTGCGGCAAGGGCGCCGCTGGCGCTGGCGCTGGCCAGGCCGGCGATGAGCGCGATCGACGTTACGAGGTCGCGGATGGGGTTGGTCATGACAGGCTCCAGAAACGGGCCAGCACGCTGGACCGCGGACACCCTGCTGGAGCCGACCGTCCCTCATGATTGGTATAGACCAGTTACCACGGCACATTTGCAGTTTTGCGACTGTCGCCTTTGACGGCCCAGAAGGCCTTGGGCGCCCTCACCTCTCCGCCCGCATCACCGCCTCGAACGCCGCCCGGGCCTCGGCCTTGGCCTTGGTCAGCTTGGTCTTCAGCGTGGCGAAGGTGCGCGCCTGGCCGGCCCTGGCCAGCAGAGCCTTGAAGGCCTTGGGCTCGGCCTCGGGATCGCCGCCGTCCTCCAGCGCCACCTTGATCAGCTGCGACAGGTCCTGCTCCAGCCGCCAAGCCGCTTCCAGCGACGACAGGGCCGCATCGTCGGCCAGACCCGCCGAACGCAGGGCTGTCAGGGCCTCGCCGGTGTTCTGCGCCAGCGGGCCGCCAGCGGCCGCATGCTTGAGCTGCAGGAACTGGGCGACGAACTCGATGTCGACGAGGCCGCCGGGCGTCAGCTTCAGGTCCCAGACACCGTTGCCGGGACGCTCCTGCTCCATCAGATCGCGCATCTCCAGCACATCGGCGGCGGTCTTCACCGGATCGCGCGGACGGCGCAGGGCGGCCTCGATGGCGGCCTCGGCGCGCGCCTGGAAGGCGGGTGAGCTGGCCCACATGACCCGGGCGCGGGTCATCGCGAGCAGCTCCCAGGTCTCGGCCTCGCGGGCGTAGTAGTCCTCGAAAGCCGCGAAGCTGACCGCGACGGGGCCCTTGGTCCCGGACGGCCGCAGCTTAAGGTCCACCTCGTAGAGCGTGCCCTCGCCGGTCGGCGCCGACAGGGCCGAGGTCAAGCGCTGGGTGAAGCGAGCGTAGAAGCTGTCGGCGCTCCACGACTTGATCGACGACATCGCCGTCGGATCATCGGCTGCATACAGAGTCATCAGGTCGAGGTCCGACTTGGCCGTCATCTCGCGCGAGCCGGCCTTTCCCAGGGCCACCACAGCGACCTGCCCGGGGAAGTCGCCGCCGATGCGCACCGTCTCGGCCAGGGCGGCCGGGGCAAGGCCGCCGACGATCAGATCGCCCAGGCCGGCGAAGGCCGCCCCGACGTCGCTGGCCCCGGCCGTGCCGCTCATCACCCGCACGCCAATCCGGAAGCTCTGGTCGCGGAAGAGCCGCCGGGCGGCGTTCATCGCGCCCTCGAAGTCCTCAGGATCCCAGGAGGCGATCTCGGGGACGGCCATGGGACCGAAGAAGGCCGGATCCAGCAGGGCGTCCAGCGCCGTCGGCCGCCGGGCCAGGGTGGCGGCCAGGCGCGGAGCGAAGGCCATGACCTCGACGATCAGTTCGAACAGGCGCGGCTGGGCCAGGAACAGCGACTGGATCTGCACGCCGGAACTGAGCGAGGCGAAGAAGTCGGCGAACCGGTTGAAGGCGGTGTCGGGCGCGCCCGTGGCGTTGGCGGCGTCCAGTAGGCGCGGGGCCACGCGGGTGAACAGCTCTCGCCCGCGTTCGGTGCGGGTGGCGGCGATGTGGCCGTGGTGCCAGCCCCGGATGGTGGCGGCCACGCGTTCGGGGCTGGAAAAGCCCATCCGCTTCAGCGTGGCCAGGGTCTCCGGATCATCCTCGACGCCGGTGAAGACCAGGCTGCCAAAGCGCGAGGACAGCGCCTCCTCGCCCGCGAACAGCCGGCCATAGCGGACATTGACGCCCTTGAGGATCTTGCCGACGGCGGCGTCGAAGCCGCGCAGATTGTCGTGGTTCCACAGCGCCGCGACCCTCTTCCGGTCGACATCGGACTCCGGCAGTTTGTGGGTCTGCTCGTCGGCGATCATTTGGGCGCGGTGTTCCAGGGCCCGCAGGTCCTGATAGGCCTTGGCCAGCCAGCCCGCGTCCTCGGGCGTGACGTGGCCCGCCGCCGAAAGGGCTAGCAGGGCGTCCAGGGTGCGCGGGCCGCGCAGGTCGGTCTGGCGGCCGCCCAGGATCAGCTGCTGGGTCTGGACGAAGAACTCGATCTCGCGGATGCCGCCCCGGCCCAGCTTCAGGTCCGCGCCCTTGGCGGTCAGACGGTCGTCGACCTTGTAGGTGTGGATCTGGCGCTTGATCGAGTGGATGTCGGCGATGGCCGCGAAGTCCAGATTGCGCCGCCAGATGAAGGGCTGCAGCTCGGCCAGGAAGGCTTGCCCCTCGGCCATGTCGCCCGCCGCGATCCGCGCCTTGATGTGGGCGGCGCGCTCCCAGTTCTGGCCAACGGTCTCGTAATATTCCAGCGCCGCGTCGATCGGCATGGCCGGTGGCGTGGATGACGGATCGGGCCGCAGGCGCAGGTCGATGCGGAAGACGTAGCCGTCGGCGGTGCGCTCCTGCAGGACCCGGCCCAGATGGTTGGCGATGCGCACCGCCACGCCCTGGGGCTCGACACCCTCGGCGACGGGCAGCTTTTCGGGCGCGTAGAAGATCGAGAAATCGATGTCGCTGGAATAGTTGAGCTCGAAGGCGCCGTGCTTGCCCATGGCGATACAGAACAGGCCCGGCGCGGGGCCGGCGTCGCTGTCGCCGATGTGGGTGAGCGCGCCGCGATCGACCTCCAGCCGTACGGCCTGGGCCAGGGCGGCGCGCAAGGACGCGTCGGCGAAGCGGGTCAGGGCCCCGGTGACGGCGTCCAGGTCCCAGACGCCGCCCAGGTCGCACAGGGCGGTTAGCAGGTGCAGATCAGCCTTCAGCTCGCGCAGGGTCTTGCGGGCGGTCTCGAAGTCCGGCTCGGCGGCCACAGCGTCCGTGGCGGCCAGAATCTGGGCCAGGCGCTCGACGGGCTCGGCGTCCAGGATCAAGGGCAGTCGGGTCGCGTCACGTCGCGCCAGGCCGGCCAGATAGGGCGAGGCCGCGAAGGCCGGGGCCAGGGCGGGCCAGGCCGCCTCGACCATCTCCGCCGCCTCCCCGACCCGGCGAACTATGGCCTCATGGGCCCGTTCGGCGGCCTTCGGATCGGCGATGGGACCGCAGGGGGCGAGGCGTTCGAGCAGGCGAGTCATGACCCGCACCGTGGCCCGCCCTGACCGGCCGGGCAAGCTGCGTGCTTGACGCGCCAAATTACAGTTGTAACCATTGCAACCTGGAGATCCGCATTCTGGACGGATCTCGCGCTGGGACTGGAAACCACGCGATGATGGCGGAACTGTTTGCCCTGGCCCTGACCCGAGCCCAGATCGCCGCTGCGGCGGCCGTGGTGCTGATCATCCTGACGCGCGGCCCGGTCCGCCGCCTGTTCGGCGCGCGCCTGGCCTATGGCCTGTGGCTGCTGGTTCCCGCCGCCGCCGCCGCCGCTGTTTTTCCCAGCCTGGCCGAGACGCTGGAGATGGGCGCGCCCACCGCGCCGCTGGGCGCCAGTCTGGCGACCAAGATCCTGATCGCCTGGATCATCGGCGGCCTGGCGTTGACCGTGCTGATCGCCCAGCAGGAGCACGCCTTCCGCCGCCGCGCCGCACGCGGTCAAGCCGGTCCCGCCGTGATGGGCGCGCTATGGCCCCGGATCGTCCTGCCGGCCGACTTCACCACCCGGTTCAACGCCCGCGACCGCGAGCTGATCCAGATGCACGAGCGCACCCACATCCGGCGCGGCGACCCGATCGCCAACCTGGCGGTGGCCGCCTGCTGCGTTCTGGGCTGGTGCAATCCGCTGATCCTTCTGGGCGCGGCCCTGGTGCGCGTCGACCAGGAGCTGGCCTGCGACGCCACCGTGCTGGCCCTGCGGGGCGAAGTGCGCGCCGACTACGCCAAGGCCCTGATGAAGGCGCAGATGGGCCGGGCCGCTTCACCCCTGGCCTGCGGCTGGGGCACGCATCCCCTGCTGCTGCGGGTGCGTCTGCTAAGCCGTCGCGAGCCCAGCCGCCCGCGCGAAATCGCCGGCTTCACGGCCCTGTCCCTGCTGGGTCTGGTCACCGTCACCGCCGTGTGGAGCGTGGCGCCGCGCGGCCTCGACAGTTACGCCCTGGCCCCGGTCGTCGAGCCCGACCACGGGCCGGAGGTTCAGCTGCCGGTCCTGTCCGCCCGGCGATAGAGGCCGGCGATCGTGGCGATCGCGGCCTCGGCTTCGGTCCGGCTGGCGGTCTCGTTGTCGTCGTTGTAGCCCCAGGCCTCGGTCTCGCCGACATACTGCACGACGATGCCGTCGCGACGCGGCAGCACCGAGACGTTCCTGTAATAGAGGCCGTAGTGCAGTTCGGGCTGGGGGATCAGCCAGGCGATCTGGCCGCGCACTGGAATGATCGACTCGTCCTTCCACAGCGCCCGCGCGCCATAGCCGGTGCAGTTGACCACTACCTTCTGCTTCAGCACCGCCAGATCGGCCGGGGTATGGAAGGTCATGGTCTCGATCTGTCCGCCGGCCAGCAGATAGTCGGTCAGCAGCAGATGGGCGTATTCGGCGACGTTGAACTGCATCGACGACCCGCGCCGCGCATAGGGCGTCGGGAACGGATGGCTGCCCGCCGGCAGGTCCACGCCGCGCGGAGTGATGTCGCGCACCCGCTCCACATAGTCGACGAACCGCACGCCGTTCGGATCATGCGGGGTGACGCGGCCGGGACCGGGCGGCGTGTCGAACAGGCTGTAGCGGTCGGTCCATTCCACCGGATCGCCGGCCAGGCCCAGATAGGTCTGATAGGCCTTGTAGGAGGTGCGGCACATCTCCTCCCACTGCTCTTCGAAGCCGGGGGCGGTCGAGCCGACGGCGGCGATGCGCGAGTCCGGCGACCAGGTGCCGGTCGCCCGGGCCGAGCGGGTATAGGGCGTCCGCTCGCTGGCATAGATGGTCACATTGGCTCCCGCCCGGCGCAGCAGGGTCGCCGCCGTCAGACCCAGGGCGCCGCAGCCGATCACGGCGACGTCCTTCTCGCCGGTCGACAAGGCGTTCTTCGCCGCGATGGTCCCGGAGCCCCAGGACAGCGACCAGCCGCTGCCGCCGTGGCCGTAATTGTGAACGATGGTCTTGTCGCCCACCGTCTCGACATCCAGACGCGGTCCGGCCTTGCGGAAGGGACGCAGGCAGACGGTGATCTTCGAGATCCGGTCGGGTCGCATGCGGATCGGCGCCAGCGGCGGCGTGACGTCGAAGGGGGCCAGACCGCTGACCCGGCCCGGCCGCATCATCTGCCCCGGCGCGCAGGCGGCCACACCCATCAGGCTGAGGCCGCCCAGCCCCGCCAGCAGCCGCCGCCGGCTGGCCATCGTGTCGTTCTTGAAAGTCATGCGGCCTCACCCTGCTTTGGATTGAGCGTCAGTTTGGCCCAGCCTGTCACGCGGTTCGACCTTGATCAGCCGGCCAGTCACAGCTGCGTGGCGCACGCCGCAGGAACGGGCGCGCCGTGCCTTGCGAGCGAGCTATTCGCGGACGTGCTGCTCCAGGTCCATCGCGTCGTGCAGCACGCGCAGCACAAGTACTCTGGAGGGATCGGGAAGTTCGTAGACCAGCAGATGGCGTGGCGACCTGACACGTCCACTTTCGACCGGCGTGCGATCACGGCTGAATCGAAAATGATAGGTGCGGGAGCCCTCGCCGAGCTCGGGACGAACGACACTGCCTGGCCGCAAGGGATCCGCCCGAATGTCCTCCAGAGCGCAGGCGACCAACGCCTCATAGCGGCGACGGGTCATTGAGCCAAAACGTTCCGCGCTGGTGTCGAGAAGCTCGGCGATGTCATCACGAGCCTGAAGCGTCAGATGAAGCTGACGTTCATCCTTCACGTAGCTGGACGTCCGGTACGTCCAAGTCCAGCGAGAAACTCGCCGGTCTGGCCCGGCTCTACGCGAATGGTGCGACCACGCCTGGCATCTTCGCGGCCAATCTCAACAGCCTGTCGCAAACGCTCGAGCTTAAGTTCATCCTCGCGCTGGCGTTGCTCCAGCAATCGCAAGCCTTCGCGAACCACTTCGCTGGCGTTCTGAAACCGCCCCGTCGCGACGTTCGCATCGACGAAGTCCGCCAGATGATCCGTCAGATTGACATTGCGCGCCGCCATCGCATCGGCCTCCAGGATCCGATCAAAACGATAGGGCCATTGTCAATCTTTGACAACCTTACTCCACCCGAGGCAGCACCAGCGCCACCCGCAGACCCGGGCCCATGCCGTTGTATTCACCCGGCCCCTCGGCCAGTTCCAGCCGGCCGCCGTGCGAGGCGGCGACGGCCTGGACCAGCGACAGGCCCAGGCCCGCGCCCGGCTCGCTGCGGCTGTTCTCCAGGCGCACGAAGCGCTGGACGACGCGGGCGCGGTCCTCCTCGGGCACGCCGGGGCCGGTGTCGGTGACCGAGAACTCAAGCTCTCCGGACGAGCGGCGGCGGGCCCGCAGCATCACGGCGCCGCCTTCGGGGGTATATTTGATGGCGTTGTCGAGGATGTTGGCCAGGGCCTGGGCGATGAACTCGCGATTGCCCCGGATGGTCAGGGCCGGGGTGATCTCGGCCTTGAAGTCCAGGCCCTTGTCCTCGCAGCTGGCCTCGTACAGTTCGGCCATGTCGGTGGCCAGTTCGCTGGAGTCGAAGTGCTTCTGGTCGGGGGCCTGGCCGGCGGCCTGCAGGCGGGCGATGGCCAGCACGGCGTTGAAGGTCTTGAGCACGCCGTCGGCGTCCTGCAACGCCGTTTCCAGCGCCGCCACGGGATCGCCCTTGCCGTTCTCGGCGTCGATCAGGGCCACTTCCATGCGGGCGCGCAGGCGGGTCAGGGGCGAGCGCAGGTCGTGGGCGATGGCGTCGCCGGCGTGGCGCAGGCCGCCCATCAGGCGCTCGATCCGGTCGAGCATGTCGTTGAGCCCCTCGGCCAGCTCGTCATACTCGTCGCGCGCGCCCCGCACCTTGGCGCGGGCCTGTAGGTCGCCCGCCTGCACGGCGGCCACCAGATCCACCAGGCCCTGCATGCTGCGCGAGACGTTGCGGCTGATCAGGACGCCGCCCGCCAGACCCAGGAGGATGACCAGAGCCCCCGCGCCCCACAGGGCCCGGACGATCTTGCGGACATAGCCCTCGGACGCGGCCACGTCGGCGCCGACGAACAGCACCTCGCCCCCCATCAGGCGCTCCTGCACCCCGCGCGCGGCGTTCTTGACCTCGGCGCCGTCCAGATCGGTCTCGGTGACCTTGAAGCTGGCCCAGCTGGGGCCGTCGCCCTTGAAGTCGTCCAGGGGCGAGGCCTCGATCGAGCCGGAGATCCGCTTGCCGCTCTTGTCGGCCAGGAAATACAGGAACGGCCGCTCGCCGGTGGCCCGCTCGACGATGGTCTGGTTCAGCGCATTGACGCCGCCCTGGCGATAGGCGGCCTCGAGGCTCTCCATCTCGCGGCTGATCTCGGCGTCGGCGCGGCGGTTCACCTCGCCGGCCGTGGCGACGTAGATGTAGCCCAGGAAGGCGCTAGCGGCCGCCGCGAACAGCGCCAGGAACAGCAGGGTCAGCCGAAACGGCGTGGTGCGGAGAAGACGCGGCAGGCGCATGGCGGGTCTCGGCGGCGAACCGCCCTGGGTCCTACGGATCGAGGCGGTAGCCGGCGCCGCGCACAGTCTGCAGCATGGGGCGATCGAAGCCCTTGTCGATCTTGCTGCGCAGGCGGGAGATGTGCACGTCGATCACGTTGGTCTGCGGGTCGAAGTGGTATTCCCACACCTTCTCCAGCAGCATCGTGCGGGTCACCGACTGGCCGGCGTGGCGCATCATGAATTCCAGCAGCTGGAACTCGCGGGGCTGGAGGTCGATCTCCTTGCCGGCGCGATGGACCGTGCGGTTGATCAGGTTCATCTCAAGCTCGCCCACCTTCAGGGTGGTGGCCACGGCGCCGGTCTCGCGACGACGCGACAGGGCCTCGACCCGGGCCATCAGTTCGGGGAAGGCGTAGGGCTTGACCAGATAGTCGTCGGCGCCGGCCTTGAGGCCCACCACGCGGTCGCTGACCTCGCCCAGGGCCGAAAGGAACAGCACCGGGGTGTTGTCACCTTCGCGGCGCAGGGTCTCGACGACCTCGACGCCGTCCTTCTTGGGCATCATCCGGTCCACGATCAGCACGTCGAAGCCGCCCTTGCCGGCCTCGGTTAGGCCCGCCTCGCCGTCAGGGGCGTGGACGCACTGATAGCCGGCCTCGGTAAGACCGTGCGCCATGGCGGCGGCCGCCTCGAGATCGTCTTCGATAATCAGAATACGCATCAGCAACCCCTCATGCGCCGAACGGACAGAGAAACGACGTTCTCCCGATTCTGCCCCGCGACGCGATAGAGCTGATCGATACCGGTTTTGGGCTGGCCCGTCCCTTAAACCTTGGACAGATATAAAAAGTCCCGCCTCGGACGTTCCGAGGCGGGACTGATCTTGCGCGAAGAGGCTGCGTCTTACGGCGCGATCTTCAGCGGCACGAAGACCGGCCGGTTCTGGCGGATCACCTTGGCCAGAACGCTGGTGCGGCCGCCCGCCTTGGCCGCGGCGATCGCGGTGGCGACCTCGCCGGTGGTGTTGACCGCCACGCCGTTGACGCTGGACAGAACGTCGCCCTTCACCAGGCCCTTTTCGTCAGCGTCGGAGTCAGCCTTCACGCCCGCGATCAGGAGACCGCGCACGTCGGGCTCGATCTTGTAGGTGGAGCGGGCCGTCGCATCGATCGGGGTCAGGGTCAGGCCCAGCGCCTCGAACTTCTGCGTCTGCGGCTTGTCCGGGGTCGGCGTCGCGTTGTCCTCGCCGTCCTCGGAATTGATCGCGTTCTCGGCCGGACGGACACCCGACTTGACCTCGACGGTGCGCGGCTTGCCGCTGCGCAGGATCGACAGGCGAATGGTCTCGCCCGGACGGGCCTTGGCGACTTCGCGGGTCAGTTCCGAGCGGTTCTTGACGTTGACGCCGTTGACGCCGACCAGAACGTCCTCGGGCAGCAGGCCGGCCTTCTGGGCCGGCGCGCCGGGCACCAGCTCGGCGACGATCGCGCCCTGCACGCCCGTCAGGCCCTGGGCTTCGGCCATTTCCGGGCTGAAGTCCTGGATGTTGACGCCGATATAGCCGCGCACGACCTTGCCGCCAGCGATCAGTTGCTTGGCGGTAGCCTCGGCCACGTCGGCGGGGATGGCGAAGCCGATGCCGACCGAACCGCCCGTCGGCGAGAAGATCGCCGTGTTGACGCCGATCACGCGGCCATAGATGTCGAAGCTGGGACCACCCGAATTGCCCCGATTGATGGGGGCGTCGATCTGGATGTAGTTGACGAACTGCGAGGAGCTGTCGCCCAGGTCGCGGTTATAGGCCGAGATGATGCCGGCCGTGGCGGTGCCGCCCAGGCCGAACGGGTTGCCGATGGTGATGACCCAGTCGCCGACCCGCGGCTTGGCCGAGTTCTCGAAGTCCACATACGGGAAGTCGGCGCCCTTGGCCTTGGGGTCGGTGACCTTGATCACCGCCAGGTCGGTGCCTTCGTCGCGGCCGACCACGGTGGCCTTCAGCTCGCGACCGTCCTTCATCACCACCTTGATCTCGTCGGCGTCGGCGACGACGTGGTTGTTGGTGACGATGTAGCCGTCGGCCGAGATGAAGAAGCCCGAGCCCGAGGACTGCTGCTTGGGCGCGGCGGGGGTTTCTTCCTCGCCCTCGGCGCCCGGCTTGGCGCCGCGCGGCACGATGTCGAAGCCTTCAAGACCCGGAATGCGCAGGCGCGGCGAGGCGGCGGCCTTGGACGTCACGTCGATCTGGACGACGGCCGGGGAAACCTTTTCGAAGATGTCGGCGAACGACAACGGCGCGCCGGGCGGCGGCGAGAAGGCCGGCGCCGCGACCGCGGCGACACGGGTTACGGCGGGGGCCTCGGCCGCGCCGGCCGTCCCCATGCGCATGCCCATGCCCGCCAGAGCGGCGGCGGCGACACCGGCGCCCGCGATAGCGCCAACAACGAAACCCGACTTCCTAGCGGTCATCTCTTGTCTTTCCTCACCCACGACGCGACGCGTCGGGACCTGCTTGCCTCGGCGCCCGGCGCCGCGACACTCCTTGATATGGGAACCTAGACGCGATGGCGTATCGCGCAATGGCTCCCGCACCATCTTTCCGTTACCGGGGAGGTGCTTCTTGCGGCGTCTTTTCGGCGCAATCGTGGCCTTTGTCTTCCAGCAAGTCGGCGAGCCGGGCTTCCTCCTCGGCCGACAGCCCCGGATCCTCGTCCAATTCGCCGGCCTCGCCCGTCCGACGGCGACGCAGCAGGGCGATCAGCAGCCCGCCGCCGGCCGCCAGGATTCCCGCCGGGGCCAGCCACAGCACGGCGTTGCCGGCCGAGAACGGCGGCTTCAGCAGAACAAATTCGCCATAGCGCGCCACCAGGAAGGCGCGGATCTCGCGATCGCTGCGCCCCTTGGCGATCTCTTGCCGGACAATTCGTCGCAGGTCGGCGGCCAAGTCGGCCTGCGAATCGTCGATCGACTCGTTCTGGCAGACCAGGCAGCGCACTTCCCGGAACATGGCCCGGGCGCGGGCCTCCTGGGCGGGATCGGGCAGACGCTCGTTGGGCTCGGACGCGGCGGCCATGCAGGCCACGGCGGCCAGGGTCACCAGCAGGGCGCGAAGGGCCTTCACGCCTTGGCCTCCGAAGCCTTGCGCCCGACGCCCAGCCGCAGCCGGCGATCCGACAGCGACACCGCGCCGCCCAGCGCCATCAGCAGCGGACCCAGGAAGATCAGCCGCACCCACGGATTGACATAGGCGCGCACCAGCCAAGCGGGCTTGCCGCCCTCGCCGGCCCGGCGCTCGCCCAGCACCACATAGAGGTCATCCAGACCCCGGGGGCAGATGTGCACCTCGGACGTCGTCTGGCCGCCGGTGGGATAGAAGCGGCGCTCGGGCTGGGCCTTGCAGATCAGGCGCCCGGCCTTGTCGGTGATCCGAACCAGGCCGCGCTCGGCCAGGTAGTTGGGCCCCTCGACCGTGCCGACATCGGTCAGGGTCAGCTCATAGGCGCCCAGCTGGAAGTGGCCATTGAGGCTAAGCGCCTGGGCCTGCTCGACACGCCAGGCGGTCTCGAACGAGGCCCCCAGCACGAAAACCCCCATGCCGGCGTGAGCCAGGGTCGTGCCCCAGGCGCCGCGCGGCAGACCAAAGGCCCGGCGGCCCACCTCGGCCAGCGGCGCGCGGAACAGCTTCAGGCGCTCGGCCAGTTCGGTCAGGGCCCCGCCGATCAGCCAGAAGCCCAGGGCGACGCCGGCGCTGGCCAGGGCCTTGCGCGGGACGATCAGGCCATAGGTGACCAGGCCCAGCGCTGCGGCGGCGGCCAGGGCGATCCACAGGCGGCGGGCCACGGCCGAGGCGTCGCCACGCTTCCAGGCCAGCAGGGGTCCGGCCGGCAGGATGGCCAGGGCCAGCAGCATCACCGGCGTGAAGGTCAGGTTGAAGAACGGCGGGCCCACCGACACCGCCTCGCCGTCGATCGCCTCGCGGATCAGCGGATAGAGGGTGCCCAGCAGCACGGTGGCCGTGGCGGTCGACAGCACGATGTTGTTGAGCACGATGGCGCTCTCGCGGCTGACCGGGGCGAACAGGCCGCCCGAATTGAGCGACGGCGCGCGGATCGCGAACAGCAGGAAGCCCGCCCCCGCCGCCACGCCCATCATGATCAGCAGCAGCACGCCGCGGGTCGGATCGACCGCGAAGGCGTGGACGCTGGTCAGCACGCCCGACCGCACCAGGAAGGCGCCCAGCATCGAGAAGGTGAAGGCCGCCAGGGCCAGAAAGGCGGTCCAGCCCGGCAGGGCCCCGCGCTTCTCCATGACGATGGCCGAGTGCAGCAGGGCCGCGCCGATCAGCCACGGCATGAAGCTGGCGTTCTCGACCGGGTCCCAGAACCACCAGCCGCCCCAGCCCAGTTCGTAATAGGCCCAGAAGGCGCCCAGGGTGATGCCGATGGTCAGCAGGCTCCAGGCCGCCAGGGTCCAGGGCCGCACCCAGCGGGCCCAGGCCGCGTCGATGCGGCCGTCGATCAGCGCGGCCATGGCCAGGCTGTAGACCACCGAGAAGCCGACATAGCCCGCGTAGAGGAAGGGCGGATGCACCGCCAGCGCCCAGTCCTGCAGCAGCGGATTGAGCGAGCGCCCCTCGACCGGCGGATCCATCAGCCGGATCATCGGGTTGGAGGCGAAGACGGTATAGGCCAGGAACATCACGCCCAGCGCGCCCTGCACGGCCACGGCGTAGGCCCGAAGGCGCGGCGGCAGGCTGGCGCCGAACAGGGCCATGGCCGCGCCGTAGCCGGTCAGCACCAGGCACCACAGCAGCATCGAGCCTTCATGGCTGCCCCAGGCGCCGGCCACCTTGTAGAGCAGCGGCTTGGCGGTGTGGGAGTTGGCGGCGACGTTGGCCACCGAGAAGTCGGAGGTCACGAACGCCCAGACCAGGCAGGCGAAGGTGACCAGGGTCGCGCCGAACGCGCCCACGGCCGCGCCGCGTCCCGCGCCGGCCAGCACGGTCGAGCGCCGCGCGCCGCCGACGGCCGACAGACCGCTCTGCAGCACCGACAGCATCAGCGCCAGGATGAGGGCGAAGCCGCCCAGTTCAACGGTCATTGGGTCTTGGCCCCATAGGCCGGCGGCGGCGCGCCATCGCCGCGCCACTCGCCCTGTTCCTTCAGCGCCTTGGACACTTCACGCGGCATGTAGCGCTCGTCGTGCTTGGCCAGGACCTGCTTGGCGACGAAGACGCCCGACTTGTCGAAGGCGCCCTGCGCCACGATCCCCTGCCCTTCGCGGAACAGGTCGGGCAGGTCGCCGTGGAACTTCACCTTGGCGGTTGAGCGATGGTCAGCGACCACGAACTCGACGTCGCCGCCGGGATGCTTGACCACGCTGCCCTTCTGGACGAGGCCGCCCAGCTGCACCTTGCGGCCGGCCTTGACGTGAGCCTCCTGCGCCTGGGCGGGCGTGTAGAACAGCGAGATGGCGTCACGCATCCCGTAGAGGGCCAGGCCCACGGCCAGGGCCAGCACCGGCGCGATGGCCAGCAGCACGGTCAGGCGACGGCGCGCCTTGCGGGATTTCGGCCACAGGCTCATCGGGCGGTCTTCTGCTGGGGCGGCGTCTGCGCGGCCTGGCGCAGGGCGGCGAGGATCTTGGGCTGACCCGCGTAGCGCCGGGTCGCGTCGGCCATGGCGGCGTCGCGCTTGGCCGTCTCGCCCAGCACGGCATAGGCCCGCACCAGCCGCACCCAGCCATCGGGATCGTCGGGCGAGGTCTTCAGCCGCGTGGCCAGGCCCTCGACCATGCCGGCGATCATGCCCTGGACCTGCGAGGTCTCTTCCGGGGCGGCGACCGGCGCGGGCAGGCCGCCGGCGCGTTCGACCACGTCGATCTCGTTGACCATGGCGGCGTGGCGCGGATCGGCGTCCGGAAGGTCGGCGGCGATGGCGCGCCAGTCGGCCAGACCCGCGTCCACGTCGCCGTCGGCGATCTTGCCCCGGGCCAGGTGATAGCGGGCCGACAGGCTGGTCGGGTCGATCTTCAGGACCTCGCGGAAGGCCAGGCGGGCGTCGGGACCGATCTGGCCCTCGGCCTCGGCGACGAAGGTCTCGCCCAGGGCGGTCCACAGGTCGGCGCGGGCCGGCGCCAGGCGCACCGCGCGGCGCAGGGCCTGCTCGGCCCCGGCCAGGTCGCCAGAGGCGGCGCGGGCCATGGCCAGATGCTTGAGCGGCTCGGCGTCCTTGGGGCGCTGGGCGGCGATGCTTTCCAGAACGGCGGCGACGCGCGGCGGATCCAGCTGGACCGGGTCGGTGGCGCGCCATTCGGCCACCCGGCGGGCATAGGGCTGGTCGGGCGTTCCTGGCGATCCGACCACGACATAGGCGGCCACGGCCGCCAAGGGCGCGACCACGGCCGCGATCAGGGCGATCCGGCGCGGGCCGCGGCCTTCCTCGGGCCAGGCCTCGGCGGTGTCGGCGGCGATCAGCAGGCGACGTCCCGCCTCGGCCCGCGCGGCCTTGCGCTCGGCCTCGCCCAGCAGGCCGCCCTCGGCCAGCCGGTCGATCTCGGCCAGTTGGCGTTTATGGGCGTCAAAATCGGTCAGGGGCGCGCCGGCGGCGCTCGTCCGCGCCGCGCCGCGCAGAATCAGGGCGCCGGCCACAGCCGACAGCCCCGCCGCCGAGATCCAGAAAGCGATCATGAGCGCGTGTTAGCCGGGAAAACGATCCGCCGTTAGCGAAAAAAGCGCTTAAGGGCCCAGGCCCGGGGCGACGCCCGGTCTAGGCCGCGGCGGCGATGGCGGCCGCCGCGCGGCGACGCACGATTTCGGCGGTCTTCTCGTCGCGGGAATAGGCGATGAAGTCGGCGGCGACATCCAGATACTGCTGGGCGATGACGGGATCGCCACCCTCGCCGGTCCGCGCCGCGTAAAGGACGTCCTCGATATACTGGTCCAGCCGGGTGTTGAGCTTTTCCAGCGTCTTGGTGCGGGTCGAGCCATATCCGCTCTGGGTGGCGCAGGACCGCAGGTCGGCGATGAAGGCCAGGATCGAGGTGGCCCGGCGGATCATCTTCTCGTCCGGGGGATCGGTCAGCCGGGCCACGCCCTTGCCGCCCTTCTTGCCCAGGATCGAGATGGGCCTGGTCGGCAGCGCGTCGTTCAGCTCCTTGTCGGCGGCGCTCATCCGCAGATCCACTTCCTTGGCGATCTGCTGCCGGAACTTGGCCAGGCGGCGGCCCCAGGGCCCGTCCTTGGCGATGTTCACCGACTGCTCGAACTCGGTGATCTGCAGCGCCACGCGCTGGGCGGCCAGCGCCGCGTCACGCCCCTGTTTCTCGCCCTTGTTCAGGTCGAAGTCGCGGATCAGCGCGATCGAGGCCTCGATGTCGGCCAGCACGCGCTCGCCAAAGGCGCTGACCTCGGACGAGGCCAGATAGCGGTCGTTGGGCCGGTCCATGACCGCCGAGATCACGCGCAGGATCCGCCAGTCGTCGGGCAGGTGAGCGGCCAGGATGTCGAACAGGCGGGCGCCGGAATCGCCGCGAATGACGCAGGCGTCGTTATAGGCCAGGCGCGCCGCGGCGGCGCGCTCGCCGCTCATCCGGCTGACCCATTCGGAAAGCTTGGGCAGGGCCCCGCGGACGATGACGCAGAGGTCCAGGCAGTTGGCCAGCTCCTCGGCCGCGCCCAGCGCGCGGACGGGATCGAACAGGTCCTGCTCGGCGTCGCGCAGTCCCCGCGCGGCCAGTTTGCACAGATCGTCGAACACCTCGGGCGAGCCCTGTTCGAGATCCCAGGGATTGCACTTGGACGAGGCTTCCTCGACGCGTTGCGGCGCGGTGCCCTTCAGGGCCTTCCACAGCAGCGGCAGGGTGCGCGGCGAAAAGCTGATCTGGCCGGGCGCGCGCACGGCGCACAGCGGCACGATCGGCGCCAGCACGTTGTTGCGGATGAATCGCTCGGAGGTTTCGCCCTCGACCAGGCCGCGCACCTGCGCCAGGCCGCCGGTCGCACCGACGCCCGCCAAGGCCATTTCCAGGCTGCGCAGGGCAGAGTCCGGAGCGGTTTCCACCAACATCCGGATGATCTGCAATTTGTGTGCAGCGATTGCGGTCATAGTCCCCCGCCGGATCACAAAGACCGACAGCGTCAACCATGTTCGCAACGAGGTTAAGACTTTCCCAAGCACGGCAAAAAACACGCCCTGTCCCGCGGGACGCGCCCGCGGCGAAAGCTCAAGGGCTCCAGAGGCTTAGGGTCGGCGATCAGAGCGGCTCGCGACACAACCTGGGCGACGCCCGATCGCTAGGTTTCCGACCTCGGCAGATCCAGGCAAACCCGCAATCCGCCCAGCGGCGATTCACCAAGCGTGACCGAGCCGCCATAGGCCCGGGCCAACTCATCGACGATCGACAGACCCAGGCCCGAACCGGGCGTGTGCTCGTCCATCCGCTGTCCGCGCTTGAGGGCGTCGCTCCAGCGTTCGGGCGGCAGGCCAGGGCCGTCGTCGTCGACCACCAGGGTCCAGCGGTCGATCGTGGTGGGACTGGCGACGGCGCGGATCCTGCCCTTGCACCACTTGGCGGCGTTTTCCATGACGTTGCCGGCCAGTTCCATCAGGTCCTGCTTCTCGCCCTGGAAGCACAGGTCCTCGGGGCAGCGCCAGTCGATCTCGACGCCCCGCCCCTCTGACTTGTCCTGGAAGATCCGCTCCAGGGTCACGGCCAGTTCGTCGAGGATCGGCTCGACCGGCGTGCGTTCGCCCGAGGTCTGGGAGCGGGCCGCGGCGCGGGCCCGGCGCAGATGGTGGTCAACCTGCCCGCGCATCACGTCGGCCTGGCGGCTGACCACCTCGGCCAAACTTCCAGGGACTTGGCCCCCCGGCTGCTGACTGGCCTCGGTGATCATCACCGACAGCGGGGTCTTCAGGGCGTGGGCCAGGTTGCCGACATGGGTGCGCTGGCGCTCGACCACTTCCTGGTTGTGGGCCAGCAGGGCGTTCAGCTCGACGGCCAGAGGCTCCAGCTCCTCGGGATACAGCCCCGCCAGCCGCTCGGCCTTGCCGCGTCGCACTGACGCCACCTCGCGCCGCAGCCGAAACAGCGGCTGCAAGCCGACCCGCACCTGCACCACCACCGCCAGGATCAGGCCGCCGCCCAGCAGCAGCAGGGCCAGGGCGGTGATGCGGCCGAAATGGGCGGCGTCGGCGTCGATGGGCGAGCGGTCCTCGGCGGCGACGAACACCACCGGATCGGCATAGCCGGGCAGCCGGGCCAGCAGGGCGGCGGCGCGCAACGGCTTGTCCTGCGGGCCGCGCATGTCGAAGAACAGGGTCTTGCCCGGCGCGGCGTCCAGGCGCTCCACCTGCTGGGACGCCACCATCAGGTCGCTGTCGAACAGCGAGCGCGAGCGCTCCACCACCCGCAGGGCGCCGTCAGGCGTGCGGCGCGAGATCGTCCAGTAACGGCCCGAATAGGTGCGGGTGGCGCGGATGTCGGTCAGGAACGGGGCCTTAAGCACCCCCTCCTCCACCGACGATCCGGCATAGAGGTCGTCGGTCAGCACCGCCAGGGTCTGGTCGAAGCGGCGGATGGCGGCGTCGCGGAACTGGGCGGTCAGGAACGCGCCCGCCACCACCAGCACCACCAGGTTCCAGGCGGTGGCCAGCAGCACCAGCCGCCGGACCAGCGAGGGGCGGCGCAGGTCGATCATCGACAGACCTCCGCCGGGGCCGTCACGCGGTCGCCTCGCCCTCCAGCGGGGTCAGGCGATAGCCCAGGCCGCGCACCGTCTCGATGCGGTCGGCGCCCAGTTTCTTGCGCAGACGGCCGATGAACACCTCGATGGTGTTGGAGTCGCGGTCGAAGTCCTGGTCGTACAGGTGCTCGACCAGCTCGGTGCGGCCGATCACCCGGCCCTGGTGCATCATCATGTAGTGCAGCAGTCGGTATTCCAGCGAAGTCAGGCGCAGCGGCTCGCCATTGACGCTGGCCCGGGCGGCGCGCGGATCCAGGCGCAGGGCCCCGCACGACAGGCTGGGCGCGGCGTGGCCGGCCGAGCGGCGCAGCAGGGCGCGCAGGCGGGCCAGCAGCTCCTCGGTGTGGAACGGCTTGGCCAGATAGTCGTCGGCCCCGGCGTCGAACCCGGCGACCTTGTCGCTCCAGGCGGCGCGGGCGGTCAGGATCAGCACCGGCGTGGCGACATTGCCGCGCCGCCAGCGCTCCAGCACCGAGACGCCGTCCACCTTGGGCAGGCCCAGGTCGAGGATCACCGCGTCATAGGGCTCGGTCTCGCCCAGGAACTGGGCTTCCTCGCCGTCGGGCGCGTGGTCGACGGCATAGCCGGCGTCGGCCAGGGCCAGCTTCAGCTGGCGCGACAGATCGGGATCGTCCTCGACGAGCAGGATACGCATGCGGAGCCTTTAGTTGGCGCTGAGGATCTGGCCGGTTTCCGCATCGACGATGAAATCGATGCGGCGGCCGTCGGTGGTGGCCCACCGGACCCGGTAGTTGCGACCTTCCAGTCCGGCGTCCAGCACCCGGCCCGGCGTGCGGCGGCTGATCTGCTCGATCACCCGCGCCAGCGGCACCAGCCGGCCCGACTGCACGCCGCCGCGCGCCTGGTCCTGCTGGGCGCGCCAGTCGGCCCCCAGCGAGTCCGGACGCCGCTGCGCCGACGCCGCGCCCGGCAGGGCGGCGGCGATGGCGATGGCGACGAGAAGGGCGCGGATCGGTTTCATGCGCTCAGATGTAAGGGACGGTGGCTGAATGGAGACTGAACGGACAGCTTATGAAGCGCGTGTGGCGTTCTGTCACGGGCGGACCACGCCACATCGACCTCCTCGCGCGAAGGGCCGCGAAACAGCGCGCCGGACAGGTCTCGATCAACCCCGGAAACAACCTGGAAGATTCTTTGGGCCAGACAATCGTTTCACGTGTTTTTGATGCGTCGGGAGCTCGACCGTGGCGCATAGTTAACACGCGCCGATGAGGTCTGCTCCAGCGACCGGACGCGCATGGAGGAAGCCGATGCAGTCTCCCAAGGGCCATGCCGAAACACCGGCCGCCAAGACCCCGTTCCAACCGAACATGCTGGTCGTTCAGGCCGATCTGATGAGCTCGACACTCAGTCGCGTGCGCCACGATCATTCGGTCATCGCCGACAGCCGCTATCTCAACTGCGCCTTTGTCGACACCAACTTCGAAGGCTCCAGCTTCGCGGGCTGCGAGTTCGACGGCAGCGTCATCGAGAACAGCAGCCTGCGCGGCGTTGAACTGCGCAACTGCGACGTCGAAGGCCTGGTGATCAACGGGATCAAGATCGGTGCGCTGCTGCATCAACTGACCGGACAATAGGGGGCTCGGCCATGGCGAACTCAAAATCCCACGCGGCCACGGCGTTTCTGCCGTTGGCGCATCGGCGGGAACTGCTGGCGGGAATGGCGCGCGGCAATCGCGGCGTCATCGCCAAGACCGTGCAGGAGCTGATCGAGCGAGGCCTCAAGGCCAAGCCCGAGCTCAAGACGGACGGCAAGAACGGCGCTGTCGACGGCGTCGATCGCTGGGTCGACGGCGAACTGGTCAATCCGGGCCGCGTCGGCGGTTTCGACCCCGGAACGATCGGTCCGGGCGGCGTCACCGAAAAGGGCTTCAAGGAAGGCAAGGACTTCAAGGAAGGCAAGGATTTCAAAGAGGGCAAGGACTTCAAGGAGGGCGGCGACAGCGGCTTCCCGGGCGACGAGGTGATCAATCCGGTGTTCCGCTACGGGCAAACCGAAGCCCTGAGCTGGAAGGCCCTCGACGCCGTCGGCGGGATCCATGGCCAGCGCATGCAGCATCTGCTCAAGAGCGGCCCGCTGATCTGACGAGGTCGCCGGCATGGACCTCCTGTTGGTCTGCGAACCGGATGATCCGGTGGCGGCGGGTATCGCCAGCATCGCCCTGGGTCGGGGCCGTCAGGCCATACTGCTGAACCACGACCAGGCGGCGCGGCTGTTCACCATCGCCGGCGGCCCGGACAATGTCCGCGTCGAACCCGATGTTCCGATGATGCTGCGCCCCCGGGCCCCGCCCGCGGCCCCGCTGACGTCGGACGAGCGGTTCCTGCGCGGCGAGGCCTGGGCCACGCTGTGGGCCGCCGCCGCCCTGGCGACCTCGCCGGTGATCAACCGTCCCGGCGCGTTCGGCCCGGAGGGGCGCTGGTCGCCCTCCGGCGCGATCGTGGAAGCCCGCGCCGCCGCGCCGCCCACACCTGAATTGCATCTGGCCGAACGACGGCGCGGCGCACCGCCCGACGCCCGGCCCTGGGCGATAGAGCCCTCTGGCCAGCCCGCCCGGCGGTGGCTGAAGGCCGGAGGGGTCCGGGCCCTCGGGCGGGCGCGACCGCTCCTGAAGGATGAACGCTACGAGCGCGTCATCGTGTTGGGCGACCAGGCCTGGAAGAGCTCGACGGTGGACCTGACGCCCCTGAACCTGGAGGCGCGCAGCATCGAGGCGGCGCGCGGGCTGGAGCTGGCCTTCGCGACGGTGATCTGGGGCGTCGGCGCCGGTCATGACGCCGCCCGGCTGGCGCGTGTTGATCCCTATCCCAGCCTGGAGCAGCTGTGGCCCGTCTGGACGGACGTCGCCCCGGCCTTGCTGGCGAGGCTGGGATGCTGATCGCCATCGGGCTGGACACCGACCCCACGCTCTCGCATTTCACGCGCCAGGCCTCCCGGATGGTGGAGCGCCTGGACCTGATCAACCTGCGCGCCGCCGTGGGCGGGGAATGGTGTCTGCCGCTGAACCTCGACACACCGGCCTGGATCGCGTTCGGCGGCCGCCGCATCGACCTGCGCCCCGAACACGCGGTCTATTGCCGCCTCATCGACCTGTCGTCCGTGTCGGGCGGGTCGGCGCGGCGGCGGCGCTGGCGATCGCTGATCTCCGGGCTGGCGGCATGGCTTGAACAAACGCCGGGGCGGGTGGCCAACCGGCCGGGCCATTCGGCCGACAACGGCTCCAAGCCGCTGCACGAGACCTGGCTGCGCCGAAACGGCTTCGCCGTGCCCGAAAGCCTGACCTCCAGTCAGCGCGACAGACTGACCGCGTTCGCCGAAGAGGGACCCTGCATCGCCAAGTCGGTGGCGGGCGTGCGGGCCGACACGCGGCGCGTGACCGGCGCCGATTTCGCCGATTTCACCCCCGAGCGCGGCCCGGTTCATCTGCAACGACGGATCATCGGCCGCGACGCGCGCCTGCACGTGATCGGCCAGACCGTCCACGCCGAACTGATCGAAAGCCAGGCCGTCGACTATCGCGTCGCGCCGGCCAGATTTCGCCCCTTTGAACCGCCCGCCGACCTGGCCGCGCAGATCGTCGCCGCCACGCGACAGGCCGGCCTGGTGTTCGCGGGCTGGGACTTCAAGCTGGATGACGACGGGAGGTTCTGGTGTCTCGAGGCCAATCCGATGCCGGGTTACGACAGCTACGATCGCCGAGCCCAAGGCGCAATTACGAGATCGTTGGTCGAACAGCTGATCTCCCGACCCTGATCGTCGACCTGCCGCTGCTGGACGTGGCCGGGGCGGACTCGGTGCTGGCGCGGGTGATGGCGCTGCGCGGGTCCTGGATCGGGCGCGGCGATCGCGACCGCACGCAGTTCCACACGCTGGGCGCGGCGTCCTATCTCGACTTCTGCTGCTCGGACGATCCGCGGCGCGACTATCTGGAGCGCGCCCCCGAGGAAAACACGCTGCTCTGGCTTGAGTTCGACGATCTCTACGAGAGTCTGCGGTCGACGCTTGAGAACCATCTGGGCGAGCCCGTCGCCTTCACCGACGTCTTCGCCCTGCCCGGCTTCCACATCTTCATGGGCGAGGCGATCGCCTCGGCGGCCCGCGCGCCGGTGCATTTCGACGGGCAATATCAGTATCTTCCGTGGGAGCGGCCGCTGGATCTGGTCCCGCCGATCAGCTTCACCCTGCCGATCAGCCTGCCGGCGGCGGGGGGCGGACTGGATCTGTGGAACCTGACGCCCCACGACGTGCGCCGGGCCGGCGACATGGGGATGGACACCGACATCGACCGGATCAAGGACCGCAAGCACAAGACCTTCCACCCCTATTCGCGGGGTGTCATGGCGCTGCACTCAGGCCTGCTTCTGCACCGCATCGGCGACGTGGGACCGATGGGGCCCCGGGATCACAGGATCACCCTGCAGGGCCACGGGGTCCGGGTTGACGGAACCTGGCTGCTGCACTGGTAGGCCGGCCTACTTCCGCTTCGGCGTGTAGGGCTTCTGCTCCCGCCAGGCCTGGGCGAACTTTTCCAGGTCGGGGTCGATCGTCTCCGGCAGCGTCAGCATCAGCCGGGCCAGCAGGTCGCCGCGCTTGCCCTTGGCGTCGACCAGGCCCCGGCCCTTGAGACGCAGGGTGGCGCCGCTGCTGGAGCCCTTGGGCACGGCCAGCATGACATTGCCGTCGGGCGTCGGGGCCTCGACCTTGCCGCCCAGCACAGCGTCGGGGATCGAGACGGGCAGGTCCATGACCAGGGTCTCGCCCTCGCGGCGATAAATCGGGTGCGGCTTGAAGGTCAGCTCGATCAGGGCGTCGCCGGGGCCGGCGCGGCCGGGGCTGCCCTGGCCTTTCAGGCGCAGGGTCTGGCCTTCCTGGGCGCCGACCGGGATGGTCACGTCGATGGTGCGGCCGTCCGAGAAGGCGACGCGCTTCTTGCCGCCGCGAATGGCTTCTTCCAGGTCGATGTCGAGGCGCGCCTTGACGTCGGCGCCGCGCGGCGAGAAGCCGCCGCCGCCCGCGCCGCCGCCGAACCCGCCACCCCCGCGCGCGCCGCGGCCCAGGATGTCGCCGAACAGGTCGCCCAGGTCGACCTCGGGCCCGTCGCCGGTGCGCGCCGAGAAGCCGCCGCGCTGAAAGCCGCCGGCCCCGAACGGATTGCCCGCGCCCGAGGCGCCGCCAAAGCCGCGCATGGTCTCGCGACCGTCGGCGTCGATCTCGCCGGCGTCGAACTTCTTCTTCTTGGCCGCGTCGCCCAGGATGTCGAAGGCGGCGCTGACCTGCTTGAAGCGTTCCTCGGCCGCCGCATTGCCCGGATTGGTGTCGGGGTGAAACTGCTTGGCGAGCTTGCGGAACGCCTTGCGGATCTCGTCCGCGCTCGCGGTCCGGGAAACACCTAGTTCCTGATAAGGGTCGCGCGCCAAGGAAGGTCCTCGAGTTGTGATTGGATAGGCCCGCCCTCACTTAGGCCATTCGCGGCGGCGCACAAGCGTTATGTTGCATTATTATCACAGCAACCTTGTCGTAAAGACACCCCAACCCACTGAAGCCGAGCCCTGAGCGACCTCGACGCTCAAAGATCCGGCGCTTGCGGCCGCCAGATCGGCGGCGCGCATCGCGGCGGTGTGGACGAAGGCGGGGCTGTCCAGCTCAACCTCACGGACCACCGCCGCGCCGTTCAGGATGCGCAGACGATAGACCTCGCGCGCCTCGCCCAGCGGCGTTTCCCCGTCCCAGACATCGCCGCCCAGGCGGTCGCGGCGGATCCAGCTGATCACGCGGTCGCCCGACGACGCCTTCACCCTCAGGTGGGCCGGCGCCAGGGGCCGCAGGGCGCGGGCCCGCCACACCACCGTCGCCTCGGTCATCGACGGTCCCGAAGGCGGCCCGCCGGCCGGGGCCGCGCGGACCAGCAACGGCGCGCCGCGCTCGAACGGCGCGACGTCCAGCCGGACCACGGCGTCATCCAGCAGCGCCACCGCCGCCCCGGCCGGGATCACGGCCTCGTCCGCCGCGCCGTCGCGCTGGCCGCGCAGCAGGCCCGACAGGGTCCAGACGTCCTCGCCGACCAGCTGCGCCGTGGTGAAGCCGATGATTTCCCACTCGCCCGAGGTCGCCAGCACCGCCAGGGCGTTGTCGCCGGCCAGCACGGCGGCCAGGGTCCGGCTCTGGGGCGAGACGCCCTCCAGCCGCACGGTCAGACGGCCGGACCGGTCCAGCCGATGGGGTGAGGCTGGCGCCAGGTCGGTCAGGGTCTGACCCAGGGTGGCGGGCGCGGCCAACCTGGCCCGCAGGCGCAGGGTGTCGAGATCGCCGCCGGCATGGATGTCGAACGGCCGCCAGGGCTCGGCGGCGGCCACCACCCAGGGGCGAGCGTCATCGTCGGCGCCCGGCAGGTCCAGCACCCGCAGCAGCGGCGGGCCGACCGGATCGCGGACCGGCGCCGGGGTCCAGTCCAGCCGGCCGTCCAGCGCCGAGGCGGCCACCACCGGCGCCAGCACGGCGCGGGGCCGCTCGTCCAGATCCACCCGCAGCACCCGCCAGGCCTCGCCCGCATGGATCACCCGGTCGCCGGGCTCCAGCCTCAAGGCGGCCAGCGGCGACAGGTGGACGGTCAGCTCGCGCAGCGCCGCCGCCGCGCCGTCCAGCATCCGGCGGGCCGCCAACTCGGCCTCGGGCCCGGTCATGACGATGGGTGCGTCGGCGTCGGCGGTCCCCTGCCCGGCCTCGCGCCGCACGATCAGCGCGCCGGTCTGGTAGTCGCGGGCGGCGTCGATGAAGCGCAGCCGCAGGGCCCGGGCCGGCGCGACCAGGGTGCGGGCGGCCGACACGGCGGCGGGTCGATCCTCGGGCCAGGCCAGGTCAGCCGGGTCCAGCGCCGCCCCGGCGCGACCGGACTGGGCCACGACGCGGACATGGTCGCCCCGCTCCACCGTCTCCAGCCCGAAGGCCGACAGCAGCGGGGCCAGGGCGTCGCGCAGCCGCATCGGCCGGTCCACGACATAGCCCACCACCGCCCCGCCGGCCTCGCCCGGATCGACGGTGACGCCCGACCGCGCGGCCAGGGCCCGGATCAGCTCGGCCAGCGGCGCGATGCCCGTGCGGCCATTCAGCCAGTGGCCCAGCGACCAGTTGGGACCGTCCTTCCAGACCTCGACCCTCGCCGGAAAGTCCGGAAACGGCCGCGCGTCCCAGCACCAGACGCTGGCCGCCTCGATCATCGGCCCGCCATAGACCGGCGAGACGGGATTGGCCGCCGGGTCGGCCACCCAGTCCAGCACCGCCTCCAGCAGCCGCCGCTGCCCGAACGCGTCGCGCGCGCCGCTGGAAAAGGGCGGCAGGACGCTCTCGCTGCTCTTGGGATCAATGAACAGGTTGGGCGAGTTGGCGCCCCGGTCGACGGCCGGGCAGCCGAACTCGGTCAGCCGGATCGGCTTGGACATCGGAACCCACGCCGTCGACGTGGCCGAGCGCACGCCGCCGGGACGGTCGCGATGGCTGTGACTCCACCAGCCCTTCAGGTCCTTGGGCCGGAACATCCAGGCCTCGCCATGGGCGCCGTCGGTGATGGGCGTGCGCACCTGGGCGGCGCGGGCGGCGGGGCTGGCATAGAACCAGTCATAGCCCTCGCCACTGTCCAGCCGGGCGCGCAGATAGGCGGGGTCATGCGGACCTGAGAAGCCGGCCTGAGCGTCCAGATGGGTCTCGCCGTCGCGCCAGTCCGTGACCGGCGGGTAATAGTCGACACCGACAAAGTCGATGGCCGCGTCGCTCCACAGCGGATCGAGGTGGAACACCGCATGGCCCGAGCCGTCGGCGGGCTGGTGGCCGAAATACTCGCTCCAGTCGGCGGCGTAGCCCAGCTTCGTCCCGCCGCCGACCAGGCCGCGCACGTCGGCGGCCAGGGCTTTCAGCGCGCTGACGGCGGGGTAGCTCCCGCCCGCGCCGCGCACCGTGGTCACCCCGCGCAGCTCCGAGCCGATCAGGAAACCGTCCACCCCGCCGGCCAGCTGGGCCAGGCGGGCATAGTGCAGCACCATGCGGCGAAAGCCCCATTCGCCGGACGGCCCCGTATAGCTCGGCAGGCCGTCGCTCGCCCCGAACTGGCCCGGCGTGGCATTGCCGAAGAAGGCTCCCACCTGACCGGCCGCCGTGGCCGTGCCGTCCGGCGATCCTGGCCGTCCCGCCGCCGGGTGGCAGGTGATCCGCCCCCGCCACGGATAGGCGCCCTGGCCGGCGGCCCCATAGGGATCGGGCAGGCTGGAGCCCTCCGGCACGTCCATCAGCACGAACGGATAAAGACTGACCTTCAGCCCCCGCCGTTTCAGCTCGGCGATGGCCTGCAGCACCGCCGCGTCGGCCGGCGTGCCGCCATAGGCCGGGCCGCCGTCATGGTCGGAGATCAGATGCGCGCCGGCGCGATCGACCCCGCCGGCCCGCCAGTCCAGCGGCGCGGTGGCCTTGGCCGCCTGCTCGACGCCCGGCTTGATCTGGCACACTCCGGCCCGCAGGTCGGTTCCGAACCACGAGACCACCAGGGTCACGTGATCCACATTGGGCAGCTGGGCCTGCAGCTGGTCCAGCGACACGGCGATGTCGGGCCGCCCCTCGGCGTTGTTGACGTTCTCGGCCTGGGTGCGGGTCAGACCCGTGCGGCGCAGCACGGCTTGCGTGGCATAGACGAACTCGCCCGCCCCGGGGATCAGGCAGACGCCCTTCAGCCGCTCCTCCAGCCCGGGCGGCGCGTCGGGCGCGCGGGGCCGGCGGAACACCTCGAACGACAGCTGCGGCGGGCGGTTACCGAAGGCCTCCAGCGGCAGGTCTTCGAACACCACATAGGCCAGGCCGCGATAGGCCGGCGCCGCGCCCTCGACGGCCTCGATCAGCGGATCGGGCGTCTGGTCCTCGGTCCCGCGATACAGGCGCATCGTCACCCCGGACAGGTCCATCGCCTTGCCGTCGGCCCAGACCCGGCCGATCCCGTCGATCGGCCCCTCGGCCAGGGCCACGGCGAACGACAGGCTGTAAGCATAGCTGGTAGTCTTCTGGCCCTTGCCGCCCCCGACCCGGCCCTCGATCCGCTTCTCGCGAAACCGCGCCGCCCAGATCACCTGGCCGCCCACCCGCCCTCGCCCGAACACGCAGGGGATCGGCGCGCCCTCGGCGGCGCCGGTCAGCCGCAGCTCGGGAATGCGCGGGCCGATCTGCCGCGCGGGCGACAGGGCGTTGAGCGCGGCGTTGTCGATCGCCCGACCGAGCATCGCGCCGACAAACCCGCCCACCGGCCCGCCCAGGGCGGCGCCGGCGGCGGACAGGATCACCTGGGCCATGTGAAAATCTCCATGTCTCCTTCTCCCCATGCGGGAGAAGGTGGCGGCCGAAGGCCGACGGATGAGGGGTCAATAGGCCTGTCGGCGTGGCGCGTTTCAGGGTTGGTCGCCGCCGTGCGACCCCTCACCCTCCCGCTGCTTCGCATCGGGCCCCTCCCTCTCCCGCAAGGGGAGAGGGGTGCTTTTCCGGAAACCGAAACGCCCCCGCCAGCCTCTGCCGCCACCAGCGGCCCAGCCAGCTTTCGACGCAGGCGCGGCCCCAATAGGCGTGGATCATGCGGTCGGGCGCCGAGAGGATCGCGCAGTGCTTGGCGGCGGCCTCGGGGACGATGCGGAACACCAGCACGTCGCCGGCACGCGCCTCGCCGGGGTCCAGCGGGACCAGCCAGCGCCCCAGCGCCTCCAGCAACGCCTCGCGCCCACCGACCTCGGCCCAGTCGGGACGATACGGCGGCGGGGCTTGCGGCTCGGCGCCATGCAAAGCCCGCCAGATCCCCCGCACCAGCCCGAGACAGTCGCAGCCGACGCCGCGCAGGCTGGCCTGATGACGATAGGGCGTGCCCAGCCACAGGCGGGCTTCGGCGAGGGCTTGATCCCGGAGATCCTCCCCCTGAAGGGGGAGGCGGTCCCCATGCCAATGGGGGCCGGTGGGGGAAGACCGCAATGAGTCAGCAGCACTTCCCCCTCCGTCGGCTTCGCCGACACCTCCCCCGCTAGGGGGAGGACTTAGACCCCTCACCGCTTCCCCCCATCATTCCGCTCACCCTCCGCCGGATACAGCGTCACGAAGTCCTCCCCCGGCGTGGTCGGAAAGCCGCGAAAATTGATCCCGTTGGCGAAGGTCTCGACGCAGGTGCCCCAGCGCTTGTCGCAGACCGCGCCGGGAAACGCCGAGGCGGCCACCCCGCAGCGCCCGTCGCCGAACGCCGCGTCGCACAGGCGGCCCAGCGTGCGCCCGGCAACGCGGTCGAGGTCGGCCAGCGGCCCCTCAAGGTCGGCGGAGAAGGCCTGGCCCTGGCGCGCGATCCGGGCGATCCGCGCCGTCCACAGGCGCACCAGTAGCGACGGCGCGCTCCAGTCGACGCGCAGGCACGCCACGCGGGCCCCGTCATAGAGCCCCGCCTCCAGGTCGGCCTCGGTCACCGCCGCGTCGTCCAGCGCGCCGAGGGCGGCGGCCAGACCCGGCGCGGAGCCGGCGGCGGTCTCGTGGGCGCCGGCGGTCCAGCCGGTGGCGGCGCGGCAGGTCACGCCGTCGACCACCAGGTCGCGGTCATGATCGGTGAAGCCCAGCACCACGCCGTCGGCGCGGGTCAGGACCCAGGCGTGGCAAAGGGTGGCCGCCCCGCTGTCGAGGCGGGCGGCGAAGTCTTCGGAGACCGCGCGCATCAGACCCGCACCTCCACCAGCGGACAGGCCGTGATCCGCGCGGCGGCGAAGCCCTCCATCTGCAGGTCCAGCCGGTCGATGTCGAAGCGCACGGGCGTGTCGAACTCGAAGCCGGCGGTGACGGCGGCGCCCGAGGCCGGCGCGCTGACCAGGGTGACGATGCCGGTCGCCGCATCGACGCTGAACGCCGCCGGCGCCAGGACCGCCCCCGCCACCGCCACCTTCACCGTGCCGGCCACCGGCTTGGCGATGACCCGCGACACGGCGTCGGCGCCGACCCCATAGGCCTTGGCCAGCTGGAAGCTCTTGCGGGCGCCGTCGCCGGTTCCCAGCGCCTGATCGACGGCGGCGGGCTGGGCCGAGGGCGCGCACGACTTGAAGTCGGTCGGATCGCGGAACCGGAAACCGTACAGCTGGCCCCGCCGCGCCTCGAAAAACGCGACCAGCTCGGCGGCGTCGTCCAGCGGACGTGGGGCGGTGGCGATCAGATAGCGGCGGCGGCCCTGGGCCCAGGGGCTGGAGCGGCGCTCGTGGCCCGAGGCCAGGCTGACCACCTCGGTCCGCCGCTCGACGCCGCCCGTGCAGCCGAAAGCCAACCGCGCGGGCAGGCGCGTTTCATGGAAGGCGCTCATGGCGCGGCTCCTTGTTTGTTGGAACTCCCCCTCTCCGCTCATCCCCGCGAAAGCGGGGACCCAAGCTGGATCGGGAGGAAGGACAGGGCCAAGCCGCGTCGCCGAGCGTCTCGCGGACAGGCGGCTTGGGTCCCCGCTTTCGCGGGGATGAACGGTGGAAGAAGAGGCGCTCGCAAAACACCACCGCCGATTAAGTCTGCGTCATGACCCGCTTTTCACTTCGCTTGCGGCAGGCCAGCCCCTAAGTTCAGGTCAAGACTTGGAGACCGACATGGACTGGAAAAATCTGTTCTTTTCGCCTGAGGGCCGTATCGGCCGGCAGTCGTTCTGGATCGGATGGCTGTGCCTTCTGGGCGCCAACGTGGTTCTGGGCTGGGTTCCGTTCTTCGGCTGGGCGCTGTCGCTGGCCACCCTCTGGTGCTCGGTCTGCATCCACACCAAGCGCCTGCACGACATGGGTCAGACCGGCTGGTGGCAGGTGCTGCCCTGGGTGTTCGGCCCGATCCTGGTGTTCGGTTCGGCGATCTCGATCGGCGTCTCGGCGGCCCTGGCGGCGATCAGCCACGGCGAGCCCGACCTGGCGGCCCTGACCGCCCTGGGCGGCTTCTTCATCTCGCTGTTCGTCGCCTTCGCGGTGTGGTTGGCCTTCACCCTGTGGGTCGGCTGCAGCACTGGCCAGGCGGGCGAGAACAAGTATGGCTCCGAGCCGATGCGCGCGGCGGTGGCGATCTAGCAATCTCCCTTCCCCCTTTGATGGGGGAAGGGTCGGGGATGGGGGTGACACCCTGTCCGAACGGACGCGGCCCGCGTGAAATCCACCGCCCCATCACCCCCAACCCTGCCCTTCCCCCATCGAGGGGGAAGGGTTCTTCATAACCCCCTCGCCCCCAGGCTCACCGCCCGCGCCAGCGCCTGGGCCAGTTGCGCGTCCGACCGGGCCAGGCCCGCCGCGTCGCCGCCAGAGACATTGACCGTCACCGAAACACCCCCGCCGCCCAGCGGCTCAATGCTGCCGGCCGAGGCGGGGCGAAACACCTCCGGCCCGCGCTCGCCGACCAGATAGGCGCCGCCGCCGGTCACCGGGCCGCCATCAGCTCTCGCGCCCGAAAACACCCCCGACACCGCCGCACCCAGCCCGCCGCCCTTGAGAGCCGCGCCCGCCGCGCCGATCACCGCCCGCGCCAGCTCGGCCAGCGACACCTCGCCGTCGGCCGCCGCGCGGGCCAGGGACTGGACCAGGCTGGATCCCGCCCGGGCGAAGGCCTGGTCGATGGCGCTGGCCGCCTTTTCGGCGGGCGCCTTCAGGCTCTCCAGAGCAGCAGCCGCCTCGGCTGTCTTCGCGGGAAGGCTCGAGAGGCCGTCGTCGTTGAAACCGCTCATGCGGGGATCTCCTGATCGGGAAAGCGGGCGACCAGGGCGTCCAGGCCCGGCCGGGTCAGCACCGGCGCGGCGGGCGCGTCGGTCAGGGCCCGCCACTCACGCAGCGAAAGGCGCCAGAAGGCCTCGGGCGGGACGCCCAGCCGGACGGCCAGACGCAGGGCGTCGCTCCAGGCGTTCACGCGCTGGCCGCCAGGGCGGCGGCCACGGCGGCGACCGCCTCCGGCACGGTGACAGGGTCGGTCAGCCCGGCCGGCTCGCCCCCGCCGTCCAGCAGGGCGGCCAGCACGGCCATCAGCTCTCGGGCCGACAGGGTCTCCATCCGGGCCGGCAGCTCGCGCCAGTCGGCCAGGTTCAGCGCGCCCTCAATGCGCGCCAGGGCGCCCAGGGTCAGGCACAGGCGGCGCGGGACGCCGGCCAGGAGCGCGACGATTTCGCCGCGGGCGGGGTTGGGGGGTGGCATTTTGGGAGCGCCTTTCAAGTCCTCCCCCTGAAGGGGAGGTGTCGCGAAGCGACGGAGGGGGAAGTCGGCCGGCTTGGGATCACTTCCCCCTCCGGCCCGTTCGGGCCGCCTCCCCCATCAGGGGGAGGACTGTCAGATCGCCGTGAACGTCAGCGCGCCCGCCGACGCGAGGCTCAGCGCGAACGCCGCCTCGCCGTCGTGGTCGCCGGCATATTCCAGGGCCGCCACCAGGAACGGCCCTTCCAGCTGGCCAAAGTCGGGGATGATCAGCCGCCAGGTCCTGGCGGACTGGTCGAAGAAGCTCTGGCGCACCTGGGCGTCGGAGGCGGCGTCGCGGAACACGCCCGCGCCCGACACCGCGCACGATCGCACGCCGGCTCCGGCCAGCAGTTCGCGCCAGCGGCCGGCGCTGTCGCCGTCAGTGGCGTCGATGGTCCTGGCGTTGAGACTGATGGTCCGGGCCCGCAGGCCCGCGACGGTGACGAAGGTCGGGGTGGGCGCCCCGTCGCTGATCTTCAGCAGGATATCCTTGCCGGCTTGTGCGGCCATGGGTGGGCTCCAAATCTGCTCCCTTCCCCCTTGGATGGGGGAAGGCGGGGATGGGGGTGGAAGAGGTTCAGGAGGAGGCGCGGCCGGCGTGAAATCCGCCGACGGTGTCACCCCCACCCCTGCCCCTCCCCCATCCAAGGGGGAGGGGTTCATTCAGGGTCAGGCCGGCTCGGTCACCGCCCGCACGCGCACGATGCCGAGGGTCAGCTCGCGGTCGGCGGCGGGGAAGACGTCGGCATAGGCGACGCGGAGGTTGACCAGTCGCCGACCGGCGATGGTCGGGCGGGCGTCGTGGATCGCGGCGCGGACGGCGGCGACCACCGCCCTGGCCTCCTCCGGTCCGCCGAACCTGGAGACACAGGTCAGGGTCAGCAGGTGCTCCAGCACCTCGCCCTCGACCACGCGGCTCTCGGTGCGGCTGACGGCCAGGCAGGGATAGGTCGGCACGCGGGGGGCGCGGGCGTAGATGCGCTGGCCGAGGATGGCGGTGACGGCCGGCGCGGCCTTGAGGGCGGCGACGAGGCCGTCGGCCAGGGCTTGATCGCTCACAGGCGAGCCTTTCGGTAGGGGGCCAGCCACGGCTCGACCAGGCTGAGCGGCGGATCGCTCGCGTCGCGCTGGGCGTAGGCGTGGGCGACCAGGGTCAGGATCGCCAGGCGCAGCGGCGCCGGCGCGGCGGGGGTCAGGGTCAGGCCGGCGGCGGCGGCGACGCGGGCCTCGGCGGCGTCGATCATCAGGGTGACCAGGGCGTCTTCCGAGGTGTCGGCCACGCGCAGGAAACCCTTGGCTTCCGCCAGAGTCAGGGATTGGGGCATGTGGGGGTCTTTCTGAAATCCTCCCCCCAGCGGGGGAGGTGTCGTTCCGACAGGGACGACGGAGGGGGAAGTTCAGCGGACCGTCAGCGGCCCCTTCCCCCTCCGGCGCTTCGCGCCGCCTCCCCCTTCAGGGGGAGGACTTGCGCCTACGAAACCGCGAACTTCAGCAGCTTCACCGCGTCGAAGTTCTGCACCCCGCCGCCGACGCGCTTGGTGGTGTAGAACAGCACGTGCGGCTTGGCCGAGTACGGGTCGCGCAGCACCCGCACGCCGGCGCGGTCGACGATCAGGTAGCCCTTCTCGAAGTCGCCGAACGCCACCGAGACGCTGCTGGCGGCCACATCGGGCATGGCCTCGATCTCGGTGACGGGGAAGCCCAGCAGCGACGCCGACTGGCCCGGCTGCAGGGCGGCGTTCCAGATGTAGTTGCCCTGCGCGTCCTTGAACTTGCGCACCGCGCTGACCGTGCGGCGGTTCAGCACAAAGCGGCCGTTCTGACGGTACTGGGCCTTGGTGGAATAGATCAGGTCGATCAGCTTGTCGGTCGGGTTGCTGGCCGGCCAGCCGCCCGCGACGCCGGTGGCCAGATAGCCGACCTGGCCCCAGGTGTAGGAGGCGTCCGGCGCGGCGGTGTAGGCCAGCAGGCCCTTGGGCTTGTTGACGCCATCGCCGCTGATGAAGGCCGTGGTCTCCTGGGCGGCGAAGGCGTCCTGCACCTCCTCGGCCAGCCACTCGTCGATGCTGACATAGGCGTCGTCCAGCAGGGCCTGGGTCGCGGCCGGGCTGGCGTAGAGCTCGCCGGCCGGGAAGTCGATCACGTCCAGCGTCGGGGCCGTGGTCTCGGGACGGGCGGCGGTCTCGGCCACCCAGGCGGCGGCCAGGCCAGCGGGCGACACCGGCTTGCGGAACGTGCCGGCGCCGATGGTGCGCACCTGGCAGATCTCGCGCATCGGGCTGGTGGCCGCCAGGCGACGCAGGATCAGCCGCTCCAGCTCCGGCGGCGCCACATAGCCGCCGGCCGTGGCCGTGCCCTCGGAAAGGCCCTTGGCTTCCAGCAGCAGACCGGGCGTCTCGCCGGTCTTGATGTAGCGGTCGAAGGCGGCCTTGCGCTCGTCCACCCGCGCCAGCGGCGCATCAACGCCAAGAGAGGGTCTACGGCTGTCGGCCAGCACCCGGTCCAGGCGGTCCTGGGCGCGGCTGACGGCCTCGTCGATACGGCTGACCTTCTCCTCCAGCAGCACGTCGGCCCGCTTGGTCTCGATGGCCGAGAGGCGCTGGTCGTTGGCGGCCTTGAAGGCCTCGAACGCGGCCAGCACCTCATGCATCATCGCGCCCGGCGAAGCCGGGGCGTGTTTGGTCTCTTTCATGGAGTTCTCCGGTTTGTGGAAAGTCCTCCCCTGAAGGGGGAGGTGTCGCCCCACCGGGGCGACGGAGGGGGAAGTCGGCCGGCGGGGATCACTTCCCCCTCCGGCCCTTCGGGCCACCTCCCCCTTTGGGGGGAGGATCTTGGTTGCGCGGCCCAGCCCGTTCAGGCCAGGCTGGCGAAATGACCGATCACGCCACGCCCAACCTGCCGTCCCGCGACTTCGAGACCACCGCCCGCTTCTACGCGGCGCTGGGGTTCGTGCAGGGCTGGCGCGACAAGGGCTGGATGATCCTGACGCGCGGATCGCTGACGCTGGAATTCTTTCCGTATCCGGAACTCGACCCGGCCAGCAGCTCGTTCGGATCGTGCCTGCGGCTCGACGATGTCGACGGCTTCTACGCGGCGTGCGTAGCCGCCGGCCTGCCCGAGACCACCAAGGGCTGGCCCCGCCTGCACCGGCCAAAGCTGGAAGCCAGCGGCCTGCGCATCGGCGCCCTGATCGACCCGGACGGCTCGCTGCTAAGACTGATCCAGAACCCGGACTAGGCGGGCGCCGGGCAGCATCGGGAAGGTGACGATCGAGACCTCCCACAGCTCGACACGCCCCAGCACCCGCAGGCGCCCGTCCTGCCGCGCCTTCACCTGGCGAAAGCCGATGGAGAGGCCGTCCAGCGCGCCGGCCTCGACCAGAGCGGCGACGAGGCGACCGCGCGGGGTCGAGCGCAGGATCCGTCCACGGACGAACAGGCCCTTGGCGTCCTCGGCGATCTCGTCCCAGACGCCGACGGGTTCGGCGTCGTCGTGCTGGTGCAGCATCTTGACGCCCGCCGCGCCGCTCGCGGCCAGGCTGCCCTCGAAGGCGCCGGCGGCGGTGACGTCGTCATTGAGGTCGCGGGTCCAGAACAGCGAGGCGTAGCCCTCGATCTTGAGGTCATCCGTCATCGGTCGCGCTCCAGCTTGGCTTCAATACGGTCCAGCGCCGCGCGGCTGGCCGAGGCCTGCTCTTCCAGCCGGGCCAGGCGTTCGGCGACGGGGGCCTGGGCGTTGAGGCGGCTCTGCATCTCGTCGATCCGGGCCGAGGCGCGTCCGGCCCACATCAGGGCGGCGGCGGCCTGCAGGGCCACGGCCACGATCAGGGCGACCGAGATCTGGCGGTCGAGCCGCCAGCGGTTGGGGGTGGTTGGCATGGGTGGGATGCTCTCAAAAGTCCTCCCCCTGAGGGGGGAGGGGTCGCCCCATCGGGGCGACGGAGGGGGAAGTCGGCCGGCGGTGGATCACTTCCCCCTCCGGCCCTTGCGGGCCGCCTCCCCCCTCAGGGGGAGGACTTTTCGCGGCACTAACCGTCCAACCCCGCCAACCGCCGCCGCTCCTGCGGCGTCAGAAAGCTCGCGCCCTCCAGCCGCGCCCACAGGGCGTCGCGTTCGGCCGACAGGGCCGGCACGGCGTCGAGGTCCGGCGCGATCCGGGCATCGGGGAACTTGACCGCCAGCCACGCGGTCATCGCCCGCGCCGCCCGCTCGACCAACGGCACCACCGTGTGGCGCCAGAAGGCGGCGTTGGCCTCGCGATAGTTGGCGTAGGTGGCGTCGCCGGGGATGCCCAGCAGCTGGGGCGGCACCCCAAAGGCCAGGGCGATCTCGCGGGCGGCGGCGTGCTTGCCGTCGGTGAAGTCCATCTCGGCCGGGCTCAGCGACATGGCTCGCCAGTCCAGGCCCCCTTCCAGCAGCAGCGGCCGGCCGGCGTTGGCGGCGCCGGAATGGACCGAGGACAGCTCGGTCTTCAGCCGGTCGAACTGCTCGTCGGAAAGCCGGTCGCCGGCCTCGCGGTTGGAATAGACCAGGGCGCCGGACGGCCGGGCGCTGTTGTCCAGCAGGGCCTTGTTCCAGGCGCTGGAGGCGTTGTGCACGTCGATGGCGAAGGCCGCGGCCTCCAGCGGCGACAGGCCGTAGTGGTCGCTGGTGGGGTTGAACAGCTTCAGGTGCAGCACCGGCAACCAGCCGTCGGCGTCGCGCCCGATCCGCGCCGTCTGCCCGCCGGCCTGGTAGTCATAGGCCAGCGGCCAGCCGCGCGGGCCGGGAACCAGGGTCATGCGATCCGGGCGCAGGGCGTAGAGCTCGCCCGGCGCCTCGCCCTCCCCGGCCGCTTCCAGATAGGCGTTGCCGGCCGTCTGCAGATTGCCAAAGAACGCCTCCATCAGGTCGGGGCCGCCCTGTTCGGGATTGGGCGTCTTCAGCAGCTTTTGCAGCGGGTGATCGGGGGCGCGCTGGCCGTCCGCGAACACGATCAAGGGCGTGGCGGCGGCGGCCTCGGCGATCATCCGCACGCAGCGATAGACGACGGGGTTCTTGGCGAAGCCCTCGCTGGCCAGGGCGGCATAGTCGCGCGGCGTCCACTGGGGCCGGCCGCCGGTGGTCAGGGCGATCAGGCGAGCGGCGCGGGAGTCTTTCACCTCGCGCTCGGACTGGGGCGGGCGGGGTTTTCGGAACAGGGGCATGGAGCCTCGCGGTTGAGAACAAATAAGGAACATGTTAGGGTTGAACGATCCAGGTCCTCCCCCTGAGGGGGGAGGCGGCCGGAGGCCGGTGGGGGAAGACCGCATTGAGTCAGCAGTCACTTCCCCCTCCGTCGGCTGCGCCGACACCTCCCCCGCTAGGGGGAGGACTTGGGGGAAACGGAGAGGGTTATGAAGAGACCTGAAAAGCCGCCCATCGCTCGCGCCCGATCGCTCCGGCGGGAGATGTCGCTACCCGAAATCCTGTTGTGGTCTGAGCTGCGCGGCGGTCGGCTGGGCGGCCTCAAGTTTCGCCGACAGCATCCCTTTGGTCCCTATGTTCTGGACTTCTACTGCGCCGAAAAACGGCTGGCGGTAGAGGTCGACGGTGAGGCTCACGCTCACGAAGACCGACCCGAACAG
Source organism: Caulobacter sp. (assembly GCF_965279145.1). NCBI lineage: Bacteria > Pseudomonadati > Pseudomonadota > Alphaproteobacteria > Caulobacterales > Caulobacteraceae > Caulobacter > Caulobacter sp. The sequence continues at coordinate 468,631 of NZ_OZ257139.1, forward strand.
GATCGGATCAGGGACCAACGTCTCTCCGAGAACGGGGTCATAACCTTGAGAATTCCCGCGCGTGACGTGCTCCAGTCCGTGGACAGCGCCATCGCCGTCATCCGCGAAGCCCTCTGGCCCTGGCGCCCAAATCCTCCCCCCAGAGGGGGAGGTGTCGGCCCGTAGGGACGACGGAGGGGGAAGTATACACAAAGCAGGATCCAGGTTCCGGATCGGCCCCAGCCACTTCCCCCTCCGGCGCTTCGCGCCACCTCCCCCGCTAGGGGGAGGATCTTTAAAGCGCCCGCAACCTCGGCGCCCCCGCCACCCCCAGCATCAGCTCACTCACCGCCCAGACCAGCGCATCCGCGCGGTCGGGACTGTGCCCCAGATCCCCGGTCCCCAGGGCCATCAACTCCTCCTCCAGCGCCGGGAAGGCGCCGCAGTGAACCACGCGGCCCTGTTCGTAGAGGGCCGCCACCGGTTCGGCGCGAGCGCGTTTGCCGACCGAGGCGCGGACCAGTTTGACCGCGCAGGGCGGGTCGGCCTGGACCAGCACCGCGCGCACCATCTCGCCGCCCTGGTTGGCCTCGGCGACAAGAGCCTGGGCGTCGAAGGCGCGGGCGGCGTCCACCGCCTGGCGGGCCCAGCCGTTGGGCGACAGGCCCTTGGCCGAGCGGTCGGCCAGCACGAAGGCGCGGTCGCCCAGGCGGCCCACCACCACGATCCCGCAGGCGTCGCCCGTGGCCGTGGCCGGCGGATCGACCGCCACCACCACCCGGTCGAAGCGCGCGGGAACAGCGCCGCGGCAGCGGGCCAGGTCCTCGGCGCGGAACAGGCCGCCCTCGTCCTCGACGATGACGCCGTCCAGCTCCTGGGCCGCCAGCCGCGTGCCGCCGTAAAGGGCGTGCAGGGTCGACAGGAAGGCCGGCGCCAGGTTCTCGGCGTTGGCCGCCGTGCCGGCCCGGGTGACCGCGACGCCGGGCTCGGCGATCAGGGTCTTGAGCGCCCGGATCGGCCGGGGCGTGGTGGTGACCACCAGCCGGGGATCCTCGCCCAGGCGAAGGCCGAACCGCAGCATGGCCAGGGTCTCGGCGGGCTTTGGCCAGGCGCAGAACTCGTCGGCCCAGGCGGCGTGGAACTGCGGGCCGCGCAGGCTGTCGGGGTCTTCGGCCGAGAAGGCGTAGGCGACGGCGCCGTTGGGCCAGACCAGGCGTTTGCGCGATGTCTCCCACCGGGGTTGGAAAGCCGGGCCGCTCATGGCCCGCAGGCCCGAGGGCCCGTCGATCATCACCTCGCGCACATCGTGCAGGGTGGCGCCGACAAGGGCCAGATTGGAATGGGTCAGGGCCTGCCAGACCATCCAGCGGGCGCCCGCGAAGGTCTTGCCCGCGCCGCGTCCGCCCAGCATCAGCCACGCCGACCAGTCGGTGTGTTCGGGCTGTTGCTGGTGCAGCGCCGCCTTAGCCAGACCGACGCTGAGGAGCGCCCGCCGGTCCTCGTGACTCAGGGGCGCGAGCGCCTCGATGAGGATCGCCTCCCTCTCGGCGCTTGAGCTCGATAAGGTCAGCAACGCCGCTGATCTGGGTGACAAGAGCGGCCTGAAGCTCGGCCGGATCGTCGGGAATATCGTCATGCATGGGGGCCTCTTCCTCAGGCGCCGGCTGTGCGGGTTTTCGGGCGACAGGCTTGTCTTCGGGAACCATGACCACGATGGCCCGCGTGGTGCGGGCGTGCGTGCCATAGGTCTCCGCCTTGCGCTTGGACAGCACCACGACGGCGACCTCGGTCGCGGTCCTGGTGATCTCCCACTCGCTGTCCATTTCCTTCATGAGCCGGGCCTGGTGCATCTCGCCCCATTCCCGAACTCCCTCGCTTTTTCCGGCCATGACACAAAGATACGGGAGCAGCGGGCGCCTCTGATCCAGAGACGCGAGAAAGTTTTAGAGCATTGATTTCGTTGGATTCGATTCGCTGTACGCAGAGGATAGAGGGCAGCTTATCCCCGTAGTCGGGCTCGACGAGCCCACCTTTGACAGCTTGCTCGGCCGCCTCATGGCAGGAGACCAACCGAACTACGGCGATGGAACCCGATGTGAGTAAATGGGAGAATTTTCGCGCAATTGTTGAATTGACCGATTAATTCCCGCCATTAGTGTCCCCATGGGGTGTTAGACTCCGGGGGAAATCAAAATGTTCAGGAAGCTTATAGTGGCCAGCGTTTGCGCTGGGCTGATGACGGGTTGCGCCACGAGTTCTGACAAAATCAGCTCTAGCTACGTGTCTCCACTTACCTATTCAAACTATGACTGCGACCAGATCCGAATGGAACTTATGCGGGTCTCCGCCAAGGTCCAGGAAGTGGCCGGTTCGCAGAACAAGCAGGCCAAGAACGACAAGATTGCGATGGGTGTAGGCCTGGTCCTGTTCTGGCCCGCGCTGTTCTTCCTGGCGGGCAGTGACAAGAAGGACGAACTGGCGAACCTGAAGGGTCAGTACGACGCCCTGGGCACCGCCGCGATCGAGAAAAAATGTCCTGTCGCCAATGAGATGAAGAAGACCTAACGGTCTTTGCGGGCCGCCCTTCCCCTGACCAAAGCGGGAAGGGCGAGGCCGCTCGGCCTATTGACCTGCGCACCCAGCGCAACGAATTCTGCGGCGCTTTCAAACAGAACCCCCGAACATGACCCTGCACGCCCTCGCCGTCCCCACCTTCGTCCAGATGCTCAACGGCCTGTCGGGCCAGCTCGACAAGGGGGCTGAACTGGCGCGGGCCAAGGGGTTCGACGCGGCGGTGCTGGTCAACGCCCGCCTGGCGCCCGACATGTTCCCGCTGTCGGCCCAGGTGCGGTTCACCTGCTTCCAGGCCACCGACGCCGTCGCCAAGCTGACCGGCCTGACGGGCCCCGGCATGCCCGAGGGCGAGGCCAGCCTGGAGGACCTCAAGGCCCATGTCGCCGCCGCGATCGCCTTCGTGGAAAGCGTCCCGGCCTCGGCCTTCGACGGGGCGGAGACGCGGACCACCACCCTGAACCTGCCGGGAAATCTGGTGTTCGAGATGACCGGGATGCAGTTCCTGCGCGACTGGGCCCTGGCCCAGTTCTACTTCCACGCCGTCACCGCCTACGACATCCTGCGCCACAACGGGGTGGAGCTGAGCAAGCGGGACTATGTGGCCCACGCGCTGGCGTATCTGAAGGCTTAGGGGCTGTGGATAACTTTTGAGATTGTGCGCCTTCCCTCTCCCCTTGCGGGAGAGGGTGGCCCGCGACAGCGGGTCGGGTGAGGGGTCGCGCGGGCCCTTCCGACAGGGTTTTCAACCCCTCATCCGGCGCTGCGCGCCACTTTCTCCCGCAAGGGGAGAAGGAAAACCCCTCAATCCTCGTCCGGGTCGTAAATCTCGTCGCCGCGATCCTTCATCAGGTCCAGGGCCACGAAGTCCATGGCGTCCTCGGCCTCGACGAACGACAGCTCGCTGACGGTCTGGTCGCGGATCGAGATGCCCTGCTTGCGGGTGCTGTCGGGGTCGCCCGTCACCAGCGGGTGCCACATCGGCAGGGGCTTGCCCTCGTGCAGGCGGCGATAGGCGCAGGAGGGGGGCATCCACTCCAGGTCCTCGATATTGTAGGGGGTCAGCTTGATGCAGTCGGGCACCGTCTTGCGGCGGTTCGCATAGTCCTTGCAGCTGCAGCGGTGCTCGTCGAACAGCTGGCAGTGCACGCGGGTGGGAATGACCTCGCCGGAATCTTCGTCTTCGAAGCGAACCAGGCAGCAAAGCCCGCAGCCATCGCATAGGCTCTCCCACTCGGGGACGGTCATCTGCTGGAGAGACTTTGTCTCCCAGAAAGGTTTGCGCGGCATCATCCGCGCGTCCTAAACCGGATTTAGGCTGAGACCAAACAGGGCCGTACCGAAACCGTGAACGACTGGACGCTTCCCCCGTACCGTTTCGAAGAAGGTCCCAAGCCGCCGCCGACTCCGGAGGCGGCGTTTGGCGCGTCCGCGCCCCCGCCGGAAGAGCCGCCGCCCGAGCCTCCGGCGCCCGAACCTGAACAGCCGTTCCGCGCCGACCTGAAGCACCAGAAGGCCAGGCGGCGGGGCTGGATCCTGCCCACCCTGCTGGTCGGCCTGCTGCTGGGCGTGCTCACCGCGGGCGGCGGGGCCGGCTATGTCTGGTGGAAATATCTGCGCGACACCCCCGCCCTGCCCACCCGCGAGGCCCTGTTCGCGGTCAACCGCGCGCCCGGCATCCGCTTCGAGGACAAGAACGGCCAGGTGATCGCCACCCGGGGTCCGCGCTATGGCCAGCGCATCACCCTGGGGACCGTGCCCAACTATGTGCCGCTGGCCTTCATGGCCGCCGAGGACCGCCGGTTCTACAAGCACGGCCCGATCGACCTGCAGGGCATCGCCCGCGCCGCCTGGGTCAACTTCAAGGCCAAGCGCACCGTGCAGGGCGCCTCGACCCTGAGCCAGCAGTTGGCCAAAGGCCTGTTCCTGACCCCCGACCGCACCGTCAAGCGCAAGCTGCAGGAAATGGTCATGGCCCGGCGCCTGGAGCAGGTGCTGACCAAGGACGAGGTGCTGGAGCTGTACCTCAACCGGGTGTTCTTCGGGGCCAACACCTTCGGCGTCGACGGGGCCAGCCGCACCTATTTCGGCAAGCCGGCCAGCGAGCTGACGCTGTCGGAAGCCGCCCTGCTAGCGTCCCTGCCCAAGGCCCCCTCGCGCCTGGCCCTGAACCGCGACATGAGCGGCGCCCTGGCCCGCTCGCGCCTGGTGCTGGCCAATATGCGCAAGGAAGGCTGGATCACGGCGGAGCAGGAAAGCCGCGCGCTGGACGACACCCCGCGCCTGTCGCCGATGGCCGTCCAGAACGAGGGCGACTATGGCTGGGTGCTGGACTACGCCACCACCGAGGCCGTGCGGATCGCCGGTCAGAACGCGCCCGACCTCGTCGTTCGCCTGACCATCGACCCCCTGCTTCAGCGGCAGGGCTCCGAGGTCGTCCGCCAGACCATGGCCTTCGACGGCGAACGCGGCGGCGCCACCCAGGCGGCCCTGCTGTCGCTGTCGGCCGACGGCGCCATCCGCGCCATGGTGGGCGGGACCGACTATATCGAAAGCCCCTTCAACCGCGCCGTCCAGGCCCGTCGCCAGCCGGGCTCGACCTTCAAGCCGTTCATCTACGCCGCCGCCCTCGACCGGGGCGTGCTGCCCACCGACATCCGGGTGGACGAGCCGGTGAAGTTCGGCGAATGGGCCCCGGAAAACTACGGCGGCGGCTATCGCGGCCCGATGACCGTGGAACAGGCCCTGGTCAATTCGACCAACACCATCGCCGTCAAGCTGGGCCAGGAGGTCGGCGGTCCGGCGATCGGCGAGCTGGTCCGGCGGTTCGGAATCACCAGCCTGCCGCCCAATCCCGACCTGTCGGTCGCCCTGGGCTCCTATGGCGTCAGCCTGCTGCAGATGACCTCGGGCTTCCAGGTGTTCCAGCAGGGCGGAAACCGCATCGAGCCCTACATCATCGAGAGCATTTCCAGCCAGGGCGGCGCGCCGATCTTCGCCCGCCAGGCGCCGGCCCCGCTCAGCGTCTATGACGTCGGCCGGGCCAGCATGATGGTCAAGATGATGAAGAAGGTCGTCACCGAGGGCACCGCCCGGCGCGCCGCCTTCGGCCGTCCGGCGGCGGGCAAGACCGGCACCAGCCAGAACTGGCGCGACGCCTGGTTCGTGGGCTTCACCCCCGACTACGTCACCGGCGTCTGGGTGGGCAACGACAACGAAAAGCCCATGAACAAGGTGGTCGGCGGCGACATTCCGGCCAGCATCTGGCGGCGGTTCATGATGGTGGCCCACCAGACCCTGGCGGTGCGCGACTTCGACTGGCTGCTGCCCGATCCCATGCCCGAAAGCGAGCCCGACCCCCGCAACGGCTACTACGAGACCCTGGCCGCCGAATTCGCCCGCGCGGCCTCGGACCTGGACGCGGAGGCCAATCCGCCGCCGGTTCCAGAGGGACAACCGGCGCCGGCCAATCTGCCTTACTGAGCCCTCAAGCGACCTAACGGCGCCCTCGACATCCCCGGCCCTGCCCGCCACCCTCCCCGCCAACGACAAACGGGGAGCCCACCGCCATGACCGACCAAACCCTTGCTCACCAAGCCTTGGCAGGCCGCATCGTGCTGGTCACCGGCGCCTCCTCGGGCATCGGGGCGCATCTGGCCAAGGCCGCCGCCGCCGCCGGCGCCAGGGTGGCTCTCGCCGCCCGGCGCACCGACAAGCTGGCGAGCCTGGTGGCCGAGATCGGCCCCGCCGCGTCCGCCTTCGCCATGGACGTCGAGGACGAGGCCTCGGTGATCGCCGCCTATGACGCCATCGAGGCCCAGTTGGGAACGCCGGACTCGGTGATCGCCAATGCCGGGATCAATGTGGAAGGCCTGGCCCTGGACCTGGCCATCGAGGACTTCGACAAGATCCTGTCGGTCAACACCCGGGGCATGTTCCTGACCGCCCGCGAAGGCGCGCGGCGGATGATCAAGGCGGGCAGCGTCCAGAGTGGCCGGGGCCGGGTTCTGCTGGTCGCCTCGATCGGCGCCCATCAGGTGCAGCCGGGCCTGACCGCCTACTGCACGTCCAAGGCCGGCACGGCCATGATGGGCAAGAGCCTGGCCCGCGAATGGGCCCGCAAGGGGATCAACGTCAACGTCCTTTGCCCCGGCTATATCCGCACCGAGCTCAACAGCGACTGGTTCGACCAGGAAGGCGGCCAGAGGCTGGTGGCGAGCTTTCCGCGCAAGCGCCTGATGGCCGAAAGCGACCTGGCCCCCACCGCCATGCTGCTGTGCTCGGACACCTCGGCGGCGATCACCGGGTCGGTGTTCACGGTCGATGACGGGCAGACGCTGTAGCGTAGGTCCTCCCCCCAGCGGGGGAGGTGTCGGCGCAGCCGACGGAGGGGGAAGTTCGGCCTGAGTGGGTTCACTTCCCCCTCCGGCGCTTCGCGCCGCCTCCCCCTTCAGGGGGAGGACTTACCGCCGCCGATAGAGCCAGTCCCCCGGCAACCCCATCCGCATGCACGCCTGGGCCGGCGGCGCCTCCAGCACCGCGATCCGGTCGGACACCCGCCCCGCCAGCCGGATCATCGGCAGCTCCAGCGGCCTTGGCATCCACTCGCGCCCCAGGCCCAGCCGCTCGCGAACCTCCGGCGGAACCAGCCCCACCGCCGCCCGGATCAGCGGGCGTTGCAGGCGGCTGACCGGACCCGGCGCCAGCCGCGTCTCGCGCATCAGCCCCAGGAACTCCAGCACGATCTCCGACCGCTCCAGACGGGGAAGCATGGCCGCCAGCTGGCCCTCCCATTGCGCCCGCGAGGTCGGCGCGCCGGCCGCCCCGTATAGCCGCGCGGCGGGAGCGGCCTCGGCGTAGAAGCGGTCCTTCTCAGCGTCCGACAGAGGCGAAACCAGGGTGTGATACGCCTCCAGGAAACTGAAGCTGGCGGTGGCCTGCACCCAGTCCAGCAGCTCAGTGTCGGTGGCGCGATAGGCGGTTCCGTCCGGCGTCGAACCGGCGACCCGGGCGTGCTGGCGCCCGACTCCGGCGATCATCTTTTCAGCGACCGACCGCGCGCCATAGACCGTGACCATGGCCGCAAGACCGGTGCGCTTCAGGCGGGTCAGGGGATCGGTGCGGAAACTCGAGTGGTCCCAGACGCCCGAGCGCACGCGGGGCTCGGCCAGTTCCAGGATCACCGCCGTGATCCCGCCGACGAAGAGCGCCACCGGGTTCTTGAACACCCACCACGACACCGAATCCGGCGCCGCCAGGGCCGGCTCGCCGGCAGGCGCGGTGAAGTCGATGCGCGGCCCGCCGGGCGTTTCGATCAGGTTTCGGACGGATCGTGTCAGCATGGCCCTTAAACGCGCGAGGCGGGCTTGACGAACGGGGCGCGGGTCGCCGTCATGGTTGATCCGGTCTCCAACGCGCGTCGCGCTTCCAGGATGGTATGGCATGGCTTCCGACCCCGACAAGGCCAGCGCGCGCATGACGCCCTTGTCGCCCAACACCGTCATGCTGCCCGCGCGGCCCGAGCCGATCCCGGTGGATCCCAAGACCACCGCCGTGATCGTCATCGACATGCAGAACGCCTATGCCTCGCCGGGCGGCTATCTGGACCTGGCCGGGTTCGACATCAGCGGCGCGGCCGGGGTGATCGAACAGATCGCCGGGATCCTGCCCGTGGCCCGCGCGGCTGGCATGCAGGTGATCTTTTTCCAGAACGGCTGGGACGACCAGTATGTGGAAGCCGGCGGTCCCGGCTCGCCCAACTGGTGGAAGTCCAACGCCCTGAAGACCATGCGCGCCCGGCCCGAACTGCACGGCAAGCTGCTGGCGCGCGGCCAGTGGGACTATGAGCTGGTCGACGCCCTGAAGCCCGAGCCCGGCGACATCCGCCTGCACAAGACCCGCTACAGCGGCTTCTTCAATAGCCAGTTGGACAGCGTGCTGCGGGCGCGCGGCATCAGGCACCTGGTGTTCGTCGGCATCGCCACCAATGTGTGCGTGGAGTCGACCCTGAGGGACGGCTTCATGCTGGAATATTTCGGCACGGTGCTGGAGGACGCCACCCATCAGGCCGGCCCAGACTTCGTGCAGAAGGCGGCCCTGTTCAACATCGAGACCTTCTTCGGCTGGGTCTCGACGACGGCGGACTTCAAGGGGGCGTTCGGGCAAATCCCTCCCCCCTAAAAACTCCGCTCTCCCCGGCGACACGCCAGTGCGGCGAAGCCAACGCCGGGGCCCAGATCGAACCCGCGAAAGTTTGAAACGACGGACCGGCCGTAAGGCGCGAACACCCCAAAGGCCCAGGATGAATCTGGGTCCCGGCCTTCGCCGGGAAGAACGGATTTAAAGAGCAAGAGGACACGAAAAATGCCCAAGACCGTCATCACCCCGCCCGGCACCGGTACGCCGATCGCGCCGTTCTCGCCCGGCACGCTGGCCGACGGGATCGTCTATGTCTCGGGCACCCTGGCCTTCGACAAGGACAACAATGTCGCCCATGTCGGGGACGCCGAGGGCCAGACGCGGCAGGTGCTGGAGACCATCAAGTCGGTCATCGAAACGGCCGGCGGCACGATGGAGGACGTGACCATGAACCACATCTTCCTGACCGACTGGGCCAACTACGCGACGATCAACAAGGTCTATGCCGAATACTTCCCGGGCGACAAACCGGCCCGCTACTGCATCCAGTGCGGCCTGGTGCGGCCCGACTTCCTGGTCGAGATCGCCAGCGTCGCCCACATCGGCAAGCGCTAGCGGCATGATCGTCTCAGGGACCGTGGACGGCCTCCATTACGAACAGCACGGCGGCCCGATCGCCGGGCGCGAGGTCGTGCTGATGTCCTCGGGCCTGGGCGGGTCGGGCGTGTTCTGGGCGCCGCAGATGGACGCCCTGACGGCGAAATATCCGGTGGTGCTGTACGACCATCGCGGCACGGGCCGCAGCGCGCGCGAGCTCCCCTCCCCCTACGCCGTTCAGGACATGGCCGATGACATGGTCAAGGTCATGAACGCCCTGGGCCTGGAGCGCGCCCACGTGGTGGGCCACGCGGCCGGCGGCAATGCCGGCCTGGCCCTGGCCCTGAGCCATCCCGACCGCCTGGGAAAACTGGTGGTGGTCAACGGCTGGTCGCGGCCCGATCCGCACATCCGGCGCTGTTTCGACACCCGCATCCATCTGCTGAACGACAGCGGGGTGCAGGCCTATGTCCACGCCCAGCCGATCTTTCTGTATCCGGCGACCTGGCTGTCGGAGAACCATGCCCGGCTGCAGCTGGAAGAGCCCCACCACGTGGCCGGCTTTCCGCGGCGCGAGGTGATGCTGGCCCGCATCCAGGCCCTGCTGGACTTCGACATCGACGAGGACCTGCCCCGGATCCCGCACCCGGTGCTGGTCAGCGCCAGCAGCGATGACATGCTGGTTCCGGTGACCTGCTCGCAGCGCCTGGCCGACCGGCTGCCCAACGCGGAACTGCAGGTCGCGCCCTGGGGCGGCCACGGGTTCACGGTCACCGATCCGGAGACGTTCAACGCGGCGTTGCTGGGCTTTCTGGAGGGGGACGGATGAAATCCTCCCCCTGACGGGGGAGGTGGCGCGAAGCGCCGGAGGGGGAAGTCATCCCACCCCGGCCAGCTTCCCCCTCCGTCGGCTTCGCCGACACCTCCCCCGCTAGGGGGAGGACCTGAACAGCACGACCGTCGGCGCATCCGGCGGTCCCGGCTTTCGCCGGGATGACATTCTAAAGTGAAAGAAGGGGCGGTAATCCCATGCAGGTCGGCGTCTTCATCCCCATCGGCAACAACGGCTGGCTCATCTCCGAGACCTCGCCGCAGTACATGCCCAGCTTCGCGCTGAACAAGGAGATCACCCTCAAGGCCGAGAAGTACGGCTTCGACTTCGCGCTCTCGATGATCAAGCTGCGCGGGTTCGGGGGCAAGACCCAGTTCTGGGAGCATAATCTGGAGAGCTTCACCCTGATGGCCGGCCTGGCGGCCGTGACCAGCAAGATCAAGATCTTCGCCACCGTCGCCACCCTGACCATCCCGCCGGCCATCGTGGCGCGGATGGCCGCGACCATCGACTCCATCGCCCCGGGCCGCTTCGGGATCAATCTGGTGACCGGCTGGCAGAAGGCCGAATATTCCCAGATGGGCCTGTGGCCGGGCGAGGCCCACTATACCGACCGCTACAACTACCTGGCCGAATACACGACCGTGCTGAAGGGCCTGCTGGAGACTGGCGTCTCGGACTTCAAGGGCCAATATTTCCAGATGGACGACTGCCGGGTCAGTCCGCACCCGCAGGAGACCAAGCTGATCTGCGCCGGCTCATCGGACGAAGGCCTGGCCTTCACCGCGCAATATGCCGACTACAGCTTCGCCCTGGGCAAGGGCACCAACACCCCCACCGCCTTCGCCTCAGTCAACAAACGCCTTGAGGCCGCCGCCGAGAAGACCGGCCGCGACGTGGCCAGCTTCATCCTGTTCATGGTGATCGCCGACGAGACCGACGAGAAGGCCATGGCCAAGTGGCAGCTCTATCGCGACGGGGCCGACCAGGAAGCCCTGGCCTGGCTGACCCAGCAGGCGGCGCCCAACGCCAAGGCCGGCGCGACCACCAACACGACCCAGCTGGCGGCGCCGGAGTCGGCGGTGAACCTCAACATGGGCACCCTGGTGGGAAGCTATGAGAGCATCGCCCGGATGCTGGACGAAGTCGCCGCCGTGCCGGGCACCGGCGGTGTGCTGCTGACCTTTGATGACTTCGTGCAGGGGGTCGAGGACTTCGGGACGAAGATCCAGCCGCTGATGACGTCGAGGAATTAAAGTCCTCCCCCTGAAGGGGGAGGCGGCCGGAGGCCGGTGGGGGAAGACGGCAATGACTCAGTAGTCACTTCCCCCTCCGTCGCCTGCGGCGACACCTCCCCCACTAGGGGGAGGACTTGATCGCCCCTAATCCACCGACAGCATCCCCAGCAGCTTCAGCCTGAACACCATCACGCTGCCGGCCGGGATCGGGCCGACGTCGCGGTCGCCGTAGCCCAGCTCGGCCGGCACATAGAGCACCCACTCGTCGCCGACGTGCATCATCGGCAGGGCCTCCAGCCAGGCCTGGACCAGTCCGTCCAGCGGCATGATGGCCGGCTGGTTGCGTTCGAACGAGCTGTCGAACACCGTGCCGTCCAGCAGCTTGCCCTCATAGTGGACCTTGATGATGTCGCCGATCTTGGGCGACTCTGCGGTCTTGGGGCCCGAGGCGACGATCTTGTATTGCAGGCCCGAGGGCAGGACGACCACGCCCGGCGCCTTGGCGTTGGTCGCCAGGAACAAGGCGCCGGCCGCCACGGCGGGCGACGGGGACGAGGCCGCCGCCGGCGGCGAGACCGGGGCCTGGGCGGCGGCGACACCGCCCGTCAAAAGCGTCAGGCCGGCGGCCAGGGCGGTAAATCGAAGCATTGTTGGACCTGACAAGGAATCTGCACTGGCGGCGAGCCTAAGGGCTCCCCCGGTCGATGCAACCTTTTTGCGTTACAAAAAAGGCAACGTAATCATCGACTTGAGACAACAACGCGGCTGCCTGGGCGAGCAAAGGCCGGGCCCGGGAAGCGTTTCACGGGCACTTGTCGCAAATGTGACAAAGATTAACCAAGCCTTAAGGTCGGTTTTAGTCCACGATGCTTGGAGGATGGCAGTCCAGATCATCAAAAGGGAGGTATGCCATGACCAGACATAACGGCGTCAGCGCCTCTCAGCGCCGCTGGTGGCAGCGTTATCCGATGTTCGGCCTGGCCGCCGGCTGGGTCGTCATCGCCATCGTGATGGCCGGCGCTTCCCAGCTGCGCTTCGCCTGAATTCCTCCCGCCCCCGCGTCCTGAAGACCGCCAGCGCCCCTAGTTGGACGGGATCGGCAGACGCGGCGGACGCGGCTTTGGCGGCGGCTTTGGCGGCGGCGGCGGGGCGGCTTCCACTACGACCGGCGGCTTCTGAGCCTCGGCGGCCACTTCCGGCAGCGCGCCCAGCGACTTGTTGATCTGGTCGATCTCCTCCGGCGTCGGGATGCGGCGGCCGGCGATCGTGCCCTCGAACCTCAGGCGTTCGCCATTGGGCGCCGTCGGATCCTGGGTCACGGTCAGCTGCGCGCCGGGCGTCAGCAGCGTGGGGGCCAGGCCCGCGGCCTGGGCCTGAGCCAGGACATCGGTATTGACCACCTGGCCCGCGGCCAGGGCGTCAGACGGCGCGGCTTCCAGCGTCCGGGCGTCGGCGGCCAGCAGGATGTCGGCCGAGACATCCTCGCCGCCGCCATACCGGCCCTTGAACGCGGCAAGCGTCCCTGACGGGCCCGTCCAGCGATAGAAGATGTGCTGGCCCACCTGGCGCAGCTTGACCAGGGTCGGAGCCCAGTACGGGGCCACATAGCTGGCGTGATAGTGGGTCGCGACGCCCACCTCTTTCATGACGAAGCCGTTCAGCGCCTCGCGGGCCACCGACTCGGCCGTCGCCCACAGGCTGGGGCTGGGCTCGCGCGCCAGCGACCCGTCGCAGGTGAAGCTGAACTGGCATCCCGTGGCCCGCGCGGCGCCTTCATAGATCACGCCGCAGACCGACTTGGGATAGCCCGCGTGCCGCAGGCGGTTCAGCACCGCCTGAGCGACGGCTTGCTGGCCTTTGACGGGTTCAAATCCGGCTTCGTAATAGACCGCCTGGGTCAGGCAGCGCAGGGCCTTGGCGCGATCTGTCGTCGACGCCTTCAGGATGAAGGGCCTGGCCGGCTCGACCGGCAGCGGCGCGACGGGACGCAGGGCGTTGATGATGCGGGCTTCGTCGAAGTCGGGGGCGATATCCCCCAGGCGCGGGATGGACGCCAGGTCGATCCGCTCCCAGCCCCGCACGCGGCCCCAATAGTCGATGTGCGGGCGCGGGTCGTGCCGACGGGCCAGGCTCAGCATGGCCGGATCCATGTTGGCCACATAGCGCCGCAAGCCGTCATCGGTGAAGCTGCGCGCGATCCGCGCCATGCCCGCCTCGCGCCCATAGCCGCTGGGCACATAATAGGTGGCGCAGGCCGACAGGCCGCCCAGGGCCAGAAGCCCCGTGGCGGCCCGAAACAGGCCAGATTGCGGTCGCGGGATCACGAAGGCTTATTTCACGCCCAGGGTCGCGCGGATCATCCAGGCATGCTTTTCGTGGGCCTGCAGGCGTTGGGTCAACAGATCGGCCGTGGCCTCGTCGCCGGCGTCATCGGCGGCAGGGAAAGCCGCGCGGAGGGTGGCGATGACCGTCTCGTTGTCGGTCTTGAGCTCGGCCAGCATGCCCTCCCAATCTTTTTCGGGATCGCCGTCCTTGATGCTGGAAAGGTTTCCGAAGGCCGCATAGCCCTGCGGCGCCAACTCGCCCAGAGCGCGAATGCGCTCGGCGATGGCGTCCAGCGCCGTCCATTCCTCGGTGTATTGCCCCTCCAGCAAGACGTGCAGGGACTGGAAATTAGGGCCCCGAACATTCCAGTGATAACCATGCGTCTTGAGATAGAGCGCGTAGCTGTCGGCCAGCACCTTGTTCAGTCCCGCCGCGATGTCCGAGCGTTGCTTGGAGGACAATCCGATGTTCGGTGTTCCGGCCATGATAATCTCCCGTGTTGCGTGTTCTAGGTAAGCTCGTCCATGCTCTTGGCAAGCCTTGTTTGAGCGGGGAGCAACAAAGGTGACAAGGGACGCCCCATCCGAGGTTTTCGATGAGCGCGGACGGCTCTACGCGCTGATTAGCGCGTGGCTGATCCCGCCGGTTCCGCCGCCTTTCTGGCGTTGCGCCGCGGCGAGCGTCATCGCCGTCGCCGCCGCCATCCTCATGCGTGTCGCGCTGCTGGGCCTCAGCGGCGGGGTGGGCGCGACCCAGCCGTTCTTCCCGGCCCTGGTGCTGGTCACCCTCTATGCCGGCTGGCGCTGGGGACTGGTCCCGATGATCAGCGCGGTGATCTTCGGCTGGTGGCTGTGGGGCGGCCGCGACGGCCAGGGCCTGTCGGACGACGAGATCGCCACCATGGTGATCTTCCTGATCTCCGCGGTCCTCACCACCGTCGTCGCCGAAGGGCTGCGCGGCGCCTTGCAGGGCCTGGCCAAGGCCCGCCGCGAGCAGAACGACGCCGAGACCCGGCTGGAGGTCACCCAGTCGGCGGTCGGCGTCGGTCCGTGGGACTGGGACATCGTCAAGGACATCCTGAACCTGTCACCGGAAGCGCGCCGCAACCTGGGGGCCACGCCCGACGAGCCGATCGACTGGGCGCGAATGTGGGCCCTGTTCCATCCCGAGGACCGCCAGAGGGTCTCCGACACCATCCGCGCCTCGGTGCGGGCCGGCGACGCCTGCGAGGTCGAGTTCCGCCTGGCCGATCTGAGCCAGGGCGAGCGCTGGATCCATGCCCGCGGGCGGATGCTGCGCGACCCGGCCGGTCGGGCCGTGCGGATGGTGGGGGTCAATTTCGACGTCACCGACCGCCGCCGGGACGAGGAACGGCTGCGCGAGAGCGAGGCCCGCTTCCGAAGCCTGGCCGACAGCGCCCCGGCCCTGATGTGGGTGTCGCGGGTGGACGGTCAGCGGCAATTCGTCAACAGGGCCTATGTCGAGTTCGCCGGCGGCGACTACGAGTCGGCGCTCACTCTCGACTGGCGCGGCCGGCTGGACCCCGAAGACCTGCCAGGCATCCTCAAGGGCCAGATCGCCGGCGAAGGGTCGCGCAAGCCCTTCAGCCTGGAGGGCCGCTATCGTCGGGCCGACGGCGCCGTGCGCTGGCTGAAATCGTTCTCCCAGCCCCGTTTCGATCCGAACGGCGACTTCGAGGGGTTCATCGGCATCGCCTTCGACGTCACCGACACCAAACAGGCCCAGGCCGACCTGGCGGGCGTCAACGAACTGCTGGGCGAGCGGGTGCAGGCGGCCATGGCCGAACGCGACGCGGCCCAGGCGGCCCTCTTCCAGTCGCAGAAGCTGGAGGCCATCGGCCAGTTGACCGGCGGCGTGGCCCACGACTTCAACAATCTGCTGACGGTGATCATCGGCGCCCTGGACGTGGTCGAGCGCCACCCCGACGACGCGACGCGTCGCAAGCGGATGCTGGCCGCCGCCCTGGCCGCCGCCCGACGCGGCGAGAAGCTGACCCAGCACCTGCTGGCCTTCGCCAGACGCCAGCCCCTGCGGCCGGAGATCTGCCGGATCGACCGCCTGATCGCCGAAAGCGAGGGCCTGCTGCGCCGCGCCCTGGGCGACGCCTATGGCTTCCACCTGCGGCTGGGCGGCGGCGTGCGAACGGCGCTGATCGACGCCGGACAGTTCGAGGCGGCCCTGCTGAACCTGGTGGTCAACGCCCGCGACGCCACGCCGGCCGGCGGCGAGGTGACCATCGAGTCCCGCCCTGTCACCCTGACCGAGGCGGCCGGCGACCTGGAACCCGGGCCATACCTGCGGATCGCCGTGCGCGACACCGGAACGGGCATGGACGCCGCCACCGCCGCCCGCGCGATCGAGCCGTTCTTCACCACCAAGCCGCCCGGCGAGGGCACCGGCCTTGGCCTGTCGCAGGTCTATGGCTTCGCCCGCCAGAGCGGCGGCACGGTCGAGATCGAAAGCCGTCCCGGCCAGGGGACCTCGGTGGTCATGCTGTTGCCGGTCGCCGACGCCCTGGCCGACAACGAGGCCGCCGACCCGTTCGATCCCGTGGCCAACCCGTCGCCCGCCCGGGTGCTGCTGGTCGAGGACGATCCCGAGGTCGCCGCTCTGGTCGACGCCATGCTGGGCGACCTGGGCCACACCGTGGTGCGGGCCGGCGGCGTGGCCGAGGCCCTGGAGCGGCTGGATCAGGACCAGGCCATCGAGCTGGTGCTCAGCGACGTGATCATGCCCGGCGGCCAGAGCGGCGTGGACCTGGCCGAGCATCTGGCCGCCGCCCGCCCGGGCCTGCCGGTGGTGCTGTGCTCGGGCTATACCGGCGGCGACCAGGGCCGGGCCCGCGCCGGCGACTGGCCCTTCCTGGCCAAGCCGTTCTCGCTGGACAGCCTAGCCCGCGCCCTGACCCAGGCGCGCCCTCACTGAGGGATGATCCTGAACTCCAATTCCCGTTCTCCCCGGCGAAGGCCGGGGCCCAGATCGAACCCCGGAAGGTGGGTGATCGTGGCTTTGCCCGAGAGGCGCATCATCCCCAGGCGCTCAGGCTGAATCTGGGCCCCGGCCTTCGCCGGGGAGACGGGTTTAGGGGATGATCCAACGCCCAGTCATCACGCGGGGCGGGACGCGCCGCAGCACGGCTTGCCACCAGAACCGATCTGGTCGAACAGGGATCAGGGACAATGCAAGCCGGGGGCGCGGGGTGGCGAAGACGAAGTGGGGTGAAACGGCCAGCGCGGCGCCCGCCGCTGTCTGGGCCTTGTGGGACGAGCTGAAGACCCTGTTCCCCGTCTGGAGCCTTCTCCCGTCCAGCTTCCAGACACCCGGCGCCTGGGGCTATTCGGGGGTCGATTTCGTCAGCGGCTTTCGCAGGAACCCCTCGACGCTCAAGACCTTCGAGCTGCTGAAGGACGTGGACGACGCCCTGTTCGACGCGCTGTCGGCCCTGGCCAGCCTGAACGCGCGCCGGCAGGACCAGATGCTGCAGGCGGTGATCATCGGCTATCTGACCATCCCGCTGTCGATCATGGCCCTGCTGGCCGAACTGGCGGGCGGTAGCGTCATGACGTTCCTGAAGGCCCATTCCGAGGCGGCCATCCAGTTCGGCGTCGGGGCGGCCCTGGGACCGATCGTCTATTTCCTGAGCCACTGGCGGTCGCGCCAGATCGTCGGCGTGCTGGACCTGATCCGCATCGAACGCGGGCAGGCGCCGTTCACCGCGCTGGAACTGCGGGAGGAGTAGCGCCCTCCCCGCGCTGGAGCATTTTCCGATAAGTGTGAAACGGTTATCGGATCGGAAAGGGCTCTAGGCGCGGTCGCCGCCCTCGGCCGACATCGGCGGCGGCAGGGGGCGCAGGGCGGCGGTCATGTCGCCCCTGCGCAACAGGGTGCGAAACGGCTGGGTGAACGCCCAGGCCGACCCGTTTTCCAGGGTGACGGCGCGAAAGACCGGCGTGTCGGGAATGTCGTCGAGACCCGTCTCGCACAGCCTCTCAAGAATCGAGCCTAGAAACACGTTCGTCCATGCGGCGCGCTGCCCCGACACCCCGCGCACCAGAACCGAGAGTTCCTCCAGGGTCGCGGGCTCGCCCAGCCGGCGCAGCGCCGCGACGAGATACATAGCCGCGTCGGCCTCGACCTGTCGCTGTCCCGGTTCCTGCGTTCTCGAACGTGGAAAGCTTATGACGTTCACCCTGTCTCCCGCATCCCGCGCGGCCCCAGACCTTGGGGGGGCCGGCGTATCATCCTGCCTGGTCTTGCGCCCGTGGAAGCCGAAGACGTCGACCGTCAGCGCTTTTCCATCCGGATCGCGATAGTGCTTTGTTTTCAGGCGCTTTCTTCACGCGAACCGGAAGACGCTCTAGAACTCGTCCCAATCGGAGTCCTGCCGCCCCCCGCGACCCGACCCCATGGCCGCCGCCACCCTGGCCTGCTGCCCCGCGACCGGATTTTGTCCAGGACGATCCCGTCCGGACTGAGCGACCTGCGGCCGCGTCGCGGCCCCCCGCCCGCCGGTCTGGAACCGCGACACCAGCCGCGCCAGGTCCTGCGATCCTGTCTTGAGATTGGCCGCGGCGGCCGTGGCCTCCTCGACCATGGCGGCGTTCTGCTGGGTCACCTGGTCCATCTGATTGACGGCGGTGTTGACCTGGTGAAGGCCCGTGGCCTGCTCCTGCGACGACTTGGCGATCTCGGAGATCAGGCTGTCGATCTCGGCCACCTTCTCGACGATGCCGGTCAGGGCGCGGCCGGTTTCACCCACCAGCTTCACCCCGCGCTCGACATGGGCGCTGGAGGTGGCGATCAGGGTCTTGATCTCCTTGGCGGCGTCGGCGGACCGCTGGGCCAGGGCCCGGACTTCCTGCGCCACCACCGCGAAGCCTCGACCCGCCTCGCCCGCGCGCGCGGCTTCAACGCCGGCGTTCAGGGCCAGAAGGTTAGTCTGGAAGGCGATCTCGTCGATCACGCCGATGATCTGGGTGATCTGCCGCGAGGAGGTGTCGATTTCGCCCATGGCGGCCACGGCCTCGCCGACCACCTGGCCGGACGTCCCCGCGTCGGCGCGGGCGGCGGTGGCGGCGGCGGAGGCCTGCCTGGCGCCCTCGGCGCTGCGGCGCACCGTGGCGGTGATCTCGTCCAGGGCGGCGGCGGTTTCTTCCAGGCTGGCGGCCTGTTGCTCGGTGCGGCGCGACAGGTCGGAGGACGCCGAGGCGATCTCCTCGGCGCCGCTGCCGACGCTGTCCGTCGAGCCCGCGACCGCGGCCATGGTCTCGTCGAGCATGGCCATGGCCGCGTTGAAGTCGTGGCGCACCTTCTCAAAGGCCGGATCGACGGCCGCCTCGATCCGGTGCTTCAGATTGTTCTTGGCCAGTTGCTCCAGACCACTGGCCACCTCCGCCACGGCGCGAACGCGGGGCGTGACGTCGGTGGCGAACTTGACCACCTTGATGACGCGCTTCCTGTCATCGAAGATCGGATTGTACGAAGCCTGGATCCAGACCTCGCGACCGCCCTTGCCGATGCGCTTGAACTCGGCGGCGACGAACTGGCCGTCGTTCAGCTTCTTCCAGAAGTCCTGGTATTCGGCGGTCTGGGCCAGCGCCGGCTCGACGAACATCCTGTGGTGCTGACCCTGGATCTCGGCAAGGGTATAGCCCAGCGTCTTGAGGAAGTTCTCGTTGGCGGTGACGATCCTGCCGTCGACGGTGAACTCGATCACCGCCTGGGCGCGGGAGATGGCGTCGATCTTTCCTTCAAGCTCTGCGTTGCGCAGCTTTTCGGCCGTGATCACCGTCGCGACCTTGACCACCTTGGTCACCACGCCCTTGCCGTTGCGGACGGGGTTGTAGGACGCCTGGATCCACACCTCCGCGCCGCCCTTGCCGATACGCAGATACTCCCGCGCGTCGAATTCCCCCCGGGCCAGCTTGGCCCAGAAGGCGGCGTATTCGGGGCTGCTGGCGAAGGCGGGCTCGACGAACAGGCTGTGATGCCGACCTTTGATCTCGGACAGGGCATAGCCCATGGCCGCGCAGAAATTCTCGTTGGCGGTCAATATCTTGCCGCTGGCGTCGAACTCGATGATGGCCAGCGCCCGGCCGATCGCGGCCAGGGTTTGCGAAGCGTCCGATCCCGAGCTGGATTGAATACCGAACATACTGAACTCCGCCAACAACGATGACGCACCTCGACCTTGTCGCACCCCCTACGCGCGGGAGGACGTGATCAAGATCAATTCGCACTTCGAAGAAATAGTGAATTAACGTAAATGGCGTGTGAGTTCGAAAGCTGCTTTGATTGTTCCAAGGATGCAGGAACGGATGCCAAACTGCACTGGGAGAATGTTATGGGTTGGAACTGGAATATAATGCCACCCGCCCGAGAGTTCACGGCCTCGCAACCCAAGTTTGAAGCTTGAGCAACCCGCCGCCCCTTGATGATCACGTCCCCCTGGCGTCTCGCGGCATCCTGCGGGCGACGGATCGCGACGATCTGGCCGAGAGCCTGTGGGGCAAGTATGGCGCAAGGCTGACCGGGGCCGGTGACGACGCCTCGCCGTTCTTCGCCCTCGCCAACCGGGTTCAGGTGGGGGGCGTGCAGCTGCACTATTGCCGCTATGACGCGCCCGTCGAGATCCAGTTCTCCGACATGCCCGGCGTCAGGCAGATGCTGTGCCTGTCGAGCCGGGGGCGGTTTTCAGTCGCCGGCCGCCAGGTCGAGATCGACGCCGACACCACCACGATCGTGCCCCCCGGCTCCTCGTTCCTGGCCGCCTATGGCGCCGGCTATCAGCATATCGTCACCCAGTTCGATGAAGACGCGCTGCGCCAGAAGGCCGAGGCCATCATCGGATACTCGCGGCGCGGCCCCTTGATCCTGCCGACGCTGGAGGCGCTTTCGACCGCGCCACGCGTTCGCTCGCGAGAGATCACCTGGGGGCTGGCCCGGATCCTGGCGACGGAGACCGATATCGACTGGTCGCTAGTCGAGATGGGCCAGGCCCTCGCCAGCGCCTTTCTCTTCGAGAACCTGGCCGGCTTCGCCGATCGTCTCGCCGAGCCGCCGAAGAGCGCCTCGACCTCGACCGTCAAGGTGCTGGAGGACTACATCCAGTCCAACTGGAACCGCGCCTTGACCGTTGAGGAAATCGCGGCGGCCTGCGGCGTCAGCGTCCGCAGCGTCTTCGCCCGGTTCAAGCAGCACCGGGGCATGGCCCCCCTGACCTATCAGCGCGAGCTTCGCCTCGATCACGCCCATCAGATGCTGCTGGGCGATACCGAGGACTCGGTCATCTCGATCGCCATGGCCTGCGGCTTTTCCAGCTTCGGACATTTCGCCCGCCGCTACCGGGAAAGGTTCGGAGAACTGCCCTCGACCACCCGCGCCCGCACACGCCCCTGGTGATCCGGCCGGGCCGGGCGCCCCGCGCCCGCGACTTCGTCATTATATCGTCACATAAGCGCCCTAAGGGACCCGACCTCGCGAACAAGTAAGCGGGTACTTATAAGCGGCCTCCGCATCGCGGACCGCACCGGCGATTCGCGAGCCTTCCGGCAAACTGGCCGGCCAAAAAAATGGGGATAAATAAGATGTCAGGATTCAACGTTCGCAAGAGCGTGCTGCTGCTCGGCGCCGCCGGCTCGCTGCTGGCCATGGCCAGCGCCGCCCAGGCCCAGCAGGCGCCGGCCGCCACGTCCGCCGCGGCGCTGGACGAGATCGTCGTCACCGCCGAGCGCCGCTCGGAAAACCTGCAGAAGGTGCCGCTGTCGGTGGCCGCCGTGGCCGGCGACCAGCTGCGCGCTGTCCAGTCGGGCGGCGAGGACATCCTGGCGCTGTCGGGCCGCGTCCCGGGCCTGTACGCCGAGACCACCACGGGCCGGATCTTCCCGCGCTTCTACATCCGCGGCCTGGGCAATATCGACTTCTACCTCGGCGCCTCGCAGCCGGTGTCGATCATCCAGGACGACGTCGTGCTGGAGCACGTGGTGCTGAAGTCCAACCCCGTGTTCGACGTCAAGCAGGTTGAAGTGCTGCGCGGCCCGCAGGGCTCGCTGTTCGGCCGCAACACCACCGCCGGCATCATCAAGTTCGACACCGCCAAGCCGACGCAAACCTTCGAAGGCCGCGTCAACGCCTCGTACGGCACCTACGGCACCACCACCCTGGACGCCGGCTTCGGCGGCCCGATCGTGGCCGACAAGCTGGCCTTCCGGGTTTCGACCCTCTACCAGCACCGCGACGACTGGGTCGACAACACCTTCACCGGCGTCAGCGCCGACGGCACCGTGACCCCGGCCAAGAACGCCATGGGCGGCTTCGACGAGAAGGATGTGCGCCTTCAGATCCTGGCCACGCCGACCGAAGCCCTGACCGTCCTGGCCTCGGCCCACAGCCGCAACTACGAGGGCACCTCGACCCTCTTCCTGCGCCAGGCCATCACCAAGGGCAGCAACAAGAGCAGCGCCCCGCGCGACAGCGTCGCCTTCGACGAAGCCGCCAACAACCCGCAGGCCTATGACACGGTCGGGACCTCGCTGAACGTCGCCTATGACTTCGGCGGCGTCACCCTGACCTCGATCAGCGCCTTTGAAGGCTCCAAGGGCTACAGCCGCGGCGACACCGACGGCGGCGCGGCCGCCAACTTCCCCTTGGGCGGCGTTCCGAACGGCTTTGGCCAGTCGATGGGCAAGCTGCGCGACCTGGATCAACTGACCCAGGAAATCCGCCTGGCCAGCGACGGCGAAGGCCCGCTGAAGTGGCAGGTCGGCGGCTTCTACTTCGACAGCCGCGACTACACCGACTTCTATCAGCGCGCCTATTTCACCAAGGCCAACCCGAACAACTCGGTGGCCCTGAAGAACGAGAACACCTCGTACGCCCTGTTCGGCCAGGTCAGCTATCAGGTCACCCCGGCCCTGACGATCACCGGCGGCGCGCGTCAGACCAAGGACACCAAGAAGACCCGCCTGCTGAAGAGCGCCGACACCGCCGCCGGCGTGGTGACCTATGCCGGTCGCCGCTTCGTCAAGCTGTCGGACACCCAGCCCAGCTGGGATCTGAGCGCGCTGTATCAGGTCAATGACGACGTCAGCGTCTATGCCCGCGTCGCCAAGGGCTTCCGCGGCCCGACCATCCAGGGCCGTTCGGCGGTGTTCAACGCCGATTTCACCACCGCCGACAGCGAGACGATCCTGTCGTACGAAGCCGGCTTCAAGAGCAGCCTGTTCGAGAACAGCCTGCGCCTGAACGCCTCGGCCTTCACCTATGAAGTCAGCGACATCCAGCTGAACGGCAACGACAGCAACGGCAACGGCGTGCTGTTCAACGCCGACAAGGCCAAGGCCTATGGCATGGAAGCCGACGCCGAATGGCGCCCGGTCTCCAACCTGCTGCTGACGGCCGGCGTCAGCCTGCTGCACAGCGAGATCCAGGACAAGCGCGTCTACGCCCAGGTCTGCGCCCTGAACGGCGTGGTGGTCTGCACGGTGGAAAACCCGACGATCAAGGTGGGGGCCAACACCTTCGCCCAGATCGACGGCAACCCGCTGCCCAACGCCCCGAAGTACAACCTGAACTTCACGGGTCGCTATGACGTGCCGCTGGCCGACGGCAAGCTGTTCGTCGCCACCGACTGGAACCTGCAGGGCTATACCAACTTCGTGCTCTACAAGACCAAGGAGTTCTACTCGAAGGACAATTTCGAAGGCGGCGTGAAGCTCGGCTACGAAAGCGACAAGGGTTATGAAGTGGCCCTGTTCGGTCGCAACATCACCAACGAGAAGAACCTCAAGGGCGTGATCGAGAACTACATGGCGGCCGTCTACAACGAGCCGCGCATCGTGGGCGTCTCGGTCTCTGCCAAGCTTCGCTAAGACCTGCCTGACGGCTGGGAAGGCCTCCGATCGCCCAGGCGGTCGGAGGCCTTTTTCCGTTTCCGCGCGGTCTATTTCCGCCGTCGGCCTCGCGCGCGGATCAGCACGGTCAGGGCGCTGAACACCAGCACCATCGACACCAGCATGTAGCCCAGGACATAGCCGGGCGAGACCGGCGGGCGCCAAAGCACCATCGCCATCACGCCGCCGCCCGGCGCGACGCACAGGGCCAGAAGAACCACCCAGCCCTTCCAGTGCACCGGCCTGGCCTTCAGCCGTCGCCCCACCTGGGCGTACTCGAACCAGATTTCCCCGCCGGCCATCGCCATCCTCCGACACCCGGCCAGACTAGGCAGGGGATGGGCAAGCCACAACCTGGGATCACGCCACGGCTTCAAGCCGATCTGCAAGGGCGTCGAGACAAGCTGCCCTTTGCAATCCCCGAACAAAGGTCTATATGTGGCTTGTCACTTATGCTCAATTTCAGCATAAGTAGGGCGTCGGAATGGCTCACCCTGCTCCGGCGTTTTTTGAGGCCCGGGAAATGCTCAGATTGAGCATAAGCGAGGATCACATGGCCGACGGTTTCGCCGCTCTGGATTTCACGCCCGCGATCGAGGCGGAAACCGCGTCCGTCTGGGACAAGGTCAAGCACCATGTCACGCCCATGGAATGGCGCATCCAGGCCCCGCTGATCGCCGCGATCAACCGTCTGAAGCGCGAGAAGAACGCCGCGATCCTGGCCCACAACTACATGACGCCCGACATCTTCCACGGCGTGGGCGACTTCGTCGGCGACAGCCTGGCCCTGGCCAAGGAAGCCGCCAAGAGCGACGCCCAGATCATCGTCCAGGCCGGCGTGCACTTCATGGCCGAGACCAGCAAGGTGCTGAGCCCGCAGAAGAAGATCCTGATCCCCGACCTCAAGGCCGGCTGCAGCCTGGCCTCCTCGATCACCGGCGCCGATGTGCGGCTGATCAAGCAGCGCTATCCGGGCGTGCCGGTGGTGACCTATGTCAACACCACGGCCGACGTGAAGGCCGAAACCGACATCTGCTGCACCAGCGCCAACGCAGTGCAGGTGGTGGAGTGGGCCGCGCGCGAATGGGGGACCGACAAGGTCATCCTGATCCCCGACGAATATCTGGCCCGCAACGTCGCGCGCCAGACCGACGTCAAGATCATCGCCTGGGCCGGCCACTGCGAGGTGCACAAGCGCTTCACCGTGTCGGACATCGCCGACATGCGCGCGGCCTGGCCGGGCGCCGAGGTGCTGGCCCACCCCGAATGCCCGACCGAGATCCTGGAAGCCGCCGACTTCGCCGGCTCGACCGCGGCGATGAACGACTATGTGGCGGCCCGCAAGCCGGCGCAGGTGGTGCTGATCACCGAGTGCTCGATGGCCAGCAACGTCCAGGCCGAGAGCCCGCTGACCCAGTTCATCGGCCCCTGCA
This sequence comes from Caulobacter sp., assembly GCF_965279145.1. NCBI lineage: Bacteria > Pseudomonadati > Pseudomonadota > Alphaproteobacteria > Caulobacterales > Caulobacteraceae > Caulobacter > Caulobacter sp. The sequence goes on from NZ_OZ257139.1 coordinate 493,655, forward strand.
ACATGTGCCCGCACATGAAGCGGATCACCCTGCGGAACATCCACGACGCCCTGCTGTACGAACAGTTCGAGGTGACGGTGGACCCCGACGTCATCGACCGCGCGGCCCTGGCCGTGCAGCGGATGATCGACCTGCCGCCGCCGCTTGTTCCCGCTCGCTACGACCTCGTGAAGGCCCGCCATCACGTGGACGTGGAACTGATCTAAGAGCCCTTCCCCCTTGATGGGGGAAGGGTTGGGATGGGGGTGACCACGGCTGGTCAGCTTCCCCCGCCCAGCCCGCCTTTCGCCGATGGCCGAGCGCTTCGCGTTCACCCCCATCCCCGGCCCTTCCCCATCAAGGGGCAAGGGAGTGGAGTGTGAAATGAACAACCGCCTGATCTTCGACGGCCCCGTGATCCTCGGGGCCGGCCTGGCCGGACTGACCGCCGCGCTGTCCTCGGTGAAGGGGGCCGCACGCAAGGCCCTCGTCCTGTCGCCGACGCCGCTGGCGACCGGCTGCTCCAGCGCCTGGGCGCAGGGCGGCATGGCCGCCGCCCTGTCGGCGGACGACACTCCGGCCCTGCACGCCGCCGACACCGACGCCGCCGGCGCGGGTCTCTGCGATCCGGAAGCCGTCGAACTGCTGACCCGCGAAGGTCCCGACGCCGTCCGCGCCCTGGCGGCGCTGGGCGCGCCGTTCGACCGGAAGGACGGCGACTTCACCCTCAGCCTGGAGGCGGCCCACTCCAGGGCCCGCGTCGCCCGCGTGGGCGGCGACGGGGCCGGCGCGGCGATCATGGCCGCCGTCATCGCCGCCGTGCGCGCCACGCCCGCCATCGAGATCCGCGAAGGCGCCCGCGCCCGCCGGCTGCTGCAGGACGCCACCGGCCGCGTGATCGGCGTGCTGGCGCAGATCGACGGCCAGCTGGTCGAGATCCTGAGCCCCGCCGTCATCCTGGCCACCGGCGGCGTCGGCGGCCTCTACGCCGTCACCACCACGCCGGCCGAGGTGCGCGGCGAAGGCCTGGGCCTGGCGGCCCTGGCCGGGGCGGTCATCGCCGATCCCGAGTTCGTGCAGTTCCACCCCACGGCCATCGACATCGGCCGCGATCCCGCCCCGCTGGCCACCGAAGCTCTGCGCGGCGAGGGCGCGATTCTGCGCAACAGCGACGCCCGCGCCTTCATGGCCGACTATCACCCGGCGCGGGAACTGGCCCCGCGCGACGTGGTGGCCCGCGCCATTCATGCCGAGCGCGAGGCGGGCCGCGGCGCCTTCCTCGACGCCACGGTGGTTGTGGGGGGGCACTTCCCCAAGGAATTCCCGGCCGTGTTCGAGGCCTGCATGAGCGGCGGCGTCGATCCGCGCCGCGCCATGATCCCGGTGGTTCCGGCGGTGCACTACCACATGGGCGGCGTGGCCACCGATCTGGACGGCCAGACCTCCCTGCCCGGCCTCTACGCCGCCGGCGAATGCGCCGCCACCGGCGTGCACGGCGCCAACCGCCTGGCCTCCAACAGCCTGCTGGAAGCGGCCGTGTTCGGCGCGAGAGCCGGTCGCGCGGCGGCGGGCGAGCAGCACGCGCCGAGCCAGCCGGTCTCGCTGGCGCCCACGCCCGACCTGCCGGCCGACGTCCTGCAGATCCTGCGCAAGGCCATGAGCCGCGACGCGGGCGTGATCCGCAGCGCCGAGGGCCTGACCCGCCTGATGGGCGTGATCGAGGCCCTGGAAGCCGCCCACGGCCAGGGCCCGATCCTGGCCGCCGCCCGACTGATCACCACGGCGGCCCTGGCCCGGCATGAGAGCCGCGGCGGCCACAGCCGCGCCGACTTCCCCGCCACGGACCCTGTCGGCATCCGCACGTTCGTCACCCTCGACGGACGCGAGCCCGGCTTGCGATACGCGGCGGAGTAGGGGTACGTTTCGGGAACGGAGATGCGATCATGACGACATCCGAGCCCGGCCTTGAAGATGGCGCCGTCAGCGAATTCCTGTTCGATTTCGACGCCTTCGAGCAGATGGACCGAGCGGGCCTGTTCCAGCGCGCCATGGGTCGCGTCCAACTCATCGAGGGAAGACTGCTGGAAATGGCGCCCACCTCTTCGGATCACGGCGACACGTCGGGTGAGGCTCTTTTCGCGCTGAAATCCGCCGCCGTCAGGGCGGGCGTTGCGGCGGACTTTCGCTTCCTGGTCCACGCCACTCTGAAGATCGGCGAACACAGCGCGCCCGAACCCGACCTGGCGATCGTGCGGACGTTCTCCGGCCGGACGTATGCCGAGGCGGCCGACGCGGTCCTGGTCGTCGAGGTGTCGATCTCGACGCGCGACGGCGACCTGAAACTGAAAGCTCCGCTCTACGCCAGGGCCGGTATTCCCGAATTCTGGATGATCGAGCCAGAACAGCGCCGACTGACCATTTTCCGCGCCCCTCAACCGAACGGGACCTGGGCCCTGACCACGGTCCACGATGACGACGACACCGTCTCGCCGCTGTTCGCCCCGCAGATCAGTCTCTCGCTGTCGGAGTTGTTTTGACGCTTTCCCCCCTCCCCGACCTCCTCGTTCGCCCCATCATCGACCTCGCCCTGGCCGAAGACCTCGGCCGGGCCGGCGACATCACCGCCCAGGCCTGTATCGACGCCGACGCGCGGCTGTCGGTGGTGTTCGCCGCCAGACAGGATGGCCGCGTCGCGGGCCTGTCCTGCGCGCGGCTGGCCCTGGCGGCCATGGACCCGACCGCGAGCTTCGAGATCATCACGCCCGACGGCGCCGACTGCGCCCCGGGCACGGTGCTGGCCCGGGCAGAGGGCAATGCCCGCGCCGTGCTAGCAGCCGAGCGCACGGGCCTGAACCTGCTGGGGCGCCTTTCGGGGATCGCCACCCTGACCCGCGCCTACGTCCGCCTGGTCGAGGGGACGGGCGCCACCATCGTCGACACCCGCAAGACCACGCCGGGCCTGCGGGCGCTCGAAAAGTACGCCGTGCGCTGCGGCGGCGGGATCAATCACCGCTTCGGCCTGGATGACGCCATCCTGATCAAGGACAACCACGTCGCCGCCTGCGGCGGGGTCGGCGAAGCCGTCCGCCGGGCGCGGGCCTTCGCCGGGCATCTGGTCAAGGTCGAGGTCGAGGTCGATGGGCTGGATCAGCTGGACGACGCGCTGAAACACGGACCCGACGTGGTGATGCTGGACAATTTCAGCCTGGATGACCTGCGGACAGCCGTGGCCCTGGCCAAGGGCCGGGCGGTGCTGGAGGCCTCGGGCGGGGTCAACCTGACCACCGTGCGGGCCATCGCCGAGACGGGCGTCGACGTGATCAGCGTCGGCGCGCTGACCCACTCGGCGCCGGTGCTGGATATCGGGCTGGACGCGGTTTGAGATGCTCCCCCTCTGGGGGAGCTGTCGGCAAAGCCGACTGAGGGGGACAGCTGGGCAAACGCCGCGCTGCCCCCTCCGGCCCTCTGGGCCACCTCCCCCGAAGGGGATGATCAAAGCCATGCTAGAAGATCTTCAGCAGCTCCCGCACCACCATCACCGCCAGGGTGATGGTCGAGGCCGCGAACAGCAGGAACCGCAGGTTCACGATGTTCACCGTCACCTGCACCAGGCTGTGCAGCACCCGCAGGCCGACATAGACCCAGGCGAAATGCACGGCCCAGCCGTCAGCATGACCGGCCACGGCGATCGCCAGGGCGGCGGCGTAGAAGATGGTCGGCTGTTCCATCAGGTGGTTGTAGTTGTCGGCAGCCTGGCGGGCCCCGGCCGGCAGCACGTCCAGCGAGCCCGGAAAGGCCGCGTCCTGCGGCTTGACGCCCGCCTTGGCCATCGCCGGAATGCGGCGGATATACATCCACAGCCAGATCACCAGCGACCAGGCTACCAGCGCCATCACCGGCGCAATCATCGTATTCATGGAGCGTCCCTCCCCGGACGTTTTGTTTGTGCAGGGAGGTTAGACGCAGAACCGCGTTATCGCGAAGCATGACGTTGCGGCAGGGCTTTACGTCCGGTCGCGGAACGGATCGGCCGGGTAAACCCCCAGGATCTCGAACTTGTCCGAGAAGAACTTCAGCTCATCGAAGGCCAGGGCCAGGTTGCGGTCCTCGGGGCGGCCATCGACCTCGGCGTAGAAGAAGGTGGCCGTGAAGGCCCCGTCTTCCATGTAGCTTTCCAGCTTGGTCATGTTGACGCCGTTGGTCGCGAACCCGCCCATGGCCTTGTAGAGCGCGGCCGGAAGGTTACGGACCTTGAACACGAAGCTGGTCACGCAGCGATGGGTGAAGGCCGGCGGGGTCGGGGTCGTGTCGGCCGTCATCACCAGGAAGCGGGTGGTGTTGTGGCGCTCGTCCTCGATGTCGCTGGCCAGGATGTCCAGGCCATAGATCTCGGCGGCCAGGGCCGGGGCCACGGCGCCGCGCGTGGGATCGGGCTTGAGGGCCAGGGCCTTGGCGGCGCCGGCGGTGTCGCCCGCGCCCTCGGTGGCCACGCCCAGCTTGCGCAGGCTGTTGCGGCACTGGGCCAGAGCGATCGGCATCGAGGCCACGACCTTGATGTCCTCCAGCTTGACGCCCTTGTTGGCCATCAGCTGGAAACGGATCGGCTTGAAGCGCTCGCCGATGATCTTCAGGCCCGAGGCCGGCAGCAGGTGGTGGACGTCGGCCACCCGGCCGGCGATCGAGTTCTCGATCGGGATCATGCCCAGTTCGCAGACGCCGGTCTTGATGGCCTCGAACGCCTCCTGGAAGGTGGCGCAGGGATAGGCCTCGTAGTCCGGAAAATAGGTGCGGCAGGCCTCGTGGCTGTTGGCGCCGGGCTCGCCCTGGAAGGCGATCTTCTTGAGGATGCTCATGCTTGTTTCCCAGCCTGCAGACGCGCGGCTTCGAGATCGGAGGGATTATCGACGGAGATGGGAGCCTCGCCCGCCACGGCGGCGCGGATCGTCATGCCCAGCTCCAGGGCCCGCAGCTGCTCCAGCTTCTCGCGCTTTTCCAGCGCCGAGGGCGAGGCGGCGTTGAACGCCTCCAGCGCCTCGCGGCGATAGCCGTAGATGCCGATATGGCGCCAGACCGGGCCGTCGCCATAGAGGGTGGAGCGGGTAAAGTAGAGGGCGCGGCCGCTCTGGCCGTCGTCTTCCATGGCCAGCACGGCCTTGACCACGTCGGGATTGGTGCGATCGGCGGGCGAGGCCTCGGCCGCGACGACGGTGGCGATGTCGCAATCGCCGAAGTCTTCCAGCAGGCCGGCGCAGGCGCTCAGCACCGACGGATCGACGAACGGCATGTCGCCCTGCAGGTTGATGACCACGTCGTGCTCGAAATGGGGATCCAGTTCGGCGAGGGCGGCGAGGATGCGATCGGAGCCTGACGGCAGGTCCGGGTCGGTCAGCACGGCCCGGCCGCCGGCGGCGCGCACGGCCTCGACGATCTCGGAATCGCCCGCGGCGACCGCCACGGGGCCGATATTGGCCTTGAGCGCCTGATGCAGAACGCGGACAATCATCGGCAGACCGCCGATATCGGCCAGCGGCTTGTTCGGCAGACGGGTCGCCGCCATGCGGGCGGGGATCAGGACGATAGGGTTCATGAGTTCAATATCGCTGCTGCCCGGTTGCGCGAGGGGCGGTAGCGTGTAAGAGACGCGAGCGCAACAAGAGGCGCGCGCGGGGGATTCCCCGCCGCGGGTTTGGGCCCCGCTCCGGCGGGCCGGTAAGAGGCTGACAAGGCTGAGATGAGCGACCTGACGTTCAACAAGATTGCTGGCGGCGTGCTGCTGACCGGCCTCATCGTTTTTGGTCTGCGCGAGGCGTCGGACATCGTCTTCAAGAAGCATGAAGTCGAAAAGGCCGGCTACGAGATCGCGGTCCAGGAATCCACTGAAGGCGGCGGCGCCCCCGCGGTCGAAGTCGCGCCCGACTGGGGCACGGCTCTGCTGCTGCCGGCCAACATCGCCGCCGGCGAGGCCATCTCGGCCAAGTGCCAGGCGTGCCACAAGCTTGATCCTTCGGGCGCCAACGGCACCGGTCCTGGCCTGTATGGCGTTGAAGGCCGTCAGCCGGGCTCGCACCCGGGCTACGCCTATTCGGCGGCCATGAAGGAATTCGGCGCCAAGAACCCCAAGTGGGACTACGACCACATGTACGAGTTCCTCAAGGCTCCGGGGAAGTACATTTCGGGCACCAACATGTCGTTCGTCGGCCTCAAGAAGCCGGAAGATCGCGTCGCCCTGATCGCCTATCTGCACACCCTGGGCTCGACCCTGCCTGTGCCGGCTCCCAAGCCCGCCGGCGCTCCGGCCGAAGCCGCTCCCGCCGCCGAAGGCGCTGCGGCTCCCGCCGCTGACGCCGCCGCCGCTCCGGCTGCCGCAACGCCGGCCGCTGCGGCTCCGGCCGCCGCGCACTGATCGTTTTTCGATCATAAGAGATCAGAGGCCGCGAAGTTCGCTTCGCGGCCTTTTTTCTGCTCGCACCATTTTCCTATTCATTTAGTAGGGTATCGGAACAGTCCCGCTTCACCGGATCCGATCGCCATGACGCCTCGCGCCCTCGCCGCCGCCGCCCCCCTCGTTGCGCTCGTCGCCCTGCTGGCCGCCGCGCCGGTCTTCGCCTTCGCCGCCAAGGCCCCGACCGTGGCCCTCAAGTCGTTGGCCGACCTGCCGACGCCCCTGCCCTATCCCTATGACGAGAACGCCGACGCCGAGGCCGACGTCGCCGCCGCGATCAAGCGCGCCAAGGCGAGCCGGAAGCTGGTGCTGATCGATTTCGGCGGCAACTGGTGCGGCGACTGCCGCGTCTTCGCCGGCGTGATCGAGCAGCCCGACGTGAAAAAGTTCGTCGACAAACACTATGAGGTCGTGACCGTCGACGTCGGTCGCTACACCAAGAACATGCAGATCCCCGCCCGCTATGGCGTCGACAAGCTGCAGGGCGTGCCCAGCTTCCTGGTGGTCGACACCAAGGGCAAGCTGGTCAACGAAGGGGCGTTCTTCGCCCTCACCGACGCCCGCCACATGACGCCGCAGTCGATCACCGACTGGCTGGCGCAGTGGGTGAAGTAGGATCGCCCTTCTCCCCTTGCGGGAGAAGGTGGCCTGCGAAGCAGGTCGGATGAGGGGTCACGCAGGATTTGCCGGATAGGGCGTTCAACCCCTCATCCGGCCCTGCGGGCCACCTTCTCCCGCAAGGGGAGAAGGATTCAAACCCGCCGATAGCCCAGCGGCGCGCCGACGCCGGCCGCCTCGATCCGGGCGATCGCTTCGTCCAGGGGCTCGATCGCCACCATCATGTGATGGGCGTTGGCGTGCAGGATGGTTTCGGCGTCCAGCAGGATGGCCACGTGGCCCTTCCAGAACACCAGATCCCCGCGCCGACGTTCCGACGCCGCCACCTCGGGGAAGAAGGCCCGCTGCAGGTCGGTGTCGCGCGGGCAGGCCCGATTGCAGGCGGCCAGGGCCTGCTGGACGATGCCCGAACAGTCCAGGCCCAGCGACTCGCGGCCGCCCCACTGGTAGGGCGCGCCCAGGAAGCGTTCCGCCACCGCCACCCAGTCGGCCTCGCCCCGCCCGATCGGCGTCAGGTGCGTCTCGATGAACCAGCCGGACCGGGCGACCTTCACGAACCGCCCCTCTCGCGCCTCGACCGTCAGCAGAGCATTGAGGCTGTAGAGCCCGACGATGGCCGACTTGATGTCGGGCTGGCTGAAGGCGTAGGTCCGGATGGCTGAAACCCGATGGGTCGGCGCCAGCACGGGCGCCGACAGGGCGTCGCTGGGCACATAGCCCACATAGCCGTCGCGCCGCGCCTGACCGAAGGCAAAGCCGTCGACCTCGAACAGCACATCGAAACGTTCGCCGAACACCAGCTGGTCTTCCTGCTCGGCGTCGGGGGCGGGCGCCTTGCGGAGCGCGGCGATGGGCGCGCTGGCCTGCATCGGCGTCGCCGCCGCGAAGCGCTGGGCCGCGACCAGCCCCTCCAGACGCACATCGGCCACGCCGTCGCGCATCAGGGTCAGGCGACGATCAGGCGTCGGGGCGCTCATGCCCGGAACCGCGTCTTGAGCATGGCGAACAGCGCCCGGATCGCCTGGGCCTCGCCGCCGGCGGGATAGCCCGGCCGGCTCTTGGGGTTCCAGGCATAGAGGTCGAAGTGGGCCCACGCCCCCTCGGTGGGCGCGAACTTCTGCAGGAACAGCGCCGCCGTCGTCGCCCCGGCCTGGGCCCAGGCGGCCGAGTCGTTCTGGACATCGGCGATCTCGCTGTCGATCGCCTCGCGATAGGCGTCCGTCAGGGGCATCCGCCACAAGGGATCGAAGGTCGCGCTGGAGGCCGCGGCGATCTGGCCGGCCAGGGTGTCGTCCGGGGTCCAGAACGGGATCACGAACGGCCCCAGCGCCACGCGCGCCGCGCCGGTCAGGGTGGCCAGGTCCAGGGTCAGGACCGGCTTGTGCTCGCTGGCGCGGGCCAGGGCGTCGGCCAGGATCAGCCGCCCCTCGGCGTCGGTGTTGCCGACCTCGATGGTCAGGCCGGCGCGGGTCTGCAGCACGTCGCCGGGCCGCATGGCGTCGCCGCTGATGGCGTTCTCGACCACCGGGGTCAGCACCACCAGCCGCACCGGCAGCTTGGCGTCCATGACCAGCCGGGCCAGGGCCAGGGCGTGGGCGGCGCCGCCCATGTCCTTCTTCATCAGCCGCATGCCGGCCGAGGGCTTGATGTCCAGGCCGCCGCTGTCGAACACCACGCCCTTGCCCACCAGGGCCAGGACCGGATGGGCGGGATCGCCCCAGACCATCTCGATCAGGCGCGGTGCGCGATGCGGAACGGCGGCGCGGCCCACGGCGTGGACGGCCGGATAGTTCTGCCCCAGCAGCGCATCGCCGGTGATCACCGAGAGGGTCGCGCCGTGCTTCTCGGCGATCTCGCGGGCGATGGTCTCGATCTGCAGCGGGCCCATGTCGTTGGCGGGCGTGTTGACCATGTCCTTGGCCAGGGCGCAGGCGTGGCTGATCGCGGTGACGGCCTCGATGTCGACGCCCTTGGGCGCCACCAGCCGGGGCCCGGCCTCGGGAGCGCGCTGGCGATAGCGATCGAAGCGATAGAGGCCCATGGCGAAGGCCAGGGACGCCTCGGCCGCGTCCAGCCCGCGCGGCAGGCGCGCCAGCCTATAGTCGCCGGCCGGCAGCTTGCCGGCCAGACCCCGGAACAGGCCGGGATCCACGACGGCGCGGGTTCCCAGCCCCATCAGCACCCGCTCGACCTGGCCGGCGGGGCCGGTCAGCACCAGCACCTGGCCGGCCTTGGCCTTGAACGCCTCGCGCTCGGCCAGCGTCCGGGCGGCGGGACGGCGGCCGGCGAGGAACGCCTCCAACTCGGCCTCGAACAGGGGGTGGACCGGGATCGCGTTTTCCGTCCCGGACGGCAGGATCGCAGAGGTGTCCAACATGTCGCGGCCTTCCCGAATTATGCTTAACGATTCCTTGAGGGCCGCGAGGCGAGGATGCGGGACCTTTCGGAGACTCGTCTTCCATGTGTCGCAAGCGCGCGCTCCTCGCAACCGTTCTCGCCCCTGCCCTGCTGCTGCTGAGCGCTACGGCCCATGCCGCCGACGCCCCCGCCAAGGCCCCCGCCACCCCAGGCGCTACAGCCCAGGCCGCGCCGCGCAAGGCCTCGCCCGCCCAGCGCCTTGAGGCCCGCCGCGAGGATCCCCTGGCGCGGGCCGCCTTCTGGGGCGCGGAGTTCGAGAACGACGCCCGCGACACCGAGGCCGGCGTCGCCCTGAGCCAGGCCCTGCGCGCCCTGGGGCGCTATGACGACGCCGCCGCCACGATCAGCAAGGTGCTGATCGTCGATCCCGACAATCTGGAAGGCCTGCTGGAAGCGGCCCGCGCCCAGATCGCCCGCGGCCAGGGCTTCTACGCCATCGAGCCCGCCCGCCACGCCGCGGCCCTGGCGCCGAAGGACTGGCGTCCCCAGACCCTGCTGGGCGTGGCCTATGAGCAGGCCCAGCGCGACGACGAAGCCGCCACCGCCCATCGTCAGGCCATAACCCTGGCTCCCAACGAAGCCGCGCCCAACGCCAACTACGCCATGCACCTGGCCGCCAGCGGCGATCTGCCGGGCGCCGAGGCCGTGCTGCGCCGCGCCGTGACCATGCCCGGCGCGACCATCCAGATTCGCCAGAACCTCGCGCTGGTCATCGGCCTGCAGGGCCGCCTGGGCGAGGCCGAGAAGCTGGCCCGTCAGGACCTGCCGCCGGAGTCGGTGGACAACAATCTGGCCTGGCTGCGCGCCGCCACCGGCCAGGGCGCGGGAACCCTGCAACCCCGCTCGTGGGAAGCTCTTAAGGCCGGCGGCTAGAGCATATTTGGCTGACATCGAAGCGACCACCCCATGGCTCCATCTTCCCGGCGAAGGCCGGGACCCAGATTCAGCCTGAGCGTCGCGTGGGTTTCATCTGGGCCCCGGCCTTCGCCGGGGAGACGGGAAATTTGGATGCGCGATTCACTCTGAACCAAATCCGCTCTAGCAAGCCTGGCGAGCGACAGCGGCGTCCGCTTCGCTCGAAAATCCTAGCCCAAGGCCCGCGAGAGGATGTTGGCCGCATCCACGAACTTCTGCAGCAGCGGCCCAACCAGGGCCGAGCGCATCACAAGGACCATGGCCGCCACCAGACACAGCAGCAGGGCCGTCTCGATGGCGGCGCTGCCCGTCTCGTCGCGGGCGAAGTCGTCGCCGGGTGTCGCCGGTTTGCCGATACGCTGCATGTCCACTGTCCCAAAATGGATGGTCACGGGGACAGTCTTCGCAAGAAGGGCGCCGGATTGCAGCCTCCGGTGGAGCTTTATCGGATCAGGCGACGAGGCGGCCGGCTTCCAGTTCGTCGAGATAGATGAAGTCGGGGGCCTTCACCCCGGCGATCCGGCGAATCTCGACCAACTCGGGCGATTCGAAGAACCGGCGGGCGTCATCCAGCGAGCGCCAGCGCGAGAAGTGCACGATGCGGTTGGCGTCGGTGTCGTATTTCAGGACCTGATAGCTGATCTCGCCCGCCTCGCGGCGAATTCCGGCGGCCTCGTCGAAGACGATCTTCCAGGCGGCGTAGTCGGCCACATCGTGAACGATCAGGACGTATTGCATGGGTGGCCTCCAGACCTCAGTGCTTGGCCATCACGTCCTGGATCTTGATGATCGCCGGCCCCAGGATCACCACGAACAGCACCGGCAGGAAGAACAGGATCATCGGCACGGTCAACTGGGCCGGCAGGGCGGCGGCCTTCTTCTCGGCGGCGGAAAGCCGAAGCTCGCGGTTTTCCTTGGCCATGACGCGCAGGGCGCTGCCCAGCGGCGTGCCGTAGCGCTCGGCCTGGATCATGGCCGTGGCTACCGACTTGATGCCCGGATGGTTGGTGCGGCGGGCCAGACCCTCATAGGCCAAGCGACGGTCGGGCAGGTAGGACAGCTCGGCGGTCAGCAGGCTCATTTCCTCGGCCAGCTCCATCGAGGTGGAGCCCACCTCGGCGCCCACCTTCTGGATGGCGGCCTCGATCGACATGCCGCTTTCGACGCAGATCAGCAGCAGGTCCAGCGAGTCGGGGAAGGCCGCGACGATCGACTCGCGGCGCTTCTGGGCGACGTTGCTGATATAGACGTTGGGCGCGTAGTAGCCGATCGCCAGGGCGGCGACGCAGGCGCACATCTTCTGCATCGGCAGCAGGCCGAAATCGTTGATCGCGTAGATGTAGATCGCCGTCACCACGGCGAACACGAACGGCATCACGAAGCGGAAGAAGTAGAAGGTCGAGACCGGCTGCGGCCCCCGGAACCCGGCCTGGGCCAGCTTGTCGACCACCTTGGGATCTTCCAGCAGCCGCGACAGCTGCAGGCGATCGACGATGGTCTTGTACAGGCCCTCGTCGGCGTGGCGCAGGGTGCCGCCGGCCGTGCCGCCGCCCTTATGGGCCATCGCCTCGCGCGAGCGGCGACGCAGCTCCTCGCGGCGGTTGGCCACCGATTTCAGGCGCCCTTCCAGGCCCTTGTCGCTCAGCATCGGCGCGGTCAGGGTGATGATGGTGGCGAACACCACGAAGGCGATGAAGGCCGTCAGCAGGTTGCTGGGATCGGTCAGGACGGCGACGATGTTCATGCGAGCGCCCTCCCCTAGAACTTGAAGTTGATCATCTTGCGCATCACGAAGATGCCGATGCTCATCCAGATGCCGCCGGCCAGCAGCATCAGGTGTCCGCGCGGGTCGGTGAACAGGGGCTGCATATAGGCCGGCGAGGTCACGGTGATCAGCACCACCACGCCGGGCGGCAGGCAGCCGATGATGAAGGCCGAGGCCACGGCTTCGGCCGACAGCGCCTTGATCTTCTCGCCCATCAGCTTGCGGGCGCGCAGCACGGTCGACAGGTTGCCCAGCGCCTCGGCCAGGTTGCCGCCGGTCTTGGCCTGGATCGACAGCACGATGGCGAAGAAGCGCAGCTCGTTGGTCGGCATGCGCTCGTACATGCGCTCAAGCGCGTCGGTCATCGGCATGCCCATGCCGACGTTCTCGGTCATGATGCGGAACTCGCCGGCCAGGGGCTCGGGACATTCCTTGCCGATGATCTTCAGACAGTCATGGACCGGCAGGCCCGACTTGATGCCGCGCACGATGATGTCGATGGCGTCGGAAAAGGCCTCGGTGAACTTCTTGGTGCGGGCCTTGGCCAGCATGCCGACGACCCAGCGCGGCAGGCCGAAGCCGGCGGCGAAGGCCGCGCCCAGGGCGACCAGCGCGGTCTGGCGCAGCAGCAGCACCAGCAGGAAGACCGTGACGGCGATGACGCCGCTGACGATCCAGAAGTTCTGGACCTTCTCTCCCAGTCCCGCCTGGCGCAGGCGCGCGGCGATGGTCAGCGAGGCCTTCTTCTGCTGGCGATCCTGTTCCTTGAGGGTCTTGAGGATCTGCTTGCGGCGGGCGTCGGGCGTATTGGCGGCGGCCTTGGCCCGGGCGGCCTCGCGCGGCGCGGCGCCGACGATGATCTGGGCCCGCTTGGCGGCGCGTGCGGCGTTGGGATCGCCGCCGGCCAGGGCGAAGCCCAGCGCCGTGATGGTGATGAAGCCCAGAACGCCGGCGATCACGAACAGCATGGGCTACTCCGCCGCGTCGAGGGCTTCGGCCAGCTCGCGCTCCAGGCCGTAATAGCGGGCGCGGTCCCAGAACCGGGGCCGGGCGATGCCGGTCGAGCGGTGCTTGCCGATCACCTTGCCGTCAGCGTCCTCACCGGTGATCTCGTAGACGAACAGATCCTGGGTGACGATCACGTCGCCTTCCAGGCCCACCACCTCGGTGATGTGGGTGATGCGGCGCGTGCCGTCGCGCAGGCGAGCGGCCTGGACGATGACGTCGACCGAGCCGACGATCATTTCCTTGATCGTCTTGGAGGGCAGGCCGTAGCCGCCCATGGTGATCATGCTCTCGATCCGGCTGATGGCTTCACGCGGGCTGTTGGCGTGCAGCGTGCCCATCGAGCCGTCGTGGCCGGTGTTCATGGCCTGCAGGAGGTCGAACGCCTCCGGCCCCCGGACTTCACCGACGATGATCCGCTCGGGACGCATCCGCAGGCAGTTCTTGACCAGGTCGCGCATGGTCACCGCGCCCGAGCCTTCCAGGTTGGCGGGCCGGGTTTCCAGACGCACCACGTGCGGCTGCTGCAGCTGCAGTTCGGCGGCGTCCTCGCAGGTCACCACCCGCTCGGTCGGGTCGATGAAGGCGGTCAGGGTGTTGAGCAGGGTGGTCTTGCCCGAGCCCGTACCGCCGGAGATGACGATGTTGCAGCGGCAGGCGCCGATGACGCCCAGAACCCGCGCCCCTTCCGGGCTGATGGACTTGTAGTCGACCAGGTTCTTCATCGTCAGCTTGTCCTTCTTGAACTTCCGGATGGTCAGGGTGGGACCATCCAGAGCCAGGGGCGGGGCGATGACGTTGACGCGGCTGCCGTCGGGCAGGCGGGCGTCGCAGATCGGGCTGCTTTCATCGACGCGGCGACCGACCTGGCTGACGATCCGCTGGCAGATGTTCATCAGCTGCATGTTGTCGCGGAAGCGGACATTGGTCAGCTGGACCTTGCCGCCCACTTCGATGAACACGCGGTGGGCGCCGTTGACCATGATGTCGGCGATGTCGTCGCGGGCCAGCAGCGGCTCCAGCGGGCCATAGCCGAGGACATCATTGATGATGTCCTGGACCAGGTGCTCCTGCTCGGCCACCGACATCGAGACGTTCTTGATCGCCACCAGCTCGGCGACGATGTCGCGGATCTCCTCGGCGGCCTGCTTGACGTCCAGCTGGGCCAGCTGGCTCAGGTCGATGGTGTTGAGCAGCGCGTTGAAGATGACGGTCTTGGTGGCGTGGTAGTAGTCGCTCTGCTCACGAACGATCGTGGTCGTGGGCGGCGCGCCCTGGGCCGCGCGCAACTGCTCCAGGCCCGGGGTCTGCTTGGGCGTGGCGACCTTGGCGGTCGGCGCGCCGCGTTCGCCCGCCCGTTCGGCCGCCGGCTCGACCCGCTGCGGACGCGTGGCGATCGCGCTTCCGTCGACAGGCGCCGGGGGCGGGGCCTGCCGGTCCGTGGCGGGGTTCTGGTCGCGCTTGCCGAACATCCGTCGCTACTTCTTCCTGAACAGGCCAGACAGCATCGAAGCTTTCTGGAGCTTTGGCGGTTCGCGGCGGCTGATCAGCTGGGCCAGGTGGTCGATGCCCTCGGCGGCCTTGGACTTGGGCGCCACCTCGCCGACCATCTGGCCGTTGTTGGCGGCCTGGCCGAACGACTTGGGATCGAACGGCAGAACCAGAGACGGCGTCACGCCCAGGGCTTCGCCGAAGTCCTTGACCGGGATCTCGGGACGGCCGGGCACGCCCACCTGGTTCAGCACGAGGCGCGGCGGGGCGTCGTTGGGACGGGCCTGGCGCACCAGGTCGACGATGTTCTTGGCGTTGCGCAGGCTGGCCAGATCCGGCGTGGCGACCACGACCAGATCGTCGGAGCCGATCAGCACCCGCCGGGTCCAGGCCGCCCAGCTGTGGGGCAGATCCAGCACCACGAAGGGCGCGGCGCCGCGGATCTTCTGGGTGACTTCCTCATAGGCGTCGGCGCCGATGTCGTAGTCCTGGTCCAGGGTGGCCGGGGCGGCGAACAGCGACAGGCGGTCACCGCAGCGCACCATCATCCGGTCCATCAGGACGGGGTCCAGGCGCTCGGGCTGGGTCAGGGCGTCGATCACGCCCTGCAGCGGGTCCTGGTTGAAGTCGAGGCCGGCGGTGCCGAACGGCAGGTCCAGGTCGACGATCACCGTGGCCGTCTGCATCCGCTCGGCCATCGACCAGGCGAAGTTGTGGGCGATGGTCGAGGCCCCTACCCCGCCCTTGGCGCCGACGAACGCCACCTGGCGGCCGACGAAGGGGGCCGACGGATCGGCATACAGTCCGGACACCGCGCGGATGATCTGCAGCGGCCCCAGCGGCTGGGTCAGATACTCGCTGACGCCGCGCCGCATCAGCTCGCGATAGAGGGCGATGTCGTTGGTCTGGCCGATCACCACGACCTTGGTGCCCGGGTCGCAGACCTGGGCCAGGCTGTCGAGCAGGTGCAGCAGGCGCTGAGCGCCGTCATGGCTTTCCACCAGCACCAGCGAGGGCGTCGACTGGTTCTGATAGAGCTCGACGGCGGCGTCGAGGCCACCCGTCCGCACGGTGGTCGAGGCGCGGGCCATGCGGCGGTCGGCGGCGGCGGTCTCGACCAGCGCGGCGGTCTCGGGCCGGACGCAGAAGGCGTGGATGGTGATGCGCGGCACCGCCACCTCGCCCAGGGCCGCATCGGCGCCCGACAGGCTGTCATGGCCGGCATGGGTGGCCGGTTCGGGCATCGGCGGCGTCGGGTCGGCGACAGGGCGCTGCTGAACCGGCGCGGCCGCCGAAGCCGCGGCCTGCGCCATGATCGACGGCGGAAGCGGCGCGGCGGCGCGGGCGGCCTGGGCCTGGGCCTGACGGGCGGCGGCCGGAGCGGCGAACGGATCGTCCAGCGCAGAGGGCCGCTCGTCGCGTGGCCGGGCCGGCGGGAAGGCCGCGAAGGGATCCTCCGCGCCTTCGATCGCCGGCGTCAGGGCCGGAGCGGACGAGCGCCAGGGATCGGAGCCGACCGAGGTGAACTCGTCGTCGGCGTCGAAGCCCAGATCGAAGGGGTCTTGATCGGAAGGTTGCCGCGGCATCAGTTGATCGCCTTGGAAATGGCGCCGGTGGCCTGATCGTCCTTGGCCGACGAGGTGATCTCGCCCTTGCGGTACTTGCCGAACACCGTGTCGCGGCGGGCGGCGTCGGCGGGGGTGCTGTCGCGCGGCCGGATCAGGTCTTCAGGATTGGCGACCTGGGCGGCCAGGTTCGCGGCGAGCGAGCACCCGAAATTGTCATAGACCTCGTTCTTCCGCGTCGCGGCCAGGTTCTCCCAGTGCTGACCGCACTTGGGCCCCTCGGCGACGAAATATTCGAAGCCTACGCGCAGCGGCGCGGCGGCCTGGCCGGCGGCGTCATAGCCGATCACCCGCACCTGGGCGCCGGGGGCGCCCAGCATGACGAGGCGTTCGCGCACGTCGACGGCCATGCGGCCGGACGCGGCCGGATCACCGCCGCCGACCGGGGCGCTGACCACGATCTCGCGGGCTTCCGCCGACAGCCAGCGGCCGACCAGCGCCCGCAGGGCCTGGTCCTGATTGGCCGACAGGCCCGAGGCATGGGCGGCCAGCAGGATCTCGTCGGCATGGCCGTCGACCTTGATCCGGTTGGTCCACTTGTCGGCTTCCAGGCGGGGCGGCTGTTCCGGCGCGGCCTTGTCTTCCGCCACGGTGGCGCAGGCCGACAGGCTGATCAGCGCGGCGCCGACAAGGGCGGCCTGGAGGATGCGGTTCACGGGTTGCCTGATCATGTCCGCGTCCTCACTCGATCACATAGCCGACGGGGCCCTGATAGGCGCGGCCCGCATTGGCGCCGGCCGGAGCCTTGACCACCTTGTTCAGTCGACCCAGCAGGGTCGTGCTCATGTCGCCGGCGATCCGCAGGCCGTCGGCCGGGGTCTGCAGGTTCTGCGGGCGGGTGGGATCGACGATGTAGGGGGTGATGATGATCACCAGCTCCGTCTCGCCGTTCAGGAAGTCGCGCGACCGGAACAGCGAGCCCAGGATCGGCATGCTGGTCATGCCCGGGATCGCGTCGATGGTCTGCTTGGTGGTCTGCTGCAGCAGGCCGGCGATCATCAGCGAACCGCCCGAGGGCAGCTCGACCGTGGTCTCGGCGCGGCGCACCGTCAGGCCCGGCACGACCAGGATGTTGGTGGCGGTCTGAACCGAATAGGCGCCCAGGCTGGTCAGCTCCGACACCTCGGTCGACAGCTTCAGCGAGATGCGGCCGCCCGACATCACGACCGGCGTATAGCCCAGACCCACGCCGTAGGGCTTGAACTCGATGGTGATCTTGCCGGTGTTGTCGGCCGCGACCGGGACAGGGAATTCCCCGCCGGCCAGGAACTTGCCGCCCTCGCCCGACAGGACGGTGAGGTTCGGCTCGGCAAGGGTGCGGACCAGCCCCACCCGTTCGAACGCCTGGATCATCGCCTTGGCGGAGTTGACGTTATCGCTGCCCGCCAGCCCGCTGGTGACGCTGGCAAGAGGGTTGCCCTTGTCCTGGTAGAAGCCCGTACCCGGCGTGACCGTGTTCACATTGGTCAGGAAGTTCTGGATCCACAGGTTCTTGGCGTCATTGCCGGTCGTACCCGAGCCGCCCGAGAGGAAGTTCTGCACGTCGGACGACAGCGAGGCCGCCGAAATCCCGACATCCTTCATCGTATAGGTCACGGCGCTGGCGCCGGAGCCGACGACGGCCGTGGTCTTGCCGGCGATGGAATTGGCGTAGGAGCCCAGCCAGGTGCTCTGAGCCGAGGTCAGGCTGCTGTCGTTCGTCAGGAAGCGCTGCAGATAGTTCAGCAACGACACGCCCGACTGTCCGCCCGGAATCATGCCGAACAGGCTGGGCACCAGGTTGGTCGGCTGGCTGGTGGTGTTGACGTTGTAGCCGCCCCTGACACCGCCCAGCAGGCTGCCGTTGACGCCGTAGGTGGGCGACATGCCGAACGAGAACTGATCGCTGCCCAGCTGGCCCAGCACGGCGTTCAGGTCGACGCCCAGCTGCTTGATCACGTTGCGCTGCACCTCGACGATGCGCACTTCCAGCATCACCTGGTCCTTGCCAGCGATGCTGAGCATGTTCAGCACCTTGTCGGGGCTGGACACGAACTGGGCGGCGATGCGCGAGGCCTTGTCGGAGTCGGCGGCGTTCATCACCAGGCCGCTGAGGATGACGCTGTCGTTGACCGGCGAGACCTTGATCGTTCCCGAGGGCAGGACGTTCTTCAGCGTGGCGGCCAGCAGGCCGGTGTCCTGGTCGACGCGGATGGCCAGTTGCAGGATCTTGCGGCCGGCCTCGTCGAAGAACACCGCGTCGGTCGAGCCCGACTTCAGGCCCAGCAGATAGATGCGGCGGGGATTGCGCAGGACCGCGTCGGCCACCAGCGGATTGGTCACCAGCATGTCGCGCACGTCGACCGGCAGCTCGATGATCGCCGACTTGCCCACCGGCAGGTCCACCACGCGGGCGCCGGCCCCGGCGGTCAGGTCGATGCTCAGCACCTGGTCGGGCGCGGGCAGCGGGGCGGAGGCGACGGGCGCGGGCTGCCACGCTGGGCGAACTGCCTTGGCGGCGGGCCGGTAGACGTGCGAGCCCCCGACGGGACCGTCGGCGAGCAGCGGCGAGGCCGAGCTGAGCGCCAGAAGGCCGGCGGTGCTCGCGGTGAGAAGGCGACGGATCATGGTGGAACGGCTCATGGGCGCACCGAGACGTTGGTGGTCTCGCCGCCACGATTGATGCGAACGAGGTTGTCCTCGCCCGGCTTGCGGCGCGCGGCGCGGGTCGTGACCCCGGACGGTCCGCCCAGGTCGGTATAGGCGCGCAGGGCCAGGGTGACGGGCCCGCCGGCCTTGGCCTTGGTCAGGGCCTCGGCGTCGATGGGGCCGACCTCGATGGTGGCGGTGGCCGCGACGATGGACTTGGCGTCCTTCTCGGCGGCGGTGCTCTGGTCCAGCGCCAGAACGCGGACGTTTTCCAGGATGGTCTCGGCGATCATCACCTTGCCGGAGCCGCCGTCGCCGGTGGGACCGACCTCTTCGCGGGTCTGCAGCACATCCACCCGGTCGCCGGGCAGGATGAAGCCGCCGACGGCGGTTTCGGAGGTGATGGGCACGGCCATGGCGCGCTTGCCGGGCGACAGCACGACCGACAGATAGCCGCCGTCGCCGCCACGGACGATCTTGCGGGGGGTGATGGGTTCGCCGGTCAGGATCGGGTCGCGGACGATCGCGCCCTCGACGGCCTTGGCCGGATCGACGCCGCCAATCATGTCGCTGGCCGCGATGGCGGCCGCGGCGGTGACCTTGGCGGCGCCCTGGGGCTTGGGCTGGGCCGCGCCATTGGTGATGAAGGCGGCATTGACGGCCTCGGTCGGCCAGGCCTGCCAGGTGACGTCGTCGCCGGTCAGACGGTCGCCGATCGCCAGGTCGCGCTTGGCCACCAGGACCTGGGTCATGGGCTTGCCGGCGACCGGCGCGACCGCGGCGGACGGCGCGGCGGCGGGCTTGCCGCCCATGGCGCGCTGCATCACCACGGCCAGGCCGATGGCCGAAACAGCGGCGACCAGAACGATCAGGAGGCGAACAGGATTCATAACGCGGGCACGGCTTTCGCGACGAGAAGCGAGGATTCTCGAGCAGGCGCCCTTCAGGGCGGCGTGCGCGATTCGTCAGACAGCCTTTCTGGCCACGCTCTTCGTCGCCCGCGCATGGTTAACACCGGCTAAAGTTTTGGAGCCGTGAGTCGATATGCCAGCGCGACAGGCTGACGCGGGACGAGCCCTGTTCAGCCCAGAATGGCCGAGGCGAGAGCGCCCTGCGGGAAGGTCGCCAGGGCGCCGGCCGCGATGGCCACGCCATAGGGGATATCGCCGCCCTGGGCGCCCAGCTTGCGCAGCCAGGCGGGGCTTCCGGCCAGCACCGGCTCGAGCCAGCCCGAGCGCAGGGCCAGGATGCCGAAGGTCAACGCGCCGCCCGCCAGGCCAGTGGCCAGCATGAACGGCACGGCGGCGGGCCAGCCGATCCACAGGGCCGAGGCGGCGAAAAGCTTGGCGTCGCCGCCACCGATCCAGCCGGCCGCGAACATACCCATTCCGAGGAGAAGACCGCCCACGCCGATCGCCAGGCACAGGCCGATGGCCGGCCAGGTCGCGCCGCTGACCAGCGCCGTCGGGAAGAAGGCGGCGATCAGGGCCAGCGAGATCCAGTTGGGAATGGTGTAGCTGGTGACGTCCTTCAGGGCGGCCACGATGGCCAGGGCCGGAAAGATCATCAGCAACGAAATCTGGATCAGGTGCATCGCGGCTCGCCTTGTTAACCGCCCCATTCTGGGACGATCAGGTGAAGCAAGGGTTTCCAACCCTGGCCCAAGATGCGGAAAAGGCCGCGACATGACTGTCGCGACCTTCCCGTTTTCGAGTTCGGCTTATTGCCGGGTCGGCCCACGGGCCGACCGTCTTAGCTGGCGGCGTTGGCCGTGCTGACCGTGGTGCCGACCTTGGTGAAGGTGGCCTTCAGGTTGGTGCCCAGCGTGGTGACGGCGGTCACGATCACGACGGCGATCAGGGCGACGATCAGGCCATATTCGATGGCCGTGGCGCCGGATTCGTCATTCAGGAAGGACTTGATGAAGCTGGTCATGGGAGAATCTCCAGGGCTTGAACTTATGAACTAGACACTACGGCAACAGTATTAAGTAAGTGCTTTCAAACCTGTAATACAGAGTTAATACGACGACTTATTTTCGGTAACTATAACTGTCGAATACAGACCAAAGAAAAGGGCCGGAACCGAGGTTCCGACCCTGTTTTCCTTGCCGCTGCGAGCAAGCCGGCTAGCTGGCGGCGTTGGCCGTGGCGATCTTGGTTCCGACCTTGGTGAAGGTGGCCTTCAGGTTGGTTCCCAACGTCGTGACGGCGGTCACGATCACGACGGCGATCAAGGCGACGATCAGGCCATACTCGATGGCGGTGGCGCCGGCCTCATCCTTCAGAAAACGAACCAGAAATCTGGACATCAACCCTCCTGAGCCTGGGAAACCAAGGCAGTCGTTTCAAGAAAAAGGGCCGGAACGGTGGGGCTCCGGCCCTCTTTTTTCGAGGCCTGAGGCCGGTCTTAGCTGGCGGCGTTGGCCGTGCTGACCGTGGTGCCGACCTTGGTGAAGGTGGCCTTCAGGTTGGTGCCCAGCGTGGTGACGGCGGTCACGATCACGACGGCGATCAGGGCGACGATCAGGCCATATTCGATGGCCGTGGCGCCGGATTCGTCATTCAGGAAGCGGGTGAAGAACTTCGACATAACTTGATCTCCTAAATCATCGTTGATTGATTTTGAGGTCTTCAAGCCGTGTTGACTTGCTCACCCCCGAAAACACGATCAATTTCCCCCAACTCGCTTAATTGCCAGTAAACGCAGGAATAGTTTTCGACATTTTTCTCTTGGTTTATTTGTATTTACTATTACTTCCTCTTAACCGTGACTCGGAAATCGAGGATCAAAGCCTTTTGAATCAATGATTTCGAGGATGGTCACGTTGTCGCGCCCCGGGCGGATTTAGTCTTTTGTTGACCATTCAAAGTCAGTGTCCGCGGGGTCCGGACACCGAATTGGAACCGCAATGCGCCGCCTGTCGCTCGCTTTCGCCGCCGTTTTCGCCTTCGCGGGCGCCGCCGCCCATGCTGAAAACCTGTCGCTCGCGACCGGCCAGGCCGTGCGGATCGGCCTGAGCGGACCCGTGCGCGACGTCGTGGTCGGCGACCCCACGGTCGCCGATGTCAGCGTCGTCAACGAACGCACCCTGGTGGTGATGGGCAAGCGCGCGGGCATGACCACCGTTCTGGCCTTCGACGCCGCCGGCCGCGCGCTGAGCGATCGCCAGGTGATGGTCTCCGACGCCGCCGGCGCGATCACCGTCTATCGCGGCGTGACCGCTCCGGCGAACTATGCCTGCGGCGAGCAGTGCGCCCGCCTGTCGCCCCGCGCCGGCAACTAGCGCCACGCCTGTATAAGGACTCGCACGCGCACGCGCGTAGGCACGCTAAACGACTGATTAGGGTCGCGGCCCTAGGATGGGTTCATCCGCCCTCGATGGCGGACGTGGAAGCGGATCTCCCTGTCATGGCCGAAGTCTCGCGACTTCATCGTTTACGGCGTCGATACGGCCTGCTGGCGCGCTTCGCCCGCGCGCGCGACGGCGCCACGACGGTGGAGTTCGCCTTCGTCTCCATTCCCTTCTTTCTGCTGATCTTCGCGACCATCGAGCTGGGTCTGGTGTTCCTGGTCTCGGTGACGCTGGAGAACGCGGTGATCGACACCGGCCGCCAGATCCGCACCGGCGAGTTGCAGACCGCCGGCGGCAACGCCGCGACCTTCAAGACCGCCATGTGCGGCAGGATGAGCTGGGTCGGGGCGGCCTGCTCCAGCGCGCTGAGCGTCGACGTGCGCACCTTCACCGGCTTCTCGGCCTCGGCCACCGCGCTCAACGCCGCCAAGCCCAACACCACCTGCTGGGACCCGGGTGGCCCCGGCTCGATCGTGCTGGTGCGCGCCTATTACAACTGGCCGCTGATCACGCCCCTGCTGCAGACCGGCCTGCAGACCGCGAACGGCAAGCGGATGATCACGGCCGCGTCGGCCTTTTCCAACGAACCCTATTCCGACACCCCCGCGACGCCCGTGACATGCCCGACCACCTGACCCCCCGCCGCTCACGCCTGGCCGGCTTCTGGCGCGACCGTCGCGGCGTCTCGGCCGTAGAGTTCGCCCTGATCGCCCCCGTGATGGTGATCTTCTATTGCGGCATGGCCGAAGCGATCCAGGCGATGATGGCGCAAAGGCGGGTCAGCAACATCGCCGCCTCGATCGGCGACCTGGTGGCCCAGAACGCCCAGCTCAGCGACACCAAGGCCGCCGACATCTTCGCGATCGGCAACGCGATCATGGCGCCGTTTCCGACCACCAGCCTGCGCATGTGCCTGGTCAGCGTCTCGTCCGACGCCACGGGCAAGGACACGGTCGACTGGTCCGTCACCTACAACAGCCACGCCAACTGCCCGGCCAAGGGCGCGGTGCTGGCCGCCAGCGTCGTGCCGGCCGGCGTGCTGCCGGCCAGCCAGAGCGTCATCATGGCCAAGACCAGCTATGCCTATGTCTCGCCGATCAAGTTCGTGATGCCCCGGACCCTGAACTTCTACCGCACCTACTACCTGCGCCCCCGCCGGTCGGAGACGGTGATGAAGGTGACCGGCTAGAAGACGTTTGGTTTACATCGAAGCGACCGCCCCAAATCTCCGTCTTCCCGGCCCCCGGGTCGCGCAAAGCGCGCGCCCGAGGATAAACTCCGGCCGGGACCCAGATTCATCCGGAGCGTCTCGTGGGTTTCACCTGGGCCCCGGCATTCGCCGGGGAGACGGGAAATTTGGATGCGCGATTCAATCTGAAGCAAACCCGCTCTAGACCACGTCCCGCGCCAGCCGCGTCACCAGGGCGTGCGGCGCGAAGGTCCGCTGGCCCAGGCGCGACACCGGCCGCACCCCGATCAGGCTGTTGGTCAGGAACACCGCGTCGGCCGCGTCCAGCCGCGCCGCGTCGGCCGCGACCTCGGCCACCGTGATCATCCCCAGCAGCCGACCCCGCGTGATCCCCGCCAGGACCCCGCACGACAGCGCCGGGGTGAACACCCGCTCGCCCTCGATCCAGAACAGGTTGGCCGCCCCGGCGCAGGCGAGCTCGCCGCGATTGTTCAGCATCACCGCCTCGTCGGCGCCGGCCGCCCAGGCCTCGGCCCGGGCCAGCACGTTGTCGAGATAGGACAGGGTCTTCAGGCGCGAAGCGGGCGAACCCTCGTTGCGGCGGGCGGCGGCGACGATCAGGGCGGCGGGCGTCTGGACCGGCGGCGAGACAGCGGCGGTCGCCAGCAGGCGCGGCGCGACCGGGTCCGGCCGATCCAGCCCCCGACCACCCGACCCCGCCGTCAGGGTCAGCCGCACAGCCGCGCGACCCGCCGGCGGCGCGGCCTCCACACACAGCGCGCGGGCGGCGTCGCGATCCAGGGCGGGCAGGCCCAGCGTGGCGCAGCCGCCGGCCATGCGGTCCAGATGCGCCTCGATCAGCGGGATCGCGCCGTCCAGCGCCAGCATCGTCTCGAACAGGCCATCGCCCAGCAGCAGGCCGCGATCGTCCAGCGGGATCATCCGGCGGTCTCCGTCAGGGCGCGTTTCAGGGCGGCGATCTTGGTCTCGGTCTCCAGCCGCTCGGCGTGGGGATCGCTGTCGGCGATGATGCCCGCCCCGGCCCGCGCTTCCAGCGTCCAGCCGGCGGCGTCCCGCTGCAGCCCCACGGTGCGGATCAGTACGCTGGAGTCGAACCCGCCGTCGAAGCCGGCCCAGAACAGCGAGCCGCAATAGGGCCCGCGCGGCGGCTCGTGGCCGGCGATCACCTTCATGGCCTGGACCTTGGGCGCGCCGGTGATCGAGCCCGGCGGGAAACTGGCCCGCAGCAGGTCGGCGACACCCAGTCCCGGGCTCAGCCGCGCGGTCACGGTCGAGACCAGATGGTGGACATTGGCGAAGGTCTCGACCCGGAACAGCTCGGGCGCCCTGACGCTGCCTGGCGGGCTGACCCGGGCCAGGTCGTTGCGCATCAGGTCGACGATCATCAGGTTCTCGGCCCGGTCCTTGGCGCTGGCCGACAGCTCGGACGCCTGGCGGGCGTCTTCGGCGGGCGTGGCGCCGCGCGGGCGCGTGCCCTTGATCGGCTTGGTCTCGATGGCCCCGTCGGGCGCGACCTTCAGGAACCGTTCGGGCGAGTTGGAGACCAGCGCCCTGCCCTCCAGCCGCCAGTAGGCCGAGAAGGGGGCCGGGCTCTGGGCGCGCAGCCGCGTGAACAGGTCGAACGGATCGGCCCCAGGCGCCAGCCGCCCGGTCCAGGCGCGGGCGATATTGGCCTGGAAGATCTCGCCGGCATGGATGCGGCCCACGACATCGGCCACGGCGACCTCGTAGGCCTCGCCATCGGTGGCGTGGAGCGCCGAGCACAGCGCGCCCTCGACCGGCGGCCGCGCATCGACCGGCGCGTCCAGCCAGGCCAGGGCCGCCCTGGCCCGCGCGCCGGCCTCCGCGTCGGTGTCGCCCCGGCCGACAGCGACCACGCGGCGCTCGCGATGGTCGAAGGCCAGCAAAGCCGGATAGCGGGCGCAGGTCAGGTCGGGCCAGCCCGTGCGGCCAAGACCCAGAGCCTCGACCCGCTCGCCCAGCTCATAGGCGCCCAGGCCAATGACGCCGCCCTGGAACGGCGGCCCCTCGGGATCGGCGGGCAGGCGCTTGCCGATCAGGGCCGCCAGGGCCTGGAACGGATCACGCGGATCGGCGGCGTCGATCGTCAGCACCGCGTCCGGCGCGCGCAGCAGATACGACCACCGCTCACCGCCCCCCGACAGCAGGGCGCAGGCGTGGACCTCGTCCCGGAAGGGCTGCAGCGCCCAGACCGGCTCGCGCCACGGGGCGGAATGAAGGACGACGCGGCGCATGGCGGGGTATGTACAGAAATCCTCTCCCTGAAGGGAGAGCTGTCGGCGCAGCCGACGGAGAGGGAAGGTTCAGCGGAACCTCTGCCGACTTCCCCCTCCGGTCGCTTCGCGACCACCTCCCCCTTCAGGGGGAGGATCACCTCACGCCTGCCGTTCCCCGCCCTTGACGAAGAACAGCCCCACCACGCCCAGGAACAGCAGTCCGGCGATCGGCAGGAAGCCGCCGACCTGGCTGTGAAAGATCTTGGTCGCCAGCGCCACCAGCAGCGAGCCCAGCCACACGGTGGCCGTGCCCGACAGCGAGAACAGGCCGAAGAAGGCCGCGATGCGGTCCGGCGGCGCCAGGCGCACCAGCAGGGTGCGGCTGGAGGCGTACTGGGCGGTGACGAACACCGCGATCAGCAGGCCCAGGCCCAGATAGATCAGCTCGGGCAGGGTGCGGAACAGGGGGCCGTTCCACACCGGTCCATGGGCGGCTGCGTCATAGGGCCAGAAATAGAGGATCTTGTCGCGACCCATGCCCAGGGTGCCCGCCAGCACGGCCAGACAGCCGAGGATCTCGACCTGCACCGCGCGGCGCGGCCCCAGGGTCTTGTCGAGCCAGGGCGCGATCAGCCCGCCCAGCACGCCGAAGATCGACAGCGATATGCCATAGGCCAGCATCTCCAGCTCGCCCCACTTCATCAGGCCGGCGGCCAGCAGACCGCCGAAGATCAGCAGGGCGGTCATGCCGTCGCAATAGAACATGCGCGCGGCCAGGAAGGTGGCGACGTCCTTGTGGCCCTTGAGGTTGCCGAAGATATCGAGCAGCAACTTCACCCCGTCGCCCAGGCTCTGGATCATCGTGCGGCCGGTGCGGGAGGCGTCGCGCGTCCACAGCAGGAACGGGATCGCGCCCAGCAGCATCACCGCGCCGGCCAGCGGTCCCGACAGGCGGGCGGGTTCGTGATTGGCGGTCGGCAGACCAAACAGCGGCGCGGCCGGCACGCCCGGCCAGTGCACCGCGCCGGGCAGCACGAAGCCCCACATCATGAAGATCAGCAGACTGACCGACAGGCCGTTGGCCATGGCGTAGCCCAGGCCCGACAGCAGCGGCTCCTGCCCGCGCTCGGCGGCGCGCGACAGCAGAGAGTTGTGGAGGACGTCGCCCCAGTTATAGGTCACGCCCAGCACGATCAGGGCCAGGCCGATCAGGGCCACCGACGGGCCGCCGTTCGGCTGGGCGAACCACAGCATCAGCAGCAGCGGGATCATGATCGCCAGGATGCCGATCAGGAACGGCTTGCGCGGGCCATAGCGCTCGATAGAGGCCCCCAGGATCGGCGCGGTGACGGCGGTCAGGGCGCCATAGGCGGTGGCGATGTCGGCCACGGCCGCCTGGCCCTTGACCGGATCGCCGACCAGCACCCGCGAGAAATACGGCGCGAAGATATAGATGGTGATCAGCACGACATAGGCGTCGCGCGAGCCCTGGTGCAGGATCCAGCTGAGCCCGCCCTTCGACAGCGGCTGCGGCTTGCCGATCGGCAGCAGGTCGCCGTCCGACGCAACATCCGCCAAGCCCGGCGGCGTGCCTGTGGTCTCGTTCATGCCCTACCCTAATCAGAGCGCCGTCTTGTGCGGTCGCTTGGGTAGAGCGTGGCGTTTAAACGAGCGTTTGTCACCACCCTATCATCCGTCTCCCCGGCGACCCGAAGGGCGGCGAAGCCAACGCCGGGGCCCAGATTCAGCCCGAGCGTTTGGGGATGACGCGCCTACAAACGCGGCCCGTTCGAACCACGCTCCGGGTTCGATCTGGATCCCGGCTTTCGCCGGGAAAGCGGGGACCTACAGAAGAATATGCGCCCTGACCGCCTCGCGCGTGGCGGCGTCCAGCTCCAGCGCCTGCTCCAGATAGCCGTCCAGCGAGCCGTGCTGGTCCTTGATCACCGCGAAGGCGGCGGCCAGGTAGTCGGCTTCCACGCCCATCGCCGCGCGCATCGCCGCCTCGGACGGAGTGCGGCCGGTGGCCTCTTGAATGGCGGCCATGAACTTGGGCCCGCGCCGTTCAAAGCGGCTGTCGTCATTGGTCAGCAGATAGTCGTCGATGACGTCGTCGTCCGACACGCCGGCCACGTGGTGGGTCAGGGCCGCCAGCACGCCGGTGCGGTCCTTGCCCGCCGCGCAGTGGATCAGCACCGGCCCGCGCCCTTCCGCCAGGGCCAGGAAGTAGCGGCGGAACAGGTCGATGTGCCGCTCCTTGAACGGCAGGCGGCGATAATATTCGACCATGTAGTCGTGGATCGACTGAACGCTCAGGTCCGAGCTGTGCAGGAAGGTGTGCCAGGGATCATCCGGCGAGCCCTGGTCGTTCTCGATGACCTCGACGGCGAAGCCCTCCCAGCGCCGCGACGGGTCGCGCTCGCGCTCGTTGGGCCGGCGCAGGTCGACCAGGGTGGCCAGGTTCAGGCCGGCCAGCACGGCCAGGTCCTCGTCGGTGGCCTGGGACTGGTGGGCGGCGCGATACAGCACCCCCCGCTTCAGACGGCCCACACCGGCGGCGTAGTCGCCATAGTCGCGGAGATTCTCGACGCCTTGGAGGGGGATCAGACGGGTCATGGGGCCGGTGTTAGCGCGCGGAACTAACAAGACGAAGTCGGTTGATGACGAATCCAGAAATTTCTTGTCATCCCGGGTCGGCTTCGCCGCCCGGGATGACAAGGTTTTTGGTCTGGGAAATCAGGTC
This sequence comes from Caulobacter sp., assembly GCF_965279145.1. Lineage (NCBI taxonomy): Bacteria > Pseudomonadati > Pseudomonadota > Alphaproteobacteria > Caulobacterales > Caulobacteraceae > Caulobacter > Caulobacter sp. The sequence goes on from NZ_OZ257139.1 coordinate 522,086, forward strand.
TTCCGCAGCCACGGCGCCAGCCGGTCCTGCAGCGGCTGGTCGATATAGGTGTGGAACAGCCACGCCACGCCATAGGCCAGCGGGAAGCCGGCCAGCCACATCAGCCACTGCCAGCCGATGCCGATCGGCACCTTCTCGATCAGCTTGTGCACCGCGCTCCAGTAGATCACCCCCACCAAAATGTGGGTGATGAACAGGGCGAACGACAACTTGGCGCCCTCCTCGATCCAGGCGCGGGGCTTCTTCACCGGCAGGCGGCCGGCCCCCAGCACGATGCAGGCGATGGCGAAAAGGCTGGGCAGGTCGAAGATCAGCACGTCAGGCAGGGCGTAGCGGTCCAGGAACTGCCAGACCACCAGCAGGCCGATGCCGCCGAACAGCAGGGCGCGGGCGGCCTTTTCCGAGGGCCAGTCCATCTCGACCGCGCGGGCCAGGCAGACGCCCAGCACGAACAGCGGCAGGGCGCGCACCACGCCGAACTGGAACTGCAGGTCGGCCAGGGCGTGGTGGAAGCCAAGGCGCGCCACCACCTCGAACAGGATCACCGTCACCAGGCCGATCAGCGGCAGGACCACGGGATGGCGGATCTTGTTGGCGGCCTTCCACATGAACGGAAAGATCGCGTAGCAGACGATCAGGGCCGACAGCGACCAGCTGGGCAGGTTCCAGCCGTCGCTGGGAAAGCCCCAGGCGTGGATCAGCAGGGCCTGGACCGGCAGCTGGTCCCAGGCGAAGCGCGAGGGCTTGTGGGCGTCGGTGCCGATGGTGTTGAGGATCAGCACCAGCACCGCCATGGCCGCCAGCACCATCAGGTGCCCGGGCCAGACGCGGGCGGCGCGGCGCAGCCAGAAACGGGCCGGCGTGATCTTTCCCGACAGGGTCGAGGCGCCATAGGCCCGGCCCAGCACATAGCCCGACAGCATCAGGAAGAAGTCGGTGGCCAGGAAGCCGCGCGAGAACACCTGATGGAAGCGCTCGATCCGCATCGGGCTCTCGGCCCCGAAGTGGTAGAGCACGATCAGCAGCGAGGCCAGGAAGCGCAGGAAATCCAGGGCCCCGCCCCGGACGGCGCGATGGCGCGCGGACACACCGGTCGCGATCGGAGCGGCGTCTGACGCGACAGGAGGCGAAGCAGGAACGGTCACGACCATGGCCTTAACAAAGCCGGCCGCGCCGGAAAAGCCGTCGTTTGGCTCGATCTTGCGGTAAGACGACGCGCCGCCTATCTGTAACTATCACTGTGTCGAAAGAGATCGCCATGTCGCGCATGCCCGTCCTGTTCGTCGGCCACGGCTCGCCGATGAACGCCATCGAGGACAATGACTGGAGCCAGGCCTGGGCCCGGCTGGGTCGCGACCTGCCCCGGCCGCGCGCCATCGCCATGGTCAGCGCCCACTGGGAGACGCGCGGCGCCACCGCCGTCAGCGCGGCGGCCCATCCCGAGACCATCCACGACTTCGGCGGCTTTCCGCAGGCCCTGTTCGACGTGCGGTACCAGGCGCCGGGCGATCCGGCCCTGGCCGCGCGGATCGGCGAGATCCTGTCCCCCGACCCGGTCGTGCAGCATCCCTCACGCGGTCTCGACCACGGCGCCTGGGGCGTGCTGAAGCCAATGTATCCGGACGCCGACGTGCCCGTCGTGCAGATCAGCCTGGATCGCGACCGCTCCAACCGCTGGCACTATGAGGCCGGCCGGCGGCTAGCCGTCCTGCGCGACGAGGGCGTGCTGCTCGTCGGCAGCGGCGACATCGTTCACAACCTGCGCGCCGCCGACTTCCGCCGCCCTGAAGCCCCGCCGTGGGCCGAACGCTTCAACGAGACGGCCAAGGCCCCGATCCTCGCGGGCGACCACGATCCGCTGATCGACTGGCAGGGCCTGGGCCCCGACGCCGAGATCTCGATCAACAGCGCCGAGCACTACCTGCCGCTGCTGTATGTGCTGGGCGCGCAGGGCCAGGACGAGCCGGTCAGCTTCTTCACCGACGACGTCTTCGCGGCGATCTCGATGACGGGCGTAAAGGTGGGCTGAACGCGAACAACGCCCGTGCCGGGGGAGCACGAGCGTTGCGCTTTTAAGGACGCTGGGGCCGGCCGGGGGGGGGGAAGCCGGGTTGTCCGCGTCGAGTCTTAGATTGGGCGGCGAACCCGGCTTTGCAACGGCGCGACTGGGGTCATTTCGCGGTCGAATTGTTGCAGGATCGCCGCAATCGCCCCGACCCGACCTCAGGCCCCGACCTCAGGCCGCCCTCTCAGGCCTCGGCCGCGATCTGGCGCAGCGCCTGCTCGAAATACTCGGCCGGCTGGCCGCCCGAGATCAGATAGCGGTCATTGATGATCACGGCGGGCACCGAGGTGATGCCGGCCGCCTGCCAGGCGCGCTCGGCCTCGCGCACCTCCTGGGCGTACTGGCCCGACGACAGCACCTCGCGCGCGGCGGCGCCGTCCAGGCCGGCCTTCTCGGCGGCGGCGACCAGCACGTCGTGATCGGCGGGGCTCTGGTTGTCGGTGAAATAGGCCTCGAACAGCGCCCGCTTCAGGGCCGCCTGCCCGCCCACGATGCCGGCCCAGTGCAGCAGCCGGTGGGCGTCGAAGGTGTTGTAGATCCGGCTGGTCTCGCTGGTCTTCATCGTGAAGCCCACCGAGGCGGCGCGCTCGTGGATGGCCTTGCGGTTGGCGGCCGACTGCTCGGGCGTCGCGCCATACTTCTCGCCGATGTGCTCGACGATGTTCTGGCCTTCGGGCGGCATGTTGGGGTTGAGCTCGAAGGGCTGGAAATGGATCCGCGCCTCGACCAGATCGCCCACCCGTTCCAGAGCCGTCTCCAGCCCGCCCAGACCGACAATGCACCACGGGCACGAGACGTCGGAGACGAAATCGATCTTCAGGGACTTGGTCACGGGCGCGGCTCCAGGCGGTGGCGAGCAGGCGAATATAGGGCCGCGCCCCCGCCGATGCGAGGACGCGGGCGCGGCGGCGCGCCTCGAACCCGCCTCACGCCACCTGCGTCGCGGTTCCCGCCACCATATACCAGGTCAGCAGCAGGCCGCAGAGGACGCTGGCCGCCGCGTAGCCGCCGGTGCGCCGCCAGGTGAAGACGCCGACCACCGCGATCAGGGCGGTCAGGGGCAGGAACTGGATGGCCACCACGGTCGACAGCGGATCGAAGGCGGTGGGCAGGCCGCCGGTCAGGAACAGCGCGCCATAGTCCAGGCCCAACAACAGGGCGAAGCCGCCGCTGAGCGCCAGGATCGCGCTGGCGTACAGCCTCGCGCCGCTGTCGCCCGCCACCGGGATGCGCGCCAGCAGGGTGCGCAGGGTCACCCCGAAGGCGAAGGTGAACGGCAGCACGTAGACCAGGGCCAGTTGCGCCTGGGCCGGGCTGAAGCGCTTCAGCGCCACCACCCAGAAGCGGAAATCGACCAGGAACAGGCGGTGGACCAGCTCGAGCGCGCCGTACAGCACCGCCAGACTGGCGACGCCGATCAGGATCGACAGCGGCAGCTGGCGGGTGAAGACCGGCCTCTCCCGCTTGCCGATCGCGCCCAGGGCCAGGGTCAGCAGCGCGCCCAGCACGGCCCAGGTCAGCACCTGGTTGGTGATCCCCTGCTTGAGGATGGCGTTGGGCTTCAGGGCCAGCATGCCCAGGATGAAGAACGGGAAATAGGTCAGGGCCGGCAGGATGGCGGTGATCGCCATCGCGCCCCACCAGCCCCTGTCGCGCCGCGTCACGGTGGGCTGGGGCGCATGGCGCAGCGGGGCGAACAGCGGCAGGGCCAGCAGCAGCTCGAAGGTTCCCAGCAGCAGCACCACCGCCCCGACCAGGGCGATGCCGGTTCCGGCCTCTTTCCACATCCAGATCTGGTCGCCGGCCGGGCGCGGCGTGCCGCCCGTCAGGGTCAGGGCGAACCAGTCCAGGGCGTGGCCGATGGCGGTGGGCGAGATGTGGTCGCCCGGATGGGTGGTCGACGGCGTGCGCAGCAGCCGCGCCGTGCCGTCGGCGACCGAGCCATAGACGCGGCCGGGCTCGATGGCGCCGGTCGTTCCAAACACCGCCCGCAGCTTGGCGCTGGTCGTGACGTCGCGGGCCTTGTCGACGCCCCACATCAGCTTGGAGAACTCGTCATAGCGGCTGTAGACCAGCGCCAGGTTGCGCGGCCAGGTCGGCGTGCCGTCAGCGGCGAACGGCTTGCCGGTCGACGAGCCCTCCAGCACCACGGCCTTGTAGGCGTCGGGCATCGTCGCGGCGGCGGCCAGCACCGTCCAGCCGCCCATGCTGTGGCCCTCCAGCCCGATATTCTTCGGATCGACGATCTTGAGGCCGCGCAGATAGTTCAGCCCGTCGGGACCGCCGAAGCCGTTCGAGAAGGCCGCCCCGCCGCTGTAGCCATGACCCGTCTGGTCCAGGGCCAGCACCACATAGCCGCGCCGGGCGAACTCGATGGCGAAGCCGCTCTGGGTCTCGCGGGAATTGATGTAGCCGTGCACGGCCAGCACGCCCGGCGCCGGCGTGGGTGCCGTGGCGTTTTTCGGCACATAGAGCAGGGCGCTCATCGGCGTGCCGCCGGCCCCGGGGAACGTCACCTCGGTGACCTTGATCCCGCCCGCCGTCTGCACCTTCCAGGCCAGCGCGCTTCCGCCCAGCACCAGAACCACACCCAGCACGAACAACAGCCATGGCTTGCGCATGACATCCCCTCCCCCGCGCCGGTCGTTCGCCGGCTTTGGCGGGGAGCCTAGAGGAGGTGTAGGGAAAGTCGAAGCCGGCCCAACATCAACTTGTCATCCCGGAAGCCTCGCAGAGGCTATCCGGGACCCAGGGGCAACCGCATTGCATTAGCCCCTGGGTCCCGGCGCTCCGCTGCGCTACGGCCGGGATGACAAGCAAATTTCGAGATCACACCAGCGCCCCGGCCTTCTCCGCCGCCGCCCGGCGCTCGTCCATCCCCTGGCCGTACATCCGCTGCACCCGCTCCAGCACCTTGGCCGGCGCCGTTTCCGGCCGTCCCGCCTCGAACGGCGGCGCGGGGGCGTATTCGACGGCCAGCTGGATGGCCTGGGCCACGTCCTCGCCGGCGATCTCGGCGGCGATGGTCAGGGCGAAGTCGATGCCGGCCGTCACCCCGCCGCCGGTGAACACATTGCCGTCCCGCGCCACCCGCGACGGGTCGGGGATCGCGCCAAACAGCGACAGCTGATCGCGCCACGCCCAATGGCAGGCCGCGCGCTTGCCCTTCAGCAGCCCCGCCGCGCCCAGGACCAGAGAGCCCGTGCAGACCGAGGTGACATAGCGCGCCCCTCCGGCCAGCCGGCGGATCTGGTCGAGGAAGGCCTCATTGCCCATGGCCTGGGTGGTCCCGAATCCGCCGGGCACCACTAGCACGTCGCACGCCTCCACGTCAGTCAGGCGCGGCAGGTGCGCGAAGATCAGGCCGTCGGCCTCGATCTCGCCGCCGTCCAGGCTGGCCACCGTGACTTTCGCGCCGGGAAGGCGGCACAGGATCTGGTGCGGTCCCGTGAAATCCAGATGGGTGACGCCCGGAAACAGGGCGAAGACGATGTTCAGCACGTCAGCTTGAGCCATGGGGACATCTCCGTTTGACGCTCCATCATCGGCGACCTAGCGTCTGGCGGAAATGACATAATTCCCTCGGATTCCGCCATGACCCGCACGATCGGCTTTCTCGTCTATCCGGACTTCCAGCTGCTGGACGCCACCGGCCCGATCGCGACGTTCGAGATCGCCGCGCGCTTCTCGCCGGGGGCCTACCGCCTGGTCTTCCTGTCCCGCGACGGCGGCATGGTCGCCAGCTCGTCGGGCATGGCCGTCGCCACGATCAGCCTGGCCGAGGCGCCGCCGCTGGACACCCTGATCGTCGCCGGCGGCGACGGCGTGCACACGCCGGCCACCTGCCCTGTCACCTTGGCCTATGTGCGTGACGCCGCGAAGACAGCCCGCCGGGTCGCCAGCGTATGTTCGGGAACCTACATCCTGGCCGAGGCCGGTCTGCTGGACGGAAAGCGCGCCACCACCCACTGGAGCCGGACGAAAGACATCCAGAAGCGCTATCCGGCCATCCGGTTGGAGCCCGACAGGATCTTCGTCCAGGACGGCATGATCTGGAGCTCGGCCGGCATCACCGCCGGCATCGACCTGTCGCTGGCCCTGATCGGCGCCGACGAGGGCGAGGCCGTGGCCCGCCGGGTGGCCCAGCAGCTGGTGGTCTATCACCGCCGCCCCGGCGGCCAGTCGCAGTTCTCGGCCCTGATCGACCTGAAGGCCAAGCGCTTCGACGCCCTGCTGGCCTGGGCCCGCGAGCATCTGGCCGAAAGCCTCAGCGTCGAGCAGCTGGCCGACCGGGCGGCCATGAGCCCGCGCAACTTCGCCCGGCTGTTCGCCGCCGAGACCGGCGTCACCCCGGCCAAGGCCGTGGAACGCCTGCGGGTCGAAGCCGCCCGCGCCCTGCTCGACAGTCAGCCGCTGCAGGTGGAGGACGTGGCCCTGGAGACCGGCTTTGGCGATCCCGAGCGGATGCGCCGGGCCTTCATCCGGGCGTTCGGCCAGCCGCCCCAGGCGCTGCGCCGCACGGCCCGGGCGGGGTGAGGCCGCACTGAGCTCTAGACTTGGGCGTCCAGATAGCGGGACAGCTGCTCGACCAGCTTGCGCGAGGCGACGAGGTCGCCGCCGTCCGCCGCCAGTTCCAGGCCAGCGCCGAAGTCGGTGATGGGCTGGAAGCCAAAGCCGCCGCCCGAGCCGCGCAGGTTATGTCCCAGCAAGCTCACCGGCTGGAGATCGGCCCTGTCCAGCGCGTCCAGCATGGTGACGACATGGCCTCGGCAGCTGTCCAGATAGATCGGAATGAGGGCCGCCAGCCGGGCGCTGGGGCGCCAGGGCGGGGGCTCGCCCGCCGCCCCATCGCTGGTCGGCGCGGCCGCGAAGGCGGAATAGTCGCGGATCGCCTGCAGCAGCACGTCCTGCTTGATCGGCTTGGTCAGATAGGCCGTGCAGCCCGCCGCCAGGCAGGTCTCGCGGTCGCCTTTCAGCGCCGAGGCGGTCAGGGCGATGATCGGGGTCGGCGCGCGGCCGTGCGACTTTTCCCAGGCGCGGATCGTGCGGGTGGCGGTCAGGCCGTCCATCACCGGCATCTGCCGGTCCATCAGCACCAGGTCATAGCGGCCGGTCTTGAACATCTCGCAGGCGATCAGGCCGGTCTCGGCGATGTCGATCCGGTAGGGGGTGTCTTCCAGATAGGCCAGGGCGATGGTGCAGTTGTCGGGCGAGTCCTCGGCCATCAGGATGCGCAGGTTCGGCAAGGGCGCTTCGGGGCCGTAACCCACGGGGGCGCTGACCGGCCGGTTGGCGGCGGCCCAGACCTCGAACGGCACCGAGAAGGCGAAGACGCTGCCCTGGCCCAGGGTGCTGGTGACGCCGATCCTGCCGCCCATCAGCTCGACCAGGCGCTTGGAGATGGTCAGCCCCAGGCCCGAACCGCCGAAGCGCCGCGTGGTCGAGCTGTCGGCCTGGGTGAAGCGCTCGAACACGCGCGCGAGCTTGTCGTCGGCGATGCCGATGCCGGTGTCGGAGACCGAAAAGCGCAGGGCGGTCGGGGCCAGGCCCTCGGGATCGCGCTCGACCGTCAGCGAGACCTCGCCGGCCTGGGTGAACTTGATGGCGTTGCCCAGCAGGTTCAGCAGCACCTGGCGCAGGCGGGTGGGGTCGCCCACCAGATCGTTGCTGACGCCGGGCGCGATCTCGCAGATCAGGGTCAGGCCCTTTTCCTGGGCCTTGGGGGCGACCATCTCGATGGCCTTTTCCAGGTGATCGCTCAGCGAAAAGCCCGTCTGCTCCAGATCCAGCTGCGAGGCTTCCACCTTGGACAGGTCGAGAATGTCGTTGATCAGGTTGAGCAGGTTGTCGCCGGAGCGACGGAAGATCTGGACGTACTTGTCCTGCTCGGGCGTCAGCTGGGTCTTGGCCAGCAGGTCGGCGATGCCCATCACCGCGTTCATCGGCGTGCGGATCTCGTGGCTCATGCTGGCCAGGAAGTCGGACTTGGTGCGGCTGGCGCTCTCGGCGTCGGCCTTGGCCTGCTGCAGCTCGGCCTCGACCCGCTTGCGCTCGGTGACGTCGCGGGCGGCGGCGAACACGCCCTGCAGGGTTCGGCCCCGGTCATAAAAGGTGGTGGCGTTGTAGGACACGACGGTCTGCTTGCCGTCGCGGGCGCGCACGGTCAGTTCGTAGTCGGTCAGCGACTTCTCGCCCAGCACCCGGCGGATGCCCGCCTCGGCCCGTTCGGGATCGGTGAAGCAGTCCTTGAACGGCGCGCCGATCAGCTCGTCGCGGGTCGAGCCGGTCAGGGCCTCGGTCTGCTTGTTGACGTCGGTGATGATGCCCGAAGGGTCGGTGGTGATCAGGGCGTCGATGTTGGATTCGATCAGCGAGCGGGTGTAAAATTGCTGGTCGCGCAGGCGCTGGTCCGACCGCTTCTGCTCTTCTTCCACCAGCTTGCGGGCGGTGTTGTCGGTGCCGATCAGCAGATAGCCGATGATCGCCCCGGCCGCGTCGCGCAGGGCGGTGACCGAGACCACGGCGGGGAAACGCGTGCCGTCCTTGCGGATATAGGTCAGCTCGTAGATGTCCTCGATCCCGCGCGAGGCCTTGAACACCAGGGCCTCGAAGCCGGGCTCGATCGGAGTGGCCAGTTCGGCGCTCAGGGCCCGGGCGCGGGCGACCAGTTCCACCGGGTCGGAGATGTCGGCCGGCGTGACGGTGTTCATCACCTCGGCGGCCGTGTAGCCCAGCATTCGCTCGGCCCCGACATTGAAGATCTGGATCACGCCCTTGGCGTCGGTGGCGATGCTGGAAAAGTTGGCGCTGTTGAAGATCGCGTTCTGGAGCGCGTCCGCCTTGACGATCGACTCTTCTGTCCGGCCGGGGGCCGACTTCGAACTGGCGATGCGGGTTCCTAACTCAGGCGGCGGGCCGTGGCGCTTCGGGGGTGAAGCCTCACTCGAGGTCTAGTGAAGCAGCCTGCCGACGGAGGCTTCCAGCTGCTCGGGCGAATAGGGCTTCTGCAGGAACTGGCCGCCGCCGACGAACAGGTCGGACATCTCGGCGATGAGCGGCGTTCCCGACGTATAGAGCACGCGCAGGTTCGGCCGCAGGCCCAAGGCCTGATTGGCCACCTCATAGCCGCCCTCCGACAGGGCGCTGAGCCGGATATCGACGAACAGCATGTCGATCTGTCCCGGCGCGCGAAGGTGAGCCAAGGCTCCGGCCAGATCCTCGGCCATCAGCGGCGTGTGGCCCAGATCCTCGATGGCCCATTCAGCGGCCTGGCGAATGAAAACCTCGTCCTCCACGACAAGAATAATCGCCATCAGATGGCCCCAAGCCCGAATTTCGTCATTGAATAAATTCCTATCGAAACCAAAATATGTCGCGGCCTCGACACCCCTCAGGCGAGAACTTTAACTATACAATATTTAGTCTAATTTTGAACAACCGCCTATATCACCAATCAAGACACAGACGCGCGGACGAAATTTATAATCCTCGCGGGCACGGAATGTGGAGCCTTTTTCTCTTCGCGTCCCGCCAGGCCACGATGTCGTCCTAGACCGTGCTAACCCTTCGACCCCATCGCCGCGTTCAGCGCCTGGACCTGACGGTTCAGGGCGTCCAGCTGCTCCAGCGTCAGGCCCGAGCGCTCCATCATCAGCTCGCCCAGGCAGCTGCTCTGTTTCAGCGTGGCGCGGCCGGCGTCGGTCAGGCGCACCTGGACCTGGCGTTCATCGACCTTGCTGCGCTGGCGCTCGACCAGGCCCGCCTGTTCCAGCCGCTTCACCGGCGGGGTGATAGTGCTGGATTCCAGGCTCAGACGGCCGGCGATCGCGCCGATGGTCATGCCGTCTTCCTCGCCCAGCACGTTCAGCACCAGATACTGCGGATAGGTTATGCCCATCGCGTCCAGCATCGGCTTGTAGGCCCGGTTGATGGCCATGCTGGTGGCGTACAGGGTGAAGCAGATCTGATCGTCTAACGGAACGGGCACAGGACGTTTCCTCGGCGGGCCTTCCAGCCCCTCTAGCCCCCCATACTACAAGAAAAGATATCGCGATAAAGATTCTAGTGGACAGCCGCCCTGCGACGCTTTAGCCCTATCATTATCGCGATAACAAATATCGCGACCACAACAACAGGGACACCGAGATGAGCCAGTCAAACACCCAAGCCTCGCGCCGCGCCGTGATGACCGGCGGCCTTGGCATCGCCGCCGCGGCCGGCCTGACCGTCGCCGCCTCCGCCCAGACCGCCGCCCCCCGCGCCGCCCAGACGAAGACCTCGGGCGCCAAGCCCGCCCAGGGCAGCGGCTTCTTCACCGCCAAGGACGGCGCGCAGATCTTCTACAAGGACTGGGGCCCCAAGACCGCCCAGCCGGTGGTCTTCCATCATGGCTGGCCGCTGAGCAGCGACGACTGGGACGCCCAGATGCTGTTCTTCTTCAGCAAGGGCTTCCGCGTCATCGCCCATGACCGTCGCGGCCACGGCCGCTCGACCCAGACCGATGTCGGCAACGAGATGGACACCTACGCGTCCGACGTCATCGCCCTGGCCAAGCATCTGGACCTGAAGAACGCCGTCCATATCGGCCATTCCACCGGCGGCGGCGAGGTGGCGCACTATGTGGCGCGCGCCGAGCCTGGCCGCGTCGCCAAGGCCGTGCTGGTCGGCGCCGTGCCGCCGATCATGCTGAAGACCGCCGCCAATCCGGGCGGCCTGCCGATGGAGGTGTTCGACGGCTTCCGCAGCGCCCTGCTGGCCAATCGCGCCCAGTTCTTCCACGACGTCGCGGCGGGCCCGTTCTACGGCTTCAACCGTCCGGGCGCGCAGGTCTCGCCGGCCACGGTCGAGAACTGGTGGCGTCAGGGCATGATGGGCGGCGCCAAGGCCCACTATGACTGCATCAAGGCCTTCTCGGAGACCGACTTCACAGACGACCTCAAGGCCATCACCGTGCCGGTGCTGGTGATGCACGGCGAGGACGACCAGATCGTGCCGATCGCCGACAGCGCCCACCTGGCCATCAAGCTGCTGAGGAAGGGAACCCTGAAGACCTATCCCGGCCTGCCCCACGGCATGGCGACGACCCACGCCGAGGTCATCAACAAGGACCTGCTGGCGTTCATCAAGGGCTAGGCTCAACAGCTCAAAAATCTTGTCATCCCGGGCGGCGAAGCCGACCCGGGACCCAGGGGCAACCGCACTGCAGCGGCCCCTGGGTCCCGGCTCTCCGCTTCGCTACGCCCGGGATGACAAGCATTTTTGGACTTGAACCTTTGAGGCCGCCTAGTGCCCCCCGCCCAGCACCGGATGCGGGATCTTGGCCACGTCCGCCGCCGTCACCGGCTTGGGATAGCTGTTGCCGAAGCTGGTGCGCACATAGCTGACCACCGCCGCGATCTGGGCGTCGTCGAGATTGCCGGTCAGGCCGGGCATGGCGCCCCTGCCCGACACCACCATCGAGATCGGATAGGCCGCGCCGGCCAGACGCGGATTGGCGGCCAGGGCGGGGATGGCCGCGGCGCCGACGCCGCCCCTGGCGTCGGCCATGTGGCAGGCCTGGCAGACGGCCTCATAAACCTGCTGGCCGGTGACGGGCTTGGCGATGCGGACCACGCCGCCGCCGGTGTCGCCGCCGGCCGGGGTCTGGGCCAGGGCGGGGGCCGAGACGGCCAGCAGGCCGGCCGCCAGCGCGAGGTGAAGACGAAGGGTCATGCTCAGGCCTCCAGGGCGCGCTTGTGCAGGCGGGTGATGGCGTCGATGGACGAGAGCAGCGCGCCCTCCATCCAGCAGCCGACGTAAGACGCGTGCTCCCCGGCCAGGACGATGCGGCGGTCCATGCCCACCAGGGTCTGGTAGTGTTCCTTGCGCGTCTCCTCGGTCCAGCGGGCGCAGCAGCCCAGGCTCCAGGGCACGCGGCTCCAGGCCACCGAGGCGCCGTTCGAGAACTCCTTGCGATAGCTGGCCGGGTGCAACACCGAGCCCTGCTGCAAGGCGACCTCGATCCGCTGCTCGGGCGTCATGCCGGCCAGGCGATAGGCCCCCATCTCGCGAGCGAAGGCGCCCAGCAGCACGGCCGGCTTGTCGGTGAACATGTTGTTATTGGGATAGGAGATCAGGGCGATCTCCTGGTCGGTGAAGCTGTGGCCGCCATAGATGGAGTCATCCTCCTCCCAGAACCGGCGCTTCATCTCCAGGCCGATCTTGACCTGGCCGGAATAGGGCACGGCCTTGATGGCGGCGGCCATCTCGTCGGTGACCTGGGTGTCGATCTGGCTCAGCACGCCCAGCGGGATGGTGCAGACGCACCAGTCGGCCTGGGCGGTGACCACCTTGCCCGACTTGGTGTCGGCATAGGTGACGGCCACGCCCTTGTCGTCCTGGGCGATCTTGCTGACCTTGGCGTTGTAGGTGATCTGGCCCTCGACCTGCCTGGCGAAGGCCTTGCCGATCATGTCCATGCCGCCCACCGGCTGGAACATGGTGGTCTGCATCTCGTGCCCCATGAAGAAGGCCATCGAGGTCCAGACCTGCGGGTCCAGCACGTCGTGAAAGTCGTACAGGGCCGACGGGATCGGCGCGCCGTTGATGCCGCCGCCGGGCGGACGATCATAGCCCCGGTGCGAGGCCGACCGCAGGTTGGAGGCGTACCTGTAATCCTTGTCCAGCATGCCCCAGCCCTTCAGGGCCTCCAGCAGCCGGTCGCGATCCTCGGGCGTGACCTGCTGGTCGAGGGCCTTGGTGTTGATCGACTTGGCCAGCAGCTCGGCGACATTGCCCTCGAAGTCGGCGGCGGCGGCCTTGAAGCGCACCGGCTTGCCGCCGAACGACTGCGACGAGTGGATCCAGGTGTTGTGGTTGAACTGGATGAACGGCTCCAGCGCCACGCCGAAGGTCTTGCAGTAGTGCAGCAGGGTGCGGTGATGGTGCGGGATCCGCCAGGGGCCGGGATTGAGGTAGTTGCCCTCGGAAAAGCCGACCTTCTGGGTGGCTCCGCCCAGCTCGGTATAGGTATCGCCGCCCCGCAGCGACCAGTTCCGGCCGCCGGCCCGGTCCTGATATTCCAGGATCTGCACCTTGTAGCCGGCCTTGGTCAGCTCGTGGGCCGCCAGCATGCCGGCCAGGCCCGCCCCCAGCACGATGACGGTCGCACCCTTGCGCGCGCCGGTCAGGTTGGGCGGGCCCATGAACTGGGTCTCGGCCGCATGGCCCAGAGACGTCATGGCCTGATAGAGCGCCGCCGTGCCCCCGACAGCGGCGATGGCGGACAGCAACTGGCGCCTGGTCGGCGCGCGAACACCCAAATCCATTCGACGAATTCCCCTCGCGCCGCCCGTCCGGCGGCTGTCGGGAACGAGCTAACGAGGACTCGGGCGGCATGGCGCGGGTGATGTCTCTCACCAGGCGATCACCGACGCACCGTTGGCCATTTGGGGCGCCGCGTGGGGGAGGCTGCGCAGGAACTATGCAGACTTCGCGTCACGGGGTGGAGGCAGGACGTTATGATCAAATCCCTCTCTCTTTGAGAGAGGGAATCCGAACGGCCGCCCTCCCCGCCTCCCCCTACCCCCTCGCCTCTAGCTTCCCAGCCAGCGCCGCCACCTGCGCTTCCAGCCTCGCCAGGGCCTCGGCGTTCTGGCGGCTCATTTCGGCGATGTCGCGTTCGCGCAGGGCGTCCAGCTTGTCGTGCAGGTGCATGATCTCCAGCTCGGCGCGCAGGTTGACGACATAGTCGTGCTCGGCGTTCTGGCGATCCTTCAGGGCCTGGCGGTTCTGGCTCATCATGATCACCGGCGCCTGCAGGGCCGCGACGGTCGAGAGCAGCAGGTTCAGGAAGATGAAGGGATAGGGGTCGAAAGCCAGGTCGAAGCGCTTGAGCACCACGTTCAGACCGATCCAGAGCATCAGCGCGGCGCTGAAGCCGCCGATGAACCCCCACGACCCGCCCACCTTGGCGACCGTGTCGGCCAGGCGATCCCAGTAGCTGCGATCGTCATTGACCAGCGTCCGGTTCAGGCCCGTGGGGGCCTCGTCGCAGATCAGGTCGATGACGCTCTTCTGGACGTCGTTCAGCTCGACATAGGGAACGGACAGCAGCTGGCGGGACAGCTGGTCCAGGCGGTCGTCAACAGTCATTCACATTCTCCCGGGCCCATCTCGATTGACACGCCAGCCGGCGGCAAGTCACGGTCGAGGGGTCGCGCACGCGGCACATCGCATTCCGCTCTGGAGACACCCATGGCCTACAAGTTCATAATCAAGAAGGACAAGGCGGGCGAGTTCCGCGTCAATTTCGTCTACAACAGCGAAGTGATGTTCGCGACCGAGGGTTATTCGTCGAAGGCCTCCGCCAAGAACGCCATCGAGTCGTTCAAGAAGAACGGCCCCGAGGCCGAGATCGACGACCAGACCGACTGATCGGTCCTTTTCCACCCGCGCGCCTCGCCCATGGGCTTGGAGGCGCGCGGGTCTTGACCCCTCCCCGCTCTCGGCGTCTGATCGCTGATAACAAATAAGGGGAGGACGACCTGATGAGCGCCAACGGCCGCAAATCCATCTTCATCACCGGCGCCGCCAGCGGCATCGGTCTGGCCAGCGCCAAGCGCTTCGCCGCCGCCGGCTGGTTCGTCGGCCTGTCGGACATCGACGCGGTGGGGCTGAAGGCCGCGCTCACGGCCATCGGTCCCGACAATGGGGCCACCTACAAGCTGGACGTCCGCGATCGTGAAGCCTGGGACAACGCCCTGGGCGCTTTCGCCAAGCTGACGGGCGGCAAGCTGGACGTCCTGCTCAACAATGCCGGCATCGCCCGGTTCGGCGCGCTGGAGGAGCTCAGCGAGGCCGACTGCGACCTGCAGGTCGACATCAACATCAAGGGCGTGATCAACGGCGCCCGCGCGGGCCTGCCGACGCTGAAGGCGGCCGGCGGCCGGCTGATCAATGTCGCTTCATGCGCGGGCCTGTACGGCTCGCCGAAGCTGGCGGTCTATTCGGCCACCAAGTTCGCGGTGCGCGGCCTGTCCGAGGCGCTGGACGTCGAGTACGCCGCGCATGGCGTCAGCGTCGCCTGCGTGATGCCGTGGTTCATCGAGACGCCGATCCTCAACGCCGGGGCGCAGGGCAGCAACGAGAGCATGGCCGACGCGCTCAAGAAGGGCGGGCTGGAGGTCTATCCGGTCGAGGACGCGGCGGAGGTGGTCTTCCGCGCCGCGACCGGCAAGGACCTGCACTATTTCGTGGGCAAGCGGGCCAAGCAGATGCGCTTCGCCACCAGCCACATGCCCGGAACCGTCAGGAAGCAGCTCCGGTCGAGGCCGCCGATGTCGGCCTGACGGTCTCGGCGGAGGTTTTCTCCAGCAGCGGCTTGGCCGGGGTCGGCGCGGACGCCGGCTCCTGGCCCGAGCTCAGCGGACCGCCCATGCCGTTGGACGAGACAGGCTGGATGTTGCTGACGGCGTTGGCGGCATAGACCACCGGACCGTTCAGCGGCATGCCGTCGGCCGAGATGTCGGCGATGCTCGGCGCATTGGGCAGGTCGTCCAGGGTCGAGGGACGCGGCGAGGCCGAGAAGGCCCCCGGCGCGCCGGCGCGACCGCCGAAGCGGTAGAACACGTGCATCCCCACTTGGGCCACGCGCAGCAGGCGCGGACCCCAGCCCGGCGCGACGCCGGTGGTGTGGAAGTGGGTGGCCGAGCCGACCTCGTTCATCACGGCGCCGGCCAGGGCGCGCGAGGCGATCTTCTGGGCCCGGCCCCACGCGCCGCGTTCGCGGTTGCGCTTCATCGAGCCGTCGCAGGCGAAGCTGAACTGGCAACCGACGCGGTGATAGGCGCCCTGGAACACCACGCCGCAGATCGACTTGGGGAAGGCCGGATGGCGGACGCGGTTCAGCACCACCTGGGCCACGGCGGCCTGACCGCTGGGGGTCTCGCCGCGGGCTTCGTAATAGACGGCGTCGGCCAGGCAATCGAGCTCGCGCGAGCTTTCCAGCACATTGCCGAGGCGGAAGGGCGCGGCGGCCGGATTGAACGGACCGCCAAAGCTGGCGCGCAGCATGAGCGGGCCGCTGCGGGGAACCGACAGGCTCGCGTCGCGGTTCTCCAGACGGGCCACCATCAGGGCGACCTGCCGGTCGCGCTGCGGCGCGCCCCCGGACGTATAGGGATCGTGACGGCGGGCGACGGCCAGCGCGCCCAGGTCCATCTTGGAGACGCCATTGACCAGCGCGACGTCGGAAAAGCCTTCCGAGGCGCCGTTGGCCAAGCGGGTGACGCGGGCGTGTTGGGTGGCCGTCTGGGCCAGCCCACCAGCAAGGTAAACGCCGCCCAGGGCCAGACCCGTGATGGATCCGACCAATACGGCGCCGACCAGCCCACGTGCGTCCGCACGCGTCTGCGACTTGATATACAAAACTCGTGTCCTGCGCGGCGAGGGCGAACCGCCCCCCGACAAAAGCGCCTTTAAAGACCCGGAAAACTCACTGTCGGGCAGCTCTAAAAGCGGAGGTCCGGCCGTTTCACGATGTGGCCGAAAACCTACTTATGACGGGCTTATGAACGATCTGGCGACGAGTCGCAAGCACATGCCGCAGTGCAGCATGCATTCTGAGCGAAAACGCCGCAGTCAAGATCGTTAACACCTTGATTCGCTAGAAAAACCGCTCAATCGAAAAAATTGCTTGTTTGCCGCGGCGCGAAGCATTGGGAACACTGTTCTCAAGGCTTTGACTCTTGGAACTCGACCGTAGCGGGCGCCGTTACTGAAGGCGTAAATTCACCTTCTCAAGGACCCCTCCATGCGCCTGAACCTTCTCGCCGCCCGCGCGGCTGTCGTTGCGTCAACCGCCCTGCTCCTGACCGCCTGCGGCCACAACATGGAGCAGCGCGCGGCGACCGGCGCGATGACCGGCGCCGTGGTCGCCGGCCCTGTCGGCGCAGTCGTCGGCGCCGGCGTCGGCGCGGTCGTCGACACGGCCGCCAAGCCGAAGAAATAGCCCCGGCCCCGCTCTTCCCGACGCCCGCCGGGAAGAGCGTAAAAGGACGATCACCGACCCAGTCGCGCCAGCCGCCAGCCCTCGATCAAGATCTTGCCGGCGCAGATGGCGGCCGCGACCAGGGCCGAGATCCTGAAGATGTTGTCGACCATCACCTGCAGGGTCACGGCGCCGTCGATCACGTCGACAGGGCCCGTGAAGGTGACCAGCGGCATCTGACGCCACAGGACCCAGGCCAGGGCGATGCCGGCGATCGACAGCACGATCTCGGCGACGGCGCGCGGCGCGATCCAGGCCGGGCGGATCACCAGGATCAGGCCCGAGATCACCTGGCCGATGGCCAGCAGCAGGATCGGCGTGTGCAACTGGGTCAGGACCGGCGCCAGGGTGATCTGCAAGTCGCCGTCAGGACCGAACGGCCCACGGCTGCCGGGGAAGTCCACGACGCCGGCCCACCACAGGGCGAAGAAGGTCATGAAGATGACCTCGAACAGGGCCTCGAACCGCGTGGTCTGGAACCACTGCCGCTTGGGCGAGACCTGCGGCAGATCGCGGACCTTCCAGTTGCCGAAGTCTCCCGCCTTGATCCAGCCGCGCTCGACCATCGCGCCGACGATGGTGATGAGGCCGATCAGCTTCAGGGCCGAAGGAATGAAGGCGTTGAGCGCGTGGCCGATCACCCGGCTGACATCGCCGCCTTCCGTGACGACGCCGATCACCGCCGGGATCACCGCCACGAAGGCCGCGATGGCCAGGGCCACCTTCACCGCGAAGATATAGAACGGATACAGCTCCACCCCGATCAGGGCGCGCTGCGGGCCATAGCGGCCGGCCACGGCCAGCGGATGGCCGAAGTCGCGGAACAGGGCTTCCAGTTCGGTCTTGTTCAGCGGGCGGCCCGTCTGGGCCTCGCGGTCCTCGATGCGGCTCATCAGCAGGTCGCGCAACTCGGCGATGATGTCCTGGCGTTGGGCGGCGGGTAGCAGGGCGGCGATGGCGCCCAGATAGCGGTCGAGCAGATCCATGATCCGTCCTCTCTCAGAGCAGGGGTTGCAGGGTGTCGTTGATGGAGCGCCATTCGTCGGCCAGACGGGCCAGCACGGCCTCGCCCTC
Source organism: Caulobacter sp. (assembly GCF_965279145.1). NCBI lineage: Bacteria > Pseudomonadati > Pseudomonadota > Alphaproteobacteria > Caulobacterales > Caulobacteraceae > Caulobacter > Caulobacter sp. The sequence continues at coordinate 540,253 of NZ_OZ257139.1, forward strand.
GGCCGACAGGCGGTAGAAACGCTTCTTGCGCTTGTCTTCCTCGCGCCACTCGCTGGCGAGCAGGCCCTGCCCCTCCAGCCGGCGGAGCATGGGATAGAGCGCGCCTTCGTCGATCTCGACGCCCACCTGGGAGAGCGCCTGACGCAGGCTGTAGCCGTAGCGCTCGACCCGCAGCTGGGCCAGCACGGCCAGGATCAGGGTTCCTCGCCGCAGCTCCTGGCGGAGCGATTCAAAGATCTCGGTTTCAGTGGGCATGGTGTGCGCCGTATCGTGTGCGCCACATGGTGTGTGACGCACACTGTGTGTCACACAGTGAATTGAGAGTCAAACGCCTCACATCCCGATGTTCTTCGGAGACGTAGCTGTGGCGAAGCTCGCCCGAGCCGGACCCGGAGATCCCCGCCATGCGCCGCCACGCCCTCTTCACCGTCCTGGCCGCCGGCCAGAACGCGCCCCAGACCGCGCCCGACATCGCCGCCCTGCGCCTGGCCACGGCCGGCCGCTGGGAGGGCAAGCTGGACTATCTCGACTATTCGGCCAACCGCTGGTTCGGCCTGCCGATGAAGGTGCGGGTCGAGGACGGCGGCGACGGCGTCACCCTGATCCGCAAGGCCGATTTCGACGACGGCCCCAAGGTGGGCACTGTGCGGATCACCACGGTGGAGTTGCTGGACCCGGCCACGGGCCAGCAGACCTCGGCCAGCTTCCGCAAGGCCCGACCGTCCAGCCTCGACATCTACGCCCTGCGCCTGGCCGCCCCGCCGACCGACACCGCCCACTGGACGCTCATCGCCGAAACCACCGGCCGCGACGGCGACAAACCCGCCCGCCTCCGCGAAACCACCACCCGCGCCGGCGATGTGATGACCACCCTCAAGGAAGTCGACTATCTGGACGACGCGACCGAGACCTGGATCCAGCGCAACCGGTCAACGCTGAAGCGGGTTGGTGATTGAGAGGGCCACGGGCCACCCCGGTCAGACCTTGGGGTCAGCTTCATTCATCGAGCGGATCGGGCTCATCTCGGACCTTGGGAAGTTCCGCTTACGCGCCGTGATCAACGCGCCGACGACGTGGGCCCGCGAACGGGAAGCTTGGCGCTTGGGCGGCCTAAAGTCGGGAGAGCTGATCAACCGGCTGGCCGGCCAGTGGGTTCTTGTACTTCAGACCGGCTCGTTCGATGGTGGCTACAAAGGGCGGGCATGTACCATGATCGAACACAATCGACGCCGCGCATTGGCGGATCTGGTTGGTCTGGACGCCTGGAAAGGCGCTCTCGACAAACAGGGAAGATTCAACCTGCATGTCGACGTCGCCTTCGGTGTCTCCCGTGTCGGTGGTGGAGTGGAAGAGCGCGCCCGCTTTCGCATCTGTTTGAAGCGGGCTGAAGTCGTGGTGATCGTCCCGCCGACGGAGCCCGCGACAGTCGACAAGGCCACGGTGGAACGGGATTCGGGCGGCCTCTCGGTCAAGACACAGGAATCCTACGTCACTCGTACCCAGGCCGCTGCCAGCGCCCGTGCCAATGTCACTGTCGGTGCGAAGGGGGGGGTGGATGCGGGCATCTCCGCAGCCGTCAACTCGGGCGCAGATGTCTCAGCCACCTCAAGCGCGACGCTATCGCGCAACGGGACTGCTTTGGTATCGGGCCAAAGCCAGACGTTTGATGGCAACTATCGGTGGGTGATCACGCCAGCAATCGACGGAGCCATGCTCGATGGACATCCCTGGGATGCCAAGCAGAAGCCAAGAATGAAGGTCCGCGATGATCGATCCGATCGGGCTCGGCACCTGGAGCCCACCATCCGTATCCAAGTGCGCTGCCTTCGGGAAGATCTCGAGATCACCGATATCGTCCTCAAGGATACGAAGCGTTGGCAGTCGTTGGTCCGCTCGCCTACCCACCGTAACCGAGTTGCGGCCGCTGAGGCCGTTATCCGGGACCGCCTTTCTAAGGCCGGGCTCTTTCATGACCCACTCGACGAGCCGTTCTCTGAGCTCTGCCTTGCCGAGGTCTCGGTAGGAGAGGGCGCATGAATCTGGACGACGACGGGGAAGACTGGACCTTAGTCGTCGAACGCGTCCTCGTCGCTCAAACGGCAGACCTGCGGGAACTGGCGCTTTTGGCGAATGCCGACCCTGAGACATTCTATTTGGGCACTCGCCTCGACGGCGTCGACATATGTGGCCAGGATCTGCGGGGGATGCACTTCTCAGATTTGCGACTTTCCCACGTCAAACATGACGAGGGCACATTGATCGACGCGCGATGGGCGATCAGCCATGCTCGCCCGATTTCTGTCCTTATAGCTTCATATGACCGGAATCCACGCAACATTAAAGAAGAGATAGGTAGAGAAAACATAGAAGTATTCACGCTTTCGGATTCGCAAATTTTCTCAGAAAGCATAAATGCTGGTGCTTTGGGCGTAATTATTGCGTCAAATTTTGAATTATATACCGCAACCGCTTTAGCCAGAAACATCAAAGACCCACATAGCGAAGCAATTATTATTGTTTCGTCGGAGAATGCTACCGAATCAATTTCGTACTTGACCGACGCCTCGTTCAATAGAGACGCTATAATCTGCATAGCTAGCGGCTCTAGCGTACGTTCGAGCGAAAGGTCCCTTGATCGCGACGTCGCTTTGGCCCTGGGGTTTGTAGCTGAGGGTAACGCCGACCTAATCCGGCCGCACCATGGGCAATGCATCTTCATGCGGGTCATAGGTCACGGCGCGTTGCCGGTCCTGGACGCCTGCTGTCAGATCTTCGAGCGAGCTTGGTCGGCCAAGATCCAGTGTCTAGAATTGCGACTGCTGAGCGGGGACGTTCGATCCGAAAGCTCAGAAATGCTCGCAGTCGCCACTCTTTTTGACTCGCGCGTATCACATTCTTGGGTCGATCGCCCCTTCGGCCTCTACGGAATAATCGAGGTTAGGCGGCAGAACGGATACCCGACCCGTTATTGGGAAGAACAATATCAAGCACGAGTCATTTCCTCGCTCGAAGTGCTGCGCCCTTCTGAACGGCGCTCCGGACTTTTTTCCGGAATTGACAATATTTCGTTGGAGGAAGTGCGAGTCGCGAGAGGGAGGCGACGTGCAATTTCAGTTGCATGGCACGATGTCACGCAATTCTGCCTCAAGGGAGTCAGCAAGATCGCCATTGTCGAGAAGTGCGATATCGCTTGGGTCGTCTATCAGCTTGTAGAACACAACACACTCTGCGTCAGCGCCAGAGACATACTTGGAATTCCACTCGAAGATAAGATATCTACTTGGTCTATAGTCGGAAGACAACTCGATCGATTCATGGGGGGCGAAATAGGAGGTGGCGGTGCCAGGCGCCGCTACCTGGGCATCCTGTTGAAGGAGGCGGCCGCCCGCGAGCCTTCCGCGAGTACTTGGTCGGCGGTTCTGGACGATGAAACTACCTCCATCGTCGTAGACTCAATCCTTGTTGATCCGAAAAACACCATTCTCGAATTCCAGCTCAAGTTCCGCTCGCAAGGCCGGCGTAAGGTTGCTCACGCCCGCTTTACGGCTGGACCCGAGGGTCCTGTGCTAGAGATCCCGGCTGCGACAAGGAAATTCTCAGAGTTCGAGCGGTAAAGATCGTGTCGATCGGTAGATGGGCTCGCTTAAAGTGTCGCTTTTCGAGAGCTTTGAATGCCGCATTTGAGCCGAGTAGCTAGGATGGGACGTTGCCATGGCTTGTTCGGCTGAAGTTCCAGTTTCCGGAGCGGCCCCAGAGACCGCTCATGGCGCAAGGTCGCCTTTTCGGCCGCTCGGCGTGAAGTTCGCTCCCCCTCCCGGAAGTTGCCAACCTCCGCTTGCAAGCCTCCAGCGGGGCGGACGACGTCGAAACGTCGCCCGCCCCTGACGGCCTACTTCACTTCGGTCACGAACTGGTCGCGCGGGCGGCGGACCTTCTTGAGATTGACCAGCCAGTCGCCCTCGGGCTGGCGATAGCCCAGCGGGGCGATGACCACCGAGCGCAGGCCGCGTTCGCGCAGGCCCAGGATCTCGTCCAGGGCGGCGGGGTCGAAACCTTCCATCGGCGTGGCGTCGACGCCTTCGAAGGCGGCCTGGGCCAGGGCCAGGCCAAAGGCGATATAGGCCTGACGGGCGGCGTGCTCGAAATTGACCTGCGGGTCGCGCTGCGGATAGGAGGCCAGAAGCATCTGGCGATAGTTCTCCCAGCCCTCGTTGCGCAGGCCGCGCTCTGCATTGACCAGATCGAACATGTGGTTGATGCGATCGGCGGTGTAATTGTCCCAGGCGGCGAAGACCAGCAGGTGCGAGCCGTCGGTGATCGGGGTCTGGTTCCAGGCGATGGCCTTGATCTTCTCGCGGACCTCGGCGTTGGTGACCACGAAGACCTCGAACGGCTGCAGGCCGCTGGAGGTGGGCGCCAGGCGCGCGGCCTCGACGATGCGTTCGACCTTGTCTTCCGATACGGCCTTGGCCGGATCCATCTTCTTGGCGGCGTAGCGCCAGTTCAGCTTTTCAAGCAGCACGGAGAGGCCTCGTTCAGGACTAATCCCTGCATGTGGCGAGGCCGAACTAAAACCGAAACGGGTACGGTTCTTGTTTCGGCCGATGACCGCCTGCCTCCGCTCGCGGATCAGCGCTCCAGCCGCCCAGCCTCGGCCCGCCTCGGCGGCCCCGAGCCTATCCCCTGGACGCACATCCCTAGGTGGAATACAGAATCAGAGCATTAGGGATAACAGCGTTCCATCTTCGGAATTTCCGAAGTCCAGATCGCTTCAGAGCGGTCAAGATCGCGCCCTCTTGACCTGAAAGATCACAACGGAAGCCCCCGCGTCGCGTCTTGACCAGTCTTCTCACCAATAGATGGGCGTCCCTGGCGGTCCAGGCCCTGAACGCGGCGAACAAGACCCTGGTGACGGCGCAGAACCGCATCACCACGGGGCTGCGGATCGCCTCGGCCAAGGACGACGGCGCGCTGTGGGGCATCGGCCTGCGGATGAGCCACGAGGCTCGCGCCCTGGGGACCGTCAAGGACAGCCTGCAACGCGGCCAGTCGCTGCTGCAGGTGGCCTCGGCCGGGGCCGAGCAGATCGTCGACCTGCTGGCCGTGGCGCGCGAGAAGGCGGTGGCCCTGCGCGACACCTCGCTGTCGATCGAGGCCCAGGACGCGCTGCGGGCCGACATCCAGGGTCTGCGCGACCAGATCGAGCGCACGGCCCTGCAGGCCGAGTTCGACGGCAAGCGCCCCCTGGCCGACAAGCAGGTGCCGACCACCGTCACCTACACCTCAAGCAGCTATGGCGCGGCCACGCCCTCGGCCCTGACCCCGGCCTCGCTGAGCGGGTCGATCGCCCCCAGCGCCGGCGTCGCCTCCCAGACCGTGGTGCGCGACGGCGGCGCGGCGGCCGGCCGGGTCGACCTGTACCTGGACGCCTATTCGGTGCCCGACGTGCTGGAGATCTGGCAGGGCGGAACCCGGGTGGCGGCGACCGGCCAGGCCTATGTCGCCGCCGGCGCCGGGGTGGCGGCCGGGACGGCGGTGTCGGGCCAGAACATCCTCAGCTTCGACTACAATCCAGCGGCCGGGCGAAACCTGGAGTTCCGGTTCAACGAGAACGGCAGCGCGGCGGGCACGGCCTGGGCGGTGCCCGGGGTGGAGCTGCGCGCCCTCGCCTCGCCCCGTCCGGTCGCGGCGACCAGCTCCACCGTCGTGCCGGGGGTGCTGGTCTCGGCCCCGCTGAACTACGCCTTCGTCTCCGGGACCGACGGTTCGACCGAGAGCGTCTCGTCCAAGGCCCTGACCGTCAACGCCCTGGGACTGGACCGGATCGACTGGAGCCATCCCGAGGGGGTGCTGGAGAGCATCGACATCGCCGTGACGCGGGCCACCGACGCCGCTGTCTATTTCGGCCAGCGCGCCGAGGCCTTCGACGGCCTGGTCACCCAGACGGGCCAGCTGGCCGACAGCCTGACGACCGGCGTGGGCAATCTGGTCGACGCCGACCTGCCCAAGGAGAGCGCCCGGCTGCAGGCGGCGCAGAGCCAGCAGTCGCTGGCCACCACCGCCCTGTCGATCGCCAACGCCTATCCGCGCTGGCTGGGCGACCTGTTCCGCTAGCCCCTGCCGCCACCCTGCTGACACTGGCCGTCAGCAGCGCCCCTAGCCATCGACCGCCGCCGCCCTTACCTTCTGGCCATGCCCAGCACCCCGGACAACGGCGTCTCCGACGTCTCCGCCAAGTTCATTCACGACGTCGCGCTGGAAGGCGAGATGATCGGCGTCCAGACTCTGTGGACCCCGCACCGTCCCGAGCGTCCCGCCAAGTCGGAAGGCGGCAAGAAGTTCAAGCTGGTCAGCGAATACAGCCCCGCCGGCGACCAGCCGACCGCCATCGCCGAACTGGTGGAGGGCCTGCAGAACGGCGACCAGGACCAGGTGCTGCTGGGCGTCACCGGCTCGGGCAAGACCTTCACCATGGCCCAGGTCATCGAGAAGACCCAGCGCCCGGCCCTGATCCTGGCCCCCAACAAGACCCTGGCGGCCCAGCTCTACAGCGAGATGAAGAGCTTCTTCCCGGAGAACGCGGTCGAATATTTCGTCAGCTATTACGACTACTACCAGCCCGAAGCCTACGTCCCGCGCACCGACACCTATATCGAGAAGGACAGCTCCATCAACGAGCAGATCGACCGGATGCGCCACTCGGCCACCCGGGCGATCCTGGAGCGCGACGACGTGATCATCGTCGCATCGGTCTCTTGCATCTACGGCATCGGCTCGGTCGAGACCTATACGGCCATGACCTTCACGCTGGAGGTCGGCCAGACGGTCAACGAGAAGCAGCTGATGGCCGACCTGGTGGCCCAGCAGTACAAGCGCAACGACGCCGCCTTCGAGCGCGGCACGTTCCGCCGCCGGGGCGACACGCTGGAGATCTTCCCCGCCCACTATGAAGACCGCGCCTGGCGCATCAGCCTGTTCGGCGACGAGGTCGAGGCCATCGCCGAGTTCGACCCGCTGACCGGCAAGAAGACCGCCGATCTCCCCAGCATCAAGGTCTACGCCAACAGCCACCACGTCACGCCGCGCCCCACCCTGCGCCAGGCGATCATCGAGATCCGCGCCGAGCTCAAGGAGCGCCTGGCCTGGATGTACGAGAACGGCAAGCTGCTGGAGGCCCAGCGCCTGGAGCAGCGCACCACCTTTGATCTGGAGATGATCGAGACCACCGGCTCGTGCGCCGGCATCGAGAACTACAGCCGCTATCTGTCGGGCCGCAAGACCGGCGAGCCGCCGCCGACCTTCTTCGAATATATCCCCGACAACGCCCTCCTCTTCACCGACGAGAGCCACCAGACGGTTCCGCAGATCGGCGCCATGTACAAAGGCGACCGCAGCCGCAAATGGACCCTGGCCGAGTACGGCTTCCGCCTGCCCAGCGCGCTCGACAACCGCCCGCTGAAGTTCGAGGAATGGGACGCCATGCGGCCCCAGTCGGTGCATGTCAGCGCCACCCCGGCCGCCTGGGAGCTGGAGCGCTCCGGCGGCGTCTTCGCCGAGCAGGTGATCCGCCCCACCGGCCTGATCGACCCGCCGGTCGAGGTGCGCCCGGTCAGCGCCAACGGCGCCAGCCAGGTCGACGACGTCATCGACGAGATCCGCCAGACGGCCAAGAAGGGCTACCGCTCGCTGGTCACCGTGCTGACCAAGAAGATGGCAGAGGACCTGACCGAATATATCAACGAGCAGGGCATCGGCGTCCGCTACATGCACTCCGACGTCGACACCCTGGAGCGCATCGAGATCATCCGCGACCTGCGGCTGGGCAAGTTCGACGTGCTGGTGGGCATCAACCTGCTGCGCGAGGGCCTCGACATCCCCGAATGCGGCCTGGTGGCCATTCTCGACGCCGACAAGGAAGGCTTCCTGCGCTCGGAAACCAGCCTGATCCAGACCATCGGCCGCGCGGCGCGCAACATCGACGGCAAGGTGGTGCTCTACGCCGACCGGATCACCGGCAGCATGGAGCGGGCCATGGGCGAAACCCAGCGCCGCCGCGACAAGCAGCACCAGTTCAACCTCGACAACGGCATCACCCCCGAGAGCGTCAAGCGCGACATCAAGGACATCCTCAACAGCCCGTTCGAGCGCGGCGACCGCGTCACCGTGCCGATCGGCGGCCTGCACGCTGGCGACGTCGAAAAGCCCTTCACCGGCGACAACTTCAAGGCCGCCCTCAAGGACCTGGAGTCCAAGATGCGCGAAGCCGCCTCCAACCTCGAATTCGAGACCGCCGCCCGCCTGCGCGACGAGATCAAGCGCATGAAGATGATGGACCTGGAGTTTGCCAACGAGGTCCTGACCGCTCCGGGCGAGGCGGTGGACAAGTCCGCGCCCAAGCGGATCCGGCAGGAGCTGCGGGCGGAGCAGGCCGAGGCGTTTAGGAAGAGCCGGCTGTAGGACGTAGATCCTCCCCCTCCGGGGGAGGACGGCCCGAAGGGCCCGGAGGGGGCAAGTGCGCGGCTTGGCGAACCGACAGGTCACTTCGAGATCGCAGGCATCCGCAACCCGCCGCCGAGCGCGAGGGCTGTTCGAGACGGTGCCAAACGCCGTGCACCGCCATGCGCCGGGGGCGCGGATCGCGTTCAACAGGCGGCCGGAGGACAGTGATGCGGCAGCGGTGATGTGGGTGGGGCGATAGCTGGAGCTGGGCCTCCCCTCGGACGGGACTGGCCTTCCAACGATATGCCATCTTGATTGCTGTCAGATAGTCTTGTTAGCTGGGCCAATCGATCTCAAGCCTCGTGCATGGGCCAAAATATCGACTATGGAAATCGTCGCGTTACACCTTCAAATCGAAGCAAACAAAAGAAGCGAATCTGATGGTCGAGATATATTCGGCAGATCCGCCTATAATCGATATTACTATGCGACATTTCTCATAATAAGAGGAATGATATCGAGCTTCGACGCAAAGTGGTCATCGATACCACATGCAACTTATCCTGAAATTCTATCCGGCGCTATACAGAAGACGTTCAGAGATGAAAAGCGGCGCGCGGTAAAGGCATCCGATTCCGAGATGATACAAATTTGCGAACAGGCGATATCTGCTGCGAGAACCCTGTCTGAATTAATGAAAACAGGCTCAACAACCCGCGTAATAGCCGACTATCAACCGGAAGTTTCCGTGAAATTCGAAGATGCAAGCCGCTTCTCACTTCAAGGCGTAAACATAACTGAAGCCCATCAATGGCCCATTACCGCCAGAAACTTGACAGTCATCATAGATAGAGCCTGGAGGCAAATCCATGACTGACGAAGAGATAATCCAAGAAATTAAAGAAAATGATATTATAATAACTGGCGACGTTATTAGAGATCCAAATAGAGACGGAATTCTACTAATATTTGTTGAAATAAATAGAGATATAGAAAACAAGCAGCGCCCATCAAACGCTCTCCTTAGGAAGATTTCCGAAAATCTTCTATCTAAGGACGTTAATGTTGATTTCATACTTGTTGATAGAACAAAGAACGACATCGAGGCCGGCGCTCGTGCAAGCCTAATACATTCATTTGGGGATCTGATAAGAAATTCATTTCTCTCCATGACAGACAAAACCGTTAGCGTTTGGATCGATGTAAAAAGAGACATCACTTCCGAAGAAGCCAATAAAATTAGAGGAAAGATGAAGTTATATTTTGATAGCTTCGAACTGAATTTCCTCGATATCTTTCTCACAAAGAGAGAAAACACGCCAGCTAAATTGGCCTGCTTGAGAAATCTGCGAACAATATCCCCAGCAAGCGTGAAAGATTTGTCAGAAAAATTGGCAAAAAGTGGATTTATCGTTCCATCCGAAACTTGGCTTTCACACAGGCTCGATAGTTTGAGGAAAAGCAATCTTGTGCTGCGACTTAAAAGCGGTGCCTACGCTGTAACACAGCAAGGCCTTTCCCTTCTCGGAACCCAGAAAAATTCCCGCAGCCCAGACATAACTCGACTGCTTGATCTAGCGAGGCGAGGAGACTAGCTTGCTAGATGCGGAAGCCTCTGGCGCGGGTGTGCATCACGCCCATTTGCCAAGATCTACAATAGAAGGGCACCGGCCGTATAGCTGGCGCTCCTTCGAATCACCACCTATACGGCCGGTGCTTTACGAAAGCTTGCTTTGCTAAATGAGGCTTCCGCACCATCTCGTAAACTCGCTGTTCTTTACATTCGAGACAGTCGAGGAATTCATCACTGCTCTCGGAATCGATGCCGATTCTGCTGATGGCAGAGAAATTTTGCGGCTTAGCGAACTCGGGCTGCCGCCCATTACATCACAGACCGCCCTTGCCACGATGATCGGCATAAATCCCGGCCTAGTGTGGTCTCTTCAAAATAGGACAAGGAAATATTATCGAGAGTTCAGCATACCAAAGGGAAAAAGCCGAAGACACATCCAGGCACCGAAAATCGCCCTAAAAATTATACAGAAATGGCTTTCTATACACCTGCAGAATCGATTTTCTGCACCAAACCATGTATTTGGTTTCGTAAATGGCAAGTCACATATAGATGCCGCAAAACAACATCTTGGCGCAAATTGGATTATTTCTCTCGATATAAAGGATTTTTTCCAAACAACACCCCAGAAACTTGTCGAGATATCTCTTATATCTATGGGATATAATGAAGAATCCGCCAGTCTAATCTCAAGCATTAGCTGCCTGAACGGGTACTTGGCGCAAGGGTCCCCCTGCAGCCCGGTACTCTCCAATATTTGCTTCCAAGAAATAGACGCCCAACTCATCGCCTTGACGAAAGGCTATGATGCAAGGATCAGTCGCTATGCAGACGACGTAGTCATATCTGGCTGCGGTGATATTCCTGACGATATTAAGGAGAACGCGTCCAAAATTATTCAATCCTCGGTTTGGAATATTTCACATGAAAAAACCCTTTTAAGCAAATCTCCAGACAGATTAAAGGTACACGGCTTGCTTGTTCATGGAGATAATATTCGACTAACTAAGGGTTATAGGAACAGAATTCGCGCTATAAGACACTTAGTTTCTATTGGGCGCATACCAAAAGAAGCCGAAAATAGGGCACTTGGGCACCTAAATTACAGCAACCAAGTCGATTTAGCGGCAAAAAAGTAGATTTCCAACTCCCTCCACAATCATCCCCCGCCCCACCCCGCCCTTCATCTCATGGAGGCCGAGCGTGCCGGTCTGGACAGGTTGGTCAAGGACGGCCCTCCGGGCCGCCGCGGCGCGGCCGGTCGCAGACCGGTGTCGGCGGAGCAACCTGTCCAGACCGGCGATCGTCTCGCCGTCAGATGAAGGGCTGGCTCCCTTCGGCGCGAAGGGGGCGGGATGGCAGCGACAAGTCCTCCCCCTGAAGGGGGAGGCGGCCGGAGGCCGGTGGGGGAAGACCGCAATGACCCGGCCGCACTTCCCCCTCCGATCGCTTCGCGATCTCCTCCCCCTTCAGGGGGAGGACTTTGTGGCGCGCGCCAGCGCGACCGGAAGACCAGCAGAACGAGCATAGCGCGCACCTTATCCCCGTTCTTTCCGCCACAAACTCCAGCGAAAACAACCCCCTGTAAAATAATCGATCGCGCCAATCCTCCGCGTTCAAACCTGCCGCATACTTCTGACTGTCCCGTCGCGAGGGAGAGGGCTCTTGGATCCGGCCCGAGACGCGCGGCGTGGATGCGGTCGAGCGGGGCCGCCGGAGTCGCGGATGCGGGACCGGCCGGCTTGATGGGAGGGCGGGTGACGTAAACCCGCCTATCGGGAGGTCCGTCGGAGGACCCCCGCCCGCCCGAAGGTAAGTTCCGGGTCCTCCGGAATCGGCGAGGCTGCAGCTTCAGGGCTGGGTCCGTCGCGAGGCAGGACAAACCCGGATGGGGGCAAAGGGTTGAACGAGACCCGCGCGCCCCGGCCAGAGGGAAAACGACCGCGCGGGGCGTCAGGCTTCGTCGAAACGGTACCATAGTCACACACGCTCCGGACGCTGTCCGGGCGCCCCGCGCCTCTCCCGTTCTCACCCGCGCCGCGATCCGGCGCGGCGGCGACTGAACGGGGACGACTGCCTGGGGACGACTGACCGCCGGTTCAAGGGGAGCGAAGCCGGTCTTGTTCCCAAAATGGGTAGAAAAGACATTTTGCCACAGGGCCGTTCGGCTCCCCGTTATGGGGCCGTTAAGCCGATTGGCCGCACGACCTCAGCCCTGTATCCGCGCGATTTCGTCGGCTTTCCCAAGGGCGTCCATGACAGCTGCTTCCTCCCCCAAAACCGCTCGCGGCGGGTCGCTGGAGCGGTTCATCACCCTGATGGTCGCGGGCCTGACGGTGTTCTGCGTGGCCTCCACCGTGATCGGGGCGGTCTCGATCGAACACCAGCGGGCTTTGCGCGCGGAGGAAGCCCTGCGCGACCAGCGCACCGGGGCCATGACCACCGAGCTGGCCGTGCTGGACAAGCAGATCCAGACCGACATCATCCAGGTGCAGCAGTGGCTGACCGACGTGTCGGCCACCCGCGGCCTGTCGGGCTTGAACGACGGCTGGCAGGAAGCGGCCAAGAACGCCAAGGCCTTCGAGACCGATGTCGCCCGGGCCCGGGTGCTGGCCCGCGAGCTGGGCTCGCCGGCCTTCGACACCGCCATGGGCGAGGTCGCCGCCGCCTTCCCCGCCTATTACGCCACCGGCCAGTCGATGGCCCACGCCTATGTCGACGCCGGTCCGGAAGCGGGCAACCTGCTGATGGGCCAGTTCGACACCACCAGCCAGACCCTGGCCAGCAAGATGGAGGCGGCCACCACCGCCTTCGGCGCGCTGGAAGCCACCCAGTCGCAGCGCGACGCGGCCGTCGAGAAAAAACTGCGCGACGCCCAGACCCACGCGATGATCCTGTCGGGCGCCATGGCCCTGGGGGCCTGCGTGCTGGGCCTGGCCGTGGTGCTGATGACCCGCGCCCGCCTGCTGCGCCCGCTGTCGATCATCGGCGACTATATGGGCCGGCTGGCCGAGGGCGACTATGAGCGCGAGCCGCCGTTCCGCAATCGCAAGGACGAGCTGGGCGGCATGGCCCGCTCGATCGCCGTGTTCCGCGAGGCCGCCATTGAGCGCCGCCAGGCCCGCGAGGAGCAGGAAGGCCTGCGCGACGCCGCCGACGCCGACCGCGCCCGGGCCGAACACGACCGCCGGGCCTCGGAAGCCGAACGCACCGGCGTGGTCGCCACCCTGGCCCAGGGCCTGGGCAAGCTGGCCCACGGCGACCTGCGCGCCCGGATCGACACCCCCTTCCCGCCCGCCTTCGAGGCGCTGCGCCAGGACTTCAACGCCGCCCTGCTGCGGCTGAACGAAACCCTCACGGCGATCAAGACCGGGGCCTCGACCATGCAGTCGGGCACCGAGGAGATCGCCTCGGCCGCCGACGACCTGTCGCGCCGCACCGAACAGCAGGCCGCCAGCCTGGAAGAGACCGCCGCCGCCCTCGACGAGATCTCCGCGACGGTCAAGCGCGCCACCAGCGACGCCCGCGAGGCCGCCACCGTGGTGGCCAACGCCAAGTCCGAGGCCGAGCGCTCGGGCGACGTGGTGGCCCGGGCCGTGGCCGCCATGGGCGAGATCGAGAAGTCCTCGGGCCAGATCGGCCAGATCATCGGCGTGATCGACGAGATCGCCTTCCAGACCAACCTGCTGGCCCTGAACGCCGGGGTCGAGGCGGCCCGCGCCGGCGAGGCCGGTCGAGGCTTCGCCGTGGTGGCCCAGGAAGTGCGGGCTCTGGCCCAGCGCTCGGCCGACGCCGCCAAGGAAATCAAGACCCTGATCAGCAATTCCAGCCGCCAGGTGGCCTCAGGCGTCGACCTGGTGGGCCAGACCGGCCAGACCCTGACCCGCATCGTCGCCGAAGTGATCCAGGTCGACCGCCTGGTCACCGACATCGCCCGCTCGTCCGAGGAACAGGCCACGGGCCTGGCGCAGGTCAATACGGCCGTCAACCACATGGACCAGGTGACCCAGCAGAACGCCGCCATGGTGGAACAGACCACCGCCGCCACCCACTCGCTGCTGACCGAGGCCCGCGACCTGACCCGCCGGGTCGGCGAGTTCTCGATCGACACCGCCGCGCGTCAGGCCCCGGCCCGGGCGGCCTAGCTACTCCGCCCTGGCCTCGGCCTCGGCCTCGGCGGAGGCCTTGGCCTCAGCGGCGGCCCGGGCCTTCTTCAGGCGTTCGCGATAGGCCTCCGAGGTCTTCACGAAGCCTTCGGCGTCGCCATAGTCCAGGAAGGCCGCGTAGCGCTCGTGGCTGCCCTTGACCTTCAGGGCGTGCTTGATCGGGCACCAGTATTGCTCGGTGCGGGCCGTGATCTCGCGGGCATAGGCGATGACGCCGTTGCCATAGCCGCAATAGACGCAGTTGAGCTTCTGGACCGGGTTCAGATAGCCCAGCCGATGCCGGTCGATCACCACATAGTCGCGGCGCCGGACCCGCTCGATGCCCCAGGCGGTGAAGCAGCCCAGCTGATAGACGCTGACCGCCAGATCCATCAGGGCGATGGGAATGACCATCCCGTAGATCAGCGGCATGGTCAGCAGGGTGGGCCACGGCGTCTTGAAGAAGTCGATCCGCCGCTTGTGGCCCCGCTGGCGGGCGCGGACCTCGGGCCCGAAGCGCGGCTTGCCGCTCTTCAGGTCCAGGCCATGCGTTCCAGCCCGCGCCGCGAAGGCCGCCTCCAGCTGGTCCTCCAGCTGGCGAAGGCGGTCGATCATCGTCTCGATCGAATCGGTCATCGAAAACGCCCTCGGTTACCCAGGCGCTTTCATCGACCATCGCGCCGGCCGGGGCCAGTAAAGCTTCTGCGTCGGGGTCAGGCCACCATGCCCGCCAGACGGCCGCGGATCAGGTCCTCGGCCTCGCTGACGATGCGGTCGACCAGGTCCTTGACGGTGGGAATGTCATGGATCAGGCCCTGGACCATGCCCGCCGACCAGATGCCGCCGTCGGTATCGCCCTGGGCCAGGGCGTCGCGGCCCCGGGTTCCGGCGACCAGGTGCTGGACGTCCTCGAACTTGGCCCCGCCGGCCCGCTCGATCTCGACCACCTGCTGGCTGACCGCGTTGCGCATCACCCGGGCGGTATTATGCAGGGTGCGGAAGATCAGGTCGGTCTGGCGCTCGTCATTGGCGACCATCTGCTCCTTGAAGGCCATCGGGATTGGGGCTTCCTGGGTGACGCAGAAGCGGGTGCCCATGTTGACGCCGTCGGCGCCCAGGGCCAGGGCCGCCACCAGGCCGCGCGCATCGGCGATGCCGCCCGACGCCAGCATCGGGATCTTCACCTTGTCGGCGGCGGCGGCGATCAGGATCAGGCCGGGAATGTCATCCTCGCCCGGATGGCCGGCGCATTCGAAGCCGTCGATGCTGATGGCGTCCACGCCCATCCGCTCGGCCGACAGGGCGTGGCGGACGGCGGTGCACTTGTGGATGATCTTCACGCCGTTGGCCTTCAGGTGATCGACGTGCTCCTGCGGCTTGTAGCCGGCGGTCTCGACGATCTTGATCCCGCTCTCGATGATCACGGCGCGGTATTCGGCGTAGGGCGGCGGCTTGATGGCCGGCAGGATGGTCAGGTTCACGCCGAACGGCTTGTCGGTGAGATCGCGGGTGCGGGCGATCTCCTTGGCCAGGTCCTCGGGGGTCGGCTGGGTCAGGGCGGTCAGGAAGCCCAGCGCGCCCGCGTTGGCGACGGCCGACACCAGCTCGGCCTTGCCGACCCACTGCATGCCGCCCTGGGCGATCGGGTGTTCGACGCCGAACAGCTCGGTGAAACGGGTCTTGATAGCCATGACGATGCGCTCCCTCTGATTTTGCCGAACTATGCCGCCATGACCTTAGGGAGAGGCAAGAGGCTAAAAGCCCCTGTGGAAGGCCTCGAGATCGTTGGCGCGCCGGATCGTCTGATCCAGCACGCAGGCATTGGCCTGAACGCGGGCGATCGAACCCCAGTCCTCATCGTAATAGCTGGCGCAATCGGCGTCGCGGAAAGCCATCCAGGCGCGCTGGGCCTTCTGCAGGGCCGTCTTCTGGCGCGGCCGCTCCAGCCGCAGGATCGCCGCCTGGTAGGCGCGGTTGAGGCGGGCGTCCTGGATCGCCAGCTCGGCCGAGGCGCATTCGATCATCCCCGCCGTGGTCTGGCCGGCGGGGATGGCCAGGCACCGGTCATAGGCCGACACCGCTGGCTTGGCCTTGGCGACCTGCGCCTGCGCTCCGCTGATCGGCAGGGCGACGATGGCCAGGGCCGCCAGGGCCAGGGCTCGAGAACGGATCATCGCACGCTCCGGGGTTTCACGGATCAGGGCTTAAGGAGGTCTTCCAGCGCCTGGGCCCGGCGGGCCGTGTGCTCCAGATAACAGTTCTGCATATAGATCGCGGCGATGGTGCCGCCTCTCACTTCCCGGACCGACGCGCAGTCGGCGTCGCGAAAGGCGATCCAGGCCCGCTGGGCCTTCAACAGAGCGGCCTTGCCGGTCGAACCGTCGGCCATGTCGGCCATATCCGCCTTGTAGGCCTTGTTCAGCCGGGCGTCCTGGACGCCGATCTCGGCGTCACCGCACTGGAGCATCCCATAGGTGCTCTGACCGGACGGCGCCGCCAGACAACGATCATAGGCGGGGCTGTACTTTATGCCCTCGTCCGCCTGAACCGCGACAGGCGCGGCCAGCAGCAAGGCGGACCCAATCAGCATCGTCCGAACAAACATGGGCTTTCCCCCTAGAAGGCCTACTGCAGTCCCACGCGGCCGATGGCGTAGAAGCGTTCCGAGCGCTGGTGCTTCAGAGCGGCGGCGTCCAGCTGGGACAGGGCCTTCAGCTCTTCCTCCACCGCGTCGCCGACCGATTTCAGGGCGGCCTGGTGGTCCGAATGGGCGCCGCCGGCCGGTTCCTCGATGATCCGGTCGACGATGCCCAGCTTGATCAGGTCCTGGGCGGTGATGCGCATCTGGGTGGCGGCGTCCTTGGCCCGGGCGCCGTCGCGCCACAGGATCGAGGCCGCGCCCTCGGGGCTGATCACCGAATAGATGGAGTGCTCCAGGATCAGCACCTTGTTGGCGCCGGCCAGGGCAATGGCCCCGCCGGAGCCGCCCTCGCCCACGATGGTGGCGATCATCGGCACTTCCAGGGTCAGGCAGCGCTCGGTCGAGCGGGCGATGGCCTCGGCCTGGCCGCGCTCCTCGGCGCCGAGGCCCGGATAGGCGCCGGCCGTGTCGACGAAGGTGATGACCGGCAGGCTGAAGCGCTCGGCCATGTCCATCAGGCGCACGGCCTTGCGATAGCCCTCGGGGCGCGCCATGCCGAAATTGTGCTTCAGGCGGGTGGTGGTGTCATGACCCTTCTCGTGGCCCATGACCACGACGGGCTGACCCCGGAACCGGCCAAGCCCCCGACAATGGCCTGGTCGTCGGCGAACTTGCGGTCGCCGCGCAGTTCGACGAACTCGTCGATCAGGCTGGCCAGATAGTCGCGCAGGTGGGGCCGCTGGGGATGCCGGGCGACCATGGTCTTCTGCCAGGCGTCGAGATTGGCGTAGGCCTCGACGCGCAGCTCCTGAGCGCGATCGCGCAGGGCCTGGATCTCAAGCTCGAACGCGCCCGGCCCAGCGGTTTCGGAGAGCTTGCTCAGCTCCTCGATCTTGCTTTCCAGGTCAGCGATGGGGCGTTCGAAATCGAGATAGTGGGCGGCCATGGAGTCTCAACGTCGCCGTTTACGAAAGGGTGCGAACCTAGAGGCTACGCCGCGAAAAGGGAACCGGCTTTGGAACGATCCGGCGCGGGGCGGATTCATCCACACGACCATCCCCAACTGCTTCGCGAGAGAGTCTCTTTTGAAGACTCATTTCCATAGAGAATCGCGACATTTGGTCCTATGGTCGAGTTCTGGCTGGTAACGAAGAAAATCAGCGCCCGCGGCCCCCGCCCATCGAATATGGCTCGGACCCGCCTGTTGAGAACCGTGTTCCCATGCAGGTGTTTACGTTCTTCTGCGTTGAGCCCGATGGCTCCGTCCCGCGCTTCGATGTCGCCCCCTACGCCGATGATCACGCCGCTCGCCAACGTGCGTTCGAGCTGATCGACATGCACCACCGCTGTGACCTGATCGAGGTCTGGCGCGGCGCCACGCGCGTCTTCGACGTTCCCGCCCAACGCAGCGCCGCCGCCTGATTTTCACCGGGCGGTGAACATCTGGCGGTGCTAGGAGATGCTTCCGGCAGGGGCCCTAACGCCCCGATTCCGGAGGCTCCCATGGACGCCCTCGTCGCGACCCACGCGCCGCTCATTCCGCCCGCGCCCCGGGTCCATCCCCGCAACCTCTCGAGCGCGAGAGTGATCTGGGAGATGAGCCAGAATCTTGTCGGCGCCTGGGCCGCGTCCGACTTCGAAGCGCTGCTTACCCCCTTCAGATTCGTCGGCAGACCTGGCCTCGTGGTCAGCGATCCGGCGGGCGTGCGCCATGTGCTGGGCTCGCACGCTCACCTCTATCGCCGGCCACCCAAGGCGGCGCGCCCCCTGCGGCCCCTGGCGGGCGACGGCGTGCTGCTGGTCGAGGGCGAGACCTGGCGGCGGCAGCGCAAGTCGCTGGCCCCGGTGTTCACCCCCGCCGCCATCGGCGCTCTTGTCCCGCACTTCGCCGAAGCCGGCGCCGCCATGGCCGCGCGGCTGGACGGCGAGACCCGAGCCAACCTGGCCGAAGTCTTTCACCAGGCCACCCTGGACGCCGTGCTTCGCGCCCTGTTCTCCCGACGGGCCGACGAGAGCGGCGCCACTCTGGCCCGACTGGCCCGCGACTATCTGGAAGGTCCGGCCCACCTGAACCTGTTCGACTTCCTGGCCGTCGGCCCCGATGACCTGACCTTCGCCGACGGCGCACGACGACGGCAGGGAGACCTCTGGTTCGCGGCCGTCGAGGCGATCATCGCCGAGCGTCGGGCGGCCCCCGCCATGGGGCAGGATCTGCTCGACCGCCTTCTGGCCGCCCGCAACGAAGAGGGTCAGCCTCTCGATGACAGAGAGATCCGCGACCAGTGCGGCACCATGCTGGTCGCCGGCTTCGAGACCACCTCGCGGCTGCTGTTCTGGGCGACCTATCTGCTGGCCCTGGACCAGACCGCCCAGATCAGGGTCCGCGCCGAGGTCCTGGCCTGCCCGCCCGGACGGATTGAAGCCCTTGATGATCTCAAGGCCTGGCCGCTGCTGCGTTCGGTGCTGATGGAAGCCCTGCGGCTCTATCCGCCCGCGCCGCTGATCGCCCGCGAGGCCGTCGCGCCCGACGAAATCGGGGGCCATCGCGTCGAACCCGGCGCGAACATCGTCATCAGTCCGTGGCTGATCCATCGACACAAGCGCCTGTGGGACCAGCCCGACGCCTTCCTGCCCGACCGCTTCATCGACCAGCCGCATCCGTGGGGAATCGAGGCCTTCATCCCGTTCGGGGCCGGTCCGCGCGTCTGCATCGGCGCGAGTTTCGCGATGAGCGAGGCGCAGCTGATCCTGGCCAGCCTGCTGTCGCGGTTCAGGGTCGAAACCCTGGGATCGCGCCCAGTCATGCCAAGGGCCAGCATCACGCTGGGCCCCGATCACGAGCCGGATTTCAGTCTGACGCCGCTCTGACCGGAATCGACAAGTCGCGCCGTCTTGCGCATGTCAGCTTGCGACACGAGCTTGATCCAAGGCCCTGAAGGAACCCCGCCATGACCGACGCGCCCCGCCCCTCCGCCATCGCCGACGACAGCGGCCACGGCGGCCTGCAGATGTTCGTCACCGCCGGCCCGACCAGCCTGGTGGCCGACGTCAAGGTCGCCGCCGGCGGCCTGGGCCTGGGTCCCGATCCCCACGACCTGGTCGCGGCGGGTCTGGCGGCCTGCACCACCATGACCCTGCGCCTCTACGCCAAGCGCAAGAACTGGGCGCTGGGCGCGGTGCATGTGGAGGTGCGCAGCAGCCGCGAGGCCGACATGGTCCCGCCCGAGCGCTTTGATCGCGCGATCACGATGGACGGCGATCTGGACGCCGATCAGCGCCAGCGCCTGTTGGAAATCGCCGAGATGTGCCCGATCCACCGGCTGCTGACGCAGGGCGCACGGGTGGTGACGACGGTGGGGTGAAACTGGACCACTTGCCCCCACCGGGCTGCTTCGCAGCCGTCCGCCCCCGTAGGGGGCGGATGACATCATCTTCCCCCTACGGGGAGGAGCGCCGTAGGCGCGGACGGGGCAAGTGCTAGCCGCTAAAACCCATAAAGCTTGGCATATTCCGCATCCTTGCCCGCGATCTGCCGCGCGCAATCGACCATGACCTTGGCCTGTTTCCAGGTCGCGTCGTCCTGCATCTTGCCGTCCAACATGGCGACGCCGGTGCCGTCGGGCATGGCTTCCAGAATGCGCTTGGCGAAGATCACCTCGTCAGGCGCGGGGCTGAACACCGACTTGGCGATGGCGATCTGGCTGGGGTGCAGGCTCCAGGCCCCGGCGCAGCCCATCAGGAAGGCGTTGCGGAACTGCTGCTCGCAGGCCACCGGATCGTCGATCGCGCCGAACGGGCCGTAGAACGGCTTGATGCCGTGGGCCGCGCAGGCGTCGACCATCTTGGCGAAGGTGTAGTGCCACAGGTCCTGCTGCACCGAGGCGCGGGCCGATCCGTCGGCGTGCGGATCCTCGATGACGCGATAGCCCGGATGGCCGCCGCCCACGCGGGTGGTCTTCATCGCGCGGCTGGCGGCCAGGTCGGCCGGGCCAAGGCTGATGCCCTGCATGCGCGGGCTGGCGCCGGCGATCTGCTCGACATTCATCACCCCCTCGGCCGTCTCGAGGATGGCGTGCAGCAGGATCGGCCGGGTGACGCCATGCTTGGCCTCCAGCGAGGCCAGCAGCTGGTCCATGTAGAAGATGTCCCACGGTCCCTCGACCTTGGGCACCATGATCACGTCGATCTTGTCACCGGCCTTCTCGACCAGGGTCGAAACCTCGTCCAGGTGCCAGGGCGAGTTTAGGCAGTTGATCCGAACCCACAGGCCGACGCCCAGGGCCTTGAAATCGACGTCCCGGGCCATGGCGATCGTCCCGGCCAGGGCCGCGCCCTTGGCGTCGGCGGGGATGGCGTCTTCCAGGTTGGCCAGGATCACATCGACGGTCGGCGCGATCTCGGGAATCTTGGCGCGCACCTTGTCCAGATGCGGCGGCACGAAGTGGATCATGCGCTCGACGCGGGCCGGCAGGTCGCGGTACGGCGCGGGCGCGCCGATGGCCAGGGGTTTGAAAAAGCCTCGCGCGGTCTTCATCCGCAGTCTCCCCGATTACATCTTCTTTTCGCAGTTGCGAGAAGATTGCGGCGGCGCGGCAGGGGCGTCAAGAGCTCAGCTTATCGCCGTTCAGAAACTCACCCCTTGGGCGCCGCCGACGGCGGCGGCATCGGCGGCTCCTCCGGATCCTCGCGTTCGAGGTCCAGCGCGGCGTCGTTATTCGAGGCGGGCTTGGCGGCCTTGGCCTTGCCCCGGCGGCGGGCGGCGGGTTCCAGCTTGAGACTGGTCAGGGCGTCCTCGCCCTCTTCGCCGAACAGGCCGCGCACCCGGATGTCGCGCTGCGGATAGGGGATCTCGATATTGGCGTCGCGCAGGGCGTCGTCGATGGCCCAGGTATAGGCCGCGAAGATCGCCGCCGGACGGCGGACGGCTTCCACCGTGGGCCAGACGATCAGCTCGAACTTCAGGGCGTGCTCGCCATAGCCGACCAGCCACACCTGGGTGCGGCGCACGGCGTCGTCGGGCGAGGTGAAGGGCACCGACCGGGCCGCCTTCAGCACGGCCTCGCGCACCTTCTGCTTGTCGACGCCAAAGGCGGTGACGAACGGCACGCGGATGCGGCGGTTGGTGTTGCGCAGCGTCCAGTTGATGACCAGGTCGTTGACCAGCACCGAGTTGGGCACGATCAGGTCGGTGCTGTCATTGGTGCGGATGCGGGTCGCGCGGGGCCCCACCTCGTGCACCACGCCGCGCTGGCCGTTGGGCAGTTCGACGAAATCGCCCACCCCCACCAGCCGCTCGAACACCAGCGAGATACCCGAGGCGAAGTCCTTGACCATGCCCTGCAGGCCCAGGCCGACGCCGACGCCCAGGGCGCCGGCGAACACCGCCAGCGAGGTCAGGTCCAGGCCCATGGTCGACAGGCCCGCCACGAAGCCGATGACCACCAGGCCATAGGTCACGACCTTCTCGACGACGTAGAGTGAAGCGGCGCTGCCGGCGGCCTTGGCCCGCAGGCGCTGCAGGCCCGCCGAGGTCAGCCGCGCGGCGATCAGGGCCGCGGCGACGATGACCACCGCCGCGGCCAGCCCGCCGACCGTCACGGAGGCCTTGCCCAGCTTGACCAGTTCGAAGGCGTCGAGGCGTTGCAGCGGATTTTCGGCCATGGCGGCACTGTGGGCCGCGCCGCGTGGCCGGATCAAGAGGGGCATTTCCAACAAGTCCCGCTCTCCCCGGCGAAGAGGCGCGCTACTCTTCCACCGCCGGAACCCAGCCATCCGCGCCCTTGAGGAACCCGGGCATAGCCCACCGGGCGGCCTCGGCCTTGGTCAGCTGATGGGTCCACGGCTCGCGCGCCCTGGGCTTCGCGCCCGAGCCCTTCGAGCGATATTCGGCGTAGTAGGCGGTCTTCCAGGTCTCGGTCTTACCCGGCGTCCACTCGCGCCAGCCCTTGGGATCCAGGCCCTTGCCGAGCCGGGAATTCAGGAACACCACCGTCGCATAGGGCCGCCAGGCGCGGCCCAGAAACACGCCGGTCGCCTTGCGATCGACCGTCACCCTGGCGTGGTCGAAGACATAGCCGCTATCCTGCTCGGGCGTCAGGCGGCTCTGGGCGGTGAACATCACGCCGTCATGGGCGAGACCATGCAGATGGCAGTGATCGAAGACGGTCTTGCCGTCGCCGAAGATGAAGTCGATGTGGCCTTCGATATAGGTGTCGCGGAAATACTGCCGGCTGTTCTGGCAGACGGTTCCCGCCCCGCACTTGCGGTGACCGGCATACAGGGTGTCCTGCGCGCCCAGCAGGCGCAGGCGGTCGAACACGGCCCGGTCGCCATTGACGAACAGCGCCACGGCCTGGGACGGCACGGTCGCCTTCAGATGATAGTCGTTGGCGATGGTCAGGTTGCGGGCCTGGAAGTCGTCGCCGGTGATGATCACCGACGCGCTCTTGAACGTGCCGCCGATGGTGGCCGAAGCATCGCCCCAGACCAGCACCACATCGCCGGGTTTCCGGCCCAGCCCCTTGAAGCGGACATGAGGCCGCGAGACGTTGATCTTCTCGCGATAGGTCCCCGGCGCGATCTCGATCACGCCCCCCTCGGCCGGCAGGGCGTCGACCGCGCTCTGGACGCTGGCGTAGTCGCCGCCGCTGGGGGCCACGCGAAGCCCCGTCTGGGCGGAGGCTGGCGAAGCCACGAACGCCAGCGCCAGCGCCATGCCGATCCAGATCGGTCTCATCACGTCCTCCCAGCCTAGGGCTGGAGCGATAGCATGACACCGGGGGACATGGGCGGATATGTCAGGCTTTTCGGCCAGGTTCAGGCGAGATGGGCGAGCACAGCCAAGGTCACAGCCAGAGCCCGTCGGCCTCGATCCCGTCGCCCCAGAACCCGGCCTTCGGCGGCGTGATCACGCCGCGCTCGACCCGCAGGCCGCCGGGATGATCCGCGGCCAGCCACCACGGCCCGTCGAGATCGGCGAACTGGCAGCTTCCCGCCAAGTGCAGGGCCGGCGCTATGCCCAGCGACGAGGCGACCATGCAGCCGGTCATCAGTTGGAAGCCCAGCGCGCGGGCCTGTTCCAGCATCCGCACGGCCTCGGACAGGCCGCCGGTCTTGTCGAGCTTGAGGTTCACCGCCTGGTAGCGACCGCGCAGGGCGGCCAGGTCATGGCCGACATGCACAGACTCATCGGCGCAGATCACATAGGGCGGATCGTAGCCGTCCAGCTGATGGTCGGCGTCGGCCGGCAGGGGCTGTTCGACCAGGGCGATCGGCAGGTCGGCCAACAGCGCGCGCAGGCCGTGCAGGATCTCGAACGTCCAGCCCTCGTTGGGGTCAACGATGAAACGAGAGTTTGGCGCGGCGGCCGCCACGGCGCGCAGGCGAGCGGCGGGATCCTCGGCGCCCAGCTTGATCTTGATCAGCGGCGCGTCGGCGACGGCGCGGGCGGCGACGGCCATGGCCTCGGGCGCGTCCAGGCTGACCGTGACGGCGGTGACCAGCGAGGCCGGGACCGGCAGGCCGGTCGCCTCGGCGACGCTGACGCCGGTGCGCCTGGCGCGAAGGTCCCAGAGCGCGCAGTCCAGCGCGTTGCGGGCCGCGCCGGGCGCCAGCAAGGCCAGGGCCGCGCTCTCGTCGCCCTCAAGTTCCAGCGCCGCCAGGGCCGGCTTCAGCTGGGCCAGAACGCCGGCGACCGTCTCGTCATAGCGCGCATAGGGCACGCTTTCGCCGCGTCCGACATGGCCGTCGGCGCGGACCTCGACCACCACGACCTCGGCGGCGGTCTTGACCCCGCGCGAGATGCGGAACGGGGCCTTCAGCGGGTGATGGACGGCGCGGGCGGCGGCGGACAGCGACATGGGCCAAGGCTTGTCATTGTTCGCCGGGCTTGGCGAGACCTCTACCAGCGCCAGTCGCGGCGGATGGGCGAGTCAGCACGGCGCTCGCGGAACACCTTCATCGCCAGCGGCCGGTCGACCACGAAGAGCGCCAGCCAGACTAGCAGCACGCCGGCATAGTTGATCGCGCCGAGCACGCCCGTAGGACGGCCCGGACGCGCAGGGCGGCGGGTGGCGTGGAAAGCGTGGGGCATGGCGAGATCGGTCATGGCGTCCTCCTTGAGTGACGTGACACTGACTCGCCAATACGTCAGAAACGGTCGTCGAACGTTCGCGCCATCCGGGCGTTGATCCCGAACCTTCCACGGAGACCACCATGGCCAAGCCGATCAGCATCACCATTCCCCACCAGCTTGGCGCGGCCGAGGCGCGGCGGCGGCTGGAGACCGGTCTGGAGCAACTGGCCGGCCAGATCCCGGGCGGCGACGCGGCGCGCTTCACCCAGAGCTGGAGCGGCGATGTGCTGAACTTCTCGGCCCTGGCGATGGGCCAGGCGATCACCGGCGCGGTGGCGGTGCTGGAAGACCATGTCCGCCTTGACGTCACCCTGCCCGGCATGCTGGGCATGATCGCCGGCAAGATCAAAGGCGAACTGGAAAAGCGCGGCCGGCTGCTGCTCGAGAAGAAGTAGCCGGCCCGCGGTCAACTAGAGCAAAGGTCGCCATGATTGAATCATGTCGTTTGCTCTAGATTCTTGTTTTGACGCGTTATTTCGGCGGCGAACCGGTATCCACTTCGCCGAATAACGCTCTAGAGGCGGCGGGGATCGCGATCGTGGCGGCCCACGCTTTCGAACCGCCCCTCCTCGGCCTTGTGGATGTATTGCGACGCCACCAGCCAGGCCTTCACGGGCCGCAGCGTACCCAGGCATGCGCCGATCAGGGCCGGGAACACGGTGACGAAGGGCACCCAGATCGGCGGACGATAGGCGATCTCGACCCAGGCGAAGATGGCGATGACCACGATGCCGACGCCGCTCATCACGAAGAAGGCCGGACCGTCCGCCGGATCGGCGAAGGCGTAGCTCAACCCGCACTGGTCGCAGGCCGGGGCCAGTTTCAGGAAGCCCCGGAACAGCTTGCCCTCGCCACACCGCGGACAGCGGCAGCGCAGGCCCGAAATGATGGGTTCGGGGGAGTCATAAACCGGATCGGCCATCGAAAGCCCTTCCTACAATCGCGAATTTGATACATACATTACAGATACAATGTATGTATCTGTGAGCGACAAGACAACCGCCATGCCGTCGCATCCGTCCGCCGCCTGGTTGAAACGCGCCGATCAGCTGACAGGTCCCGCCTACAAGCGCCTGGCCCAGGCGCTGGAAGCGGCCATCGCCGAGGGCGAGCTGCAGGCCGGCGACCAGATCCCCGCCCAGCGCGAGGTGGCCCGGCGGGTCGGCGTCGACTTCACCACCGTCACCCGCGCCTACGCCCTGGCCCGCGAGCGCGGCCTGATCGAGGGAACCACGGGACGCGGCACCTTCGTACGAGGCCAGACCGGCGAGGACGAGGCCGGCCTTGTCGACCTGTCCATGAACCTGCCGCCACAGCCCCAGGGCCTGAACCTGGGCGCCCTGCTGCGCGAGACGATCGGCGCGGTGCTGACCCGCACCGATCCGGCGGTGCTGATGGCCTACCATCCCGGCGCCGGATCCCTGGCCCAGCGCACGGCCGCCGCCAGCTGGCTGGCGCCGAGCCTGGGCGAGGTCTCGCCCGAGCGGATGCTGATGAGCAGCGGGGCACAGACGGCGCTCAGCGCGCTGCTGGGCCTTCTGGTCCGGCCGGGCGAGACGATCCTGGTCGAGGCCCTGACCTATCCGGGCCTGCTGACCGCCGCCGCGCAGCGGGGTCTGCGGGTGGTGGCCTGCCCGATGGACGAGGAAGGCCTGGAGCCCCACGCCCTGGCGCGGCTGTGCGCCGAACATCGACCGCGCGCGATCTGCTGCACGCCCACCTTCCAGAACCCCACCACTGCGACCATGGGCCTGGCGCGGCGGGCGGCGATCGTCGCGGCGGCCCGGGCGGCCGGCGTTCCGATCATCGAGGACGACGCCTATGGCCTGCTGCCGGGCGCCCCCCTGCCCGCCCTGGCCAGCCTGTGGCCCGAGGGCGTGTTCCACATCGCCACCACCGCCAAGACACTGTCGCCTGGTCTGCGGATCGCCTTCGTGGTCGCGCCGGCTGATCGGATCCCGGAGACGGCCCAGGCCCTGCACGCCATCGCCCAGATGCCGGCCCCGCTCATGGCGGCTGTCGTCACCGCCTGGATCCGCGAGGGGGACGCTCTGCGCCTGCTGGACGGCGTACGCCGCGAGGCGGTCGAGCGCAGGCGGCTGGCGTCCGAAATCCTGCCGACGGCGATCGGCGGCGCCGAGAGCCTGCATGTCTGGCTGGACCTGCCCGTCGGCTGGAGCCGGGGCCGGCTGCTGGACGCGGCCCGGGCGCGCGGCCTGTCGCTGGTGGACGCCGAGGCCTTCCGGGCGCCGGACGTCGCCCGGGACGGCGTGCGGCTGTCGCTGGGCGCGCCGGCCAAGGCCGCGACCCTGGCGCGGGCGCTCAGGGAAGTGGCGGGGTTGCTGGCGGCGGGGCCGGGATAGGGCCTCAAAAACAGAAAACCCGTCTCCCCGGCGAAGGCAGAAGGGTTCTAGAACTCGCCTTCGTCCTCGCCGGCCCCTTCACCGTCCGGATCATTGCCGACGGCCAGTTCCAGGGAGTCGATGATGTCGTCCATCTGCTCGGCGGTGATGGAGACATACAGGGTGTCGCCGCCGATGGCCGAGACCAGCAGGCGGTAGCCGTCTTCGGTCTCTTGCAGGCTGAACGACTGGAGGGGCTGCAGCTTGGCCATGGGAGGCTCCGGTAAAATCAAGGCGCGGATATAGGCTGCCGCGACCGGTTTCGCCACGTCGCTATTTCAGCGTCCCCCGCCTGAGCATGGTGACATGGGCCGTGACCAGCGCCTCGCGCTCGGCCCAGGGAAACTCCGGCCGGGCGATCAGCAGCGAGACCAGGCCATGCAGGCCCGCCCACAGCGTCTGGGTCGTCAGCAGAGCGTCGTCCAGCACCGTCAGGCCAGCGGCCTGATACTCGCCGACTATGTCGCGGAACATCTCGAAGGCTTCCAGCCCGGCGATCATCGGCCGGCCGCCGGTCTTTTCCAGGAACTCGCCGTGCTGGCTCTTCTCGATCATGAAGGCCACGCGATAGGCGTTGGGCCGCTCCATGCCGAAATCCACATAGACCCGCAGCGAGCGCTCGAAATTCTCCACCGTCGGCGCCCCGCGCACCCGCGCCGCGCACATCCGCTCGACCAGGATCGCGAAGGCCCGCACGCACAGCTCGGCGGCCATGTCGTCCTTGGTGGCGAAATAGGCGTAGAGCGCCGGCTGCGAGATGCCGGCCTTCTCGGCGATCTGGCGGGTGGAGACCGCGTGGACACCCTTTTCGCTGAACAGGGCCAGGGCCGCGTCGAGGATTTCCTCGCGCCGCTCGGCCCCGTGCCCCTTGGGTTTGCGGGGCGAACGGGGATTGGGAGACTTCATCGTCGGACCTTCGATCATCCCGCGTCGGACTTGACAAGCACCATCAATCTATCACTGATAACTTATCACTGATTGATTTGGAACAAAGTCGATGTGGCGCGCCTCCCCGCTCCCTCACCACGTCCTCTGGCGATCGCTCGCCTTCGCCGCGACCCTGCCTGTGCTGGCCGGATGCGGCGGCAAGGCCAAGGAGGCCGAAGCCCCCGCGCCGCCCACGCCGGTCGAGGCCGTTCGCGTCGCCGCGCCCAACGCGTCCGGCACGGTCTCGGGAACCGGCACGCTGGAG
Source organism: Caulobacter sp. (assembly GCF_965279145.1). Classification (NCBI taxonomy): domain Bacteria; kingdom Pseudomonadati; phylum Pseudomonadota; class Alphaproteobacteria; order Caulobacterales; family Caulobacteraceae; genus Caulobacter; species Caulobacter sp. The sequence continues at coordinate 568,779 of NZ_OZ257139.1, forward strand.
CGGCGCCGCGAGATGGCTCTGTCGTTCCGCATCGCCGGCGTGCTGACCCGCATGAGCGTCGAGGCCGGCGACAGCGTCCGCGCCGGACAGGTGATCGCCGCGATCGATCCGGCCAGCCTCGACGCCCGCCAGCAGCAGACCGTCGCCGACCTGGAACGCGCCCGCCGGGATGTGGAGCGCGACAAGGCGCTGTTCGAGAAGGGCTATGTCAGTCGCCAGCGGATCGATGATCGCCAGAGCGTGCTGAAGTCGGCCCAGGCCGCCTACAACGCCGCCGCCTTTGATCGCCGCTGGGCCCAGCTGGTCTCGCCGGCCTCCGGCGTGGTTCTGACCCGCGCGGCCCAGACCGGCGAGGTGGTGCAGCCGGGTCAGGTGGTGGCGCGGATCGCCGACCTGACCAGCCCGCTGGTTCTGCGCCTGCCTCTGGCCGCGCGCGACGCCGCCCGCGTCAGGGTGGGCGACAGCGCCCGGCTGAAGGTCGAGGACCTGGGCGGCCAGCTGCTCACCGGAACCGTCACCCGCGTGGGCGAAGCGGCCGACACCCGCACCGGCGCCGTCACGGTCGAGATCGAGCTGGCCGGCCGGCCCGACCTGCGCAGCGGCCAGATCGCCAGCGCCGAACTCTCGGTCCGCGCCACGCCCACCGCGAGCGGGACCTTCGCCCGCATTCCCGCCGAGGCCGTGCTCGAAGCCGACGGCGCCCGCGCCTTCGTGCTGCGGATGGACGGCGGCGTCGCCCGCCGCACCCCGGTGGCCTTCGGCGGTTTCGACGGCGATGACGCCCTGGTCTCGGGCCTGGCCGACGGCGCCGAGGTGATCACCGCCGGCGCGGGCTTTGTCTCCGACGGCGAAAAGGTGCGCGTCGTCGATCCCGCCAAACTTGCCGGGAGCAAGTAGCCGTGAAGTTCGACATCGCCGGACTGGCGGTCCACCGCTGGCAGTTCACCCTGGTCGCGTTCGGCCTGCTGGTGATGCTGGGCTTCAACGCCTTCACTAGCATTCCGCGCTCCGAAGACCCGCACTTCCCGATCCCGATCGTGGTGATCCGCGCCGTCCTGCCGGGGGCCGAGCCCTCGGAGATGGAGCAACTGGTCGTCGATCCGATCGAGGATGCGGTCGATGGCCTCGACAATATCGACAAGGTCGAGTCGACCAGCGCCGACGGCGCCGCCGTGGTCCGCGTCCACTTCACCTGGGATGTCGATCCCGAGCGCAAGTACGACCAGGTGGTCCGCGAGGTGAACGCCATTCGCGGGGCCCTGCCCGCCGGCCTGGCGCGGCTGGACATCCAGCGGGCCCGCACCACCGAGGTCTCGATCGTCCAGGTGGCCCTGACCAGCGACATCCTGCCGATGCGCCGCCTGGAAAAGACCGCCGATCGCCTGCGCGAGCGGCTGGACCGCGTGGCGGGCGTGCGCGAGGCCAAATACTGGGGCGCGCCGCCGTCAGAGGTTCAGGTGACCCTGGATCTGGCCCGCCTGTCAGCCCTGAAACTGCCCGCCACCGCCGTCGCCGACGCCCTGAAATCGGCCGGCGCCGAGGCCCCCATCGGGGCGGTGCAGGCCGGTGAGCGGCGCTTCAACGTCAAGTCCGGCGGCGCCTTCCATTCGCTGGAGGCCGTGGGCGACACGCCCGTCCGGGCCCTCGGCGGTCAGGTGACCCGCGTGCGCGACGTGGCCCGGGTGGCCTGGGCCCAGGCCGAGCCGACACACCTGGCCCGCTTCAACGGCCAGCGCGCCGTGTTCCTGACCGTGACCCAGAAGGACGGCCAGGACGTCACCAAGATCACCAAGGCCGTCGAGCAGGTTCTGGACGACTACGAAAAGTCCCTGCCCGCCGGGGTGAAGCTGCAACGCGGCTTCGTCCAGGCCGAGAACGTCAAGCATCGCCTCAACAACCTGTTCCGCGATTTCGGCATCGCGCTGGTGCTGGTGCTGATCACACTTCTGCCGCTGGGTCCGCGCGCCGGGCTGGTGGTGATGGTCTCGATCCCGCTGAGCCTGCTGATCGGCCTGTCGATGCTGCAGGCTTTCGGCTTCACCCTGAACCAGTTGTCGATCGCGGGCTTCGTCCTGGCCCTGGGCCTGCTGGTCGACGACAGCATCGTCATCACCGAGAACATCGCCCGCCGCATCCGCGAGGGCGAGGAGCGCACGCAGGCCGCCGTCAACGGCACGCGTCAGATCGGCCTGGCGGTGCTGGGCTGCACGGCGACCCTGATGCTGGCCTTCCTTCCGCTGATGGCCCTGCCGGCCGGCTCGGGGGCCTATATCAAGTCGCTGCCGGTGACGGTGCTGTGCACGATCGCCGCCTCGCTGCTGGTGTCGATGACCATCATCCCGTTCCTGGCCAGCCGCATCCTGGACAAGCATTCCGATCCCGAGGGCAACCCGCTGTTGCGCGCCGTCAACGGCGGCATCCACCGCTTCTATCGGCCGGTCCTGCACCAGGCCCTGGCGCGGCCGTGGCTGGCCCTGGCCCTGATGCTGGCCCTGTGCCTGACCACCTTCCCGCTGATGAAGCTGATCGGCTCCAGCCTGTTTCCGGCCGCCGAGACGCCGCAGTTCCTGGTGCGGATCGAGACGCCGGACGGCTCGTCCCTGGCGCGCACCGACCGGGCCCTGAGGTTCGTCGAGCAGCGCCTGAAGGCCACGCCCGAAGTGACCTGGCGGGCCGCCAATCTGGGACGCGGCAATCCGCAGATCTTCTACAACCAGCAACAGCGCGAGAGCGCCACGACCTATGCCGAGGTCTTTGTCAGCCTGAAGGCCTGGGAGGCTGGCAAGAGCGACAAGGTGCTGGATGGCCTGCGCCACGACTTTTCCAGCTTCCCCGGCGCGCGGATCAGCGTGGTCACCTTCGAGAACGGCCCGCCGATCGACGCGCCGATCGCCATCCGCCTGACCGGCCAGAACCTCGACGCGCTCAAGGCCCTGGCCGCTCGCGCCGAGGAGATCCTCAAGGCCACGCCGGGCGCGCGCGACGTGACCAACCCCGTGCGCCTGGACCGCACCGACCTGGACCTGGGCCTGGACGAAGCCAAGGCGGCCGCCCTGGGCGTGCCCGCCGGCGCCGCCCGCCGCGCGGCGCGGCTGGCCCTGTCGGGCGAGGAGACCGGCCGCTTCCGCGATCCGGACGGTGACGACTATGCGGTCAAGGTGCGCCTGCCGATGGAGCAGGCCGACGGCGCGGCCCGCAACCCGCTGTCGGCCCTGAAGGCCGTCTATGTGCCCACCGCCGACGGCCTGGCCGCGCGGCTGGACGCCGTGGCCACCCCGACCCTGAAGTCCAGCCCCGCCCGCATTGACCGTTTCGACCGCGAGCGGACGGTGACGGTCACGTCCTATGTCTCCACCGGCTTCCTGGCCGCCAAGGTGACCCAGGACGTGGTCGCGCGGCTGGAAAAGGACCTGCCCATGCCCCCCGGCTATCGCCTGAGCCTGGGCGGCCAGGCCGAAGCCCAGTCGGAAAGCTTCGCCGGCCTGGGCGCGGCGGTGCTGGTGGCGGTGTTCGGCATCCTGGCGGTGCTGGTCCTGGAGTTCCAGAAGTTCAAGACCGCCCTGGTCGTGGCCGGGATCATCCCGTTCGGGATCTTCGGCGCCGTGGCGGCCCTGGCCCTCACCGGCAACTCGCTGAGCTTCACGGCGACCATCGGCCTGATCGCGTTGATCGGCATAGAGATCAAGAACTCGATCCTGCTGGTCGACTTCACCGAACAGCTGCGCAAGGGCGGCATGGGCCTGCACGACGCCATCGAAAAGGCCGGCGAGGTGCGCTTCCTGCCGGTGCTTCTGACCTCGGTGACGGCGATCGGCGGGCTGCTGCCCTTGGCGCTGGAGCGATCGGGGCTCTACTCGCCCCTGGCCATCGCGATCATCGGCGGGCTGATCACAAGCACCCTGCTGTCGCGGGTGGCGACGCCGGTGATGTACTGGCTGACGGCGCGGGGGAAGCAAGACTGAGCCCTCCCCCTTGATGGGGGAGGGTTGGGTGGGGGTGACTACGGCCTTGGCGGCTGGACGGCAGCATCACCCCCATCCCCGGCCCTTCCCCCATCAAGGGGGAAGGGAGAAGGCTTGCCTATTATACACTCGTATAGCAACCTCTCCCCACACATCGGGGAACACACCACATGGCCGCCACCCAGACCCGCGACGCCGTCATCATCGGCGGGGGGCATAACGGCCTCGTCTGCGCCTTCTACCTGGCCAAGGCGGGTCTGAAGGTCACGGTCTGCGAGGCGCGGGGCGTGGTCGGCGGGGCAGCGGTGACCGAGGAGTTCCATCCGGGGTTCCGCAACTCGGTGGCCAGCTACACGGTCAGCCTGCTGAGCCCCAAGGTCATCACCGACATGGATCTGCACGGCCACGGCCTGAAGATCGTCGAGCGGCCGATCTCCAACTTCCTGCCGATCAGCCCGGACAAGTACCTCAAGCTGGGCGGTGGGCTGGAGCGCACCCAGGAGGCGTTCCGCCAGTATTCGCGCAAGGACGCCGAGGTGCTGCCGGCCTATTACGCCATGTTGGACGAGATCGGCGACGTGCTGCGCGACCTGGCCGCCGAGACCCCGCCCAACCTCGGCGACGGCATCCACGGCCTGCTGCGCGGCGTGCGCCAGGGCTCGCGGCTGGCCTTCCTGTCCAAGGAGCGCAAGCGCGACCTGCTGGACCTGTTCACCAAGAGCGCCCGCGACTTCCTGGACGGCTGGTTCGAGAGCGACGCGGTCAAGGCCAGCTTCGGCTTCGACGCCGTGGTCGGCAACTTCGCCAGTCCGGATTCGCCGGGCTCGGCCTATGTGCTGCTGCACCACACCTTCGGCGAGGTGAACGGCAAGAAGGGCGCGTGGGGTCACGCCATCGGCGGCATGGGGTCGATCACCCAGGCCATGGCCCGAGCCTGCGAGGCGGCGGGCGTCGAGCTACTGGTCAATGCGCCGGTCGAGGCCGTGCATGTCGAGACCGGCCCCAAGGGCGCCAAGGCCGTGGGCGTGCAGCTGGTGGACGGCCGCCAGATCATGGCCCCGATCGTCACCTCCAACCTCAACCCGGCCCTTCTGTACGACAAGCTGATCGCGCCCTCGGCCCTGCCGCCGGCCTTCGCCAAGGCCATCAAGGGCTACAAGAACGGCTCGGGCACGTTCCGGATGAACGTGGCCCTGTCGGAGCTGCCGGACTTCACCTGCCTGCCCGGCAAGGCTGTGGCCGAGCACCACCAGTGCGGCATCGTGATCTCGCCCAGCCTCGACTACATGGACGAGGCCTATCGCGACGCCAAGGCGTTCGGGATCAGCAAGAAGCCGATCGTCGAGATGCTGATCCCCTCGACCCTGGACGACAGCCTGGCCCCTCCGGGCCAGCACGTCGCCAGCCTGTTCTGCCAGCAGTTCGCGCCCACCCTGCCTGACGGCCGCTCGTGGGACGACGAACGGGAGGCCGCCGCCGACCTGATCATCGACACGGTCAATGACTGGGCCCCCAACTTCAAGGCCTCGGTCGTGGGGCGGATGATCCTGTCGCCGCTGGATCTGGAGCGAAAGCTGGGTCTGGTCGGCGGCGACATCATGCATGGCCACATGTCGCTGGATCAGCTGTGGGCGGCGCGGCCGGTGCTGGGCCACGCCAGCCATCGCGGACCGCTGGAAGGGCTCTACATGTGCGGCGCCGGCTGCCATCCCGGCGGCGGGGTCTCGGGCAATCCGGGACGCAACGCGGCGCGGGAGATCCTGCGCGACAAGGATTTCGTCACGGCGCTGAAGCTGTCGGTGGTGGGGCGGTGATGGCTGGAGAACATCTCCCTTCCCCCTCAATGGGGGAAGGGTCGGGGATGGGGGTGACAGCGTCGGCAGGTCTCGGCTCAGCCGCGCCACATCCTGAAACGGTGTCACCCCCACCCCTGCCCCTCCCCCATCCAAGGGGGAGGGAACGTGATCTTGCTGGAGGGCTCGGCGCATGAACGCTCCCATCCCCAACACCGACCCGCAAGCCGACTGGGGCCTGCCCGGCTGGACCTACGGCAATGACCGGTTCTTCAGGGAGGAACAGGACAGGATCCTGCGCCCGTCCTGGCAGATCGTCTGCCATCTGAACGACATCCCGAAGGCCGGCGATTTCCACACCCTGGACTTTCTGGGCGAGAGCGTCGTGGTGGTGCGCGCCAAGGACGGCGGCGTGCGGGCCTTCACCAATGTGTGCCGCCATCGCGGCGCGCGGCTGGTCGACGGGCCCAGTGGCAGCTGCGGCAAGGGCGGCGGTCGCATCGTCTGCCCCTATCACGCCTGGACCTACGACCTGGAAGGCCGGCTGATCGGCGTGCCGATGCGCGACACCTATCCGGCGCTGGAGATGGACAAGCAGGGCCTGGTCAGGGTGGACGTCGAGGTCTGGCGCGGCTTTGTCTTCACCCGTCTCGAGGGCGATGGCCCGTCCGTCGCCGAGATGATGGCCCCCTTCGACCATGAGGTGGCCCACTACCGTTTCGAGGACCTGCAGCCGTTCGGCCGCGTCACGCTGCGGCCCCGCGCGGTGAACTGGAAGAACATCAGCGACAACTATTCCGACGGCCTGCACATCCCCGTCGCCCACCCCGGCCTGACCCGGCTGTTCGGCAAGGGCTATGGGGTGGAGGCCGAGGCCTGGGTCGACAAGATGTGGGGCCAGCTGATCGACGAGCCGTCGAACAATCCGTCCGAGCGGCTGTATCAGGACATCCTGCCCGACGTTCCGCACCTGCCGCCCGAGCGCAAGCGGCTGTGGACCTATTTCAAGCTGTGGCCGAACTTCGCCTTCGACATCTATCCCGACCAGGTGGACTTCATGCAGTTCATCCCGGTTTCGGCCACCCAGACCCTGATCCGCGAGATCGCCTACGCCCTGCCCGACGACCGCCGCGAGATGAAGGCGGCGCGCTATCTGAACTGGCGCATCAACCGCCAGGTCAATGCCGAGGACACCGAACTGGTGGCGCGGGTGCAGGAGGGCATGGCGTCCAAGAGCTTCACGGCGGGGCCGCTGGCCAGCTCGGAGGTCAGCCTGCGGAGCTTCGGCCGCAAGATGCGGGCCCTGATCCCGGAGGCGCGGCTGGACCGGCCGCCGACGGGGTGGTGATTTGCGCGCATCTCCCTTCCCCCTTGATGGGGGAAGGGTCGGGGATGGGGGTGATGCGGCGGTTCAGTCGTCACCGCCCTATCACCCCCACCCAACCCTCCCCCATCAAGGGGGAGGGCTAGGACTATGCGCGCCGCCTTCACTCGCGAGACCGCCGACGTCCGCCGTCAGGCCCTGGTCGCGGCCGCCGAGACCGTACTGGCCCGCGACGGAGTCGCCGGGACCTCGGTGCGGAGCATCTGCGCGGAAGCCGGCGTTTCGCCCGGCCTGCTGCGGCACTATTTCGAGGGCGTCGACGCCCTGATCGCCGCGGCCTACGAGGCGGTGGGCCAGCGGATCGATGTTGCGTTCGAGACGGCGGTCGAGGCCGCCGGGCCCGACCCCCGCGCCCGTCTGACCGCCTATCTGACGGCCAGCTTTCAGCCGCCGGTGCTGGACCCGCAGTTGCTGGCGACCTGGATCGCGTTCTGGAGTCTGGTGAAAACCCAGCCGGAGATCGGGGCCATCCACGCGACGGGCTATGCCGCCTATCGCGCCCGGCTTGAAAGCCTGCTGGCGGACTGCGGGGCGCGGGAGACGCGGCTGGCCGCGGTGGCCCTGACCGCCGTCGTCGACGGTCTGTGGCTGGAACTGTGCCTGGACGCGACGGTCTTCACCCCCGCCGAAGCGACGGTGATCGCCGAACGCGTCCTGGAAGGCTGGCTGGCTTAGGCCGCCGTCTGCTGAGCGACGATGCTGCGGCCCCAGGTGGCGCGGCGCGCTTCGGGTTCGAACACGTGGACCTTGGCGGTACGACCTTGGGTATGCATGTGGCGCGCCAGCAACTCGGCCATCGCCTGGGCCTCGGCCTGGCAGGAATACGAACCGATCAGGTCCGGCGCGTCGTTCCAGGTGACATGCCAGACGCCGGAGACGGGGCGGACGAAGTAGTTATGTTCGTTGGCCATGAGAGGACTCCTTGGTCTGACTTAGCCTCGGACATACAGCGTCCGTGTGACAGGTGTTTCAATGTTGCACAGCAACATCGTGCTGCATTGCACATTGCACAGGCCACGCCAAGGCGAACCGTGTCGAATTGAGGGGCAACTTTAAGGCGAACTCGCCTCAAAAGGGCAGGCCGGGGCGGCTAGTCCTTCACGAGTTCCCCGCCCTTCATCACCTTGGCTACACGGGTCAGGACCGCGATATCGCTCAAGGGATCGCCCACGACAGCGATCAGGTCGGCATAGCAGCTCGGCCCCGCGCACCCCACCTGCCCGGTCTTGCTCATCAGGGCGGCGGCGACCGTGGTGGCAGACTGGATCGCCTGCATTGGCGTCATGCCGTACTTGACCATGTAGGGCATCTGTTTGGCGTTCCAGCCGTGCGGAAAGACCCCGGCGTCGGTGCCATAGGCGATCTTGACCCCCGCCTTGACCGCCTTGCGGAAGCCCTCGCGCTGGGCGTCGGTGGTTTCGCGGTTCTTACGCAACATGCCCTCGGGCCAGTGGTGGGCTGTTCCGTAGCTGTCGATGAAGTCGCCATTGTAGATGTCGGCCACCAGCCAGGCGCCCTTGGCCTTCATCAGCGCGATGCCCTCGTCGTCGATCAGCGAGCCGTGCTCGATCGAGCGCACCCCGGCCCGCACCGCCACCTTGATCCCCTCGGCCCCGTGGGCGTGGGCGGTGGCGTAGGTTCCACGCTTGGCGGCTTCCTCGACGGCGGCCTTGATCTCGTCCTCGGACAACTCCAGCTGTCCCGGCTCGGTGCCTTCGGTCAGGACCGCGCCGGTGGCGATCAGCTTCAGGAAGTCGGCGCCGTGCACCAGGATGTCGTGAGCCTTGCGATGGGTGTCGGCCGCGTCCTCGACCACGCCGCGCCGCATCTCGGCCGGAATCCCCACGTCGGCGGCGATGCCGGTGATCTCGCCGCCGCCGCCGGGGGTGGTGATATAGGCGCCCGCCACCGACATCCGCGGTCCGGGCACCAGCCCCTTGTCGATCGCGTCGCGCAGGGCGACGTCGCCGAAGGCCCGCCAGGTGCCGACGTCGCGCACGCTGGTGAAGCCCGCCATCAGGGTGGCCCGGGCGTGGGCGGCGCCGATATAGGCCTGCTCGGCGGCCGTGGTCAGCAAGGGTTCGGCGATGTTGTCGGTCTGCTCCTGGTCGACAAGGTGGGTGTGCATGTCGATCAGGCCGGGCAGCACGGTCAGGCTGGACCAGTCCAGCACCGGCCCGTCGACCGGCGCCTTGGTCCAGGGCGAGACGGCGACGATCCGCTCGCCCTCGATCCGGATCAGCTGGTTGGTCAGAACCTTGCCGGCCTCGGGATCGACCAGTCGGCCGGCGTGGACATAGGTCGGCTTGACCTGGGCCAAGGCGGCGGGCGCGCCCAGACCGACAAGACCCGCGACCAGAACGGCGACACCCGGGAACGCAAGGCTGCGCGACATGACTTTCACTCCGTATCGGGAACGACGGCGAACCGCTTGATCAACCAGTGAATGGGCAGGCCCACCACCAGCAGCACCAGACTCCAGAGGCTGGCCTCGCCGGCGCCATACAGCGTCCAGAACGAATAGATCGTCGCGATGATCGCCACCACGGTCACGGCGCGCGAGGGCTCCATGCGGCCCTGGCTCTGCAGGCGCAGCGCCGCCATGGCGCAGAACAGATAGGCGAACAGCGAGATGGCCGTGGCCAGCAGGGCCATGAAGGTGAACAGCTCGACCATCGACTTGGCGTAGTTCATCGCCACCAGCACGGTCAGGAAGAGGCTGGAGAGCACGTGGGCCCGGACGGGCGCGCCGCGCTTTGAGGTCTTGGCCAGAAAGGCCGGAAACACCCCGCCCTTGGCCATGGCGTAGGGCACCTCGCCCTGCAGCAGCATCCAGCCGTTCAGGGCGCCAAAGCCGCTGATCGCCGCGAAACCGGCCAGCACCAGACGGGCGTCGCCACCGCCATACAGGCCCACGAAGTCGGCGAAGGGCGCGTTGGAGGTCTTGAGCATGTCTGTCGGGGTCAGCAGCACCACCGCCGAGCAGACGATCAGATAGATCACCCCGGCAAAGGCGGTGCCCACCAGGGTGGCGCGGGGAATGGTGCGCTCGGGATCGATCACCTTGCCGGCCGGCACGGTGGCCGACTCCATGCCCAGCAGGGCCCACAGCGTCAGGGTGGCGGCGGCGGTGATGCCCACCGGCGTCAGGTCCTGGGCGTGGAACGGCAGGACGGTCGAGCCGCCGGTCTTGCCCAGCACCACGGCCGCTAGCAGGATCACCCCCATCAGCGGCATCAGCTTCAGCGCCGTGGTGATCACCTGCATGCCGCCGGCCAGCCGGGCGCCGAAGCAGTTCATGATCGTCAGTCCCCAGATCATCACCAGGGTGATCGCGCAGTGCAGGCCGGTCTGGGTGGCGATCTGCGGGAAGAAGACGCTGAGATAGCTGACCGTGCCGGCCGCGATGGCGGCGTTGCCGACCCAGATCGAGATCCAGTAGCTCCACGCCACCACGAAGCCGGCGGCGGGGCCGAACGCTTCCTGGGTGTAGATGTAGGGGCCGCCGCCTTGCGGAAAGGCCTTGGCCAGGCGGGCGAACACGAAGGCCAGACACAACGCTCCGCCGATGGTCAGCACCCAGCCGACCACCGCGTTCCAACCATAGGGGGCCAGGGATGCGGGCAGCATGAAGACGCCCGAACCGATCATGTTGCCCACGACCAGGGCCACGCACATCCAGAAACCCAGGGCGCGGGGTGTTGTCTTGCTCAAGTCTGGTTTCCCCCTAAATTCCGCTCTTCCTGGCGGCGGCAGTGGCCCAGATCGAACCCGGGACCAGGATCACGTCCGGCTGTGCGAGACAGCGCGTCATCCCCAGAAGCCCTGGGTGACTCTGGATCCCGACCTGCGCCGGGACAGCGGATGACTGGGACCGCGAACGGGATTCGTTCAAAAGCGAAAAGGGCGGCCTTTCGGCCGCCCTCCCCGATCAGAACTTGCGTCCCACCTTCACCCCAACGGTGCGAGGCTGATTGGGCACGATGTAGGTCTGGGCGCCGCAGACGCTTTCGGCGCACTCGGCATAGCGGTTGAGGCTGGCCCGCTTGTCGGCGAGGTTCTTGACATAGACCGACGCCGACCAGTCATCACGGGTGAAGCCGCCGGACAGATCGACCAGGGTGTAGCCCGCCTGGCGCCCGATGATCGCGCGCTCCTTCAGCCGCAAGTCGGTCCAGTTGCCGGTTTGGTTGACCATCGAGGCCTGCACGAAGCTTTCATACGGTCCGATATCGAACTCGTAGCGCGCCGTGAGGTTGGCCTTGAACTTCGGCGTCACCGGCAGGGCGGTGCCGTCCGGAGCCTGCGGGCTGGCGCAGGTGGTGATCGGGTTGCCCGAGGAGTCGGTCACGCCGCAGTAGTTGGCCGACAGCTTGGCGTCGGTATAGGCGGCCGAACCACTGAGCGTGAATCCCGTGGCCACGGCCCAGGTGATGTCGCTCTCCAGACCCTTGATGCGCGCCTGGTTGGCGTTCTTGATCTCGGTCAGGCCGTTGGCCCCCAGGATCGAGAACTGGAAGTTCTTCCAGTCTTCCATGTAGGCCGCGCCGTTCCAGCGCACGCGGTTTTCCAGCCAGCTGGTCTTCCAGCCGAACTCGTAGTTCTTCAGATAGTCGGCCTGATAGGGCGGCAGGGTGCTGCGGCGGTTGATGCCGCCCGGCCGGAAGCCCTCGGAATAGGTGACATAGGCCAGCTTGTCGTCGTCGAACTTGTAGGTGACCGTGACCTTGGGAACGTTGCCGGTTTCCTTGACCCGCTTGTCCAGGTTCGTACACGGCGCGCCATTGACGCCGCCGGTGCGGAAGCAGGCCTTTTCACCGGTCGAGCCGTAGCCCTTGCCGTAGCCGTAGAAGCCTTCCAGCGAGTTGTCCGACTTGAAGAAGCGGATGCCGCCCATGACGGTCAGCTTAGGTGTGATGTCGAAGCTGACCTCGCCGAAGCCGGCATAGTCGCGGTCGATCCGCTGCTGGGCCGTCAGCCAGATGGTATCGCTGTAGCCGGGGACCTCAATGTCCTTGCCGATGCCGTCGATCTTGTAGCGCTGAGTGATGTTGTGCTGCTGGCGCTGGTAGAACAGACCGCCGATGACGCGCAGGCGCTTGTCATCAGGCGTGGCGAGGCGGATCTCGTGGCTTTCCTTGGTGAAGCCGTCTTTGCCCTGGATGTACTGCGACGGGTTGGCCAGGCCGCCCGCGTCGTTGGTCCAGTAGAAGCCGTAGCCGACCTGATCGTAGAAGTAGGAGTAGTCGGAATAGTCCTGACGCGTGTCGACGTCGCGCTTCAGGTAGGAGCCGGCATAGGTGACGTCGAGATTGGCGATCTGGCCTTCGATGGTCATCGCCGTCTGGACCCAGCGGTCGTCAGACGATTCCGGATAGAAGTGGGTGACCTTCAGGTCGCCGACCTTGGGGTCATAGGCGTAGAGGCCGCGGGTCTTGGCGCGCTGGCCCATCACCATCGGGGTGATCACCCAGTTGTCGCCCAGCTCGACCCGCAGCCCGACGCGGCCGCCCAGGGTGCTGGAGCTGTTGTAGTTGTCCTTGGCGATGCCGGCGTTGCTGATCGTCAGGTCATTGGTCGGGTCGGAGTCGCCGCGCGTGTAGGTGCGCGTGCCCTTGACGTTGTCGATATAGCCGGCGGCTTCCTCGTTCCAGCCGACCAAGCGCACCGCGATGGTGTCCGACAGCGGAATGTTGACGAAGGCTTCCTCGACATGGCCCGTATCGTCGCCATCGACGATATTACCCTCGACGTCGACACCGGCCGAGAAGCCGGTCGTGGTCGGCTTGTTGGTGATGATCCGCAGCGTGCCGGCCTGCGAGCTGGCGCCGTACAGCGTGCCCTGCGGTCCGGCCAGGGCCTCGACCCGCGCCATGTCATAGACGTGGACGTCGAGCGCGCCCTGGATGGTGCTGATCGGCTGTTCGTCCAGATAGACGCCGACGCTGGGCAGCGAGCCGGAGTGGTTGCCGTCGCCGCCGCTGGCCACGCCGCGCATATAGACCTGGCCAAAGCCCGGGCCCGCCGTCGTGAACGACACGCTGGGCAGGTATTTCACATAGTCGACGAAGTTGCCGACCTGCAGTTGCTCCAGCTTGGCCTCGCCCATGGCCTGGATCGAGACCGGCACGTCCTGCAGATTTTCGGATCGCTTCTGGGCGGTGACCACCACCTCTTCCAGCGACACCGCCCCCGGCGCCGTCTGCGCGCTGGCCGCCACGCTGGTCAGCATGGTCGAAGCCAGCAGCGCGACGGAGTAAACACCCGCCCTTTTTAGGTTTTTCGTAGCCGACGCCATGGTCGCTCCCCGTACGATTAAGGGAACGATGTTCGCGCTGCTCCCGTCACGACGGCAAGGTTGAAACGACCGTTTTGGTTCAAATCCGCCGAGTGTTGCAGAAATGGCAAGGTTTCATGAAGGTGGTCAAATTCTGGGCGCGGCGGGATAGGCTGGCAGACAGTCGCCCAATGCCTGCTTGAGCGGTCCCAGGGCCGATTCGAAATTCTGCCAATGTTCGACGGCGCTCTTGAAGATCGGCTGGCGGACCTGCTCGGAACTGGCGGTGCGCACCGCCCGGTCGTTCTCGTGGAAGTTCAGGCAGGCCGTCTCGAACGGCAGGCCGCAATGATCCAGCAGGGCGCGGATCTGGCCTTCCGGATCCTCGATCATCGCCTCATAGATCACCCGATGCACCCGGCCGGGCAGCACGGTGTCGAAATGGTCCATCAGGGCCACATAGTCGGCATAGTAGCGGCCGATGTCGGTCAGGTCGTAGCTGAAGGCCTGGCCCCGGGCGAAGTGCTGCTTGAAGCCTGAGAAGCAGCAGCCCAGTGGATGGCGGCGCGCGTCGATGATCTTGGCGTTCGGCAGGATCAGGTGGATCAGGCCGGTGTGGGCGAAGTTGTTGGGCATCTTGTCGATCAAGAACGGCTTGTCGGTCTTCCTCTGCACCCGGGTGCGCTCGATGAACTCATCGCCCAGCGCGCGCAGGGCGTCGGGCGACAGGTCAGCCAGCATCTCGGGATAGGACGAGTCCGCGCGGCGATTGGCCTTGCCGCCCAGGCGACGGGCCATGACGATCAGGTCGGGCAGCTCCATCGTGCCCTCGACCTGCGAGTGGCTGGCCAGGATCTGCTCGATCAGGGTCGAGCCCGAGCGCGGCAGGCCGACCACGAAGATCGGATCCGGGGCCGGGCAGCCCTGCCCCGCCGTGGCGGCCAGCAGGGCCGGCGTGAACACCGCGCGTGAGCGGGCCACATCGGCGTGGTTTTCCTCAGGATCGTAGTCCACCTGCTGGCGCCGGATCGCCGCGCCGGCGGCATAGTGCTGGAAGGACTCGTCGTACCGCTTGGCGTCTTCCAGCGCCTTGCCCAGGGCGTAGTGCAGGTGCAGGCGGTCGTCGTCCGACAGGTCCGGCTGCTCGAGCCCGGCGGCCATGGCGGCGCGATCGGCCTCGTCGAACTTGACGGTCTTGAGGTTGGCAAGGCTCCACCAAGCCTCGCCCAGGCCCGGCGACAACTCCAGCGCCTTGCGATAGGCGGCCACGCAATCGGCCTGACGGCCCACGGTCTTGAGGGCGTGGCCATAGCTCATCCAGCCCTTGGGCTGGTTGGGATAGTCGGCCAGCATCGGCTCATAGACGCCGATCGCCGCCGCGTATTCGCCCAGCCGCGCCAGGATCGCGGCGCGCAGATTGGCGTAGCCCGGATGGCGCGGATCGCGCTGCGTCAGGCGCTCGATCTGGGCCAGGGCCTCCGCCGACTTGTTCTGGCGATAGAGCATGGTGGCCAGGTTGTGCCGGGCGGCGGCGAAGCCGGGGGCGATCTGCAGACAGCCGACCAGCAGCCGCTCGGCGTCCTCGTAGCGCCCCAGCCGCGCGCCGGTCTCGGCCAGCATCCGCAGGGCGGCGATGTCGGCGGGGTGGTCGGCCAGGTGATCGCGCAACAGCTGCTCGGCGACGCCCAGCCGGTTGTCGATCAGGGCGGCGGCGGCCTCGATCAGCACCGGATCGCGGGTGGAGGCCCGCAGCTGCTGGGCCAGGGCCCGCTCGGCGCCGGCTCGGTCGCCCATCAGGTCCAGCCCCTCGGCCAGACCGCGCCAGGCCTCGCCAGCGCGGGGATCCAGCGCCACGGCGCGCTGAAAGGCGGCGACCGCCTCGCCGGTGCGGCCAAGATCGGCCAGGGCCAGACCCAGTTCCAGCTGCGCCTCGGCCATGTTCGGCAGGCCCCGGGCCAGGGGCGCGACCGTCTTCAGCGCAGTATCGGCGTCGCCGCTCAGACGGCAGGCGGCGGCCAGCACCACGGTCGTGTCGGCGTGCCGGGGAACAGCCTCCAGAATCGCTTCGGCCTGCTGTCGCGCCAGAATCGGATCGCGCTCCAGCAGGCGCCGGGCGTGTTCGAGAGCCGTGGCGAGGCCGGCCTGGGCGGAGGTCGTCTGGGTGGTCATGCGGCGAGGAGAGAGGGGCTCGGAGAGGTTGTCAATTCGCACTTGCCCCCTCCGCGCCTTCGGCGCTCCTCCCCCGGAGGGGGAAGATGAGGTCGGCGCTGTTTCATCTTCCCCCTCCGGGGGAAGACGGCTGCGAAGCAGCCCGTAGGGGGCAAGTTCACAACCGATCCCGCAGCGCGTACCAGCTCAGCCCCGCCACCGTCAGCGGCCAGCGCAGCAGTCCACCGCCGGGGAACGGTGGCGTCGGCAGGCGCGACAGCAGCTCGACGCCGGCCGTCTGACCCAGGGCCGCCTCGGCCAGCAACTTGCCGACATAGGGCGCCAGCATCACGCCTTGACCGGAATAGCCGGACGCCACCCGCACGCCCGGCGCGACCTCGCCGACGAACGGCACGCGGTTCATCGTGATGCCCAGGGTCCCACCCCAGGCATGGGAGATCTTCACGTCGGCCAACCGCGGATAGACCTTGACCATGTGCCGCCGCACGAAACCGGCGATATCGGCGGGAAAGCCTGGCCGATAGTTCTCGCCGCCGCCGAACAGCAGCCGGCCGTCCGGGGTCTTGCGGAAATAGTTCACGACGAAGCGGCTGTCGGCCACGGCGGCGTCCGAGGTGATGATCTCATGGGCCAGGTCGCCCAGAGGCTCGGTGGTCAGGACGAAGTTGTTGATCGGCATCACGCGGGCCCGCGCCTTGCCCGCCATGCGGTTCAGGCCGCCGTCGCCGCTCAGGATCAGCTGGTCGCAGATCACGCGGCCCTGCGCGGTCTGCACCGCAAGCCGGCCCTCCTCGCGGCGCCAGTCCAGCGCGCGACTGTGCTCGTGGATCGTCGCCCCGGCCGAGATCGCCGCGCGGGCCAGGCCCAGGGCCAAGTTCAGCGGATGCAGGTGGCCGCCGTCGCGATCCAGCAGGCCGCCGTGATAGACATCGGTTCCCAGATCGCGCGCCAGATCGTCGGTCCCGATCAGCGACAGGGCTTCATAGCCATAGCGACGGGCCATGTGCTCGATATGGGCGGCGTCCTCGGCCTCGCCGCCGGGGCGGTGGCGGGCGTGGATCATGCCGGGCTTCAGGTCGCAGGCGATGGCGTGCTCGGCGATCACCGCGTGCAGATGGGCGCGGGCGTCCAGAGCCAGCCGCCACAGGGCGTGAGCGTCGGCCTCGCCCACGGCTTTCTCCAGCCAGACCTGGTCGCGCCGATGGCCGGTATGGACCTGCCCGCCATTGCGGCCCGAGGCGGCGCGGCCGACCCCGTCAGCCTCCAGCACGACGACCGAAGCGCCGCGCCGGGCCAACTCCAGGGCCGCGCCCAGGCCGGTATAGCCCGCGCCGACCACGCAGACATCGACGCGAACGTCGCCGGTGAGAGGGGGCTGGTTCGGAAAGGGCGTGGCGGTGTCGGCGTACCAGGAGTTCATCTCCCTTCCCCCTTAATGGGGGAAGGGTCGGGGATGGGGGTGACCACGGCGGTTCCCCATCCCCAAGCACTCAGACGATGCCCGCCCGAGGCTGAACGCTGCGCGTTCACCCCCATCCCAACCCTTCCCCCATCAAGGGGGAAGGGCTCGACGGCGCTAAACATTCAGCAGCAGGAACTCCCGCTCCCACGGGCTGATCGTGCGCATGAAGGTCTCGTATTCGGTCTGCTTCACGTGGTCATAGGCCTGGCAGAAGATCGGCCCCAGAATCTCGACCATCGGCGCGCAGGCCGTGAACAGCGACAGGGATTCGGTCAGGCTGCGCGGCAGTTCGATGCCCCGCAGGCTGGCGTCGGAGTCGACCGGCGCGCTGGGCTTGAGATTGCCGACCATGCCCAGATAACCCGCCGCCAGAGAGGCCGCGATCGCCAGATAGGGATTGGCGTCAGACGAGGGAATGCGGTTTTCCAGCCTGCGGTTGGCGGCGTTCGACGGCGGCACCCGCAGGCCGCAGGTGCGGTTGTCATAGCCCCACTGGGTATTGACCGGCGCGCCGCTGTCCTTGGCGATCCGGCGGTAGGAATTCACATAGGGCGCCAGGATGGCCATGATCGCCGGCAGATAGGTCTGCTGGCCGGCGATGAAACCGTGGAAAAGGTCGGTCTCCTCGCCGGTCTTGGGATGCGAGAACAGGTTCTGTCCGTCCTTGTCGATGATCGACTGGTGGACGTGCATGGCGCTGCCCGGCTCGGACGCCATGGGTTTGGCCATGAAGGTGGCGTAGATCTCGTGCTCCAGCGCCACCTCGCGGATGGTGCGCTTGAACATGAACACCTGGTCGGCCAGCTCCAGCGGATGGCCATGGCGCAGGTTGATCTCCATCTGGGCCACGCCGCTCTCGTGGATCAGGGTGTCGATCTCCAGGCCCTGGCGTTCGGAATATTCGTACATGTCCTCGAACAGGGCGTCGAACTCGTTGACCGCGCTGATCGAATAGCCCTGCCGCCCGGTCTCGGGCCGACCCGAACGGCCGACCGGCGGCTTGAGCGGATAGTCAGGGTCGGTGTTCCGGTCGACGAGATAGAACTCGATCTCCGGCGCGACGATCGGCTTCCAGCCCTTGGCCTCGTAAAGCGCCAGAACGCGGCGCAGCACCTGGCGGGGGCTCTCCTCCACCGGCCGGCCGTCGGGGTGATAGGCGTCGTGGATCACCTGAGCGGTGGGGTCCTGGGCCCACGGCACGGCGGCCAGGGTGGCGAAGTCGGGCGTAAGCACGATATCGGTGTCGGCCTGCACCGAATTGACCACCCCCTCGAACTCGGGGAAGTCGCCGGTGATGGTCTGGTAGAACACCGCCAGCGGCAGGTTCATCGACGGCGTGCCCAGGAACTTGCGCACCGGCATGATCTTGCCACGCGCCACCCCGGCCAGATCGGGCACGACGCACTCGATCTCCTCGATGTTCTGCCGGGTGAACCAGGCCTGAGCCTCCTCGAGGGTTTCAACCCCCCGGTTCACGCGCTGGTCGGGCTTGGTCTTCTTGTGCTTGGGCTGTTTCATGACGCGGCCTCGGGCTTCAAGGCCCGCAGAACGGGCTCGGCCTCGATCAGCGACTTGCGGATGATGCCGACCAGCTCATCGATCTGGGCGTGGGTGATGATCAGCGGCGGGCAGCAGACGATGGTGTCGCGAATGCCGCGCACCATCAGGCCGTTCTTGATGCAGAAGTCGCGCACGATCGGCCCCGCCTCGCCTTCCTTGTCGAGGAAGCGGTGGTTGGTGCCCTTTTCGCGCACGATCTCGACCGCGCCGATCAGGCCCAGCGAGCGGGTCTCGCCGACCAGAGGGTGATCGTTCAGCGTCGCCAGGGCCTTGGCCAGATAGGGGCCGGTATCCTCGCGGGTGCGCTCGACCAGGCCCTCGCGCTCCATGATCTCGATGTTCTTCAGCGCCACGGCGCAGCAGGTCGGGTGGCCCGAATAGGTAAAGCCGTGGATGAAATCCCCGCCCTTCTCCTTCATCTCGGCGACGATGAAATCGGCCACGCCCACGGCGCTGATCGGCAGATAGCCGGACGACAGGCCCTTGGCCATGGCGATCATGTCGGGCTTTACGCCATAGTGCTGGTGGCCGAACCACTGGCCCAGCCGTCCGAAGCCGCAGATCACCTCGTCGCAGACAAACAGGATGCCGTACTTGCGGCAGACCGCCTCGACCGCGGGCCAGTAGCCGTCGGGAGGGATGATCACCCCGCCGGCGCCCTGCACCGGTTCGCCGATGAAGGCCGCGACGTTCTCGGGGCCGACCTCGAGGATCTTGTCCTCGATTTCCTTGACCGCGCGGTCGCGGAAAGCGGCCGGGTCTTCGCCGAAGCCCTCGCCGAATGAATAGGGCTGCATGACGTGCGCGACGCCCGGGATCGGCAGATCGCCCTGCTCGTGCATGTGCTTCATGCCGCCCAGCGAGACGCCGGCCACGGTCGAGCCGTGATAGGCGTTCCAGCGGCTGATGAAGACCTTGCGCTGCGGCTGGCCCTTGATCTTCCAATAGTGGCGCGCCAGGCGGAAGACCGTGTCATTGGCTTCCGACCCGGACGAGTTGAAGAACACGTGGGTCAGGTTGCCGCCCATCTTCTCGGCGATCTTGGCGGCCAGCCGGATCGGCGGCGGCGAGGCCGTCTTGAAGAAAGTGTTGTAGTAGGGCAGCTCCAGCATCTGGTCATAGGCCGCCTGGGCCAGTTCCTGACGGCCATAGCCGACGTTCACGCACCACAGACCCGCCATGCCGTCGAGGATCTGATGGCCGTCGCCGTCGTGGATATAGACGCCGTCGGCGCGGGTGATGATCCGGCTGCCGCCCAGTTCCTGCTGCAGTTTGTAGTCGGTCTGGGCCGGCAGGTGGTGCGCCAGGTCCAGGCGCTTGAGCTCGGCGATGTCGTGGTTGCGGATCGGGACGGTAGTCATTGGGGCAGGTTCCTACGCGACGTCTTTGTGGGGCGCTCCCGCCGAGGCGGGACCGACGAGCGGCGCGCCTCTGAGGGCGCGTCCGAAAAGCTGGAAGAAGGTCTGGGACTGCGGATTGGCCTCGGGCTTCCACTCGGGGTGCCACTGTACGGCCAGCAAGGGCGCGCCGTTGACGGTGGCCGACACCGCCTCGACCACGCCATCGGGCGCGCGAGCCTCGACGGTCAGGCCTTCGCCCAGGCGATCGACGCCCTGATAGTGCACCGAATTGACCACCGCCCGCCCGGTCCCGAACGCGCCCGCCAGCACCCCGCCGGGGGTCAGGTCGACCGGATGCAGGTGCTCGAACATGCCGTTGAAGTCGACCTCGTCGGGCGCGTGGTGGGCGATCAGCTCGGCGCTGGAGGCCATGTCGCGGCGCAGGGTGCCGCCGAACGCGACATTGATCTCCTGAAAGCCCCGGCAGATCCCGAACACCGGCCGGCCCAGGTCGAGCATGGCCTTGATCAGGTCGGCCGTCATGGTGTCGCGCGCCGCGTCGAACGGACCGGGCGCATCGCCGATCTCCTCGCCATAGAGGGCCGGATCCAGGTTCGAGGGGCTGCCGGTCAGCATCAGACCGTCCAGCCGCGCGGCGACTTCCGAGGCCTTCATCAGCTCCGGCATCGACGGGACCAGCAGGGCGGCGACGTCGGCATGGCGCATGGCCCCGGCGACATAGCGGTTCATCACCGCCTGGGCCGGTTCGATCCCGACGGTGCGGGTGCAGCAGATGATGCCGGCGACGGGGCGGGTCACGACAACAAAACCGCCGGCGAACAGGCGTGCCAGCATAGCCAGACCTCTTCGCCCAGCTTGAAGTCTTCCTGGTCCCAGCGGGTCAGGTTGGAGCGATGGACCTTCACGCGCCGCCCTCCGGCGATCTCGACCTCGTAAACCGACGAGCCGCCCAGATAGGCCTCGTGCTTGATGACACCCGCCACCGCGTTGGCGCCCTTGGGCGCGTCGCCGAGGTTGGGGGCCTCGTCGCCGTCCTTCTTGTGCAGCTCGATCTTCTCGGGCCGGATCGCCGCCCAGGCCGCGCCGCCGCGCGGGCCGGTGACGCCGTGATCCAGGAAGATGTCGACCGGCAGGTCGGGCGAGCGGATCACCGCGTGGCTGGGCTCGTCCACCGCCAGCACGCCTTCGAACAGGTTCACGCTGCCGATGAAGTCGGCCACGAAGCGGCTGTTGGGGAACTCGTAGAGATCGCTGGGCGTGGCCACCTGTTGCAGCACGCCCCGGTTCATCACCGCGCAGCGCGACGCCAGGGCCAGGGCCTCGTCCTGGTCGTGGGTGACCATGATGAAGGTGATGCCGACCTTCTCCTGCAGGGTGCACAGCTCGGTGCGCATCTGCTCGCGCAGCTTGGCGTCCAGGGCCGACAGCGGCTCGTCCAGCAACAGCACGCGGGGGCGCTTGACGAGCGCCCGCGCCAGCGCGACCCGCTGACGCTGGCCGCCCGACAACTGGTCGGGCTTGCGCTCGCCCAGGCCGCCCAGTTGCACCAGCTCCAGCGCTTCCTCGACGCGGCGGTCGCGCTCGGCTTTCGGCACCCGGTCCACCTTCAGGCCGTAGGCGACATTGTCGGCCACGGTCATGTGCGGGAACACCGCGTAGGACTGGAACACCATGTTCACCGGCCGCTTGTTGGGCGGCACGGTCGAGACGTCCTGGCCGTCGATCAGGATGCGGCCCTCGGTCGGCGTCTCGAACCCGGCCAGCATCCGCAGCAGGGTGGTCTTGCCGCAGCCCGACGGGCCCAGCAGCGAGAAGAACTCGCCCTCCTCGACGCTGAGCGAGACGTTGTCGACGGCCACCATCTTGCCGAAGCGCTTGGTGACGTTCTCGAAGGTGATGATGCTCATGACTTTTCCCCACCATGTCCGGCCGTCGCCGCCGAATTGCCCTGCAGTTTCAGCGCCGCCGCCGTCAGGATCACGGTCAGCACGATCAGGATGGTCGAGGCCGCGTTGACCTCGGGCGTCACCGAGAAGCGGACCATCGAATAGACCTTGACCGGGAAGGTCACCGTGTCGGGTCCGGCCGTGAAGAAGGTGATGACGAAGTCGTCCAGGCTCAGCGTGAAGGCCAGCAGCGCCCCGGCCACCAGCGACGGGGCCATGTGCGGCAGGATCACGTCCTTGATCGTTTGCCACTCGCCGGCGCCCAGGTCGCGGGCCGCCTCCTCCATCTCGCGGTTGAAGCTGGTCATGCGGGCCCGCACCACCACCGCCACGAAGGGGAACGAGAACGACACGTGCGAGATGATGATCGCGCCCAGGTTCAGCGGCCAGACCATGCCCTGCGGCCACGGCATCACCCGGGCGAAGAACACCAGCATGGCCACGCCCATGCAGATCTCGGGCACCACGATCGGCAGGGCCAGGGCGCCGTCCAGCGCCGTCTTGCCCGGGAAGCGGAACCGCCACAGGGCCAGGGCCACCATCGCGCCCAGCGCCACGCTGACCACGGTGGAGATCGCCGCGATGGTCAGGCTGTTGCCGAACGCCTCGATCAGGCCGGTGTTGTGGAAGGCCTTGTCGTAATATTTGAGCGTGAAGCCCTTCCAGACGATGTTGCGCCGGCTGTCGTTGAAGCTGAAGGCCATCAGGGCGATCAGCGGCGCGTAGAGAAAGATCGCCACGGCCGCCAGCCAGGCCTGCATCTGCCAGCGGCGGAGATATTCCAGGGGACCGGGAGCGGAGCGTTTGCCCATCACTTCGCCTCCGGCGTCTTGCGAGACAGCACCGCCTGGATCGCGATGGCGATGAAGGTCAGGTACATCAGCACGAACGACATGGCCGCCCCGAACGGCCAGTCATTGGCCCGCTTGAACTGGCGCTCAATGACATTGGCGATCATCTGGCTGTCGGGCCCGCCCAGCAGGTCGGGCGTCAGATACGCCCCCAGCGCCGGGATGAAGGTGATCAGCACCCCCGAGGCGATGCCCGGCAGGGCCAGGGGCACGACCACCTTGAACAGGGTCCGCATGTGGCCGGCGCCCAGGTCGAGGCTGGCCTCCAGCAGCGACTTGTCCAGCCGGTCCAGCGCCGAATACAGCGGCAGCACCATGAACGGCAGGTGGACATAGATCAGGCCGAGAATGACGGCGAAATTGTTGTGCAGCAGCTCCAGCGGCTGGAAGTCGCCGATCGGCTGCAGACCCAGCAGGGCGCCCACCACGCCCCCGCCCTTCCAGATCCATTCCAGGCCCATGTTGATATAGCCCTCGGTGCGCAGCACCGCGATCAGGGCGTAGGTGCGGATCAACAGGTTGGTCCAGAACGGCAGCATGATCAGCAGCAGCAGCCAGGTCTTGGCCTTCTCGGACGCGAAGGTGATGGCCAGGGCCACCGGAAAGCCGATCACCAGGCACAGCCCAGTGGTCAGGGCCGCCACCCAGGCCGACTTGAGGAAGATCTTCAGATACAGCGGCTCGATCGCCCGGGCGTAGTTCTTGAACGTGCCGGTGATGGCGATCTCGGTCAGGCCGTCATTATGGCCAAAGCTGTAGGCCCAGACGATGGCCAGCGGCACCAGGAAGAACAGCACCAGCCAGAACAGCGGCGGGCCCAGCGCGGCGGCGAACACCACCTTGGCCTGTTTCCAGCTCTGTTCCATCGGTTCGTCCCCCTAAAGTCCTCCCCCCAGCGGGGGAGGTGTCGACGCAGTCGACGGAGGGGGAAGTCGTGCTGACTCAGCAGCACTTCCCCCTCCGGCCTTCGGCCGCCTCCCCCGCTAGGGGGAGGACTTGGCTCGCGCCCTAAGCCGCCCGCACCCGCGTGATGACTTCCTCGTACTGGCTGGCCTTTTCGGCCCCCTCGAACGCCCCGTACTCGCAGCGCGCCATGATGGCGGCCGGCGGGAAGATGACCGGATTGTTCCTGTAATCGTCCGGCATCAGCGCCTTGGCCGCCGCGTTGGGCGTCGGATAGAGGATGGTCTTGGAGATCGTCGCCCCGGCCTCGGCGTCCAGCAGGTAGTTGATGAACTTGTGGGCGTTCAGCGGACGCGGCGCGCCCTTGGGGATGCACAGGGTGTCGGAATTGATCAGCGACCCTTCCTTGGGCACCACGAAGTCGACGTCCTCGTCTTCCTTCATGAGCTGGGCGATGTCGCCATTGTATTCCAGCACCAGGTCGACCTCGCCCGAGGCCAGCATGTCCTGACCGTTGTCGTCGTGGAACGCCTTCACATAGGGCTTCTGCTTGATCAGCATCTTCTCGATCTCGGCGACCAGTTCGGGCGGGATGTTGTTGACGCTGTGGCCCTTGTACTTGGCCGAGAGGCGGATCAGGTCGGCGCTTTCCGACAGCAGGGCGATCTTGCCGGCGTACTGGTTGCTGTCGAACAGGTATTTCCAGCTGTCGGGAACACCCTTCACCTTGCTCTTGCGATAGCCGATGCCCAGCACCAGCCACGTATAGGGCATCGAGAACTTCCGCTCCGGGTCGTATTGCGGGTTCATGAAGGACGGGTCGATGTTCTTGATGTTGGGGATCTTGGCGTGGTCCAGCGGCTCCAGCAGACCGGCCTGACCCATGCGGGTGACGAACTCGTTGGACGGCACGATCACGTCGAAGCCCGGATTGCCGGCCTTCAGCTTGGCGAACAGTTCGTCGTTGGTGGCGAACAGGCTCATGTTCACGTCGACGCCGGTGGCCTTCTTGAAATCGGCCAGGGTCGTGTCGCCGATATAGGTGTCCCAGTTGTAGAAGTTCAGCTTGGCTTCCTCGGCGCCCGGCGCGACGGGCGCCGAAGACTTGGGACTACAGGCCGTGAAGGTCAGACCGATGGCGGCGGCGCCCGTGGCCGTCAGCAGCGATCGGCGGTTCATGCCCGCCCGTTGCATGCCCCGTTGAGTGATGGTGGTCATGGTCCCTCAAAGCTCCCTGTTCTTTTGAAGCCGGCGATCCCCCCGGCGGTTTCAACCCAAAGCCATTGCCGCGCAGCGTGATCACGCGTTGCGCAGGTACCAATCGAAATCGAGGCTGGTGACCACCTCGAAGAACCTCGCCTGTTCGGTGCGCTTCACCGACACGAACATGTCCACGAAACGGTCGCCCAGATAGTCGCGCAGCACCGTGGACTGATCGAACAGGTCGACCGAGGCGAACCAGTTCGAGGGCAGGCGCGACTTCTCCTTGGCCGCCGCGGCATAGCCGTCGCCGACCACCGCCGGGCCTGGATCGATCTTGTTCGTCAGGCCGTGGTGGGCGCTGGCCAGCAGCACGGCCATCACCAGGTACGGATTGCCGTCAGCCCCCGCGACGCGATGCTCGACATGGCGCGTCGGGGCCGGGCCGGCCGGGATGCGCAGGGACACCGTGCGGTTGTTGACGCCCCAGGTCGCGGCGACCGGCGCATAGCTGTTGGCCTTGAAGCGACGATAGCTGTTGGCGTTGGGCGCCAGGATCGCCATGCCCTCGCCCAGCAGCTGCTTCATGCCGCCGATGGCGTGGCGCAGCATGGGCGAGCCTTCCGGATCCTCGTCGGCGCAGAGGTTGTTTCCGTCCTTGTCGTTGAAGCTGACATGGACGTGGAAGCCGTTGCCGGCGCGATCGGCCCACGGCTTGGCCATGAACGTCGCCTCGCAGCCGTGACGCAGGGCCACCCCCTTGGCCATACGCTTGTAGAGCAGGGCGTCGTCGCAGGCCCGCAGCGCGTCGGGCTTGTGCTTGAGGGTCAGCTCCACCTGGCTGGGCGCGAACTCCGAGATCGCGCCTTCCAGCGGCACGCCGATCACGTCGGCGCTGTCCCACAGCTCGCGCAGGAACGGCGCGATGGCCTCCAGTTCGGGCAGGCCATACACCTCGATGCCGTGCGGGCGGCGACCGGTCTGCAGCGACTTGGGCGGCTGCAGGTCGCCGTCGGCGGTGCGCTCCAGGTCGACCAGATAGTATTCCAGCTCGCAGGCCGCGACCGGCGTCAGGCCGTCGGCGGCGTAGCGGTCCAGCACCCGTTGCAGCACATGGCGCGGGTCCAGGTCGTTGGGCGCGCCGTCCAGCTCGTACAGCGACAGCATCACCTGGGCCATGTCGTCGCCCAGCCAGGGGGCCAGGGTCAGGGTGCCGGGCACCGGCCGCGCGCGGCGGTCGGCGTCGCCGTCTTCCCAGACCAGGCCCGTGTCCTCACAGTCGGCCCCGGTGGTGTCGACCACCAGGATCGAGCCGGGCAGGAAGCGGCCATAGTCATAGATGGCCTGCAGCTCATGCACCCGCAGCCGCTTGCCGCGCGGCACGCCGGTCATGCTGGTGAAGAACACATCGACAAACCGCACCTGCGGATGGGCGGCCAGGAAGTCGCGGCATTCCTGGGGATCGGCGACCATGGGATTGCTCATTCGACCCATCCAAAATCACCGGTCATCCCCGCGAAAGCGGGGACCCAAACGGCCTTGCCAGCTTGCACGCCGTACGAAATTCCGACCTCGGCTTGGGTCCCCGCCTTCGTGGGGATGAGCGGATTAGTGATCATGCGGATAGGCCCTCGAGCGCCCCGGCGAAACCGTCGACCGCCGCGACCAATCGGTCGATCGACGCATCTTCAGTCACCGGCGACACCAGCATCATGTTGTGGAAGGGCGCGATCAGGACGCCCCGGTTGATTAGCCACAGATGAAGCGCGGCCACGAGGTCGTGGTCCAGCGCCTTGCGCATCTGGGCGGCGTTTTTTGGCGGAGGATCGGCGAAGACCAGCTCGACCCGCGCCCCAACATGGACCACCGACCAGGGCAGGCCGCGCGCCGCGATCACGGCGTTCAGGCCGGCCACCAGCCGCTCCGCTCCGGCCAGCATCCGGTCATAGGCGGCGGGGGTCATCACCTCGCTCAGCATGGCGCGCATGGCGGCCATGGCCAGGGCGTTGCCCGACAGGGTGGTGCCGATGCCCGACTGGCCTGGACCGATCCGCGCCTGGGCCGCATCCATCCGCGCCGACAGCTCGGCCGTGACGCCCCAGACGGCGGCCGGCACGCCGCCGGCTATGGCCTTGCCGACCACCAGCATGTCGGGCTCCAGCCCGTGCAGGCCGGCATAGCCGCCGGGGCCGCTGGACAGGGTGTGGGTTTCGTCCAGGATCAGCAGGGTCCCGGCGTCGCGGGTCAGGCGGCGCAGGGCCTCGTGAAAGCCGGGCTCGGGCAGGATCATCCCGCAATTGGTCATCACCGGCTCGGCCAGCACGGCGGCCACCTGGTCGGAGGCCAGGGCCATTTCCAGAGCGGCCAGGTCGTTGAACGGCACGACCCAGGTGGTGGCGGTCAGGTCATGGACCTGGCCCAGCAGGCCCGGCTTCATCACCCGCGCGCCGTCCTTCAGCACCACGAAGGCGTCATCGACCATGCCGTGATAGCAGCCGTCGAACACCAGGATCACCGGCCGCTGCGTGACCGCCCGCGCCCAGCGGATGGCGGCGCGGTTGGCGTCGCTGGCCGTGGTCGCCGTCTGCCACAGCGGCAGGCCGAAACGCTCGGCCAGCAGCCGGCCGACGATGATCGAACTGGCGGTCGGCAGCATGAAGCCCGTCCCGCGCCGGGCCTGGTCGGCGACGGCGGCGGCCACGCTGGCCTCGCCGTGGCCGAACATCCCCGGCGTGTCGCCCAGGCAGAAGTCGTCATACAACTTCCCGTCAACGTCGGTGATCTGGGCCCCGACGCCCTGGGCCGCGAAGATCGGCGACGGACTGGCCCAGTCGTTCATCCAGTGCATCGGCGCGCCGCCGCGCCAGACGCTGGCGGCCTGAGCGGCCATGGCGACGGAACGCGGATGCTCTGCCGTGAAACGCGCGGCTTCGGCGGCGAGGAGGTCTTTCAGCGTCGATGCCTTGGAGAGTTCGGCGATCATCGCGCCGCCTCCACAAATATCCCCGTCATTCCCGCCCTTGTGGCGGGACCCCCTCGTTCAGCTGACCCGTGAGACGCAAGCGGACCGCCGGCGGTCCGCCCCTCCCGCACCTGCGGCGGAGAGAGGGGTTCCCGCCACAAGGGCGGGAATGACGGAGTTTTATGAGAGGGGGCGAGAAAACCCATCATCCCACCCCGCCAAAGCACAGATACTTGGTCTCGAAATACTCATCCAACCCCTCGGACGCGCCCTCGCGGCCCAGGCCGGACTCCTTGACCCCGCCGAACGGCGCGACCTCGGTGGAGATCAGGCCTTCGTTGATGCCGACCATGCCGGCCTCGATGGCCTCGGCCACCCGCCAGCAGCGGCCGACGTCGCGGCTGTAGAAATAGGCCGCCAGGCCGAACGGCGTGGCGTTGGCCAGGTCGATGGCGTCCTGCTCGGTCTCGAACTTCACGATCGGCGCGACGGGACCGAAGATCTCTTCGTTGAACAGCCGCATATCCGCCGTCGCGCCGGCCAGCACCGTGGGCTGATAGAACAGGCCGCCCAGGTCATGGCGCGCGCCGCCCACCGTGGCCTTGGCGCCCTGCCCCACGGCTTCGGCGACGAGCTTCTCGACCTTGGCCAGGGCCTTGTCGTTGATCAGCGGTCCGATGGTCACGCCCTCGCCGGTTCCGGGACCCACCGTCATGGCCGCGACCTTTTCGGTCAGGCGCGCGACGAAGGCGTCATGGATGCCGGACTGCACGATCAGCCGGTTGGCGCAGACGCAGGTCTGGCCGGTGTTGCGGTACTTGCTGGCGATCGCGCCCTCGACGGCGGCCTCCAGATCGGCGTCGTCGAAGACGATGAAGGGCGCGTTGCCGCCCAGCTCCAGGCTGAGCTTCTTCATGGTGCCGGCGCACTGGGCGTACAGCACCTTGCCGACGGGCGTGGAGCCGGTGAACGACAGCTTGCGCACCCGGCCATCGTCGCAAAGCGCCTTGCCGATGGCGCTGGCGTCGCGGCCGGTGACGACATTGAGCACGCCGGCCGGCACGCCAGCCTCCGCCGCCAGCCGGGCGATGGCCAGGGCGCACAGCGGCGTTTCGGCCGCCGGCTTGATCACCACGGTGCAGCCCGCCGCCAGGGCCGGACCGACCTTGCGGGTGATCATGGCGATCGGGAAGTTCCACGGCGCGATCGCGGCGCACACCCCGACCGGCTGCTTGATCGACATCAGCCGCTTCTTCGGATCGGGCGAGACGATCGACTGGCCATGGCCGCGCTTGGCCTCCTCGGCGAACCAGTCGATGAAGCTGGCGCCATAGGCGACCTCGCCCCGGGACTCGGCCAGCGGCTTGCCCTGCTCGGCGGTCATCAGCCGGGCCAGGTCGTCGGCATGGGCCAGCATCAGGTCGCTCCACCGGCGCAGGATCGCCCCGCGATCCTTGGCGGTGCGCGCGGCCCAGGCCGGGAAGGCGCGGTGGGCGGCCTCGATGGCGATGACGGTCTCGGCCGCGCCCAGATCGGCCACCTTGGCGATCACCGACCCGTCGGCCGGGTTGGTCACCTCGAAGGTCGCGTCAGCCTCGATCCAGAGGCCATCGATAAAGGCGGCGGTTTCTACAAGCTTCATCAGGTCACCTCAGCGTCACGGACACCGACTTCAGGTCGGCGTACTTGTGCAACGCATGGAGGCTGCGGTCGCGGCCAAAGCCCGACTGCTTGAAGCCGCCGAACGGCATGGTGATGTCGCAGGCGTCCCAGCCGTTGACCCAGACCAGACCCGCCTTCAGCTTCCGCGCCCCGCCCAGGGCGCGGTTGATATCCGAGGTCCACAGCCCGGCGGCCAGGCCATAGACGGTGTCATTGGCCAGGTGGAACGCCTCGGCCTCGGTCGTGAACGTCATCACCCCCAGGACCGGTCCGAACACCTCCTCGCGGGCCAGTGTGGAGTCGGGCGCGACGCGGTCGAAGATGGTGGGCTCGACATAGAAGCCGCCGCTCTCCTTGCGCACCTGCTGGCCGCCCAGCAGTCGGCGGCCGCCCTGGCTGTCGGCGGTGGCGATGTAGTCGAGCGCGGTGTTCATCTGCCGCTCGCTGACCATGGCCCCGAACACCGTCGCCGGATCCAGCGGATCGCCTGGAACCATCTCCCGGGCGACGGCGACGACGCGGGCGATGAAGTCGTCCCGGATCGAGGCCTCGACCAGCAGGCGCGAGGCGGCGGTGCAGACCTCGCCCTGGTTATAGAACACGCCCCAGGCGGCGGCCTGGGCGGCGGCGTCCAGGTCGGGACAGTCGGCGAAGACGATCTGGGGTGACTTGCCGCCCAGCTCCAGCGACACGCGCTTGAGGTTCGATCGCGCCGAATATTCCATCAGCCGCCGGCCCACGGGGCCCGAGCCGGTGAAGGCGATCATGTCGACATCCATCGACAGGGCCAGGGCCTCGCCGGCCACCGATCCGAGACCCGGCACGACGTTCAGGACCCCTGCCGGGAGCCCGGCTTCAAGGGCCAGAGCCCCCAGCTTCAGGGCGGTCAGCGGCGACTGCTCGGCGGGTTTCAGGACGACGGAATTGCCCATGGCCAGGGCCGGGGCCACCTTCCACATCGCCATGTGCAGCGGGAAGTTCCACGGCACGATCGCGCCGATCACGCCCAGCGGCTCGTGCACCGCATAGCTCAGCCGATCGACCGGCGAGGTCCCGACCTCGCCATACACCTTGTCCAGCGCCTCGGCGTACCAGCGGCAGGTGTTGATCGCCAGCGGCACGTCCACGGCGCGCGCGTCGCGGATCGGCTTGCCGACGTCCAGGCTTTCCAGCAGGGCCAGTTCCTCGGCGTCGCGCTCCATCAGATCGGCGAGGCGGAACAGGATCTTCTTCTTGTCACGTGGCCCCAGGTCGCGCCAGCGGCCGTCCTCGAAGGCCGCGCGGGCGCTGGCCACGGCGCGCTCGACATCGACGGCGCCGCAGGCCGCGACGTCATTGAGCACCCTGCCGTCACGCGGCGAGACGTTGTGGAACACCTCGCCCGAGGCGGCCTCGACCAGAGCGCCGTCGATCACGGCCAGACCCGGCAGGGTCAGCCGCGAAAGCGCGTCGGTGATGGCGGCGGGAAGGGTCACGGCTGCGCGCTCCTCAAACTGTGATCACAGTTCTTGGGCAAGGCTTGCCTGTCAAGCCGGGCCGTCACGCCCCCGCCTCCACGGCGGCCCGCATCTTGTCCATGCCTTCGGAAAGATCAGCGGCGATAGCCCGGCGGGCGCCCGGCGCATCCTGGGCCTTGAGCGCGGCGATGGCCTCGGCGTGGCGGTCGGCCGGCAGGCCGCCCGTGCCCACCCGGCCGAACACCACCCGCATGAACGGTCCGATCTGCAGCCACAGCCCGCCGGCCATCGACAGCAGCACATCGGCCCCCGCCCGTTCGTAGATAGCGAAATGGAAGGCGTGGTTGGCGGTCATGTAGCCGTCGACGTCGCCGGCCGCGAGGGCGGCGTCCAGGCTGGCGTCAATGGCCTGCAGCGACCGGATCAGGGCCTCGTCGGCCAGCGGCGCGGCGCGAGCGGCCAGCTCGGGCTCGATCCACAGGCGGGCCTGGGACAGCTGTTCCAGCCGCCCGGCGGTCAGGGACGGCACCGACAGGCGCTTGTTGGCGGGGTTGATCGCCAGGGCCCGCTCGGCCACCAGTCGTCGCACGGCGTCGCGCACCGGCATCGGGCTGACGCCCAGCTCGGCGGCCAGGGTGCGCAGGCTGACGCCGACGCCGGGCGCGATGCGGCCGGTGATCAGGGCCTGGCGGATCGCGCCATAGACCTGATCGTGCACGGCCAGTGACTCGGCCAGGGGACGGCGTGTCTTCGGTTCGACCATGCGCCCGCCTCCTCCGCATATTGGGGGGTTGCAAGATCACACCCGATTGCGATCACAATGCAAGACCTCGCCAAGGATCTCCGCCATGCCCGATTTCGGCGCCAACAACCTCGACGCCTTCTGGATGCCGTTCACGCCCAACCGGCGGTTCAAGGCCCATCCGCGCATGCTCTCGTCCGCGAAAGACATGCACTACAAGACCCCCGAGGGCCGCGAGATCCTCGACGCCACCGCGGGCCTGTGGTGCGTCAACGCCGGCCACGACCGCCCCCGCATCCGCGAGGCGATCCAGAAGCAGGCCGCCGAGATGGACTACGCCCCCTGCTTCAACATGGGCCATCCGCTGGCCTTCGCCTTCGCCAGCCAGCTGGCGCAGGTGACGCCCGAGGGCCTGGACCGGATCTTCTTCACCAACTCAGGCTCGGAGTCGGTCGACACCGCCCTGAAGATCGCGCTGGCCTATCACCGCGCCCGGGGCAAGGGGACCAAGACCCGGCTGATCGGCCGCGAGCGCGGCTATCACGGGGTGGGCTTCGGCGGCATCTCAGTGGGCGGCATCCCCAAGAACCGGATGTATTTCGGCTCCCTGCTGACCGGCGTCGACCACCTGCCCCACACCCACGGCGTGGTCGGCAACCTGTTCGCCAAGGGCGAGCCCGAGCACGGCGCCGACCTGGCCGACAACCTCGAAAAAATCGTCGCCCTGCATGACGCCTCCAACATCGCCGCCGTCATCGTCGAGCCGGTGGCCGGCTCGACCGGCGTGCTGATCCCGCCCAAGGGCTATCTGCAGCGCCTGCGGGCGATCTGCGACAAGCACGACATCCTGCTGATCTTCGACGAGGTGATCACCGGCTTTGGCCGCCTGGGCGCGCCGTTCGCCGCCGACCGCTTCGGCGTCACGCCCGACCTGATCTGCATGGCCAAGGGCCTGACCAACGCCGCCGTGCCCTGCGGCGCGGTCGCCGCCTCGGGCAAGATCTATGACGCCATGATGGAGGGCGCCGACGCCCCCATCGAGCTCTTCCACGGCTACACCTATTCGGCCCACCCCCTGGCCTGCGCGGCCGGGATCGCGACGCTGGAAACCTACAAGGAAGACGACCTCTTCGCTCGCGCGGCAGGCATGGAGGCCTACTGGCAGGAGGCCATGCACAGCCTGCGCGACGCCCGCCACGTCATCGACATCCGCAATCTGGGCCTGATCGGCGGCATCGAGCTTGAGGCCCGCCCCGGCGCGCCGACGGCCCGGGCCCTGGAGGTGTTCGAGGCGGCCTTCGACGCGGGCCTGCTGATCCGGGTGACCGCCGACATCATCGCCCTGTCGCCGCCGCTGATCATCGAAAAGAGCCATGTGGACCAGGTGGTCGAGACGCTGCGGAACGTGCTGGCCAGGGTGGACTAGGCGGCCGAGATCCGATTGAGCTCTTAAACTCCCATCTCGAGCATGCGAGACAGATCGCTCTCGCATAGCGGGAACTTGACACCACACAATCGTTCATCAAAGTTTGCATTAGCCCCAGGCCATCACACTGGTCTGCTAGGCTGCGGGGGAGACGAGAAATGAAAAACTCTGGAAAGACGCTTTTGGCGCTCGCGTTCTTCATCGCAATATTTGGCACCAATAGTGCAAGTGCGGCCAAGGGTGATAGATATGCTGCCGTTTCACTTTCAACCGAACAGACCGCATTCCTAGTTGACACGCAATCTGTATCCGGAAACACGGCTTGGATTATAACCGTTTCTCCGATTTCTGAATACGATGAGAGCGACAAGTTTTTTTATAATATTACATACAAAAGAACTCAATTTGACTGCGCAAATAGAAAAACGAAAACTCTAGCCATGGATCAACGCGATGCAAATGATAAATCTCTTTGGAGCAAAGATAATTTGAACTGGGATTGGAGTTTTGTAAAACCAGATACCGCTTATGAAGGCGTTTTGAATTTCATGTGTAATAAAAATTCTATTTCCGACAACATGTACTGGAACTCACCTAAAGATTTGCTGATAAATTTACAACAAACTCTCCGAGAGGATCTAAGCAGAAAATAGATATGTCGCGAACTTGTAGAATTTCTGGATGATAAATCTGAATGCGGGCGCATCCAGCATCGCCTTGCACTACCACGACAGCCAGTTTGGGTGCGTCGACTGGACCGAGGGCCAAGGCGCCCAGACTTGATCTGGATCAATTTCCCGCGGCCGTTTGGGCGCACACTCCCATCATCCTCACGGGCGCGAGCGTCACGATGTCATCGCCAGTCAGTACCGTCCTTCGTCTGCTCCTGATCCTGGCCGCGACCGCCAGCCTCGGCGCCTGCGCCAGCACGCCGAACGAACCGTCAAAGTCCGACATCGTCGCGCGCGGCCGGGCCCTGGCCCTGAGCGAATGCGCGCAATGCCACGCGGTCGGCGCCAGCGGCGGCCGCGCCTCAAGCGGCGCGCCCAACTTCGCCAGCGTCGCCGAACGCTACCGCGACACCCGGCTGGACTGGGAACTGGAGGCCATCTCCCAGGTCGGCCACTACCGGATGCCCCGCAAGCAACTGACCTCCAGCGAAATCGCCGACATCACGGCCTATATCCGCTCCCTGGACCACGCGCCGCGTTAGGGACGTGGGGGAGGTCTGTTCAAAGGGTGCGCCCCCTTAGGTCCTCCCCCTAGCGGGGGAGGTGTCGCCGCAGGCGACGGAGGGGGAAGTAACTGCTGACTCACTGCGAACTTCCCCCTCCGGCCTCCGGCCGCCTCCCCCTTCAGGGGGAGGGCCTGTCGCGCCATATCCTCTGCGTTCAGAGAATGGAGTGCAGCAAAATCAATTACTTCAAACTTTCTCGCGCTTGCGTATCCCCCGCTCCGAAAACGGGTGGATACTTCTTCTTGTCCCCGTCGCAGGGGGAGGGCGCTTGGTACCGGCCCAAAGCGGCGACGGGTGATGAAGCTGAGCGGGGCCGCGACGCCCTGCATCTGGGACGATGGTGGTCTGTTCGTTGGATTGATCCGGGACCACCGGAAGCCTGGGCGCGGAACGGCGTGGATCACAGGGCGGGGATCAGAGTCCGCCTATCGCACATCGTCGGCGTCGAGACGGATTAGCCGATCGACAAGATGCGCGCCCGTCCGGGGGCTAGTTGGGAATCAGAGCTGAAACCGACGCTCGTGTGCCCCAATCCTCACGGTCAAGAACAGCTTGGCGAAGCGGACAGGTCGAGCCGAAACGCAAAACACACATCACGGTCTCCGGGTTCGTCCCGGCCGCTTCGCGCCTCCCCGACTAACTCAGCGGTCTCCCGCGTGAGGCTGAGACGCCATGTCCGCCAGACTTGCCCCCTACGGACCGCTACGCGGTCGTCTTCCCCCGGAGGGGGAAGACGAAGAGCGCGGATCCCGTCTTCCCCCTACGGGGGAAGACGACCTGCGCAGCAGGTCAGGAGGGGGCGAGTTCCTCGCGAAGTCGGAAATGACACCGGTGGACAGAACCGCCTCCGACGGTCATTTTCGCGTTCACCGCCCAAAGGCGCCATGAGACGCCACTGCACCACCGGGGATGAAACACGCCATGCGTCGCCACCTTCAGAACGCCGCCAGCCTCGCCGCCCTGGCTCTTGCCGTCTCGGCCTGCGCGACCGGCCCCTCCCTCGCCGCCCCCAAGGAAATCGTCGCCTTCCCCGGCGCCGAGGGCGCGGGTCGCCTGAGCGTCGGCGGGCGCGGCGGGGCGGTGATCCGGGTGACCAATCTTGAGGACGCCGGTCCCGGCTCCCTGCGCGCCGCCGTCGAGACCAAGGGCCCGCGCACCGTGGTGTTCGACGTGGCCGGCACGATCCCGCTCAAGAGCGAACTGAAGATCGCCAGCGGCCAGATCACCATCGCCGGCCAGACCGCGCCGGGCGGCGGAATCACGCTGCGCGACCACACCCTGGTGGTGGCCGCCGATGACGTGGTCATCCGTTTCATCCGCTCGCGCCTGGGCGCCGAGAGCAGGACCGAGGGCGACGCCATCTGGATCGCCAAGGGTCATCGGATCATCCTGGACCACGTGTCGGCCAGCTGGTCGGTGGACGAGACCCTGTCGGCCTCGGCCCGGTTCGACAATCCGGAACAGGGCTTTTTCGACCTGACCGTCCAGTGGTCGATCATCGCCGAAAGCCTGGCCCACTCGATCCACGCCAAGGGTGATCATGGCTATGGCAGCCTGGTGCGCGGCGGCCAGGGCTCGAAGATCAGCTTCCATCACAATCTGTGGGCCAACCACGTGGCGCGCATGCCGCGTCCCGGCAATTATGACGGGCCCGACAAGGACCCGGTCGGCGCCTTCATCGAGTTTCGCTCCAACGTCTTCTACAACTGGGGCCACGGCTATGCCGGCTATGACGCCGACAAGGCGGCGCTGGTCGCCTACAACTTCGTCGACAACGCCTATGTCGCCGGACCCGACTCCGAAAAGGCCATCGCCTTCAACGAGAGCAACAGCCTGGCCAGGGCGTATTTCGCCGGCAACAGCATGAACGGCGAGATCCCGGCCGATCCGTGGAGCCTGGTCACCGGCGTCAATCCGGAGGGCTATCGGCAGTCCGCGCCCATCGACATCGCCCCGATCACGCCCGAGCCCGCCGCCAGCGCCTATGGCCGCATCCTCGCCGACGCCGGGGCCTCGGTGGCCCGCGACGCGGTGGACCTTCGGGTGATCGAGGGCGTGAAAGCCCGGACCGGCAAGATCATCAATAACGAGCAGGACGTCGGCGGCTGGCCCGCCCTCGCCCCCGGCAAGGCGGCGGTCGACTTCGACGGCGACGGCAT
Organism: Caulobacter sp.; assembly: GCF_965279145.1. Classification (NCBI taxonomy): domain Bacteria; kingdom Pseudomonadati; phylum Pseudomonadota; class Alphaproteobacteria; order Caulobacterales; family Caulobacteraceae; genus Caulobacter; species Caulobacter sp. Next base: position 605,292 of record NZ_OZ257139.1, read on the forward strand.
GCCCGATGCGTGGGAGGCGGCGCACGGCTTCAACCCGAAAAAGGCCGACGGCGCGGCGCCGGCCCGGGACGGCTCGGGCTGGACGAACCTGGAGCTCTACCTGGCGGATGCGGCGAAGGTTCGGGGGTAGTTTCAAAGGTCCTCCCCCTAGCGGGGGAGGTGTCGCCGAAGGCGACGGAGGGGGAAGTTCTGCTGACTCATTGCCGACTCCCCCCTCCGGCCTTCGGCCGCCTCCCCCTTCAGGGGGAGGATCTACCGCGCTTTGCCGCAGCCGGCTCTTTCCGCTAGAAGCCCCGCCATGTCGCACAACACCTTCGGTCATCTGTTCCGCGTCACCACCTGGGGCGAAAGCCACGGCCCGGCGCTTGGCTGCGTCGTCGACGGCTGCCCTCCCGGCATCGCCCTGACGCCCGAGATGATCCAGGCCTTCCTCGACAAGCGTCGCCCCGGCCAGGGCAAGTTCGTCACCCAGCGCCAGGAGCCGGACGCGGTGCGCATCCTGTCGGGCGTGTTCGAGGACGCGCGCACCGACGGCCAGCGCACCACCGGCACGCCGATCTCGCTGATGATCGAGAACACCGACCAGCGGTCCAAGGACTATGGCGAGATCGCCCAGGCCTTCCGGCCGGGTCACGCCGACTATCCCTATTTCGCCAAGTACGGCGTGCGCGACTATCGCGGCGGCGGCCGCAGCTCGGCCCGCGAGACGGCGGCGCGGGTCGCGGCCGGCGCCATCGCCCGGCTGGTGATCCCCGGCGTCACGGTGCGCGCGGCCCTGGTGCAGATCGGCCCGCACGCCATCGACCGGTCGCGCTGGGACTGGGACCAGGTCGAGCAGAACCCCTACTGGTCGCCCGACGCCGACATCATCCCGGTCTGGGAAGAGCATCTGGAAAAGATCCGCAAGGCCGGCTCCTCGACCGGGGCCATCGTCGAGGTCGAGGCCACCGGCGTGCCGGCAGGCTGGGGCGCGCCGCTGTATGGCAAGCTGGACGCCGAGCTGGCGGCGGCCCTGATGTCGATCAACGCCGCCAAGGGCGTGGAGATCGGCGAGGGCTTCGCCAGCGCCGCCCTGACCGGCGAGGACAACGCCGACCAGATGCGGATGGGCAATGACGGTCCGGTCTTCCTGACCAACCACGCCGGCGGGGTGCTGGGCGGGCTGTCGACCGGCCAGCCGGTGGTGGCCCGCGTGGCGTTCAAGCCGACCTCCTCGATCCTGATCCCGCGCGAGACGGTCAACGAGGCCGGTGAGGACGTCGAGCTGCGCACCAAGGGCCGTCACGACCCCTGCGTGGGCATTCGCGGCGTGCCGGTGGTCGAGGCCATGACCGCCTGCGTGCTGGCCGACGCCTTCCTGCGGCATCGCGCCCAGACCGGCGGCGGCGCCTATCGCCCGGGCCAGGACGGCCGCTTTTAGGGCCTTTTGGCGGCTATCGGAGCCGATGTGGTCTGACCACTGAAAACATTCAGGTTTTCAGGTTGACCAGTCACATTGCAAGACTGTAATGCTTGCCCGATGAGCGAACTCCACCCATGGAGATCGCCCAAAGGTTGCGCCGACGCGCATCGAGAAACAGAGAGCGCGTGCGTTTCGATCCGCTGAAAATCCTGCTGGTCGATGACAACAGTCACATGCGGCTGCTGCTGACCGAGATGCTGCGCGCCATTGGCGTGCGGCATATCTTCGAGGCGATCGACGGCGGTGAAGCGCTGTCGATGATGCGGCGCGTGCCGATCGACATCGTCATCAGCGACCTGAAGATGGGCGGCCTCGGCGGGATCGACTTCGTCAACCTGCTGCGCCGTTCGCCCGACAGCCCCAATCCGTTCGTCCCGGTCATCATGATCACCGGCCACTCGACGACCCGGCGCGTGCAGGACGCCCGCGACGCCGGGGTCAACGAGTTCCTGACCAAGCCGGTGACGGGTCGAAGCCTGGTGCATCGCCTGACCCTGCTGATCGACCAGCCCCGCGACTATGTGCGCTGCGCGGGCTATTTCGGCCCGGATCGCCGGCGAAGAACAGCGTCCGACCACAACGGCCCCTGGCGGCGGGCCGAGGACGCCATCGCCCTCTGACCGTCGCTCACGCGGTCTTAAGACCTGTTAGCCATGATGGCGCCGTCTCCTGACCCGTGAGCGCGCCATGACCCGTCAACGCCTGATCACCGCCACCGCCTTCGCCGTCCTGGGACTGACGCTTCAGGGCTGCATGGCCGCCAGCGCCGTCGGCACGGTGGCGGGCACGGCCATCGGCGTCACCGGCGCCGTGGTCGGCGGCGCCGCCAAGATCGGCGGCAAGGCCGTGGTCGCCACCGGCAAGGCGGTCATACCGGGTGACAGCGACAAGGCCCGCCAGGCTCGCCAGTACGAAGACTAAGCCCCGGCCCTCAGAGGCTGAGCGCGCAGCTTTCGCCGATCGTCGGCCGCGAGATCACCACGCGCGACAGACCCGGAAAGGCCGGCGTCAGGCGCTCGGCGAAATAGAGACACAGCCGCTCCAGGGTGGGGCTTTCCAGACCGGGCCGATCGTTCAGCAGGCCATGATCCAGTTCGGTGGCGACCGACTTGAGCGCGGTGTCCAGGCTTTCCAGGTCGGCGACCCAGCCGGCGTCCTGCAACGCGCCCTTCACGCTGGCTTCCACCTTGAACGAGTGGCCGTGCAGCTTGCGGTAGCGATGGTCGGCGGGACCTTGCTCGATGTAGTGAGCCGCGTCGAACGTCGCGGCCTTCGTGATCTCGAAGACGGGCTTCATCAGGTACTTCTTTTTGACAGGGCCTGGGAGGCTCTAGCGCAACGACCCTGTCACCAGGTCGAGCGCCTTATCCGTCAGGGCAGGCCGAGATATTTGTGTGTTTGGACGCTTAAACGCCATTGAGGGTGGGAAAGGCAATAGGCGACGGCCAATTGCGTATTCCGCTCGCGATCGGGACCGTCCATCGGCTGCAGGTAGAAGCGCTCGAAATCGAGGTGCTCGAAGCGCTCGGGCAGCGCCTTGTCCTGCGGATAGACCAGCTTCAGTTCCTGGCCCTGGGTCTGCACGACGGGCGCGTCGGCCTTGGGGCTGATGCACACCCAGTCGATGCCGTCGGGGGCTTCGACGGTGCCGTTGCTCTCCACCGCGATCATGAAGCCGCGGGCGTGCAGGGCCGCGATGGCCGGCGAATCCAGTTGCAGCAGCGGCTCGCCGCCGGTGCAGACCACCAGGCGATCGTTGGGGCCACCGGTCCAGGCGGCCTCGACCGCGTCGGCCAACAGTTCCGGCGTGGCGAACTTGCCGCCCCCCTCACCGTCCGTGCCCACGAAATCGGTGTCACAGAACGTGCAGACGGCCTTGGCGCGATCCTGCTCCCGGCCAGTCCACAGGTTGCAACCGGAAAAGCGGCAGAACACCGCCGCCTTGCCCGCCTGACCGCCCTCGCCCTGCAGGGTCAGGAAGATCTCTTTCACCGAGTAGGTCACGCCGGAAGGGCCTCCCGCCCTGCGGCGTCCCAGTCCTCATAGCCCTTCTGGCGCAGGTCGCAGGCCGGGCATTCACCGCAGCCGTGGCCCCAGGGATGCAGGTCGCCGCGCTCGCCGCGATAGCAGGTGTGGCTCTCGACCACGATAAGGTCGACCAGGTCCTCGCCGCCCAGCGCCTTGGCCAGGGCCCAGGTTTCCGCCTTGGTCAGCTTCATCAGCGGCGTTTCGATGCGGAAGTCGCGATCCATGCCCAGGTTCAGCGCGGTCTGCATGGCGTCCAGCGTGTCGCGCCGGCAATCCGGATAGCCCGAGAAGTCGGTCTCGCACATGCCGCCCACCAGGGCCGCGATGCCCCGACGATCAGCCAGGGCCGCGGCATAGATCAGGAACACCAGGTTGCGGCCCGGCACGAAGGTCGAGGGCAGGCCGCGATCGGTCATCTCGATGGCGCGATGGGCGGTGAGGGCCGACTCCGCGACGGCTCCGAAACCCTTCAGGTCCAGCACGTGGTCCTCGCCCAGGCGCTCGGCCCAATGCGGGAAACGGGCGGCGATCTGGTGACGCACCGCCACGCGCGCCTCCATCTCGATGACGTGTCGCTGGCCATAGTCGAAGCCGACGGTCTCGACGCGGGCATAGCGCTCCAGCGCCCAGGCCAGACAGACGCTGCTGTCCTGGCCGCCAGAGAACAGCACCAGGGCGGCGTCAGTCATGGACGGATCTCCGGCCCGGCGAACGCCGGGCTGTGCGGGGGTCGAAAGGGAAAGCCATGCCCTCCTCTACACGAGGCGGCGGCGGCTCGAAACGCCCCTGGTCCCGCAAAGGCCTTCGCCGTCACGGGAGACCGTCGGAAAACAGCCCCCTTGAGGCTTTGAGGCCCAATACCCAAACCATGAACACAGATACACTTGCGACGTATTATCACCGCAGGGCTTCGTTCCGGGGGCGCATAAAGTCTGATTTCCGTAGCGGAAACGCCAAACCGACTTTTCTAATGCCGGTGGAAACTTGCCCCAAACAGGAGAACCTGACCCGAGGGAAAGTGAAAAGGCGTAACCTATCACTGTTCACTTAGGCTCGCGGCAGTTGACAGTCAAAGAACGCAAGTATGCAATCCTCCAATGCTGCGAGGGGCCAGCCGTACGCCCGCGTAGCGCGAATGGTACGGCGCCGAGGAAACAAACAGCGCCCGCAGAAGTCCGCATAAGGACTCGCGGCGTTCAGGGAGGGAATTCGAATGTCGCAATCTTCGCGTTTGCGGAGCCTGCTGGCCATGGGCGCTTCGGCGGCCGTGCTTTCAGCCGTCGCCGCCCCAGCTTTCGCCCAGCAGGCCAGCGGTCAACAGACCACGGTCATCGAGGAACTGGTCGTCACCGCCCAGAAGAAGGAAGAGGCCCTTCAGGACGTGCCGATCGCGGTTTCCGCCTTCAGCCAGGACACGCTTGAAGCCCAGAAGATCGACGGGGGTCCCAACCTTCAGCAAGCAATCCCGAACGTCACCTTCGCCAAGAGCAACTTCACCAACAGCTTCAACTTCCAGATCCGCGGCATTGGGGCCAAGGCGGTCGGCGCGTCCGCCGACCAGGGGGTCGGCGTCCACCTGAACAACGCCCCCCAGCAGTCGGGCACCCTGTTCGAAGCCGAATTCTATGACGTGGAGCGCGTCGAAGTGCTGCGCGGCCCGCAAGGCACGCTCTATGGCCGCAACGCCACGGGCGGCGTGGTCAATGTGATCACCGCCAAGCCGACCGACGTCTTCGAGGCCATGGTCCGCGCCGAAGTGGGCAACTACGGATCCCAGAAGGTCCGCGGCATGGTCAACATGCCGATCTTTGGTGACAAGCTGGCCGTCCGGCTGGCCGGCACCATGGTCAAGCGCGACGGCTTCGTCACCAACACCTTCAACAATCACAAGGTCGACGACCGGGATCTGTACTCGACCCGCGTCCAGGTGATGTTCAACCCGACCGACAAACTGCGCACCAACTTCCTGTGGGAGCGCTTCAATGAAGACGACGCTCGCGCCCGCACCGGCAAGCAGCTTTGCACCAAGGACAACGGCCCCGCCTCGGTCGGCGGCGTTCCCACCGGCGCGTCGCGGATCTTCCTGACCCAGGGCTGCCTGCCGAGCTCGCTCTACGGCGCCTCGGCCTATGGCACCGTCAATACGTCAGGCACCCTGACCGGCCTGCTGGGCAATATCTTCGGCTTTACCTCCGGTGATGTGAACGCCGGCGACACCACCTCGCGCGACCTGCAAGAAATCGAAACCGCGCTTGATCCGCTCTATCAGTCGAAATCGAACAACTATCAGTTCACCCTGAACTATGACCTGACCGACGAGCTGTCGATCACGGCCATGACCTCGTATGGCAAGGGTAACGTCTACACCAAGCAGGATTACAACCGGAACGTCGCGATCGTTCCGTTCAACAGCACCCCGTTCACGCCGGGCGGCTTCTTCAACGACCCGCAGGTGGGCAACACCAACAAGTTCACCACCATCGACATCTCGTCGGGCCGTTCAGAGCAGTTCAGCCAGGAACTGCGCCTGCAGTCCAACTTCGACAGCCCGCTGAACTTCAACGTCGGCGGCATCCATTTCACCTACCGGACGCTGACCGACTACTACGTGATCGGCAACTCGCTGACGCTGTCGTCGCTGGCCTTGAACTATTCCAAGACCGGAAACCCGAACTGCAACGCCACGACCACCGCCAACTGCATCGGCATCGACACCTCGGCGACGCCGACCGGCAATGGCCACAACTACTATGACAACCGCACGCCCTATAACCTGGTGTCGGACGCCCTGTTCGGCGAACTGTACTTCCAGGCCAATGACGACCTGAAGTTCACCCTGGGCCTGCGCCAGACCCGCGACAAGAAGGCCGTCAAGAACTACTCGACCGTTCTGCTGGCGGCGGGCACGGGCCTGACCCTGAACCCGACCAACCCCGACCAGCGCGCGCGCTTCAGCGAACTGACCGGACGCTTCGGCTTCGACTACAAGGCGCACCTGTCGTTCACCGACGACACCCTGCTGTATGCCTTCTATTCCAAGGGCTACAAGGGCGGCGGCATCAATCCGGGCGTGCCCGCCAACTCGGTCGGCATCAAGCAGACCTTCGAACCCGAGTTCGTCAACGCCATCGAACTGGGCACCAAGAACACCCTGATGGGCGGCAGCCTGCTCTTCAACGCCACGGGCTTCTACTACGACTATCAGGGCTATCAGATCTCGAAGATCGTCAACCGCACCTCGGTCAACGAGAACGTCAACGCCTCGGTCTATGGCCTTGAGTTCGAGTCGATCTGGTCGCCGGTCCATAACCTGCGCCTCAACGCCAATGTCGGTTACCTGCACACCAAGATCGGCGACGGCGTCACCTCGATCGACACGATGAACCGGACCCAGAGCAATGCGGCCTACACGGTCGTGAAGGTGGGTCCGAACGCCTCGTCCGTCGGCGCCAACTGCGTGCTGACGACCGCTGGCGTGGCCACGATCATCGGGGCCGGCGCGGGAGCTACCCTGCCCTTCGCCTGCACCGGCGCGGCGGCCTATCAGGGCTTCCTCGCCACTCCGGCGGCCCTGGGCGGCGCGGGTCTGCCGGCCGGCACCGCGGCCTTCCTGGCCAACGCCACCGGGCTCTACAACTACGGCGCGGGCTATTCGATCGAGGGCACGGCCGCCAATCTGTCGGGCAACGAACTGCCCAACTCGCCGCATTGGACCACCGCGGTCGGCGCCCAATACACCTGGGACTTCTCCGGTGGCTGGTCGGCCACCCTGCGCGGCGACTATTATCGTCAGACCGGCCAATACGCCCGCGTCTACAACACCGCCTACGACAAGCTGAAGTCCTGGGAAAACGCCAACATCACCCTGAAGGTCGAGAAGCCGGAATGGGGCGTGTCGGTCGACGCCTATGTGAAGAACCTGACCAACGACACCCCGATCGTCGACGCCTACACCACCGACGACTCTTCGGGTCTGTTCACCAACGTGATCACGCAAGAGCCGCGCCTCTACGGCGTGAGCGTGACCAAGAAGTGGTAGGCTTTCGTCGCTGAGACGAGACGTCCTTCCTGGGGCGGCGGGTCATCCCGCCGCCCTTTTTGGTGACCGATCACCGGCCCTCGCGACGACGCCCGAAACGACCCTGACGAGAATCCTCGGGAGACTTAACGACTCCGCAAGGGCGACGAGGGCAGTATGGCTCTTCACAGACGCCAGCGAAGCGGCCGCATGGAAACGCTATTTCGTCTTATTGATCGCCGCGCGCCGGTCGCCCCGACCATGTCCTGCAAGGACGTGCTGGCGATCTTCACGGGCGATCCCAACGCGTCTTCAGTCGCCGTGACCGGTGACGACGGCGCGCCCGTGGGCTTGGTCTATCGCGACGTGCTGGTCGGAATCATGGCCGCGACTGGCGACAGCCTGGCTGAAAGCCCGATCAGCAAGCTGATGGACGCCTCGCCCCGTCTGGTTCAGGCCTCGGAAGATCTGAGCGCCTTTGTCGATGGCCTCGCCGAAAGCCCCTCGCCCATCTTCCGCACCTCCTTCGTGGGCGTGGACGAGGCCGGCGGTTATGTCGGCGTCGGCGGCCTGGGGTCGCTGCTCGCCTCCTATCGCCGCCGCCAGCGCGAGGCCCGGGACGCCATGGCGTTGGTCGAGCGCATGGCCGCCGACATCACACATCACCTCGACGGCGTCCTGGCCATCACCGAGCGGCTGGAACAGCAGCGCCTGACGCCCGACGCCAGCGCCTTTGTCCGCGCCATCGGCGAAACCAGTCGCGACATGGGCGCGATGCTGGGCCGCGCCATCGACCTGCACCGCTCGACCCTGGGCCATCTGGCGCTGCATCCGACGCCCGTCCGCCTGCGCGACCTGGCCGACGCGGTGGAGGCCCGTTGGTCGGCGCGCGCCACCGAGAGCGGCGCCACCCTGCTCTTCTCCTACGACGGCGATCCCGAGTGCGGCGTCGAGGTCGACGGCGAGCGCCTGATGCAGGTGTTCGACGCCCTGATCGAGAGCGCCCTGGCCAGCGGCCGCGGCGTCATCGAAGCCTGTCTGCAGGCCCGGCCCGAAGAAGACGGCGTGCACCTGGAAGGCAGCGTCCGAGACAACGCCGCCGGCGTGGCCGAAGACCGCCTGGACCGCATCTATACGCCCCTGGGCGCCGCCCGCATCGAGGACCGCACCGAGATGGCGCTGGGCGTCGGCATGGCGCTGGCGCACCGCATCATGCGCGGCCTGGGCGGCGAGGTCTCGGCGAGAGCCAATCGCGGCTCCGGCCTGACCGTTCGCTTCGCCTTCGTGGCGCCCTCGGCCGAGACCAGCGCGGCCCCGCCCGCCGAACCGGCGATCGACGCCCGGGCCGCTCACATCCTGATCGTCGATGACAACGCCACCAACCGCATGGTCGCCGAAGCCCTGTGCGACATGTTCGAGTGCACGTCGGAACAGGCCGTCGACGGCGTGGAAGCCGTCGAAATGGCCAGAAGCGGCCGCTTCGACCTGATCCTGATGGATATCAAGATGCCGCGCATGGACGGCGTGACCGCCACCCGCGCCATCCGCGACATGGGCGGCCACCCGGCCGCAACGCCCATCGTCGCCCTAACCGCCAACGCCGATCCGATCGACGTCCAGACCTATCTGGCCGCCGGCATGCAGGACGTGGTGGAAAAGCCGATCAAGCCCGAGCGACTGGCCATCGTACTCAGCGCCCTTCTGGGCGGCGACGCCGACAGCGCCGAAGCGGCGGCCTAGAGCCCTTTCCGACCTGATAGTTTCATCAAGGTCGGGCGAAAAGGGCTCTAAATCAAAAGTTTAGAGCATTTTTCGATCCGATAACCGTTTCACACTTATCGGAAAATGCTCTAGCTTCGACGGCTAGGCCCTGACCTCAATCGCCCCGCAGGTTCCGCTTGCTGGCGCGGTAGGTCTTCTGAAGCGCGGCCAGACGGCGGCGTTCGGCGTCCTTGGCGACCCGATCGGCCTTCTCTTCCACGGCCGCCAGTTCCAGGCCCAGCTTCTGGAAGTTCGCCCAGCGGGCAGGGTCTAGCGCGCCGCTCTTCAGCGCGCCTCGCACCGCGCAGCCCGGTTCGTTGGCGTGACCGCAGTCGTTGAACCGGCAATCCTGGATCAGGCTCTCGATGTCGTCGAACACGACCCCGAGACCTTCATCGGCGTCGATCAGACCGACTTCGCGGATGCCGGGCGTATCCAGGATCAGCCCGCCGCCGGGCAGCAGGACCAGCTGACGATGGCTGGTGGTGTGGCGCCCCTGGTCGTCGGACTCGCGGATCGCCTGGGTCGCCATCCGCTCCTCGCCCAGGAAGGCGTTGACCAGGGTGGACTTGCCCACGCCGGATGAGCCGATCAGGACGCAGGTCTCGCCCGGAGCCACCTGGGCCAGCAGTTCGTCCAGACCCACTCCTTGCCGCGCCGACACCATCAGCACCGGGCACCCAGCCGCCAAGGCGGCGATCTCGGCGGCCTGGGCCTGCGGATCGACGCACAGGTCGGACTTGGTCAGCACCACCACCGGCCTCGCCCCGCTCTGCCAGGCGGCGGCCAGATAACGTTCGATCCGACGCGGATTGAGGTCGGCGTTCATCGAGGTGACGACGAAGGCGACGTCGATATTGGCGGCGATGACCTGCAGGGTCTGCACGCTGTCGGCCGCCCGGCGCACGAAGGTCGTGCGGCGCGGCAGGATGGCGTGGATGGTGGCGGTGCGCTCGACGAGGTTCAGCGCTAGCGCCACCCAGTCGCCGACGGCCGGATGACCCGCCTCGCGCGCCTCGTGGAGCAGACGGCCAGACGGCTTGCCGCGAAGCTCGCCCTCGTCGGTGGCGACCAGATAGCTTTCGCGATGCTGGACGACGATACGTCCGGGGATGAGGCCTTCGCGCGCGTGCGGTTCAAAGGCCCGCGACAGCGCATCGGACCAGCCATATTGCTCGATCAAGGAACGCTCTTTCAAATGATCGGGCAACCTAGCACCGACAGGCCGGCGAACCCATCGCTTGAAACCCTTGCGCGCTCACCAGCGTCGCTGGCCCGTCACCACCTCGAACCACAGGCGGAAGTCGCCCGCCAGGCTGTAGAGCGGATACTTGAACGTCGCCGGCCGGTTCTTTTCGAACACGAAGTGGCCCACCCAGGCGAAACCGTAGCCGACCAGCGGCGCGGCGATGAACCAGCGGGGGTTCGCCAGCACACCCAGGGCCAGGCAGATCAGCACCAGGGTCGTGCCCACCACATGCAGGCGGCGGCTCGTCGGATTGACGTGCTCGGTCAGATAGAAGGGATAGAAGGCCGAGAAGCTGCGGTAACGCTCGCCGGAGGTCTGGGTCATGGGTCGATGTTCGGGCCGTCGCGCGGCGAACGCAAGCCCGCGGTGGGATGGCATAGGCCGTTTGGTCTATCGCCACGCGAAGAACCCCGCACCCATGACGACCGTCAGGTCCTGGGGGCGCGTTCATGATCCATCATCGTCACATCCGAAAATCGGCCCCTCCGCGACTCGCGCCGGTTGGCGATGGGCGGCGTGTTCCATGACGAGGGCGACAAGAGCGCCCTCAAGACGTGGACTTCCTCAATTTGGGTAGGGACACCCTGTCTCAAATCGAGAGAAAGTTCCCTGTTTCCGGCATCTTATACCCATATCGGGGTCTGGAGGCTCAACCTGCGCGACGTAACGCCGCGCCGTACTTCCGCCAACGTCACGGTCGTGTCATTCTTTCCAGACAACCGCTGGAGGCGAAAAAAATGAGCGAAGAAACCGAAGGCCGGCGACCCAATCCGGTCGATCTGCACGTCGGCGGGCGCGTTCGCATGCGCCGGAAACTGCTGGGTGTCAGCCAGGAACAGCTGGCCGATTCCCTGGGTTTGACGTTCCAGCAGGTGCAGAAATACGAGCGCGGCGCCAACCGCGTGAGCGCCTCGAAACTGTATGAGATCGCCCGGACGCTGCAGGTGCCGGTGTCGTTCTTCTTTGATGGCCTGGCCGACCCGATGGGCGGCTCGGAAATCGATGACGCCAGCCAGCACGCCGAGCGCGTCGTTCAGGAATTCCTGACCACGCCCGAGGGGCTGGAACTGGCCGAGGTGTTCCCGCGCATCGGTCGCGGCCGTGTTCGCCGTCAGGTTCTCGATCTGGTGCGGGCGATGGCCGACGAAGCCGGCCGGACCGAAAACGCCGCCTGATCCTGAGGCGAGGCGACCTGGGTCGTCACGTGCAAACCGAGACCCCGACGGTCACCTGTCGGGGTCTTTTGCTGTCAGGAGACTCGCCACGGACGCGCTCAGCTCGCTGAAACCCGTGACTGCGAAGCGGCCCAGATCTTCTTGGCGGTGCGCGCCGACGACGCCGTCAACCCGCGCAGGTCGTGGGTGCGCAGGACTTTGAAGCCCACCTCGCGATCCTTCTGCCAGGCGACCTGCACGTCATGGGCCAGACCCGCCGTGATATCGACCAGCTGGACCTTGGCCGGAGGGTTCACACCCGCCAGCATCTGCACCCGCAGGCCGGCGCTGGAAACGTCGCGGATGACGCAATCCCACGCGAAGACGCCGCACAGCACCTTCCCAACCCTGTGGGTCGCGGTCCGGGGCGCGACCCGGCGATCGGCCTCTCCATCTGACGCGTACTTCGACATGAAGTCATAAACGCATCACGCAGTTAATCGGCCGTGCAGCGAAGTCCTTTAACGCCCGTTAAGGACATAATTTTAATCACAACACCCTGAAACCATGGAGTTTTGTCGGCTTCCCGACGCGTCGGGGCACAGTCCCCGGCCGGGGCGTCGCGTTAACCTCCTCAAAGGCGGCGCGCCGCCGGCGAGGGCGCGTTTCTGGACGTCTAGACCGCCTGGGGCACAGCCACGGGCCGCAGCGCATGGGCCAAGTCCGCCAGGATGTCGGCCTCGTCCTCCAGACCGATCGACAGCCGCACCAGCCCCTCGCCGATCCCCGCCGCCGCCCGTTCCTGCGCGCTGTAGGTCGAATGGGTCATGCTGGCCGGATGCTGGATCAGGGTCTCGGCGTCCCCCAGCGAAACGGCCCGGCGGATCATCGTCAGGCGGTTCATCATCGCGACGCCGGCGGCGTGCCCACCCGCCAGCTCAAAGGCGATCATCCCGCCCGGCAGCGCCATCTGGCGGCGGGCCAGGTCTTGCTGGGGAAAGCTCTTCAGCCCCGGATAGAAGACCCGTGTCACGGCGGGATGGGCCTCCAGCCAGGCGGCGACGCTAGCGGCGCTGGCGCAGTGCTGGCGCACGCGCAGGGTCAGGGTCTTCAGGCCCCGCAGGACCAGAAAGGCCGTGAAGGGCGACATCACCGCCCCGGTCATGTCCTTGACCCCGGTCAGACGCACGCGGGCCATGTCCTCGACGCCGCCCACCGCGACACCGCCGATCAGGTCGCCATGACCGCCCAGATACTTGGTCGCCGAGTGAACGACGATGTCGGCGCCCAGTTCGACCGGCCGGGTCAGCAGCGGGGTGGCGTAGGTGTTGTCGACCACCAGCTTGGCGCCGCAGCGCCGCGCCACCTTGGCGGCGGCGGCGATATCGACCAGCCGCATATTGGGATTGGCCGGGGTCTCGAAATAGATGATCCGGGTCCTGTCGCTGACCGCCGCCGCCAGGGCGTCCATGTCGGTCATGTCCACCTGGGTGACGGTGATCCCGAACCGTGAAAGGCCGTCGCGCATGAACGCGAAGGTGCAGCCATACAGGGTCTGGTCGGTGACCACCTCGTCGCCCGAGCGCAGGAAGCTCCACATCACGGCCGTGATCGCGCCCATGCCGGAGGCGGTGGCGACGCCAGCCTCGGCGCCCTCCAGCGAGGCGATCCGGCGCTCCAGCAGGTCGGTCGTGGGATTGGAGATCCGCGAGTAGAAGTGGCCCGGCCGCGTGCCGGCGAACATCTCGCCGCCCGCCTCGGCGCTGTCGAAGGCGAAGGTCGAGGTCAGGTGCACCGGCGGCGTCAGGGCGCCGTGCTCATCGGCCGGGTCATAGCCCGCGTGGATCGCCCGCGTCGAAAAGCCGGCTTCGCCAAGATCGTGCGCCATGAACTCTGCTCCCTGTTCACGACGAGGTTCACCCGGATCAGGCGGCGGAAGATTGCCAAGTCTGCTAGAATTGATCTTCAGATTGGCAGAATCCGCTCAAGGAGCCCCCCATGGACGCCAAGGACCGGCAGATCATCCGCGAACTGCAGAAGGACGGCCGCCTGACCAACCAGGATCTGGCCGACCGCGTGAACCTGTCACCCTCCCCCTGCCTGCGCCGGCTGCGCAATCTGGAAGCCGAGGGCGTGATCACCGGCTATACGGCCCTGGTCGACCAGAAGGCCTATGGCCTGCCGATCACCGTCTTCATCCGCGTGCGGCTGGATCGTCATGGCCAGGACGTGGTCAAGGGCTTCGAGGACCAGGTGGCGCGGATCGACCAGATCCTCGACTGCTTCCTGCTGGCCGGCGGCGACGACTACCTGCTGCGGGTGATCGTGCAGAGCCTGGAAGCCTATGAGGACTTCATCCGCCGCAAGCTGCACGCCATCCCCGGCATCGCCTCGATCGACACCAGTTTCGCCTATGGCGTGGTCAAGCAGACGCGGGTGTTTCCGGTCGCGGGCTAGGCTGTGAGGAAATCCGTCCTGGTGGTTGGAGGCGGGATCGAACCGCCGACCTGTGGGTTATGAATCCACCGCTCTAACCATCTGAGCTACCCAACCGCACCAGGACGGGAGCGGCGTCATACGCTCTCAGCGTCAGGTCATCAAGCCCGGGAAAGCATCAGATCGACCACCGCTTCAAGGCGCCGCGCCAGCTGGTCGGGGCCATAGTCGGCCAGCACCAGCTTGCGGGCCGCCGCGCCCATGGCCTGGGCGGCCGCGCGATCGGCGATCAGCTCGCCCAGGGCGTCAGCCAGACGATTGTCGTCATCATCGGGGACCAGGCGGCCGGTCTTGCCGTCCTTGAGGATCTCGATCGGCCCGTCGATCTCGGACGCCACGACGGGCAGGCCGACGGCCATGGCCTCCAGCAGGGTCAGGGGAAAGCCCTCCTGATGAGACGGGAAGGCGAAGATGTCACCCGTCGCCAGGAAGCCGGAAACGTCCTCGGTCCAGCCGACCAGTTGCACGCAGGCGTCCAGATCCAGCTCCGTGATCAGGGCCTGCAGGCGCTCGCGCTCGTCGCCCTCCCCGGCGATCTCGCAGACCACGTCGATCCCCCAGGCGCGGAGGTGACCGATGGCGCGGATCAGGAGGTCGAAGCCCTTCTTGGGGTGCAGTCGACCCGCGGCGACCACGCGGACGCTCCAGCCCGGATGCGTGAACGGCGCGGCCTGAGCGGTGGGCGGCTTCACCGCGTTGGGGATGAAATGCACATGGTCGGCGGGCGCGCCGCGCTCCACCGCCAGCGCGGCCAGATGTTGACCCACGCACAGGTAGTGGGTCCCCGGCGTGACGTCGAAGACCGGCTTGTGGACGCAGACGCCCATCACCGTTCCGGGCGCGGCCACGCGGGCGAACAGGCGCGCGGGCCGCTGGCCGTGGCTGATGATCAGGCCAGGCTGGGCCGATTTCACCAGCCGCCGGGCGGCGCCGGTCGAAACGGGATCCCAGTCCGTGAAGGCCGGGATGGCGGCCAGGGAGGGCGTCCGCCCCGCCTCGGCGGCGGCGACCTTGCCGTCCTTTCGCACCACGCCCGTACAGGTTCCGCCGCGCTTGGCGGCGATGGCTTCCAGGATCGGCTGATAGTCGAGGAACACCTGCTCCAGGCCGCCCAATCCCTTGCCCAGCATGGCGTGCAGGATATTGGTCAAGGCGGACTCCGGGTCAGGCGGGATGGCCGGGGACCTTCGGAGTCCGCGATCAGACTGTCAACGCGCGACCGCGCGAAGATCGCCAGACAGCAGCAGGCGAAGGCCCAGGCTGATCATGACGAGGCCCGTGAAACGCTCCTGCCAGGCGCGCCGTTCCGGCGCGCGCGCCAGCCATCCGCCGACCGCGCCGGAGGCCAGGGCGGCGGAGCCCAGAGAGATCATGCCCGACAGCTTCTGCAGGCAGCCCAGGATCAGAAGCTGCAGCCAGACAGGCCCCCGCGCCGGGTCAACGAACTGGGGCAGAAAGGCGAACATGAACAGCAGGGGCTTTGGATTGGTCAGGTTGTTGACCATGCCCTCGCGCACCGCCCGCCAGGCCGAAACCGGCGCGACCGTCCGAGCGCCGGCATGGCCGCGAAAGCTGCCGATGATCAGCTTGCCGCCCAGCCAGACCAGATAGGCCGCGCCGACCCACCGCAGGGCGGTCAGGGCCAGCGGCGTGGTCGCCAGCAGCGAGGCCACGCCCAGCACCAGCAGGGACACCTGTACGACGCCGGCGACGACCGTCATGCCCAGCACGGTCAGCAGCGCGATGCGACGGCCCTGCCCTATGCCCCGCCCGACCACCAGCATCATGTCCGGGCCGGGTGTCAGCTGGAGAACCAGCAGACCCGCACCGAACGTCGCCAGGGTGGACAGGGAGAACATGGCTACTTGCCGCCCAGCAGTGTCTTCACCGCCGCGTCCAGTTGCGCGTCGCCGCCGCTGAGGGTCTCGCCCAGCGGCCGGTCGACATCGACGTCCACCGGACGCGGATTGAGCTCCATGTTCTGGCCGCGCAGGTCGTCGATGCGAACAAATGGCAGGCGCACATTGGAGCCGTCGACCAGGGCGCGACCGCTGGTGAAGATGATCCACCCGGCCGTGGGCTTGCCCACCACCTTGCCCAGTCCCAGCGCGCGGTAGCCCTCGGTGAAGTCCTCGGCGTCCGACAGCGACGACTCGTTGGTGACCAGCACGGTCGGCAGGCCCAGGGCGCGCTGACCCAGGTTCTGGCGGCTGGGCACCGGGAAGCGGTCGCGGGCGGTCATCATCAGATAGTTGCGGCGCGCGAACACGTCGATGACATGGCCATTCACATAGCCGCCGTTGTTGTTGCGCACGTCGACGACCACGCCCTCGCGGCCCTGGTTCTGGGCGTCCAGATCGATGAACAGCTGGGCCAGCGAACCGTCGGACATGTCGGCGATGTGGACATAGCCCAGACGCCCACCGCTGACCTTCTCGACATAGGCCCGGCGGTCATTGACCCACTGGCGATAGAGCAGGCCGGTGGCGACGGCGCTGGTGACCGGCCGCACGACGGTGTCGCGCTTTCCGCTCGCCCCGGCGATGGTCAGGGTCACCCGCTTGCCGGCCTGGCCACGCAGCAGCAGATCGAGGTTGACGCCTGGCTCCAGCGCCGTGCCGTTGACGGCGGCCAGGACTTCTCCCGGCTTGATGCTGCCCTCGATGGACGCGGGCCCCAGGGCGATGACCTCGCGGATCACCAGGCCCTTGCCGGCCTCATAGGCCTCGCGGTCGAACCGTAGGCCCAGATCACCCGAGCGGGCCGGCTGCGGCCCCGTGGGATCAGGACCCCGGATGCCGGAGTGCGAGGCGTTCAGCTCGCCGATCATCAGGTTGATGTTGCGGCGCAGTTCGTCGCCGGTGCGCGCGCCCGCGATATAGGGCGCCCACTGCTGGCGAAGCTTGTCCCAGTCCTTGCCGTGGAACTTGGCGTCATAGAAGCCGCGATCCAGAGCGCCCCAGGCCTGCTCGAAGACGATCGTCTTTTCGAGGTCGAAGTCGACATCCAGCTCGGCGTTGACCGCCAGCGGCTTGGGCTTGGGCGTGTCGATCGGGCTGGAGACGATGCCGCCGCCTTCCAGGAAATAGACCTCCTTGGAATCGGGCGTGAAGGCCGCGTCGCCCTTGGGGCGGCGGGTGGAGGTCAGCTGCACCGGAACCGGCGGCTCCTTGGCCAGCTCGTCCAGGCCATAGGTGTAGAAGTTGGTCTGGCCGGCCTGGCGGGCGCGGAACAGCAGGGTCTTGCCGTCCGGGCTGATCACCGGGTCGGCGACATCCATGCCCAGCGGCAGGAACGAGGCGCGCTCGCGGATGCCCTCGAAGACGATCCGGACGGGCGCGACCTTGGCCTTGGGCGCGGCTGGCTTGGCGGGCTCGGCCTTGGCGTCAGCCTTGGCGGCGTCGGGCTTGGGCGCATCGGGTTTGGCGGGACCGGCGTCGTTCGGCGCGGGCTTGTCCGGCTCGCCCGGCTTGAAGAGGTCGCGGAAGGCGTCCTCCCGGTATTTGGGCGTATTGGGCAGCAGGTCGATGCGCAGCATCTTGGCGTCTTCGCTGCGCTGGCTGGTGTCGGCCAGGATGAACTTGCCGTCCGGCGACCAGGCGATCTTGCCGCCGGTATTGCCGTTGGCCAGGAAGCTGATCGGCCGCGCCGCCCCGCCCTCGGCCGGGATGACGTTGATGTTGGCGAAGGCCTTGCGGTCGGTGAGGGTGAAGGCCAGCCATTTGCTGTCGGGCGACCAGACGGCGAAGGTGTCGTCGAAATTGTCCAGCGGGCCGGTGAAGATCGTGGCGTCCCGCGCGACCTTGCCGCCCTCGAACGCCATCACATGCAGTTCCTTGCCGTCGCGCACATAGGCCAGCGCCTTGCCGTCCGGCGAGAACACCGGCGCAGTGTTGCGGCCCTTGCCCGAGGTTAGGGCGCGCTCGGTCGCCGTGGCGAAATCATACTCATAGATCTGCGCCGACAGGTCGCGTTCGGACACATAGACCAGCCGCTTGGAGTCCGCCGACCAGACCGGATCGTGCTCGACTCCCGGCGTGCGGGTGACCCGCTGGGCCGCGCCGCCGTCCTTGGTCGACACCGCGAACAGCTCGCCATGGGCGATGATCGCCGCCTTCTTGCCGTCGGGCGACAGGGTCAGGCTGTCGAAGCTGGTTTCGTTGAGGCGCTTCTCCCCCGCCGCCGCCGGTGATCCGCGCAGGGCGATGGGCGTCTGGGAAGCCTTGCCCGTGGCGGTGTCCAGCGACCAGATCGAGAAGTCGCGCTCGAAGACGATGGTCTTGCCGTCGTAGCCGATCGACGGCCACAGCACCCGGCCGTCGGTGAAGCGGGTCACCTGCTCGGGCTTGCCGTTGAGCGGCAGCTTCCAGATGTTCTCGGCGCCGCTCTCGTCGCTCATGTAATACAGCGCGCCGCCGTCGGGCCGCCACATCGGCCACAGGTGCTTGGCCCCGGCCGGCAGGAGTTTCGTATAGGGCGCGCCGGCCGCGATGGGCTTAAGCCACATCTCGGTCTCGTCGATGTGCGAGTGGCCGTTGCGCCACCACTGGCCGTTGCTGAGACCCTTGGCCATCAGCGCCACCGACTTGCCGTCTGGCGACGGCGCACTCTGGAACTCGGCCAGATAGCGCTCGCGGCTCACCTCCAGCGGCGTTCCGCCGCTGGCCGCGACGCGGAAGATGTCGCCCTGCCGGGCCACGTCATTGGCCCCCGAGGTGAAGTAGATCCACTGGCCGTCGCGCGACCAGCCATCCAGCGCCTCGCCGGTCTCGGCATAGGTCAGGCGCTTCAGCTCGCCCGTGGCCAGGGTCAGGACGTAGAGGTTGGCGTAGCCGCTACGGGTCGAGACAAAGGCCAGCTTGCTCCCGTCCGGCGAATAGGTCGGCCGCGACTCGGTGGCGGGATCGGTGACCAGCAGGCGGGCCTGCCCGCCCTTGGCGGGAACCGTCCAGATGTCGCCGCCGGAGACGAAGGCGATCTCGGCGCCGTCCGGGGACAGGGCGGGCTCGGCCAGGGAAGGCAGCGCCTTGACCTGCGCGAAGGCCGGCGCGGCGGCCAGCAACGCGA
Source organism: Caulobacter sp. (assembly GCF_965279145.1). Lineage (NCBI taxonomy): Bacteria > Pseudomonadati > Pseudomonadota > Alphaproteobacteria > Caulobacterales > Caulobacteraceae > Caulobacter > Caulobacter sp. Next base: position 624,527 of record NZ_OZ257139.1, read on the forward strand.
CAGCGGAAACAGCGCCGAGCAGCGCCCTCGAACCCAAACCCATGACCGCCCCTTCCCCGAAAATCGAAGGCGCGGACGCTAACATGCCAACGACACACGCCAAGCTGGAAGGCGCCGATCGGCGGCAACGTTAAGGATTTGTCATGTGGCGGGCGAGGAAGCGCCCAGCAGCCGCTCAGCCACCTCTTCGCCGATCGCCAGCGAGCTGGTCAGGCCCGGGCTCTCGATCCCGAACAACGCCATCAGGCCTTCAAAGCCGTGGTCGTCCTGCCCGCGCAGTTGGAAGTCCGGCTGCGGCTCGCCGGGGCCATGCAGCTTGGGCCGCACTCCGGCATAGTCGGCCGAGAGCGCGCCCTCGGGCAGGCCCGGCCAGAACTTGCGGATGTAGGCGGCGAAGACCTCGGCCTTGGCCGGGTCGACCGAATAGTCCGGAGCCTCGACATATTCCAGGTCGGGCCCGAACACCGCCTGGCCGCCCAGGTCGTTGCGATAGTGGGTGCCCAGCGCCCCGTGGATCGGCGGCGGATAGATCAGGCGCTGGAACGGCGCCTTGCCGGTCAGGCGGAAATAGATCCCCTTGCCGAAATGCCCCTTGGGGATGCGACCTTCGGGATAGCCCTCGATCCGGCCAGCCACGTCCTGAGCCGACAGCCCCGGCGCGGTGACCAGCAGCCGGCAGGTCAGGGTGGTGGGCTCGGCTCCGCCGGCCCGGACCGAGAAGCCGCCATCGGCCAGGGCTTCCGCGCCCTCGAACGGCGTGGCGATCACCACCGCCCCGCCGGCCGCCTCGATCTCGCCCTGCAGGGCCAGCATGTAGCCATGACTGTCAAAGACCCCGCTTTCCGGCGACAGCAGCGCGGCGTGGGCATTGAGGCCGGGTTCCAGCGCCCTGGCCTGTTCGCCGGTCAGGCGCTCCATGCCCTCGACGTCGTTCGCCAGGGCCTGGGCCCAGATGTCGTCGAGGCGCGCGACCTCTTCCTCGCTGGTGGCCACCACCAGCTTTCCGCACTTCTTGTAGGCGACGTTGTGCCGCTCCAGGAACGGGTAAAGCGCCCTGCGCCCCTGCACGCACAGCCGCGCCTTCAGCGAGCCGGTGGCGTAGTAGAGCCCGCCGTGGACCACCTCGGAATTGCGCGACGACACGCCCTGGCCGATATGGCCCTGCTCTTCCAGCACCGCGACGACCAGCCCGCGTTTGGACAGAGCGTAGCCGCAGGCCAGGCCCACGGCGCCGGCGCCGACGACGACGACGTCGAAATCAAAAACCTCGCTCACTCGTCGGCGGCCTTGGCCTGCGCCTTCAGGTTCGTCAGCATCTCGGACAGCGAGATATTGCCGGCGACCGGCTCTTCGGGGTCGATCAGGTCGAAGTCCAGTTCGTCCAGCAGCGCCTCGAGCTTTTCCGAACCGCCGACGATCTCGGCGGCGCGGCGGTAGTTGAGCTCGGCCAGTTCCGCCGCGACGCCTTCGTCGAGCGACGCGAACTCGCCCCGCTCCACCCGGGCCTGCAGATCGGCGGCGTCCTCGGCGGAAAGCTGCACGGTGACCGGATGGGGGCTGGCTGGTTCTGTCATGCGGCGAGCCTATCACGAACCTTCCGTCGCGCCACACCGGGGGCGGCGCTGGTTGACAGTCCCGCGACCGCGCTGGAAAAGGTCAGACCAATGACGGCGCTAGCCTGGCAAGGGCGGCGTGGTGTTGGGGGGAATGGACCATGGACCGCGACACGCCGGTGACTTCCGCGCGCAACGACCTGATCGACACGCTGCGGGCCTTCGCCCTGATCGGCGTCTTCATGGTCCACATGTTCGAGCAGTTCGAGATCTACTGGGTCTCACCGCGGGAAAACCTGACCCACGCCCTGATCACCACCCTGATGATGGGCAAGGCGTTCTCGCTGCTGGCCCTGTGCTTTGGCCTCAGCTTCTTCCTGCTGATGGACCGCTCGGCGCGGCGGGGCGAGGACTTCTCCAGGCGTTTCATCTGGCGGATGGTTCTGCTGGCCCTGATCGGCGTGGCGCACGGCCTGATCTATCGCGGCGACATCCTGATCGTGCTGGCCCTGCTGGGCATTCCGCTGATCCCGTTCTATCGCGCACCGACCAAGGTTTTGGCCGGCGCGGCGGCGCTGTTTCTGCTGCAGCCCTGGATGTGGCTGCAGATCGCGATCGCCGCGTCGGGCGCGCCGTGGGCCAATACGCCGCCCAACCACTGGATCGATCCCGCCCTGGCCCTCTACCAGACGGGCGACTTGGTCGCGGTGCTGAAGACCAACCTGTTCGAGAGCCAGTTGACCAAGTGGTGGTTCTTTATCGAGACCGGGCGGCTGAGCCTGGTCTTTGGCCTGTTCATGGTGGGACTGATGCTGGGCCGCGGCGGCTTCTTCGACACGCCGCAGCGGTTCGTGGTCCAGCGCCGCGTCGCCCTGGCCGTGCTGGCGACCATCGCCGTCGCCCTCTACATGGCCAAGCCCCACCTGACCGCCCTGCTCCCCGCCGGGCCCAAGCCCGGCATGGCCCGCGTCGCAGCCGGCAACCTGCTGGGCGACTGGTTCGACGTCACGGTCATGGGGACCTACGTGCTGCTGATCGTCGAGGCCTATCTGGGCGTCGCGGGCAAGGCCCTGCGCCTGCTGGCCCCGATGGGCCGCATGACCCTGACCTTCTACATCACCCAGTCGCTGATCTGGGTCCCGGTGTTCTACGGCTTTGGCCTGGGCGCCTGGAAGACCTTGCCGCAGGCGACCGCCCTGTGGCTGGGCGTCGGCTATCTGGTGGTCCAGGCCGTGATCGCCCAACTGTGGTTCAGGCGCTTCGCCTATGGTCCGCTGGAGTGGCTGTGGCGCGCGGCGACCTATCGGACCTTGAAGCTGCCGTTCCTGAAGCGGGCGGCCTAACTTCCTTGTCATCCCGGAAGCCTCGCAGAGGCTGTCCGGGACCCAGGGGCCAAGGCAATGCGTTTGCCCCTGGGTCCCGGGTCGGCTTCGCCGCCCGGGATGACAAGCAGAAGGACTACCCCGCCCACTGCTCCCACAACTTCGCCTCGGCCGCCCTGGCCGTGACCACCGAGGCGTCCTTGACGTGGCCGTAGCCGCGGATGGCCTGCGGGATCTCGGCGATCTTGACGGCCAGGGGCAGGCTCTCGGGCTTGAGGCCGGCCGACAGGCGGTCGAGCGTGATCTCGTAGTCCGCCATCAGGCCGCGCTCCATCCGGCGCTCCTCGGTCTTGCCGAAGATGTCGAACGGACCGCCGCGCAGGCCCTTCATGCGGGCCATCAGCGGGAAAGCGTAGTCGAGCATCCAGCCGCCGAAGGCGATCTTCTTGGGCTTGCCGTCGGGGCCCTTGGGCGCGAGCAGCGGCGGGGCCAGCCAGACCTTGGCCTTGCCGCCCTTGAACGTGCCGGCCAGTTCGGCCGCGAACCGACCGTCGGTGTAGAGGCGGGCGACCTCGTACTCGTCCTTGTAGGCCATCAGCTTGTAGAGATTGACCGCCGCCGCCCGGGTCAGCGGCAGGGCGCTCTCGGCGCCGCTGACCGCGACCTCGGCGGCGCGGACCTTGGCGACCTTGGCGACATAGCGTTCAGCATAGGCGGCGTTCTGGTAGGCGGTCAGCTCGGCGGTGCGCTTGGCGATCAACTCGTCCAGCGGCATCGTCTCGGGGGTGGCGACGGCTGCCACCTTCGGGCCGGCGGCTGACGGATCATGGGCGATCCGGCGGCCCAGCTCGAAGGCCTGCAGATTGGCCTCGGCGTCGACCCCGTTCAGCTTGATGGCGCGATAGAACGCCCGGCTGGAAACCGGGATCACCCCGCGCTGCCAGGCGAAGCCGACCATGATCATGTTGGCGTAGATGGCGTCGCCGAACTGGCTCTCGGCCAGATGCTGGGCCGGGCAGGCGTCGAACGTCTTGGTCGCGCCCTTCACGCGGCGGGCCATGGCGCCGGAGTCGAACTTGACGTCTCGGCTGGTGACGAAGTCGGCGGTGGGGGCGAAATCGCTGTTGCCGAAGGCTGCGGTGCGGTCCTTGGCGTACAGCGACAGACCCTCGGGGCTGGCGGCGACCAGCAGGTCGCAGGCGATCAGCACGTCGGTGCTGGCGGCCGGCACGCGGCCGCCGACCACGGTGTCCTCGGTCTCGCCGATCTTGACGTGGCTGAACACCGAGCCGCCCTTCTGGGCCAGACCGGTCATGTCCACCACGCTGCCCGAGCGCCCGTCGATATGGGCGGCCATGGCCAGGATCGAGGCCACGGTGGTCACGCCGGTGCCGCCGACGCCTGTGAACAGGATCTTGCGCACGCCGGTCAGGGGCTCGAACTCGGGCAAGGGCGTGGAGTCCGCCGTCAGCGCGGCGGGCAGCTTCTTGGATTGCGCGTTCTCGGTCCCTTCCAGGGTGATGAACGACGGGCAGAAGCCCTCGACGCAGGAATAGTCCTGATTGCAGCTGGACTGGTTGATCTTGCGCTTGCGGCCAAACTCGGTGGCCAGCGGCTCGACCGAGACGCAGTTGGACTTCACCGAACAGTCGCCGCAGCCCTCGCAGACCAGCGGATTGATGAACACGCGCTGGGTCGCCTTGGCCATCGTGCCGCGCTTGCGGCGGCGGCGCTTTTCGGTGGCGCAGGTCTGGTCGTAGAGCAGCACCGTGGTGCCGACCGTGTCACGCAGCATCTTCTGCACGGTCATCAGTTCGGAGCGCGGGAAGACCTCGACGCCGGGGGCCAGATCCTTGACCTCGGCGTAGCGTTCCAGCTCGTCGACGACGATGACGGTCTTGGTCACGCCTTCTGACGCCAGCTGGCGGGTAATCTGGGCGGGGGTGAAGCCGCTCTCGGCCTTCTGGCCGCCGGTCATGGCGACGGCGTCGTTGAACAGCAGCTTGTAGGTGATGTTGGCCTTGGCCGCGATCGCCGCCCGGATCGCCAGCGAGCCGGAGTGGTTGTAGGTGCCGTCGCCCAGGTTCTGGAAGACGTGCTTCTCGGTGGTGAACGGCGCCGCGCCCACCCAGGTCAGACCTTCGCCGCCCATGTGGGTGTTGAGGTCGGTCGAGGGGTCGTTGAAACCGGCCATGTAGTGGCAGCCGATGCCGGCCAGGGCCCGCGAGCCCTCCGGCAGCTTGGTCGAGGTATTGTGCGGGCAACCCGAGCAGAAGAACGGCTTGCGGGCCTGGTCGGCGGCGAGACTGACGGCGGCGACGCCGGCGGCCGAGACGCGGTCCAGATAGGCGCGGGCCCGTTCCATGTGCGGCCCGTCAGGCAGGCGGTCATAGATGGCCAGGGCGATTTCGGCGACCGACAGCGAACCCAGCTCCGACAGCAGCGGGTGATGGTGCTCGTCGGTCTTGCCGATGATGCGGGGCCGAGCCTGGGCGGGAAGGTCATAGAGCGCGGCGCGCGCCTGGGGCTCGATCAGGCCGCGCTTGTGCTCGATGACCATCAGGGTCTCGAGGCCGGCGGCGAAGGCGCGGATGCCCAGGGGCTCCAGCGGCCAGGGCATGCCGACCTTGTAGATCGACACGCCCAGGTCGGCGGCTTCCTGCAAGGTCATGCCCATGGCCGTGAAGGCCTCCAGCACGTCCTTGTAGGCCTGGCCCTGGCAGACGATGCCCAGGCGGGCCTTGCCGACGCGGACGTGCGAGGCGCCCAGCACCACGCGGTCGATGTGGTTGGCGCGGGCGAAGGCCAGGGCGGCGGGCAGCTTGTGAAGGCGGAGGCGGCGCTCCTTCTCCATCGGCTGGTCTTTCAGCCGGATGCCCAGACCGCCGGGCGGCATCGGGAAGTCGGGAATGACCAGTTTGTGGCGGTCCAGCGAGACGTCGATGGTGACGCCCGAGTCCATGGTGTCGGCCAGAGCGATCATGCCGGTCCACAGGCCGGTGAACCGCGACATCGCGATGCCCATCAGGCCGTAGTCGAGCACCTCCTGCACGTCGGCGGGCGACAGCACCGGCATCTCGAAGTCCTGGAAGGCGAACTCCGACTGCGACGGCAGGGTCGAGGACTTGCAGGCATGGTCGTCGCCGGCCACGGCCAGCACGCCGCCGGTCGGGAAGCTGCCGGCGAAATTGGCGTGCTTGAAGACATCGCCAGTGCGGTCAACGCCGGGCGCCTTGCCGTACCACATGCCGAACACGCCATCATGGGTCGCGCCCGGGAAAAGATTGGCCTGCTGACTTCCCCACACGGCGGTGGCGGCCAGGTCTTCGTTGAGGCCTTCCTTGAAGACCACGTCATGGGCGGTCAGCAGCTTGTTCAGGCGCGCGGCCTGCTGGTCGAGGCCACCCAAGGGCGAGCCGCGATAGCCCGAGAGAAAGCCCGCCGTGTTCAACCCGGCCCTGCGGTCCAGACGCTTGCGATCGAGCAAAACCCGGATCAAAGCCTGCACGCCGGTGATGAAGGCTCGACCATCTTCGAGCACATATTTGTCGTCGAGCGTGACTTCCGAGTGCCTCATGGCAAAAAAATTCCTCCCGGGTCTTCTCGCCCGCTCAGCAATATCTTATAGAAGCGGGGAAATTGTTTGCCCAAGGCATGCCCTACCCATGGCCGCTTTCGGCACGATCGCCGCGCTAAATGACCTCTGGGGGAGGAATTCTTGTCCGAACAACTCGACGCCGTGGATGCCAAGATCCTCGATCTCATCCAGCACGACGCCGGACTGTCCGTCGCCGAGATCGCTGAGCGAGTCGGATTGTCGTCCAGCCCGTGCTGGCGGCGGATCAAAAGGCTGGAAGACGCCGGCGTCATCCAGCGCCGCGTCACCATTCTTGACCGTGAAAAGCTTGGCCTGGGCTTCGAGGTCTATTGCACCGTCAAGCTGTCGCTGCCGACCAAGGAAAACCTCGACACGTTCGAGCAGGCCGTCGGCAAGTGGGCCGAGGTCGTGCAGTGCGCCACCGTCACCGGCGCCGCCGACTACGAGATGCGCATCGTCACCCGCGACATGCGCGCCTTCGATGAGTTCCTGCGCGACAAGCTGCTGTCGCTGGGCTTGGTCAGCAACATCGAGAGCCGGATCGTGATCCGGGGCGTCAAGAACTCGACGGCGGTGCCGCTGGGGCTGGTCAGCCCGTATGTGAGCCCGCTGGGGTAATCGTTAAGTCCTCCCCCTGAAGGGGGAGGAGATCGCGAAGCGATCGGAGGGGGAAGTCCCGCTGAATCAATGCGGTGTTCCCCCACCGGCCTCCGGCCGCCTCCCCCTTCAGGGGGAGGACCTTCTTCACCGCAGCGCATTTCAACAAGACGCCCACCGCAACTCATGAGAATCTCCCGGCAACCCCGACCGGAGCCCTCCATGATCGACCTCGTTATCGAAGCCCGCCGTCACGACATCGGCAATTTCGAGGTCGGGCGGGTGCTGCCGTTCCATGCCAAGCGGATGGTCGGCCCCTTCACCTTCCTCGACCATATGGGCCCCGCCGAGTTCGCGCCGGGCTTTCCCAAGAGCGCCGACGTGCGCCCTCACCCGCATATCGGCCTGTCGACCCTGACCTATCTGTTCCAGGGCGAGATCACCCACCGCGACAGCGTCGGCTCGCTGGCGGTGATCAAGCCGGGCGAGGTCAACTGGATGACCGCCGGCAGCGGCATCACCCACTCCGAGCGCTTCGAGACCCTGCGCCGCCAGGGCGGCCGGATGGACGGGATGCAGGCCTGGATCGCCCTGCCGAAGGAATTCGAGGAAGTCGATCCCGGCTTCACCCATCACGAGGGCGACGTCGAGCTGCCCTCCTATGAGAGCGGCGGCCTCAAGGCGCGGCTGATCGCCGGCGAGGCGTTCGGCGCCAAGGCCAATGTGCCGGTCTATTCGCCGCTGTTCTATGTGCACTGGGAGATGGCGGCCGGAACCACCGCCGCCCTGCCGGCCGAATATTCCGAGCGGGCGGCCTATGTTGCCAGCGGCCGGGTCGAGGTGGACGGGCGCGAGCTGACCTCGCTGCAGATGGCGGTGTTCGCGCCGGGCGAGACGATCGTGTTCAAGGCCCTGGAGCCCTCGACCGTCATGCTGCTGGGCGGCGAGCCGATCGGCCCGCGCTTCATGGAATGGAACTTCGTCTCGTCGTCCAAGGATCGGATCGAGCAGGCCAAGGCCGACTGGAAAGCCGGTCGCATGAAGCTGCCCGACCTGGACCACGACGAATTCATCCCGCTGCCGGAGACGCCGGCCACCGCCGCGCCTCCGGCAGCGTGAGGGGCAATTAGGCGGCGATCCGGAACGACTGCAGTTCAGCCAGCAGCGCGCCCATGGCCAGGCCGGCCGGTTGGCCGTCGCGGTCGTACTTGCCGGTGGCGAGGATGGCCTGCAGATCGGCGCGGGCGCGGCTGACGCGGCTTTTGACGGTGCCGACGGCGACGCCCATGACCTCAGCGGCCTCTTCATAGGAAAAGCCGCCCGCGCCGACCATGATCAGCGCCTCGCGCTGGGTGTCGGGCAGCATGGCCAGGGCCTGGCGCACATCGTCCAGCTCCAGGGCGTCATCGGCGTTGGTGTGGGCGACCAGAGTGCGCTCGGCGACTTCCTGGTCGAGCGGCTGCGAGCGCCACGAGCGGCGCTTGTCCGAATAGAACTGGTTGCGCAGGATCATGAAGGTCCAGGCCTTCAGATTGGTGCCCGGCTGAAAGCTGTCACGGCTTTTCCAGGCCTTGGCGACGGCGTCCTGGGCCAGATCGTCGGCATCGGCGGGATTGCCGCACAGGCTGCGGGCAAAGGCGCGCATGTGCGGGATGAGCGCGATCAGGTCACGCTGGAAATCGCGGCTGGCGTCGATCTTCGCGGCGGATGCGGTCATGTTTGTCTCCTGGCCGGCCAGCTGGAAATGTCCCCCGAGCTAGGCCTTGCAGATCAAACGCCACCGCACGCGGCGGGTTGCACCCGGCGTCGAATTTCGTTGTTCGACGACGCCGGGGCGACCTTGGGGAGTTCTAACGCGGATCGCGATGATAGACGGTGCGGGTTCCGCGCAGCATCAGGCCCAGGGCGATGCCGACGCCGGCGGCGATCGCCAGGGCGGGACCGGGCTTGTTCTGCACGAAGGTTTCCAGGTCGCTGTAGCCGTGACGGACGCGGTCCTTGGTCCGGTCGACGGCCACATGAACCGTCTCGCGCGTCTGGTCGACGGCCTCCAGGGCCACCTCCTTCAGGTGACCATAGGTTTCCTTGGCCGCTCCGGCCGCCTGCTTGAGCTTGCCCTTGGCCTGGGTCTTGACGTCGCCGTTCAGGGCGCCAACGGCGTCCTGCACGCGGCCCGTGGCCTGTTCGGCCGAGCCGATGATCTGTTCGCTGTTCATGGGACTGGTCCTGGGTTTTCAACGCACGCGCCGCGCGGCCGTCCCGAGGGGATCGCCCGCGCCGCTACGCCTCCTCACAACCCCGAGGGCGCCGATCCGTTCCAGGCTTACATGGCCTTGTGCCTAGCGATGGTCGCCGCATCTAGCCGCAGGAAGCGCGCGGCGTTGTTGTAGAGGATATCCCGCTTCTGGTCGGGGCTGAGGAACGGCGCCTCCTCGATGACCGTGATCGAGCGCTCTATGGTCTCGGGCCAGACCATCTGGTCGGAGCCGAACATCACTCGCTGGCCAAAGCCGGCGTCCACCAGGGCCTGGAGGTAGCGATAGAAGGCCGGGCGAGGCTGGGTGTAGACGATGACGCCGGTGTCCACATAGACCTGAGGGTGGGCGTAGAGCAGGGCCAGGGTGTCATCCAGCATCGGATAGCCCGCATGCATGACGTTGATCCGCAGCTTGGGGTGCTTGACCAGCACGTCCTCCAGCAGCAGCGGACTGCTCATTCGGGCGCGATAGCCGGAGCCGGGCAGATAGGCGACGCCGGGCGGGCCGGGACCGACATGGATCGCCACCGGGATGTCGAGCGCCTCGGCGGCGGCCCAGATGTTCTCCAGGCGCGGATCATTCGGCGCGATGCCATCATACTGGAAGCCCAGTTCGCCGATCACCGCCAGCTGCCCGGCCTTCTGGGCCTTGCCGAAGTCGTCGAGCATGGCCTTGGGCTTGCTCATCTCGGCCTGGTCGGGGATCAGCCCGGGCAGCACCCGGTCGGGCGCCAGGGCCTGCCACGCCATCACGCGCTTATAGCTGCCGCTGACCACCCCGATGATGTTGCGCTTGCGCATGATCGCCAGGGTCTTGTCGCGGATCTCGTCGTCGCTGGTCGGCGACCATATCGGATCGGCGCAGGCCGGATGCTTGAACATGTCGATCAGGCCGTCGGTCCACGGCTTGCGCTGGTCCCAGGTCGGCATCGGGCTGATCGGCGTGCACATCGCCAGCGGCGGCGGCCCCTGCTCGTCGGCCCCCATGGCGTGCAGGTGCATGTCGATGATCGGATCGGCCGCCCGGGCTGGGCTGGTCGCGAGCATCAACGCCGCGAGGGCGATCAGGAGGGGCGCGCGGCGCATGGGGGTGCTCTGGGTTGCAGTTGACCCAGTCAAGCTTAACGGCGCGCCTCTGTAAACGTGGCGCGGGCGCCCTTTGCCTTGCATCGGCCCCACAAACGAAAAAGGCCGGCTCCTTTCGGAGCCGGCCCAATCCGGTAGGCTTCGAGACTAGTATTCGAAGCGGATGCCGACCTTGTAGGTCCGGCCGATGAGGCCGGCATAGTGCCAGGTCGTCAGGAAGTTCGGGGCGCTGGCATAGGCGCCCGGCGCGATCGGAGCGCGCTTGTCGAACACGTTGCCGACGTTGGCGTACAGCTGAATGCCGTCTTTGACTTCAGCCGTGGCGTTCATGTCGACATTGATGAACTTCTTGATGGTGCAGAACTTGTTGGCCGCGGCCGGGTTGCCCGAACCGCCGTAGGGGTTGCCCGGGACGCAATCGGTGCTGCCGTTGGTGTCGGCGGCGACCGACTTGATCTCACCCACATAGTAGGCCGTGGCCGACAGGGTGTAGCGACCGAAGTCCACCGTGTTCTGCCAGTTGCCCTTCCAGTCCGGCGTGCCGTTGCCCGACGACAGGTCGTAGGGGCCGAGCGTGCCGGCGTACTTCTGCACGCCCGAGGTGGTGTGCAGGTCGTACTTCAGGAGGTGGGTGACCTCGACGCGGCTGGTCCACTTGATCGTGTCGGTGACCGGCACCTTCGCGGTGACGGCGAAGTCGACGCCGGCGGTCAGCGCGTAGTTGGCGTTGACGTAGGGCACGTTGATGATCAGGACGCGCGGCAGGGCCGACGGGAACAGCGGATCGGGCGCGTCGACGACGTTGCACGAATAGCCCGTGCCCACGGCGGCGACAGCGGCGCAACCCGCGGCCTGGCTGCTGGCGCCGTAATAGGCGGCGACAGCCTTGCTGATGTCCGGACCCGAGGTGATCAGGTCGGACTTCTTCACGTTGTAGTAGTCGACCGTCATGCTGAGCCACGAGGTCGGCTCGGCGATGGCGCCCAGCGTGAAGCTGCGCGAGGTTTCCGGCTTCAGGTCGGGGTTGCCGGCCACGCCGCGACCCAGGCTGTAGGCGGCGGCATAGGGGTTGGTCGTGCCGCCGTGCGCGGCCTGGAAAGCCGCCGGCGGGGTGGTGGTGACGAAGCCGGCATACTGCGAGCGCGGGCCCGATTCAGCGAAGGTCGGAGCGCGGAAGCCCTTCGAGTAGGTGCCGCGGAAGGCCAGTTGCTTCATCGGCGTGTACTTGACGCCGAGCTTCGGCGAGAAGTGGTGGAAGCCTTCCGAGTAGTCGTCGTAACGGCCCGAGAGGTTGACTTCGACCTGTTCCAGGACCGGGGCGGCGACTTCGAAGAAGGCGGCGGTCACGGTGTGCTCGCCGAACGCCGAGGCGGTCGTCAGGCCGTAGGTGTCGAGGCGGGCGTTCTGGTTGTTGTTGACCAGGGTTTCCTTGCGGATCTGACCGCCGACGGCCAGCTGCATGTCACCGCCCGGCAGGGCCCACAGCGACTTCGTGATCGACGCGTCCACCGACATCATCGTCGAGTGCGACGGCGTGGTCTTGTCCGGCGAGATGAAGTTGCGGACGGTCGCGGTGTTCTGCGACGGATCGACGAAGTTGTACGAGCCCGTGTTGATCGCCGTCATCAGGTTGGCGATGTTCAGCAGGCCGTGCTGGGTGATCTTCAGGTTGTCGCGGGCGCCGACGGCGTCCACGGTCCAGTTCCAGTCGTCTCCGAAGCTGCCCTTGAAGCCGAAAGCGCCGCGAATGACTTCGTTGGAGCGATCGCTGCCGGCCGGCAGATCGCCGAACAGGTAGTAGATGCGCGCCGCGCCGTTCGAAGGATCGGCGGCGAAGGCGGTGGCGTAGGGGTTGTTCGGGTTCAGGCGACGGTCAGCGGCCGTGGCGCAGTTGAGCCCGGTCGAGCAGACATAGACCGGCAGGACGATACCGGGGTTGCTGGACGCCAGCGACGGCGCGCCGCCGAAGGGTTGCGTGGCCCGGATGGCCGTCGGGGCGCCCTTGATGCTGACATAGCTGCTGGAATAGCTGCCGGTCGCGTAGGCTTCGACGTTCTCGTTGAGGCGCATGCTCAGGCGGCCGTTGAACGCATAGCGGCGCTGCAGCGGAGCGATCTGACGATAGGAATCGACCAGGTCCCACTTACAGCTGGTGCCGTTGGCGCTGGCCGAGACCTGCGTATAGGTGCCGTTGGCGCAGTTCAGGTTCAGAGCCTGGTAGGCGGTGGTCAGCGGCGCGCCGACCTTGCCGGCCAGCGGGTTGTTCAGGTCGGTCTGGCTGACGCGGGTGACGACGGCGTTCGGCGTCGCGGTGGTCAGGGTCTGGTCGGCGGTGTTGCCGTCGATGCCGCCGATCGAGCTCAGGTCCTGGGTGTTGTAGGGGAAGCCGCGGCTGTGGCTCGAGACCCGGCCGTTCTTTTGATATTCGGCGTTGATGTAGAAGTTCCAGCCGTCCTCGGCATAGTTGCCGTGACCCAGGGTCAGGTCGGCGCGGCGATGCTCGGCGTCGCCGCGATCGCTTTCGCCGACTTCCATGCTGCCCTTGATGCCGACGAACTGCTTCTTCAGCTTCAGGTTCACAACGCCGCCGATGGCGTCGGCGCCGTACGACGACGAGGCGCCGTCCTTCAGGACTTCGATGCGGTCGATCAGGCTGAACGGGATCGAGTTCAGGTCGACATAGGCGTTGTGGCCGTCGTCGTTGATCGGGAAGTTGGTCGAACGCAGGCCGTCAACCAGCACCAGGGTCGACGAGACGCCCAGGCCGCGCAGCGAGACGGCCGAGCCGCCGGCGCTGAAGCCGGACTGGAAGCCGGTGCCGATCGAACCGGCGCCGTCGGCCGAGATCGAACGGATGGCTTCGGCCGCCGTCACGATACCGGCGCGCTGCAGGTTCTCGGAGGTCAGCACGGTCACCGGCGAAGGCGTCTCGGTGTCGGTGCGGCGGAACAGCGAACCGGTGACGACGATTTCTTCGACCTGGGTCTGGTCGGCGGGCTGGGCCGCCGCCGGCGCGGCGGTCTGCGCCGCGGCGCTGCCAGCGCCGAACACCGTCGCGGCCAGGCCGCAGATCATCGTGGAGGCCAGCAGGCGCTCCCGGACAGTTCTAACCATAGGAATATTCCCTCCCCTTGAGTGCGCCCACAATTGGCGCAGCAGCTGGAATCAGCCCAACGCCAGGTCCTCGCTGGCGCACGGACCTCGACGACTCGAGCTCTGGGAGCATTGCAATATAGAAATGCAATCAGCGTCGCGTGACAAAATTATAACTTGCCGTACCCGCGCCCGAGTGTGGCGCTGGCGAAAAACCCGGCTTTCGAGGTCGATTTACGCCATTTCGTCAATATTCAGAGCCTTTTAAATCCCCGCGCAAACGGGGACTCGCGCCTATCGGGGCGAAACGGCGCGTGAAATTGGCGACAGCTTGTTGCCCTCACGCAACATGTTGCCCCCCACGGGCATCCCGCGGGCGCGTGATCAGGATGGGCGGGGCGACGAGGCCGGGGCGCCCTGGATGGTACGACCCGAGGCGTCGAGCGCGGTCGTCAGGCTGGAGAAAAGACCCTGGATGCTGACCGGCTTGGCGAGGTGAAAATCGGCTCCGGCCGCCAGGCAGGCCCGCACCTGATGCGGCATGGCGTTGGCGGTCAGCGAGATGATCGGTGTGGGCCTGGCGTCGAGCCGCTGTTCGTGCGCGCGAATGGCGGCGATGGCGGCCAGACCGTCCAGCACCGGCATCTGGGTGTCCATCAGGATCACGTCATAGTCCTCGGCCAGGAAGGCGTCGATCGCCGCCTGGCCGTCGTGAGCCACCGTGACGTCGGCGGCGTCGGACAGCATCAGGGCGATCACCTTCTGGTTGGTGGGATGGTCCTCGGCCAGCAGCACCCTCAGGCGCCGGTCTCCGATCCACTCCGCCCCGACGCTGGAGGCCGGCCGCGAGGCCTGGGGCTGACCGACCGTCAGCACGGCCGTGAAGGTGAAGCTCGCTCCGACGCCGGGCGTCGCGGTCCAGGCGATGTCGCCGCCCATCAACCGGGCCAGCCGGCGCGCGATCGGCAGGCCAAGGCCGGTTCCGCCGACCTTGCGGGTGACCGAGCCGTCGGCCTGCTGGAACCGTTCGAACAGCCGATCGCCGGTCGCCAGGTCGAACCCCTCACCGCTGTCGCGGACCGTCACCGACAGGCTCGCCCGCCCGTCGGCCCGAAGGCGGCTCTCGGCGTGAATGGCCACGCCGCCGACGGAGGTGAACTTCACCGCGTTGCTGGTCAGGTTGGCGACGATCTGGCGGATCCGCAGGGCGTCGCCCAGCACGTGATCCTGGAAGCCGTCGGCGAAGCTCAGCTGGAAATCGAGGCCTTTCTCGCCGGCCACCGCCCGGAACACCGCGACCGCGTCGGTCACCGCCTCGCGCAGGTTCATGGGCTCCAGCGCCAGATCCAGCGCCCCGGCCTCGATCTTCGACAGGTCCAGGATGTCGCTGAGCAGCAGGTTCAGCGTCCGCCCCGAGTTGAGGATGACCTCCATCATCTCGCGCTGGGCGTCGTCCAGCGGCGTGCGGCTGAGCACCTCGGCCATGCCGATCACGCCGTTCAGCGGCGTGCGGATCTCGTGACTCACATTGGCCAGGAATTCGCTCTTGGCGACGCTGCCCGCCTCGGCCTTCTCCAGCGCCTCGGCCAGGGCCGCGGCGCCGGCCTTGCGCTCGGTGATGTCCTCGCAGATCACCAGCAGGTGACGACGGTCGTTCCCGACGGGAATGGCGATCTTGCGGGTCTGCAGCCAGCGACGGCCGTTGTGCGGCGTGTCCAGCGGCTCCTCGTCGATGGTGACCAGCTGACCGCTCTCGATCACACGCCGGTCATCGGCGGCGAAGGCCTGAGCCTGTTCCTCCGGGAAGAAATCATGGTCGTTCTTGCCCAGCAGATCGGCGCGGGGCACCCCCAGCTGCTGTTCGGCCGTGCGGTTGACCAGCAGGAACTTGCCTGTCTCTCCATCCTTGACGAAGAGCATGGCCGGCGTGTTCTCGACCACGGTGTCGAGGAAGGACTGGGCCGCGACCGCCTCGGCCTCGCGACGGCGCAGGTCGGTGATGTTGATGCAGCTCGTCACCAGCCCGCCCGACGGCGTGCGCCGGGTCTCGAACCGCAGGTGCTCGCCGAACTCTTCGCGCAGCTCGTCGAAATGGTCCAACGCGCGTCGAGCCCGCTGCCCGGCGATCCAGGCCTCTAGCTTGCCCTCGGCCTCCGGATAGCGCCCCGCCGCGAAGCCCGCGCGCAGGATGTCCTCGAACGGCGCCCCGCGCGTCAGCGTCACGCCCCAGTTGGCCCAGAGGCGCTCATAGCGCGCATTCCAGATCAGGCACCGGTCGTCGGCGTCAAACACCGCGAACCCCTCGGGCACCACGTCAAGCGCCGCCTGCAGGGTGGCCTCCACAACGGAGGTCGATGTCGAGCCGTCAGCGATCATTGGGCCTCCGCTCCCCTAGGCGGGCGCCAGTTGAGGGCCGCAAGCGTTTAGGGTTGTTGAAATCTGGCGCGCCGCGACAATTTGTCTCCAGGATGGGCGCCCGCCAGCCGATCGCGACCGCGCGCCGCGATTGCCGGATGCGCGTTATAGGCGACCGTCGCCTTGACCGCGCCGCGCCAACGTCCGATGGAATCGGCATGACCGACACCACCGCCCTGACCGACTTCGTCCGCGGCCTGCCCAAGGCCGAGCTGCACATGCACATCGAGGGCAGCCTCGAGCCGGAGCTGATGTTCGAGCTGGCCCGGCGCAACGGGATCACCCTGCCCTATGCCTCGGTCGAGGAGATCCGCGCGGCCTACGCCTTCTCCAACCTGCAGGACTTCCTGGATATCTATTACCAGGGCGCCGGCGTGCTGATCACCCAGGCCGACTTCAAGGACCTGGCCCTGGCCTATTTCAAGCGGCTGGCGGCCGATGGCGGCACGCACGCCGAGATCTTCTTCGACCCCCAGACCCATACCGATCGGGGCATTGCCTTCGACGTGGTCATGGAAGGCCTGCTGGCCGGCATGGACGAGGCGGAAAAGACGCTGGGCGTCACCAGCAAGCTGATCCTCTGCTTCCTGCGCCACCTGGACGAAGACGCCGCCTTCGCCACCCTGGAACAGGCCAAGCCCTGGCTCTCCAAGATCGCCGGCGTCGGCCTCGACAGCTCCGAAGTCGGCCATCCGCCCGCCAAGTTCGCCCGCGTGTTCCAGGCCGCCCGCGACCTGGGCCTGAAGGTCGTCGCCCACGCCGGTGAGGAAGGCCCGCCGGCCTATGTCTGGGAGGCCATCGACCTGGTGAAGGTCGACCGCATCGACCACGGCAACCGCGCGCTGGAGGACGAGGCCCTGACCGCGCGGCTGGTGCGCGATGGCACGACCCTGACGGTCTGTCCCCTGTCGAACCTGAAGCTGTGCGGCGTGAAGACGCTGGAGGAGCATCCCCTCAAGCGCATGCTGGACCTGGGCCTGAAGGCCACGGTCAATTCCGACGACCCGGCCTATTTCGGCGGCTATCTGCTGGAAAACTACATGGCCACGGCGACGGCGGTGGGCCTGACGCGCGAGGATCTGGTGACCCTGGCCAAGAACAGCTTCTCGGGCTCGTTCCTGAGCGAGGCCGAGAAGGCCGAGCGCGTGGCGGGGGTCGAGGCCTACGCGGCGGCGAACTAACCCGCCACGGCGCTCCTCAGCGCATCGGCCAGATCGTCCAGCCCCTGGATATCCAGGTCCGGATCGATCCGGACGACGATGACCGAGCCCTCCAGGCGATCGGCCACCGGGGTGTCATCGGCGATCGCGTGACCGCGCGAGGTGACGCCAGTCGCTTCGACGCCGGCCTGCGCCAGGCGCGACAACACGCCGGGAGCGGTGTCGTCGGGCACGCTCAGCGCGCAGGACTGCGAGATCCAGCTCATGCCCCAGCCGGGCTGGAAGCCGATCGGCGCGTCCAGCAGCAGCACCCGCAGGCGCTGGGCGGCGGTGGCCAGGCGCGGACGGATCCGCGGCCACAGCTCCAGGCCCGCCTCGCCCTCGAACAGGGGGGCGTCCATGGTGACGATCGGGGTGGCGTCCTCGCAGGCGACGAACACCCCCTCGCCGCTGGGCAGGCCGACGATGACCGGCACCGGGGCGCTCTGGATGACGTCGAAAGCCTCGACGGCCTCGACCAGGATCGGCAGGCCGGTCTCGTCGCGAAAGGCGGCCCAGGCGCGCAGGTCGGGCGCGCGGCCGTGGGCGCCCGCGGGCAGGATGGCTTCCAGCGGACCCGGCGCCTCGGGCAGGCGCTCGCGCAGGTGCGAGGGGTCGAACATCCAGCTGAACGGGTCGACATCGACCAGCCAGGGCTTCAGGCCCGCCGCCGCGACGCCGGCCAGGGTCTCGGCGCTGGCCAGGGCGGAGACCACGCAGACGCCGCCCGGACGCACGCCCATGGCGGTCAGGGCCGAGGCCACGGCCTGGGTGTGATCGGAGAGAACGCGGACGGCGACGGGACGGCAGAACCGCGCCATCAGGGCCGCTTCCTGGCCAGGGCCATGACCGGCGGCGCGGAGAGCTTCGGCGACGGCGTCGAAATCAACCGGAGCGGCGGCGTCTTGCGAGGAAGGCGCGCGCGTCTTGACGTTGGTCGGCTTCAGGGCGGGAGCGACGACGGCGGGCGAAGGACGCATGGGGCAGGCGCTTCCACGAGAAACCGGTTGCGCCCTATGGCGTCACCTTATGGTTAAGCAACCGTAACAACCGATTCCACTCGTCCCACTGCGGCGCGCCGTCGCGGGACCAAGGCTTACGCGATAACCGAAGCCTGCCATGAGTCGCGCAGTTCGCGCTTCAGGACCTTGCCGATGTGGCTGCGCGGCAGGGCGTCGACCAGGCGCAGCTCCGCCACCCGCTGGGTCTTGCCGACCCGACTATTGACGAAGGTCTTGATCTCGTCGGCGCTGGCGGTCGCGCCCGCCTTCAGGGCGACAAAGGCGACCGGCGTCTCACCCCAGGCGTCCGACGGCACGCCGACCACGGCGGCCTCGGCGACGGCCTCGTGCTTGACGATCTCGGCCTCCAGATCGCTGGGATAGATGTTGAAGCCGCCGCTGATGATCATGTCCTTCTTGCGGTCCATCAGCGTCAGGAAGCCCTCCTCGTCGAACCGGCCCACGTCGCCGGTGCGGATGAAGCGCAGACCCTCGGGCGAGACCCAGGTCGCCTCGGCGGTCTTGCCGGGCTGGCCATGATAGCCGTTCATCATGCCGGCCGAGCGCCCGACGATCTCGCCGACCACGCCGGGCCCGACCTGCGCGCCGTCCTCGTCGATCAGCCGGATGTCGTGGCCCGGCGCCGGCTGGCCCACCGTGTGCAGCTTGTCCGGGTGCTCGTGGCACATCAGGATGCAGGTGCCGCCGCCTTCGGTCATGCCGAAATACTCAACCAGCCCGCCGGGCCAGCGCTTGAGCACATCGGCCTTCAGATTGGCCGCGAAGGGCGCGCTGGTGCAGAATTTCAGGTGGGTGGTCGACAGGTCGTGGCTGTCGAAGTCCGGTCGCTCCATCAGGCGGCGGTACTGCACCGGCACCAGCATGGTGTGGGTCATGCGGTGGGTCTGGGCCAGCTCCAGATACCGGCCCGCGTCGAACTTCTTCATCAGCACCACCGTGCCGCCGCCCGCCAGGGTGGGGAAGAAGACGACCAGCGTGGTGTTGGAATAGAGCGGGGTCGACAGCAGGGTCACCGCCGTGGGGCCATAGCCGACGGCGTCGCCCCGGAAGACGTGCTTCCAGCGCATGGCGTGCGACTGGACGATGCCCTTGGGCGTGCCGGTGGTGCCGCTGGAATAGATGATGTTGAACGGCGCCTCGGGGGCGATCTCAACGGGCGTCGGCTTGGCCCCCTCCGGAGCCAGCCAGGCGTCGAAGGCCTCGCCCGCGCTTGAGCCGTCCAGCGCGATCTGGCGCACCGGAACCGGCGCGGGCTTCTGGGCCTCGGCCACGCCGGCGTCGAGGAAGAACAGCCTGGCTCCGCAGTCGGCGACCATGCCGGCGATCGAGTCCGGCGTCGACGACGGCGCGATCGGCGCCACCGCGACACCCGCCCGCAGGCCGCCCAGGAACACCGCCGTATAGGGAATAGACGACAGGGCGCAGACCGCGACCGCCTCGCCGGGCTTTATCCCGTCCCGTTGCAGCGCCGCCGCCACCCGGTCGACCAGGGCGTCGAACTGGCCGTAGGTCACCGTCTCGCCGGTTTCCATGATGATGGCCGGACGGTCCGGGCTTTCCTGCGTCCGCAACCGCAGGATGTCGCCCATCACGCCATAGTCGGCGGTCATCATGGCGGCGATGGTGGTCATGGGCTTCTTCCTGAAACGCAAACTCTTGTCATCCCGGGCGGCGAAGCCGACCCGGGACCCAGGGGCCGGTGCAGTGCGGTTGCCCCTGGGTCCCGGCTCTCCGCTGCGCTGCGGCCGGGATAACAAGCTTTTTTTGGATGTTGCCGAACGCTACGCGTCCTTGAAGCCCTTGCCCTCGGCCACGAGGCGCTCGAGCAGGGCCGACGGCTTGAAGTCCTCGCCCAGCGTGGCGTGGAATTCCTTCATCTTGGCCAGAACCTTGTCGAGACCGACCAGTTCGCCCCAGAACATCGGGCCGCCCGTATAGACCGGCCAGCCATAGCCGTTGATCCACACCGTATCGATGTCGGACGCCCGGATGGCCTTGCCCTCTTCGAGGATCTTCGCGCCCTCATTGACCATGGGGTACAGGCAGCGCTCCAGAATCTCCTGGTCGGTGATGTCGCGGCGCTGGATCTGGCGCTTCTCGGCGAAGTCGCGGATCACTTCCTCGACGATGGCCGAGGGCTTGGCGACGCGGTTTTCGTCGTAGTCGTAGAAGCCCTTGCCGTTCTTCTGGCCGCGACGGTCCATCTCGCACAGCACTTCACGCACGGTGGACGAGGACGTCTTGGCGGGATCCCAGCCGATGTCGAGGCCGGCCAGGTCGCTCATGGCGAACGGGCCCATGGGCAGGCCGAAGTCGTAGAGCACGCGGTCGACATCCCAGGGCATGGCGCCTTCCAGGATCAGCTTCTGAGCCTCGCGCTGGCGCTGGGCCAGCATGCGGTTGCCGACGAAGCCGTGGCAGTTGCCGACCAGCACGGCGACCTTGCCGATCTTCTTGCCGATCTGCATCGAGGTGGCGATCACCGACTTGTCGGTCTTGGCCCCGCGCACGATCTCCAGCAGGCGCATGACATTGGCCGGCGAGAAGAAGTGCAGGCCGATCACGCTCTCGGGCCGCGAGGTCGAGGCGGCGATCACGTCGATGTCGAGATACGAGGTGTTGGAGGCCAGGATCGCGCCGGGCTTGGCGATCTTGTCCAGCTTGCCGAACACTTCCTTCTTGATCTCCATCAGCTCGAACACGGCCTCGATGATCAGGTCGCAGTCGGCCAGGTCTTCCAGCTGCATAGAGGGCGTCAGCAGCCCCATGCGCTTTTCGACGTCGTCCTGGGTCAGGCGGCCCTTCTTGGCGGTGTTCTCGTAGTTCTTGCGGATCGTGGCGACGCCGCGATCCAGGTTCTCCTGTTTCATCTCGATGATCGTCACCGGGATGCCGGCGTTGAGGAAGTTCATCGAGATGCCGCCGCCCATGGTGCCGGCGCCGATCACGCCGACCTTCTTGACGGGGATGATGGCGGTGTCGTCCGGCACGTCGGGGATCTTGGCGGCCTGGCGTTCGGCGAAGAACACATGGCGCTGGGCGGCCGACTGGCTGCCGGTCATCAGCTCCATGAACAGCTTGCGCTCGGCCTTCAGGCCTTCGTCGAAGGGCAGGTTCACCGCCGCCTCGATGCACTTGATGTTGTTTTCCGGAGCCATGAAGCCGCGGAACTTCTTGGCGTTGGCCTTGCGGAATTCGGCGAAGATCTCGGGCTTGCCGCGGGCGGCCTCGACCTTGGCGTTGAGCTCGCGAACCTTGGCTAGCGGGCGCTTCTCGGCCAGCACCTTTTGGGCGTAGGCGATGGCGCCGGCCCGCAGATTGCCTTCCTCGACCAGCTCGTCGAACAGGCCCATGGCCAGAGCGGCCTTGGCCGGCACGTGCTGGCCGCTGGTGACCATCTCCAGCGCCTTCTCGACGCCGACGATGCGCGGCAGGCGCTGGGTGCCGCCGGCGCCCGGCAGCAGGCCGATGTTCACTTCGGGCAGGCCGCCCTTGGCCGAGGGCACGGCCACGCGATAGTGCGCCACCAGGGCCACTTCCAGGCCGCCGCCCAGCACCGTGCCGTGGATCGCGGCGATCACCGGCTTGGGCGAGTTTTCGATGGTGTTCTGCACGTCCTGCAGCGACGGGCCGGTCATGGCCTTGCCGAACTCGGTGATGTCGGCGCCGGCGATGAAGGTCTTGCCTTCGCAGATCAGCACGATGGCCTTGACGGCCGGATCGGCGATGGCGGCGTCGAAGGCGCCCGAGAGGCCCTCGCGCACGGCGGCCGACAAGGCGTTGACCGGCGGCGAGTTCAGCGTGACGACGCCGATGTCGCCTTCGACAGTTAGATCGGTGACGGCGTTGATCGCGGTCATGGCGGTTCCACCCCTGCTCTTTTGAACGGTTGTTTGAAGACAAAACCTGCACGGCCAGACGCGGATGTCCAGCCTGACGAAGCGGCGCCCGATTTGTGAGCAGCCGGCGTTGACGACGTCGAGAACATACTACAAATTCGAAATAGTGATTTCAGCCAAGATTGTCCGTGGGGGCGGACAGCGCGTTGAACGCGGCTCGCCCCGACTTTCAAGAGAACGATCGGGCTGGGGGAGGGCGTACGCGTGGGAGCTGTGGCTTGGGACGCGACTTGCAAGCGTCCCGAAATTTCGAAGTCGTGGATTTCGCGTGGACGCGGCGCGTTGTGGCCAATGCGTCGAACTCAAAGTGAAGCGCACTTCGGCGCGGGAGCCTGGCTCCCGCGCCGCTTTCTTTAGGCCGCGCTTTCGGTGAACGCCGAATAGACCAGCGTCCGCAGCTCGCGCCGGATCGGATAGGCGCTGGACGGCATCAGCTGGGTCATGAACACCACCGCCAGATCCTCCACCGGGTCGATCCAGAAGGCGGTAGAGGCCATGCCGCCCCAGAAATATTCGCCCAGCGAGCCGATGTTCTTGGTCCGCGCCTGATCCACCGTCATCGCAAAGCCCAGGCCAAAGCCCAGCCCCTCGAACACGGCCTCGCTGAACAGCGACTTGGACAGCTCGGTCAGCTCCTTGCCGCCGGGCAGGTGGTTCATGGTCATCAGCTTGAGGGTCTTGGGGCTGAGCAGCCGCGCGCCGTCCAGTTCACCGCCGTTCAGCAGCATCCGGCAAAAGCGCATGTAGTCGTCGGCCGTCGAGACCAGCCCGCCGCCGCCCGACTTCATCGCCGGATCCGACAGGTAGCGGCTCTTGGTCGGGTCGTCCTGCAGGATCACCCGGCCCGACGGCGTCAGAGCGTAGCAGGCGGTGAACCGCGCGCGCTGGCTTTCCGGCACGAAGAAGCCGGTGTCGACCATCTTCAGCGGGTCGAAGATGCGGGCCTTGAGGAAGGCGTCGAACGGCTGGCCGGAGATCTTCTCGACCAGATAGCCCAGCACGTCGGTCGCCACCGAATAGTTCCACGACTCGCCCGGAGAGAACTCCAGCGGCACGGTCCCCAGGGCGTCGACGAACGCCTGCAGGTCGCCGCCGCTGTTGATGCCGTCCAGCTCCAGCTTGCGATAGGCCGCGTCGACATTGGTGCGCTGCTGGAAGCCATAGGTCAGGCCGGCCGTGTGGCGCAGCAGGTCGATCACCCGCATGGGCGCTGAAGCCGGCTTGGTCTGGAAGGCGCCCGAGACCCCGCCGTTGAAGACGCCCAGATCGCGCCAGGCTGGAATGTAGCGGTGGACGGGATCGTCCAGGGCCACCAGCCCCTCCTCGACCAGCATCATGAAGGCGACGCTGGTGACCGGCTTGGTCATCGAATAGATGCGAAACAGGCTGTCGGCCTTCAGCGGCGTTCCGCGCTCGACATCGGCCGATCCCAGCACGGACGTGTGGGCCAACTGGCCGCGCCGCCAGACCTGGGTCAGGGCGCAGGGCAGCTTGCCGGTGTCGATGTATCGTTCCTGGATATAGGCGTCGATGCGCTTCAGGCGCTCGGACGAAAGCCCCACGGCTTCTGGCGTGCTCAACTCGAATACTCCCCTGCGACCATCGATGCTCGACGGCGTTGTTGTTGGCGCCGGGGCGAGGCATTGTGACGCAACGCTACCTTTACCCGTCTCACGCATAGTGATTGAAAACGAGGGAGCGCCGATGGGCAAGCACTTGGATGACCAGGGCGCCCCAAGCACCGAAGACGCCGCCGCCGACTGGTTCTTCCAGAACAGCCTCGACATGTTCGTCGTGCTTGAGAACGGCGCCATCTCGCGCGTCAATCCCGCCTGGACCGCGCTGACCGGCTGGTCGGCCGAGGAAACCCTTGGCCGGCTGATGCGCGACTTCTTCCATCTGCACGACACCGAGATCTTCCAGGAGCTTGACCGGTCGCTGCGCGCCGAGGGCAGCGCGCGTTCCGAGCACCGCCTGGCGCGCAAGGGCGGCGGCTGGCTTTGGGTTCGCTCGCAGTCCAAGCAGCTGTCGCGGGACGTGCTGCTGGTGGTCTTCCAGGACTTCAGCGAGGAGCGGTCCCGCGCGATCGCCCGCCAGCAGGCCGAGCGCGCCAACGAGATGCTGCGCGGCGCGGCCGGGGTCTATGTCTGGCGGTTCGACCCGCGCAAGGGCGTCTATGTCTTCGAGCAGGACATCCCCACCCCATCGTCGCCCCAGGGCGGCGCGCGAACCATGACCATGGCCGAGATGACCCAGTCCATCCATCCGGACGACTGGGCCCGGGTGTGGGAGAACTTCTCGGCCACCCTGCAGACCGGCGACTATCGCCTGATCGACTATCGCTACATGGAGCCCGAGAACCAGACCTGGGTCGTCATGCGCGCCGCCTGGCGCGGCGTGCGCGGCCAGAGCGCGTCCATGTGGGACGTGATCGGCATCAGCCAGGACGTCACCGAACTGACCGCCGCCCGCGACGCCGCCCTGGACGCCGCCGAGGCCAAGAGCCAGTTCCTGGCCAATATGAGCCACGAGATCCGCACGCCCATGAACGGCGTGCTGGGCGTGCTGCACCTGCTCAAGCAGGAGAATCTCACGGACGACGGGCGCCTGCTGCTGAACGAGGCGCTGGGCTGCGGAGCCATGCTGGCCGAACTGCTCAACGACATCATCGACTTCTCCAAGGTCGAGGCCGGCAAGCTGGAACTGGCGCCCGAGCCGACCGATCCCGTCGCCCTGGTGCGCGGCGTCGCCGACCTGCTGCGCCCCCAGGCGCGCGACAAGGGCCTCTATCTGCGGGTCGAGACGCCCGACGACCTGGGCTGGGTGTCGATCGATCCGGTGCGCCTGCGCCAGGCCCTGTTCAACCTGCTGGGCAACGCCGCCAAGTTCACCCTGGCCGGCGGGGTGGATGTGCGGCTGACCGCCACCCCGACCGCGACGGGCTCGCGCCTGCGGTTCGAGATCCAGGACACCGGCGTCGGCATCTCCGCCGAGGCGGGCCAGAACCTGTTCGAGCGCTTCAGCCAGGCCGACGGCTCGACCACCCGCCGCTTCGGCGGGGCGGGCCTGGGCCTGGCCATCACCAAACGGCTGATCCAGCTGATGGGCGGTCAGATCGGCTTTTCCAGCACGCCGGGCCAGGGCTCGATCTTCTGGCTCGAGATCGACGCCGACCGGGCCTGCCCCGTGACCCAGCAGGAAGAAGCCGACTCGCCGCTGTTCGCCGGCCTGCGCATCCTGCTGGTCGAGGACAACGCCACCAACCGGATGATCGCCGCGCGGATGCTGGAGGCCATGGGCGCCAGCGTCGAGGCCGCCGAGGACGGCGCCGGCGGCGTCGAGGCGGCCCGGCGCGGCTTCGACCTGATCCTGATGGATATCCAGATGCCGGGCATGGACGGCGTCGAGGCCACGCGCCGCATCCGGGCCCTTGACGGGCCGGTGGGCCAGACACCGATCCTGGCCATGACCGCCAACGCCATGGCCCACCAGCAGGCCGGCTACGTCGCCGCCGGCATGAACGGCGCCATCGCCAAGCCCCTGTCGCCGGCCGCCCTGATCCAGACCATCGCGACGACGCTGAACACCCCTCCGGCGCCTGCTCTGCGGGCGTCCTGAAACAATCCTGAAAAACTGGCGGGCGTTACGGCGGTTATCCTGCGGATAATCGGCCACGGCCTTGGCCGCGGGCCATCGGGCGCCTAAATTGGACCATACAGTCCAGCGACAGGCGACGCCGGTGTATCAGAGGCCCTTCAATGGATGACGGACGGATCGTCGGCGTAGCCACCGAGCGCTACGCCCGCAAGAAGGAGGCGATCCTGGCCGCGGCCACGGCTGTCCTCAATCGGCAGGGCGTGCGCGGCATGACCCTGGCCGACGTCGCCGCCCGCGTGGGCCTGATCACCACCAGCGTCACCTACTACTACCGCAAGAAGGACGACCTGGCCGCCGCCTGCTTCCTGCGCGGGCTGGAACGGTTCGACGCCATGATCGGCCAGGCCGCCGACGAACCCGATCCGGCCTCGCGGCTGCGCCGGTTTCTGGACCTCTATCTCGACCTGAACCGCCGGGTGCGCCTGGGCGAGGCCACGCCCCTGACCAGCTTCACCGAGATCAAGGCCCTGAAGGAGCCCCTGCGCGCCTCGGTGCTGGGGGCGTTCAACGACCTGTTCCGGCGGGTGCGCGGCTTCTTCGAGGGCGACGCCTTCGACCATCTGGAAAAGCGCGAGCGCAACGCCCGCACCCACCTTCTGATGGAACAGGTCTTCTGGTCGGGCACCTGGCTGCGGCGCTACGACGTCGATGACTACGACCGCGTTCGCGACAAGATGTACGACATCCTGGTCCATGGCCTGGCCGCGCCCGGCCGCGCCTGGGCCCCGGCCGCCCTGCCCGACCCCACGCCCCTGCCGCCCGACGGCCAGGAATCGCGCGAGACCTTCCTGGTCGCCGCCACTCGCCTGATCAACCAGCGCGGCTATCGCGGCGCCTCAGTCGAAGACATCTCGGCGGCCTTGAACGTGACCAAGGGCTCGTTCTACCACCACCATGACGACAAGGACGCCCTGGTGGTGGAATGCTTCCAGCGCACCTTCGCGGTGACCCGCAAGTCGCAGGCCGACGCCCGGGGCCTGAAGGGGACGTCCTGGGATCAGCTGTCGGCCGCGACCGCCACCCTGGTGGCCTATCAGCTGTCGGAACACGGCCCGCTGCTGCGCGCCTCGTCGATGGGCGCCCTGCCCACCGATATCCGCCACGACATGGCCGAGGGCTATGGCCGGGGTTCGGAGCGGTTCGCGGCGATGATCTCGGACGGCATGGCCGACGGCTCGATCCGCGCGGTCGATCCGATGATCGCCGCC
The DNA here is from genome assembly GCF_965279145.1 of Caulobacter sp. Lineage (NCBI taxonomy): Bacteria > Pseudomonadati > Pseudomonadota > Alphaproteobacteria > Caulobacterales > Caulobacteraceae > Caulobacter > Caulobacter sp. The sequence continues at coordinate 651,433 of NZ_OZ257139.1, forward strand.
CACATGATCAACTCGATGCTGAACGCCGCCGCCTCTCTGGGCGCATGGGTCCCCGGACTGGAGCGCGACGAGGCCGCCGCCCTGTTCGCCCGTCCCCTGCTGATGGGCGTCTTCACCCATTAACCAACCAAGCGGCTGATTTCGCCGCATTTCAAAGCGTGTCGGGACTGTTACTCTCGCGACAAGTGAGTCGCCGTGAGCACCGCCATGACCATCATCGGAACCTCGCCGTACGTCACGGGCTACGCCAGCGCCGGCGTCGCGACCAACAAGACGGCAACCCCCGCCACGGCCGACAGCTCGGGCCAGGCCAAGGCGGCCAACACCGGCTCGGCGGCGGTCAATGTCACCCTGTCGGCCGAGGCCCAGGCCGCGCTGAAGGCCCAGACCGACACCCGCTCGCCCGAGGCGGTGGTCAGTGAGGCCCGGTCCGCCCTCGACGCCCTGCTGAAGGCCGCCAAGACCACCAGCGCGCTAAAGGACGGCAAGGCCACGATCGACCTTTCGGATCTGGATCGCCGCGAGCTCTACGCCATCGCCAGCAATCGCGGCGGCAAGTTCCCGATCGAGGAGCAGGTCGTCGCCTCGCTGGCGCTGAAGTCTCGCCAGTCCGACGCCCTGGCCGGCCCCGCCGCCGCCGCCCGCGTCACCGGCGACTACGCCACCCTCTACCAGACCGCGATCGACCGTCTGGACGCCGCCGGCCCCGAGGAAAAGGCCACCGGCCAGTGGGCCAAGGACCGCGCCGCCCTGGTCGAGGGCCGCAAGCAGGCCATCGCCCGGCCCGGCGTCGCGCCGTCCGGGATCGAGGGCGACACCGTCGCCGCCTATCTGAAAGAGGTCGGCGGCGTGGTGGCCAATCCCCGCACCCGCGACTTCGGCAAGGTGGCCACCGACGTGCGCACGGTCCTCGACAAGCAGTACGCCACGGCCAAGGGCGACGGCGCGGCCACCAGTCCCGACGGCGGCGACATCGACTTTTCCAGGTTCGACACCCGGTCCCTGGCGGCGATCTCGCTCAATCGCGACGGCCAGTTCTCGGATCACGAGGTCACCCAGGCGGCCAATGAGATCCGCGCCCGCGACCATCAGTCGGTGATGAGCAGCTACAAGAGCAGCGCCGGCGCCGATCCCTCCGACTTCGGCAAGGCGATGCTGACCCGCTACGCCGACATGACCTCCGAAGAGCGCGAGGCCTCGGGCTGGACGCCTGCGCTCTACGACAAGATGGTCGCCATGCAGAACACTCGCGAAAAACTGGCCTCGCTGTTCAGCGCCTCGGGCGGGGTGGCCACCTCGGGGTCGATGACGCTGCTGGACTATCTGGGCTAGCGGCGGGGCCGCTGGAGGCGGACGTCGCGGAGGAACGCAGGGCGCCGGCCGGACAGATCCTCCCCCTAGCGGGGGAGGTGTCGCCGCAGGCGACGGAGGGGGAAGTGCTGCTGAGTCATTGCGGTCTTCCCCCGCCGGCCTTCGGCCGCCTCCCCCTTCAGGGGGAGGACCTATCGCGCTCTATCCTCGGCGCTCAGCGAGCAGAACGCAGCAAAATCAACGACTTCAAACTTTCTCGCGCTTGCGTATCCCCCGCTCCGAAAACGGGCGGATACTTCTCCTTGTCCCCGTCGCAGGGGGAGGGCGCTTGGTACCGGCCCAAAGCGGCGACGGGTGATGAAGCTGAGCGGGGCCGCGCGGTCCCGCGTCGAGGACGATGGTGGTCTGTTCGTTGGATTGATCCGGGACCACCGGAAGCCTGGGCGCGGAACGGCGCGGATCACAGGGCGGGGATCAGAGTCCGCCTATCGCACATCGTCGGCGTCGAGACGGATTAGCCGATCGACAAGATGCGCGCCCGTCCGGGGGCTAGTTGGGAATCAGAGCTGAAACCGACGCTCGTGTGCCCCAATCCTCACGGTCAAGAACAGCTTGGCGAAGCGGACAGGTCGAGCCGAAACGCACAAAACACATCACGGTCATCCGGGTTCGCCCCGGCCGCTTCGCGCCTCCCCGACTAGCTCAGCGAGTGATCTCGCGTGAGGGCGAGAAGCCGTGCGCTCCAAGATCCTCTCCCCGTGGGAGAGGGGTCGCCCAACGGGCGACGGAGAGGGGCTGCCATGAACAGAAGGGGACTTCCCCCTCCGTCGGCTACGCCGACACCTCCCCCGCTAGGGGGAGGATCTAAGAAAAAGAGCGCGCCCCTTGCGAGGCGCGCTCCATCTCCAGCCTCGAAAGGAGCCTAGAACTTCTTGCGAAGGCCCACCTTGTAGGTGCGGCCCAGCGGGTCCCCGGTGAAGGGGTCGTAGCCCAGGTCGAGGCGGGCGTAGGACGGATCCTTGTCGAAGAGGTTGGTGATCGCCGCCGTCAGGGTGGTGTCCCAGGGCAGGAAGACGCGATAGGCCAGATCGGTCAGGGTCTGGGCGTCGATCTTCTTGCCGGCGCTGATCGTCACCGCGGCGCCCGTCGTGTCCTTGTAGTTGGGCAGGAACGGCGCGGTGCGCTGGTCGGTGTAGGAGTCGATATAGTGGACCGTCAGGCGCACATTGTGCGGCCCCATGTTCCACTCGCCAAAGACGTCACCCTTCCACTGCGGGATCGGCACGACCGTGGTCTGGTAGTTGAGCAGGCCCACGGCGTCGAAGGCCTTTTCCACCACCACGCCGGCGACGCTGGTGGCGCCGACCTTGTATTCGGAGACGTAGGTGGCGTTGGCGCCGACCGAAACCTCACCGCCCAGCACGTTGTCGAACCGGTAGTCGGCCGAGAAGTCGAAGCCCGAGTTCTTCACCGCCGCGCCGTTGATATAGTTGGTCTTCAGGCGGGCGATGCTGGTGGTGGGCGTGCCGCAGGCGCCGTTGAAGGTGAAGCGGGCCACCAGGGCGGCATAGGCCGGATCGGCGCAGTTGTTGGCTCCGGCCGCGCCGTTCGGATAGAGGGCGTTGACGATGCCCGCGACCGGCTCGGCCACGATCGGGTTTTTGAAGTCGAACTTGAAGTAGTCGATGCTGCCCTTGAAGTTGCCGACGCTGAACAGCAGGCCGCCGTTATAGGTGTTGGCCTTTTCCGGCTTCAGGTTCGGATTGCCGAAGATGTCCACGGCCCGGAACACGCCCAGGATCCCCTGCAGCGAGGTGATCGAGGTGGTGGTGGTCTGCGGATCCGGCGGACCGCGGAACGTCGAACCGGCCGAGGCGCGCACGGCCATCCAAGGCAGGGCCTGCCAGCGGACCGAGGCCTTGGGATTGAAGGTCGAACCCACCGCGCCGCCATAGTTCTCGTAGCGGGCGGCCAGCTGGGCCTGGAAGGTGTCGGTGATCGGCACGGACAGTTCGCCGAACGCGGCCATCACGTCGCTCTGGTTGTCGGCTTCGTTGCCGACGCCCAGGAACATGAAGGGTCCGTTGCGGGTGGAGCCCGTGCAGGTGGTCACGCCGAAGTCGGGCGTGTTGACGCACGGATTGATCGCCGCGTTGCTGATGTCGTTGTAGTCGGCCTTGAAGTAGGTGCGGCGATACTGGACGCCGGCCGCCCAGGCGATGTCGCCGCCCGGAAGGGTGATGGCCGTCTTGCCGTTCAGGACCGCTTCACCGACGAACAGTCGCGAGGACTGCTTGGTCGACAGCTTCTTGAAGAACCAGTCGACCAGGTCCTTGTTGTTGGCCAGGGCCGAATTGTAGGCCGGGTTGGCCGCGCCGGTGATGGCGTTGCTGGGGATCGCGCTGGCGAAGGGGTTGTAATACATGCACTGGCCGACGCCGGCCGTGCCCTGGATGCCCGGCAGCGACGGGTTGCTGTCGCACAGCGGACCGCCCAGGCCTTGCAGCGCCAGGGCGAAGCGGTTGACCAGGGTGTCGTAGCCGGTGCGGATGCCCACTTCCTGCGAGTAGGTCAGGGCGATGTCCCAGCCGATGCCGTTGTCGAACTCGCCCTGCAGGTCGCCCGAGACGCGGAAGGCGTCGAACGACCGCGCGCCGATCGAGGGGCCGTAGCCGAACTTGGGGTTGCCGCCGATGCCGAACGGCCGGTTGGCCGCGTTGATGGCGCCGAACGCGAAGACCGAGCTGGGCACGGTGCTCTGCGTGCCGTTGATCAGGCTGGTCAGGGTGACGGTGGGATTGGCCGCCATGAAGGCGATCAGGCCGGGGTTGCTGGCCGGCACGATGTAGCGCCCGGCGATCGGCGAGGCTTCAGCCGTGGGCGTGGCCAGGGCGGCGTAGGACGGCGAGGTGTTCCAGTCCGGAACGTCGGTGTGGGCGTACAGCACCTCGACGTGGAACTTGGTCTTGTCCGACAGGTCGGCGTTGACCTCGCCATAGATCTGCACCGCGTCGGACTTTTCCACGAGGTTGTCGAACGGGGTGTAGTGCCAGTAGCAGACCGGGGTCAGACCGCTGAAGCCGGGGAAACCGCTCAGGCCCGAGCAGCCCGGGTCCCGCAGGCCGTTGGTGGTGCTGGCCAGGGGGATGAAGGTCGAGGGGTTGCCCGCCGCCGACCAGCCCGCCTCGGGGTTGGACAGATAGGGCCGGTTGGCCCATTCGCGGTCGGCGACGCTGAGCTTGGAGCGATGCTGCCAGCCGGCGCTGACCAGCACGTTGCCGTTGTCCCAGATCTTGCCGAACGTGGCGTTGACGCCGTAGTCGCCCTTGGAGCCGTCGATGACCCGGTAGTCGGCGCCGACCTCCAGGCCGCTGAAGTTCTTCTTGGTGATGAAGTTGACGACGCCGGCGATGGCGTCGGAGCCATAGGTCGCCGCCGCGCCGTCCTTGAGCACTTCCAGGCGGCCGATGGCGGCGGCGGGAATGATGTTGGTGTCGACAATGCCCGCGCCGGCCGCGCCGAACGGGTTGATGGCCATCCGGCGGCCGTTCAGCAGCACCAGGGTGCGTTGCGAGCCGAGGCCGCGCAGGTTGACCGAGCCCGAACCTTCGGAGCCCTGGGCGCGACTGTCGAACTGGTTGGTGTCGCCCAGCACGCCGCTGGACACCGACAGGGCCTTCAGGAGTTCGACGGTGGAGGGCGAGCCTCGCTTCTGCAGCTCTTCGGCGCCGATGACTTCCACCGGCAGGGCGGCGTCTTCGGGGGTGCCGCGAATGAAGGAGCCGGTGACGACGACTTCCTCGACTTCGGTGGGCGCGGTGTCAGGCTTGGCTTGCTGCGCATGGGCGACGCCGGTTGTCAGGGCGATGGCCAACGCCATGGACGAGCCGCCGCGCAGGAACACGGTTCTTTTCATTTTTCTTCCCTCCCTCGTTTGCTTTTTTTTGACGCGTAGTCTTGGAGGGCCGCAGTCGATCTCAGGCGGCGGGGCGCTCCGGTCGAGGAAAGGCGCGCGAAATCCCGCCGCAAGCGACGGGATCAGGCCTCGCGCCATTTTCGAAACGTGAAGATGCGCCGTTCATTGCCGACAACCTTGGGATCTCCCCCAGCCGGATCATTGGAAAGCCACGCATACTGGCCCGCCTACTCCCGCGCGCCGGTGTTCGATTTCGGATTCGAACATCTGTTTCGATGATGCGGTATGTTTTGACGGTACGTCAACCTGCGCCCTGCCCCCCTGGGGCTTCGTGTCGCGGCTGACATGTTCCGGCAACATGAGACAGCAAGAGCGTCACGAGGACCGCGCGTTCGGTGATCAATGATCAATAAGGGGTTTTCCCCAGGCGCCGAGACGCCTAATTGAGAGCCGGAACAGTCGCCGCCGCTCAGGGCTCGGCGAGGTCACTGAGCAGGTTGGACTTCATGAGTTTCGTCGCGACGGACGCCCCTGGGCATGTTCGCGCCTTTGGTCCCCGGGCCCGCGCGATCACGGCCTCGGGTTTCGCCGCCCTGGCCCTGACCGGCTGTGTCTCCGCGCCCCGACAGGCCGACACGCGCCTGCCCGCCGCCTATGAGGCCCCCGCCGGTGTGGCCTTGCCGGACCAGGCCCTGGACCGCTGGTGGACCGCCTTCAACGACCCGGCCCTCACCCAGCTAATCGAGACCGCCCTCGCGCAGAGCCCCGACGCCCGCCTGGCCGCCGCGCGGCTGGACGAGGCCCGCGCCGTGCGCGGCGGCCAGGTGCGCCAGCTCTACATCCCCTCCACGCCCCTGACCGGCGCGGCCAGCAAGACCCACACGAAGATCATCGACCAGAGCGGCGCGGGCGGCTTCACCCAGGGCGGCGACAGCGAGAGCTACAGCGCCAATTTCGATGTCAGCTGGGAGCTGGATCTGATCGGTCGTCGCCGGGCGGCGATGAAGTCCGTCAACAACGATCTGGCCGCCGCGCGCTTCAACCACGAGGGCGCGCGGGCCGCGCTGGCCGCCAATGTCGCCCAGTCCTACTTCCAGGCCCGCACCCTGGCCGTGCAGCTGGACGACGCCCGCCAGAGCGAGCGCATCGCCGGATCCCTGGCCGACACCTCCGCTGAACGAAGTCGTCGGGGACTGTCGGCCGGTTCCGAAGCCGATCGCGCCGCCGCCGACCGCGCGCAGGCCCAGGCCCAGGTCGCCGGCCTGGAGGCTGAACTGCAGGTCGCCCGGCGCAGTCTGCTGATCCTGGTGGGACGCGGCGTCGATCCGCTGGCCAGCCTGCCGGTTCCCGCCGTCCTGGCCGACGCGCCGCCCGCCCCCGCCGCCATTCCGGGCGCCCTGCTGGCGCGACGCCCCGACGTGCGTGAGGCCCAGGCCCGCCTGGCCTCGGCCTCGGCCAATCTGAACGTCAATGAGCTGGCCCTGTTTCCCACCTTCACCCTGGCGCCGGGCCTTGGCCTAGCCAAGTCGGTGTCGCCCAGTTTCCTGTCGCCGGGCACAACGTCCTCGACATCCAGCTCGGCCTGGACGATCGGCGCGAACCTGTCGATCCCGGTGCTGAACATCCCCACCCTGCTGGCCAATATCGACGCCCAGAACGCCCGCACCGAGCAGGCCGCCGTGACCTATGAGAAGACGGTGCAGACCGCGTTCGGCGAGGCCGAGGGCGCCCTGCTGCAGCTGGCGGCCGACAATCGGCGCGTCGCCCTGCTGGCCGCCGGCGAGGCCCGCGCCGCCACCGGCTATGAGGCCAACCGCAAGGGCTATGCCGCCGGCCTCACCGACCTGACCTCGGCCCTGCAGGCCGAACAGTCGTGGCGCGCCGCCCGCACCGCCCTGACCGGCGCCCGGGGCCAGGCCCTGCAGCGCGCCGTGCAAACCTACAAGGCCCTCGGCGGCGGCTGGTCGCCCGATGCGGTCCCCAGCAAAGCTTCCTCGCGATGAGATCCGCCTCGATGACGTCCCGCACCCTGATCGCCGCCCTGCTCCTGACGACGACCCTGGGCGTCACCGCCTGCGGCGGGAAGAAGGACGCGCCCCAGACGGCCGCGAAGCCCGCCCAGCAGGCGCGGACCGTGACCGTCGGCCGCGTCGAGAGCCGCCCCCTGGGCGTCGGCTTCGAGGCCTCCGGCCAGCTGGTGCCGCGTGAAGAGGCCGCCGTGGGCTCGGAACTGTCAGGCTATCGCGTCGCTCGGGTCTTCGTCGAGGAAGGCGCCAGTGTCCGCGCCGGCCAACCCCTGGTCCAGTTGGACGACACCCTGCTGCGCGCCCAGATCGCCCAGCAGGCGGCCGTCACCGCCCAGGCCCAGGCGGAAGCCGCGCGGGTCGCCGGCCTGGACGGCCAGGGCATCCTCTCGCAGGAACAGATCGAGAGCCGTCGCTACGCCGCCAAGGCGCAGGAAGCCGCCCTGGCCGAACTGCGCACCCGCGCCAGCCGCATGATGGTCACGGCCCCGGTCGGCGGCCGCGTGCTGGAACGCACCATCCGCCCCGGCGACATCTCGGGCGGCGGAACCACGCCGTGGTTCCGGATCGCCCGCGACGGCCTGGTCGAGCTGGACGCCGAGGTCGGCGAGGCTCAGCTGTCGGGCCTGCGCGTCGGCCAGAGCGCCCAGGTCACCCTGCCCGACGGCCGGGTGGTCTCCGGCGCCATCCGCCTGATCAGCCCGCGCATCGACGCCACCACCCGCCTGGGCAAGGTCCGGGTGCGCCTGCCCGTCGACAGCGACCTGCGGCCCGGCGGCTTCGGCCGCGCCGCCTTCGGCTCGTCGGGCAAGACCGTCAAGGCCGTGCCCGAGGCCGCCATCCGCTATGACGCCGAGGGCTCGTCGCTGGTGACGGTCGACGCCTCCAATCGCGCCCGCCAGGCGCCGGTGCGCACCGGCCAGCGCGGCGGCGGCTGGGTGGAACTTCTGGACGGCCCGCCCGCCGGAACCCGCGTGCTGCTGGGCGGCTCGGCCTTCACGCTGGACGGCGACCTGGTCGCCCCCACCGACGCCGCCGGCAAGGCCGCGCGCTAATGGCCCAGGTCCGCATATCCGCCTGGTCGATCAAGAACCCGATCCCCGTCGCGGTCCTGTTCATCGCCCTGGTCCTGGCCGGCATCGCCAGTTACCTGATGCTGCCGATCAAGCAGTATCCCAACGTCTCGTTCCCGCTGGTCGCCGTGACCATCACCCAGAGCGGCGCCGCCGCCGGCGAGATGGAAACCCAGATCACCCGCCCGATCGAAGACGCCGTCGCCGGCATCTCGAACGTCAAGAGCATCCGCTCCTCGGTCGTGCAGGGCGTCTCGACCACCTCGATCGAGTTCGAGATCGGCGAGGACCTGCAAAAGGCCACCGACGAGGTGCGCTCCAAGATCGACCAGTCGCGCGCCCTGCTGCCGCGCGAGATCGACGAGCCCATCGTCCAGCGCGTCGACCTGGATTCGCTGCCGATCGTCACCTACGCGGTCTCGTCGCCCGACATGACGATGAGCCAGCTGTCCTGGTTCGTCGACGACACCATCAGCCGGGCCCTGCAGGGTGAAAAGGGCGTGGCCCAGGTGGCCCGGGTGGGCGGCGTCGATCGCGAGATCAATATCGTCATCGACCCCGACCGCATGGCCGCCGCCGGCCTGACCGCGCCGCAACTGAACAACGCCCTGGCCAGTTTCAGCCAGGACGCCCCCGGCGGGCGCGTGGCGATCGGCGATCGCGAGCAGACGGTGCGCGTTCTGGCCGCCGCCCATACGGTCGAGCAACTGCGCGCCCTGACCATTCCCACCACGGGCGGACGCTTCGTGCGCCTGACCGACGTGGCCGAGGTGGGCGACGGCGCCGGCGAGGCCCGCTCGTTCGCGCGACTGGACGGCCGCCCCGTGGTGGCCTTCCAGGTCAGCAAGACCAAGGACGCCAGCGACGTGCGCGTCGAGGACGGCGTGATCATCGCCATCGCCAAGCTCGAGGCGGCGCATCCCGGCGTGAAGTTCACCAAGATCTATTCGATCGTCGATGACACCCGCGCCAGCTTCTCGGCCACCAAGGCCACCCTGCTGGAAGGCATGGCCCTCGCCGCCCTGGTGGTGTTCCTGTTCCTGCGCGAGTGGCGGGCAACGGCCATCACCGCCATCGCCATGCCGATGTCGCTGATCCCGACCTTCATCTTCATGGCGATCATGGGCTTCTCGCTCAATGTCGTGACGCTGCTGGGCCTGACCCTGGTGATCGGCATCCTGGTCGACGACGCCATCGTCGAGATCGAGAACATCGAAAAGCGCGTGGCCGCCGGCCAACGCCCCTATGAGGCCGCCATGGTCGGGGCCGACGCCATCGGACTGGCCGTCGTGGCCACCACCTTCACCATCGTGGCCGTGTTCGCGCCCGTGGCCTTCATGCCCGGCATTCCCGGCCAGTTCTTCCGCGAGTTCGGCCTGACCGTCGCCGTCGCCGTCCTGTTCTCGCTGGTGGTGGCCCGCCTGCTGACCCCGCTGCTGGCCGCCTATTTCCTCAAGCCCTCCAGCAACCCGCATCCGCGCAAGCCGTTCAAGGGCCTCTACCGCGACACGCTGGAATGGGCGCTGGATCACCGGATCGTCGCCTGCGTCATCGGCGGCGTGATCTTCGCCGGATCGATCTTCATGGCCGCGGGCCTGCCCGCGGGCTTCCAGCCGCCCGGCAACAACAACTACTACTATCTGAAGGTCCAGGGCCCGCCCGGCGCGACCGCCGCCGACATGGACCGCGCCGTGACGGCGATCACCAAGCTGTTTGGCGAACGTCCCGAGACCGCCCACGTCTTCGCCCAGATCGGCTCGGTGATCGCCTCCAGCGGCCCCGGCGGCGGCAGCGGCGGCAGCGACCTGCGCGACGGCACCGTCACCGTGGTGCTGCATGACAAGCGCGATCTGAAGGTGCCGCAGATCAAGGCCCTGATGCGCGACAAGCTGCTCGACCTGCCCGACGTGCGGGTCAATCTGCTCAGCGACGACGGCGCGGCCGAGGTGCAGACCATCCTGACCAGCGAGGACGGCACGGCTCTGGAACGCGCCGCCCTGGTGCTGGAACGGCAGATGCGCGGCCTCAAGACCATCGCCGATCCGCGACCGGCCTCGCCGCCCAGCGGACCGGAAATCGTCATTCGCCCGCGCACCGACGAGGCCGCCCGGCTGGGCGTGTCCGCCGCCGACATCGCCGCCATCGCCCGGGTGGCGACCGTGGGCGACATCGACGCCAATGTCGCCAAGCTGACCGACGGTGAACGACGCCTGCCGATCCGGGTGCGCCTGGATGAAGGCGTGCGCTCGGACCTGCAAAGGATCAAGGCCCTGCAGGTCCCGACCGCCACGGGCGGCTTCACCCGCCTGGACGCCGTCGCCGATGTCGAGTTCCAGGCTGGCCCCGCCAAGATCGAACGGTTCGGCCGCAAGCGCCAGCTGACCACCGAGGCCGATCTGCAGCCCGGCGTGGTGCTGGGCTCGGCCAATGCCGAGGTCGACAACCTGCCGATCATGAAGAACCTGCCCGCCGGCGTGGTGAAGGCGACCGGCGGCACGGAAGAGGCCATGGGCGAGCTGTTCGGCGGCTTCGCCATCGCCCTGCTGTCGGCGATCTTCCTGGTGTTCGGCGTGATGGCGCTGCTGTTTGGCAGTTTCTTCAAGCCGATCACCATCATGTCGGCCCTGCCGCTGGCCATCGGCGGCGCGTTCATGGGCCTGCTGGCCTGCGGCATGAGCATGTCGATCCCGTCGCTGATCGGCCTGCTGATGCTGATGGGCCTGGCGGCCAAGAACTCGATCCTACTGGTCGACTACGCCATCGAGGAAGAGCGGGCCGGCAAGCCGCAGCGCGAAGCGATCATCGAGGCCTGCCGCGAGCGGGCCCGGCCGATCATCATGACCACCCTGGCGATGATGGCCGGCATGCTGCCGACCGCCCTGGGTCTGGGCAAGGGCTCGGAATTCCGCCAGCCGATGGCCGTGGCCGTGATCGGCGGGCTGATCACCTCCACCGTGCTGTCGCTGGTGCTGGTTCCGGTCGTCTATGAGTTCATCGACGACTTCGAAACCTGGCTCAAGCCCAGGCTGGCCCGCCTGACCACACCGCGCGAGGCGCCGGCCGCGCCGGCCCCCGTCGAACGTCCATGAGCGATCTCGTCGTGCGCGGGTTCGTGAGCGACGACGGCGCCCAGGTCGTCGACCTGATCCTGTCGATCCAGCGCCAGGAGTTCGGCCTGTCGATCACAGCCGCCGACCAGCCTGACCTGGCGGCGATCCCGGACTTCTACCAGACCGGCGCCGGCGGCTTCTGGGTGGCGACGCTGGACGACGTGATCGTCGGCTCGATCGCGCTGAAGGACATAGGCGGCTCCGCCGTGGCCCTGCGCAAGATGTTCGTCGCCCCCAAAGGACGCGGCCAGGCCGGCGCGGCCGGCGCCCTGCTGGAGGCGGCCCTGAGCCATGCCCGCGCCCACACCGTCACCGATATCTATCTAGGCACGACGGACCGTTTCCGGGCCGCCCACAGGTTCTACGAGAAGAACGGCTTCGCCCAGGTCGCGCCGGACGATCTGCCGGCCGCCTTTCCACGCATGACGGTGGACACCCGGTTCTACCGGCTGCGCCTCTAGCTCTCGATGAGAGCCGGATAGGTCAGGCGGCAGGTTGTCCAGCCGTCGCCGCGGGTCATCTCGAACCGGCCGCCCAACTGCCCCGCCATGGCCCGCACGATGCGCAGGCCCAGGCTCGTTGACTTGGCCGGGTCGAAGCCCTCGGGTGGCCCCGCGCCGTTGTCGCGCACGGTCAGCACGTGGTCCGCGCCATCCTGATCCAGCCGCACCGCCACCGCGCCGTCGCGCCCCCCGGCGAAGGCGTGCTCCAGGGCGTTGTTGAAGCACTCCAGCAGGACCAGGGTGACGGGCGTGGCCTGATCGGAATGCAGAGGCAGCTCGCCGCCCTCGATGGAGACGCTGGCCTGGGTTCCGGCGGCGACATTGGCGTCGTTGAGCAGGGACTGGGCGAAGATCCGGAAGGGCACGGGGTCGCCGACGCGGTTGTGCAACTCGCGCTGGATCTTGGCGATCACCTCGATCCGCCCGCCCGCCTCCTGCAGGGCGTGCCGGGCGTCGCCGTCCTTGACCCCCGCCGCCTGCAACCGCAGCAGAGCGCCGACCACCTGGATGTTGTTGCTCACGCGGTGATGCAGCTCGCGGTACAGCAGGTCCTGGCTCTCGGCCAGCCGGGCATAGCGCTCGCGTTCGCGCGACAGCTGCCGCACCGCGCGCTGCATGCCGTCGATGAAGAAGATGTCCACCGCCACGACAAAGGCGAAGAAGCCCAGGGCCACAAAGGTGGTCGGACCGAAGGCGAAATGCTGCTCTGGTCCGATGAAGAAATACCAGGCCGCCAGGCCCGATAGCGTCGCGCACAGAACGGCCGGTCGCGCGCCGACGAAATAGGTCGTGACGATGATGACGGGGAAAAACGTCAGGTAGGGAAAGCCGGGGGGGAACCAGTCGCCCAGCAGCAGGCGAACGACCAGCCCCAGGCCGGCCGCCGCCACGGCGAAGCCATACCTGTACGCGATCGTCTCTTTCAGCGCCCGCGGCGTCATCACTTGCTCCCCCACCCCACGCTTGCTGACCGCTCGCCGCACACTCGTCAAGTCGGTAGCCGACATAGACAGGTCGCTACAGTCAAGCTTCAGGAGTCATCGCATCAAACGGCCGCGCGCGCGCCCGGATCTCTGCTGAGGGCGCGGCGAACCCCCAAAGCAAAAGGCCCCGGCGTTTCCGCCGGGGCCTTCGCTTTAGATCAGCTTGTCGCTGAAGATCGGTCGACTACTCGACGATCTTGGCGACCACGCCGGCGCCGACGGTACGGCCGCCTTCGCGAATGGCGAAGCGCAGGCCCTGGTCCATGGCGATCGGGGTGATCAGCTCGACGTCCAGCTCGGCGTTGTCGCCCGGCATGATCATTTCCACGCCTTCGCGCAGCTTGATGATCCCGGTCACGTCCGTCGTGCGGAAGTAGAACTGCGGACGATAGTTGGTGAAGAACGGCGTGTGACGACCGCCTTCTTCCTTCGTCAGGATGTAGGCTTCAGCCACGAACTTGGTGTGCGGCGTGATCGAACCCGGCTTGCACAGCACTTGGCCGCGCTCGACGTCTTCGCGCTTGGTGCCGCGCAGCAGAACGCCGACGTTGTCGCCCGCTTGACCTTGGTCCAGCAGCTTGCGGAACATTTCGACGCCCGTGCAGACCGTCTTCTGAACCGGACGGATGCCGACGATTTCGACTTCTTCGCCGACCTTGACGATGCCCTTTTCGATACGGCCGGTCACCACGGTGCCGCGGCCCGAGATCGAGAACACGTCTTCGACCGGCATCAGGAAGGGCAGGTCAACAGGGCGTTCCGGCTGCGGGATGTAGTCGTCAACCGTCTGCATCAGCGCCAGGATCGACTGTTCGCCGATCTTGGGATCGCCGCCGTCGATGGCGACCTTGGCCGAACCCTTGGTGATCGGAATGTCGTCGCCCGGGAAGTCATACGACGAAAGCAGCTCGCGCACTTCCATCTCGACCAGCTCGAGCAGCTCTTCGTCGTCGACCAGGTCGACCTTGTTCATGTAGACGACCAGCGCCGGAACGCCGACCTGACGGGCCAGCAGGATGTGCTCGCGGGTCTGGGGCATCGGGCCGTCGGCGGCCGAAACCACCAGGATCGCGCCGTCCATCTGCGCAGCGCCCGTGATCATGTTCTTCACATAGTCGGCGTGGCCGGGGCAGTCGACGTGGGCGTAGTGACGGTTGGCCGTCTCATATTCCACGTGCGCGGTGTTGATCGTGATGCCGCGGGCCTTTTCTTCCGGCGCCGCGTCGATGTCGGCGTAGTTCATCGCCTTGCCGCCGCCGGCCTTGGCCAGCGTGATCGTGATCGCAGCCGTCAGCGTCGTCTTGCCATGGTCAACGTGACCAATCGTGCCGATGTTGCAGTGCGGCTTGTTACGTTCGAACTTTTCCTTGGCCATTTTTCTCTACCTTGGGACCCCAGAGGGGCCATCAATTAATGGGAATATCTGGGGTTTGCTTACGCGTACTTCTTGATCACTTCGTCGGCGACGTGTTGCGGCACCGGCTCGTAGTGGTCGTACTGCATGGTGAACTGGGCGCGGCCTTGCGACATGCCCCGCAGGGTGTTGACGTAGCCGAACATGTTGGCCAGCGGCACGAAGGCGTTAACCACCGTGGCGTTGCCGCGCATGTCTTGACCCTGGATCATGCCGCGACGGCTGTTCAGGTCGCCGATCACCGAACCCAGGTACTCTTCCGGGGTCACGACTTCGACGGCCATGATCGGCTCGAGCAGCTTGGGGGCGCCCTTTTCACGCAGTTCCTTGAAGGCGGCGCGCGACGCGATTTCGAACGCCAGCACGCTGGAGTCGACGTCGTGGTACTTGCCGTCCGTCAGGGTGGCCTTGAAGTCGATCAGCGGGAAGCCGGCGAGCAGACCGTTGTCCTTGACGGACATCAGGCCCTTTTCGACGCCCGGGATGTATTCCTTGGGCACCGCGCCGCCGACGATGGCGCTTTCGAAGACGAAGCCCGAACCCGGCTCGCCCGGCTCGAACGTGATCATGACGCGGGCGAACTGGCCCGTACCACCGGTCTGCTTCTTGTGGGTGTAGTCGATCTCGGCGCGCTTGCCGAGGGACTCGCGATAGGCAACCTGCGGCGCGCCGATGTTGGCTTCGACCTTGTAGGTCCGCTTCAGGATGTCGATCTTGATGTCCAGGTGCAGTTCGCCCATGCCCTTCAGGATCGTCTGGCCGCTTTCGAAATCGGTCGAGACGGTGAAGGACGGATCTTCGGCGGCCAGTTTCTGCAGGGCGACGCCCAGCTTTTCCTGGTCGGCCTTCGACTTGGGCTCGACGGCGATCTCGATGACGGGCGCCGGGAATTCCATGCGCTCCAGGATCACCGGCGACTTCAGCGGATCGCACAGGGTGTCACCCGTGCGGGTTTCCTTGAGGCCGGCCAGGGCGACGATGTCGCCGGCGAAGGCTTCCTTGATGTCTTCGCGGTTGTTGGAGTGCATGAGCAGCATGCGGCCAACGCGCTCGCGCTTGTCGCGCGTGGCGTTCAGCAGGCCCATGCCGGTTTCCAGCTTGCCCGAATAGATGCGGCAGAAGGTCAGCGAACCAACGAAGGGGTCGTCCATGATCTTGAACGCCAGAACCGACAGGGGCTCTTCGTCCGAGGCGCGACGCACGACTTCTTCTTCGGTCTTGAAGTCGATGCCCTTGGTCGGCGGGATGTCCAGCGGCGACGGCAGGTAGTCGACGACGGCGTCCAGGAGCGTCTGCACGCCCTTGTTCTTGAAGGCCGAGCCGCAGAGGATCGGATAGAAGGCGCCGTTCAGCACAGCCTTGCGGATGCACTTCTTCAGCACGGCTTCCGAGGGCTCTTCGCCGCCCAGATAGGCTTCCATCGCCTCGTCGTCGAGTTCGACGGCGTTGTCGATCAGGTACTGACGGGCTTCGTTGGCCTTCTCGACCAGATCGGCCGGGATCGGACCGACGGTGAAGTTGGCGCCCAGGGCGTCGTTGTCCCAGATGACCGAGGTCATGGTCACGATGTCGACCAGGCCGCGCAGGTTCGATTCGGAGCCGATCGGGAACTGGATCGGAACGGCCTTGGCGCCCAGACGGTCGCGGATCGACTGCACCGAGGCGTCGAAGTCAGCGCCGATCTTGTCCATCTTGTTGACGAACACGATCCGCGGAACCCGGTACTTGTCGGCCTGACGCCAGACCGTTTCGGTTTGCGGTTCAACGCCGGCGTTGCCGTCCAGAACGGCGACGGCGCCGTCGAGCACGCGGAGCGAACGCTCGACTTCAATGGTGAAGTCGACGTGGCCTGGGGTGTCGATGATGTTGAGGCGCTTTTCTTTCCAGAAAGCGGTCGTCGCGGCCGACGTGATCGTGATGCCGCGCTCTTGCTCCTGGTCCATCCAGTCCATGGTCGCGGCGCCGTCGTGGACTTCGCCGATCTTGTGCGACTTACCCGTGTAATACAGGATCCGCTCGGTCGTCGTCGTCTTCCCGGCGTCGATGTGCGCCATGATGCCGAAGTTACGGTAGTCTTCGATTTTATGCTGGCGGGCCATGATGGAGCTCTGCGTAGCGCTGCCGTGGGGCAGGGACATTTAAACGTGCGGCGCGGGCGGTTTATCGCAAACCGCCCGCGCCTGAAAGAGTGCTGGTAAGAAAGGTTACCAGCGGTAGTGCGAGAACGCCCGGTTGGCTTCAGCCATCTTGTGGGTGTCTTCGCGCTTCTTCACCGCGGTGCCGCGGTTGTTGGAAGCATCGAGCAGTTCACCGGCCAGCTTCTCGGTCATGGTGTTCTCGCCACGCTTGCGCGCAGCGGTCACCAGCCAGCGGATGGCCAGGGCGCGACGACGGTCCGGACGAACTTCAACCGGCACCTGATAGGTGGCGCCGCCAACGCGACGCGACCGGACTTCGATCGCCGGGGCGACGTTGTCCAGGGCGGAGTGGAAGGTCTCAAGCGGACCTTGGTCCTTGCGCTTGTTTTCCAGGATGTCGAAAGCACCATAGATGATGTTTTCGGCGACGGCTTTTTTGCCCTCGTACATCACGTAGTTCATGAACTTCGTGACAATCAGATCTCCAAACTTGGGATCCGGCAGGACTTGGCGTTTCTCGGCGCGACGGCGGCGGGACATTCTTCTTTTTCCTTACTTCGGACGCTTGGCGCCGTAGAGCGAACGACGCTGCTTACGATCCTTGACACCTTGGGTGTCGAGGACGCCGCGCAGGATGTGATAGCGCACGCCGGGCAAATCCTTGACGCGGCCGCCGCGGATGAGCACCACCGAGTGCTCCTGCAGGTTGTGGCCTTCGCCCGGGATGTAGCAAACGGCTTCGATGCCGGTGGTCAGACGGACCTTGGCGACCTTACGCAGAGCCGAGTTCGGCTTCTTCGGGGTCGTCGTATAGACGCGGGTGCAAACACCGCGACGTTGAGGGCAGCCCTTCAGGGCGGGCACCTTGTTCCGGACCGGCTTCGGAGAGCGCGGCTTACGGATGAGCTGGTTGACGGTAGGCATTAAGTCTCTGCTCTGATGGAAGCGTGTGCCTTTCGGCCGAGGCGCTTCAGGTCCTTGTCATTTATTCCGGCTTGCAAGGCCCCGTTAGGAGACCCGATAAACACGAAACTCGCCGGGACGCGGAAAGCGTTCCGGCGGGCTATCCGTCGATAGGGACGGGCGTTCATCAGGACGGGCGCAAAGCCCACCTCGAAAGAGCGCGGTATTTACTCGCGAAGTCGATCCGCGTCAACGCCAGTGATTGCGTCGGTTAATGCGGTCTTAAAGGCCACGCTTTCGCCACTTCCGGTGGAGAGGGTGGCGCGGATATCCTCCATTCGTCGAGTTCCTGGTGACCTTATATACGGCGCGCCTTCGCCCATCGAGACGGACCGCCGTACTGGCCCTTTCCCTGGCCGCCCACGCGGTCGTGCTGGGCTTCCTGGCCTTTCCGCGAATCGAGGCGTTCGTCGATCGCTCCAATGACGAGGACGCCCTCACCGTCCTGCTGGAACGGCCGCCCAGACCGATCGACGCCCCCTCGCCCGCCGCCCAGGCCGCCTCGCCCCTGGCGCCGCCCGTGATGCGGCCAAGGGCCCCGCGCCTGGCCGTTCCGGCCACAGTCGCGCCCTTGGCGATCGGGGGCGCGCCACGCATCGGAACCGCTCCACACCCGGCGCCCCTGCCCGAAGGGCCCAGGGGCGACCTGCGCTCGGCCCTGCGGGGCAGCAGCGTCGGCTGCGCCAACGAGGCGGCCGTCGGCCTGAACCGGCGAGAGATCGAGCGCTGCCACGAGCGCTGGGGCGAGGCGGACCGCAAGGCGCCCGTCTACGCCAACGCCCCGCGCAGCGCTGCGGCGGCGGCCGACTTCGAACGTCAGGCCGCCGGCCAGGAGGCCTATCGTCGCTACCTGGACGCGCCCATGGGCCCGGGCGTCAATCACCGCGATCACGGCGGCCCCGGCCAGGCCAAGGACATCCCCTTCGTGATGGGCGACACTGACGGAATCGGTCGCAAGAAGTCGGATCAGAGTCTGGGCATCAAGCGTGACCCCACGCCGAAACGCGACCATTAGGTGCGACAGCCTCCCCGCCGGCCCCGAGCATGGACAAACGAAAAAGGCCCGGGATTTCTCCCGGGCCTTTCCGTTTAACGCGTCAGACTGAAGCCTAGTCGGCGTCCGCCATCCTTAAGTGTCGCAGACGCCTAGTCGGCGTCCGCGAGGGCGATGGCCGTCGGAAGCGGCTCCATCGCGTCTTCGCGCTGCTGGGCCAGCTGCTCGTCGCGCTTGGCGGCGACGCGCTGCAGGCTGCGCAGGTAGGAACCCGTACCGGCGGGGATCAGACGACCCACGATGACGTTTTCCTTCAGGCCTTCCAGGGTGTCGGTCTTGCCGTGCACCGAGGCTTCGGTCAGGACGCGGGTCGTTTCCTGGAACGACGCGGCCGAGATGAAGCTCTTGGTCTGCAGCGAGGCCTTGGTGATGCCGAGCAGCACGGGCTGGGTGGTGGCCGGACGGCCGCCACGCGAGATCGCGCGATCTTGCTCGATGTAGAACTCGGGCTTGTCGAGGTGATCGCCCTTGATCAGACCCGTATCGCCCGGTTCCAGGATCTCGACCTTCTGCAGCATCTGACGAACGATCGTCTCGATGTGCTTGTCGTTGATCGGCACGCCCTGCAGTCGATAGACCTCCTGGATTTCGTCCACGAGGAAGTTGGCCAGGGCCTCGACGCCCAGGATGCGCAGGATGTCGTGCGGATCCGGGTTGCCGTCGATGATGTATTCGCCGCGCGCGATGAAATCGCCATCGTGCACCGCGATGTGCTTGCCCTTGGGGATCAGGAACTCGACCGGTTCGGCCTGGTTGCCGTCGGCATCAGGCTCCGGCGTGATCTTGATCCGGCGCTTGTTCTTGTAATCCTTGCCGAATTCGACACGACCGTCCATTTCCGCGATGACCGCGCAGTCCTTGGGACGGCGGGCTTCGAAGAGTTCGGCGACGCGCGGCAGACCGCCGGTGATGTCGCGGGTCTTGGCGCCTTCGGTGGGGATCCGCGCGATGACCTCGCCCGGCTTGACCATGTCGCCGTCAGCGACGGAGAGAATGGCGCCGACCGACATCAGGTAGCGAGCCTCGCCGCCGTTGGCCAGGCGAACGTAAGAGCCGTCTTCGGCCAGAACGCCCATGGCGGGACGCAGGTCCGAAGCGCGGGCCGAGGTCCGCCAGTCGGCGATCACGCGCTGCGCGATGCCGGTGGCTTCGTCGGTTTCCTCGCGGACGGAGAAGCCGTCCACCAGGTCTTCCGCACGGATCTTGCCGGCCACTTCGGTGATGATCGGGGTGGTGTAGGGGTCCCAATCGGCCAGACGCTGGCCACGCTTCACCTTGTCGCCGTCCTTGATCTTCAGACGCGCGCCGTACGGCGGCTTGTAGTTCTCGCGTTCCTTGCCGTCGACCAGGACGCTCACGGCCGTGTTGCGGCTCATGACGACCAGGAAGCCTTCGGTGCCGACAACGGTGGCGCCGGTCACGCGGACCACGCCGTCGTTGCTGCTTTCGAAGAACGACTGCTCGGCCACCTGGGCGGTGCCGCCGATGTGGAAGGTCCGCATCGTCAGCTGGGTGCCGGGCTCGCCGATGGACTGGGCGGCGATGACGCCGACCGCTTCACCGATGTTGACCGGCGTACCGCGGGCCAGGTCGCGGCCGTAGCAGGCGCCGCAGACGCCGACCTTGGCTTCGCAGGTCAGGACCGAACGCACCTTCACCGACTGCACGGCGGCCGCTTCGATGGCGTCGGCCATGTTCTCGTCGAGATAGGTGTCGGCGGGAACGACCAGTTCGCCGGTCGCCGGATCCTTGATGTCCTCGGCCGAGAAGCGGCCCAGGACGCGCATGCCCAGCGAGACGAGGACGTCACCGCCCTCGACCACGGCCCGCAGGGTGATGCCCCGGGTGGTGCCGCAGTCTTCCTCGACGATGATGCAGTCCTGCGCCACGTCGACCAGACGACGGGTCAGGTAACCCGAGTTGGCGGTCTTCAGCGCGGTGTCGGCCAGACCCTTACGGGCGCCGTGGGTGGAGTTGAAGTACTCCTGAACGGTCAGGCCTTCCTTGAAGTTCGAGACGATCGGGGTCTCGATGATCTCGCCCGAAGGCTTGGCCATCAGACCGCGCATGCCGCCCAGCTGCTTCATCTGGGCTTGCGAACCACGAGCGCCGGAGTGGGCCATCATGTAGATGGCGTTGATTTCCTTCTCGCGGCCGTTCTCGTCCTTATGCTTCATCTGAAGCTCGGCCATCATCTCGTCGGCGACGCGATCGGTGGCCTTGGCCCAGGCGTCAACGACCTTGTTGTACTTCTCACCCTTGGTGATCAGGCCGTCGGCGTACTGTTGCTCGTACTCTTCAGCCAGGGTGCGGGTTTCGGCGACGATCGCCTCCTTCCGCTTCGGGATGATGATGTCGTCCTTGCCGAAGGAGATGCCGGCCTTGGCCGCTTCCTTGAAGCCCAGACCCATGATCTGGTCGGCGAAGATCACCGTCGCCTTCTGACCGCAGTGGCGGTAGACGACGTCGATCAGGTTGCCGATTTCCTTCTTGGTCAGCGCCTTCTCGATCAGTCGGTGACCGATCGCGGGGTGGCGCGGCAGCAGGGCGGCGATCTTCATCCGGCCCGGGGTGGTGTCGATCACGCGGCGACGGGCCACGCCATCGGCTTCCACTTCCGTGAAGCGCGACTTGATCTTGGCGTGCAGGCTGACGACGCCGGCGTCCATGGCGGCTTCGATTTCGGCGATGTCGCTGAAGATCTTGCCTTCGCCCGGCTCACCATCGCGAGCGACCGACAGGTAGTACAGGCCCAGGACGATGTCCTGCGACGGCACGATGATCGGGCGACCGTTGGCGGGCGACAGGATGTTGTTGGTCGACATCATCAGGACGCGCGCTTCGAGTTGCGCCTCCAGCGACAGCGGCACGTGGACAGCCATCTGGTCGCCGTCGAAGTCGGCGTTGAAGGCGGCGCAGACCAGCGGGTGCAGCTGGATGGCCTTGCCCTCGATCAGCTTGGGCTCGAACGCCTGGATGCCCAGACGGTGAAGCGTCGGCGCGCGGTTCAGCATCACCGGGTGTTCGCGGATCACCTCTTCGAGGATGTCCCACACCTGGGGCTGTTCGCGCTCGACCATGCGCTTGGATTGCTTGACGGTGCCCGACAGGCCCTTGGCGTCCAGGCGCGCATAGATGAACGGCTTGAACAGCTCCAGAGCCATCTTCTTGGGCAGGCCGCACTCGTGCAGCTTCAGGTCGGGACCCACGACGATGACCGAACGGCCCGAATAGTCGACGCGCTTGCCCAGCAGGTTCTGACGGAAGCGACCCTGCTTGCCCTTCAGCATGTCGGCCAGCGACTTCAGCGGACGCTTGTTGGCGCCGGTGATGACGCGACCGCGACGGCCGTTGTCGAACAGGGCGTCGACCGACTCCTGCAGCATCCGCTTTTCGTTGCGGATGATGATGTCGGGCGCGCGCAGCTCGATCAGGCGCTTGAGACGGTTGTTACGGTTGATGACCCGACGGTACAGGTCGTTCAGGTCGGAGGTGGCGAAGCGGCCGCCGTCCAGCGGCACCAGCGGACGCAGTTCCGGCGGGATGACCGGAACGACCGTCAGCACCATCCACTCGGGACGGTTGCCCGATTCCGAGAACGCCTCGAGGATCTTCAGGCGCTTGCTGAACTTCTTCTGCTTCATGTCCGACACGGTGCCGGCCAGCTCTTCGCGCAGGCGTTCGGCTTCCTTGTCGAGGTCGATCGCCTTCAGCAGGTTCTGGATGGCTTCGGCGCCGATCTCGGCGGTGAAGCTGTCATCGCCGTACTCTTCCTGGGCGCGCATGTAGTCGTCCTCGCTGAGCAGCTGGTGCTGCTTCAGCGGGGTCAGGCCCGGCTCGGTGATGATGTAGTATTCGAAGTACAGGACGCGCTCGATGTCCTTCAGCGGCATGTCGAGCATCATGGCGATACGCGACGGCAGCGACTTCAGGAACCAGATGTGGGCGACCGGCGAGGCCAGTTCGATGTGACCCATGCGCTCGCGACGGACGCGGGCCAGGGTGACTTCAACACCGCACTTTTCGCAGATGATGCCCTTGTACTTCATGCGCTTGTACTTGCCGCACAGGCATTCGTAGTCCTTGGTCGGGCCAAAGATACGGGCGCAGAACAGGCCGTCACGCTCGGGCTTGAACGTGCGGTAGTTGATGGTCTCGGGCTTCTTGATCTCGCCGAACGACCACGAGCGGATCTTTTCCGGCGAGGCCAGCGAGATGCGGATCTGGTCGAAGGTCGGAGCGGCCTGGACCGGATTGAAGATGTTCAGGACTTCCTGGTTCATCTTGGTTCCTTCTGCGGGACTACCCGCGAAAATTCAAAGTTGGAGAGCGGCGATCGAAGGCCCCTCCCCCGCCATCAGGCGGGAGAGGGAGGTTCGGATCAGCTGTTCTCCAGCTCGACGTTCAGGCCGAGCGAGCGCATTTCCTTGACCAGCACGTTGAAGCTTTCGGGGATACCGGCTTCGAACGTGTCGTCGCCACGGACGATCGACTCGTAGACCTTGGTGCGGCCGGCCACGTCGTCGGACTTCACCGTCAGCATTTCCTGCAGGGTGTAGGCGGCGCCGTAGGCTTCCAGAGCCCAGACTTCCATTTCCCCGAAGCGCTGACCGCCGAACTGGGCCTTACCACCCAGCGGCTGTTGCGTGACGAGCGAGTACGGACCGATCGAACGGGCGTGGATCTTGTCGTCGACCAGGTGGTGCAGCTTCAGCATGTAGATGTAGCCGACCGTGACCGGACGCTTGAACTGGTCGCCCGTCTGACCGTCATACAGGATCGACTGGCCCGACGGGTTGAGGCCCGCCATGCGCAGGTGATCCTCGATGTCGCTGATGCGGGCGCCGTCGAACACGGGGGTGGCGATCGGAACGCCCTTGCCGAGGTTGCGAGCCAGCTCGATCAGGCCCTCTTCGGTGTCGGGCAGTTCTTCATCGGGACCATAGATCTCGGTCAGACGCTCGACGAGCGCCTGCTTCTGACCGCCGGCCTGCCAGTCTTCCAGCAGAGCGGTGATCTGCTTGCCGAGACCGGCGCAGGCCCAACCCAGGTGGGTTTCGAAGATCTGGCCGACGTTCATGCGCGACGGCACGCCCAGCGGGTTCAGAACGACGTCGACGTGCGTGCCATCGGCGAGGAACGGCATGTCCTCGATCGGCAGGATGCGCGAGATGACGCCCTTGTTGCCGTGACGGCCGGCCATCTTGTCGCCGGGCTGAAGCTTGCGCTTCACGGCCACGAAGACCTTGACCATCTTCATCACGCCCGGGGGCAGTTCGTCGCCGCGCTGCAGCTTGTCGACCTTGTCCTCGAAGCGACGGTCCAGACGCTTGCGGTTCTCGTCGAACAGACGACGCAGGCTTTCCAGTTCGCCCATCGCCTTCTCGTCTTCGAGGGCGATCTGCCACCACATGCCAGGCTGCACTTCGGCCAGGCCCTGGGCGGTGATCTCGCCGCGCGACAGGCCCTTGGGACCCGACAGAGCGACGTTGCCGATCAGCAGCTCGCGCAGACGGCCCGAGATGTTGCGGTTCAGGATCGCGAATTCGTCGTCGCGGTCCTTGCCCAGACGGTCGATTTCCGAGCGTTCGATCGCCAGGGCGCGTTCGTCCTTGTCGACGCCGTGACGGTTGAACACGCGCACGTCAACGATCGTGCCGGCGACGCCCGGGGGCAGGCGCAGGCTGGTGTCGCGGACGTCCGAGGCCTTTTCACCGAAGATGGCGCGCAGGAGCTTTTCTTCCGGCGTCATCGGGCTTTCGCCCTTCGGCGTGACCTTGCCGACCAGGATGTCGCCCGGCTGGACTTCGGCGCCGATCGCCACGATGCCGGCTTCGTCGAGGTTGCGCAGGGCTTCCTCGCCGACGTTCGGGATGTCGCGGGTGATTTCTTCCGGGCCGAGCTTCGTATCGCGGGCCATGACTTCGAATTCCTCGATGTGGATCGAGGTGAAGACGTCGTCGCGGACGATGCGTTCGGAGATCAGGATGGAGTCTTCGAAGTTGTAGCCGTTCCAGGGCATGAACGCGACGAGCGCGTTGCGGCCCAGGGCCAGTTCGCCCAGCTCGGTCGAGGGACCGTCGGCGATGATGTCGCCGGCGCTGATCTTGTCGCCCACCTTCACCAGCGGGCGCTGATTGATGCAGGTCGACTGGTTCGAACGCTGGAACTTGCTGAGGCGATAGATGTCGACGCCCGAACGGGCGGCGTCGGTCTCTTCCGTGGCGCGGACGACGATACGGGTACCGTCGATCTGCTCGACCACGCCGGTGCGCTTGGCCACGACCACGGCGCCGGAGTCGCGGGCGACCACGGCTTCCATGCCGGTGCCGACCAGCGGCGCGTCGGACTGCACCAGAGGCACGGCCTGACGTTGCATGTTCGAGCCCATGAGGGCGCGGTTGGCGTCATCGTTTTCAAGGAAGGGGATCAGGGCCGCGGCCACCGAAACCACCTGACGCGGCGACACGTCCATCAGGTCGACCATCTCCTTTTGCAGGAGCGTGGGTTCGCCGTTGATCCGGCCGGGGACCAGGTCGTCGACGATCTCGCCGTTCAACACCTTGATGTTGGACTGGGCGATGACGTGCTTCGACTCTTCCATGGCCGACATGTAGACGACCTCGTCGAGCGGCTTGCCGTCGGCGACGCGACGGTAAGGGCTCTCGATGAAGCCGTACTTGTTGACGCGGGCGTGGGTGGCCAGCGAGTTGATCAGACCGATGTTCGGGCCTTCCGGCGTTTCAATCGGGCAGATCCGGCCGTAGTGGGTCGGGTGAACGTCGCGGACTTCGAAGCCAGCGCGCTCGCGGGTCAGACCGCCCGGGCCGAGGGCCGAGAGGCGACGCTTGTGGGTGATTTCCGACAGCGGATTGGTCTGGTCCATGAACTGCGACAGCTGCGAGGAGCCGAAGAATTCACGCACCGAGGCCGCGGCCGGCTTGGCGTTGATCAGGTCGTGCGGCATCACGGTGTCGATGTCGACGGACGACATGCGTTCCTTGATGGCGCGTTCCATGCGCAGCAGGCCGACGCGGTACTGGTTTTCCAGCAGTTCGCCGACCGAACGCACCCGGCGGTTGCCCAGGTTGTCGATGTCGTCGATTTCGCCGCGACCATCGCGCAGACCGACCAGCAGCTTCAGGACGGCCAGCACGTCTTCCTTGCGGAGCACGCGCATCTCGTCCGAAGCGTCCAGCTCCAGGCGCATGTTCATCTTCACGCGACCAACGGCCGACAGGTCGTAGCGTTCGGCGTCGAAGAACAGCGACTTGAACATCGCTTCGGCGGCTTCGACGGTCGGCGGCTCGCCCGGACGCATGACGCGATAGATGTCGAACAGCGCGTCTTCGCGGACGGCGTTCTTGTCCACGCGCAGGGTGTTGCGCATGTAGGCGCCGACCGTGACGTGGTCGATGTCCAGCACGTCGATGGTGCTGAAGCCTTGATCGGCCAGGGCCTGGATCGAGGTGACGTCCAGCTCGTCGCCGGCTTCGGCGTAGATTTCGCCGTTCTCGAAGTTGACGGCGTCGCGGGCCAGATAGCGGCCGGTCAGGGCCTCGGGCGCCAGCAGCAGGGTCTTGAGGCCGGCGTCAGCCAGCTTCTTGGCCTGGCGAGCGGTGATCTTCGTGCCGGCCGGAGCCACTTCTTCGCCGGTGTCGGCGTCGATCAGGGCGAATTCCGGCTTCACGCCGCGCCAGCGCTCGGGCTTGTAGGGGGTGGCCCAGCCTTCGGCGCCGGCCGTGGTGCGCTTCTCGAAGGGCACCACGTCATAAAACGTCGTCAGGATCTCTTCGCCGTCCATGCCCAGGGCATAGAGGAAGGTGGTGGCGGGCAGCTTGCGGCGACGGTCGATGCGGACATAGACCACGTCCTTGGCGTCGAACTCGAAGTCCAGCCACGAGCCGCGATACGGGATCACGCGGGCGGCGAACAGCAGCTTGCCCGAGGCGTGGGTCTTGCCCTTGTCGTGGTCGAAGAACACGCCGGGCGAACGGTGCATCTGCGAGACGATGACCCGCTCGGTGCCGTTGACGATGAAGGTGCCCTTGTCGGTCATGAGCGGGATATCGCCCATGTAGACGTCCTGCTCCTTGATGTCCTTGACGGACCGGGCGCCGGTTTCTTCTTCGGTTTCGAACACGATCAGGCGCAGCTTGACCTTCAGCGGCGCCGCGAAGGTCATGTCGCGCTGGATGCACTCTTCAACGTCGTACTTGGGCTCTTCGAATTCGTACGAGACGTATTCGAGCACAGCGCGCTCGTTGAAGTCCTTGATCGGGAAGACGGACTTGAAGACCGCCTCGATGCCTTCGTCGCGGCGTTGGCCCGGACGGACCTCGCGCTGAAGGAACTGCTCGTAGGAAGAGCGCTGAACCTCGATCAGGTTCGGCATCTGCACAGCTTCGGGGATGCGGCCGAAAGACTTCCGGATCCGCTTCTTGCCGGTGAAGGATTGCGCCATGTTTTTTCCCTGCGGCGCGGATACGGAATCCGCGCGTAAATTCGTTTTGATCCTGCGTCCACCCTCGCCGCGCCCGCCTGAAACGGGAGCGCCGGACGCTGGAATTCCCCTGTCAGGCGACCGGGACCGGTAGACCTGACGGGCGCCCCTTCGCGCTGGTCGGAGGGCGGCTGACCGCGCCTCGGGGCGTAAATACGGACACGCGCGTGCGCGCTCCGCCGAATGTCTTCGTGAACGGGCGGATATAGGCCAAGAGCCTGGGGATGGAAAGGGGGATTATTAAGAAACCCGCTTTTGCCCACCGGACCCGGATCGAGGAGGCAAAATATTCACCCCTCCCCGCGTATCGATAAAGTCCCAGAAACCTGGCTTGAAGAACGACCCATGACGGCCAAGACCAGCTGTAACGGCTGCCGCGACGGCGCCGGCTTTGAACTGCCCATCACGATGGCCTTCCAGCCGATCGTGGACGTCAGCACGGGAACGATCTTCGCGCACGAGGCGCTGGTGCGCGGCGTGGCCGGCGAGGGCGCGGGCTTCGTCCTGGACAAGGTCTCGGAAGCCAACCGCTACGCCTTCGACCAGCAGTGCCGCGTCACGGCGATCGAACTGGCCGCACAGCTGAAGATGGCCGACCAGGGCGCCAACCTGTCGATCAACTTCCTGCCCAACGCCGTCTATGAGCCCCGCGCCTGTATCCGCCTGACCCTGGCGGCGGCGATGCGCACCGGCTTTCCGATCAATCGCATCATCTTTGAATTCACCGAGGCCGAGCGCCTCGACGCCGATCACATCCTCAACATCCTGCGCAGCTATCGCGCCATGGGCTTCCAGACCGCGATCGACGACTTTGGCGCCGGCTACGCGGGCCTTGGCCTGCTGTCGAAATTCCAGCCCGACATCGTCAAGCTCGACATGGACTTGATCCGCGACATCGACACCAGCACGGTCAAGCAGACCATTGTCGGCTCCACCCTGCGAATGCTGCGCGACCTGGGGGTCACTCCGCTTTGCGAAGGCATCGAAACCCTGGGCGAGTACGAGACCCTTCGCGACCTGGGCGTCGATCTGATGCAGGGCTATCTGCTGGCCAAGCCGGCCCTGGCCGCCCTGGCGACGCCGATCTGGCCGGGCGCGGCGACGCAAACCGCCGCCGTCGCCTGACCAACCGGGCCGACACGCCCGCCGGTGGCTGGCTCAGGACGCCAGCGCCAGCGCGATGGCCGCGCGCAACTGACGGTCGGAGACCGGCTTGAACAGAACGCCCGCCGGGTGGTCCAGGGAAATGCGGTCGATCGTGGCCTGCTCGCGCGAGCCGGTAATGAAGATCACCTTCGAGCCGACATCCTGATGAATGGCCAGGGCGGCGTCGACACCGTCGCGCTCGCCGCGCAGCCGCATGTCCATCAGCACCAGGGCGGGTCTGTGCTGCTTGGTCAGGGTCACCGCCTCGTCGGCCGTCGCCGCGGTGCCGCAAACGCGCATGCCCATGTCCTCGACCTGCATGCACAGGCCTTCGGCGATCAGGAACTCGTCGTCGACCACCAGCACGGTGTTCTGCAGCTTGCTCATGTCGGCAAAGGCCCCGGGACGCGAATCTCACTGCGGACACCGTTCTCATGGTTCACGGACAATGTCCCGCCGAGTTGTTTGACCAGGCCTTCGACAATGGTCGAGCCGAGCGACGCCCGATCGGGCTCGGGATCCAGGCCCTTGCCGTCGTCGGCGACCACCAGCGTCACCAGCCCGGTCTGGTCCTGCTCCAATATGACCTCGACATGGCCGACACCGTCGGGAAAGGCGTGCTTGAGCGCGTTGGTGACCAGTTCGGTGACGATCAGGCCCAGCGGGATGGCGAAATCCAGACCCACGGTCAGGGGCGCCGCCCGCACGGTGAAGCCGACCTCCGACGGAGGACCGCTCTGCATGACGTTCTGCGTCAGCTCCTTCAGGAAAGGCCCGATGTCGAAGGTCTCCAGATCCAGAGACTCCATCAGCTGGTGATGAACCAGGCCCAGGGCGTGGAGGCGGCTGCGCATATCCGTCAGCGCCTGCTTGGCCTGCGGATCGGCCAGTCGCCGCGCCTGCATCACCATCATGCCGTCGACGATCTGCAGGTTGTTCTTCACCCGGTGATACACCTCGCGCAGCAGCAGATCGCGCTGGGCCAGGGCTCGGGTCAGCTCCGCCGTGCGCTCGGCCACGCGGGCTTCCAGTTCGCCGTTCACGCGCGCCAGATCGGCGGCCGACGGAAGGGCCGCGATCTTCGGCAACAGCGGCCACAACACCCCGGCCGTGGCCAGGGACAGCATCGCCGTCACCGTCTTGATCACCGCCTCGACGCCATAGGCCGGGTACCAGAGCGTCAGGATGGCCCACAGGTGGGTCGTGCCGCACGCCAGGATGAAGCCGACGAACAGATAGGCCACCCAGCTGTAGCGGATATCGGGCCGGCGGCGCAGCAGCGAGGCGATGGCCAGGGGAATCGAGAAATAGGCCAGGCCGATGACGGCGTCGGCGATCACATGGGTGGCGATCAGGCCTGGAGCCCAGCTCAGGCAGAAGCCATGAGGCGTCAGCCCCGAGGGATTCATCAGCCAGTCCCAGATCGACATCGCGAACTCCCCGGCTAACGGCGCCGGCGGCCCCAGGCGCGGCCGGCATGCGCCAGCAACTCAGCGTCGCCCATCACCATCGTCAAGTCGACACGCGCGTCAAACAAGACGGCCCCGGAGGTTTCCCTCCGAGGCCTTTCCGAAAAAGGGCTAGGTCTTGAGAGCCGCCAGCAGCGCCTGCGCCGCAGGCTTGGACGAGGCCGGATTTTGTCCGGTGATCAGCAGGCCGTCGGTCAGCACGTAGGGACCCCAGTCGGGACCCTTGGAATAGACCCCGCCGTGGGCCTTCAGCATGTCCTCGACCAGGAACGGGACCACGTCGGTCAGGCCGACGCCCTCTTCCTCGGTGTTGGTGAAGCCCGTGACGGTCTTGCCCTTCACCAGAGCCTGGCCATCGGGTCCCTTCACATCGCGCAGCACGCCCGGGGCGTGGCAGACGGCGGCCACCGGCTTGCCGGCGGCGATCAGGGCTTGGATCAGGGCGACGGACTTGGCGTCCTCGGCCAGATCCCACAGCGGGCCATGGCCGCCGGGATAGAAGACCGCGTCGAAATCCTCGGCCTTCACCTCGGACAGCTTCACGGTCGTGGCCAGCGCCTTCTGGGCGTCGGGGTCGGCCTTGAAGCGCGCCGTGTCCTCGCTCTGGGCGTCGGGCTCGTCGCTCTTGGGATCCAGCGGCGGCTGGCCGCCGGCGGGCGAGGCCAGGACCAGGGTCGCGCCGGCGTCCTTCAGCACATAATAGGGCGCCGCGAACTCCTCCAGCCAGAAGCCGGTCTTCTTGCCGGTGTCGCCAAGGCGGTCATGGGAGGTCAGAACCATCAGGATATTCATCGGTCGCTCGCAATTTCGGGGGAACAGGTGATGTGGGTGCGCAAGGCGCGCCCGCCAATGAACCGCACGTCCGCGATCACCCCTGACCCAACAGGATTGGGGGCCAAAGGTTCAGCCGAGCGACGGAAAAATTCAGGATTTTCGGAGCGCCTTCGCGGCCAGCGATACGCCGAAGCCGATCAGGCAGATGAAGAAGGCGATCTTGGCCAGGCCGCCGGCCACATCCACGACGAAGCCGAGGACGCCGAAGACGATCATCAGGACGAGCAGGATACCGGCGAGCTTGAGCATGGGAGGCTAACGCGGCCGCGGCGGCCGGGTTCCGCCGAGCGACGCGCGGACAGATGGAGGGCCCGAGAGGCCCTAGGCGCTCACGTCCACGAACTGCGGCACCGAAACGCCGGACTTGCCCTGCGCCCTTGCGCTCTCCAGGGCGTCCTGAATCTTCTGCTTCACGGCGTCGTCGACCAGCTTCAGGGCGGCGGCGCGTTGCTCGCCCGGCATGGCGTCGAGGCGATCCTGGGTCAGGCCCATGGCGCCCATCGCCTCTTCGCGCCACTGCTTGAGCTTTTCTTCCCAGGCGGTCTTCTTGGCGTCGCGCGCGAACGCCACCAGCCCCTTCTCGCGCACCGAGTCGAGATCGCTGCTGGACTCAATCCTGGTGTTTCCGACCGCCGCGCCGCGGTTCACCGCCATGCCGTAGCCGCCGAAACTCCCGGAAACCCCTGAAACCGCCATGATCGCACCTCTCGGAAAACTTCGCCGAAAGGTTGCAAGTGTTGTGCCAGGACGGGACAGTCGCCCGCCACGGCGCCAAAGAAAACGGCCCCGGAGGTTTCCCTCCAGGGCCGTTCTTTAGGTCGTGATTCCCAACCGAAATTGGGAAACTCCAATCGCCGAAGCGAATGGAATTCTTACTTCACGGTGACCTTGGCGCCGGCTTCGGTCAGCTTCTTGGCGACTTCGTCGGCTTGGGCCTTGGAGACGTTTTCGACGACGTTCTGCGGAGCGCCTTCGACCAGGTCCTTGGCTTCCTTCAGGCCGAGGTCCGGACGGACGCCGCGGACTTCCTTGATCACGTTGATCTTCTTGTCGCCACCGTCCGTCAGGACGACGGTGAATTCGGTTTGCTCTTCAGCAGCTTCAACCGGAGCGGCCGGGCCGGCAGCGGCGACGGCGACCGGAGCGGCGGCCGAGACGCCCCACTTTTCTTCCAGCATCTTGGACAGGTCAGCGGCTTCGAGGACCGACAGGGTGGACAGTTCTTCAACCAGCTTTTCGAGCTTGGACATGGTTCAGTTCCTTAAACGAATGAGGGATGTACGCGGAGATGACCGTTAGGCGGCGTCTTTGGTCGCATAAGCGTTGAAGACGCGAGCAAGTTGGCCAGCCGGGGCCTGCAGGACGCCAGCGATCTTGGTCGCCGGAGCCTGGATGAGGCCGATAAGCTTGCCACGGATCTGATCCAGCGACGGCAGCGTGGCCAGGGCCCGCACCGCAGCTTCGTCGAGAACCGTCGTCTGACCCAGGATGCCACCGACCAGCTTCAGCTTGTCGTTTTCCTTGGCGTACTGGGCGACGATCTTGGCGGCGGCAACCGGGTCCTTGCCGAAGGCGATGGCGACCGGGCCGGTGAACAGGGCGTCGCCCGCTTCACCGATCGAGCCGTCCAGGGCCTTCTGGACCAGGGTGTTCTTCACCACCTGGAACGTGGCCTCTTCCTTGCGGAGGCGGCTACGCAGTTCAGTCATTTCCGCAACGGTCATGCCCATGTAGTGGGTCACGACGACAGCGCCGGCGCCGGCGAAAACGCTTTTCAGCGCCTCGATCGACTCCTGCTTTTGAGCGCGGTCCATTGCGGTCTCCTACTCAATTACAGCGGCCGGACCATTCCGGCAGCCAAACGCCACGAACGTGCGGGATCGCTCCCGCATGCGAGTGACGTCAGCCTGTTCCAAGGAAAGTCAGCCGCGCGTCCCATCCGTGAAGGAGGAAATAGCGTGGGCTTGTCCATCCCTGTCTCCCGACGGCGAGGAAGGGCTCTTCCTCATTTACGGCGTTGGTGACCCCACGCCCCGCTGTTCACAAACAGGTCTTCGCCGGGCGAGCCCGACGGAGAAGGTGGGGCGTATAGACGGTTTGGCGGAGGATTTCAACCGGGGGCGACAGGAACCGCCCGACGCAGACTTGATACCGCGCCGGACGTCGCCGGTCAGGCTGCGGTGAGTGCGCCATCGACGGTGTAGAAGCCGCCGTTGCAGTAGGTCGAGTCGTCGGAGGCCAGGAAGGCCACCAGGCCCGCAACCTCCTCGGGCGTGCCATATCGCTTGGCCGGCACCGCGCTGCTGATCTGGTCATGGGCGAGCTTAGGGTCGCCGGACTGGCCGGTGTTGATCGACTGCATCATCCGGCTCTCGATCGGGCCGGGGTTGACGCAATTGACCCGCACGCCCTTGGGCGCGGCCTCGATAGCCGCCACGCGCGTCACACCCACGACGGCGTGTTTCGAGGTGCAGTAGCCGGCCATGCCGGCCGCACCGGTCAGTCCAGCGACGCTGGAGGTGTTGATGATGCTGCCCGCGCCTTGGGCGTACATCACCGGCAGGACATATTTCAGGCCCAGGAACACCCCGGCTACATTGACGCCCAGCACCTTCATGAAGGCGTCCAGCGGATAGGATTCGATCGGCTGGACGGGGCCTTCGATGCCGGCGTTGTTGAAGAAGATGTCGATCCGGCCGCACTCGGCCTGGGCCTTCTCAACATAGGCCTTCACCGAGGCCTCGTCGGTGACGTCGGCTTCGGCCGTGATCAGCTTGGCGCCCGCGGGCAGGCTAGCCTTCAGTTTGGACCAGTCTGTTCCGGGCATATCGACGGCCACGATGGTCGCTCCACGCTCGGCCAGCAGCTTCGCGGTCGCGCCGCCGATCGCTCCGGCCGCTCCAGTGATGACAGCGACCTTACCGTCGAGAACTCGTGTCATGGAAGTGATCCTTGCTACGGCGTGTTCCGCCAACGTCTTAAACTGTAACAAGCGCTGTCTCGTTGCACCCCGCGTTCGGACCGGCCAGCGAACGGCGCGCCATCGGCATGTTACGCCCGCGCCGGCGGCTTTTCGAGATGACCTTTCATGACGCCCAGCCCCACGCCCATGGCGGGACGATACACATCGGCCAGGACATGCGGCAGGACGTCGGCGGTCCAGACCACCCGGGATCGCCCCTCGCCGGCGTCGACGATCACGATGGCCCCATTGTGGTGCGTCACGCTCTCGCCCTGGATCGTCCAGACCAGCCGGCGGCGGATATCGTCGCGATCGATGATCACCTCCCTGGCGACCGCGCCATTGCCAAAGGTGACGATCCGGATCGCCGGGTCGGCGCCGACCACGAGCTGGGTGTCGACGACGAAGCCCGGGGCCAGCCGGGTATGCAGCGCGCCGATGTCGGCGACCGCGTCCCACACGGTGTCCGGGGTCGCGTCGATGAGGATTTCCTGGTGGATCGAGGCCATGTTGCTCTCCTTCTTGGCCCCCAAGGCCTAGCAGCGGACCTGTCCCGCGACTGGCAGGAAACGGACGTGGTCAACCCGGCGCGTGATGCGCCCCGGCCCGCATGCGGTATTGTCCAGGCCAAGGAGACCGCCATGGACGGATCGGAGCAGCCCGCGCTGACGCTGGACTTCGCGTTCTGCGAGCGCGTTCGCCATGATCGTGACGCGGCCTATGACGGCCTGATCTTCATCGGCGTCACCTCGACCCGGATCTATTGCCGGCCGGTCTGCCCCGTGCGCCAGCCGCTGTCGCGGAACGTCCGCTACTATCCCAGCGCCTCGGCCGCCGAGGGCGCGGGATTTCGGCCGTGCCTGCGCTGTCGGCCCGAGACCGCGCCGCACTCGCCCGCCTGGATGGGCGTGCGCGCCACGGTGGGCCGCGCCCTGCGACTGATCGAGGAGGGCGCGCTGGACGAGGCCGACGTGACCACCCTGGCCGAGCGCCTGGGCATCGGCCCCCGCCACCTGTCGCGCCTGTTTCGGGTTCACCTGGGCTCGACCCCGTCGAAGGTGGCGCGCACGGCCCGCGTCCAGCGCGCCAAGCGGCTGATCGACGGCACCGACCTGTCGATGACCGAGATCGCCGGCCGCGCCGGCTTTTCCAGTCTGCGCAGCTTCAATGCCGCCTTCCGCGAGATCTATCGCCGCGCGCCGACGGACATCCGGCGCGGCGGACGGGCAAAAGCTCCGGCCTGAGCCCGGAGCCCCTTTCCGCCGTCGCGGTTTTCTGGATTATCGAGCCCGACGCAAGGTCGCTGACGGGACGCTCATGACACGCAAGTTGATCGCCGGGGCCTGCGCCCTGCTCCTGGGCGCCCTGACGCTGGCCGGCGGCTCCGTCGCCGAGCCGCGCTTCCAGCCCGTGCCGCGCGCGGTGATCGCCGATCCGGCCCGCGACCCCAAGCATCCGGCCGACATGGCCGCCTTCACGCTCCCCACCGGCGGCGTCGCGGTCAATGCGCTGATGTACCTGGCCTCGGGCGACCAGCCGCATCCGACCATGCTGTTCCTGCACGGCTTTCCCGGCAACGAGACCAATATCGACCTGCTGCAGGCCGTGCGCCGGGCCGGCTGGAACGTTCTGAAGATCAACTATCGCGGCTCGTGGGGCAGCCCGGGCCAGTTCTCGTTCGCCCATGCCCGCGCCGACGGCGAGGCGGCCACAGCCTTCCTGCGCGACCCGGCCAATGTCGCCAAATACCACATCGATCCGACCCGTATCGTCGTCGCCGGCCACAGCATGGGCGGCTTCATGGCCGCCGACGCCTCGGCCGCCGACCCCAAGGTGGCCGGAACCATCCTGATCGACGCCTGGGACATCGGCAGCCGCGCCGAGCGCATCACCAGCCCCGAGGCCCGCAAGGCGGCGATCTCGGCCATGGCCCCCGACACCGTCCCCCTGGCGGGAACCAGCCCCGCGTCGCTGATCCAGGAAATCGAGACCAACGCCGACAAGCTCGACCTGGAAGTCCTCAGCGCCAAGATCGCCGATCGCCCGGTGCTGATGATCGGCGCCGAGTTCGCCGGGGCCCCGACCACCCGCAAGCTGGCCGCCGCCGCCCGCGCGGCCGGGGCCACCGCCCTGACCGAGACCTATTTCCCCACCGACCACAGCTTCTCGGATTCGCGCATCGGCCTCGAAGCCGAGGTCATCCGCTGGCTGGGCCGCTTCGACCCGGCCTCGGCCAGGCCCGCCGGCGCCGTCACGCCGCTCAAGGCCGCCTATGACGAAGCCAACCCCTTCGCGAAGATCCTGCGCGGCGAGTCCCCGGCCCCCAGGATCTACGAGGACGACCAGGTTCTGGTGTTCATGGACCGCGCGCCGGCCGAGACCGGCCACGCCCTGGTGATCTCCAAGACCTCAAAGGCCCGCAACATGCTGGAGATCGCTCCGGCCGACCTGGCGCGAATGCTGGCGGTGGCCGCCAGGGTCGGCCAGGCCCAGATCGACGCCCTCGGCGTCGGCGGTTTCACGATCGTCCAGAACAACGGCGTGGGCCAGAGCGTGCCGCACCTGCATATCCACGTGATCCCGCGCATCGCCGGCAAGCCGCTGGAGTTCAACGAGAACAGGATCGGCGACCCGGCCGATATCGAGGCGGTGGCGGTCAAGCTGCGCGCGGCGCTGAAGTAACCGCCGTGCGTCCTTCGAGGCTCGGCTGCGCCTCGCACCTCAGGATGAGGAATTTGGTTGCTCTGACTTCCTCATCCTGAGGCGCCCGCGCAGCGGGCCTCGAAGGACGCAGGACGTTAGCCGAGCTGGGCCAGCACCTGTCGCGCCGCCGCCACCCCCGTCGCGAAACAGGCCTGCAGCAGATAGCCGCCGGTCGGCGCTTCCCAGTCCAGCATCTCGCCGGCCACGAACACGCCGGGCGCGGCCTTCAGCTCCAGGCCGTCCAGCGCCTCGAACGTCAGCCCTCCGGCCGAGGAGATGGCCCGATCCAGCGACTGGACGCCCGTCAGGGTGATCGGCGCGGCCTTGATCGCCGCCGCCAGGGCGGAGGGTTCGGCGGGCAGGTCCAGACCATGGGCCTCGCGCAGCAGATTGACCTCGACGGGCGACAGGTTCGCCGCCTTGCGCAGGAAGTTGGCCAGCGACTGACCCGCGCGCGGCCGCGCCAGCCGGGCCGCCAGGGCCTCAAGGGAGAGATCCGGCCGCAGGTCGATCTCGACCACCGCCCGCCCCGATCGCGCGATGGCCTCGCGCGGCGCGGCGCCCAGGGCGTAGACCGCGCCGCCCTCCAGGCCGTAGCCGGCGATCATGGCGTCGCCCCGCGCCGTGGCCTCGCCCAGCCGCAGGCCGATATTCTTCAGCGGCTCGCCGGCGAAGCGCTCCCGGAAGACCGGGCTCCAGGCCACGTCGAACCCGCTGTTGGCGGCGGCGAACGGCGCGACCGCCGCGCCCCGCGCCTCCAGCAACGGCGCCCAGGCCCCGTCCGAGCCGAGCCGAACCCAGCTGGCGCCGCCCAGGGCCAGGATCGTCGCGCGCGGCCGTACGATCTCGGGCCCCTCGGGGGTGAGGAAGTCCAGCGCCCCGTCTGCCGTCCAGCCGTTCCACTGGGCCCGCGTGCGCAGCGAGACGCCCTGCCCCTCCAGCCGCGCCAGCCAGGCCCGCAGCAGGGGCGAGGCCTTCAGCGCCTTTGGGAACACCCGGCCGCTGGAGCCGACGAAGGTGGCCTGTCCCAGCCCTTCCGCCCAGGCGGTCAGGGCCGAGGGGGGAAAGGCCTCCAGCATCGGCCGCAAGGTGGCGTTGGCCGCGCCATAGCGCCCCGCGAACCGCGCGAAATCTTCCGAGTGGGTCAGGTTCAGCCCGCCGCGCCCGGCCATCAGGAACTTGCGCCCGAAGGTTGGCATCTTCTCGAACACCGTCACCGACCGGCCGGCGGCGCTCAGCACCTCGGCCGCCATCAGCCCGGCCGGCCCGCCGCCGATCACGGCGACGTCGAGTGTCTGGTCCTCGGGACTCATGCGGCGTCCATCAAAGAAAAAGGGCGGGACCGCGAGGCCCCGCCCTTCTCATAGTCTATTCAGCTCGAAGAGCTTAGGCGATCGACGAGGTGTCGACCTTGAAGCCCGGACCCATCGTCGACGACAGGCCGATACGCTTCACATAGATGCCCTTGGCGCCGGTCGGCTTGGACTTGTTCAGCGCGTCGATCATCGCCTTGACGTTGATCAGCAGGGCTTCGTCGGTGAACGAGACCTTGCCGATGCCGGCGTGGATGATACCGGCCTTTTCGACGCGGAACTCGACGGCGCCGCCCTTGGCGTCCTTCACGGCTTGACCGACGTTCGGGGTCACGGTGCCGACCTTCGGGTTAGGCATCAGGCCGCGCGGACCCAGCACCTTACCGAGGCGACCGACCAGGGCCATCATGTCCGGCGACGCGATGACGCGGTCGAAGTCCATGAAGCCGCCGGCGATCTTTTCGTACAGGTCTTCGGCGCCGACGTGTTCGGCGCCGGCCGCGAGGGCTTCAGCGGCCTTGGCGTCCTTGGCGAAGACGGCGACGCGAACGTCGCGGCCGGTGCCCGACGGCAGGTTGACGACGCCGCGGACCTGTTGGTCGGCATGGCGCGGGTCAACGCCGAGGTTGACGCAGATCTCGATCGACTCGTCGAACTTGGCCTTGGCGTTGGCCTTCACCAGAGCGATGGCTTCGGCGGCGGTGTGGGTGGCTTCACGATCGCCGGTCCACGCCTGGATGCGCTTTGCTTGCTTAGCCATGATCTTAGGCCTCCACGATCTTCAGGCCCATGGCCTTGGCGGAGCCTTCGATGATCTTGGCCGCGGCCTCGAGATCGTTGGCGTTCAGGTCCTTCATCTTCTTTTCGGCGATCTCGCGCAGTTGCGTGCGCGTCACTTCGCCGACGGTCTCGCGACCGGTCAGCTTGGCGCCCGACTTCAGGCCGGTGGCCTGCTTCAGGTAGTGCGTCGCCGGCGGGGTCTTGGTGACGAAGGTGAACGACTTGTCTTGGTACACGGTGATCACTGTCGGCAGGGGCGTGCCCTTTTCGACGTTCTCGGTGCGCGCGTTGAACTCCTTACAGAAGCCCATGATGTTGACGCCGCGCTGGCCCAGTGCGGGGCCGATGGGGGGCGAAGGCGTGGCCGAGCCAGCCTTCACCTGGAGCTTGATATAGCCCAGGATCTTTTTAGCCATTGTATCCTCTCAAGAAAGCCGAGCTAACGGCCTTCGCTGGTTGGCCGTGGTGCGGGATTGGCGCCCCTTCCACGGATTTGATCTCGCCATAACAGCGAGCACGCCCCGGGACGGAGTCCAGGAGCGAGGCGCGGCGTGTAGCAGGTGGGGGATGGGGAGTCCAGCGCGTGGGGCCAGGGATGGATCCGGACGGGCGGACCGCGAGGCCGGGGGTCAGTCCCGCAGGATCTTGTCCATCGCCTTGCCCTTGGCGAGTTCGTCGATCAGCTTGTCCAGATAGCGAATCTCTCTCATCAGCGGCTCGGCGACCTCCTCCACGCGAACGCCGCAGACCACGCCCTTGATGTTGGCGCGCGCGGGGTGAAGCCTGGGCGCCTGGGCGAAGAAGGTTTCAAAGTCGGTTCGCGCCGCGATCTGGGCGTCGAGTTCCGCCTGGCTGAACCCGGTCAGCCAACGGATGATCTGTTCGACCTCGGCCCTGGTGCGGCCCTTCTTCTCGGCCTTGGCCACATAGGCCGGATAGACGCTGGCGAAGCTGGTCGTGTAAATTCTGTGCCCGGTCGTCATGGGCTGCCTCTCCCACCTGCGTCCGCCCCCGCCCTGTCAGGCGCCGGTCGCATCCACCACGATGGCGACCGTCTTGCCTCGGGACAGCGGGTCCCATCCGGCCACGATAGCTGATGAAATGGCTTTGGCCACCAGGGCCGGGGCGATCTGCGAACCCTTCAGCAGCGGCGCGCCATATTTGGGCTCGGGCCCCGGCGGAAACTCCACCACCGCCTCGCGCTGCCCTTCCTTGTGGCGCACGGCGATCGCCATGCCGTGCCTCTGGCCATTGTCGCTGGACCAGCCGGGCTGGCGATGGAGCCGCCAGAGATAGGGCGCGCCGTCGACGTCGATCTCGAATTCAGGGCTTTGCTTGGTTCGTGCCATCCCAAGGTGTTAGCCCGCCCAGCGCCCCCAGACCACCCCGCCCCGGCCCTTCATCGCTTCCGGCGCCGACCGCCAGACAGCAAAAATCCCGCGCCGTCGCCGGCGCGGGGTTTTCGAAACGCAGGGCCGAAGCCGAAATCAGCTGATCTTTTCGACCTGGCTGTATTCCAACTCGACCGGGGTGGCGCGGCCGAAGATCGAGACGGTGACGCGCAGGCGGGCCCGCTCCTCGTCGACCTGCTCGACCGAGCCGTTGAAGCTGGCGAAGGGACCGTCGGTGACGCGGACGTTCTCGCCGATCTCGAACAGCACGACCGTCTTGGGACGCTCGACGCCCTCTTCGATCGCGCCGACGATGCGCTGAACTTCCTTTTCCGACACCGGCATCGGCTTGGAGCCGCTGCCCAGGAAGCCGGTGACCTTCGGGGTGTTCTTGATCAGGTGATAGGCTTCATCCGAGAGGTTCATCTTCACCAGCACGTAGCCGGGGAAGAACTTGCGCTCGGCGTTGACCTTGCGGCCGCGGCGGATCTCGACGACTTCCTCGGTCGGAACCAGGATCTCGGAGAAGCTGTCCTCGAGCCCCTGGCTCTTGGCTTGCTCGCGGATGCTCTCGGCCACCTTTTTCTCGAAGTTCGAGTAGGCGTGGACGATGTACCACTTGTGGTTCGGGTTGGACGCGGTTTCGGTGCTCATGGTCTCTTATCCCGCGGCGAACGACAGGAGCGCCTTGGCTCCGAGGCCCAGCAGCCCGTCGACCGCCGAGAAGAACAGGGAGGCCATGACCACCATCATGAAGACCATCACCGAGGTGATCCAGGTCTCCTTGCGGGTGGTCCAGGTGATCTTGCGGGCTTCGGCGCGCACTTCGCGGAAGAACTGCACGGGGTTCGTGCGCTTCTTCGGGGCAGCGGCCGCCGCTGCGGGAGCGCCGCCAGCGGGCGCGAGCGCCGCCGCCGTCTTGGCGGCGCGGCTCTTGATCGCGGACGGGCTCGAACCCGGTTTCCTGGCCATGCTCTTGAGGCTCACGACTTTCCAAAACGACACGCCCGGAACCGGGCCTGTCGAAAACATATAATGGCAGGAGTGGGGGGACTCGAACCCACGACTTTCGGTTTTGGAGACCGACGCTCTACCAGCTGAGCTACACTCCTGCAGACCATGACCCTCGCGGATCGCGGTCTCTGGACAAATGGAAGCGCGTCGCAAGCCTTCAAGGGCCGTCGTCGCGCCGGGGCCAATCGCCAGAGCCGCGCCATTTAGCAGGGTCATCTCCGCCGGGCAAGCGGCCCGAGGGCGTCATGGCGAGGTTGAGCGCGCCAGGAGCGCCGTGAAAGGCGCAAAACTCCCCGCGCGGCGGCGCGAACGGATCAAAAGCGGCGCGGGTGGCGTTATGTCGTCATGACCCAGCCCGCCCCGACGACCGGCAAGGCC
Organism: Caulobacter sp.; assembly: GCF_965279145.1. Classification (NCBI taxonomy): domain Bacteria; kingdom Pseudomonadati; phylum Pseudomonadota; class Alphaproteobacteria; order Caulobacterales; family Caulobacteraceae; genus Caulobacter; species Caulobacter sp. Next base: position 692,415 of record NZ_OZ257139.1, read on the forward strand.
GCGCCTTCCGAACGCCCTTCGAATCGCGAGGTCGAGAACGAGAATCTGCGGCCCGCGCGTGACGGAAAAGCCCCTCGCCCGGCGACGGAGCCCGGCGGCGGCGAAAGCAGCACGAAGTCACCCGAGACCCTCACGGATCCCGGATCGGGCGCGAACTAGTCCTTCGCCGTCGGCCATCAGGGGGCCGCTCGCGCGTCCCCCTTTTTGACGAACTGGCGCTAGCCGGCCTTCTTTTCGGCCTTTTCGGCCGACGCCGAGGCGGCGGGGGCGGCGCACTGGATGCCCAGATACGACCACCGCACATCCGTCAGCTGACGGCCGCATTCGGTGTTCTTGCCGGCGTCCTTGCCCTGCAGCGAGATCGCCACGCCCTTGGCCGGATCCGGCGCCGGGCTGGCCGTGCTGATGTCATAATATCCGCCGGCTCGACCCCGAACCACCAGGCACGAGGTCGTCGCCACGGGGCGCACGCACCCCGACGCCGTCACCGACTTCGCTTCAACTACCACTTGTTGAGCCTGCGCGACTTTCGTCTTCGCGCCGCCTTCGCTGCAACCGGCCAAACCAAACGCTAACAGACCGGCCGAAGCGGCGGCCCCCACGAACCATACCCGCATGCGTTCCTCCGTATCGTTGGCTCCGCGAACGAAGCAAATACGACTGTGCGCCCGGTTTCATTGGGCGGCAATCACAATTTTGACACGTTTCAAAAAACCGAACGCTGAGTTTTGACAGTTTTGGGAAATATTTTCCCCGCCCCTGCGTTGACGAGCCAAGTTGACAGCGGGCCCGCTCTTCTCACATGAGACACACGTCGCCTCAGGGCCGTGGCGGCGCACCAGTCTAATCGCGCGTCGGGACGCGCCCAGGATAGAGACAAGATGACGGCCACCGCGATGAGCACGCCTCCCAAGGAAGCCGCCCAGTCGGTCGAAACCGTGCTGTGGGTGAAGCACTGGACCGACCGGCTCTTCAGCTTCGCCATCACCCGTCCCGCCAGCTTCCGCTTCCGCTCGGGCGAGTTCGTGATGATCGGCCTGCCGCCGCGCGAAGAGCTGGGCGAGAAGAAGCCCATCCTGCGCGCCTATTCGATCGGCTCGCCGTCGTTCGCCGAGGAGCTGGAATTCTTCTCGATCAAGGTGCCCGACGGTCCGCTGACCTCGCGTCTGCAGCAGATCCAGGTCGGCGATCAGATCCTGCTGGGCAAGAAGCCGACCGGCACCCTGGTGCTGGACGCCGTCCGCCCGGGCAAGCGCCTGTTCCTGTTCGGCACCGGCACGGGCCTGGCGCCCTGGCTGTCGGTGGCCCGCGATCCCGACGCCTACAGCCGCTTCGAGAAGGTCATCGTCGCCCACGGCGTGCGCGAGGTGAAGGAACTGGCCTATCGCGACCTGTTCACCCACGACATCTTCGACGATCCGCTGGTCGGTGACGAGGCGCGCACGCAGCTGGTCTATTATCCGACCGTGACCCGCGAGCCGTTCGAGCGCCAGGGCCGCTTCACCGACCTGATCCAGAGCGGCCAGCTGTTCCGCGACCTGGGCCTGGACACCGACCGGTTCGATCCCGAGCACGACCGCGCCATGCTGTGCGGCTCGATGGCCATGATCAAGGACACCGCCGCCCTGCTGGAGGCCCACGGCTTGAAGGAAGGCTCCAACGCCGAGCCGGGCGACTTCGTGATCGAACGCGCCTTCGTCGGCTAGGCCATGAGCCCGCCCGCCTCGCTCAGAAACCTCACGGTCGAAGAGGCGCGCGACCGGATGCTGGCCGACGCCGGCCCGCTGGGCGTCGAGACCGTGGCGATCGGCGAGACCCTGGGCCGCACCCTGGCCGGGGCCATAGACGCCACGCGCGACCAGCCGCCCTTCGCCGCCTCGGCCATGGACGGCTGGGCGATCCGCAGCGCCGACTACGTCCCCGAGGCAAGCTTCACGATCGCCGGCGAAAGCGCCGCCGGGCGGGCCTATCCCCACATCGTCGGCCCCGGCGAAGCGGTGCGGATCTTCACCGGCGCGCCGGTTCCGGCCGGCGCCGACCTGGTGATCATCCAGGAAGAGGCCCAGCGCGACGGCCAGACCGTGTGCTTCGCGGCCGGCGACGCGCCCAGGCCCCACATCCGCCCCGCCGGCGGCGACTTCAGGACCGGCGACCGCCTGATCGAGGCCGGCGCGCGCCTGGATCCCTGGCGGCTGTCCCTGGCGGCGGCGGCGGGCCGGGCCACGCTGGAGGTCGCCCGCCGACCGCGCGTCGCCATCCTGGCCACTGGCGACGAGCTGGTTCAGCCGGGCGGCGATCCTGGTCCCGACCAGATCTTCGAATCGGGCTCCATCGCCCTGGCCGCCCTGGTCGAGACCTGGGGCGGCTCGGCCGTCCGCCTGACCGCCGCCGCCGACCGGCTCGAAGCCATCGCCGACGCGGTGGCGAGCGTCGAGGCCGACCTGATCGTCACCATCGGCGGGGCCTCGGTCGGCGATCACGACCTGGTCAAGCCGGCCCTGGAGCGCCTGGGCCTGATCCTTCGGGTCGAGACCGTCGCCATCCGCCCCGGCAAGCCGACCTGGTTCGGAACCCTGAACGACGGCCGGCGCGTGCTGGGCCTGCCCGGCAACCCCGCCTCGGCCCTGGTCTGCGCCGAGCTGTTCCTGCGCCCGCTGCTGGCCGCCCTGACCGGACGCGAGGCCCTTCCGGCGATGACCGTCGCCGCCCTCGCCGCCCCCCTGCCCGCCAACGGCCCCCGCGAGCACTGGATGCGGGCGGCGCTGTCGATCGACGCCGAGGGGCGAGCCGTCGTCTCGGCGTTCCCCGATCAGGATTCCTCGCTGGTCACAGTCTTCTCGCGCGCCGATGCTCTGATCCGGCGGCCGGTCAACGCGCCGGCGGCCCCGGCCGGCGACCGCGTGGATGTTCTGAAACTGGCCCGGGGCTGAACGGGCGACGGCGGCGAACAAGCATGCTAAGCCCGGACGAACTTCGGGTCGCGGCCCGGTGCTTGACGGAGAGTTTCATCTGATGGGTCGTGCCGGAAAGATCGCAGCCCACGTGCTGTTGGCCTTCCTGGCCTTTCTCATCGGACGCGTCATCGCCGGCGTCACCACCCTTGACGCCCACACGCTGTCGCAGGCGGGCCTGTTCGCGGTTTCGGCCTTCCTGGTCGAACTGGCCCTCAAGGTCGAGCGCGCGCCCTGGCGATTCGTCGCCGCCAGCGACATCCTGCGCCTGGCCCGCTCGTCCCTGGTGACCTGCGTGGTCTATGCCGGCCTGGCCTGGCTGGTGATCGCCCGCTTCGAGGGCCTGCGGGCCCTGGTCTGCGCCTTCGTGATCCAGGTCTTCCTGCTGGCCAGCCTGCGGGTCATCCGTCGCGGCCTGCATGAAGGCGTGCTGCTGGAAGCCATTCTCAGCCTGCGGCCGGCGGCGGTTCATCCCGCCCTGCCCAACCTGCTGATCGTCGGCTCGGCGGTCGAGGCCGAGGAGTTCCTGCGCGCCCCGGCCAGCCTGGGCGAACGCTACGCCCCGGTCGGCGTGGTCTCGCCGCTGGACAAGGAAACCGGCGATGAACTGCGCGGCATCTGCGTGCTGGGGTCGATCCCGGCCTTTGACGAGGTGCTGGCCCAGCTGCGCGAGGGCGGCCTGGCCCCGGCCGCCATCCTGTTCCTGGCCGACAGCCCGATGAGCGCCTTCGGGGCCGAGCGTCTGGGCCGGCTGAAGAGCGAGGGCGTCCGCCTGCTGCGCCGCCACGGCGTGGTCGAGATGGGCCACACCGCCGCCACCCTGCGCGAGATCAGCCTCGAGGAACTGCTCAGCCGCCCGCCCGTGCGCCTCGACCCCGAACCCGTCCGCGCCCTGGTCGCGGGCCGCCGCGTGCTGGTCACCGGGGCCGGCGGCAGCATCGGCTCCGAGCTCTGCCGCCAGATCGCCGCCAGCGGCTGCGCCCAGCTGACCATGCTGGACGCCTCCGAGGTCAACCTGTTCCACATCGACCGCGAGATCGGCGAAGCCTGGCCCACCCTGCCCCGCCGCGAAGTGCTGTGCGACGTGCGCGACGCCGCCCGCCTGGACCGCGTCTTCGCCGCCGAGCGACCCGAGATCGTCTTCCACGCGGCGGCGCTCAAGCACGTCACCATGGTCGAGAACCACCCCTGCGAGGGCGCCCGGACCAATGTGCTGGGCACCCGCAACGTCGCCATGGCCGCCAAGGCCTTCGGCGCCGCGCACATGGCCCTGATCTCGACCGACAAGGCAGTCGCCCCCACCAGCGTGATGGGCGCCACCAAGCGCGTGGCCGAGGCCCTGGCCCGGCAGTATGGCTCCAGCGCCGAGACGCGGGTCAGCATCGTGCGCTTCGGCAATGTGCTGGGCTCGGCCGGCTCGGTCGTGCCGCTGTTCCAGCACCAGATCGCCCGAGGCGGACCGATCACCCTGACCGACGCGGCGGTCGAACGCTTCTTCATGACCATCCCCGAGGCCGTGCAACTGGTGCTGCGCGCCGTGGCCCTCTCGGCCGGCTCGTCCGAGCCCCCGGCCGGCGTCCTGACCCTGGAGATGGGCGAGCCGGTCAAGATCATTGACCTGGCCCGCCGGATGATCGAACTGCAGGGCCTGGTCCCGGACCGCGACATCCAGATCCAGATCACCGGCCTGCGCCCTGGCGAAAAGCTCACCGAGGTGCTGGTCGACGTCAACGAGGCCGCCCGCCCCAAGGCCGCCGGCGTGATCGAGGCCGCGCCGATGACGCCGCCGCCGATCCTCGAGCCCGACGTGCTGGCCACGCTGGAAGCCTCCGCCCTGGCCGGCGACGAGTTCGGCGTCCGCACCCAGCTGTTCGCCATGGTCGAGCGCATCCGCGGGACCGAACCGGCCGTGAAAACCAAGGCGCGCTCGCGGGCTTAGGGCTCTGCAGGCGGCCGCCGACGCCGCCCTAGTGGAAATCCCGGCTCCGTTGCAGCCGCCGGTCTCCCCGGCGATGCGCCGCCGGGCCGGACGCCTCGGGATCGTCGCGCAGTTGCCCCAGCTCCGCCGACAGGTCGGTGAAGCGTTCGGCCACCACGTGGATGACCCCCTCGGCCGACTGCACGCGGCCGTGCACGATCAGGAAGCTGGCGGTCATCACCGTGTTGCGGTCGGCCTCGAAGCGGTCTTTCCAGACCACCGCATTGGCCACGCCGGTCTCGTCCTCCAGGGTGACGAACACCACGCCCTTGGCGGTGCCGGGGCGCTGGCGGATCAGCACGACGCCGCCCACCGCCACACGCTTGCCGTCCTTGATCCCCGGCAACTGGTCGGCCGTGATCGCGCCCAGCCGGGTCAGCAACGGCCGCAGAAAGCCGCAGGGATGGGCCTTCAGCGACAGGCTGGTGGTGCGATAGTCCTCGGCCACGGCCTGGGGCAGGGCCATGGCCGGCAGGGCCACCGGGGTCTCGAACAGCGGCAGGCCGGCCAGCAGCGGCGCCTGGACCGGCGCCTTGCTCTCGCCCTTGACGCCCTTGACCGCCCACAGGGCCTCGCGCCGGCTCAGGCCCGTTGAGGCAAAGGCGTCCGCCTCGGCCAGCAGTTCCAGGGCCGGCTGGGGAACGCCGTACTGCGCGAAGTCGGCCGGGGTTCGCGCGCCCTCGTCGCGCGCCATGGCCAGCAGCCGGGCCTCGGCCTCGCGCACGCCCTTGACCTGGCGCAGGCCCAGACGGACGGCCTTCCACAGGGGGCGGGTGTCGGGGTTGAAGAGCTTGTCGGGGCGAAAGTCTCCCTTCCCCCTCGATGGGGGAAGGGGCGGGGATGGGGGTGACAGCGTGTCAGGATGTTGCGCGGCCCCGCTCAGGCCCGCCGCCGGGGTCACCCCCACCCCTGCCCCTCCCCCATCCAAGGGGGAGGGAGAGATTTTCGCCTCCAGCGTACAGTCCCAGTCGCTGGTCATCACATCGGGCGGCAAAACCTCGACGCCATGCTCGCGGGCATCCCGCACCAGCTGGGCCGGCTGATAGAACCCCATCGGCTGCGAATTGATCAGCACGGCGCAGAACACATCCGGCCAGGCCCACTTCATCCAGGCCGAGACATAGACCAGCTTGGCGAAGCTGGCCGCGTGGCTTTCCGGAAAGCCGTAATGGCCAAAGCCCTCGATCTGCTTGAAGCAGCGCTCGGCGAAGTCGCGCTGATAGCCGCGCCCGGCCATGCCCTCGATGAACTTGTCGCGATATTCGGCCGGCGTGCCCAGGTTCTTGAAGGTGGCCATGGCCTTGCGCAGGCCGTCGGCCTCGTCGGGCGTGAACTTGGCGGCCTCGATGGCCAGACTCATGGCCTGTTCCTGAAACAGCGGCACGCCGAAGGTCTTGCCCAATATGCCCCTCAGCTCGTCGGCCGGGCCGTGCTCGGGCGACGGCGCGGGCCATTCCACCGGGTCCTGGCCGTTACGGCGACGCAGATAGGGATGGACCATGTCGCCCTGGATCGGGCCGGGCCGGACGATCGCCACCTCGATCACCAGGTCATAGAATTCCGCCGGCTTCAGGCGGGGCAGCATCGACATCTGGGCCCGGCTCTCGACCTGGAACACCCCAACCGAGTCCGCCTTGGACAGCATGTCATAGACGCCCTTCACCTCGCGGGGGACGTCGGCCAGGTCGGTTATCTGCTGCCCATGCTCGGCCCGCAGCATGCCAAAGCCGCGCTGGATGGCGGTCAGCATGCCCAGAGCCAGAATGTCGACCTTCATCAGGCCCAGGCTGTCGATGTCGTCCTTGTCCCACTCGATGAAGGTGCGGTCCTTCATCGCCGCGTTGCCGATCGGCACGGTCTCGTCCAGCCGTCGCTTGGTCAGCACGAAGCCGCCGACGTGCTGCGACAGGTGGCGGGGAAAGCCCAGCAGTTCGGTGGCCAGACTGACGGCGCGGGCGATCTCGGGCGCGTCGGGATCAAGGCCCGCGTTGCGGATATACTCTTCCGGCAGGCCCGAGCCCCAGCTGCCCCAGACCGTGGCGGCCAGCAGGCTGGTGACATCCTCGGTCAGGCCCAGGGCCTTGCCCACGTCGCGGATGGCGCTGCGCGGCCGATAGTGGATCACCGTGCCGCAGATGGCGGCATAGTCGCGGCCATAGCGGCGATACACATACTGCATCACCTCCTCGCGCCGCTCGTGTTCGAAATCGACGTCGATATCCGGCGGCTCGCCGCGATTTTCCGAGATGAAGCGGGTGAACAGCAGGCGGTGCTCGGTGGGGTCGATCGAGGTCACGCCCAGGCAGAAGCAGACCGAGGAATTGGCCGCCGATCCCCGCCCCTGGCACAGGATCCCCATCTTCCGCGCCTCCTGCACGATGTCGTGCACGGTGAGGAAATAGTTGGGGTAGTCCATCTTGCCGATCAGCCGCAGCTCCTCGTTCAGCTGCGCGACCACCTTGTCCGGGACCCCGCCCGGATAGCGCCAGGCCGCGCCGGCGAAGGTCAGGTCGGTCAGGTGCTGCATCGACGTCTTGCCCGGCGGCACGGGCTCGTCAGGATATTCCTCGCGCAGCTTGCCCAGGTCGAAGTCGATGCGCTCGACGATCTCCATCGTGCGCTCGACGGCGCGGGGCCAGCGCTCGAACAGGCGGGCCATCTCCATGGGCGTCTTCAGGTGGCGCTCGGCATTGGCCTCCAGCCGGAAGCCCGCCTCGTGGATCGTGCAGTGCTCGCGCACGCAGGTCATCACGTCCTGCAGCGGCCGCCGTTCGGGCGCGTGATAGAGCACGTCATTGGTGGCCACCATCGGCGCGCCGGCCTCGCGGGCCAGCTCGTCCAGCCGCGCCAGGCGCTGCAGGTCGCGGGCGGCATAGGCCCGGCTGGCGGCCAGCCAGACCCGGCCGCGCAGCTCACCGGCCATGCGGGTCAGGTCGGTCGTGAAGGCCTCGTCCAGCTTGGCGGGCGGCACGATCAGGGCCAGCTGCCCGTCGGCATGCGCCAGGAAGTCTTCCCAGTGCAGCTCGCACTCGCCCTTGCGGGCCCGGCGCTGGCCCACGGTCAGCAGCCGCGTCAGCCGGGCGAAGGCCTCGCGGTCGGAGGGGTAGCACAGCAGGCTGGGCGTGCCGTCGACGAAGTCCAGCCGGCAACCGGTCAGGGCCCGGACCTTCAACTCTTTCGCCGCCGTCCAGGCCCGCACCACCCCGGCCAGGGTGTTGCGGTCGGCGATCCCCACGGCGGTCAGGCCCAAGCCCTCGGCGGTGGGCATCAGCTCGCGGGCGTGCGAGGCGCCGTGCAGGAACGAGAAGTTGCTGGTGGTTTGCAGCTCGGCATAGGCGGGGGTCATCAGGTCCTCCCCCTGAAGGGGGAGGTGTCGGCGCAGCCGACGGAGGGGGAAGTTGCGGGAGGGAGAGGATGACTTCCCCCTCCGGCGCTTCGCGCCACCTCCCCCTCTGGGGGGAGGATTTCACCCAAACAGGCCATGCAACCACCACTTCGGGTCCTCGCCCGTCCCGAACAGCCCCTGCCGAAAGATCCAGAACCGGCCGCCGGCCTCGTCCTCGACCCGGTAATAGTCGCGGATCCTGCCGGGCCCGGTGTCGTCGAAATCGCCGCGCCACCACTCCTGGCCGATCCGCTCGGGCCCCTCGGCGCGGCGCACGCGGTGCGAGCGACCGCGCCACTGGAACTGGACCGGCGGATCGTCGGGCAGCTTGGCCATCGCCGTGATCGGCTCGGGCCGCTTGAACAGGCGCACCGGCCGGGGTCGCTCCGGATCCCAGGTCTTTTCGGGGGGCGAGGCCAGCGGCGCGCGGCGGATTACCGAGCGTTCCGGCACATGGCTCTCATACGGATCGGCGCGCCAGACGCGGTCCTCGCCCAGGCGGTTGATCAGCCGGTCGACCAGAGGGGCCAGCGTCTCGTCCAGCCCGGCTCCCGCCTCGGCGTCCAGCCGGGCCTGCACGGCGGTCAGGGGCTCGACGTCGCCCGCGAACACCGTGACCACCTCGATGCCAAAGCCGGGGTCGATGACGTCCAGCTTGGGGACCATCAGCCGGGTCAGCCGCGCGGCGTCGCGGCCCGGCCGCGCCAGGCCGGCCCGCACCGGCAGGGCCTTGCCGTCCAGCCGGTGAAAGACCACCTCGAACCGCCGCGCGCCCTGGCCCTCGGCCTCCAGCCGCCGGCAGATCAGGGCCGTGACGTCGCCGACCACCCGGGCCAGGTCGTCGGGCGCGCTGATCGGCTCGGCGAAGGCCACGCGGTCGAACCACGGACTGGCCGGGCGGCGGAACACCAGGGCCTCGCCCGCCGCGCCCAGAGCCTGGTCCAGCCGCAGGGTCAGGGCCATGCCGAACCGCTTGGCCAGTTGGGCGCGGGGCAGGCCCAGCAGCTGCTCGATGCGGAACAGGCCCAGGCGCGGCAGCTGGGCGGTGGCCGTCTCGTCCAGCCGCAGGGCCGCCACGGGCAGATGCGCCAGCCGCTGTCTCTGCCCACCCGGCGGCGCGATCTCGCCGGACTCGCCGAACCGGGCCAGCGCCCAGGCCGCGCCGGGCGTGTCGGCGATCGCCGCCCGGGCCGGCACGCCCCAGCGGGCCAGTCGCGCCAAGAGGTCGGCCAGCATCGCCGCCTCGCCGCCCCACAGGTGATCGGCGCCGGTGATGTCCAGGAACAGGCCGTCGTCGCCGTCGATGGCCACGGCGGGCGAGAACCGCACGCACCAGTCGCTCAGGGCCTCCAGCGCCGCGCGATCCGCCTCTGGATCGTGGTCGGCGGTGACCAGATCGGGCGCCAGCGCCATGGCGTCGGCGGCCTTCTGGCCGGGGCGCAGGCCCAGGGCCATGGCCGCCTCGTCGATGGCGGCCAGGCGGCGGGTTCCGGCTTCGGAGACCAGCAGGGCGAAGGGAACAGATCCTCCCCCTGAAGGGGGAGGTGTCGGCGTAGCCGACGGAGGGGGAAGTCTGCGAGCTTTGCGGGTTACTTCCCCCTCCGGCCCTTCGGGCCGCCTCCCCCGCTGGGGGGAGGATTTTTCACCCAGCCCGTCTGAACTCGGATTCCGCCGTCGCCACGTCGTGATCGGCCAGTTGGGACACCAGACGGAAAGGATGCGGGCCATGCTCGGCCTCCGAAGACTCCAGGATCCAGCTGCCGGACCTTCCGCCCCGACAGCGCTCAAGTTCCACCCGCCAGCGCGGCGGGCCCAGGCCGGGAACATCCGGCGGCGGCTGGCTGGGCGCGCCGGCGATGCGCCAGCGGCTAAACGACGATGAGCCCGACACCGTCCGCGCCTGGCCCACCGGTCCGCCATAGGGCCGCCGGTGCAGCAGCACGCCCAGGCTGCCCCGCTTCTCGCAGGCCAGCTGCAGCCGTCGCCCGGCCTTCAGCTCCGGCGCCTGGGCTTCGCCGATGGCGGCGGCGACGCCGACGGTGCCGAGCGCGTCCTCCAGCACCGACAGCACCTCGGCCTCGTCGCGAGCCCTGACCTGAATCAGCCGACCGGTCGGGACGTCGAGCCCCGCCAGGCCCGGCGCGAACAGGTCGGTGCGCCGCATCACCCAGACCACCGCCCCGGTCTTCAGCAGCGGCCGGATCAGCAGGGCGGCGAAGGCGGCGGGGGCCGCGCAGGTCTCATCCTCCAGCCCCGCGCCCATCACCTCGTGCCAGGCCCCCGACGGCAGGCCGCCGGCCGGGAAACAGCCGTCGATCCGGGGGTCGCCAAAGGCCAGGACCGGAGTCGGAGTCCGAGTCCCTGCTTCCAGAGCAGCGATCCGGCCCTTCAAAGCCGCGAGACGCGCCTGGCGCGATCCGGGCATCCTTCCAATCCTTTTGTTCCACTTTTGTTCTGATCTTATGGGCTTGGAGAGTCAAGCGGGGGCGGCCATGGTGCGTCAAACGGCCGTATGAACCCGCCGTCCGGGGAAGAGTCATGTTCCAGCGCGTGCTGATCGCCAACCGCGGCGAAATCGCCATCCGTATCGCCCGCGCGGCCGCCGAACTGGGGGTGCGCAGCGTGGCGGTCCATGCGGGCGACGAGGCGGCCAGCCCGCACATCGCCGCCGCCGACCAGGCCGTGGCCCTGCCGGGCTCGGGCGTACGGGCCTATCTCGACATCGACGCCATCATCGCCGCCGCAAAGGGCGCGGGCTGCGACGCCCTGCATCCCGGCTATGGCTTTCTGTCGGAGAACGCCGGCCTGGCCCGGGCCTGCGCGGCGGCGGGGATCACCTTCGTCGGCCCCGCGCCCGAGCATCTGGAGACCTTCGGCGACAAGGCCGCCGCCCGCGCTTTGGCGGCCCGGCTGGCCGTGCCGCTGATCCCCGGGACCGGCGCGCTGGACCTGGCCGACGCCATCGCCTTCCAGGCCGAGCACGGCGCGATCATGCTGAAGGCGCGGGCCGGCGGCGGCGGGCGCGGCATGCGGCTGGTGCTGGACCCCGGCGAGCTGGAAGCCGCCTTCGCCGCCTGCGCCCGCGAGGCCAAGGCCGCGTTCGGCGACGACGGCCTCTATGCCGAAAAGCTGATCGAACGGGCGCGGCATATCGAGGTGCAGATCGTCGGCGACGGAACCCGCGTGCTGGCGGTGGGCGACCGCGACTGCTCGCTGCAGCGGCGCAACCAGAAGCTGGTCGAGATCGCCCCCGCCCCCAACCTGCCCGCCGCCACGCGCGCCGCCATGGCCCGCGCCGCCGAGACCCTGTGCGCCGGCTATCGCGGCCTGGCGACCGTGGAATATCTGCTGGACGCCGCCACCGGCGACTTCGCCTTCATCGAGACCAATCCCCGCCTGCAGGTCGAACACACCGTCACCGAGGAGGTCACGGGCCTGGATCTGGTGCGCCTGCAGTTCGAGCTGGCGGCGGGCAAGACCCTGGCCGAGCTGGACCTGACCACCGCTCCGCCCGCCGTCGGCGCGGCGATCCAGGCGCGGATCAATGCCGAGACCCTCAGCGCCGACGGACAGGTGAAGCCCTCGTCCGGGACTCTCAGCGCCTATGCCCCGCCCGGCGGTCTGGGCGTGCGGGTGGACGGCGCCGGCGCGGTCGGCCTGGCGGTCGGCGGGGCCTATGACAGCCTGCTGGCCAAGGTGATCGCCTGGGGCCGCACCCCCGCCGAGGCCGCCGCGCGGCTGGACCGGGCCCTGGCCGAGTTCACGATCACCGGGGTCGCCACCACCGCGCCGCTGATCCGGGCGATCCTGGAAACCGAAGAGGCCCGGGATGGCGGCGCCACCACGCGCTTCATCGAGGATCACGCCGTCACCCTGTCGGCGCGGGCCCAGGCCCTGTCGCCCGCCGCCACGACGGTGGAGACGACCTTCGAGACCCTGGACGGCGCGGTCGCCGTCGCCGCGCCGCTGGCCGCCACGGTCGGGGCCATCGAGGTCGCGGAAGGCGATCTGGTCCGCCCCGGCCAGGCCTTGGCGGTGCTGGAAGCCATGAAGATGGAGCACCTCGTCCACGCTACGTCCGGCGGCCGGGTGCTGAAGATCGCCGCCGCGCTCGGCCAGACCCTGGCCGAGGGCCAGCCTCTGATGTTCCTGGAACCGGTCGAGCTGGACGCCGCCGTCGCCGCCGACACGGCCGCCGAGGACCTGGACGCCCTGCGCCCCGACCAGGCCGAGGTCATCGCCCGCCACCGCTTCACCCTGGACGAGGCCCGGCCCGACGCCGTCGCCCGACGCCGCAAGACCGGCCATCGCACGGCGCGGGAGAATATCGAAGACCTGGTCGATCCCGGCAGCTTCCTCGAATACGGCGCCCTGGCCATCGCCGCCCAGAAGCGCCGGCGCACGACCGAGGACCTGATCGCCAACACCCCCGCCGACGGCCTGATCACCGGGATCGGCGTGGTCAATGGCGCGCTGTTTCCCGCCGACAAGGCCCGCTGCGCGGCGCTCGCCTATGACTTCACTGTGCTGGCCGGCACGCAGGGGGCGATGAACCATCGCAAGACCGACCGGTTGATGGCGGTGATCGCCGACCAGAAGCTGCCCGTCGTCTGGTTCGCCGAGGGCGGCGGCGGACGGCCGGGCGACACCGACACCACCGCCGTGGCCGGGCTGGACGTGCCGACCTTCCGCAGCTTCGCCCAGCTGTCGGGTATCGTGCCCAAGATCGCCATCGTCGCCGGCCGCTGCTTTGCCGGCAACGCTGCCATCGCGGGGCTGTCAGAGATCATCATCGCCACCAAGGACAGCAACCTGGGCATGGGCGGCCCCGCCATGATCGAGGGCGGCGGCCTGGGCGTGTTCCGGCCCGAGCAGATCGGCCCCTCGGCCCATCAGTGGGCCAACGGCGTCATCGACATCCTGGCCGACGACGAGGCCCACGCCACCCGACTGGCCAAGCAGGCCCTGTCCTATTTTCAGGGCAAGCTCGCCGACTGGACCGCGCCGGACCAGCGGCGGCTGCGAGGCGCGATCCCGGAGAACCGCCTGCGGATCTATGACGTCCGCGCCCTGATTACCGGCCTCGTGGACGAAGGGACGTTCCTGGAACTGCGCGGCGGTTTCGCGGCGGGGATGGTCACCGGCCTGATCCGTATCGAGGGCCGGCCCATGGGCCTGATCGCCAATGATCCGCGCCATCTGGGCGGCGCGATCGACTGCGACGGGGCCGACAAGGCCGCCCGCTTCCTGCAGCTGTGCGACGCCTTCGCCCTGCCGGTCTTGAGCCTGTGCGACACCCCCGGCTTCATGGTCGGCCCCGACAGCGAAGACGCCGCCGCCGTGCGCCGCGTCAGCCGCCAGTTCATCGCCGGGGCCAAGCTGCGCTCGCCGCTATTCACCGTAGTCACCCGCAAGGGCTACGGCCTTGGAGCGCAAGCCATGGCGGGCGGCAGCTTCCACTCGCCGGCCTTCATCGCCGCCTGGCCGACGGGCGAGTTCGGCGGCATGGGCCTGGAGGGGGCCGTCAAGCTGGGCTACCGCAAGGAGCTGGACGCCCTGACCGATCCGGCCGAGCAGAAGGCCCTCTACGACCAGCTGGTCGCGCGGCTCTACGCAGCCGGCAAGGCCACCAGCATGGCGGCGGCGCTGGAGATCGACGCGGTGATCGACCCGGCCGACACGCGGCGCTGGGTGGTCGGCGGTCTCGACGCGGCGGCGGGCTCGACCCGCCCCTGGCAGGTGCGCGTCGACAGCTGGTGACGGCTGCCCGTTCGGCCGCCACCACGAAAGGCGCCCTGGCTCCGGAACCCCGGAGCCAGGACGGCCTCCTCAATATTCCCGGCGCGCGGGATCGATCGCGGGACGGTCGGCGCGACGCAGATCGTCATCGGTGGCGACGTCTTCGACCGTCGTGAACGAACGGCTCTCGCCATACAGGGTGCGTTCGCGACCGATGTCGGCGGCGTTGTAGGGCGTCGCGGCCGGATCGAAAGCCGTCCAGCCGCTCTGGCGATAGGCCTCGCCGCGCACCGTCGCATCGACGCCGCGACGCTCGTTGAGGATGCCCTCGACCGTGGCGATCTCGTCGTCATGCGCCTTGACGCTGACCAGGGCGCCGCCGCGTCGCACGCCCTCGGCATAGACATTGGCTTCCTCGTCGCTGTGGCCCGCTTCCTTCAGCGCGCCCAGCAGTCCGCCTGTCGCGCCGCCAGCGGCCGCGCCGACCACCGCGCCAACTGCGGTCGCGGCCAGCCAGCCCGCCGCCACCACCGGACCCAGGCCCGGAATGGCCAGCATGCCCAGACCGGCCAGCAGGCCCGCGCCGCCGCCGATCAGGCCGCCCGTGGCCGCGCCCTTGCCGGCGCCGTCGGCGACGTCGTTTTCACCGTCGCCGTTGCGATCGCCCAACGGACCGGCCGTCCCCGGCGCGCCGCCGGCGTGCTTGTGGCCGTCATGCCAGTTGTCGGTGTTGTCGGAGACCAGGCTGATCTTGTCGTGGTGGATGCCCTTGGCTTCCAGATCGGAGACCGCTTGGAGGGCTTGAACGTGGCTGTCGAACAGCCGGGTGATCGTCTTGCTCATGGCTTTTTCCCGAGATTTTTGGATTGAGGAGCTGTTCGAGATCTAGAGCGCGGTGATCGCGCCCTTGTAGTCGATCGAGACGCTGACCGGCTTGCCGTCCTTCATCGCGTTGCCCTGCCAGATACCGTTGGTGTTCTGGTTCAGAGGGCCCAGCTCGGTGTAGCCGGCCTTCTCGATGGCGACCCGGGCCTGATCGGCCGTGTACGAACTGGCGCCCGGCGTCGGGCCGCTTTCGCCCGTCGTCGGCGCGGTGTCGACGGCGACATTGGTCGGCGCGGCGGCGGCCGAAACGGCCGGGCCTTCGACCTTTTCATGGTCGGCGTTCTTTTCGCCGCAGGCGGCCAGAAGCAGGCCGGCCAGCGCGACGCCCGTCATTGATTTCAGCATGGTGTGGATCTCCCAGAGGTCACGACAAAAGGCTCCGGGACGCGGAAGGTTCCGGGGATGGGCGCGCCGGGCTGGTCCGGATCAGCCGACTTCACGGGAGAGCCCATTGCCCCTAGGCTCGCGTGGGGACCGGGGGGATCACATGACGTCAGCTGACATCGCGCAACGGTTTGGTCCGGGGACCGACCGTCGCTTTTTCCTGATCATGTCCCTGGTCGTCGCCCTGGTCGTCGTCAGCGGCTTTGGCCCCAGCTACGCGTCCAGTCTCGCGCCGCCCGGCCTGCCGCTGTGGGTTCACCTGCACGGCGCGGTCATGAGCGCCTGGATCGTCCTGTTCGCCGTCCAGAGCTGGCTGGTGGGACGCCGTTCCCTGTCCCTGCACCGGCGTCTGGGATGGCTGTCGATCGGGCTGGTCGTGGTCATGGCGCCCCTGGGCGTCCTCACCAACGCCATGGCCATCCACCGGGGCGCGACGCCGCCGTTTTTCACCCCGGCGATGATGATGGCGGCCGACGGCCTGGATCTGTGCCTGTTCGTGGGCCTGTATGGGGCGGCCATTCTGCTTCGACGCAACGGCGCCTGGCACAAGCGGCTGATGCTGTGCGCGACCATCCTGCTGACCTGGCCCGCGCTGGGCCGGTTGCCGCCGCTGCGCGAACTTGGCCTCTCGATGATCATTCCCGCCGCGACCGGGCTGCTGATCCTGCTCGCCCTGATCGGCCCCGCCCATGACCTCGCTACCCGGCGCCGCGTGCATCCCGCCTATCTCTGGGGCGTGGGCCTGATCATCGCCGCCCAGCCCCTCCACGGCCTGATCGCAGCCAGCCCCCTGATCCAGGACCTGGCCCGGCGGTTGCTGGGCTGAGGGAAGGCTAGACGTTCGGCGGGGCGGGAACGGGGCGGAGGCTCAGCGTTGGCCACCGGGTCACGAGCGGACCTTGGGATCGTCCGCTATGGGTGGCGAGGTCGAAAGCAGTCGTCGACATCCGCACCGAAAGCCGACGCCCCGGCGTCGCGCTCATCCTTAAATCTCCTGGAGGCTGCAGCGTGCCGGTCTGTCCAGGTTGCTCAAGGACGAGGCTCCGCGTCGCCGCGGCGCGGCGGCCCGCAGGGCCGTCCTTGAGCAACCTGGACAGTCCGGCGGTCGTCTCGCCGTGAGATGCAAGGATGGCTCCCTTCGGCGCGAAGGCGGGCGGTACGCGCGCTACCAAGTCCTCCCCCTGAAGGGGGAGGCGGCCGGAGGCCGGTGGGGGAAGACCGCAGGGATTCAGCGGTTACTTCCCCCTCCGTCGGCCCGAAGGGGCCGACACCTCCCCCGCTAGGGGGAGGACTTGAGGGGATAGACCGCGCTCAATCCCCGTTCTTTCCAGAACAAATCCCAACCCGATCAGCGGCTTGCAAAATAGTTGATCGCGCCAATCCTCCGCGTTCAAACCGCCCGCATAATCAATCTCACCTGACAGCACGGGAAGGGCGTCCGGCCGGCGACCAGAGGCGGCTGTCAGGGGTGATCGAGCGGGGCCACCGGAGTCGCGTGAGCGGGACCGGGCTGGGCTTAAACGAGGACAGGTGACGTAAACCTGTCCATCGGGGAACTCTCGTCGGAGGTCCCCGCCCGTCCGAAGGTACGTTCCGGGTCCTCCGGAATCGGCGAGGCTGCAGCCCAAGGCTGGGTCCGTCGCGAGGAGGGCAACCCGGATGGGGGTGAAGGGTTGAACGAGACCCGCGCGCCCCGGCCAGAGGGATAACGGTCACGCGGAGCGTTCGTCTTCGTCGAAACGGTACTTAGAACTCACACATTCCGGGCGAGGCCCGGACGCTCCGCGACCCTTCCCATCAACTCGGCGGTTTCCGCGCGAGGCTGCGAAGCCGTGTCCGCCAGACTTGCCCCCACCTGACCTGCTGCGCAGGTCGTCCGCCCCCGTAGGGGGCAGATGAAGGGCGCTGATCTCATCTTCCCCCTCCGGGGGAAGACGGTCGCGACCCGCAGGGCGGCGAAGCCAACCGACCCGTAGGGGGCAAGTCCGCCGCAGACCCCCTCTTCGCGCCGCCCCGATTCCCCCCTAGGACTCCCGCCATGACCCAAGCTCATCAAGGCCGCGTCCTCGTCATCGCCGGATCGGATTCCGGCGGCGGCGCGGGGATCCAGGCCGATATCAAGACCATCACCGCCCTGGGCGGCTATGCGGCGACAGCGATCACCGCCGTCACGGTGCAGAACACCCTGGGCGTCACGGGGGTCCACCCGATCCCGCTGGAGATCATCGCCGCCCAGGCCCGGGCCGTGCTCGATGATATCGGCGCCGACGCCATCAAGACCGGCATGCTGGGCGATGTCGGGGTGGTCGAGACGGTGGCCGTCGTTCTGGACTATGCCGGAGCTGTTCCCGTCGTCGTCGATCCGGTGATGGTCGCCAAGGGTGGGGCCAGCCTGCTGGCCGACGCCGCGATCGGGGCGGTCAAAAGCCTGATGATTCCCCGCGCCGCCCTGCTGACCCCCAACGCCCCCGAAGCCGCCGCCCTGACCGGCCTGACGGTCGAGACCACCGACGACCTGCGCCGGGCCGGCGAGGCGCTGCTGGCCCTGGGCGCCAAGGCGGTGCTGATGAAGGGCGGGCATGTGGCCGGAGACCGCGTGGTCGACATCCTGATGACCCCGGCCGGCGAGACCACCTTCGAGGGCGAGCGGATCGACACCCGCCACACTCACGGCACCGGCTGCACCCTGGCCTCGGCCTGCGCGACGGGCCTGGCGCAGGGTCTGCCCCTGGAGCAGGCGGTGGCGCGGGCCTGGAACTATGTGCACGAGGCCATGCTGCGCGCGCCGGGCTTTGGCCAGGGCCACGGTCCGCTGGACCATGGATGGATGCTGCGTCGATGAGCCCTTCGGAAGTCTGCGCTAAGTTTGGTGCTGAATTTCATCCGCCTAAAGACGGGGCAAAGTTCGGTGTTGCATTGCCCCTGGCAGGGCGACCACTTCATGCCTTGAGGCACCCGGAAGAGGGAGATTCTTCCGGCTGGTATGTATGGAGCGGCGAGCTTCGCGACTCTCCAGACTTCTTCCAGCCGCTACATATTTCACATCTTGAAGACGTTGCGCCAAGGTTGGGACCGTACATTGGCCTGGCTCCAGGGTGGCGTGTCCTGCTTGGCGAGAACGGGCATGAGGATGTTTGGTTTGACGAAAGTCTGCTGCATTTGGTTGTGAACGATGCCTAACCTCGAAACCCGCCTGATCGAGATCGTCCGCGGCGTACCGACCACGATGGAGGTGCTGCGCAAGGTGCGAGACCTGCAGTTGCCCGACGGGATGATCTTTTCCGGGGCGATCTACCAGCCGGTCTGGAACCACCTGACGGGCCGCGCGCCCGACTATGGGATCAAGGACTATGACGTCGCCTATCACGACGCGTCGGACACCTCCTACGAAGCCGAGGACGTGGTCATCCAGCGGGTGGCCGCCGCGTTCGAGCCGCCGCTGCGCGACCTGGTCGAGGTGCGCAACCAGGCGCGGGTGCATCTGTGGTTCGAAAAGAAGTTCGGGGCCGACGAGCCCTATCCGCCGCTGGAGAACAGCGCCGCCGCCCTGAAGCGGTTCGTGGCCACGGCGTTCTGCGTGGGCGTGCGGCTGGAGGCCGATGACAGTCTCAGCGTCCATGCGCCGTTCGGCCTGGAGGACCTATTCGCCCTGCATCTGCGGCCCAATCCCCTGCGGGTGAAGGGCGCCGGCGGCTGGGAGCGCACGACCGGCTCGGCCCGGGCGCGGTGGCCGGAGATCACGGTGGAGGGGGCTTCCTAGCTCGAATTGTCACTGTGGCAATGTTTGCTTTGAACCATGGTTCAATCGCAATTATCACCATTGGCGTCATAACCCAGGGGATCCGGCCATGCGCCAGTGGACCATCGACGCCTTCGCCTCCGCCCCGTTCCGGGGCAACCCGGCCTGTGTGGTCGAGCCGCTCGACGCCTGGCCCTCGAGCGCCTGGATGCAGGCCCTGGCGGCCGAGAACAATCAGGCCGAGACCGCCTTCCTGCTGAAGACCGCAGACCCGGCCCGGTTTGGCCTGCGCTGGTTCACCCCGGCGCTGGAGGCGCCGCTGTGCGGTCACGCCACCCTGGCGGCGGCCCACGCGCTGTTCGAGGAACTGGCCGTCGACGTTCCGCTGCTGACCTTCGACACCCTGTCGGGCCCCCTGACGGTGCGCCGCGACGGCGACCGCCTGGAGATGGACTTCCCCGCCGATCCGCCGCGCCAGACCGCCGTTCCCGAAGGTCTGGCCGAGGCCCTGGGCGTCGAGCCCGTCGAGGTCTGGGCCGGGGCCTATCTGGTCGCGGTGCTGAAGGACGAGGCGGCCGTGCGCGGCCTCAAGCCCGACCTCGCCGCGCTGAACAGGATCGAGGGCGAGGCCACGGGCGGCCCGGGCCAGACCGTGGTCGTCGCCCTGGCCGACGCGGGCCAGCCCTATCAGGTGGTCAGCCGCTTCTTCGCGCCGGGATTCGGCATTCCCGAGGACCCCACCACCGGCTCGGCCCACTGCATCCTTATGCCGCTCTACGGGGCCAAGCTTGAGCGCGACGTGCTGAGTTTCCACCAGGCCTATCCCGGGCGCGGCGGCGACCTGGAATGCGAAAACCGCGGCGCGCGCGTCCTGTTGCGCGGCCGCGGCTTCACGGTGGTGGAAAGCCGGCTCCGGGTGGAGCCGGCCTGATCCGCATCGGGTTTACCAGCGCGGACGATGGTCGTCGCGGTGGTCGCGATCGCGGCCGTAGCCGTAGCCATAGTCGCGGTCGTGACGCTCGTAGCGGATCTGGGCGCTGATGCGGTCGAAGCGGCGGTCGAGGTCGGCGCGCTCCCAGCCGCTCAGGCCGCCACGGCGATAGCGGTATTCCAGGCGGGCGGTTTCGCGCAGTTCGGCCTGCAGGCGGGCGGCTTCGCGGCGGTTCAGCGAACCGTTGCGGACGCCCTGGTCAATCCGGCGCTCCAGCATGTCCTGGCGATGGTTGATGGACTGGGCGGAGGCGACAGCGGGGACGGTGGCGGCCGCCAGGGCCGTGACCGCCGTGATCGAAAGCAGGATCTTTTTCATCGGTTCGGTTCCTCTTGAACTCCTCGTCGCCCCGTTTGACGACGTTGACCTCAAAAGAACACGGCGCGCCTGAAGCGGTTCTGAGCCGCTCGTTGTCTGGCGTTCAGGTTGGACCTAGGCCGCGTCGGCCAGGCGGGCGGCGGCTACGGCCGCCTCGATCGCCGCATAGAGCTTGGTCACTTCGATCGGCTTGGCGACGTGGCCATCCATGCCTGCGGCCAGATAGCCCTCGACCTGATGGGCCAGGGCGTTGGCGGTGACCGCGACGATCGGGGTGCGCGAGCGGCCCTCGGCGGCCTCCAGCGCACGGATGGCGCTGGCCGCCTCGACCCCGTCCATGACGGGCATATGGATGTCCATCAGGATGATGTCGTACCCGCCGCGCTTCCAGGCCTCGATACAGGCCGCCCCGTCGGCGACCATCTCGACCTCGGCGCCCAGCGGGGCCAGGACGGCGGCGATGACCTTCTGGTTGGTCGGATTGTCGTCGGCCGCCAGGACGCGCAGGCGGGGCGCGGCGATCACGACAGCCTGGTCTCCGTCGGCGGCCTCGCCCGTCGGCGATCCGGCTTCGGAGCCACGCGGCATGGCCAGAACCACGGTGAAGGTCGAGCCCTGGCCTTCGCGGCTTTGCACGGCGATGCCGCCGCCCATCAGGGCCGCCAGCTCGCGGCAGATCGCCAGGCCCAGGCCCGAGCCGCCGAACTGGCGGGTGGTGGAGCTGTCGGCCTGGACGAACTTGTCGAACAGGCGAGGCCGCATCTCGGCGGAGATGCCGATCCCGGTGTCGGCCACGTCGATGCGCAGGCCCGAGCCGTCCTCGGCGGAGGCGAACCGCACGGCGACGGCGCCGTGCAGCGTGAACTTGAGGGCGTTGGAGATCAGGTTGACCAGGATCTGGCGCAGACGATCGACGTCGCCGCGCCAGACGCCCTGCGCCTCGGGCGCGACCGCGACTTCGAAGGCCAGGCCCTTTTCCCGGGCCTGGGCGGAGAAGCTGTCACGCAGCGACATGGCCAGACTGGCCAAATCGAAGTCTTCGACATCCAGATCCAGGCGACCGGCTTCGATCTTGGACAGGTCCAGAACGTCATTGAGCACGGCCAGCAGCAGGCCGCCCGATTCGCGGATCACCGACAGCCGCTCGCGCTGGGCCGGCTTGAGGTCATCCATGGCCATGACCTCGGCCATGGCCAGCACGCCGTTCAGGGGCGTGCGGATCTCGTGGCTCATATTGGCCAGGAAGTGTGACTTCAGGACATTGGCGGTGTTGGCGTCGTCACGGGCCTTGACCAGTTCGGCCATGGCCCCGCGTAGGTCGTGATCGTTCAGTTCAAGCCGGCCAACCAGTTGGTTGAAGCTTTCGGTCAGGCTCTGGAAGACGTCGTCGTCGCTGGTCTGCTCGACGGGTTTGAAGCGACCGTCCGAGGCCACGGCCTGCATGGCCTCGGTGAGGCGCTGCATCGGCCGGGTCATTCGGCGGGCCAGACCGTTGGCCAGCAGGATCGCCAGCCCAGCCGAACCGAAGAAGAGCGTGCCGGTCAGGGCCAGGTCGCGGGCCAGAATCTGGGCCAAGCGCGGCTCCCGGGCCACCAGGGTCAGGGTGCCGATCTGGCGGCCGTCCAGCTTGATCTTTCGGTCCAGGGTCTGGGTCGCCTTGCCGACGCCGCTGGTGTCCGGCGCGGCGCCGACCGCCGCGACGACATGCCCATCGAGGTCGGAAATCCGGACTCCGGCTACGTGCGGGGCGGTGGCGATCGCCTCGAGGGCCTTGCGGACGCCGACCATGTCGCCGGCGGCCAGCGGCGCGGCCGAGCCCGCAGCGACCATCTGGGCCAGAACCAGGTGATTGGCCCGGGCTTCCTGACGCGCGACGCTCCACTGCTGCACCATGAAACAGGCGCAAGCGGCGATCAGGGCGATCACCGTCGTGACGAGCGCGACACCCGCGATCCGCGCCTGCAAAGGCGCGTGCGTCGGAGCTTCTGCGGTGCGGAGCGGTTCAGGCATGGGCCGTCCGGGTGAGATCCAGCGGCCATTTTGCAGGCATCTCCCTAACGCTTCGCTTCCAAGGCCAAAAAGTGGCGCGGCAAAACAACGCTAGGAGGTGTTTCCCGTTGCGCACGCGTTAAGACTTCGTTTACCTTCGTTTATAGTTTCTTAACGGGAGATGGGCGTGGAAAAGGTTTTTGTTGCACAACGCATCGCGACCAAGCTGTTCGCGACGGAGAACGCCGTGGACGCCGCGATGGTGGAAGCCGCCGAGCTGATGGCCGACATGCTGAAGGCTCGTAAGGACATCGGCCTCTCGGCCGTGGTCGGCGATCGGGCCAGCTCTAAGCTCGTCGAAGCCCTTGCCGCGCTGGGCGAAGCCCGCTCGGCCATGGTCGAGATGCACAGCGAGCTGAACGATGTGAAGCTGCGTATCGGCGTTCGCACCAAGATGATCGGCGTCGAAGACAAGCCGCCGGAAACGACGGGTGTTCACACCGGCGTGCGGGCTGTTCGCGAAGCCGGCTAACAACATTGCAATAGTTTAACGCCTAAGGCCTCTAATCTCGGTTAGAGGCCTTTTGCATGTACTCCTCGATCGTCCCCATTCTGATCTGGCTGATCATCATCGCGGTGTGCGCGTTTGGCTGGATCAAGGGGGGCGCGCCCGAGCGGTGGGGCGTCGCAATCGTCCTGTCCGGCAGCGCCTATGCGCTTCTGGCCCATATGGTCACCCCCCTGTCGCTTCAGCCCCTTCTGCTGTTGGCTGGAGAGGGGGCGATGGGCTTGGCCTTTCTGATGCTGGCCCTGCGATACGCTAGTCCCTGGCTGGGCGGCGCCATGCTGTTTCAAGCCATCCAGTTCAGCCTTCACGCCTATTATCTGGTCGGCGAGCTGAAGCGTGATCGGACCTACGCCCTGGTCAACAATATCGATACCCTGGGTGTGCTGGTCTGCATCCTCGTCGGCGCCGTCCTCGCTTGGCGCAAGCGCACCCATCTCGCAAAATAATTGCCGGCGAGGGGGCGATATCTCGCCGCCGCGACAAATTCGACCTTGCCTTTCGATCTGAAACGGAGTTTCTCGCCGGCGGGCCACGCCCCCCCAACGGGGCGCTGTCCATCTGTAAGGATGGGAGACATCGCTATGACCACCCTCGCCAAGCCGGCGCAACGCCCGGCTCGCCCCGAGTTTTCTTCCGGCCCCTGCGCCAAGCGCCCCGGCTGGACCCCCGAAAATCTCAGAAACGCCGTGCTGGGCCGTTCGCACCGCTCCAAGCTGGGCAAGGCGCGCCTGAAGGCCGCCATCGACCAGACGCGCGAAGTGCTAGAAGTGCCCGCCGACTTCCTGATCGGCATCGTCGCCGGCTCCGACACCGGCGCCGTCGAGATGGCGATGTGGTCGATGCTGGGCGCCCGCCCGGTGCAGCTGATGGCCTTCGAATCGTTCGGCAAGGACTGGGTCACCGACGTGACCAAGCAATTGAAGCTGCCCAATGTCGAAGTGCTCGACGCGCCCTACGGCCGGCTGCCCGACACCTCCAAGGTCGATCCGGCCAAGGACCTGGTCTTCACCTGGAACGGCACCACCTCGGGCGTCCGCGTCCCGAACGCCGACTTCATCTCGGCCGACCGTGAAGGCATCACCATCTGCGACGCCACCAGCGCCGCCTTCGCCCAGGACCTGGACTGGACCAAGCTGGATGTCGTGACCTTCTCCTGGCAGAAGGCGCTGGGCGGCGAAGGCGCGCACGGCGTGCTGATCCTGTCGCCCCGCGCGGTCGCTCGCCTGGAGAGCTACACGCCGGCCTGGCCGATGCCGAAACTGTTCCGCATGACCAAGGGCGGCAAGGTTTCCCTCGACATCTTCGAAGGCGCGACGATCAACACGCCCTCGATGCTGTGCGTCGAAGACGCCCTGGACGCCCTGAAGTGGGCCTCGTCCATCGGCGGTCTGGAAGGCATGCAATCGCGCGCCGACCAGAACCTGGCCGTGATCGCCGACTGGGTGGCCAAGACCCCGTGGGTCGATTTCCTGGCCGCGACGCCGGACATCCGCTCCAACACCTCGGTGTGCCTCAAGGTCGTCGATCCCGCGATCGCCGCCCTGTCGGACGACGCCCAGGCCGACTTCGCCAAGAAGCTGGCTAGCCTGCTCGAGAAGGAGGGCGCCGCCCTCGACATCGGCGGCTATCGCGACGCTCCGGCCGGCCTGCGCATCTGGTGCGGCGCCACGGTCGAGGCTTCGGATCTGGAAGCCCTGACCCCCTGGCTGGACTGGGCGTTCGCCACGGTCTCGGCCGAGCTGGTCGCCGCCTAAGCACATCCTCCTATCGCTGAAATCCTCGTCCCTCGACCTGTTCGGGACGGGGGTTTCAGACCCCCACATCACAGCCGCCGCCCGAAATCCGTCGCAGGACAGGGCCGGCTCTCCAGGATCGGACACCTCACCATGGCTCCTCGCGTTCTCATCGCTGACAAGCTCAGCCCCGCCGCCGTCGACATCTTCAAGAACCGCGGCGTCGACTTCGACATCAAGGTCGGCCTGTCGAAAGACGAGCTGATCGCCGTCATCGGCGACTATGACGGCATCGCCATCCGCTCGGGCGCCAAGCTCGACAAGGACGTGATCGCCGCCGCCCACAAGCTGCAGGTCATCGCCCGGGCCGGCATCGGCGTCGACAATGTCGACATCCCCGCCGCCACCGCCAAGGGCGTGGTGGTGATGAACACCCCGTTCGGCAACTCGATCACCACGGCCGAGCACGCCATCGCCATGATGTTCGCCCTGGCCCGCCAGCTGCCCGCCGCCGACGCCAGCACCCAGGCCGGCAAGTGGGAGAAGAACCGCTTCATGGGCGTGGAGCTGTACGCCAAGACCTTGGGCCTGATCGGGGCCGGCAACATCGGCGGCATCGTCGCCGACCGGGCTCTGGGCCTGAAGATGAAGGTCGTCGCCTACGACCCGTTCCTCAGCCCCGAGCGCGCCATCGAGATGGGCGTCGAGAAGGTCGAGCTGGACGACCTGCTGGCCCGCGCCGACGTCATCACCCTGCACACCCCGCTGACCGACAAGACCCGCAACATCCTGTCGGCCGAGGCCCTGGCCAAGACCAAGAAGGGCGTGCTGATCGTTAACTGCGCCCGCGGCGGCCTGGTCGACGAAGTCGCCCTGCGCGCCCTGCTCGACAGCGGCCATGTCGGCGGCGCCGGCTTTGACGTGTTCGTCACCGAGCCGGCCAAGGAAAACCCACTGTTCGGTTCCGACCGGGTCGTGGCCACCCCGCACCTGGGCGCCAGCACCAACGAAGCCCAGGAAAACGTCGCCCTGCAGGTCGCCGAACAGATGAGCGACTATCTGCTGACCGGCGCCGTCACCAACGCCCTCAACAGCCCGTCGATCACGGCCGAAGAAGCCCCCAAGCTGAAGCCGTTCGTGGCCCTGGCCGAGAAGATCGGCGCCCTGGCCGGCCAGATGGTCGACTTCGGCATCAAGGCCATCGACATCGCCTATGAGGGCGAGGTCGCCAACCTGAACGTCAAGCCGATGACCTCGGCCGCCCTGGCCGGGATCCTCAAGCCGATGCTGGCCGAGATCAACATGGTTTCGGCCCCGGCCGTGGCCAAGGAGCGCGGCATCACCGTCTCGGAGAGCCGCCAGGAAGTCAGCCCCACCTATGACAGCCTGATGCGCATCACGATCACGACCGAAAAGGGCAAGCGCGCCTTCGCCGGCACGGTGATCGCCGGCGCGCCGCGCGTCGTCGAGGTCAAGGGCATGGAGCTGGACGCGGCCTTCTCGCCGGCCATGCTCTACATCAACAACCTCGACAAGCCGGGCTTCATCGGCGCCCTGGGCATGCTGCTGGGCGAGGCGGGCGTCAACATCGCCACCTTCAACCTGGGCCGCGTCTCGGCCGACGAGGACGCCATCGCCCTGGTCGGCGTCGACCAGGCCCCGACGGCCGAACTGCTGGGCAAGATCCAGGCTCTGCCGCACGTCAAGGAAGCCCGCGCGCTGACCTTCTAGGCCGCATCGACCTTTCCTGTCCCGGATGGCCGATGGCTGATCCGGGACAGGACAAGGCCTGTAGAGTGGCCGGACATTGGCTGCGTCCTTGCATCGCCTGGATGACGCCACTTTTTCGTTCGATAGGCCGCGCATGCCGTTTCGCAATCGCAAGATCAACGCCCTGGCCTTCGCGATCTTTGTCGCGGCGGCGGCTTTCGCCCTGTGGCGGGCCCTGCTGCCCGACGATGGCGGCCTCAGCATGATCCCCTGGGACAAGGCCAAGCACTTCATCGTCTTCTATGTCCTGACCGCCCTGGCGATCACCGCCCTGCCGGCCAGCCGCTTCTGGCGCATCGGCGTGGTGCTGTTGGCGTTTGGCGGCCTGATCGAGGTGCTGCAGGCCTTCGTCGGCCGCGACGCCGCCTGGGGCGATGTGCTGGCCGACGCCTGCGGGATCGGCGCGCTGTTTGGACCGATCGTCCTGCGCGACCTGACCGTCGGGCGCGCCACCCTGCCGATCGCCCCGCCCCTAGAGGTAGGCCAGGTGCTCGGGCAGGAAGTAAAAGAGCCACTCTAGCTTCAGCACGTTCTGCAGCTCCCGGAAGCTGGGCGGCTGATAGCGCGAGACGATGTGCAGCGGCGTTCCGGTGATCTTCAGCGCCTCGATCAGCAGCACGATCGAGGTGTCGACCGTGGCGATCCGCGCGGCGCGCTCGATCACCGTGCTCCAGTCGATCAGGCTGTAACCCTCGATCATCTGTAGACGGATTTCCTTCTCCGGCGCCCGATGCGGGAAGGGAATGGTCCGCGAGCTGCAGGTCTCGTTGATCAGGGCATAGGGCACGCCGTCGTCGAGACCCAGCAGCTTGAACAGCGCCTCTTCCTTGGCCAGGTCACGGCGCAGCTCCACATAGTCGGCCCAGTCGGCCATCTCGACCCCGGCCACCTGATACTTCAGGTCCATGGTCTGCTCGGGCGCATAACGCCAGCTGAAGAACAGCGACAGATAGGTGTAGTTGGGCCCCTCGATCGGGCACAGGGCGATCTTGTCGCCCAGGAACAGCGTCTCTTCCTTGAAGTCGAACTCGTCCTCCAGCAGGGGCGTCTCGACATTGGCCGGCATCACCAGGGCGTCATAGACCCACTTGTGCTTTTCCAGCACGGGCATGATCACGCGACGGCCCTGGGCGGCATAGGTCTTGGCGATCTTCTGGATGAAAATCAGATCGCCGGCCATGCCGGGCTGGAAGATGATCACGGGCTTCATGGGGGGCTCGCAGAATCAGGGTGACAGCCAGTCTGTCATAACTTCACCGTTCCGCGCCCTGTGGCGGATTTTCCTGGACGCACGGCCTTACGTCCTCGCGCGGAAACCGCCGAGTTATTGGGAAGGGTCGCGGAGCGTCCGGGCCTCGCCCGGAATGTGTGAGTTCTAAGTACCGTTTCGACGAAGACGAACGCTCCGCGTGACCGTTATCCCTCTGGCCGGGGCGCGCGGGTCTCGTTCAACCCTTCACCCCCATCCGGGTTGCCCTCCTCGCGACGGACCCAGCCTTGGGCTGCAGCCTCGCCGATTCCGGAGGACCCGGAACGTACCTTCGGACGGGCGGGGACCTCCGACGAGAGTTCCCCGATGGACAGGTTTACGTCACCTGTCCTCGTTTAAGCCCAGCCCGGTCCCGCTCACGCGACTCCGGTGGCCCCGCTCGATCACCCCTGACAGCCGCCTCTGGTCGCCGGCCGGACGCCCTTCCCGTGCTGTCAGGTGAGATTGATTATGCGGGCGGTTTGAACGCGGAGGATTGGCGCGATCAACTATTTTACAAGGCGTTGATCGGGTTGGGGTTTGTTCTGGAAAGTACGGGGATTGAGCGCGGTCTATCCCCTCAAGTCCTCCCCCTAGCGGGGGAGGTGTCGGCCCCTTCGGGCCGACGGAGGGGGAAGTAACCGCTGAATCCCTGCGGTCTTCCCCCACCGGCCTCCGGCCGCCTCCCCCTTCAGGGGGAGGACTTGGTAGCGCGCGCCCCGCCCACCTTCGCGCCGAAGGAAGCCATCCTTACATCTCACGGCGAGACGATCGCCGGACTGTCCAGGTTGCTCAAGGACGGCGCTCCGCGCCGCCGCGGAGCGGCCGGTCGAAGACCGGTCCTTGACCAACCTGGACAGACCGGCACGCTGCAGCCTCCAAGAGATGTAAGGATGAGCGCGACGCCGGGGCGTCGGCTTTTTGGCGTGAAGGCAAAGGGCGCTTTCGACCCATTGCGGACGTCGGGCTCAGGCTACAATGATTGGCGATGCCCACCATCGAACTCATCGTTGAGGCCGACGAGCCCGCATTGTTCTTCTCATCAGTGAGCGGGGCCGAAGCCTACCTCGAAGCTATTGACGTCCGACATGGTGTCTACGCCGCCGCCTACGGGCCTGACGGGCAAGTCTTCAAGTTGGAGGCGATAGGCGACAAGGTGCGGATCACCTCCGTCGGAGGCTCAAAGGCGCAAGACGATCTACGCGCGCTTCTGCTTCGCCATCTCTCCGCCGGTAAAGCGCATGACGTCAAAAGCACGGAAACACTTTCAGGCCTGTTGGCGAAATGCGAGGCCGCAGCGATCTAACTATCGCAAATCACCCTAGTCGGACTCTGACTGGTCTTCAGCTAGGCTGGAAGAATGATTGATCTCTTCAACTTCCAAGATCGCCTCCCTCGAAGGGGAGACGTCCATATTTGCTTAATCGACCAAGCTGCGGCCGAGGATTTGATCTCGCTGGCCGAAATCGATAGCCGCTTCTTTGGCCACATCCTGTATGGCGATGACGTCGGTAAGCGATATGTCGGCGTTTGGGGCAAGCGGACAGCGGCTAAATTTCGCAAGACGCTGCAAGAGCGCGGCGCGAACTTGAAAGTGCATGCCAGCCATCCACCTGCCCGGCTCATACGGTTTGCGACACAAGGGTCAGCGCGAGCAAAGTCACCGAGCTGCAGCTAACGACCCTAAGCGGACGCCTGTTCGCGGCTATCTTCTCCACCGGCCGGGACTGGCCAAAGTCAGGACAGTGCAGGTAGCGACGACCGTGCACATAACGCCAATTCTGAACTTCCCGCTCCAATGGGTGGGGAAGCTAAAGAGGAACGACAGCCCTATAACTGTCCCGACAAAGGTCGCCAAGGCAAGGGATAGGTAAATGCGGCGGGTCGCGATGTAAAAGAGAGCTAGCGAGATAAATAAGCCGAAAAGGCCCGCTGAGACCGCATCGATATACAACATGGAAATTCCGCTTGATTAGCCGGGCGCAGGCCACGGTGTATCAGCACGACCACTTGAGCAAGGTCCGCAAACCACCCCAAACGGATCATCAGAATGTCCGCTCCCCACCTCGGCGGCGCTGCTCTCTCAAAGGCGCTGAACGTCGCCCCCTAGTTCGGAGCCGACACTTCCAAGTCGAACGCCGCGTTAAGCGCGTCGTCATCCGCCACGGTCCCGCCCAGGGCGGCGTCCAGCACGCCCTCCAGCGCCGTCCACACGAAGGCCAGCTGCTCCAGGACGGCCGGGAGGCGCTCGACGTCGAAGCCGGGATAGAGGTCCTCGACCAGCCACAGGCCGGTGTGCGGGTCGAAGCCGAAGCGGCTGCCGATCAGGCGGAACTGGGCGCGGGCCAGGGTCTCGAACAGGGCGTCCAGGGTGCGGGCGCGGTCCAGGTCGTCGGTGTCGAGCACCTGGCAGCGCACCTGCAGCCAGCCGTTCTCGGGCAGCAGATAGAAGGCCCCGCCGTCTTCGGAGCCGGAAACCTCAAGGCCGCCGTCGATGTCCTCGACCACATAGCCGTGCTCGCGACAGATCGCGGCGACCTCGCCCAGCAGCAGAAGGGGGAGCTCGTCGGACATGGCTAGCTCCGGTAGTCGCCGTTGATCGCCACATATTGCTTGGTCAGGTCGCAGGTCCAGACCGTGGCCGAGCCCTTGCCCACGCCGACATCGACGGTGACCTCGAACTCGGGCTTCTTGACGTAGGCGCTCATCGCCGCCTCGTCATATTCGGGCGAGACCAGGCCGTCGCGGGCGGCGTAGAGGTCGCCGAACTTGATGCTGATCCGCTCGCGGGCCACCGGCTCGTCGGCCCGGCCGATGGCCATGGCGATGCGGCCCCAGTTGGCGTCCTCGCCGGCGAAGGCGGTCTTGACCAGCGGGCTCTCGGCGATGGTGCGAGCGATCTTGCGGGCGCTGGCCGGGCTTTCGGCGCCGTTGACGGTGACGCGGACGAACTTGGTCGCCCCCTCGCCGTCGCGCACCAGCTGCTGGGCCAGGTCGAGCAGCAGCAGGTCCAGCTTCTCGCGGAAGTCGGCCAGGCGCCTGTCGCCGGCGCGGTGGATCTTGGGCGCGGTCGACTGGCCGGTGGCGAACAGCAGCAGGGTGTCGTTGGTCGAGCGGTCGCCGTCCACCGTCACGCTGTTGAAGGTGGTGCGGGTGTAGAGCGAAACCAGGGTCTGCAGGGCGGCCGGGGCGATGGCCGCGTCGGTGGCCACGAAGGCCAGCATGGTGGCCATGTCGGGCGCGATCATGCCCGAGCCCTTGGTGATGCCGGCGATCTTGACCTCGTGCCCGTCGATCAGGGCCGTGGCGAAAGCCCCCTTCGGGAAGGTGTCGGTGGTCATGATCGCCTGGGCGGCCTCGGACCAGGCGTCCTCGGTCAGGCGGGTCTCGACCTCGGCCAGGCGGGCGGTGATCTTGCTGTCGTCGAGGATGACGCCGATCACCCCGGTCGAGGCCATCATCACGTCGCGCTGGCGGCAGTCGAAGCGCTTGCCCACGGCCGTGGCCACCCGGCGCACCGCGTCGGCGCCCGGCTTGCCGGTGAAGCTGTTGGCGCAGCCGGCGTTGACCACCAGGGCCCGCACGTCGGCGCCGCCCGTGGCGGTGAGCTGGCGCTTGCACCAGTCGACCGGGGCGGAACCCACGCCATGACGCGTGAAGACGCCCGCCGCGCTGGTGCCCTCGGCGAAGCGCATCAGCAGCATGTCCTCGCGCTCGTGCTTGTAGAAGCCCGCGCGGCCGGTGGCGATCTCGACGCCGGCGATCGGGGGGATGCGCGGGAACGGCACGGCCAGGGGCGAGATCGCCAGGCCCGGCTTGCCCGGCGCGGCTGCGGCCTTGGCGGCGACCTTGGAGGGCGCCTTGGCCGGAGCCTCCTCGCGCTTGTCGGCGCGACGCTGGCCGGCGCGTTTCAGGGCCGAGGCCAGGGGATCCAGCGCGCGCTCGATCGTCTGGCCCACGCGCTCAACGGCGCCGGGCGCGGCTTCGGGAGCGGGCGTCGCCGCGGTCTTGTCGGTCTTGCGGGGCATGGGCTCGCCTCGATCTGGCTTGACGTCTATTTCTTCTGGGGCGCAGGAGCGGACGCGGGCGCCGCCGCGCCGCCTTGCAGCTCGGGCGGGGCCGAGGCCGGTTCCTGCGGCGCGCCGGGCAGATCCTGGGCCTTGCCGGTCAGCATGTCGACCTTGGCCCCGCCGCGCAGCTTCTCCAGCAGGTCGCGGACCTGGTCATAGGTCAGGAAGCGGACGATCTGGGGACGCGCGGCCTCCAGGGTGATCGGCTCTTCCATGCGCTTGTCCTCGACGCGCAGGATGGCCCAGCCGCCCTCGGTCGCGAACGGCCCGATCAACTGGCCCTTCTGGGCGTTCTTCAGCGCGCCGGCATAGGCCTCGGGCATGACGTCGACGGTGAAATAGCCCAGGTCGCCGCCGTTGAAGCGGGTGGCCTGGTCGGTCGAGCGTTCCATGGCCAGGGCGTCGAACGAGGCGCCGGTCGCCAGCAGCTTCTTGATGCTCTCGCCCTCGGCCTGGCTGGCGACCAGGATCTGGCGGGCGCGGATTTCCTCGGAGCGTTTGGACAGCTTCTGCTGCTCGGCATACAGGCGGCGGATGGCGTCCTCGTTGACGGCCTTTTCCACCACGCTCTCGACCAGCATGTCGCCCAGGATGCGCTCACGGGCGGCGGCCAGGCGGCGCTGGGCGACCGGATCCTTGTCCAGCTTGCGCTTGAGGGCCTCGGCGGCCAGCAGCTTCTGGTCGACCACCTCGTCCAGGCGCTGGCGGAACAGCTCGCTGGAGATGTCCAGCGGCTCGCCCTCGCTGATCAGGCCCTGGGCCACGGCCTCGCGCTTGACGTCGGAGGCCCAGACATTGTGGCCATTGACCCGCGCGACAGCGGTGTCGCCCGGCTCCGGCGGTTTCTCGGCGCTCTTGTTCTGACCGCAGGCGGCCAGCATCAGGGCGGCGGCCAGGGCGATCCAGACGCGGGTATGGGCGGACTTGGCCAAGGAGGGATCTCCGTGCGGACTTCGGTTCGGCTCTAGCGTGGTTTTGACACAAGGGGAATGCAACTCGGGCCCTTCTATCAGAAGGCCTTTCGCGAAATTGGGGCGGCGAGGCCACAGAACGGCGAGAAGGGCGGAAACCTTGGCCTTCCCCACGCTCTATAAGGGGGGCTCGCGTTGACACTGACAGGGTCGCTGCTTAAGTCTCGCGCGCGCCGTAAGAGGCCGAAATCGTCGCGCGGGGCAATGTCCTCGCAGGAACGCAACGCCCTTTACGCCTAACACTTCACCGGAATCTCGACTTCATGCTCGGCTTCGCCAAAAAGCTCTTCGGCTCTTCCAACGACCGCAAGGTCAAGACGCTGACCGCCCGCGTGGCGAAGATCAACGCCCTGGAGCCGGAATACGCCGCCCTCTCCGACGAGGCGCTGAAGGCCAAGACCGACGAGTTCAAGGCGCGGCTGGAAAAGGGCGAAACCCTTGACGACCTGCTGCACGAAGCCTTCGCCGCCGTGCGCGAGGCCTCCAAGCGCGTGCTGGGCATGCGCCACTTCGACGTCCAACTGGTGGGCGGCATGGTGCTGCACTTCGGCGGCATCTCGGAAATGCGCACCGGCGAGGGCAAGACCCTGGTCGCCACCCTGCCCACCTATCTCAACGCCCTGGCCGGCAAGGGCGTGCACGTCATCACGGTCAACGACTACCTGGCCAAGCGCGACGCCGAGTGGATGGGCCAGATCTACAACTTCCTGGGCCTCAGCTATGGCGTCATCGTCAACGGCCTGAGCCAGGGCGAGCGCCAGCGCGCCTATCGCAGCGACATCACCTACGGCACCAACAACGAGTTCGGCTTCGACTATCTGCGCGACAACCTGGTCTACAGCGTCGACGAGATGGTCCAGCGCGGCCACCACTTCGTCATCGTCGACGAAGTGGACTCGATCCTGATCGATGAAGCGCGCACCCCGCTGATCATCTCGGGCCCGACCGAAGACCGCAGCTCGCTCTACATGACCATCGACGCCCTGATCAAAGAGATGATCAAGGACAAGACCACCTACGATCACGACGAGAAGCAGAAGCAGGTCATCCTCACCGAGGAAGGCCAGGAGCGCATCGAAGAGATCCTGATGTCGGGCGGCCACCTGGCCGAGGACACCGCCGGTCTCTATGACGCCGCCAACATCTCGGTGGTGCACCACGTCAACCAGGCCCTGCGGGCCAACGTGCTCTACACGCGCGACAAGGACTATATCGTCAAGGACAACGAGATCGTCCTGATCGACGAGTTCACCGGCCGCATGATGACCGGCCGCCGCCTGTCGGAAGGCCTACACCAGGCCATCGAGGCAAAGGAAGGCGCCGCCATCCAGCCCGAGAACCAGACCCTGGCCTCGGTGACCATCCAGAACTATTTCCGCCTCTACACCAAGCTGTCGGGCATGACCGGCACGGCCTCGACCGAGGCCCAGGAGTTCGAGGACATCTACAAGATGGGCGTGTCGGAAATCCCGACCAACCGCCCCGTCCAGCGCATCGACGACGACGACGAGGTCTATCGCACCGAGCGCGAGAAGAACGAGTCGATCCTCAAGCAGATCGCCGACTGCCACATGCGCGGCCAGCCGATCCTGGTCGGCACGGTGTCGATCGAAAAGTCCGAAGAGCTGTCCAAGCTGCTGTCGACCTTCGCCTGGGAAAACGACGGCAAGAAGATCAAGGGCATCCCGCACCAGGTGCTGAACGCCCGCTTCCACGAGCAGGAAGCCGGCATCGTCGCCGACGCCGGAGCGCCCGGCGCGGTGACCATCGCCACCAACATGGCCGGCCGCGGCACCGACATCCAGCTGGGCGGCAACCTCGACATGCGCCTGGCCAGCTGGCGCCAGCAGCAGAAGGGCCTGGGCATCACCCCGACCCCGCAGGACGAGCTGGCCATGCGCGCGGAGATCGAGGCCGACATCGCCGAGTCCAAGGCCAAGGCCCTGGCCGCCGGCGGTCTGTTCGTGCTGGGCACCGAACGCCACGAAAGCCGCCGGATCGACAACCAGCTGCGCGGCCGCACCGGCCGTCAGGGCGACCCGGGCCGTTCGAAGTTCTTCCTGTCGTGCGAAGACGACCTGCTGCGCATCTTCGCCGGCGAGCGTCTGGACGCGATCATGCGCACCTTCGGCGTCCAGGAAGGCGAGGCGATCACCCACAAGTGGCTCAACAACGCCATCGCCACCGCCCAGAAGCGCGTCGAGCAGCGCAACTATGAGATCCGCAAGAACCTCCTGAAGTACGACGATGTCGTCAACGACCAGCGCAAGGCCGTGTTCGAGCAGCGCCAGGAGTTCATGGAAGCCACCGATCTCTCCGAGATCATCCACGAGATGCGCCATGACGTGGTCGACGACCTTGTCCTGCGCCACCTGCCGCCCAAGGCCTATGCCGAGCAGTGGGACATCGAAGGCCTGACCGAGCGCGTCAAGTCCATTCTCGGCCTCGACCTGCCCCTGGCCGAATGGGCCGCCGAGGAAGGCATCGCCGACGAGGAGATGCGCGAGCGCATCACCAAGGCCGCCGACGAATACGCCGCCCAGCGCGAAGAGATCATCACGCCCGAGCAGATGCGCTCGGTGGAAAAGAGCTTCCTGCTGCAGATGATCGATCTGCAGTGGCGCGAGCACCTGATGCACCTGGACCACCTGCGCAACGTCATCGGCCTGCGCGGCTACGGCCAGCGCGATCCGCTGAACGAGTACAAGACCGAAGCCTTCAGCCTGTTCGAAAAGCTGCTGGGCGACCTGCGCACCAACACCACCCGCTGGCTGATGACGGTCGAGATCGCCTATGCCGAGCCCGAACCGCTGCACACGCCGGAAAACCTGATCCAGGTCCACATGGACCCGCTGACCGGCGAGAACGTCGCCATCGCCGGCGCGATCCCGGAAGGCCTGTCGCCGCAGCAACGCGAAGCCCTGCCGATCTCGGTGCTGCCGGAAGGCTGGGAAAACACCAGCCGCAACGGCGCCTGCCCCTGCGGCTCGGGCAAGAAGTTCAAGTACTGCCACGGGTCGCTGGTCTAGGCGGCTCCGGGTTTTGAATTGAGTTTGAAGCGCCCGTCCTGGGAAACCGGGGCGGGCGTTTTGCTGTTTCCCTTCTCCCCTTGCGGGAGAAGGTGGCGCGAAGCGACGGATGAGGGGTCGCACCGGACAAGCCGAGAAACCCCTCATCCGTCATCCTTCGGATGACACCTTCTCCCGCAAGGGGAGAAGGGCGAAGCACGCCGCCCCCGCCAGCATCACCGCCGCGATCACCGCTGACGCCCGCAGCCCGAACACGATCCGCTCCGGTCCGCCCGCCGCCAGAGCTCCGAACACCGCCACGCCCGCCGCGCCGCCGGCCTGGCGACAGGCGTTCAGCACCCCGGTGGCCGCCCCGGCGATCCCTCGATCCACGCTGGCCAGCAGGCCGGACGTCAGGGCCGGGATCGCCAGCCCCATGCCGCCGGGGATCAGCAGGAAGCCGGGCAGCATCTCGAGGAACGAACTGCCCGCCCCCAGCCGCGCCGTCAGCCCGTACCCCGAGGCCGCGATCAGCACGCCGGTCGTCGTGACCCGCGCCGCGCCGAACCGCGCCGCCAGCCCGCCGCTGACCAGGTTGGAGACGATGAAGGTCGCCGTCAGGGGCAGGAAGGCCAGGCCCGCCCGGGCCGGCGCATAACCGACCGCGCGCTGCAGATAGAGCCCCAGCACGAAGACCAGACCGTAGTAGGTGAAGTTCAGGCCAGACCCCACGACCACCGCCGTGGAGACCGCCCGCTGGCGGAACATCGACAGCGGCGCGACGGGATGCGGGCTGATCACCTCGACGCGCAGGAAGGCGCCGGCCGCGAGCAGGCCGACCAGCAGCGCCGCAAGCGGCCCCGGATGCCCCCAGCCGCGACGGCCGCCCTCGATGATCGCCCCGACCACGGCGGTGACCGCGACCAGGGCCAGGGCCTGTCCGGGCAGGTCCAGCGGCTTGCGGGCCTTGGGCGGAGCCTCGGGGATAACGGCCAGGGTCAGGACCACGCCTAGCAGGCACAGCGGCAGATTGACCAGGAACACCCAGCGCCAGCCCAGCCCGGCGATCAGCAGACCGCCCAACACGGGTCCGGCGGCGATCGACACCCCGCCGGCCGCTGTCCACCAGCCCACCGCCCAGGCTCGTCTGCGGTCGTCGCCCGCGAAGGCGTGGGCGATCAGGGCCAGGGACGGCGGAACCAGCAGGGCGCCCGCCGCGCCCTGGGCGACCCGCGCGGCGATCAGGTCGGTCGGTCCCCGCGCCAGACCGCAGGCGGCCGAGGCGACGGCGAACAGCACAAGGCCGGCCACGAACACCCGCCGGGGTCCGATCCGGTCGCCCAGCGCGCCGGCCGACAGCAGCATGGCCGCCAGCGCCAGGACATAGGCGTCGACCACCCACTGCAACTGCGCCATCGGGGCGTCGAACGCCGTGCCGATGGCGTCCAGCGCCACATTGACGATGGTCACGTCCAGCTGGGTGACCAGAAAGCCGAAGCTGGCGGCGATGACGATCAGTGACGGGCGGGCGGCTTGGCTCATGGCCCCTCCTTGCCCCGGCGCGGGTCGCCGACGCTACACGAACCGCTGAACTATCCTCGGCCCCGGATGAGCTATGGTGCCGACATGGACGCCAATATCGCCGCCCCCGCCGCCCTGATCGGCGACCCAACCCGCGCCGCCATGCTGCAGGCCCTGCAGGACGGCCGCGCCCAGCCCGCCAGCGCCCTGGCCTGGGCGGCCAGCGTCACGGCCCAGGCGGCCAGCAATCACCTTGCCAAGCTGGTCGACGGCGGACTGCTGGCGGTCGAGCGCGAAGGCCGTCACCGCTATTACCGCCTGGCCAACGCCGAGGTCGCCCACGCCCTGGAAGCCCTTTCCGTGCTGGCCGCGCCGGTGCGCTCGTTGGAGACCCCGCGCTCGCCCAAGGCCCGCGCCCTGCGCGACGCTCGCTGCTGCTACGGCCACCTGGCCGGCCGGCTGGGCGTGTGTGTGGCCGAGGCCCTGACGCGCCGCGACCTGATCCGGCCCGCCGACAACAAGCTGTATGAGATCACACCGACAGGCCGTGTCTGGTTCGAGGACCTGGGCGTGGCAGTTTCCACCCTGCGCTCGCCGCGCGGCGTCGCCCGCCAGTGCCTGGACTGGACCGAGCGTCGGCATCACCTGGCCGGACCGCTGGGCGTGAAGCTGCTGGAGCGGATGACGGCGCTGGGCTGGCTGGCGGTCGAACGCGAGGGGCGGGCCGTGCGGCTGACCCCGGAGGGATGCGCGGCGCTGCGCGAGCGGCTGGGGGTGGATCTGGACGCCGAGGGGCTGCGAGCTGCCTAGAGCGCGCGCGACGGGATTGGACATCGGTTAACGCGAGGCCCAAGGTGCCCCATCGTCGGCTAGCTTCCCTGGACGCCCGACGGCTGAGAGACCGGGCCTGTCGCCCCAAGCTCCCGTCTTTGCTGACGTGGAGCCCAAATGTCCTCCTACACCGTCTTTCCCTTCAAGGCGTCCGGCGTGGCGCCGGTGTTTTTCGCCATCGAACGCGATGGAGACGCCGCCGCCGCTCTGGAAGCGATCCGGTTGCTGGGACAGCACACCAGCGCCGACCGCGTCACCGTCTGGCGCGATGAGCAACTCGTCTTCAGCGGTCTCTCGACAGATTGCGCGGCGTGGCTGGCGACCGAGCCGGACCGCCTGGCCAGTTGTCTGGCCCTGAACAGTCCCGAGGACGCGTGCCCTGCCGATTGCGGACGACTGGCCGCCTCGGCGACCTGAGTTCCGGGCGGATCGGAACGCAATCCGGCGTCGATCGCGGCGCGGGCGGGGAAACCACGGCCGAGCACAGGGTAGAATCGACGCGGCGCATGGTCGAAGGTGATCTGGCGCAAGGCGGCGCCCATGGCCTGGTGGCAGAATTCAGACTTCGACCTCGGGAGCGACCAAGATGGCCTATCATGATCTGCTGCTGCACATCGACACCTACCCGACACCCACGCCGGACGCGGCGGTCGACGAGGCCATTCTCCTGGCGGCCAGCCTGGGCGGCAGGCTGACGGCCCTGGCGCTGGAGATCGAGATCCCGGTCCACAGCAATCGCGTGGCCGACTTCCTGATCGGGCTGAGCGACATGGCCACCGCCGAGGAGGCGCGCAGCCGCAAGGCCTGCAAGGACGGACTGGCGCACTTCACCGCCCAGGCCGGCGCGGCGGGCGTGTATCAGGCCGCCCTTTCGGCGAAGGCCAATCACTATGACGCCCCCGATGACGTGGCCAGGATCGCGAGGGCCTACGACCTTTGCCTGCTGCCGCGCATCGATGGCTTCGACGGACAGTTCGAGGTGGCGCAAAGCGTGGTCTTCGGGTCCGGCCGTCCCGCCCTGGCCTTCAAGCTGGGCACGGCGGCGCCCCTCATCGAGGGACCCGACGCGGTCGTCGTCGCCTGGGACGGCAGCCGCAACGCCGCCCGCGCGCTGGCTGACGCCTTGCCCATCCTGGTTCGCGCCCGGCACGTGCGCATCCTGACGGTGCTGAACGAGAAGCCGGGCCTGCCCGCCGGCGCTGGCGCCGAAGCGCTGCGCCATCTTCAGGTTCACGGCGTCAGCGCCGCCCTGGATGAGGTGGATACCAACGGCGAGTCGATCGGAACGGTCTTGGACCGCTATCTTGAACGCGTGAAGCCGGACCTGCTGGTGATGGGCGCCTATGGCCATTCCCGCGCCCGGGAGTTTCTGTTGGGCGG
Source organism: Caulobacter sp. (assembly GCF_965279145.1). NCBI lineage: Bacteria > Pseudomonadati > Pseudomonadota > Alphaproteobacteria > Caulobacterales > Caulobacteraceae > Caulobacter > Caulobacter sp. The sequence goes on from NZ_OZ257139.1 coordinate 731,875, forward strand.
CGCGACCCAGCATGTTCTGGCGCGCCAGCCCTGCCCCGTGCTCCTCTCGCATTGACCTAAAGGGTCGGGACCTCAAGGGCTGGCGAACGCCGGCGGATCGGACAGGCTGATGGCGCGCGATGACCTCGGCGGACTGACAACGATCGAGGCGGAGCGACGGCTGGCCGAGATGGGTCCCAACGCCCTGCCCCAGGCGCCCGGTCGGGGCCTGGGGCGCATCGTGCTGGACACCCTGCGCGAGCCGATGTTCCTGCTGCTGATCGGGGCGGCGGGGCTCTACTTGGTGCTGGGCGACCTGGGCGAGGGTCTGTTCCTGATGGCCGGGGCGGTCGCCACCATCGGGCTGGTCGTCCTGCAGGAGACGCGCAGCGAGAACGCGCTGTCGGCTCTGCGCGACCTGTCGCAACCGCAGGCCCGCGTGATGCGCGACGGGGTCGAGGTCCGGCTGGCCGCGCGCGACCTGGTTCCGGGCGACATCGTGCTGGTCGGCGAGGGCGAGCGCCTGCCCGCCGACGGCGCCCTTGTGGCCGGCGACGTGCTCAGCGTCGATGAGTCGGCGCTGACCGGGGAATCCGCGCCGGTCTCCAAGCGCCCCCTGGCGAAGGGCGAAGCCGCCGACGCCGAGACCCAGCCCGGCGCGGACACGGGACCCTATCTGTTCTCGGGCACGCTGGTGGTTCGCGGCCAGGCGGTGGCGCAGGTCGGCAAGACCGGCCCGCGCACGGCGCTGGGCAAGATCGGCGTGTCCCTGGCCGCCATCGTGCAGGAACCCACGCCGCTGCAGAAGACGGCGGGCCGCCTGGTCACCCTGCTGGGCATGCTGGCCATCGCCTTCTGCGTCGTCGTGGCCGTGGCCTATGGGCTGCTGCGCGCGGACTGGGTGGGCGGCGTGCTGGCCGGCATCACGGTGGCCATCGCCCTGATCCCCGAAGAATTCCCCATGGTGCTGGCCGTGTTCCTGGCGCTGGGCGCGGGCCGTCTGGCCCGGCACAAGGTGCTGGTCCGGCGCAGCGCCGTGATCGAGGCCCTGGGCGGAGCCTCCTTCCTGTGCGTCGACAAGACCGGCACCCTGACCGAGAACCGGATGCGCGTGGCCCGTCTGTGGACGGACGAAACCGATCTCCTGATCGAAGAGGGCGCCGCGCCGGCGGGGTCGGCGCGAGCCCTGCTGGAGGTCGCGGGCCTAGCCTGCGCCGTCCATCCGGTGGATCCGATGGACAGGGCGGTGCGGGCGTTGCTGGAGCCGTCGCCCGACGCGACGCCCGAACCGGAACGGACCTGGCCCCTGCATCCGGAGATGATGGCCATGATCCAGCTCTGGCGCGAGCCGGCGGGCACATGGCGCGCGGCCGCCAAGGGCGCGCCGGAGGCGATCTTCCGGCTGTGCGGCCTGGGCGATGAGCAGGCGGCGCGCCTGACGGGCGTCGTCGAGCAGTTCGCCGGCCAGGGCCTGCGCGTCCTGGGCGTCGCCGCGTGCCGGACAACGACGCCCTTTCCCGACGATCCTCAGGACGCGCCGTTCGCGTTCGAGGGCCTGGTCGGCTTTCTGGACCCCGTGCGCCCCGACGTCCCGGCGGCGCTGAAGGAGGCCAGGGAGGCGGGGATTTCGGTGGTCATGATCACGGGCGATCACCCCGCGACCGCCCTGGCCATCGCCCGGGCGGCGGGTCTCGACACCTCCGCCGGGGTCATGCTGGGCGACGAACTGGCCGCCCTGAGCGACGCGGCCCTGACCGAACGCCTTCGCCAGACGCGGATCTTCGCCCGCATCATCCCCGAGCAGAAGCTGCGCATCGTCCAGGCCCTGAAGGCGGACGGCCAGGTCGTCGCCATGACCGGCGACGGGGTCAATGACGCACCCGCCCTGGAGGCCGCGCACATCGGCATCGCCATGGGGCGCAAGGGCACCGACGTGGCGCGCGAGGCCGCCGATCTGGTGATCCTCGACGACAGCTTCGCCTCGATCGTCGGCGGCGTGCGGCTGGGACGACGCATCTTCGTCAATCTGCGCAAGGCGCTGGTCTATATCACCGCCATACACGTGCCGATCGCGGGCGTGGCGCTGCTGCCGATCGTCATGGGCCTGCCGCCGCTGCTGTATCCCATGCACGTGGTGTTCTTGGAGCTGGTGATCGATCCGGTCTGCGCGATGGTGTTCGAGGCCGAACCGGGCGGCGCCGCGGCGATGAAGCGCCCGCCGAGACGGCGTGACGAGCCGCTGTTCGGACCGCGCCAGCTGGGTCTGGCCCTGCTGCAGGGGGCCGGCGTGCTGGCCGGCGTGCTGGGGATCTACCTCTGGGCGCTGGGCCATCATCCGGAAAATCAGGCCCGGGGCGCGGCCTTCCTGACCCTGGTGGCCGGCAACCTGGTCCTGGCCCTGGCCGACGCCTCGTCGACTGGCGGCCATCTGTTCGCGCCGCATCGCCGGATCTTCTGGATCATCGCCTCGGCGGCTTCGGGCGTCCTGGCCCTGATCTTCGCCACGCCGGCCCTGGACACGATCTTCAAGGTCGCCCCGCCCTCGCCCGGCCTTCTGGCCAGCGCGCTGCTGATCGCGATCGCTAGCGGCGGCTGGTTCGCGGTGGCCAGACGCCTGGGTGGCCCAGGCAAGGCGTCGTCTCCGGTTGCTTCAATCAGAGGCCGATAACCCGCGAATACAATTTATCATTGTATTACTCGTTTAACGTGCTTAAGCTCGACGGTATTCAACCAGTGCAATCGGCGCCAATCCGGCCAGATCGCGTCTCTCCGCCCGGACAAGGCTGCCAGACCGAGGGAACGCGCCGTGGAGACTTTCCGCATACACCCCGCCGTGGGCATCGCGCGGGTCGGCAACAGCCCGCAATATGTGATCGCGCCGGAGACCATGGCGGGCCGTCCCGTCCCTGGCGCTCCAGGCCTGACGGGCGGCCTGCCGATCCGGGCGGGCACGGAGGCCGATCCTGTTCGCAGCACCGATCTGCGCGACGCGGCGGGCGCGCTGAAGCGTCATGCGGCGCGCTTCCGGATCTTCGCCTATCCCGATCAGGCCGAGGAATCCTGGCCCAGGGGCGATGGCGAGGAGGTCGTCATCGGCGGCGTCCTGAACGGCCGGACGGTGGCCGACATCGTCTGGACGGTTCACGTCGCCAACAAGAAGGCCAACGGCTTCGTGCTGACCGAAAGCGGCCTGCAGGGCATCGCCAGCTACAGCAACGGCCACCTTCCGCCCATCCGCAACCCGAAGATCGACGATCCCGACGCGCCCCAGCCCGTCGACAAGATCGCGGTGATCAACGACCCGGCGCGCGTGCGGCAATTGACGATCGATCCCGGCCCGCGCGTGACCCGCGGACGCGGCGCCCCGGCGGTGGGCTTCGACGCCCCGACGACAGCCGCCTATTTCGACGCCGACAAGGGCGAGGTGGTCGATCTGCCGGCCTACCCCAAGTCCTTCCCGTCCGACAGTTTCCCGAACATGGACACCCCCTCGGGCGCCATCGACACGCTGGGCGAGCTGATCACCGACGACAAGGGCCGCCTGCTGGTGTTGGGCGGATACGGACGCGCGGCGGCGTGGCGCCTGCGGGGCCAGGCCGCGCCCCTGGACGACGACGTCAACAACAACCAGTGGTTCGACGACTCCTGCGACGGCCCGGTCTCGGCCGCGATCCTGTTCACCGACGGCACGCGGGCCCAGGTTCACGGGGCCTGGGTGACCGCCACCGATCCGTCCTATGCGCCGCAGATCCTCAACGTGGTGTCGCTGTGGGATGACGTCTACGACAGCTGGGTGCGCGACCTGGCGCTGGAGCCGGGCCTCTACGACCCCGGTCGGGGCGGCTATCAAAGCACCTACAAGCCCGCCTTCGACGATCAGGTGGCGCCGATCTTCCGCAGCGCCGCGCTGCAGCAGTGGACGGTCAATCTCAGCCAGAAGGGGATGTCGGCCCATAACCAGCTGGCCACCATCACCGCCGAGGACGATCCGGCCACCACGCCCCTGGCGGGCATAGCGGCGATTTTCCGCGATCCCTATTCCCCCCAGCAGCAGAACAACACCACCCTGATGCCGCTGCATCTGGGCGACGCAGGCGAGCCGTTCCTGACCCTGCGCAAGACCCAGTATTTCTTCCTGCAGCGCTGGAACGAGGGCAAGGGCGCCTATCTGCCCGGATCGGGCAAGGCGCTGGGCCCCGGCGAGGCGCTGGACAAGGCCACCCTGGTCAACTGCCTGGGCGGCCGCTTCAGCCCCGGCATCGACCTGACCTTCGTGATGCGCGAGCCCGCCCTGTATATCCAGCCCTGGTCGACCTCGGGCGCGGGGCCGTTCCGCATTCATGGCAAGCCCCTGAACTACGCCGCCGTCAAGCCGGACGCGCCGCTGCTGACCGGCGGCTATGTGCCCCGCCATGTCGAGGCCGACGGCCTGGAGCCGGGCGACCTGTCCAAGTTCATGGCCCTGCCCTGGCACACCGACTACAATTCCTGCGCCACCCATCCGCCTTCGCCCAACCCGGCGGGCAATCGCACGGTGTTCTGGTCGTGGCCGGCCCAGCGGCCGGTGGCGGTCTACGCCGCCGAGGACGTCGCCTGGGGCTCGGACTCGGCCCCGGACGACGACCCCGCCAGCAGCTGGGTGCTGGGCGAGCAGCGCTGGTCTGTGCGCGGACCGGGCACGGATTCACCCGCGCCCGAAAACTGGGGTCGCTACCAGACGCGGCTGGACATGCTCGACAACTGGAACCGCATCGGCGTGGTGCTGCAGGCCCCGCAGATCGATCGTCCCAAGAGCAAGCAGAAGCAGCCCTGGCGCACCGACTGGTATCTGGAGGTCGCCAGCCAGCTGCGCGACACCGGCCTGACGCCCGTCGAACCGTTCCCCAACGAGGCCGCCGATCTGGATCCCGATCCGACACTGGGCCTGGATCCGCGCGAGCTGTTCTTCAAGCTGCTGAATGTCGACGTCTATCCCGAGATCCGCACGGACGCCCGGGCCTATGTCGACGCCTGGCTGCAGTGGGCCGAGAACTTCTCGAACGACGCGCAGACGCCCGAGGCGCAGCGGTTCTTCCCCTATAGCGAGCAGGCCTTCCTGAACCGGCTGGAGCTGATCTATCAGGAGCTGGTGGACGAGGCGGCCGACTTCGACCCCGCCGCCGACGGGCAGTTCACCACCTATGACGAGATGTGCGTCTATACGACCCAGTGGGCGCCGTTCAATCTGATCGACGGCGCCTGGCTGCGCAACATCGGCCGCACCGGGCCGATCGACGAGGTTCGGGCGCTGCTCTACTCGGTCTCGATGGACGAACTGGGCGACGGCGTCGTCTCGATGAACCACTGCAACATCTACCGCGATCTGTGCCACAGCATCGGCTATTACCCGCCGCCGATCGAGGCGCGCGAATTCGCCTATGACCCCCAGTTCCTCGACAGCGCCTTCACGGTGCCGGCCTTCCAGCTGGCGATCTCCGAGTTCACCGAGGACTACTATCCCGAACTGATCGGCATGACCCTGATGCTGGAGTGGGAGGTGGTCCAGCTGAAGCAGACCCGCGATAGCATGATCTATACGGGCCTGGACCCGCATTTCTACATCATGCACATCGGCATCGACAACGCGGTCAATGGCCATGGACAGCGCGCCGCCGACGCCGTGCGCCTGTATCTGCAGACCCTTCGCCTGACCGGCGGCGAGACCGCCGTCCAGCGCGCCTGGCGGCGGATCTGGAACGGCTTCGTGGCGTTCGGCAGCATCGGCACGTTCGGCGATGACCTGCTGAACCTGATCAACAGCAAGCCCGACCTGCGCCAGCAGATGCTGGACATGATCCAGCGCAAGGCCAATTACGGCAGCCGCAACCACCAGAAGCACATGGTCGGCCCAAGCCGCATCGACGAGTGGTTCGCCGATCCCCCCGGCTTCCTGCAGGCCCTGCAGGACCACGGCTGGATCACGCCCGGCGACTGGCAGAACAGCCGCATGCACGGCCTGATGAATTTCGAGACCGGCCCGATGTACCGCGTGTTCACCGACGACGAGATCGCGCTTTGGGAGGCCTATACCAACGGCCTGACCGCGCCGCCGCCCCCGCCGCCCCCGCCGCCGGTCTCCTCGGCCCGGGCCATGGCGGCGGTGATCGACCAGTTGCGACCCATCCAGAAGGGCAAGTCGGGCCATGTGACCAACATGATGGCCGACCCCGACGGCATGGTGCACACCCTGGCCTGGTGGTTCGAACAGCCGACCCGGGCGCTGATGCAGGCCCTGGCCTCGCCGGTCAACGATCTGGTCAAGCCCGGCGACCCGGCCTCCAGCCGCTTCCTGATGGAGCTGATCGCCCCCACGGGGCCCATGGGTTCGGTGTTCGGCATGCCGGCCAATCCGCCCAATACCGGCTCCCTGCGCGACGTGGTCAATCGGTGGATCACCGACGGCTGCCCGCTTCTGGACCAGACCCCTTTCACGCTCAGGCTCAACACCCCCCGGGCTAAGCGCGACCGCCATCCGACAGGGCGGATCTACGGGATGGGCAACGTCCATTGAACCGGCCGGCGCAAGCCCTGTACGACGTCGTCGTGCTGGGCGCGGGCCCGGCCGGCGCGGCGTGCGCCCTGGCCCTGGCGCGGGCGGGCGTGGAGCGGGTGCGCCTGATCGACGGCCCCTCGCCAGCCGGCGGCGCCGTCGGCGAGACCCTTCCGCCCGACACGCGGCTGTTGCTGGACCGACTGGGCCTGTGGACCGCGTTTGTCGCCGAAGGGCACCTGCCCTGCCTGGGTAGTTGCTCGTCCTGGGGCGCGGCGGCGCTGGGCTTCAATGACTTCCTGCTCAGCCCTCACGGGGGCGGCTGGCATCTGGATCGCGGCCGTTTCGACGCCTTTCTGCGCCACCACGCCGCCGCGGCGGGCGTCGAGACCTCGCAGGGCCTGCGGCTGGTCGACGCCGGCCCTGATCCGTCGGGCGGCTTCGCCCTGCGGCTGCGCGCGGCCGGCGGCGAGACGCCCGTGGTGCGCGCGCGCTTCGTCGTGGACGCCACCGGTCGCGCCTCGGCCTTCGCCAAGCGGCTCGGCGCGCGGCGCCGGGAGCTGGATCGCCTGACTTTTATCTATGGCTATTTCGCCGCCGGCAACGCCGCTTCTCCCTCGCGACTGACCCTGCTGGAAGCGGTGGCTCAGGGGTGGTGGTACGCGGCGGCCCTGCCCGGCCAGCGCCTGGCCGTGGCGCTGGCCGCCGACGCCGACCACGTGCGCGACCAGGGCCTTGGGCGCGACGCCCGCTGGCTGGGCGCGGCCCTGGCGACGCGACATCTGGCGCCGCGCCTGGACGGTTGCCGCTATCTGGCCGGCGGACTGACGCCGCGCGTGGCCAGCAGCTTCATCCTCGACAGGGTGGCCGGTCCGCGCTGGCTGGCGATCGGCGACGCCGCCGCCGCCTTCGACCCCCTGGCGGCCCAGGGCCTCTACAAGGCGCTCGCCGACGGTCTCGACGCGGCCGCCTGCCTGGGTCAGGCGCTGGACGGCGGCGACGAGCGCTTTGGCGACTACGCCGCCGGAATCCAGGCCCGCTTCGACGCCTATCTCGTAGGCCGCAACCATTTCTATGGGCTTGAACGCCGCTGGCCGGGCTCGGCGTTCTGGACGCGTCGACAGGCCCGACTTGACCTGGCGACCGCCGCCTAGCGTCGGCGCCGCCCCCACCCACGAGGCACAGCATGGCAAACGTCGCCCCCCATCACCGCCCGCCCCATCGCGTCGGCCAATGGCTGCCCAGCGACCAGAGCGCTGTCGAAACCTGGCTGGCGAACCTGATCGACGAGGTCGACGGCGACCACGGCGGACGGCGCGCCAGACCGCTGCACCCCGTCATCGAAGATCTCAAGACGCTGATCGAGAGCGACGCCGAGATCTACATGCTGTTCCATCAGATGTTCGAGCAGGTGCCCCACAGGCCGCCCTACAATAACGACCCCACCGGCAAGCCCCAGGTGCGCGACTATCACCTGATGCTGCGCCTGCTGAACGCGATCATGACGCGCGCGCCGGCCTTCAACAAAACCGATCTGGTCGGCTTTCCGATCAACGCGATCCTGGATTGGCCGATGGGCACGGGCGGCGGCTTCACCGCCTTCCTGAACGACAAGGTCAATGCCCGCTTTCGCGCCATGCTCGACGCCTGGGCGATCTTTCTCCGTTCGCCGGACTCGACCCACGTGCTCAACACCGACCCGGTCTCGGGTTGGTTCGGGCGCGACGCCATGGAGGCCATGCCCAACTTCGACAAGACGTTCCTCTGCGATCCCGTCGCCCCGCACCATGGCTTCACGTCCTGGGACGACTTCTTCACCCGCCGGTTCCGGCCTGGCGTTCGCCCCGTCGCCGCGCCCCACGACGACGCGGTGATCGTCAACGCCTGCGAGTCATCGCCCTATCGCCTGGCCGCGAACGTCAAGGCGCGCGACCGCTTCTGGATCAAGGCGCAGCCCTATTCTCTGGAGCACATGCTGGCGGGTGATGCGCTGGCGCCCAAGTTCGTGGGCGGCACGGTCTATCAGGCCTTTCTCAACGCCCTGAGCTACCATCGCTGGCACAGCCCGGTCTCCGGCACGATCGTCAAGGCCTACGTCCAGCCGGGAACCTACTATTCCGAAACCCCGGCCGAGGGCTTCGACCCGGCGGGACCCAATGAGTCTCAGGCCTACATCACCGAGGTGGCCACCCGCGCGATGATCTTCATCCAGGCCGACAATCCGGCCATCGGGCTGATGTGCTTCATGCCCGTGGGCATGGCCGAGGTCTCGACCTGCGAGATCACCGTGTACGAGGGCCAGCACGTCAAGAAGGGCGATCAGCTGGGCATGTTCCATTTCGGCGGCTCGACCCACTGCCTGATCTTCCGGCCCGAGGTGAAGCTGGAGTTCGATCTGCATGGCCAGAAGCCCGGCCTGGACTCCAAGAACATCCCGATCAACGCGCGCATCGCCACCGTGCTTTGACGGCCGCCCTACCTGCGGCGGGTTGACAGGACCACCACCGCCGCCGCCCCGGCGACCACCAGCGCGTCCTCGATCAGGCCGCTGCGGGTCTGCCCCACGCGGGCCATCGCGCGCTTGCGGCCGGCCAGGGTGAGGTAGGCCAGGGAAACGGCGGTCGCGACGGCGATCGCGGCCCCGGCCTTCTCCCGGCCGCGCGGCGCCAGCGCCGCGCCGGCGATGCCCGCGCTCATCACGCGGGCCAGCAGCCCCAGCGGGACGGTTCGATCCGGCGCCGACTTCATCTTGTCGCCGAGCAGTTCGCCCACGCCCATGAACAGGGCGCCGAACTCGAACAGGGGCTGGTCCAGCAAAACCAGACGGCCCGGAGCGGCGCGGCCGGCGAGGCGGGCGATCGCGATGGTGGCCATGGGCGTCATGGAGCGCGCGCTGGCGACAGCGCCGATCAGGGCGGAGGGAAGGAGTCCGAAAGTCTTCATCCTGGCTGAACACGCCAGCGCACCGTAGGTTCAGCCGCGCGACGGCCCTTTCCGATGCCATGCAACAGGCGCCAGCGAGCCGATGACGTCAAACCGTCATGCAGCCTCGCTAGTCGGACTTGCTCCCGGAGGATCCATGCTCAATCTCGTCTTCGCGTTCCTGATGGCGACCAGCGCCGCCGCCCAAGCTCCCGCCCCTTGCCCCAAGGACGTCGCCTGCGCGCGACCGCTGGCGGGCGCCGAGCTGGGCATGAACGACCTGACGGCCGTGGGCACGCACAACAGCTACAAGCTGGCGATCCCGGCCGAGGAGATGGCCGCCATCCTCGCGGCCGGCGGCCGGCAGGCCCTGGCGATCGACTACGCCCACCGCCCCCTGGCCGAGCAACTGGACGCCGGCGCGCGCCAGTTGGAGATCGATGTCGTCGCCGACCCGCAGGGCGGACGCTACGCCCATCCGCTGACCGCCCTGGGCAAGGGCGTGACCCTGTCGCCCGATATGGCCGCCACCCTGGCCAGGCCGGGGTTCAAGGTCATGCACATGCCCGACATCGACTTTCGGGTCTCGTGTCCCACCTTCGTGGCGTGCCTGACCCAGATCAGGACCTGGTCGAAGGCCCATCCCGACCACGCCCCGATCCTGATCCTGATCAACGCCAAGGACGGCGCGCCCAGCCTGCCGGGCGGGGTGACGCCGCTGGCCTTCGACGAAAAGGCGTTCGACGCCCTGGACGCCGAGGTTCGCTCGGTGTTCGCCGAGGCCGAGCTGATCACGCCCGACCGGGTGCGCGGCGACCGCGCCACCCTGCGCGAAGCGGTTCTGGCCGGCGGCTGGCCCCGGCTGAGCGCGGCGCGCGGCAAGGTGCTGTTCGCCCTGGATGAAAGCCCCGAAAAGGTGGCGCTGTATCGCGGCGCCCGGCGCTCGCTGGAAGGCCGGGTGATGTTCGTCAACACCGACGAGGCCTCGCCGGCGGCGGCCTATCTGACCCTCAACGATCCGATCGCCGAAAAGGACCGCATCGCCGCCGCCGTGAAGGCCGGCTTCATCGTCCGCACCCGCGCCGACACCGGCACCTGGGCCGCGCGGGACAATGACGTCAGCCAGCGCAGCGCCGCCCTGACCAGCGGCGCGCAATATGTCTCGACCGATTATCTGTGGGCCGATCCGCGCTTCCCCGGCGGCTATGCCGTGCGCCTGACCGGCGGCGACGTGGCGATCTGCAACACGGTCCGGGCGGCCAAGTGCGACGCGCCGCTGGAAACCCTGCCCGGCGCGCCCGCCAGCGGCTATCTGTCCGCCGAGGCCCGGCCGAACCTGACGACCATTCTGGCCCCGCCGCCCGCCGCCGGCTCGCCCCGCGCGATCGCCGACGCGGCGATCTTCGACCAGACGCGAAGCCTGAAGGGCTCGCCGCGCTGGGCGCTGGCGACCGCCGACGTCGATGGCCATGTCTACGACCACTTCGCCGCCGCCCTGGGCGTGAGGCTGGATCCCGCCAGGACGCCGATCCTGAGCGCGCTGCTGGAGCGCGCGGGCGAGGACCGCTCGGTGGTCAGCCTGGCCAAGACCCATTGGGGAACCCAGCGGCCCTATATCGGCAAGGACGCGTCACCGATCTGCGAGGCCAAGAGCGCCCACCTGGCCGGCAATCCCGACTATCCCTCGGGCCATTCGGCGTTCGGCGAGCACGTGGCGATGATCCTGGCCGAACTGGCCCCCTCGCGCGCCGACGCGCTGTACGCCCGGGGCCGAGAGTATGCCGAGAGCCGCTATGTCTGCGGCTCGCACAGCTTCAGCGCGGCCCAGGCGGGGATGGAGTCCGGGGCAGTGATCTATGCGGCCGAGCACGCCTCGCCGATCTTCCGGCGGGACATGGAGATGGCGCGCGCCGAGCTGGATGCGGCCCTGGGCCTGACGCATCCTTGACCTGGGGGGCGAGCGTCAGCCGCCGGCTTCGATGATGTGCGGCACGAACCGGGCGAGGTTCTTGGTGACCACGCTGTCGTCTTCGCGCACGCCGATGCCGGCCGGCTCGGCCCCGACGATCCAGGCCCCGATCACCGGCCGCCGGCCGCCGAAATCGGCGGGCGGGTAATAGGCCTGGAGGATCGCGCCTTCCTGGCCATAGCCCTGGTCCAGCACCGGTTCGTCGCCGCCGATGACCTCGACATTGGCCCCTTCGCGCGAGAACAGCGGCTTGCGCACATGGCGCGGACCTAGGGCCGATGCGCGGGGATCGTCCTCGAAATAGGCCTCGAGCAGATTGGGATGGCCGGGATGGCGCTCCCACAACAGGGGCAGAATGCCCTTGTTGGACAGGATGCTCTTCCAGGCGGGCTCCATCCAGCGCACGGCCGCCGTCTTCAGGTGCGCGGCATAGGGCTCGCGCAGCATGAATTCCCACGGATAGAGCTTGAAGGCGGCCTGCAGCAGCAGATTGTCCTTGTCGACGAACTGGCCTTCGGCATTGACCCCGATGTCATCGATCGCAACGAACTTGGGATCCAGCCCCGCCTGCAGCGCCAGATCCTCGAAGAACCGCACCGTCTGGCGATCCTCGACGGCCTGGGCGTCGCTGGCGAAATGCACGAAGCCGCCGGTCGGAAACAGGGTCTTGAACCGGTCGCGCAGGGCCTCGAACAGGCTGTTGAACTGGTCGGTCCCGGCCGGAAGCGCGCCCGAGGCCAGCAGCTCCTCCAGCCATAGCCACTGGAAGGTGGCGGCCTCGAAGACACTGGTCGGGGTGTCGGCGTTGTATTCGTAGAGCTTGGGCTTGGCGGCGCCGTCATAGCCGAAGTCGAAACGGCCATACAGCGACGGTTCCTTGGCCCGCCATGAGGCGGCGACGAAGTCCTGGTGCTCGGCCGGGATCGCCAGCCGCGTCATCAGGGCCTCGCTGCGCACCGCCTCGTCGACGAGGTCCAGGCAAAGCTCGTGCAGGTCGGCCGCCGCCGGCTCCAGATCGTCTTCGATCTGGGCCAGGGTGAAGGCGTAGACCGCCGACTCGTCCCAATAGGGCTGGCCATCGGTGTGATGGTAGACGAAGCCGACAGCGTCGGCTTTCGCCTGCCAGTCAGCGCGCGGCGTCAGGTCAAGTCGGCGCACGCGGGCTAGGCGTCGCTGGCTTTGGGATCGGCCGATTTCTGCTCGATCTGCAGCGGCGCGGCGGGCGGGGCGGACAGGCGCGCCAGGATGTCGTCGGCCGAGGACTGGCCCGGTCCGATGCCGGCCAGACGCAGCTTTTCGTCGAGATCGGCGCCGGTGCGGCGGTCTTCCAGTTCGCCGGCGGCCTTGATGCGCTCGCCGCGAATGGCTTGCTTTTCCTTGATCCGGGCCAGGCTGTCGGCGGCCGAACCCAGCGAGGAGCCGGCGCCCGCGCCGCGCGCCGCGACCGAGGCCTGGGCCTTCTGGACGGACTCGTTGACCTTCACGACCTCGACCTCGCGACGCAGGGTCTCGATGCGGCGGTCGGTGGCGCTGATGGCCTGGTGCAGTTGGTCCTCGGCGGCGCGCATGCCCTCGATCTGGGGCTCCTTCAGGGCGATGTCCTGCTCGAGGTCGGCGATGCGCTGGGCCACCTGGCGGGCCAGGTCCATGTCGCCCTTGCCGACGGCGGCGCGGGCCGAGCCTTCGTACTTGGTCACCTGTTCGCGGAAGCTGGACACTTCCTTTTCCAGGATGCGGCGACGGGCCACCAGGGTGGCCATGTCGTCGCGGGCCTTGCCCTGGGCGGTGTCGGCGTCGCGGATTTCCTGGTCCAGGATCCGGATGGCGTTGGCGTCGACGACGGCGGCCGAGGCTTCATGCGCGCCCGCGCGGCCCAGGGTGAACAGCTTGCGCCAGATGGACATCGAGTGGTCTCCGGGAACGATATTAGGCGGGGGTGAAGGACGAGCGCAGGTCGGAAGCGGCCTCGATGGCGTTCTCGGCCAGCACGCGCAGCTCGATCAAGATATCGTCCAGCGACGAGGACGGCGCCAGTTCGCCGAACAGTTCGTAATAGTCGCGGTCGCCGACGCTGCTGATGCCGAAGTTCGACAGCGGCACCAGCTTCTGGGCCTTGAGCAGGAACTCGTTGAAGGCGTGGCGATCCTCCTGCTCGTCGACCGGCCACAGCAGGACCGAGGCGGCGATCTGCTGGTCGCTGACGCTGACGAAGATCTCCAGGTCGCCGTGCTCGTGCATGGTGACCAGCAGGATGGGATCGGCGCCTTCGACGACGCGGGCCGTCATGGCGTCGCTGAGGCCGTCGGAAAGGGCGGCCTGCAGCGAGCGAACAGTCCAGGCGGGGGTCGTCATAAGGCGTGATCCTCGAGAGGGGAGTGGCGTTCATACAAGATGGGAGGGCGAACGCCAGTCGTCGAGAGCCTCGCCCGCCCGTTCGCCATGACAAGTTCGTAATGGCGCGGCCCCTGTCGTCCGGCCCGCGGGCGCCGTACAGATAGACGCAGTCGCCACCGGGTCCGCTTTTGATGTTCAGCAAGCTTTTCGGACGCAAGGACGCCGCGCTCGCCGCGCCGGCCCTTCCCATCATCCGCAACGTCACGCTGGGCCGGACCGTCTGGCTGGACACCCTGGCCTGGCGACGCTTTGGCGGCGACACCCGATTCTCGCTGGACCGCGACACGCTGGAGATCACCGCCCAGGGCCTGGTCGACCTGAAGGACGGCGGCTTCGTCCATCGCTTCTACACCGACGACCACGTGATGTTTCAGGCTGTCTCCGACGATCGCGAAGGCCAGCGCCTGACCGACGTGACGGTCTTCATCCCCTGGGACAGCGCCTATCCCGGCGGTCGCGCCGACCGCGAGGCCTGGGCCGCGAGGCTGAAGGCCCGCACCTTCACCGCCAAGGGCCTGGCGGACTATGCGCGGCTGTGGTTCGGCGACGAGGCCGAAAGCCAGGACCCCGTGACCTTCTGGGAAGACCTGCATGACGACCGGGACGGAATCCCGGACCGGCGCATCTTCCAGACCTGCATGCTGTTCGCCCGCGACCTGCCGGACGAGGGCCGTGAATTGCTGCTCGCCATCGAGCAGGAGAGCGAAGACAAAGAGGTCTCGTTCGAGATCATGCTCGGCATCCCGCTGGAAGCCGGCGAATTCAAAGCCTGACCGGAAAGAGACAGACCATGTTCGATCTTCAGGGGTTCGCCTTCAGCGCCCTCGCCTTCCTGGTGGCCTTCATCGCCGCAGGCCTGTTCACCGTGGCCTTTAAGGTCATCTACCAGTGGGTGACGCCGTATAACGAGGGTAAGCTGATCCGCGAGGGCAATGTCGCCGCCGCCCTGGCCCTGGGCGGGGCGCTGGTCGGCTATGTGCTGCCGTTGGCCTCGGCGCTCAGCCACACCGTCTCTCTGGTCGAGTTCTGCGCCTGGGCCGCCCTGGCCGGCGTGATCCAGGTGGCGGCCTTCACCCTGATCCGGGTGACGGTGATGAAGGACATCTCGGCCCGCATCGAGCGCGGCGAACTGGCGGCCGGCGTCTATCTGGCCAGCATCTCGGTGGCGGTGGGCCTGATCAACGCCGCCTGCATGACCTCGTGAGCCCCGCCATGACCGATCAAGCCAAATCCCGCCAAGCCAGGTCTGCAATGAAGCGCTCGCGCAGCCTGACCCTGACCACCCTGATGGCCGGGGCGGCGGTGTCGATCACCGCCTGCGACAACAGCCCGGCCGTCACCCAATGGGGCGATCCGCCGGCCGCGCAGTCGGGCCGCGCCGTCGAGGCCCGCAGCTTCGCCAGCCTGGACGAATGCAAGGCCTCGGGCGACTTCACCGCCCAGCAGTGCGAAACCACCCTGGCCCAGGCCCAGAAGGACAGCGCCGAGAACGCCCCCAAGTTCAGCGACCAGCAGAGCTGCGAGGAACGCTATGGCGTCGACCAGTGCGTGCCGCGCTCCAGCCAGAACGGCGGCAGCTTCTTCACGCCCCTGCTGACCGGCTTCATCATCGGCCAGGCGTTGAACAACATGGGCGGCGGCTATCGCGGCGCCCCGATGTATCGCGACCGCGACGGCACCTATTACGGCGGCGGCGGCTATCCCCTGTCTCGCGACTATGTCACCGGCCGCACGCGGGTGCGTTCGGAGAGCTTCAACGCGCCCTCGCGCGCCGAGGCCCCCACCCGCGTCCAGAGCCGCAGCGCGGTGATCTCGCGCAGCGGCTTCGGCGGCGGGCGGTCGTTCGGCGGCTAGCAGCCCTCGACCCGAGGCGGCTCAGTGGTTCTCGTGGGTCGCCACGATCTCGGGCTTGACCAGCCTGAGCCGATCCAGCGCCACGCGGCGGGCGCGGGAGACGACACGCACGGTGTGAGGCCCCGGAGAGAGCTCGGGGCCGACCGTCGCCGTCAGCTGGTTGTCGAGCACGCCCTGGGCCCAGGCCGGCGAGCCCACGGCGCGCGGCCAGCGGACAGCCTCGAGAGGGCCTCCGTCGACACTCACCTCGACCACGATGTCTTCGGCCTGGCCGTCCGGGAAGATCGGCAGGACGCCCAGTTGCACGCGAAGGCCTTCGGACGGCGCCGTGATCTGGACGCTCAGCGAGGCCCCGGCCGCGTCGGCGATCATCACGCCCTGGCCGCGCCCCACGCCCTCGACCCGCCTCCAGCCGGTATTGGCCGTGAACGCCTCGGCCTCGACGAGGGGCGAGTCCGCCGGAGGATCGCCGTCGACGACCGCCAGGAACGTCGCGGGGTCGGCCGTCAGGGCCGCGCCCGGCAGCGGGATCGGACGCGCGCGATAGATGCGCCACTGGCTGTCGGCCGGCTCCTCCGGCATCAGGCCGCGCCACTTGCCGCCGGCGATCTGGTTATTGAACCGGTCGGTCAGGGCCGTGATCTCCGCCTGGGCCTCGACGGCCGCGCCGCCGGCCGAGCGCGCCATCGCCTGATCGCCGTCGATCAGCTCGTTGTATCGCTCGGCGGCGAAGAACCGCATGTTGGCGGCCGCCGAGATCCGGATCGGGAACTCGACCAGTTCGAACCAGGCGTCGGCCAGGGCGGGCGAGACCTGCCGGCCCGTCGCCTCGGTGGCGGCTGCCAGCTGGCGGAAGGCGCGCAGGCGGTCATTGACCTCGGCGGGGGTATAGCTGCTCAGGTGACGGTTCTCGGCCTTGGGCTGCCATTCCAGATGCTCGGGCCGGCGCTCGAAGTTGAGGCGGTAATAGGTGTCGAGCAGGTCGGCGGTCTTGCTCGCCAGGGCCGGATCCAGGGTGCGGCGGGTCCAGTCCTCCAGGAACTGGCGCTGGCTGCGGCCGCGCCAGCGATCGATGTCCCAGGCCATCTCGAGGAAGTGGCTGGTCCCGATCTCGGCCGGCTTGATGTCGCCGACATTGGCGATCCAGACATTGCGCGCGCCCTTGTCCCAGGCGTGGATCATCTCTTCCTGGACGAGGGCCGGCGGCGTGGTGGACAGCCACAGATAGGACAGCGGATAGCCCAGATAGGACAGGTGGTAATAGACCCCCGCCCCGCCCTTGCGAGCCGCTTCCTCGAGGCTGGCGAACTGGCGGATGTAGCCAAAATTGTCGTCGGGCCACACGATCGTGACGTCGTCGGGAACCTTGACGCCCGCGCGATAGATCTCCAGCACCTCCTTGTAGGGCACGAAGATCTGCGGGATCCGGATCAGGTCCGGCGAGACGTCGCGCTTGAGGATCTCGCGCTGGTCGCTGATGATCCTGTCCAGCAGCGCGACCTTTTCCTGCACGGTCTTTGGCCCGACCATCCCGGTGTCGTGGATGCCGCGCATGCCGACCGTCCAGAGGCTCTCATAGCCTGAATTGGCCTTGGCGCGCTCTTCCCAGTAGGCCTTCACGCCGTCCGGATTGGTGGCGTAGTTGAACTTCTCCGGCGCGTCCTTCCACTCGCCGACATTGTTGCGCAGCATCGCTTCGGCGTGGGACGAGCCCATGACGATCGCATATTCGTCGGCCAGCCTGGCGTTGGCCGGATCGGCGTTGAACGGCGCGGTCGTGTGGTGCATGGCCGGCCACAGGGTGTTGGCCTTCAGGCGCAGCAGCAGGGTGAAGACGCGGCGGTAGGTCTTGGGCCCGATATCGCCGAGTTCGGGATCAAAGGTCTTGGCCGCCCAGGGATAAAGGCCCCAGTCCTCGTCATTGACGAAGACGCCCCGGTAACGCACCGACGGCGGTCCGAAGCGATGCGCTCCGGCGCGCGCGAACAGCCGATCGCGATGGCGCGGCGTGACATCGGCCCACCAGGCCCAGGGCGAGACGCCCATGTCCTGCGCCAGCTCATAGACGCCAAAGGCCGCGCCGCGACGGTCGCTGCCGATCACCACCAGGGCCTTGTCGACACCCGGGGCCGGGCGGTCGACCGTGGTGATCACGAAGCTCTCCCAGGCGCCTTTCAGGCGGGAGACATCCAGCTTTCGGGTCGCGACCAGACGGTCGATCAGGGGGCTTTCGCCCAGCGTGCCGACCAGGATCGCCGCGCCCGCCGGCGCCTGTCCGGCCACCGCGACCGACTGGCCGGTCACCGTCTTGATATCCGCCGCCAGATCGTCGGCCGCGTGACGAACCACGGCGGCGTCCGCCGCATCGACGACGATCGTCGTCGATACGCCCGGCCCCACCAGCAGGAAGCCGTCGCCGGGGGCGTCCGAGAAGATCGCCTGTGGCGCATCCGTCCGCGCGACCTTGCCGGCCAGGGCGCAGGCCGGCCACACGCTCAGCGCCAAGGCCACACCCAGCAGCCAGGGCTTTGAAGGCAACTTCCTCATCACGCGTCTCCCTGCCTCTCTGGTCGGAGGCTTTTCATGCACGCCGCTCGCGCGGCCGGTGGAAGGTCAGGGACCCACCGCCAGGTTACGGTCCAGCACGGCGCGAAGATCTCGCACGGAGCAATCGAAGGCCGGCGTCGCCGAGCCGCAGCCGGGAATGAACACCGGCGACGACAGGGGCGGCGCCGAAAGCGACAGGGGCGTCGCGGCGCGCAGCTGCTCCAGGCCCTGCCCCGTGTAGCGCACGCGGATCACACGCTGGCCGTCGTCGCGGAGCCAGCGTTCGAACACCAGCGCGCCGCCGGGCTGGATCTGGTTGGGTTGATAGCCCGGCAGGCTCCACTCGGCGCGCAGCAGACCGCCCAGGGCCGCCACCGTGCCGTCGTGACCGGCGATCAGCACGATCTTGGCCTCGTCTGGTCCCATGGCGGCGGCGTCGCCCTCGACCAGACCGGCGCCGGCCTCCAGCGTGGCGAGCAGGCGTTGCGCCAGGCCGCCGGCCAGCACCTTGGCCACATAGGGCGTGCGCAGGCGCAGATCGAACTCGGCCTGGTGCAGGAAGAACAGCGGGGTCAGCCCCTGCGCGTCGACGCCCTTCCAGCCCAGGCCCGCAAAGTCGCGTCCGTCGGCCCAGGCCATCAGCAGGCTTTCGGTGATCCCGGAGGCGAAGGCCTCGGGCCCCGCGAGTTCGACCATCTCGCCGCCCTCCGCGAAGCCGGGGCGCGCGTCCAGGGCGCGGCGCTTGCCGGGCGAGGCCGCGCAGGGGCCTTTCGGGCACTGCATCAGAAACGCGTCGAGGGTCTCGACCTCCTGGCGATGGCTGGCGCTCCAGGCGGCCAGGTCGCCCCCGACCCGTCCGGCCACGGCGGCGCGGGCCAGGGCCGGGTCCAGCTTCGCGGCCCCGGTCTTGACCGGCTCGAACAGGGGATCATCACGCCCTTCGCCGACCGTGTTGACCACGACCGGGCATCCCGGCGCGAGGGCGCGGGCATAGGCCTCACCGGTGGCGATGGTGCGCTGGGTGACATTGGCCCAGACATAGAGCTGCCCGCAGTCACCGGGCTTGAGCAGCCCCTCGGCGAGGTACAGCGCGCGATAATAGCCGCCCATCTGTTCGACCAGCTGGGCGCCGCGCGCGGTCAGGTGTCCCGCCGGGACCTCGAAACGCGGCCAGGGACGGGCCGAGGCTTCCTCGAGACGCTCGGGCGTCGACATCGCCGCGCGCACGCCGTGGCGGCTGAGGATGACGACCTTCTCCAGGCGGTCGGCCGCGCTGGAGGCCGCCGGCGCCGAAAGCGCCAGCGCCAGGGCGGCGGCCAGAACACGGGAAAGGCGGGACATCGGCGAGACCTACAGCTTCACGACAATGCCGCGCCGGTACATGACGTAGCCCAGCAGCCAGCAGACCAGCATGTAGGCGACCGCGCACAGCAGCGACCCCAACGCCCCGGGCGCGACGGCCTGGAAGACATGGACGCCGACCCACTCATAGAAGCCCACGCCCGGCGCGACCTGGATCATGCCCAGGACCACGACGAACAGCTCCGAGAACAGATAGATCACCAGCGGATTGAGCCCGAACACCTCGAAGAAGCGGGCGCCCGCGTTGCCCGACTTGCCCTCGAGCATCAGGGTCAGCATCGCCAGCGCCAGAAAGTCG
This sequence comes from Caulobacter sp., assembly GCF_965279145.1. Lineage (NCBI taxonomy): Bacteria > Pseudomonadati > Pseudomonadota > Alphaproteobacteria > Caulobacterales > Caulobacteraceae > Caulobacter > Caulobacter sp. Next base: position 751,729 of record NZ_OZ257139.1, read on the forward strand.
ATGCCGACCGTCAGCAGGACGAAGCTGCCGGTCCACAGCTTCTTGGCGATCGGGAACCCCAGGCTCCAGGCCAGGGCCGCCACAACCAGGCCCGCGCCGATCAGCACGAGGCGCAGCGAGGCCTTTCTCGCCTCGGGAGTCTCCCGCAGCAGACGGGCGGCCAGATAGCCGGCCAGCACATTGACCGTGGCCGGCAGGGTTCCCAGCAGCCCCTCGGGATCAAAGCCGCCGTCCTTCTTGTAGAGGTGGTCGCGGCCGATCAGCAGCAGGTCCAGATGCGTTCCCACATTGCCCAGCTTCGACAGTGGGGCGGCCGGATCGCCCAGCGCCATCAGGATCGCCCAGTAGCCCAGCAGCAGCAGGGCCGACAGGCCGATCAGCAGGCGCGGCGAAAGCCATCGCACGGCCAGGGCCGCCAGCAGGTAGCACAGCGCGATCCGCTGCAGCACGCCCATGACCCGCGTCCCGGAGAAGGGGATCAGCCCCCAGTACCCGTCGACCTGCCGGACAAACGGGAACCAGTACATCAGGAAGCCGAGCAGGAAGATCAGCGCCGCGCGCTTGACCACCTTGGTCAGGAAGGCGTCCAGCGGGACGGGGCGCGAGAAGGCGAAGGCCATCGAGCAGCCGACCGCGAACAGAAACGACGGAAACACCACGTCGGCCGCCGTGAAGCCGAACCACGGCGCGTGGACCAGCTGGGTATAGGCCTTGGCGCCCGGACCGGCCGTGTTGACGACGATCATCAGACAGACCGTCAGTCCCCGGAAGACATCCAGGGACAGGAAGCGCGCGCCGGGTTTCGTCATGCCCTGGTTCCTCGAGCTTGATCCATCCGGGCGACAAGGGCCCGCACATCAGTGACCGGGTCGACCGGACGATCGCGCCGATAGACCGTTTCAGCCGAGACCCAGCCGCGCTCCCACGCCACCATCTCGCGGGTGTGGGTCACCTCGTCGAAGGCGCCGGTCCCAGCCGCACGGAGCGCGGCGAGGAACCGCAGCCAGCGCGGCAGATAGAAGTCGCGAACCAGCCCTTGCCAGGCCTTGGAGGCGTAGTCGTTGAGGTTGCCCTCGCCGCCCCAGACGGTGACCTGGGCCTTGGCGTTGGCGACATAGGCGGCCGCGTCGGCGGGCGTATCGCCATAGGCGCGCGCGTCGTCGATCCAGGTCGCCAGGGTCTCGGGCTGGACGCCCAGCAGTCCATCGACAGCCAGGGCCAAAGCCTGCACCTGGTCGCGCGCCAGATCGCCACGCGCCAGATCGCCCGCGCGATAGGCGGCGACCGCCGCCTGCAGCTGGTCGTCGATCTCGAGCCCGGCCAGGTGCCGCGCGGCGTCCACCAGGTCGATCACGAACAGGGGTTGCCGGGCGAACGGGTCGGCCTGGGCCGCGAGGGCGCGCACGGCGGCGTCCAGCTTGGCCCGGTCGCCCGGATGGGGCGGAAACTCGCCGATCGACGCCGTCGGGCGCTTGAAGAAGAGGTAGGCGCCGGCCTTGCTCTTCCACCAGCGCGGCGACCAGTATCGGGTCGAATAGGCGCTCTGGACCAGCAGACCCATGGCCTCGTCCAGCGCCGGCGTGGTGTGGCCGTAGCGCGAACGGGCATAAGTGGACAGCCAGGCGGCCGTGCTGTCGCCGCCGCCGCCCCAGGCCAGGTCATAGGCGGCCTCATACACGATCGAGTTGTTGTTCAGGCCTTCGGGGAACATGCCAAAGCCCGCCAGCTGGCCCTTTTCGGGGTTGGCCGTGATCGCCGCCATGTCGCGGCGATAATAGTCCAGGTCCCCGTAGACCGGATTGCTGCCGCCGTAATTGTGGACGTAGCCATAGATCCAAGGCTTGCCGCCAAAGGCCTTGGCGTTGCGCCAGACGTTCGGATAGCGGTCGTTGCCGATGTCCAGGATCATCAGCCGGTCATCCGGAACCTGGCTGAGATAGGCCGAGATGGCCGGCGGATCCCAGAAGTGCGAGTCCGCGCCAAACAGCCAGCCCTGCATCACCCAAACCGCGTCCGGCCGGGCCTGGCGGATCGAGTCGTAGATCGCCTTGCCGTAGGCGGCCAGACGACGGGACTTCAGGTCGGGATCCACCGCGACCGCGGTCCGCGTCGCCGCAGTGTTGGCCGTGCCATCGCCATAAGCCGCGTCGCGGGCGTCCGCGCCGTCGGCGTTGATCGGCGGCAGCATCTCGTTGAACGAGTCGGCCAGGTAGTAGCGCCCCGCCCCGTAGGTCTGGGTGTAAAGCTCAAGGAACCGCGCGGCGATGCGGGGGAAAAGCGGATCGGCCGGATCCAGCCAGTAGGTCTCGTGGAAGCCTTCCCACGCGCGCATCCGATAGATGCGGGCCTCGGGGTGCTTCTGGGCGAAGGCCTTGGGCACGTAGCCGCCGAAGGCCGGCAGGATCGGGGTCATGCCCAGCGACCGCATGCGCTCAAGAATACGGACCTGCAGGTCCTTCTTCCTGTCGATCCAGTTGGCGGGCAGAGGCGCCCGGTAGCCTTCGATGTTGCCCATGCGCTGCCAGGGCGTGAAGGCGGGACCCGAGAAGTAGTCGGACAGTTCGGCTTCGGTCAGGCCCAGGTCGCGCCACAGGGCGCGCCAGACAAATTCCTGACCTTCCATGGCCAGCGGCATGTCGACGCCGTGCGCCGCCATCCAGTCGATTTCACGGCTCCAGCGCGGCCAGCCCCACCAGGGGGTCGTATAGCCGTAGGTGCAGGTGTTCATGTAGGCGCGATGCCGGAACGGGCTCTCGACCCGGCCGCTGGAATAGGCCGGCGCGGCGCCGCCCTGGGCGACCCGGTCGCCCTCCCAGCTGACATGGGCCAGGCCGGTCTGGCGAAGATAGGCATAGGCGCCGCGCACCAGGGCCAGCGGACTGTCGCCCGCGATCGAGACCTTGCCGGCGACGCTCTCGACGTCAAACCACGGCCCCGCGCCACCCGGCTTGAGCGACAGCCTGGCGCCGGCCAGCCGTGCGCCGAACAGGCGCTCCAGGCTGGATCGCGCCGCGCGCGCGCCGTCCTTGGCGCCGGCGGCGAAGGCCGAGGGCGCGGCCGAGGCGGCGATCGCGGCGATGAACGCCTCGCGTCGGGTCAGGGATGAGGTCATCGATCAGAATCTATCAAAAGGACGCCCGCCGCCCGGAGAGTGAAGCGGCAGGCGCCAGGGACAAGCGGTCTCTCTGGCTGAACCAAAGCCAGAGAGACCGTGATGGACGCGGCGGCAAGGGGAGGACATTGCGCCGCGCCGAACGCGCTACATCTTGTAGAGGAACGAGAGGTAGTAGCTGGGGCCCGTGGAAGAGCTCATCTGCCAACGGCTTGCGTTGCCGAGATAGGCCTTTTCCTGGACGTTGTTGATGTTCATCGCCGCGAAGGCGAAGCTCAGCTTTTCGTTGAAGTTGTACCCGAGGTTCAGGTCCAGCTGGGTGCGTTCGGCCACCGTGTGACCCAGCGGCCCGGAGAAGAAGCTCTCCACCGAGGTCTGATCGTAGGCGCTACGGTAGTTGGCCGACAGACGGGCGCTGAACGTCTGGTTTTCCCAGTAGACCGTGCCGTTCGCCGTGTGCTCCGACAGGTTGGCCAGGCGGAAGCCGGTGGTCGACTTGGCCGGGTTCACGTGGGTGTAGTTGGCGATCAGGCCGAAGCCCTCGATCGGCAGCCAGGCGTCGAGCGACTGTTGCCAGTTCAGCTCGTAACCGTGGATATCGACCGTGCGGCTGTCGTTGAAGCTCTGGGTGATCGAATAGGTGTCACCCGCCGCCGACAGACAGACGCCGCTGGCGTCCTTCGACAGCGCCGTGCCTTCGTACGAGGTCGGGCACATGAGCGAGGTGTAGACCCCGTTCTTGACCTTCTTCGAGAAATAGCCGGCGCTCAGACCGTCACCATTGCCGTAGTACCACTCGATCGTCGCGTCGAACTGGTTGGCCGTCATCGGGTCCAGACCGCCCTGCCCGATCGAGATCGTGTTGACCTTGTGTCCGGTGGTGTCGGTGGTGCTGGTCACGGTCGTGGCCAGCTGGTTATTGGAGTCGATGATCGGACGCACCAGCACCTTGGCGGCGGCGAAACGCAGCAGCAGGTTGTCGGTCAGATCCAGGCTGAGGTTGGCCGACGGCAGGATGTTGTCGTACGACTTCTTGGTGTTGTACGTGCCGGCCACCAGCTTGACCTCGGTGTTCAGCGGGTTGGCGGCGCCGCCGATATAGCCCTTGACGGTCTGGTCGGTGCTTTCGCTGCGCACGCCGATATTGCCGCGGAACGGCAGGGACAGAACCTCGCCCTTCAGGTTGGCCATCGCGTAGAACGAGGTCAGATCCCGCTCGACGCGGAAGCTGCCGGCCGGGTCGAACGCCTCGTAGATCGAGACGCCCTGAGCCTTGAGCGCCTCACGATAGGCCTGCAGGTTCGGCGACACCCAGCTGGTCGGCAGGGTCATGTCGCCGTCCAGGAAGTTGGTCACCTTGATGCCCGTGGCGGCCATGGTCGGCGAGTAGGACGCCGGAATGGCGTTCTGGCCGTCACGACGCACCACGTAGCGCTTGAGCACTTCGTGACGCAGCTTCGCGCCGCCCTGGATCGACTCCAGCACGCCCCAGTCCAGATAGCGCTTGGCGTCGAACTGGCCAGCGTTCTCGAACGAGTCGATCGTGCGATAGGCGCCGTTCGGATAGGTGTTCCGGATCAGGGTGGCCGGCGCGTAAAGCGAGGCGTCGGTCAGCGGCGTCGACGTCGTGAAGACGATGTTCTTCGGGTTGCTGATGTCCACCGTGGCGCTGGGGATGTTGATCCCGAGGATCGCGGCTTCTTCGTTGAAGATCGCGTGGCCGCGCGAATAGTGCGCGACACCCTTGAACTCCCAGTTCTCCAGGCCCGTATAGCGGACATTGGTGGTGAAGGCGCCGGTCGATTGAGGACGGGTCTCGTGCTGGTGATTGTTCTCCAGCCGGAAATTGTTGACCTGGACCTTGGTGGTGGTGCCGTTCGCCACGGTGATCGGCACGACATTGGAGGCCGACGGCGTAGTGAACAGGAAGACCTGCTGGTGCAGTTCCTGGGTCGTCTTGTCCTTGGCGTAGGTCGCGATCGCGTCGATCTGCAGATCGTCGGTCGGCTTGAACTGGATCGCGCCATTGACCATGCTGCGCTCGGTGTCGCGGTCAATGCGGCGATAGCGCAGGCGGCCCGGCGTATAGACGTTGTTGGCGACGTTCCAGCGATCCATCCACAGATAGTCGCCGCGGTCCTTCAGCGCCTGATAGCCGCCGCCGAGGAAGACGCCCAGCTTGCCGTCGAAGAAGTGGTCGACATAGGTCAGGCCGTACTTGCCCGTCGGGTTGCCACCGATCAGGTCCTGCTTCTGGACCTTGCCGGCGAAGATCAGCTGACGACCCTTCACATCGAACGGATGGACCGTGTCGATGTTGACGGTGCCGGCCAGGCCGCCGGCGTCCATGTCGGCCGAAGGCGATTTGTAGACCTGCACGCCCGAGGCCAGTTCGGTCTGGATGACGTCATAGCGGAAGCCGTCGGTGAAGTTCGAGCTCTTGAACGCCTGGCCGTTGACGGTGGTCAGGGCGTACTGCGGGCCCAGGCCGCGAATGCTGATCGTCGAACCGCGACCGTTGATGTTGGAAATCTGCACGCCCGGGATACGTTGAATCGCCTCGGCGATGTTCTCGGACGGGAACTTGCCGATGTCCTCGGACGAGATGCCGTCCGACACCCGCACGTCCTTGCGCTTGGCCTCCAGGGCCGTGGCCAGGCTCTTGCGGAAGGCCGTGACCACCACTTCATTGACGGCGTCGGGCTCGGGCGCCGGAGCGGCCTGGGCCATGGCCAACTGGGCGAAACAGGCGCCGCCCAGCAGCGTCAGTACGAACGTCTTGCGCCGCGCGCGGGTCGCGGACGTCTTGGAATTCGGAACCATCATCTTGTTATTCCCCCTTCTGTGATCCGAGCGACGCAAGGCCGACTGCAACGGCGCCGCTCAAGCATGAAGCATACCATTCAAGTACCTGTTTTCGGCGCAGGCGAGGGCTCGTAATGGCCTCGTCAAGCGGCGGAGAAGGAACTCAAATCCTTATTTATGTTGACTTTATAGACCTTCTCCAGCTTCCGTCCGCATTCTGCGAGAGACGAGCGGACGATCAGCGCGAGAATTTCCAATACTGAAATTATTTCATGTGCTTAAGGTCTATTCGATCCATATTCTTCCTCCCTGTTGTTAATACCATTATAGTGCCTATTTTTAACCCTCTCCGGCCGGCGCGATGACGCCTGCGAGGCGCCGCGAAGGCCGGGCGGATCACCCGCTGCAGACCCGCCGCATGACCTCTCCGACACGCTCGGCTTCGGGCCCCATGACCACATGGATCGTGCGTTCGCCGATGCGGGCGAGGCCGCGGGCGCCGAGGGCCTTGAGGGCGGCTTCGTCGATGGCCGAGGGGTCGAGGACCACCAGGCGAAGGCGGCTGGTGCAGCTGCTCAGCGTCTCGATGTTGCGCGCGCCGCCGAGGGCGGCGACCAGACGCTCGGCCTGGGCCGTGTCGCCGGCCAGAACGGGCGGGGCGACGACCGGGGTCGGGACCGAGACCGGGGCTTGAACCTGAGCCTGCCTCCCGCCCATGGCGTCGCGGATTTCGCTGGCGACCTGGTCGGCGATGGGGCCGAGCACGACCTGCAGGGCGCGGTCGGAAGGCCGCACGATGCCGCGCGCGCCCAGGGCCTTGAGGCGCGGCTCGTCGATCGCGCCCTGGCCGGTGACCACCAGACGCAGGCGGGTGGTGCAGGCGTCGACCGAGGCCAGGTTGGCCGCGCCGCCCAGGGCGATCAGGAAGTCCTCGCCGCGTCCGCCGGGGGCGTCGGCGGCCGGCGCGGCCAGGGCCTCGTCGGGCTCGCGGCCGGGGGTCTTGAGGTCGAAGCGCACGATCACCCAGCGGAAGACGCCGTAATAGACCGCGCCATAGACCAGCCCCACCGGGATCAGCATCAACGGCCGGGTGGCCTTGTTGAAGTTGAGCACATAGTCGAACAGCCCGGCCGAGAACCCAAAGCCCAGCTTCACGTCCAGCAGGTTCATGATCACCATCGACGCGCCGGTCAGCACCGCGTGAACCGCATAGAGCGCCGGGGCCAGGAACATGAACGAGAACTCGATCGGCTCGGTCACGCCGGTCAGGAACGAGGTCAGGGCCAGGGAGGTCAGCATGCCGCCCACGGCCTTGCGACGCTCGGGCCGGGCGGTGTGCAGCATGGCCAGGCAGGCGGCGGGCAGGCCAAACATCATCACCGGGAAGAAGCCGCTCATGAACGCCCCGGCGGTGGGGTCGCCGGCCGCGAAGCGGTTGAGGTCGCCGGTCGCGCCGTTGAAGTCACCCAGGATGAACCAGACCACGTTGTTGAGGATGTGGTGCAGGCCCGTGACGATCAGCAGGCGGTTGAGCACGCCATAGACGAACAGGCCCACATCGCCCGAGGCGGTGACCAGATGGCTCAGGCCGTCGACCCCGGCTTCGAGGAAGCCCCAGCCGAAGCCGAATACCAGGGCCAGGCCCACGCCCGCCACGCCGGCGGCGATCGGCACGAAGCGGCGGCCGCCGAAGAAGGCCAGATACTCGGGCAGCTTGATGTTGCTGTAGCGATTGTAGAGCCCGCCGGCGATCAGCCCGGACAGGATGCCGACCGGGATCGACAGCTTGCTGATCTCCTTGGCCTTCCAGGCGGCGACCACCAGGTCCCTGGCGCCTTCGACGGCCTTGGCCGCCACCTCGGGCGGAACCGCGATCAGGGCGTCGGCGCCCTTGGTGGCGACCAGATAGGCCACTACCCCGGCCAGGCCGGCCGCGCCGTGGTTCTCGCGCGCCAGGCCCACGGCCACGCCGATGGCGAAGATCAGGCCCAGGCTGCCGAAGATCGCGCCGCCGGCGGCGGCGAACACATTGGCGATGGTCAGGGACAGGCCGCCGGTCAGGGCGGCCAGGGCCGGCGCGCCCAGCAGGTCGGGCTGGCCCACGCGCAGCAGCAGGGCCGCCACCGGCAGCACCGCGATCGGCAGCATCAGGGCGCGGCCCAGGGGCTGGAGGACTTCGAGCGGCGACCGCATCGCTTAAACTCCGGCCAGGAAGGATTGAGCGGCGTCACGCACCGCCTCGGAGGAGGTCAGCTCCAGCGCCCGGGCGGCCAGGGTCCGGCAGGCGGCCAGATCCAGGGCGCGGACCAGGGCCTTGACCTCGGGCAGGATCGCGGCGGTCGCCGACAGCTCGGTGACCCCCAGGCCCAGCAGGATCGGCACGGCCGCCAGGTCCGAGGCCGCCCCGCCGCAGACGCCCACCCAGCGCTGGTGTTTTGCGGCGCCGGCGCAGGTCTGGGCGATCATCCGCAGCACGGCCGGGTGCAGGGCGTCGATGCGGGCGGCCAGCTCGGGATTGCCCCGGTCCATGGCCAGCACATACTGGGTCAGGTCGTTGGTGCCGATCGACAGGAAGTCGGCCTCGGCGGCCAGCAGGTCGGCGGTGACGGCGGCGGCCGGGGTCTCGATCATCACCCCCAGCTCGACGCGCTCGGTGACGCCCAGCTCGCGCTTGGCCTCGTCGAGCACGGCGCGGACGGCGCGCAGCTCGTCGAGGCTGGCGATCATCGGGACCATGATCCTGCACTGGCCAACAGGACGCGCGCGGAGGATGGCGCGGATCTGGGTCTTCAGCAGATGCGGCCGCCACAGGCTGACCCGCACGCCGCGCAGGCCCAGGGCCGGGTTCTCCTCGGCCGGGATCGGCAGGTAGGGCGCGGCCTTGTCGCCGCCCACGTCCAGGGTGCGGATGATCAGCGGCTTGCCGTCCAGGGCCGAGGCGATGGCCTGGTACTGGCGGGCCTGTTCGTCCTCGTCGGGCGGGGTGTCGCGCTCCAGGAACAGGAACTCGGTGCGCAGCAGGCCGCAGCCTTCGGCCCCGTTTGCGGCGGCGGCGACGGCGTCGCCCAGCGCGCCGACATTGCCGAACACCGCGATGCGCTGGCCATCCAGGGTCACGCAGCTCTGATGGGCCGAGGCCTTGGCGCGGGCCTTGCGCTCCTGGCGCTGGGCCAGCCGGGTCTGGGCCGCTTCCAGGGCCGGGGCGTCGGGCGCGACGCGCAGCTGGCCGCTGTCGGCGTCGAGGATCAGGGCCGTGCCGTCGGCCACGGTCAGCACCGCGCCGCCCACCGCGACCAGGGCCGGTATGCCCATGGCGGCGGCCAGGATGGCCACATGCGAGGTGGGTCCGCCGCGCGCGGTGCAGAACCCGGCCACCAGGCCCGGATCCACGCCCATCAGCTGCGAGGGCAGCAGCTCGTCGGCCAGCAGGATCGCGCCGGCCGGCAGGGCGGCGGCGCTTTCCTCTTCGCCGATCAAGGCGCGCAGCACCTGGCGTTCCAGATCGATCAGGTCATCGACCCGCTCGGCCAGGCGCGCATCGCCCAGGCCGCGCAGGGCGTCGACATAGCCGCCCACCGCGCCGCGCCAGGCAAAGCCGGCGCTCTTGCCCTGGTCGATCAGGGCGCGGGCCACGGCCGACAGCTCCGGATCGTCGAGGAAGGCCAGGTGGGCGTTGAGGATCGCCTGGCGGGCCTTGTCGCTTCTGGCGGCCGCCGCCTCCAGGCGCGCGCGGACCGTCTCCAGCGCCTGGGTCAGGGCGGTGTGTTCATGGCCAGGATTGTCGCCCAACTCGCGGACGGTGATCTCGCTGGACGACAGGCGCACGGCCTTGCCGATGGCCAGGCCCGGCGCGGCCAGCACGCCCTTGAGCACGCCGTCCCGGGGCAGGGTGACGGGGCCGGCTTCGACCGAAGAGGGGGCCGGGGACGGAGTCGGGACGTGCGCGGCGACCGGGCCGCCCTCGCCCATGCCGCCCTCGATCAGCTCGGCGACGGCGGCCAGAGCCGCTTCAGCGTCGGGGCCGCTGGCGGTGATGGACAGGCTGTCGCCATGGCGCACGGCCAGGGCCATCACCCCGACCGGGCTGCGGGCGCTGGCCCGGCGCTCGCCGGCCACCAGCGCGACCTCGGCGGTGAAGGCGCGGACCGTCTCGACGATGCGGGCGGCGGGGCGGGCGTGGAGGCCATGGACCAGCGGCACGACCACCCGGCGGACGATCTCGCCCCCAGCCTCGGCCACAGTCGAGGCGCCGGCGGCGGACTCGGCAGTCTCAGCGGCGATCGGCGACAGCGCCATCAGCTCGTCGCCCACTTCGGCGGCGCGATCCTGCTGGCGGCGCACGATGCGGAAGGCGTCCAGATTGGTCACCACGATCGGCGTGATCAGGCTACGGACGTTCTGGGCCAGGAAATCCAGGTCGAAGGCGATCAGCGGCTCGCCGGCCCTGACGCTCTGGCCCTCGCCGACCAGAACCTCGAAGCCCGCGCCCGCCAGGGCCACGGTGTCCAGCCCCAGATGCATCAGGATCTCGGCCCCGTTGGCCGCCCGCAGGGTCACCGCGTGGCGCGCCCGGTGCACCGTCAACACCACCGCGTCGCACGGCGCGTGCAGCACCGACCCCGTCGGATCAATCGCCAGCCCGTCCCCCAGCATCCGACCCGCAAACACCGCGTCCGGCGTCTCCTCAAGCGGCGCTATCCAGCCCTTCAGCGGCGACGAGAGCACCAACAGAGACAAACCAGACCCCTCCGCCGCCACCCAGACGCACAGGCGGTCGGGTGATCACGGGTATATTACATGCCATTCTAATACCATTTGGCAAGGCCACTTTGAAAAATGGCAAGGCCACTCTTGTTAAGCCCTGAAACGATCCGGTATATATGGGGAATTGCCGCGTGGCCGGATTTGGGCATTGACGTAGGGGCTACGTTGAGTGGACTCATATTGGTATCGCTCGACGCGAATCTCCCGCGTCAGGTTCGCATAGATGGAAGAGGCGTCGTCCAGTGTCCCTATCCCAGCGCATAGGTTTCGCCCATGGGAAGGACGCCGCGCCCCTGTATCTACAGATGCAGCGGGCCCTGCGCGAGGCGATCCACCAGAAGATGCTCTCGCCCGATGACGCCCTGCCCCCCGAGCGGGACATGGCCGAGGACTTCTCGGTTTCGCGCATCACCGTCCGCAAGGCGCTGGAAGGCCTGGTCAGCGAAGGCCTGCTGACCCGCCGCCAGGGCGCGGGCACCTTCGTCGCGGCTCGGGTGGAAAAGAGCTTCTCAAAGCTGTCGTCCTTTACCGAGGACATGATTTCGCGCGGCCGCGCGCCGAGCAGCGAATGGATCAGCAAGAGCGAAGGCTCGGTCACGCCCGAGGAGTCTCTGACCCTTGGGCTGTCGCCCGGCACGCCGGTCTATCGCTTCGCCCGGATCCGCTACGCCGATGGCGCGGCGATGGCGGTGGAATACACGACGATCGCCGCGTTCGCCCTGCCGTCCGCCGACGCGGTGCAGAATTCGCTCTACGCGGCCATGGCCGCCACCGGCCATCGCCCCTCACGGGCGCTGCAGCGCCTGCGCGGCGTGCTTGTCACGCGCGAACACGCCGCCCTGCTCGGCGTAAAGCCCAAGGACGCCGGCCTGCTGGTCGAGCGCCGGGGGTTCTTGCGCGACGGGCGGGCGGTGGAAGTCTCGCACTCTTACTATCGCGGCGACGCCTACGACTTCGTCGCCGAACTGAACGATCAGTCCTGATCGTTCCCTCATACGTTCATTTGAAGGAATAGAGCTTGGAGGCGCCCATCTTGACCCGTCCCGAGGCCCCCGCGCCCGAGCCCGCCCCGTCGCGGCTGACGCCGGAATCGACGCGGATGTTCCTGGAAGCGGGTCAGGCGTCGCGGGTTGTCGCCACCCAGCTGGAGGCCAACGCCGCCCGGGTCGAGGCCATCGCCGCGCGCCTGCGCGCCAGCCCGCCCCGCGCCGTCGTCACCTGCGCGCGCGGCAGCTCCGATCACGCCGCCACCTTCGCCAAGTACCTGATCGAGACCCGGGTCGGCGTCCTGACCTCGTCGGCCGCCCTGTCGGTCAGCTCGGTCTATGCCGCGCCCCAGGCCATGGACGGGGTGCTCTACCTGGCCATTTCGCAGTCGGGCAAGAGCCCCGACCTGCTGGCCTCGGTGCGCGCCGCCAAGGCGGCCGGCGCCTTCACCCTCGCCCTGGTCAATGACGAGACCTCGCCCCTGGCCCTGCTGGTCGACGAGGTCCTGCCGCTGCACGCCGGTCCCGAGCTGAGCGTGGCGGCCACCAAGTCGTATATCGCCGCCCTGTCGGCCATCACCCATCTGGTGGCGGCCTGGACCGGCGACGCCGACCTGGCCGACGGCCTGGCCGCCCTGCCCGCCGGCCTGGCCAAGGCCTGGGCCCTGGACTGGACCCCCGCCGTCGAGCGCCTGAAGCCGGCCCGCAACCTCTATGTGCTGGGACGCGGCGTCGGCTTCGGCGTCGCCCAGGAGGCGGCCCTGAAGTTCAAGGAGACCTGCGGCCTGCATGCCGAGGCCTTCAGCGCCGCCGAGGTGCTGCACGGCCCCATGGCGCTGGTGAAGGCCGGCTTCCCGGTGCTGGTCTTCGCCCAGAACGACGAGAGCCGCGACAGCGTCGACGCCATGACCGCCGGCCTGGCGGCCCGCGACGCCGAGGTGCTGCTGGCCCGCGCCGGCGAGACGGGAGAGGGCGCCCTGCCCGCCCTGGCCGCTCACCCGGCCATCGAGCCGATCCTGATGATCCAGAGCTTCTACCGGATGGCCAATGCGCTGTCGGTGGCGCGCGGCTATGATCCCGACAGCCCGCCCCATCTCAACAAGGTCACAGAAACCGTCTGATGCAGGCTGTTCTCGTAAATGGCCGCGTCCTGACGGAAGACGGCGTCGCCCTGGGCCAGTGCGTGGTGATCGAGGCTGGACGGATCGCCGCGATCCTGCCGGCCGCCGACGCGCCCGCCGGCGCGACCCAGTATGACCTGCGCGGCGGCCTGCTGGTTCCCGGCTTCATCGACACCCAGGTCAATGGCGGCGGCGGGGTATTGTTCAACGACGCCCCGACGGTGGAGACCATCGCCGCCATCGGCGCGGCCCACCGCCCGTTCGGGACCACCGGCTTCCTGCCCACCCTGATCAGCGACGACCTGGCCGTGGTCGACGCCGCCCTGCGCGCCACCGAAGCGGCGATCGCGGCCGGCGTGCCAGGCGTGCTGGGCATCCATATCGAGGGCCCGTTCCTCAACGCCAAGCGCAAGGGCATCCACGACGCCGGCAAGTTCCGGGTCATCGACGAGGCGGCCCTGGCTCTGCTGACCTCGCTGAAGGTGGGCAAGACCCTGGTCACCCTGGCGCCGGAGACCACCACGCCGGAGATGATCCGCAGGCTGACGCAGGCCGGCGTCATCGTCGCCGCCGGCCATACCAACGCCGCCTACGCCACGATGCGCAAGGCGCTGGCGGCGGGCCTGAGCGGCTTCACCCACCTGTTCAACGCCATGTCGCCCCTGACCAGCCGCGAGCCCGGCGCGGTCGGCGCGGCCCTGGAAAGCCAGACCGCCTGGTGCGGCCTGATCGTCGATGGCCGCCATGTCGATCCCGTGGTGCTGCGCATCGCCCTGCGCACCCGCCCCCGCGACCGCTTCATGCTGGTCACCGACGCCATGCCGACCGTGGGCATGGTCGACAAGAGCTTCGACCTGCAGGGTCGCCGCATCCACGTGGTCGACGGCGTCTGCGTCGATGATCACGGCACCCTGGCCGGCTCGGACCTGGACATGATCGGCGCGGTGCGCAACGCCGTCGCCATGCTGGACCTGTCCCTGCCCGACGCCGTCGCCATGGCCTCGTCCTCGCCCGCCGACTTCCTGGGCCTGACGGGCCAGCGCGGCCGCATCGCCATGGGCCAGGCGGCGGATCTCGTGCTGTTGGACGAGGCGCTGAACGTCGCCGCCACCTGGATCAATGGGGAAGAAGATCATGACCAGGAAGAGCGCTATCGCCGCGCCTAGCGGCGCGATGGGCCTGATCGCGGCCCTGGCGCTGGGCTCCAGCGTGATGGCCCAGACGCCCATCGGCGCCGCGCTTCTGGCCAAGGCCGATCCGTTCGTCGGCGTGGACGGCGGCGGCGTCGCCGGCGGCAACACCGTGCCCGGCGCCGGCGTTCCGTTCGGCTTCGTCTCGCTGAGCCCCGACACCACCAACGCCGACACGAACGGCTATGACTCCCGCAGCCCGATCATGGGCTTCAGCTATACCCACGTCAGCGGCACGGGCGGCTCGGGCAAGTACGGGAATTTCCGGGTCACCCCGACGGTCGGGCCGCTGCGGGTCAACCATCTGCATTTCGACAAGGTCGCGGAGCGGGCGTCTCCGGGCTTCTACGCGGTCGAGATCGGCAATGCGCCGGCCGACCGGATCAAGGTCGAACTGACCGCCTCGCGCCGGGTCGGCTTCCAGCGCCTGACCTATCCGGCGGTCCGCGAGAGCCAGCTGATCTTCGACGTCAGCTCGGTGATCGCCATGCGCGGGCGCGGCCAGCGTATTCGTCTGGCCAAGGTCGAGCTGATCGACGACCACACCCTGGCCGGCGAGGTCACGGTCGAGGGCGGCTGGAACCCCGCGCCCTACACCCTGTATTTCCACGCCGTCACCGATCGCCCGGCCAAGGCCTTCGGCGCCTGGAAGAGCGGCCAGGGCTGGATGGAGACCCAGCCCGGCGTCGGCCGGTCCGAGGGCGGCGTCCAGGTCAAGAGCGGCGAGAACCGCCAGGGCCTGATGATCGAGTACGACACCGAGCGCGAGTTCTCCAACCGCCTCGGCGCCTACCTGACCTTCGACACCACCACCGACCGTCAGGTCCAGATGAAGATGGCGGTGTCATTCATCAGCGCCGACAAGGCCCGCGCCAATCTCGCCGAGGAAATGCCCGGCTGGGATTTCGACGCCTGTCATCGCGGGGCGGAGGCGCAATGGAGCCAGGCCCTGGCCCAGATCCAGGTCGAGGGCGGCAGCGAGGCCCAGCAGCGGATCTTCTATTCGGCGCTCTACCGCGCCCACACCATGCCGCACGACCTGACCGGCGAGAACGTGTGGTGGAACTCCAGCGAGCCTCACTACGAGGACTTCTACACCCTGTGGGACACGTTCCGGACGCTGCATCCCCTGCTGACGATCATCCAGCCGCAGCGCCAGCGCGACATGCTGCGCTCGCTGATCGACACCTACGAGCACACCGGCTGGATGCCCGATGCGCGCATCGCCGGCACCAACGGCATGACCCAGGGCGGCTCCAATGGCGACATCCTGGTCGCCGACGCCGTGGTCAAGCGCTTGGGCGGGTTCGACAAGGCTCTGGCCTATGAGGCGATCCGCAAGAACGGCGAGGTCGATTCCGATCAGCCGTTCCTGCAGGGCCGGGTGCTGAAGGACTATCTGAAGCTGGGCTATGTGCCGTTCACCCAGACCCGGTCGGCGTCGCGGACCCTGGAATACGCCTATGACGACTACGCGATCGGCGTGGTGGCCAAGGCCCTGGGCAAAACCGAGGACGCCAGCCGCTATCTGGCGCGCTCGGGCAATTGGAAGAACATCTGGGACGACCAGCTCGGCTGCGTTCGCCCGCGCTACCCCGATGGCGAGTGGGTCGAGAACTACAGCTGCACCTACGAATATCCCGACCGCTCGGGTCCCTGGTGGGACGCCGTCTTCTACGAGGGCAACGCGCTCCAGTACTCGACCTATGTCCCGCAGGACGTGGCGGGCCTGATGGCCAAGGTGGGCGGGCCCGACAAGTTCATCGCCTGGCTCGACCACCTGTTCGACGGCCACTACTCGCAGGGCAACGAGCCCGACATCCTGGCGCCCTACCTGTATATCCACGCCGGCCGCCCGGATCGCACCGCCGAGATCGCGCGCCAGCTGATGGAAAAGCACTACCGCCTCGACCGCACCGGCCTGCCCGGCAACGACGACGCGGGCGCCATGTCCAGCTGGTATGTCTGGAACGCCATCGGCCTGTATCCCAATGCGGGGCAGCCCTATTACTACATCGCCTCGCCGGTGTTCACGCGCAGCGTCATCGCGGTGGAGGGCGGCAAGACCTTCGTCATCAACGCGCCGGCGGCCTCGCGCGACAATCGCTATGTCGCGGCGGCGCGGCTGAACGGCAAGCCGGTGGATCGCGCCTGGATCACCCATGACGAACTGGCGCGCGGCGGCGTGCTGGACCTGACCATGGCGCCCGCTCCGTCCGGCTGGGCCAGAACCTTCTCTGCGCCGCCATCGGGTCTGTGAACGCGTTGGCGGCGCGCCGAGGCGGCTAGGGGACCAGAATGCAGCCCACCTCGGCCGAGGACCGGCCGTCCAGCACGGTCCGGTAGGTCTCGGCGATCGCGGCCTGTCCGACGCCGCGCTCGACTTTCAGCCACCGCGCCGCGTCGGCCACGAAGGCGGCCCAAGCGGCGCCATAGCGGCTCTCGAAGCCGCCGGGGCCCCAGTCTTCCTGGCGCTTCTTCACGCGGTCAGGGGCGAAGAACAGGATCGGCTTGGGGCCTGGCAGTTCCCCCGCGCCGCGCCGGGCCTCCCAGTGGGTGCCGCCCACCAGGCAGGAATAGGCCAGATCTTCGCCGAACCGCTGGTGAACGCCGGCCAGCACGGCCGAGTCTCCGGCGAAGTCGACAAACACCGTCGGCGTCGCGATCGGCGCTGTGGGCAGATCGTCATAGACCACGACCTGATCGTAGAGCCCCAGCGCCTCGACGAACGCCACGTTGCGCGGCGAGGTCAGGCCCACGACCTTGACCCCACCCCTCTGCTTGAGCTGGAACGCCAGACCGATCGCCGTCTTGGACGAGGCGCTGGAGAGGATGATCGACCTGGCGCCGAACATGTCGTGCTCGCCCAGGAAGTCGTCGATCAGGAAGGCGGTGATGTAGAGGGGCTGCAGCAGGGCCCGATGCGCCTCAAAGCCATCGTCGGCGGGAACGGCCGCGTATTGGTTATAGACCGCCGCCAGATGCTGGCGGTGCGGCGCGGCGTCGGCGAAGCCGCCCCGCGTCTTGCGCGCCTGCACCGTCAGATGGCTCGACATCGGATAGTAGCCGTAGAACCGCTGGCCGACGGCGATGTCGGGATGGTTCGAGGCCTCGACCGTCGCGAAACCCCAGACCGGCACCCGGCCGAAACCCTCGGTCGCCGGGAAGAAATCCCAGTAGCGCATCGCCTCGCCGAACACGGCGTAGGTGATGTTGTTGGCGGTCAGGGCGAAGCTGTCGACGGCCAGCCGAACGTCGTTCTCGCCCAGGTCAGGCAGGGTCGCGGGCTGGAATTGCGTCTGTCTCAGGTCGGTCTTGGCGACCAGAAAATCCCAGGCCATGGCGGCGCTCCCTTGGTTGTTGGGGGTGAGGTAACAGGACCTTCCGCGATCAAGTCAAACACTTGTTCGCCACCCTTCTCCCCTTGCGGGAGAAGGTGGTCGCGAAGCGGACGGATGAGGGGTTTCACCTGATCCGTCCGCGCGACCCCTCATCCGTCGCCTGACGGCGACACCTTCTCCCGCAAGGGGAGAAGGCTGCTAGGCGTTGACCCAGTTGCCATGAAACCCGAACGGCACGCGCCGGGGCAGCCTGGCGCTCGCCACCGGCCCCGCCGCCACGTTCATCGCGTCCAGCACCACCAGCTCGCTGACGTTCAGCTGTCCGCGATAGACCACCGCCGTCAGCCAGCCCTCGCCTTCCGGCGCGTCCGGTGACGCGGGCGTGAACACCGCCTCGGAGATCGCGTCGCCCGCCGGCGCGGTCCAGTCGGCCCGCACGCCGGTCTCAAGGTCGATATGGGCGATGATGTTGGCGCGGAAGTCGCCGGGCTTGAGGCTCTGACCGACGAACCAGCCGTGGCGATAGGGCAGGCCCGCCAGCCGCTCGTCAAAGCGCGGGAACTCGCCGGCCAGATCGTCGAGCGGTGCCTCGGTGACCGAGCCGGTCGTCAGGTCGATCGTCCAGCGCACCAGATAGGCCGCCGCGTTCTCGCCTCGCGTGCCGTCGGCATTGGGGAACAACGGCGCCGAGGCGTAGCGCATCACGTCGACGATGATGGTCTCGCCCTCATCGAAGGCGTTCATCACGTGGAAGACATAGCCCTTGGGGGCCTCGATCCAGCGCAGGCTGGCCACGCCCTGGTCGCGACGCATCACGGCCAGCTGGCCGCCCTTTTCCGGCTCCCAGGCGAACGCCGGCTTGCCGGCCATGGCCCGTTGCAGGCTGCCCGTCAGGGGCAGGACCGGGATCACCACGTGGTCGCGGGTGACCGCGAAGTCGTGGATCATCGAGCAATAGGGCGCCGCGAAGGTCTCGCGCTTGAGAAGCTTTCCGGTCGCGTCGGCCACGCCCCAGCTGATCTGGCTGGACAGCGGCATCGGGTCGTCGGCATAGGCGAAGAACACCATCTCGCCGGTGATCGGGCAGGTCTTGGGGTGGGCCGTGACCTTGCCGCCCAGGTCATGCGGGCCGATCGAGTCGAGCGCGGGCCCGGAGAGCTGGAACGGCGCATGCGCCTCCTCCAGCGCCAGCAACCGGCCGGCGTGCTGGACGATGTTGGTGTTGGCCACGCCGCTGTCGGTTCCCAGGACCGCAGGGTCGGTGGTCATGGGATTGCCCCAGCTGCCGAACAGGGCCCGGCCCGCCGCGTGCTCGACCGTCCACTTGTTCGTGCGGACCCAGCGGTTGCGATAGTGGACCTTGCCGTCGGCGATCGTGAAGGCGTGCAGCATGCCGTCGCCGACGAACCAGTGATAGTTGGCGTCGCGCGGGTCGAACTGCGGGTTGGGGCCGTTGCGGTACAGCGTGCCCGACAGGCCGGCGGGCAGCGCGCCCTCCACCGGCAGCTCAAAGTCATCCTCGCTGCGCACCGGCGCGAAATTGCCGCTCAGAAAGGGGTTGATGCGAACTTCGCCGTCCATGGCCGATCTCCCTGACGCCTGTCGAAAGGCTTATTGTTTACGTTGTAAATTTATGTTGTAAGCGAATGCCTGAGTCAACTCGGATTCCGCCTTGCCCCGCGTTCTGTCCTCCGAAGACGTTGAAGACTTCCGCCGCCGCCTGTGCGCGGCCGCCGAGAGCCTGTTCGCCGAGCGTGGCCCAGAGGCCGTAACCATGCGCGAACTGGCCACCGCCATGGGCGTCAGCCCCATGACCCCCTATCGCTACTTCAAGGACAAGGACGCTATCCTGGCGGCCGTGCGGGCGGCGGCCTTCACCCGCTTCGCCGAAACCATCGAGGGGGCGATGGCCCTGCCGGGCTCCGCCGTGGACAAGTCACGCCAGGCCGCGGGGGCCTATGTCGACTTCGCCCTCGAGCAGCCCCAGGCCTACAAGCTGATGTTCGACCTCTCGCAGCCGACCGAGAATGACTACCCCGAACTGACCGCCGCTGCGGCGCGCGCCCGGCGCACCATGACCGCCCATGTCGAGGCCATGATCAAGGCCGGCGCCATCCAGGGGGACGCCGAAATGATCGGCCATGTGTTCTGGACCATCCTGCACGGCAGCCTGGTGCTGCAGCTGTCGGGCAAGCTTTCGCCCTCGATCGACCCCCAGAAGCTGCGTCAGACCGCGTTCGCGCTGCTCGGGCGCGGCCTTGACCTGGCGATGGGCTGAGTCCAGCGGCGGCCCGGCATTGTCATCGAGACAATGTTTCCGTTGCGACGCGGCGCACGGGGGTTCAAGTCCCCGTCAAGCCTAGCCTCGGATCGGTTTTGTCCCATGACCAACGCTCCCCTGCCCTTGCGCCACTTCCTGCTGGCGCTGGCCGTGGTGGCGGTGTGGGGGACCAATTTCGTGGTCATCCGCATCGGACTGGACCACCTGCCGCCCCTGCTGTTCGCCACCCTGCGCTTCACCCTGGTGCTGCTGCCGATGGCGTTTTTCGTGAAGCGTCCGGCCGTGCCGTGGTGGAACCTGGCGGCCTATGGCGTGCTGATCGGGGCGGGGCAATTCGGGCTGCTGTTCATGGCCATGAAGGGCCATATCTCGCCCGGCCTGGCGTCGCTGGTCGTGCAGACCCAGGTGTTCTTCACCATCGGCATGGCCATGCAGATCAATCGCGAGAAGGTGCAGGGCTTCCAGATCGTCGCCCTGCTGCTGGCCGCCTCGGGCATCGTGCTGATCGCCGCGCATGGCGGCGGCGCGGCCACGCCGCTGGGCGTGCTGCTGGTGCTGCTGGCCGCCGCCAGCTGGTCGGGGGGCAATATCGTCGCCCGCCAGGCCGGCAGCGTGAACATGCTGGGCTATGTGGTCTGGGCCAGCCTGTTCTCGATCCCGCCGCTGTTTCTCATGTCGCTGTGGCTGGAAGGCTGGAGCGCCATGGTTCACGGCGTCCGCTCGGCCGACGCCCTGACCTGGGCGGCGGTGCTGTGGCAGGCCGTCGGCAACACCATGTTCGGCTACGCCGCCTGGGGCTGGCTGCTGGCCCGCCACCCGGCCGCGACCGTCACGCCGATGGCCCTGCTGGTGCCAGTGTTCGGCATGGGCGCCTCGGCCCTTTTGCTGCACGAGGGCCTGCCCGGCTGGAAGCTGGCGGCCGCGGCGCTGGTGCTAACCGGCCTGGCGGTGAATATGCTTTGGCCGAAGGTGCGGGGGCGGTTTTTAGCTAAGGCCCAAGCATGACTTACGCGCGAAAAGTCGTTCTGCGGCTGCCTCTTTCGGACAGTGCGGCGCTGAAACCATTCGTCGAGCAATGTCTACGTGATCAAGTCGCGCTGGTCGCCATTGTGGGCGATGATGCCGACGAGATCGAGGATCGCATTGACGATATCCTGGTCGACGATGGTTCCGATCCCAGCGGCTTCTTCGTCACCAGCAGCCACATGGATGAACCCATCGAGGATGTCTTGTTCTTCGCTCAAGCCTATGAGGCCGACCAGGGCGGTGAAGTTCAAGAAATCCGCCTCTAAATCTTCCGCTCTCCCCGGCGAAGGCCGGGGAGAGCGGAGGTTTCGGTTGACCTCCCCGACGTCACCCGCCTGACCCTCCGACAAAACAGGGAGGACGCCATGGCCACGCCGTTCAAGGTCGAGTGGAGCCAGGAAGCCGTCGACAGGGTCCGCGCCCAGGTGCGGGCCTACGAATTCCCCGTCTCGCCGGAGGGCGGCGGCTGGAACCATGGCTGCGACGCCGAGACGCTGAAACGCCTGGCCGCCTACTGGGCCGACGGGTTTGATGTCGGCAAGGCGCAAGAGACCCTCAATCGCTATCCGCAGTTCACGGCCAGGGTCGAGGATCTCGACATCCACTATGTCCACGTGATCGGCGAGGCGGGCGGCAAGCGCCCGCTGCTGCTGACCCATGGCTGGCCGGGCAGCCACTTCGAATTCTGGGACGCCATCGAGCCCCTGGCCTTCCCGTCGCGCCACGGCGGCGACCCGGCCGACGCCTTTGATCTGGTGATCCCGTCCCTGCCGGGCTTTGGCTTCTCCGGAAAGCCCAAGGCGCCGATCGGTCAGCGGACCACCGCGCGGCTGTTCAACACCCTGATGACCCAGGAACTGGGCTACGACCGCTATCTGGCCCAGGGCGGCGACTGGGGTGGCCTCGTCACCTCATGGCTGGGGCTGGACCATGCGGCGCATGTGAAAGCCATCCACCTGAACATGATCGGCTTTCGCCCGGACGGCCCGCCGCAGGGCGAGGCCGAGATCGCCTGGATCCAGCGCACGGGCTTCGCCATGGACGTCATGGGCGCCTATTTCCGGCTGCAGGCCTCCAAGCCACAGTCCCTGGCCTGGCTGGGCGCGGGTAATCCCGTGGGCCAGGCCGCCTGGATCCTGGAGCGCTTCCACGACTGGGCCGACCTGTCGGGCAAGCCGTTCGAGGAGGTGTTCAGCGACGACCAGCTGCTGACCAACATCATGCTGTACGTGATGACCGGCAGCTTCACGACCGGCGCCTGGTACTATCGCGGCCTGATGGAGGAAGGCGGCATCGTCCTGCCGGCCGGAACCCGCTGCGAAACCCCCACCGCCTTCGCCAATTTCCCGGGAGAGGCCCTGTATCAGGCCCCGCCGCGCAGCTGGTGCGACCGGGCCTACAACATCACCCGCTGGACCGACATGCCGCGCGGCGGACACTTCGGGGCGATGGAAGAGCCTGAGCTGTTCGTCGACGACGTGCGGGCCTGGGCGCGCGAGGTCAGGTGACAGGGCCGGGACGCGCGCCTCAAATTTTCTAAGGCGCCGACAAGAATATCCGGCGTTTTACCCCGGCGCGGCCGGACTAGGGTCGCCCGGTCCTTTTCAGGAAAAGTCGCAGGAAACGCCGATGACCGACCGCAAGCTTCACCCCGAAACCCTGGCCCTGCACGCCGGCTGGCGCGCCGATCCCGCGACGGGCGCGGTCGCGCCGCCGATCTATCAGACCACCTCGTATCAGTTCGAAAGCACCGAGCACGCCTCAGACCTGTTCGCCCTGCGCAAGCTGGGCAACATCTATACGCGCCTGGGCAACCCGACGACCGACATCCTGGAACAGCGCCTGGCTGCCCTGGAAGGCGGCGCCGCGGCCCTGGCGGTGGCTTCGGGCCAGGCGGCCTCGGCCACGGCGATCCAGAACCTGGCCCGGGCCGGCGACAATATCGTCAGCTCGACCGACCTCTATGGCGGCACCTGGAACCTGTTCGCCAACACCCTGCGCGACCAGGGGATCGAGGTGCGCTTTGTCGATCCGGAAGATCCCCAGGCCTTCGCCCGCGCCACCGATGAGCGCACCCGCGCCTACTATGCCGAGACCCTGCCCAATCCGAAGCTGACCGTCTTCCCGATCGCCGAGGTGGCCGAGATCGGCCGCAAGCTGGGCGTCCCGCTGATCGTCGACAACACCGCCGCCCCGCTGCTGGCCCGGCCGCTGGAGCACGGCGCGGCGATCGTCGTCTATTCCACCACCAAATATATCGGCGGCCACGGCACCTCGATCGGCGGCGTAATCATCGACGGCGGCAATTTCGACTGGACCGCCCATCCCGAGCGCAGCCCGACGCTGAACACCCCCGACCCCAGCTATCACGGCGCGGTCTGGTCGGAAGCCGCCAAGCCGCTGGGGCCCATCGCCTATATCCTGCGGGCTCGCACGGTGCTGCTGCGCGACCTGGGCGCGGCCCTGTCGCCGTTCAACGCCTTCCAGATCCTGCAGGGCGTCGAGACCCTGCCGCTGCGCATCACCCGCCATAGCGAGAACGCGGCGGCCGTCGCCAAGGCCCTGTCGCAGACGTCCGGCGTGACCCGCGTGATCCACCCCAGCGTCCAGACCGGCGTCCAGCGCGAGCGCGCCGACCGCTACCTGTCGGGCGGCTATGGCGGGCTGGTCGGCTTCGAACTGGCCGGGGGACGCGAGGCGGGACGCAAGTTCATCGACAGCCTCAAGCTCTTCTATCACGTGGCCAATATCGGCGACGCCCGCAGCCTGGCCATCCACCCGGCCTCGACCACCCATTCGCAGCTGAGCGCCGACGAGCAGCGCGCGACCGGGGTTTCGGACGGCTATGTGCGCCTTTCGATCGGTCTGGAGCATATCGACGACATCCTGGCCGATCTGAACCAGGCCCTGGCGGCGGCCCAGTAAGGCGCTCGCGACGTGGGTTCCGGCTTGCCCGGAGCCCACGCCTGCCCCTATCCAGAGGGCATGACAAAAGCCCGCTACGACTTCGCTTCCGACAATGTCGCCGGCGCCATGCCCGAGGTGATCGAGGCGCTGGTCGCCGCCAATGCCGGCGCGGCCTCGGGCTACGGGACCGACCATGTCAGCGCCGCCGCCGCCGAGCGTATCCGGGCCCTGCTGGACGCCGACGCCCAGGTGCGCTTCACCGCCTCGGGTACGGCGGCCAACGCCTTCGCCCTGACGGTCCTGGCCCATCCGCACGAGGCGGTGCTGGCCCACGAGCACGCCCACATCCTGACCGACGAGACCGGAGCCCCCGGCTTCTTCGGCCAGGGTGTCGGCCTGATCGGCCTGCCGGGCCCGTCGGGACGGATCGAACTGGCGGGCCTAGAAGCGGCCCTGGCGCGGCCCGAGGTGTCCTATAATCAGCCGGCGGCGGCCCTGTCCCTGACCACCGCCACCGAATACGGCACGGTCTATGACGAGGCCCACCTGCTGTCGTTGATCGCGCCGGTGAAGGCCAAGGGCTATGGCGTCCACCTCGACGGCGCGCGACTGGCCAACGCCGTGGCGGCGGGCTTTGACCTGAAGTCGGTGGCGAAGATGGGCGTCGACATCCTGGTCATGGGCGGCACCAAGGCCGGCTCGACCCCGACCGAGGCCGTGGTGTTCCTCAATCCCGACCACGCCCGCCGGCTGGACGCCCGGCTGAAGCACGCCGGCCAGTTGGTCAGCAAGGGCCGCTTCCTGGCCGCCCCGTGGCTGGGCCTGCTGGGTGAAGCCAACGACGGCGGACCTTGGGCCCAGCGCGCGGCGCACGCCAACGCCATGGCCCGCAAGCTGGCGGCCCTGATGCCCTTCCCTGTCCGTCACCCGGTCGAGGCCAACGGCGTCTTCGTCGACATGGACGACGCGGCCCTCGAGCGCCTGCGCGGCGAGGGCTGGTTCGTCTATCGCTTCCTGGACGGCACGGCCCGCTTCATGTGCTCCTGGGCCACGACGCCCGAGAGCGTCGAGGACCTGGGCGCGGCCTTGAGCCGGATCGCCTGAGCTGGCGCGCGCAGGTCGCGCGCCTCCACGTTCAGCATCCGGGCGATGTCCGACGCCGGGGAGGGGCGGCTGATGAAGTAGCCCTGGATCTCGGCGCAGCCCTGGTCGCGCAGGGCGTTCAGCTGCTCCACAGTCTCGACGCCCTCGGCCGTGGTGACGATGCCCAGGCTGGCGCCCAGGTCGAGCACCGCCTTGATGATCGCCAGGGCGTCGCTGTCCTTCAGGATGTCGCGCACGAAGGTCTGGTCGATCTTGATCTTGTCGAACGGGAAGCTGCGCAGATAGCTCAGCGAGCTGTAACCGGTGCCGAAGTCGTCCATAGAGATGCGCACGCCCAGGGCCCGCAGGTCGTGCAGCATGGTCATGTTGGCGGCGTTGTCCTGCAGCAGCACCGACTCGGTGATCTCCAGCTCCAGCCGCTCGGCGGGCAGGCCCGAGGTGGCCAGGGCCGAGACCACCGTGCGCACCAGGGCGCGGTCGCGGAACTGGGCCGGCGACAGATTGACCGCCAGCCGCACGTGATCGGGCCAGGTAGCCGCCTCGGCGCAGGCTTCGCGCAGCACCCATTCGCCCAGCTGGACGATCAGGCCGATCTCCTCGGCCAGGGGAATGAAATCGGCGGGCGAGACCATGCCGCGCTCGGGATGGTTCCAGCGCAACAGCGCTTCGCAGCCCGTCACCCGGTCGTCGCCCAGATGGTAGAGCGGCTGGTAGTAGAGCTGGAATTCGCCGGCCACCAGGGCGCGGCGCAGGTCAAGCTCCAAGGCCCGGCGGGCCTGGAGCTGTTCGTCCATGGCCGGCTCGAAGAAGTGGAAGGCGCCGCGCCCGTCGGCCTTGGCGCGGTACAGGGCCATGTCGGCCTTCTTGAGCAGCTCGTCGGCGTCGTCGCCGTCGGACGGCGCGACGGACACCCCGACGCTGGCGCCGATCACCACATGATGACCGTGCAGGTCGAACGGCGCGGCCATGGCCTTGACCACCCGCTCGGCCAGGCGCGTGGCCCCGGTCAGGTCAGACAGGCCCGTCTGCACGACCGCGAACTCGTCGCCGCCCAGCCGCGCCACGGTGTCGCCGTCGCGGACGCAGCCGCGCAGGCGCTCGGCGGCGATGCGCAGCAGCTCATCACCGATCGGATGGCCCAGGGTGTCATTGACGCTCTTGAAGCGGTCGAGATCGATGAAGTGCACGGCCAGCTGGTCGCCCTTGCGCCGGCGCCGTGACAGGGCCTCGCCCAGATGCCTCTGGAACAGCACGCGGTTGGGCAGTTCGGTCAGGGGGTCGTAATGGGCCAGACGAGCGATCTGGGCCTCGGCGCGCTTGCGCTCAGCGATGTCTTCCGACACGCCCAGCACATATTCGGCGCGGCCGTCGGCGTCGGCGATGGCAATTTTCTTTGTACGGAGGATGGCCAGGCTGCCGTCCTTGCGCGGCACCAGGTCCTCCTCGATGATCCGGACCTCGCCGGACTCGATCACATCGCGGTCACGCTCGGTATAGAGGACGGCGTGCTCGGCCGAATGGAAGTCGGCGTCGGTGCGGCCGATCACCTCGTCGCGCGAGAAGCCCAGGATCTTTTCGCCGGCGCGGTTCAGCAGCACATAGCGGTGGTCGTCGGCCCGCTTGACGAAGACCATCGAGGGCATGGCCTCGACGACCGCCGTCATGAAGATCTGCGCCCGCTCGGCGTCGGCCTTGGCGGCGGCCAGTTCGGCGACGCCCCGGCGATTGCTCTCGTTGGCGGCCTGCAGCAGGGCCAGCACGGTGCCGACACCCAGATAACGGCCGCCATCGGTGACGATGAAGCCCCGCAGCAGGTCGGAGGCCCGGTACGAAAGGCTGTCGGTCGTGAAGTCGGCCAGGGCCGTGTCGGCGTCCACCACCAGCGGCTCGACATCCATCAGCGCCGAAATCGGCCGGTTGGCATAGAGGGCGCGGCCGTACTCGGCCGCCATCCGCAGGAAGAAGGCGTTGCGCTCGACAAGACCAATCGGCCGGTCCTCGTCATCGAGCACCGGGATGATCAAGGTATCGGGCTCCTCGCGGAACCGTTCATAGAGTGTCTTGCCCAGGTCGTCGCGACGCGCCGGAGCCAGGGAAGAAACGGTATCTCGCAAAGTGAACATGGGCACGCCTCCACTACCGGAGGTAACGACCATTTCCCGACTAACGGCGTGCTAATACAGGCGCTTGTAGACACTCATTTCGCGAAAACTTCACCAGGGCGTCACAGTGCTTTCAGGGGCGTTTACCTTGATTGCCAAGGATCTCTCAAACACGCCCCGACTCCGCCCAGGGTAGCCCTACCGCCCCGTATCCATAAAGTCCCGCGCCGTGAAATCCTCCGGCGCGGCGATCTCCACGATCGGTTCGGCGCGGTCGTCGAACTCCAGGCGTAGGGCCCGGCTCATCACCGCGTGCATCTCGTAGAGGCAGGTGATGTAGGTCAGCTCCAGGATCTGCTCATCATCCAGAAAGCCCTTCAGGGCCTCGAACACGCCGTCGGCGACCCGGCCGCCGTCCAGGACCAGAGCGTCGGCATAGGCCAGCACGGCGCGCTCGCGGGCGTCGAAGACGTCGGACACCTGCCAGGCCGGCACGGCGGCGATCCTGGCTTCGGACACGCCCAGGCCACGCAGCGACTTGCAGTGCTGGGAGAACACGAACTGGCTCCCGCGCGCCCAGCCGGCCCGCGTCTGGGCCAGTTCGCGCAGCACCGGATCGATCTTGCGGGCCGGGTCGCGATACAGGCCAAAGCCGCGCGCGGCGTGGATCAGCACGTCGGGGCTGTTGGCGAACACCGTCCACCAGTCCCCGCGCGTGCCGGTGGCTGTGCCGGGCTGCGCGACGGGATCACGATCACCGAACAGCTGGTCGTAGAGGGCCAGGACCTTCGGATCGGTCACCTCGCCCCGCGGAACCTCGCGCAGACGCGGCACCTCAGGCCTCCGCCGGGACGCGGAGGCTGCCCGGCTGGTGGCGCACATCCTCGGGCGTGAACGGCCGGGTGAAGGCCGCCAGCTCCATCATGATGCCGTTGGGATCGGTGAAATAGACCGAGCGCACGAAGACGCCGTCGTGAGGCTTCGACGCCACGCCCATGGGGCTGTCGTCGTGATTGACCACCATCGGGAAGGTCTCGACCCCGGCGTCGACCAGGCGCTGGCGCCAGGTCTCAAGCTCGTCCTGCGGCACCGAGAAGGCGATGTGGTTCATCGAGCCCACGGCCGTGCGCGGCTCTTGCGGAAAGGCCTTGACCGAGGCGATCCCCGGCGCGGCGGGCGGGCCGTCGGGCCACCAGAAAAAGGCCAGGCTGGAGCCGCCCCCGCAGTCGAAGAAAAAGTGCTGTCCGCCGTCCGGCAGTTGCACCGTCTTGATCAGCGGCATGCCCAGAACTTCGGTATAGAATTTCGTGGTCTCCGCCATGTCGCGGCAGACCAGGGCCAGGTGATTGACGCCGGCGATAGTCATCACGGCTCTCCTCCCGCGCGCCGGTCCCATGGCCGGCGCGTCTGTGGCGGGCAGGTTAGATCAAGATCGCCGAGCGGGGCAGTGTGACGTTGCGGCGCCCCCTAGGCCCGATCCGACGTCCCATCCCCCATCAGCACCTGACCGCCCCAGCTGACCACGCCCACGACGAGCGCGCCCAGGATGCCGGGGATCAGACCCTTGACGACCAGACCGTCCAGCAGCCAGGCAACCAGACCCAGCATCGCGCCGTTCACCACCAGCAGGAAAAGGCCCAGGGTGACGATGGTGATCGGGAAGGTCAGCACCACCACGATCGGCTTGACCACCGCATTGACGATCCCCAGCAGCAGGCCGGCGATCAGCAGGGTGGTCCAGCCGTCGGCCGAGATGCCGGGAACGAACCGCGCGGCGATATAAAGGCCCAGCGCGGCGAACAGCACGCGGAAGATCAGTCGGAACATAGGGCCGCCCTCAGTTGAGTTTCGCCGCAAGATCGCCGCGAAGCCGCTTCGGTTCAAGGCCATGACCGATACGATCAATATCCGAGCCCGCGCGTGGGACATTACAAATGCGTTATCGGACTTAACTTGGCCGCAACCGCTCCCTATCTCACCTGTTGTGAGGGGATGATGGCGCGCGGCCCGCGTGCGGATCCGCGAAGCCGAAGGGGATAGTACCATGGCCGTTAGTTCATTGTCTGTGATGTCGCCGGATGGCGGCCTGTCGCGCTACCTCACCGAAATCCGCAAATTCCCGATGCTGCCCAAGGACGAGGAGTTCATGCTCGCCCAACGCTGGAAAGAGCATCAGGACTCTGAAGCCGCCCACAAGATGGTCACCTCGCACCTGCGTCTGGTGGCCAAGATCGCCATGGGCTATCGCGGCTATGGCCTGCCGATCGGCGAAGTGATCTCCGAGGGCAATGTGGGCCTGATGCAGGCCGTCAAGAAGTTCGAGCCCGACAAGGGCTTCCGCCTGGCCACCTACGCCATGTGGTGGATCCGCGCCTCGATCCAGGAATACATCCTGCGCTCGTGGTCGCTGGTGAAGATGGGCACGACCGCTGCGCAGAAGAAGCTGTTCTTCAACCTGCGCAAGGCCAAGAGCCAGATCGAGGCCTTCCAGGACGGCGACCTGCGTCCCGACCAGGTCAGCGCCATCGCCACCAAGCTGGGCGTGCTGGATAGCGAGGTCATCTCGATGAACCGCCGCCTGTCGGGCCCCGACGCCTCGCTGAACGCCCCCCTGCGTTCGGACAGCGAGAGCGAGTGGCAGGACTGGCTGGCCGATGACGACCAGGTCTCGCAAGAGACCGTCGTCGCCGAGAACGAAGAGAAGTCCCTGCGCATGGGTCTTCTCGAGGAAGCCATGGTCGAACTGACCGATCGCGAACGTCACATCCTGACCGAGCGCCGGCTGAAGGACGACCCGACCACCCTGGAAGACCTGGCCACCCACTATGGCGTCAGCCGCGAACGGGTTCGCCAGATCGAGGTCCGGGCGTTCGAGAAGCTGCAGAAGACCATGCGCGAAGCGGCCATCGCCAAGAACATGGTCGAGGCCTGATTTAAGATGCTCCCCCTCTGGGGGAGCTGTCGCGGAGCGACTGAGGGGGCCTTCACGGCATAGGCCCAGTTGGCCCCCTCCGGCCCTCTGGGCCACCTCCCCCAGAGGGGGAGGACCTCCTATAGGTGGGACATGCCCGCTCCCCTCCCCCAACTCCTCCTGCTGACCGGCCTCCTGAACGACGCCGAGCTTTGGCGCGATCAGATCAGCGGCCTCGCCGACATCGCCCGCTGCCACGTCCCCGACCTGACGCGCGGCGAAACCATCCGCGAACTGGCGCAGTCCGTGCTGGCCGAGGCCGAGCCGACCTTCGCCCTGGCCGGGTTCTCGATGGGCGGCTATGTGGCCCAGGAGATCGCCCGCCTCGCGCCCGAGCGGATTCAGCGCCTGGCCCTGATCGACACGTCCATCCACGCTGACAGCCCTGACCGAGCCATCCGCCGCAAGGCCCTGGACGAGGCCGCCCGTCGACCGGGGGCCTTTCTGGGCATCAGCCACGCGATCCTGAAGAGCTATGTCGACGCCTCGCGGCTGGACGACGTCGCCCTGACCAGCCGCATCATCGACATGACCCAGCGCCTGGGCCGCGAGGTGTTCCTGCGCCAGAACGGCCTGGCGCGCGAGGATGGCGAAGCGGCGCTGAAAGCCCTGCGCTGTCCGATGGTGATCATCTGCGGCGAGAACGACCAGATCACGCCCGCCGAGGGCCATCGCGCCATGGCCCGGGCGATCGGCTGCTCGCACCTGCTGGTCATCCCCAACGCCGGTCACATGACGCCGATGGAGGCGCCGGGCGCGGTCAACGGGGCCCTGCGCCACTGGCTGGACCGATAACAAAAAGGCCGGCTGATCGCTCAGCCGGCCCCCTTCAGGTCTGAAGGACCCTAGAAATTGAAGCGGATGCCCGCGACGTAGCGGCGGCCGAACTTCTCGTATTCGATCGGATAGCGCGACTGGTCGCCATAGCGGCGCGCGCCCTGATTGCTCAGGTTGCTGGCGTCGAAGAAGCCTTCCATGCGCTTGTTGAACTGGTAGCGGGCCGAGAAGTCGACTTCCTCGTCAGCGTTCCAGTAGATGTCTCCGTTATCGACCGGATAGACGCCGCCGTTGATGACGCGATACGTACCGATCGATTGGCCCCAGGGCGTGCGGTACTGGTAGGCCAGGCGCAGGCTCCAGCCGTACTTTTCATAGAGCGCCTGCAGATTGTAGACGCCGTCCGAGGTGCCCAGCAGGCTGATCTTGCGGGCCGGCACGCCGTTGACGGCGGGCAGGTTGATCTCCGACTTGGTCCAGGTGGCCGAGGCGCGGACGCCGAAGCCCTGCATCCATTCGGGCAGGTTCAGGTCTTCGGCCAGTTGCTTGGCGCTGCCCGAATAGAACAGTTCCAGGCCTTCCAGGTGGCCGTCGCCGCCGTTGTCGATGCGGCTGACAACATAGCTGCTGCGGTCGATGCCGCCCGAGTTCAGGGTGTCGTTGCCGAACACGCCCGAGGTCTGGACCAGGACATCCTTGATGTCCTTGTAGAACACGCCGGCCGACAGGAAGCCTTCCGGGTTCATGTACCACTCGACATAGGTGTCGAGGCCGATCTGCTTTTCAGGCTTGGCATAGGGATTGCCGCCCGAGATCGTCTGCGAGGCGTCGTTGAAGGTGTAGTTGGGACGCAGGTCGTCAAAGTCGGGGCGCGAGGCCGAGGTGGTGACGCCCACCCGCAGCTTGACGTTCTCGCGCACGTTCCAGTTCAGGTGAACGCTGGGATAGACCAGGGTGTCGTCGCTGGAGGTCTTGACCAGGCGGTTGCCCGCCGGCGTGGTTCCGGCGGCCGGGAAGGCGACATAGGCCTCGCCGGTGTTCTCGATCTTCTCGACGCGGGCGCCGTAGACGATGTTGCCCCAATCGAAGGTGGTGGTGGCCATGCCGTAGCCGGCGGTGATCTTCTCGCTGACCTTCCAGTAGTTGGACAGGCCGTTGCTGTAGACCGCGCGACCGGCGGCGATCTCGTTCTTCATGAACGCGTTGGTGCGGCCCTTGTCGGTGTAGCGGAACGTGTAGTTCAGGTTCTGCGAACCCAGGTAGCCGATGGAGTCGGCGAACAGGTTCCAGGCCGGCGCCTCGGCGGCGGCGAAGGTGCGGGTCCAGCCGAACTCGCGCGACTTCTTGGTGCGATCGGTGAACAGGCCGCCGAACTCGAACTTGGTCGGCAGACCAAACAGCTCCGCCTCGCGATCGATGTCGAACTTGGCCGTGTAGGCGCCGGTGATGTCGCCGCCGTCCAGATAGGACAGGTTCTGCATCGGGAAGGCGAACGCCTCGATATCGGTGACCTGGGCGCCCTTGGTGCGGGCCGTGGTCGTGCCGCCGGTCGTGTAGAGCTTGACCGTGTTCACGTCGCCATTGCGGAAGTCGTATTCGATGGTCGGACGCAGCAGGAAGCTGGACGGGCTCTGGAACGCGCCCGAGGCGGTGTTGTTACGGCCGTCGTTGGTGAAGGTGTAGTTCAGGCGCCAGGACAGGTCCCAACCCGACAGGCTGTGCTCGCCGCCAACGGTGTTGGTGGTCATGAACTCCTTGGTGTCGCGATAATCGATGCGGGCGTTGATGCGCGCGCCGTACACGGTGCCGAAGGTGGGGCTGTTGCCATTGATGTAGGCGGCGCTGGTGTAGCTGTTGCCGGCGGCGTCCGTGCCCTGGTCCAGGCGGAAGATGAAATTGTCGCGCAGTTCGTCGTCATGGTACAACGTATTGATCGTGCTGAAGAATACGCTGTTGTTGTCGTCGAACTTGTAGTCGATGCGGGTCGAGGCCGAGATGTTCTCGCGCACCAGGCGATAGTGCTTGTTCTCGTGTTCGCGGGCGAAGTGCTTGGTGGGGTCGACCGTGTTCGACAGGTAGGGATCGGTCTCCCAGTTATCGGTCGCCATGCCGCGCGAATAGTACGAGGCCTGGGCCACGACGCCCAGCTTGCCGTCCATGAAGATGTTGGAATAGACGAGATTGGTGTCCAGCTCGGTGCCGTCGCCCAGCTCGACCACGCCCATGCCGAACTTGCCGGTGACCTTCTGGCCCTTGTAGTC
This sequence comes from Caulobacter sp., assembly GCF_965279145.1. Classification (NCBI taxonomy): domain Bacteria; kingdom Pseudomonadati; phylum Pseudomonadota; class Alphaproteobacteria; order Caulobacterales; family Caulobacteraceae; genus Caulobacter; species Caulobacter sp. The sequence goes on from NZ_OZ257139.1 coordinate 784,477, forward strand.
GAAGGCGCGGCGGGTGCGGATGTCGACATTGCCGGCGACCGTGTCGCCCGGCATCGACGGCACGATGGCCTTCTGCACCGTGATCATGCTGGCGATGGCCGACGGGATGTTGTCGAAGCGCGAGGCGCGGCCCTCGGGGCTGACCACGCTGAGACCGTCGAACGACAGGGTTGTCCAGTAGACCGGGGCGCCCCGCAGGTTGACATAGCGGGCCTGGCCCTGGTCGCGCTCGATGCCGACGCCGGGCAGACGGCCCACGGCGAAGGCGATATTCTGGTCGGGCAGGTTGCCGACGGCGTCGGCCGACAGGACGCTGACCAGCGAGTTGGAATTGCGCTGCGCCAGAAGGGAGGCCGCTTCGCTTTCCGCCATCGGACGGCGGGCGGTGACCAGGAGTTCACTGACCTCGGCGCTGTCGGCGGTCTCGGGCGCGGCAGCGGTGACGGCGGCGTCAGGGCCAGCTTGAGCGGCGGACGCAAGGCTGAGCGCGGACACCGCGCCCATCAAAAGAACTCGAATTTTCAATGTAGCCCCCTTCGAAAGCGGGGGCAGGGTTAGTTAAGCTCGATGACGGATTTTTACCGTTTAGGTTGTCGAATTGTGACGACCAGCCGAACAACGGCGTTGTGCGGCATGAGGGTCACACCGGCGCCATGATAGCCAAACACATCGCAAAACCCATCTTTGTCGCCAAATGCGGCGGTATTACGCCGCGCCGCGACCGCCGTTGTCGTCCGCGGCCGTGAAGACCAGCAGGGAATCGATGCGCGCCAGCAGGTCGATGCGCGCCTGGGGCCCGGCGGCCTCGCTCCTCACGCACTGGTCAAGCGCGGCGGCGGCCGCGACCAGCCGCGGCTCCTTGACCGCCTCGCCCACCTTGCGCAGCTCCAGGGCCTGAGCCGCCAGGGCTCGGCGGGCCTGGGCGGGATCGCTGTCCAGGGCCTGGGCGGCCGAGCGGACGATGCGCAGCGCCTGGGACAGACGCGCCGCGACCGTGCCCGCGGCGTCGGCCTTGCGCTTGCGCGGTCCCTTGTAGTCCGCCGAATTGAAGCGGCGACGGTCGGGGCCGACATACTGCACCGCCTCGATCCAGTCGCGGGGCTTGAGGGTCACCGCTTCCAGGCGGCGCTCCAGGTCCCCGATCGTGAACGGCTTGCGCATGAACTCGTGCACGCCGGCGTCGCGGGCGCCGAAGATGATCTCGGCCGTGGCCTCGGCGGTGCACATGATGATCGGCGCCTCGCGGCAGACCAGGTCGCTTCGACGGATCGTCCGGGTCAGCAACACGCCGTCGAGACCGCCGCTGGTCGATTCCACGAAGATCAGCTGCGGGTCGACAGTCCGGGCCATCGCATAGCCCTTCTCGAGGGTCTGGGCCGGATAGATCTGGACGTTGCCGAGCTGGCGCAGCTGATCGGCCAGCAGACGGGCCGTCGCCGGATTGGGGTCGACGACCAGCACCCGCTGAACCTTGGCGGCGACACGCTGGATTGTGCGGATATTGCCGTCGAACACCGGACCAATCGGCTCCTGATAGACTTACTCGAAACGACTCTAGCAGCCGTTCGTAAAAATCAGCTTGATAACGTTATGCGAAAACAGCCTCGCCGCGATCAGCTGGTCAGGGTCACGCTAAGCCCGCCTTCGAAATCCTGAAAGATATCGATGGCTTCGTCCACATGGGCCGTGGGCGTACGCCCCTCGGCGAAGCGGTAGCGCCAGTAGCTGGCGATATGCGAGATCACCCCGACCTTTTCACCCAGAGAGATGAACATCTCGGGCGCGCGCAGGAGGAAGTCGCGGAAAGCCTGTGGCTTACCGTTGTCGATCAGATCCTCGAAGGCGTCGTCATAGATCTTGATGGCCCGCTGCACGGCGTTGCGCTCGACCACCACGCCGCCCTGCAGGCGCCGGCGGGCGTCGTCGAGATAGCGGGCGGTCTCGGTGTCGCGCGCGCCGGAGATCACCAGCTGGCCGATCTCGCCGCTGACGGTGGCCATCTGCGGCCACAGGCGGGTCAACATCCACTTGTAGTAGAGGAAGCCCTTCCAGCTGAAGACGCCCTCCTTGAAACTCTCGCCCTCCATGACGAGGGTCGCGCGCAGGGGCTCCAGCCGCTCGTCGACGTCGGTGGACAGCAGGGCCTCGACCAAGCGCGCCACATGGGCGCCCGAGGTGCGGCCGGTGTGGCGGTAGGCCAGCTCGATCAGCCGAGTGATCTCGGCCGCGACAAAGCCCTGCATCTGCGCCAGATCGCCCGACGACAGGGCGAAATAGCAGGGCGCGATGTTCATGCCGTGCCGGCGCAGATGTTCGCGCAGCAGGAAGGGGTCCAGCGACGGCAGCATGTCGATCATGCTGAGCGTCGCAAGGTCGCGCGTCATGTCGGTGCGGTCGTTGGAGGCCTCGCGCAGCAGTTCGACCCAGCCGCGCTGGCCGACGAAGAACGACTGGCCGCCCAGGCCCAGGTCGGTGCGGTCGAACGGGATGATGATCTTGGTGGCCGTCGGCCGCGCCTCGTCGAACAGGAAGATGTCGTCGTTCCGCAGGCGATGCTTGAGGATCAGGGCGGTGTTGAGGATCCGGTTGCGAAACAGCGGATGCTCGGCGTGCTCTGGCCGGTGGCCGCTGTCGGCCTGGATGGCCAGCAGGTTCAGCACGCGGCTCGTCGAGGCCGTTCGCTCCAGGGCCCGCAGGCTGCGCGTGACGCGGTCAACGCTACGCACCGGTTTCAACTTGCGACGCGCTGACAAGGTTTCTGCTCTCTAGGGGGGGATGAAGGTTCGTAGCGCTCGCGCGCTAAAAGTTCGCTAACCGAACGTCGTCAGGCCGACAGACGCGTCGGCGCCACCGAGCCGACCGCGAGGCGAGCCACCGCCTGCAGCAGCTCGGCGGGGCGGATGGGCTTGGGGTGGGCATCGTCAAAGCCCTGGCTCAGCAGCCTCTCGGCGTCGCCAGACATGGCGTCGGCGGTCAGGGCCAGGACCGGGATATCCGCTCGCCCGGCCTCGCCGGCGCGGATGCGGCGCACCGCCTCGACACCGTCCATGCCCGGCATGTGGACGTCCATCAGCACCACGTCGAAATCCTCGATCAACAGGCGGGTCAGGGCCTGATGGCCGTCGCTGGCGGTGGCGACGACGATGCCGGCCGCCTCCAGGATCGCCCGCGCGACCGTCAGGTTGACGGCGTTGTCGTCGACCACCAGCACCCGCGCGCCGTCGATGTCGAGGACCGGCGCCGCGGCGCCATGGCGCGCCGGAGCCTGAGCCAGCGGCAGGGCGAGGGAAACCTTGAACGTCGAGCCGGCGCCCACGGCGCTGGTCACGGTGATATCGCCGCCCATCAGCTCGGTCAGATGCCGACAGATCGTCAGGCCCAGCCCGGTTCCGCCGAAGCGGCGCGCGGTGGATCGATCACCCTGGGTGAATGGCGCGAAGAGATGGCTCAGTTGCTCTTCGGTCAGGCCGACGCCGGTGTCCGAGACCGACAGGGTCAGCCCGCCCGCCTCGCCCGGCGCGATGGCGATGTCGACGCGCCCGCTCTCGGTGAACTTCAGCGCGTTGGAAACCAGGTTCAGCAGCACCTGACGCACGCGCAGGGCGTCGCCCAGCAGCCAGGCCGGGGTGTCTGGCGTCACCGTCAGGACCAGCTCCAGCCCCTTGCGGCGCGCGGTTTCGTTCCACGCCTTCTGGATCTGGCCGGCCAGCTGGCGCACGTCGAACGGCGCGCTTTCCAGCTCCAGTTTTCCGGCCTCGATCTTGGAAAGGTCGAGGATGTCATTGAGGATGGTCATCAGGCCGTCGCCCGACTGGATGATCATGTCCAGATAGTCGGCCTGACGGGCGTCCAGCTTGGTCGCGCCCAGCGCATGGGCCAGGCCCAGGACGCCGTTCATCGGCGTGCGCAGTTCATGGCTCATCATCGCCACGAAGGCCGACTTGGCGCGGCTGGCCTCCAGGGCCTCGATCTGGGCCCTCTCCAGCGCCAGGGCGTTGGCGCGCAGCGCGCGCGAGGTTTGCACCATGTAGCCCAGCAGGCCCAGCAGGGTGAACGCCACCACGGCCAGCTCCCACGGCTTGAACCCGCCCGAAATCAGGGGCGCGGCGGCCAGGGCGATGAAGGGCGGCGGAGCCATGACCAGCAGGGCCGCGCGGTTCAGCGCGGCGTATTTCAGCGCCTCGATCAGGAGGCCGAACATCATGACCAGCGCCGCGAACTTCATGGCCTGGGGCCCATACGCCCAGCTCAGGGTGGTCATGACCGACCAGGCCAAGGTGAAGAGTCCGGGCACGCCCAGCCGGACCACCAGGGAGGGGCGTCCACCGCGCCGCCTCAAAAAGGCGACAACGACCAGCAGGCTTTCCAGAACAGCGTTCACCGCCAGCCACGCCAGCATCGCGACCGCGCCGAAATAATAGCCCAGCAGGCCGCTGACCATCATCGTCACGGTGAGGCGCGCGGTCCGGCTGCGATGGCTCATATCGAGCATCGCGCCGTCCACCCCGTCATCGAGAAAATCGCGCAAGCCCAACGGCTATCCCCACAACGCCAAGTCGCGGGGACGCTAGTCCGAACAAGCTTCACAAGCGTTTACGCAACGCCTGTCGCGCGCATTCTATCCCTGAAAAGGATCGCGCATCAGGATGGTGTCGTCGCGTTCGGGGCTGGTCGACAGCAAGGCCACCGGGGCGCCGATCAGTTCCTCGACGCGGCGCACATACTTGATGGCGTTGGCGTTGAGGTCCTTGAACGAGCGGGCGCCGGCGGTGCTTTCGCTCCAGCCTTCCATCTCTTCATAGATCGGAACGGCGGCGGCCTGATCGCGCATGCCGGCCGGCAGATAGTCGACCTCGCGGTCGCCGATCCGGTAGCCGACGCAGATCTTCAGCGTCTTCAGGCCATCCAGCACGTCCAGCTTGGTCAGGGCGATGCCGTGGATGCCGTTGATGGCCACCGACTGACGCACCAGAACAGCGTCGAACCAGCCGCAGCGGCGGGCGCGGCCGGTGTTGACGCCGACCTCGCGGCCCACGGTGGACAGGTGCTTGCCGACCTCGTCATCAAGCTCGGCCGCGAACGGACCTTCGCCAACGCGGGTGGTGTAGGCCTTGACGATACCCAGCACATAGCCGGTCGCCGAAGGGCCCATGCCCGACCCGGCCGAGGCCTGGCCGGCGACAGTGTTGGACGAGGTGACGAACGGATAGGTGCCGTGGTCGACGTCCAGCAGGGCGCCCTGAGCGCCCTCGAACAGGATCTTGCGACCGGCCTTGTAGGCCTGGTCCAGCACCCGCCACGCCGGCTGGGCGTAGGGCAGGATGCGCGGGGCCAGCTCCATCAGGGCGTCGAACAGCTCCTGGGCGCTGGCTTCCGGCAGACCCAGGCCGCGACGCAGGGCGCCGTGGTGGCTGAGCAGGCGCTCGATCTTGGGCTTCAGGGCTTCGGGGTCGGCCAGATCGGCGACGCGGATGGCGCGACGGCCGACCTTGTCCTCATAGGCCGGGCCGATGCCGCGGCCCGTGGTGCCGATCTTCTGGCTGGAGGCGGCCTCGCGGGCCTGGTCCAGGTCCTTGTGCAGCGGCAGGATGAGGCAGGAGTTGTCGGCCAGGATCAGCAGTTCGGGCGAGATCATCACGCCCTGGTCGGCGATCTTGTCGATCTCGCCCAGCAGGTGCCAGGGATCGACGACCACGCCGTTGCCGATCACCGACAACTTACCTTGAACTACCCCAGAGGGCAGCAGGGCCAGCTTGTAGACCTTGCCGTCGACCACCAGCGTGTGGCCGGCGTTGTGGCCGCCCTGAAAGCGCACGACGACGTCCGCCCGGTTGGACAGCCAGTCGACGATCTTGCCCTTGCCTTCATCGCCCCACTGGGCGCCGACGACGGTCACATTGGCCATGGTAGAGATATGCCTTGTCACCTGCCCGGTGACGTCACGCGGCCCTTCGACAGGACTCGGCCGCAGACGTTTATTCGATTTTGGGCGGCGACACGCTGTCCGTCAAAGCGGACCGGCGCGAAGTCAGAAGGCGTAGACCAGCCGAACCCCTACGTCGTCAAGCCCCTGGTTCTTGCCCTGGTGGAAGATCTGGCCGTTGGACAGGTGCGTGTAGCTGAGCTCGCTGGACCAGCGGTCGTTGAATTTATAGCCCAGGGCCAGCTCGGGCTCGAACAGCACCTTCGAGCCGAAATCGATGCGGGTGTAGTAGAGGTTGGTGCGGCGATCGCGCTCAGCCTGGGTCAGGCCCGGCGCGTTGGCGGGCGGCAGGCCGGCCTTGCCGTCGGTATAGGCCAGGCCAAAGCCGGGCCGCAGATAGAAGCCGCCGGGCGCGCCCAGCTCGATCGGCCAGTCAAAGCCCGTGGCCACGAAGTTGGAGGTGTTGTTGGTGTTCAGCGACACGAAGACGTGAACCTGCGGCTTGCCCAGCCAGGTCAGGTTTTCGAGCCGGTCGGTGCGGTAGCCGATGTGAATATCGGCGCCGTCCTCGCGGCCAGCGGCGCCCAGCCCAACGGCGTCGCCAAGGAACGTGACGTCGTGCTTATAGGCGCCGACGAACACTTCTTCGGCCAGGACGGGCGCGGCCAGGCTCAGCGCGGCGGCGGCCACGGTGGCGAACAGTGCGGTCTTCATGTGGTTTCCCTGAACAGCCCAACCCCGAGCCGGTTATGGCTTGAACGGCGAAGCTCGCAAAGGGTTTCGATCGGACCACGAGCGAGCTAGACCTTTTCGCATGACCATCACACTTTCCGACATCCAGGCCGCCGCCGGCCGCCTCCAGGGCCTGTCCGTCGAGACCCCGCTGGTGGAAAGCCCGGCGCTGAACGCGCGCCTGGGCGGCCGCGTTCTGCTCAAGCCCGAGACCCTGCAAAGGGCCGGAGCCTTCAAGTTTCGCGGCGCCTATAACCGCCTCAGCCAGTTGACCGCCGACGAGCGCAAGCGCGGCGTCGTGGCCTTCTCGTCCGGCAACCACGCCCAGGGCGTGGCCCTGGCGGCCCAGTTGGTCGGCTGCCCCGCCCTGATCGTCATGCCGTCCGACTCGCCGGCCGTGAAGGTGGCCGGCACGCGGGGTTTCGGGGCCGAGATTCGCTTCTACGACCGCTTCACCGAGGACCGCGTCGCCATCGCCGACGAGATCGCCCGCGAGCGCGGCTGCGTGGTGGTGCCCTCCTATGACGACCCGCACATCATCGCCGGCCAGGGCACGCTGGGGCTTGAGATCGTCGAGCAGGCCAGGGCGCTGGGCGTCACGCTGGACCGGGTGCTCTGCTGCGTCGGCGGCGGCGGGCTGATCGCCGGAACCAGCACGGCGGTGAAGGCCCTGTCGCCCTCGACCCAGGTGTGGGGCGTCGAGCCGGCCGGCTTCGACGAGACCCGCCGCTCGCTGATCTCGGGCCAGCGCGAGACGATCGACAAGGACGCCCGCTCGATCTGCGACGCCCTGCTGACCCCGATCCCCGGCGAGCTGACCTTTCCGATCAATCAGCGCAACCTGACCGGCATCGTCGCCGTCACCGACGCCGAGGTGGCCGAAGCGATGCGCTACGCCTTCTCTGTGCTGAAGCTGGTGGTCGAACCCGGCGGCTGCGTGGCCCTGGCGGCGGCGCTGGCGGGCAAGATCGAGGTGGCCGAGCAAAGCTGCGCGATCGTCCTGTCGGGTGGCAATGTCGACCCCGCCCTGTTCGCCCGCATCCTGAACGGAGAGATCTAGCCCATGCAGACCTATCTCTTTCGTGGCCCCGGGCGGATCTTCGGCGTCACCGGCGAGGCGACGGGCGCAAACCTGCCCCAGCGCTACGCCCCCTGGACGGCGGTCAAGGCGGTTGAAATGATCCGGGGCCAGCCGATGCCTGGCGTGGAGGTCGACGACTGCCTGGACGATCTCGAGGTCTATGGTTTCCACGTGACCGACGCCCATGTGCGGATCACGGAAGAGGCGGCGCTCTAAGCGGTTAGGCTTGACGCCAACAACAACCGTCATCCCGCGCTTTATGCGCGGGACCCATGGTTCAGTTGGCAGGAGCGTGTTCCATTCCTCTCGGCACGTGCGGCGGACGAATGGGTCCCGCGAACAAGTCGCGGGATGACGGTTGAAGGGAAGGGAACAACATGAAATTTCCGAGCGCGGACGCCCTCCCCCAGACCCCCCTGCTGGTCATCAACCGCGCCGCCCTTGAGCGGAACATCACCCAAATGCAGGCCCTGTGCGACGCCGCCGGGGTCCGCCTGCGGGCCCATGGCAAGACCCACAAGTGCTCCACCCTGGGCCGGCTGATCGTCGAGCGCGGCGCGGTCGGCCTGTGCGCCCAGACGGTGGGTGAAGCCGAGGCCTTCGTGGCTGGCGGGATCACGGATGTTCTGGTCACCGCCCCGCCGCCGGCCTGGGCCGGCCCGCGACTGGCCGCCCTGGCCAAGACCGGCGCGACGATCGGCGTCACCGCCGATGACGAGGGTCAGATCGACCGGCTGTCTGACGCCGCCGTGGCGGCCGGGACGACGCTGGGCCTAGTGGTGGACCTGGATCTCGGCACCCACCGCACCGGCGCCTATCCGCATGAAGCCCTGACGCTGGCCCGCGCCGCCGACGCCGCGCCCGGCCTGCGCTTCGCCGGGATCCAGGCCTATCTGGGCCACCTGCAGCACATGGACGACGGCGACCTGCGCCGATCCGCCGACGAAGCCGCCTTCGCGACGCTGAAGGCCCTGGTCGCCGAGCTGACCGCCGCCGGTCTCGCCCCGCCCGTGGTCACCGGCGGCGGCACGGGCACCCACGCCTTTGACCTGGCGTCGGGCGTCTTCACCGAGCTTCAGGCCGGCTCCTACGCGGTGATGGATGTCGAATATGACGACTGCGGCCCACCCGGCGGCGGCGCCTGGCCGTTCGAACCGGCGCTCTACGTCGCCGCCAGTGTGGTCTCGACCCGCCACAAGAGCCATGTCGTGGTCGACGCCGGCTTCAAGGCCATGTCGATGGACGGTCCGCCAGCCCGCGTGATTTCGGGCGCCGCGCCGGGCTCGCTGTGGCGACCGATGGGCGACGAGCACGGCATGATCGCCCACCCGTCGATGATCGACGTCTTGAAGGCCGGCGGCCGCGATCCCCTGGGCTTCGCCGGAGCGGTGACCGCCGCCGACGCCGACCCCGCGCGCGCCTTCCCCACCGATGCGCCCAAGGTCGGCGACATCGTCTGGCTGCAGCCGGGCCACTGCGATCCGACGATCAATCTCTATGACGCCCTGCACGTCTGGGACGGCGAGCGGCTTGAGCGCTGGGCGGTGGATGGGCGGCGGGTGACGTCCCTCTAATTCCGCTCTCCCCGGCGAAAGCCGGGGCCCAGATCGAACCCACCAAGGTCGGCGGGTTGGGTCGCGGCAGAAGGCGCATCATCCCCAGACGCTCTGGATGAATCTGGGTCCCGGCCTTCGCCGGGAAGCTCGGGTTTAAAGTAGGTTTCGCTACGCGAACCGAACCGGCTTCCCCTCCCCCCGGACCCCGGATACGGTCCGCGCCAATGACAAGATCTGACCCCAAAGAGTGTCAACGATGAAACGCCTGCTGCTCGCCACCGCCCTGATCGTCGCGCCCATGCTGGCTCACGCCGCTGACGCGCCCAAGATCGACCCCGCCCGGCTCTCGGCCCACATCAAGGTTCTGGCCTCGGACGACTTCGAAGGCCGCGGCCCCGCCACCGAAGGCGAGAAGAAGGCCGTCGCCTACATCGTCGACCAGATGAAGGCCATCGGCCTGACCCCGGCCGGCGACCTCCAGAAGAACGGGACCCGCGCCTGGACCCAGGACGTGCCGCTGGGCAAGTTCGAGATCCAGGGCCCGGTCGCCGCCCACGTCATGATTGGCAATGACCACATCACGTTGGCCCAGGGCGAGCAGGTCTCGATCCGCGCCGCGATGACCAATGTCGACGCCGTCGCCATCAAGGACGCCCCGCTGGTCTTCGTCGGCTATGGCGTCAAGGCTCCCGAGCGTAACTGGGACGACTTCAAGGGCGTCGACCTGAAGGGCAAGATCGCCGTCGTGCTGATCAATGACCCCGACTTCGAGACCGGAACCGGCGACTTCGGCGGCAAGGCCATGACCTATTACGGCCGCTGGACCTACAAGTACGAGGAAGCCGCGCGCCAGGGCGCGATCGGCATGCTGATCGTGCACGAAACGGCCCCGGCCTCGTACGGTTGGGCGACGGTCAAGAATTCCAACACCAATGTGATGTTCGACATCGTCCGCAAGGAGCCAGCCAAGCAGCATCCGTCGATGGAAGGCTGGATCCAGCGTGACGTCGCCGTCGACCTGTTCAGGAAGTCGGGCCTGGATTTCGACGCCCTGAAGAAGCAGGCCCAGACCCGCGACTTCAAGCCGGTGGAACTGACCGGCGCCCGGTTCTCGGCCGACTACAAGGTCAAGCACGAGGTGATCGTCTCCAAGAACATCGCCGGCGTGGTCAAGGGCTCGGTCCACCCCGACGAATACGTCGTCTACAGCGGCCACTGGGACCACCTGGGCGTTGGCCTGCCGGACGCCAAGGGCGACAGGATCTATAACGGCGCGGTCGACAACGCAGATGGCATAGCGGCTTTGCTGGAACTGGGCCGCGCGTTCAAGAGCCAGCCGGCGCCCCAGCGCTCGGTGCTGTTCCTGGCCGTCACGGCCGAGGAAAAGGGCCTGCTGGGCTCGGAATACTATGCCGCCAACCCGCTCTATCCGCTGAGCAAGACGGTCGGCGACCTCAACATCGACGCCCTGTCGGCGGCGGGTCCGGCCAAGGACATCACCACCTCGGGAGACGGCAAGGTCGACCTGCAGGATCTGCTGGTGGCCAAGGCCAAGGCCCATGGCCGCTACTTCACGCCCGATCCCCTGCCCCAGGCCGGCCACTTCTATCGCTCGGACCACTTCCCCTTCGCCAAGCGCGGCGTGCCGGCCATCTCGGTCGGCTCGGGCAATGACCTGATCAACGGCGGCAAGGAAGCCGGCGAGAAGGCCGAAGAAGACTACGTCAACAACCGCTACCATCAGCCGGCCGACGAATGGAAAGCCGACTGGGACCTGAGCGGCCAGGCCATGGACATCGGCCTGTTCTACGAGGTGGGCGCGGACCTCGCCAATTCGCGCGTCTGGCCCGAATGGCAGGCGGGATCAGAGTTCAAGGCGCTGCGCGACAAGTCCAAGGCGGATCGGAAGTAGGCCATGAACGGGGCGGTTCGATTTCTCGCACCGCCCCGTCTCCCGCTCTCCCCGGCGAAAGCCGGGGCCCAGATCGAACCCACAACCGCTCGTGAACCGGCTCGGATCGCGGGCGCGATAACCCAAATCGCTCAGGCTGAATCTGGGCCCCGGCTTTCGCCGGGGAGAGCGGATTGGGTGGGGCGAAGCGATCCTAGCAAAGCCACCAAGTTCCCCCAATGACAGCCTCGGTCTTCGACCTCTTCAAGCTCGGCGTCGGTCCGTCCAGCAGCCACACCATGGGGCCGATGAGCGCCGCCGTGCGGTTCGTCGGCCGCCTGCGCGACACCGGCCAGCTGCCCAGCGTCGCCCGCGTCGAGACCCGGCTCTACGCCTCCCTGGCCCTGACCGGACGCGGCCACGCCACCGACCGCGCCGTGATCCTGGGCCTGATGGGCTTCGTGCCCGCCGACCTCGACCCCGACGCCGGCGAGGCGGCCCTGGCCGAGACCCGCGCCAACCAGTGGCTGATGCTGGGCGGCGAAACCGGCGTCGCCTTCGACGAGGCCCGCGACATCGTCTGGCTGGGCCACGAGCGCCTGCCGCAGCACCCCAACGGGCTCACCTTCTCGGCCTTCGACGCCGCCGGCGCCGTGCTGGCCGAACGGACCTATTTCTCGATCGGCGGCGGCTTCGTGCGCGACGAGTTCGAGATGGGCAGCAACGTCCCGCCCGACGACGGCCCGCCTGTCCCCCACCCGTTCGAGAGCGGCGCCGACCTGCTGCAACGGGCCGCCGACGCCGGCCTGACCATCGCCGGGGTAATGGGCGCCAACGAGCTGTCGCGGATGAGCCAGGACGAAATGCACGCGGGCCTGGATCGCATCTTTGGCGCGATGGAGGCCTGCATTGACCGGGGCATGCGCCAGGACGGCGTCCTGCCCGGCGGCCTGGACGTCAAGCGCCGCGCCCGCCAGATCCACCAGACCATCCAGGGCCGCATGGAGAGCCAGATCAGCGACCCGCTGGCGGCCATGGACTTCGTCAATCTGTGGGCCATGGCGGTCAACGAAGAGAACGCCGCCGGCGGCCGGGTGGTCACCGCCCCGACCAACGGCGCGGCGGGGCTGGTGCCGGCCGTGCTGCGGTTCTTCGTGCGCTTCCACAACGGCTCACCCGAGCAGATCCGGGTGTTCCTGCTGACCGCCGCCGCCATCGGCGCGCTCTACAAGCGCAACGCCTCGATCAGCGGCGCCGAGGTGGGTTGCCAGGGCGAGGTGGGCGTGGCCTGCTCAATGGCCGCCGCCGGCCTGTGCGCGGCTCTGGGGGGCAGCAACGCCCAGATCGAGAACGCCGCCGAGATCGGCATGGAGCACAATCTGGGCCTGACCTGCGATCCGATCGGCGGGCTGGTGCAGATCCCCTGCATCGAGCGCAACGCCATGGGCGCGATCAAGGCCATCGACGCCGCCCGTCTGGCGCTGCTGGGCGACGGGCAGCACAGCGTGTCGCTCGACAAGGTGATCGCCACGATGAAGCGCACCGGCGAGGACATGAACGAGATCTACAAGGAAACCTCGATGGGCGGGCTGGCCGTGGGGCTGTCGGTCAACCGGGTGGAGTGCTGAGACAAAGATCCTCCCCCTAGCGGGGGAGGTGTCGGCGAAGCCGACGGAGGGGGAAGTCCCGCAGACTCAATGCGGTCTTCCCCTCCGGCCTCCGGCCGCCTCCCCCTTCAGGGGGAGGATTTAGGCGCTCGACGCCCATCAAAACCTCCCCTAAGTTCACCCGGAACAGGAAGGGAACAGGCATGTCCACAGGCGTCATCCGGGCCGGCATCGGCGGCTGGACCTTCGAGCCCTGGCGGGGCGTGTTCTATCCCGACACGGTCAAGCAGAAGGACGAGCTGAAATACGCCTCGTCCCACCTGACCAGCATCGAGATCAACGGCACCTACTATTCCACCTTCAAGCCCAACAGCTGGATGAAGTGGCGCGACGAGACGCCGGATGACTTCGTGTTTTCGGTCAAGGCCAGTCGCTACTGCACCAACCGCCGGGTGCTGTCGGAGAACAACGACTCGCTGGAAAAATTCCTGACCCAGGGCCTGGAAGAGCTGGGTCCCAAGCTGGGCCCGATCAACTGGCAGTTCATGGCCACCAAGAAGTTCGATCCGGTCGACTTCGAGGGCTTCCTGAAGCTGCTGCCCAAGGAGATCGGCGGCCGGCCGGCGCGTCACGCGCTGGAAGTGCGCAGCCCCACCTTCCAGACCCAGGCCTTCTACGATCTGGCCGCCAAGTACGGCGCGGCCATCGTCTACGCCGTCGACGACGAGTCGCCCGACTGGCCGCGCATTGACGAGCCCACCGCCGACTTCACCTATGCCCGTCTGATGTGCAGCCGCGACGACGAGCCCACCGGCATGACCTCCGAGGAGCTGGACGGCGTGGTCGCCCAGACCCGCGCCTGGGCCCAGCGCGGCGACGTGTTCGCCTACTTCATCTCCGGAGCCAAGGTGCGCAACCCGGCGGCGGCGATGGCGCTGATCGAGAAGCTGAACGGCTGAGGTACTTCTCCCCCCTGCGGGAGACGGAAAACATGGTTAGCCAAACCTTAACCGCCCGCGCGCTAGGCTGCCGCCATGCGCCGCGCCCTTGTCCTGTTGGTGATGACCCTGGCCCTGGCCTCGCCGGTCCATGCCGCCGCTCCGCCAGCCAAGCAGGTCCAGCCGAAAAAGGCCCCCGCAGCGGCGGCGCCCGTGATCGCGCCCAGTGTTGTGCTGCAGTCCCCCATTCCGCTGGCCTCGACCACGCCGGGCGGCGACGCCGGCCAGTGCCGGGCCAGCTGCGCGCGCACCTACTATTTCTGCAAGGCCCAGGACGATGATCAGTGTCCAGCGCAATGGGCCCAGTGCAGCGCGCGCTGCACGTCCAGCTACAAGCGGCTGGGGTCGTAGGATCAAATATTATAACCGTCATTCCCGCCCTTGTGGCGGGAACCTCTGGTTCAGCTGACACGTGAAGCGCAAGCGGATCGCTAGCGATCCGCCCCTCCCGCCCCAGCGGCGGCACGAGGGGTTCCCGCCACAAGGGCGGGAATGACGGAGAAATTATGAGAGGCTCTGGCCCGCCTACTCGTCCAGGCAGACCCGCGAGATCTCGGCGCGCAGTTCCGGCATGCCCAGGCCCTTTTCCGACGACGTGGCCAGCACGCGCGGGAAGGCGGCGGGGCGCTTGGCGATGGCCTTCAGCGTCTCGGCGGTGACCTTCTCGACCTCGTGCGGCTTGATCTTGTCGGCCTTGGTCAGGATGATCTGGTAGGAGACCGCCGCCGTATCCAGGGCGTCCAGCGCCTCGCTGTCGACCTTCTTGAGGCCATGGCGGGCGTCGATCAGCAGATAGACGCGCTTGAGCGTCGCGCGGCCGCGCAGATAGGCCCGGCCCAGGTCCTGGAACTTGCTGACCGTGGTCTTCGACGCCCGCGCGAAGCCGTAGCCCGGCAGGTCGACCAGACGCAGCTTTTCGGCCAGCACGAAGAAGTTGATCTCGCGCGTGCGGCCCGGCTCGTTGGACGCCCGCGCCAGGTACTTCTGCCCGACCAGCCCGTTGATCAGGCTGGACTTGCCGACATTGGAGCGGCCGGCGAAGCACACTTCTGGCGCGAAGGCGCCCGGAAGGCCGTCCATGCTGACGGCCCCCATCATGAAGGCCACGGGCTGGGCGAACAGGATTCGCGCCGCCTCGATCTCTTCCTCGGTGAAGACGGGACCTTCAGGCGGCGCGAAGTTGGGTTCAGTCATCAGGTGGCCGTTGCGGTCTTGCCCTGGAAGCGGGCGATGATCTTGTCGATCGGGTTCTCGACCTTGTAGCGGCGCATGATGATGTACTGCTGCAGGATGGTCAGGACGTTGGACCAGCACCAGTAGATCACCAGGCCCACCGAGAACTGCGACAGGGTGAAGGTGAAGATGATCGGGAAGAACTGGAAGATCTTCTGCTGCACCGGATCGGCGGCCGGCGGGTTCATCGACGTGGTCAGCCACATGGTGAAGCCGTACAGCAGCGGCCAGACGCCGATGTGCAGCGGACCGGCCAGGAACGTGCCAATCAGCGGCGCCGTCGCCGGATCCCAGGGGATCAGGCCAAACAGGTTCATGAAGGTCGAAGGATCGCGGGCCGACAGATCCTGGATCCAGCCGAAGAACGGCGCGTGCCGCATTTCGATGGTCACGGTCAGCACCTTGTACAGCGAATAGAAGACCGGGATCTGGATCAGCATGGGCAGGCAGCCCATCATCGGATTGATCTTCTCCTTGCCGTACAGCGCCATCATTTCCTGCTGCTGTTTGGCGGGATCGTCCTTGAACTTGACCTTCAGCTTTTCGACCTCGGGCGCGATCTTCTTCATCTTGGCCATCGACTCGTAGCTCTTGTCGGCCATCGGATAGAGGACGAGCTTGAGGACCACGGTCAGCAGCAGGATGGCGACGCCGAAGTTGCCGACCATCTTGTAGAAGATCTCCATGATGTTGAAGATCGGGCGGGTGAAGAACCGGAACATGCCCCAGTCCACCGCGTCGTCGAAGCGGGCGATCTGCGGGGCCTTGGCGTCCCAGAACTTCCACCAGGCCGGGGGCTGGCCGCCGTACTCATAGCTGCGCAGCAGCGGCACGGTCTTGGCGCCGGCGAACAGGCGGGTGTTCTGGGTCAGGGTCTGGCCGGGGGCCAGCACCTTGGCCGGGCCGACGAAATTGACGTCATAGATATCGACAGGACCCGACTGGGTGACCCGGTACTGGGCGGTGACATCCTGCGACTGGTCGGGGATCACGGCGGCCAGCCAGTATTTGTCGGTGATGCCGGTCCAGCCGCCCTTGGAGGTGAAGGTCTCCAGCGGATGGTCCTTCTTCCACTTCTGGTACTTGGACTGCTTCAGGTCATGGCCCTTGCCGTCGGCCGAGCCGAACACGCCGATGGCGCCTTCGTGGACGATGCCGGTCTTGCCCAGCGTGGCCGGGATGCCCTGGCGCTGCACGGTGGCGTAGGGGGCCAGCGACAGGGTCTGGCCGCCCTGGTTGCGGACGCTGTCGGCGACGGTGAACATCGCCTGGGCGTCGACCGAGATCGTGCGGGTGAACACCAGGCCCTGGCCGTTGTCATAGGTCATGACGACCGGCGTGGTCGGACGCAGCACCTGGCCCGGCGCGGCGGTCCAGATCGTGCGGCTGTCGGGCAGGCCCGGCAGGTTGGCGCCAGCCCAGCCGAAATCGGCGAACCAGGCGTGCTCGGCGCCCTCGGGGCGGAACAGCTCGACGGGCGGCGAGCCCTTGGCGATCGTTTCGGCGTAGCGCTTGAGGTACAGGTCGTCGATGCGGCCGCCCTTCAGCGAGATCGAACCCGACAGGGCCGGCGTGTCGACCACCAGGCGCGGGCTGAGCGCCTTGGCCGCGTCGCGCGACAGGGTCAGCGGCGCGGGCTTGCCATCAGGCCCCATCACCAGACCCGGCTGGGTCGCGACCATCTTCTCCTCGGCGATCTTTTTCGCGCGCAGTTCGGCCTCGGCCTTCTTCTGCTGCGGACCCAGGATGAAGAACTGGTACCCGATCAGGATCGCGAACGCGCTGACGATGAACATCAACGTGTTTTTGTTGTCGTTCTGCATGGATGACTTAACCGGAAACGGAGGGATCGGGCGCGGAAGCGTCCAAAGGCGAAGATTCAGGAAGATCAGCGGATTGGGCCAGCCTGGCCCGAGCGTCCGCGCGATCATGTTCGGCCGCGAGGCTTATCAGCGCGCTTTTCACATCGTCAAGCAAACGCCCCCATTCGCGGGTGCGGGTGCCGCCGCGCGCGATGAACACATAGTCGCACATGGGGCGGCCATGAAGGGGCAACAAGAGTCTGGCGGCTTCGCGAAGGCGACGCTTGGCGCGATTGCGCTCGACCGACCCGCCGACCTTCTTGGTGGCGGTAAAGCCGACGCGGATCAGGGGGTTGTCGTCGCGGCGGGCGCGCATCTGCATGAAGACCGCCCCGCGCGACAGGGCCGGGGCCTTGGCGGCCTGCAGGAAATCGGGACGCTTTTTCAGGCGCTCGATCTTCACCGCGTCCGCCATCTGGGTCGCGGTCATGAAAAAAGCCGCCCTTTCCGGCGAAAACCTGAGGTCAGGCTCTGGGAAAAGGCGGCTTTTGTCATGGTCTGTGCCTCCCGCGAACGGGAGAAAAGAGCGGGGTTGAGCCGCTCTTAGGCCGTCAGGCGCTTACGGCCCTTGGCGCGGCGACGCGCAACGATCTTTTGGCCGTTCTTGGTGGCCATACGCGCGCGGTAGCCGTGACGGCGGGCTCGCACGAGCTTCGACGGCTGGAATGTCCGCTTCACGAGGTGGCTCCGATAATAATGGGACGCGACGGCCGCAAGGCCTCCGCGAGTGAGGGGCGGTGGATAAGGGATGGTGCGGCGGCTGTCAACCTGAGTCGGTTCAGGGACTTGCAAGTGGGGCTCGCCACGTCTCGGGTTCGCAAATAAGCCCGTCATCCCGCGACTTGTTCGCGGGACCCATCTATCCGCCGCGAGGGCGGAGCGAAAGCGAGCGCTCACGCGGAAGCTGAACCATGGGTCCCGCGCATAGAGCGCGGGATGACGATTTATGGAACTCAGGGAACAATCACCGCCTTGCCCACCACCCTGCGCTCCGCCAGCAGGTCAAACGCCTCGCGCCACCGTTCGAGCGGCAGCTCGGCGTGGACATGAGGCTGGATGATCCCCTCGTCCGCCATCCGCCACACCGCCTCGCCGTTCTCGCGGCCCTTCTCGGGAAACTGCCGGCCATACTCTCCGGCCCGCACGCCCATCACCGAGAAGCCCTTGATCAGCGGCATATTGACCGACACGGTCGGGATCCGCCCGGAGGTGAAACCGATCACCAGCAGCCGGCCGTCAAAGGCGATACAGCGCACGCTCTCGTCGAACACGTCGCCGCCCACCGGATCATAGATGATGTCGGCCCCGCGCCCGCCGGTGATCGCCTTGACCTGGTCGCGAAAGCCGCCGGTGACATTGACCGCCGCGTCGGGCGCATACAGAGCCTGGATGGCCGCCAGCTTGGCGTCGGAGGCCGAGGCCGCGATCACCCTCGCGCCCAGAGCCTTGGCCAGGTCCACCGCCGCCAGCCCCACCCCGCCGGCCGCGCCGTGGACCAGCACCCAGTCGCCCGCCTCGATCCGCGCCCGGCGCACCAGGGCGACATAGGCGGTCAGATAGGCCGCGCCATAGGCGGCGGCCTGCGCGAACGACAGGCGCGCGGGCTTGGGCTTCAGCGCCTGGGCCGAGACCACGGCATATTGGGCGAAGGCCCCCAGGCGCGCGCCGCCCACCACCGCGTCGCCGATCTGGAAGCCGGTGACCCCCTCGCCCAGTGCCGCGACCTCGCCCGCCAGATCCAGGCCAGGCGTGAACGGGACCGGCGGCTTGAACTGGTATTCGCCGCGGGTCATCAGCAGGTCGGGAAAGTTGACGCTGGCGGCGCGGACGCGGACCAGCACTTCGCCGGGACCGGGCGTGGGGGTTGGGACGTCTTTCACCGCGCAGCCGGCGAAGTCGGGGGCCAGGCTCTCGACAACGAGCGCGCGCATCATAGCGGTCATCAAGCTCCACCTTCCTCCGTCTTCCCGGCGAAGGCCGGGACCCAGATCGAACCCAGAGCCTTCGTTGCGCTTGGCGAAGCGACCAGGCGCATCACCCCCAGACGCTCAGGCTGAATCTGGGCCCCGGCCTTCGCCGGGGAAACGGAAGTGAGTTAGCCCTTCGCCGCGTCGAACGCCTTGCGCACCAGCCCCGCCACCTCGCGGCAAGCCGCGTCGGCCGCGGGCACCGCCCCGGTGAACGCCGTGAAGCCGTGGGCCAGGCTGTCATAGCAGCGATAGGTCACCGGCACGCCGGCGGCCTGCAGGCGCTTGGCATAGGCCTCGCCCTGATCGACCAGCGGGTCGAAGCCGGCGGTGATCACCACGGCGGGGGCCAGGCCGGTCAGGTCCTCGGTCTTGTTGGGCGACAGGCGCGGATCGGCCGGATCGGCGTCCGGGCCCATATAGTGGCCCATGAACCAGTCCATGATCGGCCGGCTCAGCGGATAGGCGTCGGCATAGGTGCTCATCGAGGCGGTCTCGCTGGCCACGTCGACGGCGGGATAGATCAGCAGCTGCAGGGACGGTTGCGGCTCGCCCAGGCGCCGCATCTCCTGCGGGACGATGGCCGCGAAATTACCGCCCATCGAGTCGCCGCCGATCGCGGCGGTCCCGGGCAGGGCTCCGAAGCGGGCGGCGTTGTCGCGGCCCCAGCGATAGGCGGCCAGCACGTCGTCCAGGCCGGCCGGGAAGCGGTGATCCGGGGCCAGCCGATAGTCGACCGACAGCACCGCCGTCCGGGCGAGCTTGGCCAGGATGCCGCAGAAAGCGTGGCAGGTTTCCAGGTCACCGATCACCCCGCCGCCGAAGTGGGCGAAGACGATCAGGGGGGCGCTGGCGTCCTGATCGGCCGGGCGATAGGCGCGCAGGGGGATCTTTCCCCCGGGCCCGTCGATCGACAGGCTCTCGGTGCGCACGCCCGGCTCCGGCGGTCCCGACACGGCGGCCAGCCCCTTGGCGCTGGCCTCGCGGGCCACGTCGGGCGGCAGCGACGTCATCGACGGCATCTTCTGGGCCGCGTGGGCAAAGAACTGGAAGCGCGGGTCCAGCGTGCGGCCGCCGCGATACACCACTCCGCCCCCGGACATCGCCCGCAGGATGGGGCTGGGCAGCGACAGGATGGTCTTCAGGACGAACTTCTGGACGTCAGCCATGCGGGCTCCGAACGGGCGCTAGAGTTTGGGAAGGGCGGGCAGGCCGCCCAGGATCAGTTTGATGGCGAAGTCGGCGGCGGCGGCGGTGTCGACCGGGCGGCGCTCCAGCATCTTGTCGCTGACCTCGCGAGCCACGGCGATGCAGGCGGCGGTCAGGTAGTCGAGGTCCACGGCCGGCGCGTGCTCCAGCGCCAGCACCTTGGCGAAGCCCTCGCGGACCTCGTCGAACACCGCGACGATCTCGGGCGTGGCGCGGGCGTGTGGGATCTGTTCGCCGGCCGGCCGGTTCAGGCGCCAGTTCTCCTGCTCTGTGGCCACGAACACGAAGTAGGCGGTGATCGCGCCGTGCAGGAACGACTGGAAGTCCTTGGCCTTCTCGACCTCGACCCGCAGCAGCGGGCGAAAACGCCGCGCGCCGTCGTCGGCCAGGGCGTCGAACACCTCTTCCTTGGACTTGTAGTAATTATAGAAGGTGCCCGAGGCTAGGCCGGTGCGACGGATGATGTCGCGCACCGTGGCGCCGTCATAGCCCAGTTCGCCGAACACTTCCCGCGCCGCGTCGAGGATCGCCTGGCGATTGGCGACCTTGGTGCGCTCGCGCTTGCCGGGCCGGTCATCAACCGCCGGAGCCTTGGGGAAGTAGGCGATGTTGGACATGGCGTAACGCGACTCATGGGCGAGGCGATCATGACGCCCCGTCATGATTTGAGCCTCATTCCGCCGCATGGAGCAAGGCCTTCGCCACTTGCGGTCGAACACGACGGGCGACGGTGCATCGGCGCGCAGACCATCCGCTCACTGAATGCCGGGCCATGCCGCCCCTCCCCTCGCATCTCCATCCGGTGGAGACTTATCGTTGTTCACCGATGATGCGCCGGCCGCCGGGGACGTCAATCCTTACGCAGGGGGAGCGGCGATCAGAACCCCTTCACCGGCTGCTCCAGTTCGTAGACCGCGTCGGTGATGCTCTCGATCTTCTTGGCGAACAGGGCCTGGGCGTCGTGGAGGCCCTGGTTGTAATAGTAGGGTCCCAGGCGCTCGGTGATGAAGTCGAGCAGGAACTGGGCGTCGAAACCCTTCACCTCCAGATCCAGCTCATCCCTCAGATAGCGCGAGAGGCCGTCGGTCAGCTTGGCGCGGGTGTCCTTGTCGAGGTCGATCTTGGGCATGGGGCGGGCTTTCGATTCTTGTCGGCGCACCCTAGCCACTTGCCCCCTCCGGGCCTATGGCCCTCCTCCCCCGGAGGGGGAAGATGAAACGCGCCGACCTCATCTTTCCCCTACGGGGGAGGACGACCTGCGTAGCAGGTCAGGAGGGGGCGGGTGATCAAGCCGGCACGCTGACCTTCGCTTCCGCCCGCGCCGCCACCGGCAACACATTCCCCGCCGCCCGCGCCCGCTTCTCGCCGCGCGCGATCTCCTTCTTCAGGTCGGCGCAGTAGACATTGAAATCGACCTGAATCGTGTGCCGCGCCGAGGCGTAGAACTGGCCCAGGTGGCGTTCTTCGTCCTTGGCGGTGATGCGCACCATCTCGTCGGCCGACGGCGGGGCGTAGGTCCCCGCCAGATAGCCCGCCGCCAGCTTGGCCTGCTGCTCGGCGAAATTGACCAGGGTGGGCAGGGGCTGGGCCAGACCCATGAAGAACAGGTTGGGCACATCCGCCTTCATCATCCGCTTGAACAGCGGGAAGCGGTGATCCGCGCCGGGCAGTAGCGCCGGATCCTTGAAGAACGGAAAGCTGATCTTGTAGCCGGTGGCGAAGACGATGGCGTCGACCTGTTCCACGCTGTCGTCGGCGAAACGGACGTTCTTCCCCTCCAGCGCCTTGATCGCCGGCTTGAACTTGATGTCGCCGCAGCCGGCCCGGGTCAGGAACTCGCCCGACACCGAGGGGTGGGCTTCCAGCGGCTCGTGGTCGGGCTTGGGCAGGCCGTAGTCTTCCATCTTGCCGATGGTCTTCTTCAGCACCTTGCGCGACAGGGCCAGGCCCAGCTTGCGCGGCATCCAGGCTGGCATGGCGCTCTTGTCGGCCGGCTTGCCGTTCAGATATTTCGGGAACACCCACACGCCGCGCCGGGCCGAGACCCAGAGGTTCTTGGCGATCGGCCGCTGGGCCAGTTCGCTGGCGATATCCATGGCCGAATTGCCCATGCCCACCACCACGACGTTCTTGCCGCGCATGTCCACCGGGTCGAACGGATCGCGATAGTGGTGGGCGTGGAAGGCCACGCCGTCGAACTCGCCCGGATAGTCTGGCGTGCGCGGATCCCAGTGGTGGCCGTTGCAGACGAACAGCACATCATAGAGCCGCGTTTCGCCGCTGCCCAGGGTGACCGCCCACAGGCCGTCATCGGTGCGCCTGGCCGTCTCGACCCGGGTGTTGAAGGTGATGGTGGGACGCAGGCCGAAGTGGTCGACATAGTCCTTGAAGTACTGGAACAGCTGGGCGTGGTGGGGAAAGTCGGGCCAGTCGGCGGGAACCGGAAAGTCCTCGAAGGCCAGTCGCCACTTGCTGGTGTCGATGTGCAGGCTTTCGTAGCAGGACGACATGCCGTTGGGGTTCTTGTAGTACCAGTTGCCCCCGATCTCGTCGGACATCTCGAAGCAGTCATAGGGAACACCGACGTCCTTGAGCCGCTTGGCCGTGGTGAAGCCGCTGCAGCCCGCGCCGATGATGCACGCCTTGGGAAGCTTGCCCGTCATTTCCGCCCACCTGAGTTATCGTTGTTCAGGAAAGCGTATCAGCGTTATGCGGCGCGTCAAACGCCTCCCCTACGTCATCGCTCTCCACAGGCGGGCGCGGCTGGGTTAATCCTCCGCTAGGATGTGGCGGGACACATCCGCGATCCCGTCTTTCCGACTCCCCCTCTTCCCGACTCCCCCCTCTCTTCCCGACCCAAAGCGCATACGAAGGCCGCCTCCCATGACCCGCCACGAATTGAAGACCTGGCCGCAGTATTTCGCCGCTGTCCGCTCGGGCAAGAAGCGCTTCGAGATCCGCCGCAACGACCGCGACTTCTCGGTCGGCGACATCCTGGTGCTGCGCGAGTTCGACCCCGACAGCGACGCCTATACCGGCCAGGTCGAAGAGCGTCAGATCACCTTCCTGCTGTCGGAAGAGGATTACGGCGTCATCCACGGCTTCGTGGCCATCGGCTTTGGCGAGGTGATGCCGCACGCCGACGCCTCGCCCGAGGGCGTGCTGACCGCCGACCACCTGGCGACCTGGCACGAGACGCAAGCCTCGAACGCCACCCTGCGCGCCCAGGACGCCCGCAAGGTCTCGCAGAGCTACGCCGCCCCGACCACCGGCCGCCAGGCCATGAGCGTCGCCGCCGACCGCCACGCCGGCGTCGCCGCCGCAGCCGAGGCCGAAGCCCACTTCCACGCGGCGGCGGCCAAGATCGTTCGCAAGGGGTAGGTGGGGGCGAAAGCCTCGCCCTTCGACACGCTCAGGGTGAGGTTTTTCAACGGCCTGTAGGGGGTCCTCACCCTGAGCGTGTCGAAGGGCGAGGACCGTATCCCAAACAACAAAAAGCCGCCGCCCGCGTGTCGCGGACGGCGGCTTTTGATTGTGCGGCGGTTAGCGCTTAAGCCGCTTCGCGGATGATCGCCGGGAACACGTCGTTCATGCGCAGATAGGTGATCAGGCGGTTTTCCATCGAGATGATCGCCTGGATGAAGCGCAGTTCCTCGACGCCCAGGTCGGGAGCCGGCTGCAGGTGATCGCGCGAGACGGTGAAGGTTTCCGACACGGCGTCCACCAGGATGCCGGCCAGGCGGTCCTGGCATTCCACGACCACGATCACGTGGCGGGTCTCGGGGATGGTGACCCCCAGGCCCAGGCGGTTGCGCAGGTCGATGACCGGCATGATCGCGCCGCGCAGGTTGATGACCCCGCGCAGATAGGACGGCGCGTGCGGGATCGGCGTCGCCGGAGTCCAGCCGCGGATTTCGCGGACCGTCTTCACGTCGATGCAGAACTCCTGCTCGCCAATGCAGAAGGAGATCAGCTCCAGGGCCGGCTCGGCTTGGTCGGACATTTGGATTTCCCCGGGATAGTGGTTCGGCGACAGGTGGGGGTTCGCGTGTTCGACGCGCTCCCGGCCACAATGACACAAGACCCGATCCGCCCTTTAACAACCGTTAACAGTGAAAGGAATCCGGCGCGCGGATTGTCGCAATCAGGGTTCGGAGTGCCCTTCATCGCCGTCATCCGACAGATTGAACTCGTACCAGAGGCCGTTGAGCACGCCGAAAGCGACAGCCAGGCCAAGGCCCAGAACCCAGGTGAAGTACCACATCGTCTTGTTTCCCCTCAGTAGAGGTCAGGGTTGGTGGTCAGGGCGTCGGTCGTGCTGCGGCCCCACAGAACCTTGTAGACCCAGGCGGTGTACAGCAGCACCAGCGGCAGGAAGATTGCCGTGCAGATCAGCATGATGAACAGCGTCATGTGGCTGGAGCTGGCGTTCCACACCGTCAGGCTGGAGCGCGGATCGGCGACGCTGGGCAGGATGAACGGGAACATCGACAGGCCGACGGTCGAGATGATCCCCACCGTCGCCAGCGAGGAGCCGCCGAACGACAGCGGGGCCTTGTCGTAACGCAGTCCCAGCAGGGCCATGACCGTGCCGACAAAGCCCAGCACCGGCGCCACGATCATCCAGCCGTGGCGGCCATAGTTGTCGAGCCAGGCGCCCGGCGCGGACACCACCGCCCCGCGCAGCGGGTTGGACGGTCCGGCCGCGTCGGCCAGGCCCTCGATGCGGAAGCCCATATGGCCGAAGGCCACGAAGAAGCCGCCGGCCGCGAACAGCACGATGCTGGCCAGGCCCGCGGTCTCGCCCAGGCGGCGGGCGCGATCGACCACGGGGCCGCGCTCGGCCTTGACGGTCAGCCAGCCCGCGCCGTGCAGGACCAGCATCGAGACCGACAGCAGGCCGCACAGCAGGGTGAAGGGCGTAAACAGGCCCAGGAACGAGCCCAGATAGCTAACGCGCAGGTCGCTGTCGAAGCGGAACGGCGCGCCCTGCAGCACATTGCCGACGGCGACGCCGAACACCAGCACCGGCACGAAGCCGCCGACGAACAGCGCCCAGTCCCAGAACGCGCGCCAGCGCGGATCGGGCCGCTTGGACCGGTACTTGAAGCCGACGGGTCGCAGGATCATCGCCGCCAGCACAAGGAACATCGCCAGGTAGAAGCCCGAGAAGCTGACGGCGTAGACGAAGGGCCAGGCCGCGAAGATCGCCCCGCCGCCCAGGATGAACCACACCTGGTTGCCTTCCCAGGTCGCCCCGATGGTGTTGATCACCATCCGGCGTTCCTTGTCGGTCTTGGCGACGAACGGCAGAAGCGCGCCCACGCCCATGTCGAAGCCATCGGTCAGGGCGAAGCCGATCAGCAGCACGCCCAGCAGGGCCCACCAGATGATCCGCAGGGTCGCATAGTCGATTGGGAGTTCCATCACCGCGACTCCTTTAAGCGACGGCCGGTTCGGCGGCGGGGGCGTTGAACGCCTCCTGCTCGGCGAACGGGCCCTTCTTGATGTGACGCAGGATCAGCCCGACCTCGACAACCGCGAGGCCGCCGTACAGCAGGGTGAACAGCACGATGGTGGTCCACAGCTGGGCGACGCTGAGGCTGGACGCGCCCAGGAAGGTGGGCAGCACGCCCTCCACCGCCCAGGGTTGACGCCCGACCTCGGCCAGGATCCAGCCCAGCTCGGTGGCGATCCAGGGCAGCGGGATGGCGATCACCGCCAGCACCAGGAACCACTTGGTCTGATGCTTGCGCAGGGTCACCAGCACGAAGGCGGTGGCGAACAGGGCGATCATCGCCAGGCCCGTGCCCGCCATGATCCGGAACGCCCAGAACATCACCGGTACATTGGGCACGGTGTCCCAAGAGGCCTTCTTGATGGTGGCCGCGTCCGCCATGCGCGGGTCGGCGACATAGCGTTTCAGCAGCAGGCCATAGCCCAGGTCGCGCCGGTGCAGTTCGAAGGTGGCGCGGGCCGCCATGTCCTTGGGATTGACCTTCAGGGTCTGCAGCGCGCCATAGGCGACGACGCCGGACTCGATGCGGTCCTCGGCGGTGGCGACGAGCTCGAAGATACCCGCGACAGGCTTGTCGATGCTGCGCGTGGCGATCACGCCCAGCACATAGGGGATCTTGACCTCGTAGTGGGTCTTGCGATCGGCGAGGCTGGGAATGCCGAAGGCGGTCAGGCCGGCCGGCGCGGGCTCGGTTTCCCACATGGCTTCCAGCGCCGCGAGCTTCATTTTCTGGTTGTCGGTCAGGGCGTAGCCGCTCTCGTCGCCCAGCACGACCACCGACAGAGAGGAGGCCAGGCCAAAGGCGGCGGCGACGGTCAGCGAGCGCTTGGCGACGCTGACATACTTGCCCTTCAGCAGGTAGAAGGCCGAGACGCCCAGCACGAAGACGGCCGCGATGGTGTAGCCGGCGCTGACGGTGTGGACGAACTTGGCCTGGGCCACCGGATTGAACAGCACGGCGCGGAAGTCGGTGACCTCCATGCGCATGGTGTCGGGATTGAACGCGGCGCCGACCGGGTTCTGCATCCAGCCGTTGGCGATCAGGATCCAGAGCGCCGATAAGTTGGTGCCGATGGCCACCATGAAGGTCACGAACAGGTGCCCCAGCCGCGAGAGCTTGTCCCAGCCGAAGAACATCAGGCCCACGAAGGTGGCTTCCATGAAGAAGGCCATCAGGCCCTCGATCGCCAGCGGCGCGCCGAAGATGTCGCCGACATAGTGCGAGTAGTAGGACCAGTTCATGCCGAACTGGAATTCCATGGTCAGGCCCGTGGCCACGCCCAGAACGAAGTTGATGCCAAACAGCCCAGCCCAGAACCGCGTGACCGTCCGCCAGATTGGACGCTTGGTCATCACGTAGATGCTCTCCATGATGACCAGCATGAACGAGAGCCCGAGCGTCAGCGGCACGAACAGGAAATGGTACAGCGCGGTCAGCGCGAACTGCAGCCTCGAGAGATCGACGACAGCGGGGTCCATGCTTAGCTCCGAAACGGACGGCGAATGATCACGCCAGCCGAGGGCGGCACCCTAGACAGGCCGGGCCTCGCGCCCCTTGATCCAGATCAAGGCGGCCAGGCCAGGCTAGCCTACACTCCTCCCATGCAATCTCGTCCAGTGCTTATCGACGACCCGATTCCGGTCGCGACGAGATTGAAGGCCCTGGCCCTCATCGGCGCCGCGCCGCTGCGCCGCGCTCAAGCCCTGCTGCTGCTGGACGGAGCGGCGGCGATCGGCTTCGCGGCGGCCCTGGCCTGCGCGGTCGACGCCCTGTCAAAAGGTCGCACCCTTTCCATCGCCGTCGCCTGGCTGAGCCTGCTGGCCGCCGCCATGATCGCGCGGGGCGTCGTGGCCAAGCTGGCCGGCGAGGCCGGCGCCCGCGCCGCCGCCCGGGTCAAGGCCGCCGCCCGCGCCGACGCCGCCGTCGCCCTGGTCGCCCGCGCGCCCGGCGGCCCGCTGTCCACCGCCGACGCCGCCACCGCCGTCGTCGAGGGCGTCGAGGCGCTGGACGGCCATGTCTCGCGCTTCCTGCCCGCCCGTTTCGCGGCCACCGCGACGCCCCTGGCCCTGATCGCCGTCGCCGCCGTCGCCAGCCCGATCGCCGCCGCCATCCTGCTGGGGGCCATGGTTCCCTTCATCGTGGCCATGGCCCTGGCCGGCACGGCGGCCGCCGCCGAGTCGCGCGCCCAGTTCACCGCCCTGGAACGGCTGTCGGGCCTGTTCCTCGACCGGGTCCGCGCCCTGCCGGTGGTGCTGGCCTTCCAGGCCGAGGGTCGGGTCAGGCGCGACCTGGCCCGCTCCGCCGACGAGCTGGCCGGCCGCACCATCCGCGTCCTGCGGGTGGCCTTCCTGTCGTCGGGCGCGCTGGAATTCTTCGCCGCCCTGTCGGTGGCTCTGGTCGCGGTCTATTGCGGCTTCAACCTGCTGCGCCTGCTGCCCTTCCCGGTTCCGGAGCAACTGGACCTGAAGCGCGCCTTCTTCGTGCTGGCCCTGGCGCCGGAGGTCTATCTGCCGATGCGCCGGTTGGCCGCCGCCTATCATGACCGCCAGGCCGCCGAAGCGGCGACGGCCAGCCTCGTCGCCCTGCCCCGTCCCGAGCCCCGCCCGCTCGCGCCGACGCTGTCGGCGCCGCCGGCCATCCGCTTCCAGGGCGTGACCATCCGCTATCCCGAGGCCGACGCGCCCGCGCTGCAGGCCTTCGACCTGGAGGTTCCCGCCGGCCAGATCACCGCCATCCTCGGCCCCAGCGGCTCCGGCAAGAGTTCGCTGCTCAATCTCCTGCTCGACCTGGCCCCGCTGACCGGAGGCGCGGTGCTGATCGACGGGCGGCCACTGAGCGAACTGGGCGCGCTGTCGGGCCAGATCGCCTGGGCCGGGCAGCACCCGCTGATCATCCCCGGATCGATCGCCGACAACATCGCCCTGGCCCGGCGCGACGCGCCCCGCGCCCAGATCGAGGCCGTCGCCCAACGCGTCGGGCTGGCGGGCGCACTGGCGATGCGCGCCGGCGGTCTGGACGCCCTTCTGGACGAGCGCGGCGGCGGGCTGTCGGGCGGAGAGCGCCGACGCCTGTCCCTGGCCCGCGCCCTGCTCAAGCCCGCGCCCATCCTCCTGATGGACGAACCGACCGCCAATCTGGACGCGGAGGCGGAGCTGGCCTTGCTGAACACCATCCGCGAGGCCGCGCGCGGCCGCACCACCCTGATCGCCACCCATTCCAAGGCGGTCGCCGATCTCGCCGACCAGATCGTCAGGCTGTCATGAGCGCGTCCCCCCTCCAGGCCCTGATCCGCGTCCAGCGACGCCGCCACGCCGAGGGCCTGTTGCTGGCGGCGGTCTGCGCGGCGTTGGTCGGGGCGACATCGACCCTGCTGCTGGGCCTGTCGGGCTGGTTCATCACCGCCTCGGCTCTGGCCGGCGCGGCGGGACTGGCGGCGGCCCAGGCCTTCAACGTCCTGCTGCCCAGCGCGATGATCCGGCTGCTGGCCATCCTCAGAACCGGCGCGCGCTACATCGAGCGGCTCAGCGGCCACGCCGCGGCCCTGCGATCCCTGGCCGCGATCCGTCCCGTCCTGTTCGCCGCCCTGGCTGCGGCCCCTCCCGGCGAGGCTTTGGCCCTGTCCGGCGGCGAGGCCTCGGCGCGTCTGGTGCAGGATGTCGACGCGGTCGAGACCCGCTTCGTGCGGCTGTCGGCGCCCTGGGGCGCGGGGGCCGCCGTCATCGCCGGCCTGGCCCTGGGCCTGCTGGCCGGCTGGCTCCCGGCCACGGCCATCCTGCTGGCCGCCGCGGCGGCCATCCTGACGGCCAGGACCCTGGCCCGACGCCTCTCGGCCCCGGCCGGACGCGAGATCCAGACCCGGATGGGAACCCTGAAGGACGCCGCCGCCAGCCTTTCGGCCGCCGCCCCCGAGCTTCGCGCCTATGGCCTGGAGGCCTGGGCCGGCCAGACCCTGGCGACGCGCGGCGCGGCCGTCGACGCCGCCCGGCTGGACGCCGCCCGCGCCCGGGGCTGGATCGCCCTGTCCCAGGCCGCGATCCTCGGCTTCGCGGTCGCCGCCGCCATCCTTCTGGCCGCTCCGGCCGGCGCGCCGCTGGCGGCGCTGGCGGGCCTGGCCGCCGCCATGGCCATCGAGGGCCTGGCCGGCCTGACCGCCGCCTTCGACCAGGACGGCGCCGCGGATGAGGCGGCCGACCGACTGGACGCCCTGCTGCGGCACGCCCCCTCCGAAGCCGCCCCGGCGCCGCGCCTGGACCGGACCGACCTCCGGCTGCGGAGCCAGGACTTCGCCCCCGGCTCGCGGATCGCCGTCTCGGGCCCGTCGGGCGTCGGCAAGACCACCCTGCTGGAACAGCTTCTGGGGCTGCGTCCCGCCGCGACCGGAACCCTGATGCTGGGCGGCGCGGACATCATGACCCTTGCCCCCGCGACGGCCCGCGCCGCCTTCGCCCACGCGCCGCAGGACGCGGCCCTGATCGCGGGAACCGTCGCCGACAACCTGCGGCTGGCCGCCCCGGCCGCGACCGACGAGGATCTGTGGAGCGCCCTGAGCGACGCCGCCCTCGACGCGCGTATCCGCTCGGCGCCGGCGGGACTGAACAGCTGGCTGGGCGACAACGGCGAGCGCCTGTCCGGCGGGGAGCGGCGGCGGCTGTCCCTGGCCCGGGCCTATCTGCGACCCGCGCCCTGGCTGTTGCTGGACGAACCCACCGAGGGCCTGGACGCGGCGACCGAGGCGCTGGTGCTGGATCGACTGGCCGCGCGCCTGGATCGAAGCGGTCAGGGCCTGGTCCTGGTCAGCCACCGTCCCGCGCCCCTGGCCCTCTGCGATCGCCGGATCGACCTGGATGACGCACAAAAAAGGCCCGGCGATCTGCGCCGGGCCTCCTGAAACGACCTGGTCGTCCGAACCGCTACTTCCAGTTCGTATAGATGTATCCGCCAAACAGCACCAAGGCGAAGGCCGTGAACACCACGACGACCATCGAAAGATATGCGACTTGCCCACCCGACATGAGAGGTCTCCCTGTTGAAGGGCGGAACATCGCGTGGGCTCCGGGCTCGCGCCTTGACGTCGATCAAGCGGGTCTCGCGCCGCCCCGCGCCTCGGCTATAAGGGCCGCAAGAGCGATGGAGACGATGACGCGATGAAGGCGGTCCGGCAGGCCCCCTCCCCCCTGTTCAGCGACCCCCGGCCCGGCCCCTATGTGCTGGCCGCGACGGCGGTGGCGGCGACCTTTGTCATCCGGCTGTCGCTGGGCGAGACCTTCACGGCCGCCTCGTCGTTCCTGCTGTTCATGCCCGCCATCCTGGTCAGCGCCGCGGTCGGCGGGCTGACCTGCGGGCTGTTCGCGACCGTGTTCGCCAGCCTGGCCGTGGGCTGGGCGACGCGCGACGACACGCCAAACCTCGTCTCGGCCCTGAGCGGGGTGATCTTCCTGCTGGTCGGCGTGGGCTTGGCCATCGGCGGCGGCTGGTTCCACGCCGCGCGGCGACGGGCGGCGGCGACCAACGCCCACCTCCAGTCGATCCTCGACACCATTCCTGACGCCGTCGTGGTCATCGACCGCGCGGGGCTCATGACCTCGTTCAGCCCCGCCGCCGAGCGCCTGTTCGGCTGGACGGCGGCGGAAGCCCTCGGCCGCAACGTCGAAATGCTGATGCCCAGCCCCTACCGCCAGGCCCACGACGGCTATCTGGCCCGCTACGCCGCGACCGGCGAGAAGCGGATCATCGGGGTCGGCCGGGTGGTGGTGGGCGAGCGCAAGGACGGCTCGACCTTTCCGATGGAACTGGCGGTCGGCGAAACCAAGGGCCCCCGCCCCTCCTACACCGGCTTCATCCGCGACCTGACGGACCGCCAGCAGACCGAGACCCGCCTGCAGGAACTGCAGAACGAGCTGGTCCACGTCTCGCGCCTGACGGCGATGGGCGAGATGGCCTCGACCCTGGCCCACGAACTGAACCAGCCCCTGTCGGCCATCGCCAACCTGCTGACCGGCTCGCGGCGGCTGATCGACCGGGGTCGCGAGGCCGATCAGGCCAAGGTGCGCGACGCCATCGATCGCGCCGCCGCCCAGGCCCTGCGCGCCGGCGACATCATCCACCGCATGCGCGACTTCGTCCGGCGCGGGGCCAGCGAGCGTGAACCCGAAAGCCTGTCGAAACTGGTCGAGGAAGCCAGCGCCCTGGCCCTGATCGGCGAGAAGGAGCGCCAGGTCGATGTGCGTCTTTCCATGGATCCGGCGGCGGACCCCGTCTTCGCCGATCGGGTGCAGATCCAGCAGGTCCTGCTCAACCTGATCCGCAACGGGATCGACGCCATGCAGGACGGCGCGCGCCGTGAACTGGTCATCTCCAGCGACCTGACCGAAGAAGGCTGGGCGCGGGTCAGCGTGGCCGACACCGGCGGCGGCATCGCCGATGATGTTCGCGAAAAGCTGTTCCAGCCCTTCATGACCACCAAGCCCCAGGGCATGGGCGTCGGGCTGTCCATCTCGCGCTCGATCATCGAGGCTCATGGCGGCCGCATCTGGGCCGAACCCAATCCGCGCGGCGGAACGGTCTTCCGCTTCACCCTGCCCCCGGCCGACCAGGAGGACGAGACCCCCCATGACTGACGCCGTCGTGCATGTCGTCGATGACGACGAGAGCGCCCGCGAGTCGCTGGCCTTCCTGCTGGAATCCGCGGACCTCCACGTGGAGACCTACGCCAGCGCGCCGGACTTCCTGGCCGCCCTGCCCACCGCGCGGGCCGGCTGCGTGATCACCGACGTGCGGATGCCCGAGATGAGCGGCCAGGAACTGGTCGCCCGCCTGGCGGCGCTGAACGCCCGCATGCCGGTGATCATGATCACCGGCCATGGCGACATCCCCATGGCCGTTGAAGCCATGCGCTCGGGGGTCGTCGACTTCCTCGAAAAGCCGTTCTCGGAAGGTCGCATTCTCGACGCCCTGAAGCGGGCCCTGGGCGCGATGAACGAGGCCACCGCCGTCAGCGGGGACCAGGTCGAGATCCTGCAAAGGCTGGAAACGCTGTCGGAGCGCGAACGCCAGGTGCTGGACGGCGTCGTGGCCGGTCATCCCAACAAGGTCATCGCCCGCGACCTGGGCATCAGCCCGCGCACCGTCGAGATCTATCGCGCCAAGCTGATGACCAAGATGCACGCCGACAACCTGGCGGCCCTGGTGCGCATGACGCTTTCGGTGCGGGCGGGCTGAGCCCCGGCTCGCGCGTTACGGACTACTGCACCACCGCCGCGATCCGGCGGCTGAGGGCGTCGGTGATCAGGGGCTTTTCAACGACGCTGATCAACCCGCCCAGGCGCGTCCGCTGGGGACGGCGACCGCCGCTGGAGAGCAGGATCACCGGCACCCGCTGGCGCCTCAGCTGCTGGGTCAGGCCCGGCTCGCATCCGGCCTCGTCGATCACGAAACAGGCCGCGCCAGAACACTGGTCGCTATCCAGAAGCTCCGAGGCCGCGCCGAACGCGCTGACGCGGTAGCCCTCGGTCTCCAGGGAAAAGCGCAGGGCCTCGCGCAGGGCCTCGTCTTCATCGAGAACCACGATCAAGGGATGCTTTCTTCCCGTCGGAACCGGACCGCACATACTTTCATTTCAGCACGCCCGATCCGGGCTCGCCTTGATCCAGCGCAAGCGCGGCGGACACATCTTCCGCAAACCCGCTTAAGTAACGTTCCTTAGGCGTCGCACCCGAATTTACCGTCTCGCGGGCATGGCCCAGAAACGGGTCAACAAGGGATGTTCAACATGCTGTCTCCGCTTCGCCAGACCGACCACGCGCCGACCGCAACCGGGCCCTTCGGCTTCACCGGTCCCTGCCTGCGCCACGCCCGCGACGAAGAGATCTTCAGCGAGGGCGACAGCGCCGACTACATCTACCAGGTGATCTCCGGCTCGGTGCGGACCTGCCGGCTCCTGCGCGACGGCCGTCGCCAGATCGACGAGTTCCATCTGGCCGGTGACTATTTCGGCATCGAGGCCGGCGACCTGCACCGCGTCACCGCCGAAGCCATGGCCGACACCACCGTCCGCATGGTCCGCCGGGGCGCCCTGAGCGATCTGGCCGCCCAGCGCGCCGACGTGGCCCGGGCGCTGTTCCGGCTGACGGCCGAGGGTCTGCAACGCAGCCAGGACCACGTACTGATGCTGGGCCGCAAGTCGGCGCGCGAACGGGTGGTCGGCCTGCTGGTCGATTTGGCCGAACGCACCGGGGCGCAGTCGGAACTGGACGTGCCGATGTCGCGTCAGGACATGGCCGACTATCTGGGCCTGACCATCGAGACCGTGTCGCGCACCCTGACCCAGCTGCAGTCCGACGGCGTGATCGCCCTGCCGACCACCCGCCACATCGTGCTGCGCGACCGCGCCGCCCTGCGTCGCCTGGGCGACTAGGAGCCTTCGTCGCTGCGCTCGAGGCTGGCCAGGGTGGCCTCTTCCTGGGCGTCGCCCTCATTGGCGCGGCGCAGCATCTCCTGGCTCATGGCGTAGACCAGCAGGCCCGCCAGGATCAACGTGTTCAACGCGAACGGCCCCCAGCCGATGTGGCGGTACAGCAGCACGAACAGCGGCCCGAACACCACATTGAGCCCATTGATTGCGGCGATGGCCCCGGCCGCCCCGGCCTGGTCCCGCGCCCCGACCGACAGGGAGGCGCCCGCCGTGAACCCCGGACGCGCGAAGCCGTAGCCCAGATTGGCGATGGCGAAGCCTATGGCCACGGCCGCGTAGTCGGGCGCCAGGGCCACGATCACATTGCCCACGGCCGCCGCCGCCACGCCCCAGCGCATCAGGTCGCGCGGCCGCATCGAGAACATGCGGATCAGGCCCCACTGGGCCAGCAGGCCCGCGACCGCCCCCGCCGCCATGGCCAGGGTGATGTAGCTCTGGGCCTGCATCGGCGGCAGCTTCAGCTTGTCGATGATCAGGAAGCCCAGGGTCTGTGACTGGGCCGTCTGGCACGAGGCGACCAGGAAGCCATAGATCAGAAAGGGCTTGAGGCGCGGGTCCTTCCACAGGGCCACGCCTTCGCCCTTGAACGGGAAGCCCCTCCGGCGCGGCGCCGCGTCGCTGTTTCCGGGCTTGAAGGTCTCGGGCAGGCCGCGCTGGACCACGATCAGCATGATCCCGGCCAGGATGGCGAAGGCGAACATCGGCCCCGCCAGACCCACGACGGGCAGCACGAACAGCGGGGCCAGCAGCGGCCCGACCACCGTGCCCAGGCCGAAGGCCCCGGCCAGGGTGGCCATGGTCTGGGTGCGCTCCTCGCGGCTGGTGCGCTCGGCCATATAGGCCTGGGTGGCGGGATTGGAGGCCGAGCCGAACAGGCCAAACAGCGCCCGCGCGGTCAGGAACAGGCCGAAGATCACCATCGGGGCGGCCAGATGATGCAGGCCGGCGCTGACCACCACGGCGCACAGGGTCATGGAGACGCAGAATCCGGCCAGGCCCAGCAGGATCAGGGGCTTGCGGCCGCGCAGGTCGGACTGGCGGGCCCAGAACGGCGAGCTGATCGCCCACAGCACGGCCGACAGCGAGAAGATCGCCGCCACCAGCACGTCGGGAATGCCGATCTGCCGCCCGATGGCCGGCAGCACCGACCACATGCCGCTGTTGCCCATGGCCGAGACCACGGACACTCCAAAGAGGATCGCGAATGCGCCCCGGTTGCTCCGGGCTTCTTGTGCGGCGGTCGACATCAAACACTTGTTAGGCTGGTCGGCGCGACCACGCAACTCAGGCCCTTCTGGCCCTGTGGGAACGTTGGATTAAGCATTAACCCCGATGATGCGGGATCAATTCTCGGGGTCGGCTTTCGTCATGTTCCAGATCATCGGCATCGTCCTGCTCTTTGGCCTCGTCTTCGGCAGCTTCATCATGTCCGGCGGCAAGATGGACGTGATCATCGAGGCCGCCCCGCACGAGCTCATGGCCATCCTGGGCGCGGGCGTCGCCGCCTTCCTGATCGCCAACTCGATGACCACCATCAAGGCCACGGCCGGCGGCTTCGGCAAGATCTTCAAGGGCCCCAAGTGGAAGGCTGCCGACTATCGCGACCTGCTCAGCCTGCTGTTCCTGCTGACCAAGACCATGAAGTCCAAGGGCGTCATCGCCCTGGAAGCCCACATTGAAAAGCCGCAGGAAAGCACGATCTTCTCGCGCTATCCCAAGATCGCCCACGACCACTTCGCCGTCGACTTCATCTGCGACACCCTGCGGATGATGACCATGAACCTGGAAGATCCCCACCAGGTCGAGGACGCGATGGAGAAGCAGCTCGAAAAGCACCACCACGAGGCCCACGCGCCGGCCCACGCCCTGACCAACCTGGCCGACGGCCTGCCCGCCCTGGGCATCGTCGCCGCCGTGCTGGGCATCATCAAGACCATGGGCTCGATCACCGAGCCCCCCGCCGTGCTGGGCGGCATGATCGGCTCGGCCCTCGTCGGCACCTTCCTCGGCGTGTTCATGGCCTATGGCCTGGTTGGCCCGATGGCCACCCGCCTGGCCTCGGTCTGCGACGACGACTACGCCTTCTACAAGATCATCCAGGCTGTTCTGGTGGCCCACCTGCATGGCAACGCCGCCCAGATCTCGGTCGAGATCGGCCGAGGCAACGTGCCCACCGATTCCCAGCCCAGCTTCCTGGAACTGGAAGAGGCGCTGCAGGCCATCCCCAACGACGCCTGATAGACCCGCTGGACTCTGTCCGCGAAGTAATCACGGGCGCGTGAACTCTGGCTTGCGCGCCCATTCGAACCGGTATTCCCTGACACGGACAGACGCCGCCTGGAATTGCGGGCGGCGCGCTCGAGACAAGGGATTGCCCATGAACGCCACCATGCTCCGTAAGCTTCTCATCGCCGGCGCGGCCGTGTCGGCCCTGTCGCTGGCCGCCTGCGGCAAGAAGGAAGAGGGCGCCGACGCCTCGACCGCCGCCGCCGAAGCGGCCGCCGCAGGCGCCAGCACCGTGACCGACGCCGCCGCTGCTCAGGATCAGGCCGTGGCCGACGCCAACAAGGCCGCCGCCGACGCCGCCGCCGCCCCGGCCGCCGAAGGCGACACCGTCGCCTCCACGGGCGCGACCGCCGCCGAGGCCCCCGCCGCCCCGACCAAGGAGCCGGCGACCCCGCCCGCCGCCGCTCACGACGAGAAGAAGGCCGCCCACTAGGGCCCAGGCTTTCAGCCAGATCGAGAGGGGCCGTCCGCGAGGGCGGCCCCTTTTTCTTGGCCGCTCCAGATTGACAGCCGCCCGGCCGGGGCGGCTTTAGCGCGGCATGAGCGACACCGCCCCAGGCCCTGAAGACGACACCTCGCCCCTGATCTGGAACGAGAACGGCCTGCCGCGTTCCCGACTGTATGGCGACGTCTATTTCTCCAGCGCCGACGGCCTGGCGGAGACCCGCGCGGTGTTCCTGACCGGCTGCGGCCTGCCCGAGATCTTCGCCGGCCGGGACCGTTTCGTCGTCGGGGAACTGGGCTTCGGCACCGGCCTGAACATCGCCGCCCTGCTGCACCTGTGGCGGCGCGAGGCCCCCGCCGGGGCGCGGCTGAACATCTTCTCGATCGAGGCCCATCCGATCAGCCGCGAAGACGCCGCCCGCGCCCTGGCCGTCTGGCCCGAGTTGGGCGAGGCCGCCCAGGCCCTGATCGACGGCTGGCCCGGCCAGGCGCGCGGCTTCCACCGCGTCGACCTGCCCGCCTTCCGCGCCACTCTGGACCTGGCGGTGATGGAGGTGGGTCCCGCCCTGGCCGCCTGGGACGGCGCGGCCGACGCCTGGTTCCTGGACGGCTTCTCGCCGGCGCTCAATCCCGCCATGTGGAGCGAGGACATCCTGGCCGCCGTGGCCGCGCGCTCGGCCCCGGGCGCGCGCGCCGCCACCTTCACCGTCGCCGGGGCCGTGAGGCGCGGCCTGCAGGCGGCGGGCTTCGAGATCGCCAAGCGCCCCGGCTTTGGCCGCAAGAAGGACCGGCTGGAGGCCTGGCTTCCCGGCGATCCGCCCGCCCCGCATCGGCCGACCAGCCTGGCGATCGTGGGCGGGGGCGTGGCCGCGGCGTCCCTGGCCCGCGCCGCCCGCGCCGAGGGCCTGAGCGTGACGGTCATCGACGCCGGGGCGGCCCCGGCCTCGGGCAACCCCGCCGCCCTCGTGACCCCGGCGCTGGACGCCGGCGGCGGCCCGCGCGCGGCGCTCTATGCCCAGGGGCTGGCCCGCGCCGCCGCCCTGTATCAGGCCTTGCCCGATGCGGTGATCGCCCGCGGCGTCCTGCAACTGGCCCAGGACGAAGCTGTCGAAGCCCGCTTCGCCGCCATCGCCCGACAGGACCTGTTCGAGCCCGGCGCGATGACCCTGCTGCCCGTGACGGCCGACCGCCTGGGCGAGCCGACGGCTCCGGCGCTGGAAATGACCCAGGCCCTGGTCGTCGAGCCCCGCGCCATTCTGGACGCCTGGCGCGGCGAGGCCCTCAAGGCGCATGTCCAGGCCATCGAACACACCCCGGAAGGCTGGCGACTGCTGGACGCCTCCGGCGCCGAGATCACCCGCGCCGACGCCGTGGTCATCGCCCCTGGCGCGGGACTGGGCGAGTTGCTGCCGAACCTGCCCTGGCGCCCGGTGCGCGGCCAGACCAGCTGGATCGCGCTGAACGGTCCGCGCCAGACGCCCGTCGCCTTTGGCGGCTACGCCGTTCCGACCCGCGACGGGGTGCTGTTCGGCGCCACCCACGACCGCCAGGACCTGGCCACCGAGGAGCGCGCCGAAGATCACGCCCGCAACCTGGAGACGCTGGCCAAGGGCCTGCCGAGGCTGGCCGCTGGCCTCAGGTCAGCGGCGCTCACCGGCCGCGCCGCGATCCGCGCGACCACCGCCGACCACGTTCCGATCGCCGGCAAGGTCGAGGATGGACTATACGTTCTGGCCGGCCTGGGCTCGCGCGGCTTCTGCCTGGCGCCCCTGCTGGCCGAGCATGTCGTGGCCGGAATCCTGGCGGCGCCCTCGCCGCTGCCGCGCGAATTGTCGCGGCTGGTGCGCCCCGGTCGTTTTGACTCGCGCGGAACGAGAGCCGGCGTATAGTCGAGGCGTCGCAACCGGACGGGGACGTCCATGTCGCTCCAGGCTTCCAGTGCCGTCGTCGCCGCGCGTCAGGCGCGCCCCTGACGGTCGCGCTCGCAATCCCTCACGGCCGACACCCCCAATAAGGTCGGCCGATTCCGGCGCCCTCGCCCTCTTGGGCCGCCGGGGATGACGCTCCCGACGCCCCATCGGGAGCGTCTTTTCGTTCAGCGCCCCCCTCAAGGCACGAACCCTTGGCCCACGAAAAAGGGGCCCGGCCTTTCGGCCGAGCCCCCAATCCAGTTTCGACGTCGATCGTTAGAAGTTGATCGAGATCGAGGAACGACGGTTCAGAGGTTCCTTGACGCCATCACCAGTCGCGACGGCCGGAGCGCTTTCGCCCTTCCAGTCGACGGCCAGGCTGGTGGCGGCGACGCCCATGCCCACCAGGCCATCGGCGACGGCCTTGGCGCGGCGTTCCGAGAGCTTGGCGTTATACTTGTCCGAGCCCGAACGGTCGGTGTGACCCGTCACGGTGATCTTCGTGGCGCCGCCAGCCTTGGCGTAGTCAGCGGCTTGCGAAACCACGGCCTGGGCTTCCGGCGTCAGCACGTACTGATCGAACGGGAAGTAGACCACGAACTCACGCGCCTCATAGGCGGCCGCCGGCGGAGGCGGGGGCGGAGCCGGGGGCTCCATGACCGGGGGCGGCGGGGGCGGCGGCGGGGGCGGCGGGGGCGGAGGCGGGGGCGGCGGCGAGCCGAAGGTATAGCGAACGCCCAGCGTCAGCGAGGCGTCCTTATACTTGCCGTCGAACGAGCCGACATCGGTGATCGCGCCGACGCCCGGGCCGACATTTTGCGTCACCGAACCCCAGGTGAGGTCCTTGGTGGCCAGATAACGGCCGGTCAGGTCCAGGCTCCAGTTCGGCGCGAAGTCCCACGCCAGACCCAGAAGGCCTTGATAGGCGAAGGCCTGATCGACGTCGTCGATGCTGGTGTTCTGGAAGGGCGCGGCGAAGGCGGGCACGCCGCTCAGCTGGCCATAGACCTTGTTGTGAACCCAGGCGACGCCGGCGCCGGCGCCGATGAAGGGGTGGATGGCCGAGTCGGGCATGAAGTCATAAATGACGTTGCCCATCAGGGTGGTGGCCTTGATCTCGCCGTTCGGGCCATCGCACTTGGGCGAGGCCGCGGTGCGGATCGGGCCAGCCAGGCAAAGACCGGTCGGCTGGGCGCCGGACGCATTGCCCGTGCCGTGAACGCCCTTGATGTCGGAACCGCGATAGCCGTACTCGGCCTCGACGCGCCAGTTCGGCGTGAACTTGTAGCCCAGACGCCCGAAAGCGGCCCAATCCTCGTCCTGCGAGAAGGTCCAGTTGTAGCCGGCCGAAGAGGTGGCCTTGATGTCCTTGGGGATATGGTAGCCGGCGTCGCCAGCGACATACCAACCGCTCGTCGCGCTTTGGGCTGACGCGCCGGAGGCCGCGCAGAGCGCGACCACCGCGACGCCGGCCAGCAATTGGAATCTCATGTTCGTGCACCCTTTAGTGGAATTGTCATGGAGCCGACGTTGAGCGGTTCCAGCACGACAAACGCACCGCGGATGATTTCGGGTGTGGCCGATCGGCCACATTGGCGAGCATAAGCTCAAAACCTAGGAAACCCGGTCCTGGGACAAGCGAAAACCCCGCCGAAGACGGGTGTTTCAGACTGGGTTTTGAAGAAGGAATGGTGGACGCGACAGGGATTGAACCTGTGACCCCCTCGATGTCAACGAGGCGCCAGCGTCTTTCCCCGGCTTGTCCGCCGATGCCCCAGATTACCTAAGCAGTTGAAAAACAACGGACTAGGACGACCCGTCCTTTTCTCCGGTTTACCCCCACATGACCTGAGTTGCCACGACGCTGGTGTCTATTTGGTGTCGGGCGGCTCGCTGCATTGGAGACTGCGAGTGACCAATCTCACCGCGAAAATCACTAAGCGCGCCGTTGACGCGCTTCAAATCCCGACCATGGGCGAGACCCGCCTCTGGGATACCGAGGTCAAAGGCTTCCACATCCGCGTCCACCCAACGGGGCGCAAAGTCTATGCGCTGCGATACCGGCGCGGGACGGTTCAGCGCACCCTCACAATTGGGCGACATGGCTCACCATGGACGCCGGACCAGGCCCGCGAAGAGGCCGTCCAGATCATCGCCAGAGTGACGGCCGGGCTCGACCCCGCCGCTGAAAAACGTGCTGAACGCAACGCCAGCACGCTGTCCGCGCTCATCGACATCTACCTG
Source organism: Caulobacter sp. (assembly GCF_965279145.1). Taxonomy (NCBI): domain Bacteria; kingdom Pseudomonadati; phylum Pseudomonadota; class Alphaproteobacteria; order Caulobacterales; family Caulobacteraceae; genus Caulobacter; species Caulobacter sp. The sequence goes on from NZ_OZ257139.1 coordinate 825,409, forward strand.
TCAGACGGCCCGGCCACAAAGCCCGCGAAGCGCGCCAGAACCTGGGTAGATGACGCGAGCAACCTCAATAGGCACATCAAGCCGCTGCTCGGCAGCCGTCTGGCCAGCGACGTCACCAAGAGCGACGCCGCCAAGGCGATCCGCGACATCACCCAAGGCCGTACCGCCAAGACCGTGAAGACCAAGAAGCGCGGCGTTGCCCGAGTCACTGGCGGGCCTGGAGTGGCCAGAAGGACGCGGATCACAGCGGCGGCGATGTATGCCTGGGGCATCGAACACGACCTGGTGACCACCAACCCGTTTGCCAGTGTGCGTCTGGCCGCAGCGCCCGTGAAAGAGCGCTTCCTGTCGCCCTCAGAGCTGAAGGCCCTTTGGACTGCGGTGGGAGATCTGGAGGCAACGATGGGGATCAACCCGACCTTCGCGGACGCCATCCGGCTGCTACTGCTCACAGGCGCGCGCAAGACCGAGATCCTTGGCCTCAAGTGGTCGGAAGTCGATCTAGGACGCCGGGTGCTCACCCTGCCGCCCGAACGGACCAAAGCGGGAGGCAAGACAGGCGAGCGCAGGATCCCGCTATCTGATGAGGCCAGCAGGATCCTTGCCCGACGCCACGGCGCGTCTGACGGCGATCTTGTGTTTCCGGCGTCTGGCGCTGCTGGTCATGCGGTTGCCCTTCGACGCCCGTTCAAGAAGGCCTGCGACCGCGCGGGTTTGTCAGACGTCCGGGTGCATGACCTGCGGCACAGTTATGCGAGCGCTCTCCTGGCTTCGGGCCACAGCTTGCCCCTGATCGCAAAGGCTCTGGGACACGCTGGCACCCGCACCACCGAACGGTACGCACACCTGGCCGATAATCCGCTCCAGGCGGCGGCGAGCGAGGTGGCGGACCTGGTGTTTGGGCAGACGCGGACCGCGAACGCTGCGTGAGTCGGGCGAGGGGGTTGGGCGATGCCTGCCCCCTCACTTCGCGGTGGATAAAGTTTGGAAATACACTCATGCAAACGCCTATCAATATCACCTACAGCGTCGTGAATGATCAGCGCCAATGACTTAGCAAGCTCTTCACCCCCTGGACACTTCCAGGAACACCGGGACGACCGGGTCTATGAAGGGGAATATCTGGATACCCGCTGTCAGGGCACTTCCTGACCTCACACAGAGAGAGCGCGGGTAGATGTCACCCCACGAAACACACAAACAAGACGGCGGGCTTCTAACCGTCGAGGAAGCAGCCTATCGGCTGCGGCTGTCCGAGTCTTCGCTCAACAAATGGCGGGTCAGCGGCAATGGGCCAGCCTTCATCAAGCTGGGCCGTCGTATTTTTTACAGAACATCCGATTTGGATGCCTGGCTATCGCAGAGCATTTACAAAAGCACGACGCAATATAGCACTGGGGAGCGCCTCTAATGCTGTTCCCAACTTACGAAAACTGGCTATCCAAGCTTTGGCAAGATGCCTTTTTTGAAGGCGACACCGAAGAAAACCTGCGCAAACGCTACAAAGCCCAACGCGAGCGAGCGATGCCTTTTCGCGGCGGCTGGGCGGAAATGACCCCACCAACGGCTAATGAGTGGCTGATTGACGGCCTGATCCCCAAGCAGGGCTATGCACTAGCATACGGCAATCGGGGGACAGGCAAGACGTTCGTGGCGTTGGACATGGCAAGCTCTGGAGCGCTCGGCCTACCCTTTCTGGGCTTTTCAGTTCCAAAGCCGTTTGGCTCGGCCTTCTTCGTTGGCGAGAAGCAAACTGGCTTCGGCAAGCGCCCCATCGCTTGGTCTATGGACAGAGGCGTTTCCGGTGCACCGCCCTTTGTCTGGTTTACAGCTGGGGTCCCTGTTCTGCTCGATGACGCCTCCGTTGCCAAAACAATTGCCTACCTGAACGAAGAAGTGCGGCCGCAGATGGAGGATCGGGGCCTCCCTCTGGAGGCGGTCTTCATTGATACGCTGGCACGCGCTGTGGCCGGGGCAAGCGTCTCAGAACAAAGCATTGCATCGCGAGGTACAGATGCGATTGCACGCATCGCCGATGGCGCTGGCGTCTCAGTCATCATGCTCGCGCATGTCGCCAAGGCAAAGGCTGGCGTCCACCAAGACGCGACAGCCAAGGGCGCGGGCGAGTGGGAAGACGCTGCTGAAACGGTCATCAAGCTGGACAGGGCAGGAACCAGTCCCGTCCGGACGTTAACGGTGACGAAGCAGTCCGACGGCGTTGACGGCTGCAAGGCCGCCTATGAATTGCATCCGGTCGAAGTGGGGCGAGACAGCTACGGTCGCCTCATAACCTCTTGTGTTATCAAACCTTCGACCCTCCCAACACGGCAGGCCAAGGGTAAGTCGCCCCATTCCTCAGCTAGCGAAATCCTGGGTCAGATCGAGGCGATGATAGCTGCGGGAGCCAGCGACCGATATATGCCGAAGGGCCCGGACAGCAGCGTCGGATCGGCGGTGACTGCGATTTCACTCAAGGCGCTGAGGGAGCGGTTGGTCGCTAGCGGCTTTAGGTCCTCCCTGCGACCGCCTCCAGGTGACGCCAAGGCGTATCAGACTTGGCTGGACAGCTGTCGGAAGACGTTGGATCGCGGGTTGGCCAGCCTGGTTGAGACCAGTCGCATCGAAAGAGATGACGAACGCATCTGGATCCCTACATCCGGTCCAGACTGACATCGGACGGTTTCGGACAGGACACGGACACACCCCCTAGGGGTGTGTCCGTGTCCGGTCCGTCCAGATGTCTGGGCCGATTTTTGTCCAGCCTTGCGGTTGAACCGACCTCTCCAGCATCAACAAGCGCCGGAACTCTCCGTTGACGTCGTTGCTTTTCCAAAGGTCGCAAATCGCTGTGAGTACCGAACGATGAAGTGTTCGTCGACACCTCGAAACACCACGCAGATGTGGATGGACATACCCCTTTAGGGAGTGCCCTGTCCGTCCACAGAGTGGCTGGCGGTACCAGCAAACAACGCGGCCAGGAGCTTCTTAAAGGGTCCCCTCCACGAAAGCCGCGTCTTGCTCCCAATCCGACATCGCCGCTGTCATCGACTCAAAATTGTCTCGCTGACCAGCTTGGCGGGCCAACCAGCGCAGATGTAGCGCCATCGCCTGCCGACGTTCCGCCGTGCCTGGTTTGCCCCAGCGGCATGCATGCTCTTCCGGGTATTCAGCCGGTAGCTCGATATCGAAAAAGGTCGCTAGCAGGAGACGCCGCTTGGGAAGGCTCAAACCCTTGCGGCCGACGCGATAGCCGAGGAGGTGGAGCGGACTTTGGTCGGCCCAGCTTCTCAACCTGTAGCCATTAGGCGGCGCAGAAAACGCTGGATTGCCCGCCGCGAGCGTCTCGAAGGTGGCTGGAAGAATTTCTTCCACAATCCCCACCGTCATCAGAAAGCCATCGCGGCTCAATGTTTCCGCGCTATCGGCAGTAAGCGAAACGCACCAACCTTGCTTCACCGCATAGGCCAGCTGCGCATCGTCGTCGCAGAAGTGGACATGGCTGTTGCAGGCATTGCAGTGCCTGATCTGATCGAAACTTGTCCCGTCCAAGTCCTCCCAACTTTTTTCGCACCTCGCGCCCCAGGAGCAGTTCCTGAGTAGTGTCTGGCTTATCGGCATCATCGATCTCGCTGCTTCCTACGCATGCGATTGGACTGCTCTCCTTTTTGCCGTTCAAGCCCCGAACACAATTTCCAATTGTCTACATCGGTCCGCCACGCCCATCCGCCTCCCTGTCTTGTGATCCTCGCCGTTTCTTGCTCAGGTAGCGCCGAAGGTAGAGGGGCTACTATTGGGCAAGCCAAAAGGCGCTCTTGAGCGAGCCGCGTGGTTCTCAACCGCGCCATGAGCAGATCGAGCCTTAGCGAAGCCGACATCTGCACCAAGTTCATCACGCCGGCCTTGGCCGAGGCGGGGTGGGATATCGTCACGCAGATCCGGCAAGAAGTCAGCTTCACTAAAGGCCGCATCATCGTGCGCGGCAAGCTGGTCACGCGTGGCAAGGGCAAGCGCGCTGACTATGTCCTTTACTACAAGCCCAACATCCCCCTGGCCCTCATAGAGGCCAAGGACGGCTCACATAGCGTCGGGGATGGCATTCAGCAGGCGCTGGACTATGCCGAGACGCTCGACATTCCCTACGTCTTCTCGTCGAACGGCAGCGGCTTTGTGTTCCACGACCGCACGGGAGCCAGCGGCGAGAAGGAAAGCAACCTCTCGCTGAAGGCCTTCCCCTCTCCTGCCGATCTCTGGGCGCGCTACGCCGCCTGGAAGGGCTTCTCGGACGAAGCCGAGCGGGTGGTGCTGCAGGACTACTTTGACGACGGCAGCGGCAAGGCTCCCCGCTACTACCAGGTCAACGCGGTCAACGCCGCGATCGAGGCCATTGCCCGTGGGCGAGACCGCGTCCTTCTGGTCATGGCGACAGGCACGGGCAAGACCTACACGGCCTTCCAGATCATCTGGCGGCTGTGGAAGGCCAAGCAGAAGAAGCGCATCCTGTTTCTGGCGGATCGGAACGTCCTGATCGACCAGACGATGGTCAACGACTTCAGGCCTTTCGGATCGACCATGGCCAAGCTGTCAGCCAAGTCGAAGACCATCGAGCGCAGCGACGGCAGCACGGTCGATCTCGCTACCGCCATCGGCCCCAAGCGGCGCATCGACACGTCTTACGAGATCTATTTGGGCCTCTATCAAGCGATAACCGGACCGGAGGAAGCCCAGAAGCTCTACAAGGAGTTTTCCTCCGACTTCTTCGACCTGATCGTCATCGACGAATGCCATCGAGGCAGTGCGGCAGAGGACTCTGCCTGGCGCGAGATCCTCAACCACTTCTCGTCGGCCACGCAGATCGGTCTGACGGCCACGCCCAAAGAGACGGAGTACGCGTCCAACAGCGACTACTTCGGCGAGCCGGTCTATTCCTACTCCCTCAAGCAGGGCATCCGAGACGGCTTCCTGGCCCCCTATAAGGTCATCAAGATCCACATTGATCGCGACGTGGAGGGTTACCGGCCAGAGAAGGGCACGCTCGACCGCGACGGCGAGGAAGTCGAAGACCGCATCTACAACCCCAAGGACTTCGACCGCACCTTGGTGCTGGATCAGCGCACCAAGCTGGTCGCCGCGCGGGTTACAGAATTCCTCAAGGAGAGCGGCGACCGCTTCCAGAAGACGATTGTCTTCTGCGTCGATGAGGAACACGCCGCCAGAATGCGCCAGGCCCTGATCAACGAGAACAAGGACCTCGTTGATCAGAACGCCAAATACGTCATGCGCATCACCGGCAGCGATCAGGAAGGCCAGGCCCAGCTTGGCAACTTCATCGATCCCGAGTCGCGCTATCCCGTCCTCGTCACCACCTCGCGCCTGCTCTCCACGGGCGTTGACGCCCAGACCTGCCGGCTGATCGTTCTCGACCGCCCTGTTGGCTCCATGACGGAGTTCAAACAGATCGTGGGCAGGGGCACGCGGGTCCACGAGGACACCCGCAAGTTCTACTTCACCCTCATGGACTTCCGGGGCGCCACCAACCACTTCGCCGATCCTGAGTTCGATGGCGAACCGGTGCAGATTTACGAGCCGGGCGAGTTCGACCCGATCACCCCGCCTGACGACGTATCCTCGGATGAGGAAGACGACATCCCGCCCGTTCCTGGCCCTGACGAGATCGTGGTCGATCGTCCCGATATCACGATCACCGACAGCTTCAGCGAGCCGCGACGCAAGGTCTATGTCGATGGAGTCCCCGTCGCGGTGATCTCCGAGCGCATCGAATACCTCGACGCCAACGGCAAGCTGGTCACCGAAAGCCTGCGCGACTTCACCCGCAACACCCTGCGCAAGCACTACGTGTCGCTGGAGGCTTTCCTGCGGCGCTGGAACGAGACCGATCGCAAGCAAGCCATCATCGACGAACTGGCCGAGGAGGGTTTATCGCTAGAGGTGCTCAGCGATGAAGTGGGCAAAGGTCTCGACCCCTTCGACCTGATCTGCCACGTCGCCTTCGATCAGCCGCCGCTGACCCGCCAGGAGCGCGCCACCAACGTTCGCAAGCGCGACGTCTTCACCCGCTATGGCGACCAGGCCCGCGCGGTGCTGGAGGCCCTGCTGGCGAAGTATGAGGATGAGGGTTTGCTGAACCTGGACGATCCGCAGGTTCTGCGGATCGCGCCTTTCGATCAGATGGGAACGCCCATGCAGTTGGTTCGGCAGTTTGGGTCTCGTGCGAATTTCGAGAGCGCCGTTCACGACCTCCAGGCCGCGATCTATAGCGGCGGCGCGTAGCCATGCCTGCTGTTCAGATCATCCGCTTTTCAGCAACGCCGGAAGAGATGCGGCTGCTTTTGGAAGCGCACGAAGCCGAGTTCACCAAGACCAAGGCGGTCGAAAGCCAAGCGCGCGAAGCGTTGGAAGACGGCCTAACCGCTCAGCAGGCGATGGACCTCATCAGAGCGGTTTGCGAGTGGGGAAAGTATGCCGGGATAGCGGGCCGTGTCCGCGCCAGAAATAGCCCGGAGACTATTTTGCTGCGCATCCGGGAGGCGTTGTCGTTGGTTGACGCGGGCTTGGTGGGCGAGGCGGTATTCCGCATCGCCAAACTGAAGGGCCTGGGTCCTTCATTTGCTTCGAAGGCGCTTCGGTTCCTTCGCCCCGATAAAGCCGTCGTTTTGGATAGCGTCATCAGCGAGGGTCTGGGCTTTGCGCGAGACCTACCTGGCTACAACGCCTTCCTGATGGAATGCGTCCGAATTGGCGAATTGATGAACGTCCCGGACCAGCCTAATCCCGCCCCATCAAATCGAGTCTGGCGTCCCTGCGATGTCGAGATGGCGATCTACGCAAAGCTTCGAGGCCTGTAATCGTGTCTGTCCGCACCCTCGTAAAATCCATCCAGAAAATCATGCGCAAGGATGTCGGCGTTGACGGAGACGCCCAGCGTGTGGGTCAGCTTTGCTGGCTGTTCTTTCTCAAGATCATCGATGACCAGGACCAGGAGCTTCAAATGCTCCGCAGCGACTATCGCTCGCCGATCCCGGACCATTTGCGCTGGTCGGCCTGGGCAGCTGATCCGGAGGGCATGACCGGCGAGGCGCTGATCGACTTCATCAACGACACACTATTCCCCAAGCTTAAGACCCTGCCATTGAGCGGCAAGCCGGGTGACCGCGCCCGCGTGGTGCGCGGCGTCTTCGAGGACGCCTACAACTACATGAAGTCGGGCCAGTTGCTGCGCCAGATCGTCAACAAGATCAACGAGGTCGATTTCAACGACCTCGCCGAGCGTCAGCATTTCGGCGACGTCTACGAGCAGCTTCTCAACGACCTGCAGAGTGCCGGCAACGCAGGCGAGTATTATACGCCCCGCGCCGTCACGGCCTTCATGGTCGACCGTATCGACCCGCACCCCGGTGAGATCCTGTTCGACCCCGCCTGTGGCACAGGCGGCTTTTTGACTTGCTCGATCCGGCACATGCGCGAACGCTATGTGAAGCGGCCAGAAGACGAGCAGGCCCTGCAAGCCGGTCTAAGAGCGGTAGAAAAGAAGCCCCTGCCGCACATGCTGGCCACCACCAACATGTTGCTGCACAGCATCGAAGACCCCAGCTTCGTGCGCCATGACAACACTCTGGCTCGCCCGCTGATCTCATGGAGCAAGGATGAACGCGTCGATATCGTGCTCACCAATCCTCCTTTTGGTGGTCAGGAAGAGGATGGCATCGAGAGCAACTTCCCAACCTTCCGTACCAGAGAAACGGCGGATCTATTTCTGGCGCTGATCGTGCGGCTGTTGAGGCAGGATGGCCGCGCAGCCGTGGTGCTGCCTGACGGCTCGCTGTTCGGCGAGGGCATCAAGACGCGGTTGAAAGAACATCTGATGGAGGAGTGTAACCTCCACACCATCGTTCGGCTGCCCAACTCGGTCTTCAAGCCCTACGCCTCCATTGGGACTAATCTGCTGTTCTTCGAGAAGGGCGCGCCGACCAAGGAGACATGGTTCTTCGAGCATCGCGTGCCGGAGGGCCAGAAGGCCTATTCGATGACCAAACCGATCCGCCTGGAGCACTTGCAGCCCTGTATCGACTGGTGGGGTGGGAAGGAGCGGAAAGGGCGCGAGGAAGGCCCGCAAACCTGGCGCGTCACCATCGATGAGGTGAAGGCGCGCGGTTACAATCTTGACTTCAAGAACCCGCATGCAGTGGCGGATGACCACGGTGACCCAGACACCCTGCTCGCTCAGTTAGACGCCGCAGAGCGTGACGTCGCTGACCTCCGCGACCAGTTGAAGACGATCTTGGCCGAGGCGCTGGCACGATGAACGCCGAGCGTCTCCTGGAGCACTACGAGCGGATCGCCGACGCGCCGGATGCGATCACCCGCCTGCGCCGCTTCATTCTCGAACTGGCCGCGCGCGGCAAGCTGGTGCCGCAAGACCACAACGACGAACCAGCCTCTGAACTGCTGAAGCGGGTAGCGAAAGAGAAGGCGCGCTTGGTGAAGGCAGGTGAGATCAAGAAGCCGCCAACACTAAAGCCGATCCAAGATGGTGAAGCACTTTACGCATTACCAAAAACTTGGGCTTGGGTGCGTATCGGCGACATCTTCGACTACGATGCCGGGACAAAGCGCGATCCGAAGGAGTTGGATCAATCGCGATGGCTTCTGGAGCTTGAGGATATCGAAAAGGACACGTCGAGGATCGTCGCCCGGCTGCGCGTCAGCGATCGAGACTCGCAAAGCACGAAATCCGAGTTTGAACTTGGTGACATTCTTTACGGCAAACTGCGCCCCTATCTGAATAAGGTGGTGGTTGCTGATGAGCCCGGTTACTCGACCACCGAGATCGTCGCAATCCGCGCCTTCCTGCCGCTTTGTCCTGAATATTGCGCGCTCGCATTTCGTCGCCCCGATTTCGTGGCGTATGTCGAGCGATTGGGACGCGGCACCAAGATGCCACGCCTTCGTACGCCCGACGCAATCGTTGCGCCCTTCCCGCTGCCGCCGCTCGCCGAACAGCACCGCATTGTGGCTAAGGTCGATGAGTTGATGGGCCTGTGCGACCGGCTGGAGACGGCGCGGAAGACGCGGGAGGCGACGCGCGACCAGTTGACGGCGGCGAGCCTCGCTCGCCTCAATACGCCCGATCCAGAAACGTTCCAGGCCGATGTAGACTTCGCGTTCGACGCGCTCGACGCGCTTTTCACGCGTCCCGACCAGATCAATCGCTTGCGGCAAACCATCCTCCGCCTCGCCTTGTGCGGCAAAATAGTACCGCAGGACCCTCGCGACGAATTGGCGTCTAATTTATTAGAGCGGATTGTCGCAGAGAATAAGAAACTGATCGCGGAAAAAGGTATCCGCCCCCAAAGACCTGCACCACCTGCCAATAATTTCGAAGTGTATAGCGAAATACCGCTGACATGGCGCCATGTATACCTGCAGGATATCGCTTATCAGATTACAGATGGGACACACCTAACGCCACAATACACCGAGACAGGGAAACCCTTTCTATCGGCGCAGAACGTAAAGCCTTTTCGGTTCATTCCAGATAGACATCGGTTTGTTTCAGAGGCTGATTTTGACGGCTACCGCGCAAACCGCCGACCCGAGCGTGGCGATATTTTGATGACACGGGTGGGCGCGGGTATTGGCGAGGCTGCCGTACTCAATTCTGACTTTGAATTCGCCTTCTATGTCAGCCTGTGCCTTATCAAGGTGCCCGTCCGGCTCGTCAGCTCGGACTATCTCGTACTTTGGCTGAACAGTCCTGAAGGTCGAGAAAGTTCAACGAGCCGCACCTATGGCAAAGGCGCATCCCAAGGAAATCTTAACTTGGGACTTATTCGAACATTTAAGATCCCACTCCCGCCGCTCGCCGAACAGCATCGCATTGTCGCCAAGGTCGATGAGTTGATGGGCCTGTGCGATCGCTTGGAGGCGAGCCTGACGATTGTAGGTAGCACCCAACAACGGTTGTTGGAGGCCATACTGCACGAAGCGTTAGCACCAATAGAAGTCGGTGACAGGGAGGCCGCTTAGTGAGTGAACTTCCAACACGCCCGCGCCGCGTCTGGCTTCGCTCATTCTATGGATTTAGCCCAGAGAACGACGGCTACATCGGCTGGAGCGAGGCCCGCACGCGCGACAGAATGCTCGGCCTGATCGAAGACGGCGACCTTTTCATGATTTATGGCGCGGTGAGTGCCGAAACCAACAAGGCTGAGCGCAACCGTATTCTGGGCTTCCTCCAGGTCGAGGCTCGCCCAATTAGAGATGTCGATAAGGCCTCGCCAGTTGGCATGGAACGTAAGCGCACCCAAGGCTGGAAAGACAAATGGACCTATGCTTTGCCAGTGGTGCGCGCATGGAGGGTCGATGAGCAGATGCTTTTGGAACGGATCGCCCCTGAGACCTATCGGCCGGAGGCCGGGCAATCGATCGCCGTGTGGAGCCCGCCTTTGCTCTCACAGGAGGTCGAACGGGCATTGAAGATCAAAGTGACGGAGGTGAACGTTTTCGGGGAACCGGCGCTCCCTGGGCCTGGATTTGAGAAAGCACCCCTCGGTCAAGCTTTCCAGCCTTCGCGCGCTTTTCCTGGCGGCTTTGGATCCAGAACCGCCTACTACGAAGATGGCCCGACCCGGCTCTATCTGGCGCGCTTTGATGGCGACGGTTTTGCGCTCCTAGGTCGGGACCATCCCTTCGGCGATAAGTCTGTTCTTATGAAAATTGGCGTCTCGAACGACCCTGGCAGACGCTCTTTGGAGCTCAACGCCGGCTTTCCACCCGCGTGCGTAGGAAAATGGTCCATGCAGCTCCTGTCGGAACCCTATGAGGCGCGAAGGCCGGCAGAGGATGCCGAACAGGCCTTTAAGGACCGAGCCGCCAAAAACCTACGCAGCTTGGGAGGAGAATTCTTCTTGGGCGACTGGACCTCCGCGCAGATCATTTTTTCGGGCGTACCCGGTGTATCTCGGTTCGGTGGATAAGCGCAGTCGCGCGGCGCGCCTCGACGTTCCGAAATTTGTCGGCGCTCTCGGCTGCCTAGAGACGTAACGAGTCGCCAGATGGGACCCGCGCCGGGGCAACCCCTCCCCCCGGGGGCATCAGAACGGCCAGAGGTAGCCCTTTTTCTTTTCGAGGGGGTGGCGGGGGCCTGTGGGGCATGATCGAAATATCGAACACCGTCGGGCTTGAAATTGCGCCCTGTGGTGTCGATTTGGTGTCGGGCCGAAACCGGCCTGAAGAACCACCGCCACCGAATGACGCTAAGTCATTGAAAAGAAAGGAGGAGTATGGTGGACGCGACAGGGATTGAACCTGTGACCCCCTCGATGTCAACGAGGTGCTCTCCCGCTGAGCTACGCATCCGCCAAAGCGACCCAGAAGCACTTTAAAAGCGTCCCGGGCGGGAAGGTGACGGGGTATAGCGGCGGCTTTCGCATCGCGCAACCCGCCAGTTTTAAATTATGTGACGGGGCGAGAAAGTTAGGCGGCCATCATCTTTTCCACCTCGGCGACAAGGTCGCGCAGGTGGACGGGCTTGGACAGCACCTTGGCCCCGGCGGGCGCGCGGTCCTGGGCCGACAGGGCCACGGCGGCGAAACCGGTGATGAACATGATGCGCAGGGACGGATCACGTGCGGCGGCCTGACGGGCCACCTCGATGCCGTCCATGCCCGGCATGACGATGTCGGTCAGCAGCAGGTCCCACGGGTGATCGAGGTGCTGGACGGCCTCCTCGCCATCGGCGCAGGCCTGGACCTCGAAGCCGGCGCGCTCCAGCGCGCGGGCCAGGAAACCCCTGAGCGAATCGTCGTCTTCGGCGAGAAGGATGCGGGCCATGTGGGTCTTGGTTCCGGATTGATCGGATTTGAACGCCTACTGTAACGCGTCGACTGTAAATCGGGGATGAACCCCGCGCCTCGCCCACAGGAACGCGCCAGTTGTCCAAAGGTGTTTGACCGCAAGCGGCGGCGCTCGCCTATATAGGAGCCATGACCGCTTGGGAGCCGATCGCCACGACGGAGCCGTCGGCGACGGCCCCGTCCCCGGCCGCCGCCCCCGTCGCCCTGCCCGCTCATGACGTTCTGCGCGCCGCGCCCGAAGGCGCGCCGCCGCCCACGGCGCTGGTTTTCGCCTCTCCCCATTCCGGCGACATCTATCCCGAAGACATGATGGCGGCCGCGCGCCTGACGGCTGACGCCATCCGGGGCTCGGAAGACGCCCATGTCGACCGCATCATCGAGGGCGCGCCGGCCCTGGGCGCGGCGGTGATCCGCGCGCGGCTGGCGCGGGCCTATATCGATCTGAACCGCGATCCCTGGGAACTGGACCCGGCGATGTTCTCGGACGAACTGCCCGACTTCGCCCAGGGCCGCTCGGCGCGGGTGGCCGCCGGACTGGGGGCCATCGCCCGGGTAGTGGCCGAAGGCCGGCCGATCTATGCCCGCAAGCTGACCTTCGCCGAGGCCAAGGCCCGGATCGACCTGGCCCACCGCCCCTATCACGACGCCCTGGACCGCCTGCTGGCGGCGGCGCGGTCGACGCACGGGGTCGCGATCCTGGTGGACTGGCACTCGATGCCGGCGGCGGCGGCGCGCGGCCAGCGGGCCAGAGGCGGCGGCCCGTGCGACATCGTGCTGGGCGACCGGTTCGGCGCGGCCTGCTCGCCCAGGCTGACCGCCCTGGTCGAGCGCGAGCTGGAATCGATGGGGTATCGGGTGGCCCGTAACGCGCCCTATGCCGGCGGCTACACCACCGAGCACTATGGCCGGCCGGCGCGGCGCACCCACGCCCTGCAGATCGAGATCAATCGCGCGCTCTACATGAATGAAGCGACGCGCGAGCCGACCGAGGGCCTGGCGCGCCTGACCGCGGACGCCGCGCGCCTGACCCAGGCCTTGGCCGATCTGGACGTTTCCAGCCTCCGATAAGCCGTTTTTACCCCCGAGACGGATCGTCGCGGACATTTCCCGGGTCCAGGCCAAAAAAAAGCCCGGCTCGAAAGCCGGGCAGTTCATTAGGGAGGAAACGCCCAGGAAGGGCAGAGGCGGCGAGGCCGCCTCACACCTCATTTATAGGGTGCGGTGCGAAATCGGGCAAGCGGAAAAGTCGACAGCGATGTCGATTTTTCTGGAAGGGTTTCGAGAAACCCTTTGCAGCGCAGGGATTGAAGAACGCCGATCTGCGAGAATGTTCATTTTTTAGGCATGTTGCAGTGCACAATTAGTTGCGAGCGAAACAACCTCGGCCGCCAACAGCGCGCAAACCCCGTTAAATCAAGGCGTTCACATTGACACCGGTTTCCATGGAATCCCCTTTCTCAAGGGATGGGCTGGATAAACGCAGCGCAGTCGCGTAAAAGCCGCGCGCCTGACGCGCGCAGCGTCACATTCCGTTTCTTCCCCGAAAGTCCGCCTTCTCCATGTCCATGCGAAACATCGCCATCATCGCGCACGTCGATCATGGCAAGACCACCCTCGTCGATCAGCTCCTGGCCCAGTCCGGCGTCTTCCGCGCGAACGAAGCCACGACCGAGCGCGCCATGGACTCCAATGACCAGGAGCGCGAGCGCGGGATCACCATCCTGGCCAAGTGCACCAGCGTCCTGTGGAACGGTGAAGCGGGCGAAACCCGCATCAACATCATCGACACCCCCGGCCACGCCGACTTCGGCGGCGAAGTCGAACGCATCCTGGGCATGGTTGACGGCTGCGTCATCCTGGTCGACGCCGAAGAAGGCGTCATGCCCCAGACCAAGTTCGTCCTGGGCAAGGCCCTGAAGATGGGCCTGCGTCCGATCCTCTGCCTTAACAAGGTGGACCGTCCGCACGCCGATCCGGACCGGATCCTCAACGACGTGTTCGACCTGTTCGCCGCCATGGGCGCCACGGACGAGCAGCTGGACTTCCCGCACATCTATGCGTCGGGCAAGAACGGCTGGGCGACGCTGGACATGAACAAGCCCAACGACACCCTGGCTCCGCTGTTCGACCTGATCGTCCGCCACGTGCCGGAACCCAAGGTCGTCGCCAACGTCGACAAGCCGTTCCAGATCCTGTCGGTCCTGATCGAAAACGACCCCTTCCTGGGTCGCCTGCTGACCGGCCGCATCACCTCGGGCAAGGCCGTCCCCGGCATGTCGATCCACGCCCTGTCTCTGGACGGCAAGGAAATCGAGCGCGGCCGCATCACCAAGGTGCTGGCCTTCCGCGGCCTGAAGCGCCAGCCGGTCGATGAAGCCGAAGCCGGCGACATCGTCGCCATCGCGGGCCTGTCCAAGGCGACCGTGGCCGACACCCTGTGCGCCATGGAAGTCACCGAGGCCCTGCCCGCCCAGCCGATCGATCCGCCGACCATCTCGATGACCGTCTCGGTCAACGACAGCCCGCTGGCCGGCAAGGAAGGCGACAAGGTCCAGAGCCGCGTCATTCGTGACCGTCTGCTGCGCGAAGCCGAGTCGAACGTGGCCATCAAGGTCACCGAAACCGCCGAGGGCGACGCCTATGAAGTCGCCGGTCGCGGCGAACTGCAACTGGGCGTGCTGATCGAAGGCATGCGCCGCGAAGGCTTCGAAGTGTCGATCAGCCGTCCGCGCGTAGTGTTCCAGACCGATCCGGAAACCGGCAAGCGCCTCGAGCCCATCGAAGACGTCATGATCGACGTCGACGACGAGTTCTCGGGCATCGTCATCGAAAAGCTGTCGATGCGTAAGGCCGAGCTGAAGGACATGGGCCCGTCGGGCGCCGGCAAGACCCGCCTGCAACTGGTGGCGCCGTCGCGTTCGCTGATCGGTTATCAGGGCGAGTTCCTGACCGACACGCGCGGTTCGGGCGTGCTGAACCGCGTGTTCAGCCACTACGAGCCGTACAAGGGCGCCATCGACAGCCAGCGCAAGGGCGTGCTGGTCTCGAACTCCGACGGCGAAACCGCCGCCTTCGCGCTGTGGAACCTGGAAGATCGCGGCACGATGTTCGTCGGCGCCGGCGAAAAGACCTATCAGGGCATGATCATCGGCGAGAACGCCCGTCAGGACGACCTCGACGTCAACCCGATGAAGGCCAAGCAGCTGAACAACATCCGCGCCTCGGGCAAGGATGAAGCCGTTCGCCTGACCCCGCCGCGCCGCATGACCCTCGAACAGGCCATCGCCTACATCGAGGAAGACGAACTGGTGGAAGTGACGCCCAAGAACATCCGCCTGCGCAAGCAGACGCTGAACCCGTCGTTCCGCAAGCGTCGCGTCAAGGAAGAATAGAGCCTTAGGGGCTTTCCCCCTCGCTCTGAAAAAGCCGCCGCCCCGCAAGGGACGGCGGCTTTTTTTCTGAGCAGACAGCGCCCGAAGACGCGGCGAAAAGCGGTAAGTTTTCTATTGTTTGAAACTGTCACAAAACTCGCAACAACATGTCAGCGAGCTGCAGTAGGGCGCCTACTGCGCCCCTTTCCAACGGGCGTTCATGCCTGAGGGGGCTTATAATGACATTCACCAGAAAACTGGCCGCGAGCGCGGCCCTGGGCGCACTCGCCCTGGCCATGTCGGCGCCGGCCGCGATCGCCCAACAGACGACCGCCGCCGTCCGCGGCGTCACCGTCGATGAGAACGGCGCGCCGATCGCGGACGCCACCGTCACCATCACCCACGTGCCCAGCGGCACCAGCCAGATCACCCAGACCACCGAAACGGGCGCCTTCGACGTGCGCGGCCTGCGGGTCGGCGGTCCCTACAAGGTCACCGCCACCCGTCAGGGCTATAACAGCCAGACGCTGGACGGCCTGTTCCTCAATGTCGGCGACGCCCAGCGCGTGAAGCTGGCCCTGGTGCCCGAGGGCCAGGTGTCGGAAGTGACCGTCACCGCCGCCAAGGCCGCCAGCACCACCCAGCTGGCCAATGTCGGCTCGCGCACCACCCTGCAGCGCGAAGAGATCGACGCCGTCGTGTCGGTCAAGCGCGACATCCGCGACATCGGCCGCCGCGATCCGCTGGCCACGCTGGACTTCGTCAACCGCAGCACCGGCCCGTCGGGCGGTCTTTACATCGCCGGTTCGGCGCCGCGCGCCAACCGCATCACCATCGATGGCGTGCGCTCGCAAGACAGCTACGGCCTCAACACCGGCGGCCTGTCGACCAACCGCGGCCCGATCTCGTTCGAAGCCCTGGAGCAGGTGTCGGTGACGGCCGTGCCGTTCGACGTCGAGGACGGCGACTTCACCGGCGGCGCCCTGAACCTGATCATGCGTTCGGGCGGTAACAGCTTCCATGGCTCGGTGTTCGACAACTATCGCACCACCCGCATGGTCGGCAACGAGGTGCCCAATGTCGGCTTCGTCAACAACGACGTCACCCAGGCCCCGCTGACCGGCTACAAGAAGATCAAGAACAAGATCCACGAGAGCAATTACGGCCTGTTCCTCTCGGGCCCGATCATTCCCGACACCCTGTTCTTCGCGGCCTCGTACGAGAAGTTCTCGACCTTCGACACCACCGGCACGGGCCCCCTGGGCGCCGGCTTCGCCAACACCTTCAACAAGATCCCGGGCGTTTCGACCGGCGCCGGCGCCAGCCAGGCCGACATCGACACGGTGTTGAGCAACTGGAAGAGCTATTCGGCCTCCTCCCTGCTGGCGACGGGTACGGTCGCCCTGACCAAGCCGGTTCTGGATGAGAAGTCGTCGATCAAGATCGACTACAACATCACCGACAACCAGCGCCTGACGGCCACCTACCGCCACGCCTACAGCTCGGTGTGGAAGCGCAGCCCCGGCACCACCTCGATCAGCCCGGACACCAACTGGTACGTCCAGCCCGAGAACGAAGACAACTACGCCCTGCAGCTGAACTCCAAGTGGACGCCTGATCTGTCGACCGAGGCCCGCGTCTCGTTCCGCGGCTATCAGCGCGGCCAGCTGCCGCCGGAAGGCCAGGGCTTCGCGAACGTCTCGATCTGCACGGACGTCACCTCGCTGGGCTCGACCAATGCCTGCTCGTCGGGCGTGCCCTCGATCGGCATCGGCCCCGACCAGTTCCGTCAGGCCAACGTCCTGAAGACCAAGGACACCTCAGGGTCGTTCATCGCCAACTACACGGCCTTTGAGAACCACCAGCTCAAGGTTGGCTACCAGTACCGCGGCATGGAGATCTACAACCTGTTCCTGCAGGCCGCGCGCGGGGTCTATTATTTCGACTCCGTCGCCGACTTCGCGGCCGGCAAGGCCAACCAGCTGTCCTACGGCAACTCGCTGACCGGCACGGCCACCGACGCCGCCGCCGTGCTGGACTACAAGGTCCACACCCTGCTGGCCCAGGACACCTGGGACGTCACCGACGCCCTGACGCTGAACTTCGGCGTGCGCTGGGATCACTATGCGGCCGACAAGAAGCCGACCCTGAACACCAACTATGTCAACCGCTACGGCTATTCCAACCAGACCACCTATGACGGCATCAACGTCGTCATGCCGCGCGTCTCGGCCAAGTATAACGGCGACTGGTTCGAACTGTCGGGCGGCTTTGGCCTGGTCTCGGGCGGCACCCCCGACGTGTTCCTGGGCAACAGCTACGGCGGCACCACCGGCGCCCTGACCAACAGCTTCACGATCCGTCGTCAGGCCGACGGCAGCTTCTTCGACAGCGCCACCAGCACCGTGGTCGATCCGGCGACGGGCGCGGCCCTGCTGAACCTGAACAAGGCCAACGCCGGCTTCATCACCGGCCCGGGCGCCACCGCCAACGCCCTGCTGACCGCCGACAGCGTCAGCCGTCGCAACGCCTACACCAACTCGCTGGCGCCCGATTTCGAGATGCCGTCGGACTGGAAGACCAACGTCTCGTTCAAGACCACCCAACTGGGCATCGACTGGGGCGTCGACGCCGTGGCCAGCTGGTCGAACGTCAATGTCGCCTTCCGCGACGCCCGCGCCCGTCCGCTGACCCTCAATGGCGTGCAGCAATACACGCCCGATGGCCGCATGCGGTATGACGGCCTGGTCATCGCCGGAACCAACGCGGCGGCGGTCAACGCCAACCGCCTGGCCCTGGGCCTGCCGGTCGCCACCAATGCCGACCTGGCCAATCTGGGCCTGTTCGGCGACATCCAGGCCTATAACCCCTCAACGAAGGCCTGGACGCGCACCCTGGCCCTGTCGGCCCGCCGCAACATCTTCGGCGTCGACACCTGGGGCGCCTATACCTGGCAGTATGGCCATCAGTACGGCGGCATTTCGGAGTTTGGCACCACCGCCGGCGGCAACGGCACCAGCGGCGCCTACTATTCCGACCAGGGCTTCGACCTCAATCCCAACGCCGCGGCCGAGGGCAAGTCCAACAACATGATCCGCAACGCCTTCAAGCTGAACATGAGCTACAAGGCCGAGCTGGTCCCCGGCTGGACGTCGCGCTTCACCCTGTTTGGCGAGCGCCACTCGGGCCGTCCCATCAGCTTCCTGATGAGCGATCCGACCGGCGGTCGTAACCCGACCTTCGGCACGTCGCGCGACGACGCCCTGGCCTATATCCCCAACCTGAAGAGCCCTGACGCGGCCAACCCGCTGAAGTTCACCGACTCCCACGGGACCACGGTCTATTTCGACAGCGCCGCCTCGGTGGCCAAGCTGCAGGCGCTGGTCGACCAGTTCAACCTGCCGATGGGCAAGATCGTGCCGCGCGGCTTTGGCAAGAACCCGGACGTCGATCGCTTCGACTTCCAGTACTCGCAAGAGATCCCCGTGCCGATCCAGGGCCACAGCCTGCTGTTCACGGTCGACATCGCCAACCTGGGCAACCTGCTCAACAAGAAGTGGGGCGTGGTCAAGGAATACACCAACAGCCGCTCGGGCGGCGTGGTGGTCAACGCCCAGTGCGCCAAGGCGGACGGGACGGCGGCCGGCACAGCCGACGCCACCTGCGCGGCCTATCGCTACAGCTACACCACCGCCAGCCCGACCTCGCTGGCCACCCCGACGGTCGACCAGAACGCCAGCCTTTGGTCGGTGGGCTTTGGTCTGAAATACAAGTTCTAGTCTGACGGCCGACGCCTGGGACGGCTCGTCCGGTCCTAGGCGTCTCCAGTTTCGTCATGAAAAAGGCCGCCGTTCTCGCGAACGGCGGCCTTTGCCATGGAAGGATGAAGCTCTAGCGCTTCTTGAACAGGCCCAGCAGGGCCAGGAGCAGGATCGCGCCGATCGTCGAGACAACCAGGCTGCCGATGAAACCGCCCCAGTTGAACCCCAGGGCGCCGGCCACGAAGGCGCCCAGGAACGAACCGATCACGCCGACGACCAGATTCGTCAGCAGGCCGTGATTGCGCTTCATGATCTGTTCGGCGATCCAGCCGGCCAGAATGCCGATGATGATCGCGCCGATGATGCCTACGCCGCTCATGTGTGTCTCCCAAAAGCCCTGTTGAGCATCGGGAATGCGCGAGTCGTGGTGAAGGTTGCCTGGGACGGCGGACTTGCCCCCTACGGACCGCTTCGCGGTCGTCTTCCCCCGGAGGGGGAAGATGAGACGCGCCGACCTTCATCTTCCCCCTACGGGGGAGGAGCGCGTCAGCGCGGAGGGGGCGAGTCTCGCCGCCCCCTTAGATCAACCGCTCCATGAACACATCCGCCCGCGCATAGGGCGTCTCGCGCTTTGGCAGGTCGACAAAGCCCATGGCCCGGTAGAGGCCCAGCGCCGGCGCCAGGCTGGAATTGGTCTCCAGATACAGACGCGGCGCGCCCAGGGCGGCGGCCTTGTCGATGCAGGCCTGCATCAGCAGGCGGCCCAGCCCCGTCCCGCGGGCGGCCTCCGACACCGTCATCTTGGCCACTTCGAAGCCGCCGTCGGCCAGGGCCAGAAGCCCGACGCAACCGATGGCCTGACCATCCTCCGCCTCGGCCATCAGGATGTGGCCGCCCCTGTCGAGGATCTTGCCGACCGGGTCGTTCAGCGCCTCGCGGTCCTTGGCCTCCAGCGTGAAGTGCTTGGAGATCCAGGCCGTGTTGAGGTCGCGCCAGGCGTCGGCATGTCGGGGCTCGAAGGGGAGGATGCGCATGGCGTCGATAATGTGCGATCAGACGGATGAGGCAACAGCGAACGCGTCCCATGGTCCATCCCGTCTTCGACAACCTGCCCACCACCATCTTCGAGGAGATGAGTGGTCTGGCCCGCGAGCTGGGCGCGATCAATCTGGGCCAGGGCTTTCCCGACGACGCCGGCCCCGAGCCCGTGCGCGCCAGGGCCGCCGAGGCCCTGATGACCGGCTCCAACCAGTATCCGCCCATGCGCGGTCTGCCCGAACTGCGCCGCGCCGTCGCCGAGCACTATCGCCTCAGCCAGGGGCTGGACCTGACGCCGGATGAGATCACCGTCACCTCCGGCGCCACCGAAGCCCTGGCGGCGGCGTTCTTCTCGCTGATCTCGCCGGGCGACGAGGTGGTGCTGTTCCAGCCGCTGTACGACGCGTATCTGCCGCTGATCCGCCGGGCGGGCGGCGTGCCCAGGCTGGTGCGCCTGACCCCGCCGCACTGGCGCTTCGACCGGGCCATGCTGGAAGCCGCCTTCACCGACCGGACGCGGATGGTGGTGCTCAACAGTCCGCTCAATCCGGCCGGCGTCGTCACGCCCGACGAAGACCTGGCCCTGCTGGCGCAGTTCTGTGTAGCCCATGACGTGATCGCCGTCTGCGACGAGGTCTGGGAAGCGGTCACCTTCGACGGCCGCCGCCACCGCTCGCTCATGGACTTCCCCGGCATGCGCGAGCGGACGGTCAAGATCGGCTCGGCCGGCAAGATGTTCGGCATGACCGGCTGGAAGGTCGGCTTCCTGTGCGCCGCCCCGCCCCTGACCCGCGCCCTGGCCGCCGCCCACCAGTTCCTGACCTTCACCACCCCGCCCAACCTGCAGGCCGCCGTGGCCTGGGGGCTGGAGCACTATCGCGACTGGTTCCAGACCATGCCCGCCGGGCTGCAGGCCTCGCGCGACCGGCTGGCCGCCGGCCTGACGCAAGCCGGCTTTCACGTGCTGCCCAGCGCCGGGACCTATTTCCTCAATGTCGACCTGCGCGCCTCGGGCCTGACGATCGGCGACCGCGAGTTTTGCCTGAAGAGCGTCCGCGAGCACGGCGTGGCGGCGATCCCGGTCTCGGCCTTCTATGCCGACGATCCCGTGATCCACATCGCGCGCCTGTGCTTCGCCAAGGCCGACGCCACCCTGGATACGGCGATCCAACGGCTGGCCGGGGCGCGCAAGGCGATGCGCTCATGAGCGTCGAAATCATCACCGCGCGCCTCCTGATGCGGCCGCCGCGTCAGGACGATTTCGAAAGCTGGGCCTGCTTCGACGGCGACGCGGACGCCACACGGTTCTTCGGCGGTCCCAAGTCGCGCGCCGTGGCCTGGGACGGCCTGGCCATGGCCGCCGGCATGTGGTCGCTGCGCGGCTGCGGCCTGTTCTCGGTGATCGAACGCGAGACCGGCCAGTGGGTCGGACGCGTCGGCCCGTGGGTCCCCGAAGGCCCCGGCCTGGCCGAGGTGGGCTGGGCCATCCTGCCCTCCCGCTGGGGTCGAGGCTATGCCGGCGAAGCAGCCGCCGCGGCGGTCGGCTGGGCGTTCGAACATCTGGACTGGGACGAAGCCCGGCACCGCATCGACGCCGCCAATCTGGCCTCAATCGCTGTCGCACGAAGGATCGGCTCGCGCTGGCTGCGAGAGGAAATCTCCGCTGACGGCCATCAGGTTCAGGTCTACGGACAGCCGAAGGCGCAAGGCTAGGCGCGTTGATCCGGCTTCGGCGGATGCTACCGTGACGGGCGCCAACGTCAGGGGCGGGATAGGGATGGCTGCTGCATTGCTGATCGAGAAAGGATCGCTCGTGTCGTTGATCGCCACGACCCCAGCCCTGCTCGATGCAGAAGACGGCGGCGGCGCCAGTCTGGCGGAGGGCCTGGGCGTCCTGCCGCCCGTCGACTGGCCGCCGGAGGACAACGGCGCCCAGACCCGCGACTGGATGCGCGACCTGCTCACCGCCCATCCCGACGAGCCCGGCTATGGCAGCTGGTATGTAGTGGCCGCCGGGCGACTTGTCGGCATCTGCGGCTTCAAGGGGCCGCCCGACATCTGGGGCGAGGTCGAGATCGGCTATTCGATGCTGGAGGCCGAGCAGCGCAAGGGATTCGGAACCGAGGCCGCGCGCATGCTGGTCGCGCGGGCGTTCCAGGATCCCAGGGTCGGCGTCGTGGCGGCCGAGACCCTGCCGGCCCTCACCGCCTCGCAGACCATACTGCGGCGAAACGGCTTTGGCGCGGTCCAGGGCTATACCCATCCAGAACTGGGCGAGGTGCTGCGCTTCGAACGCCGGCGCCCGGGCGTCGGGGCGACAGGCTAGCCGCCGAAGGCGGTCAGATCGTCGCGGCCTGCGACGCCGACCGGGCCGACAGCACCTGGTCCATGATCGACAGCAGGCTGCGCAGGTCGATGGGCTTGGCCACATGGGCGTCGGCCCCGGCGGCCAGGCAGGTCTTGATCTGGGCCGACATGACGTCGGCGGTCAGGGCGATGACGGGCAGGCCGGTGAAGCGCGGATCGGCGCGCAGGCGGCGCGTGGCCTCCAGCCCGTCCATCACCGGCATGTTGACGTCCATCAGCACGATGTCGACCGTATTGCCGTCCAGGGCGTCCAGCGCCTCGCGGCCGTTCTCAGCCTCGATCAGCTCGCAGTCGAAGGGGGCCAGGAACAGGCGGATGACCCGGCGATTGACCGGGTGGTCGTCGACCACCAGCACCCGGCTGCCGTGCAGGGCGGCGAAGTCGGGCTCGAGGGGCTGGATCGCGCGCGAGGGCTGGTCGTCCGTGGCGGCGGTCGCGCTGGCGGCGAGGTCGGCCAGGATCTCGATGGTGAAGGTCGAGCCGCGCCCTTCCGCACTTTCAACCCGGATCTCGCCGCCCATCATCTCCACAAGGCGGCGGGTGATGTTCAGGCCCAGCCCGGTGCCGCCGAAGGTGCGGGTGGTCGAGGCGTCGGCCTGGGTGAAGGCGCGGAACAGCTTGGCCTGCGTCGCCTCGCTCATCCCGATGCCCGTGTCGCCCACCTTCAGCCGGACCCGTTGCCGGCCCGAGGCCAGGTCGGGACCGCACGACAGGGTCACATCCACCCGGCCGCCATTGGTGAACTTCAGGGCGTTGGAGACCAGATTGGTCAGACACTGGCGCACCCGCACGGCGTCGAACATCAACAGTCCCGGGGCTATGCCCTCGACGCGGAAGCTCAGGTCGATGCCCTTTTCGCGCGCGGTCGGCTGATAGCCGCCGATCAGGCGCGAACAGATGGCGACCAGATCGCCGGCCGTCGGCGCGATCTCCAGCTTGCCCGCCTCGATCTTGGACAGGTCGAGAATGTCGTTGAGCAGCACCAGCAGGGTGTCGCCGGAATCCAGGATCAGGTCGATCTGCTCGCGCTGATGGCCCTCGGCCTGTTCGCTTCTCAGCGCCTGGGCCAGGCCCAGCATGCCGTTCAGGGGCGTGCGCAACTCATGGCTCATCACCGCCAGGAACGCCGACTTGGCCTCGCTGGCCGCCTCGGCCCGACGCTGGGCCTCGCGCAGGCTGCGCGAGATCCGGCGCTGGTAGAAGGCCCAGGTGACGCCGCCCGCCACCAGCAGCGCCAGCAGCAGGGCGATGACGCCCCACGAGCGCGCCAGCTGGCGGTTCAGCTCGACCTCGGCGGCCAGGCGGCGGCTCTCGTCGCGCTTGACCCGCAGCTCGCTCTCCAGCGCCGCCGACATCTCGGCCACGCTGCGCGCATGGGCCTGGTCGGTCTGGGCGCGATCGGTTCGCCGCCAGGCGTCCAGTTTCTGGAAGGCCTGGGCCCCGCGCCCGTCGGCCTGATCCAGATAGGCCTCGGCCAGCAGTTCGACCTGTGGGTCGCGCGCCAGCAGGCTGGCGGGCACGGCGCGCAGGGCGGCCAGGTCGACGCGGGCGGCGGCGGCGGAGCCCAGCATGGCCTCGGCCACCAGCCGCCGCTGCAGCATCAGCACGTGCAGGCGACGGCGCGGCTGGCGCAGGTCGTCGCGCATTGGCGCCAGGCAGGCCAGGGTCTTGCGCGGATCGGCGCGCGCTTCGGCGGCCAGGGCGCACAGGAACTGTGTCCAGGTCTTCAGGTCGCGATCGCCGCCCGCCGCCGCCAGTCGGGCGTGCAGCGCCACGAAGCGGTCGGCGGCGTCCAGCTCGCCCAGCTCCACGGCCGTGTAGCCGATGTCGTACAGGCGCTCGATCCGGCGCATGTAGAAGGCGTCGCGTTCGTCCAGGCTGGCCGCCTGGGCCATGTGATCGAGAGCGCCTTCCTTGTCGCCGATATCGGCCAGCGTATAGGAATGCACCTGATGGGCCTCGGCCAGCAGGGGCTGGGCGACCCGTCCGCGGCGCTCGACCTCGGAGGTCACGTCGGCGGCCAGACGGGCGGCCTGGGCCCAGTGGCCTTTCTGCCCCAGGTCCCGCACCCGCTCGATCCCGGCCATCATCCGCACGTCGTGCGACGGCCCCTCGAGGAACCGCTTCCAGTCGGCCGGCGAGAAGGCGCGATAGCCGCCCGTCTCCTGGCGATAGGCCAGGGTCATCAGGTCGGCCAGGGCGGTCAGGGACGCATCCTGGTCGCGTTGGGCGGCCTGCCGCGTCTGCTTAGTCCAGGCCTCGAACCGGTCGCGCACCTGGTTGCTCTTATAGGCGTACAGAACCCGCCACAGACCATACAGTCGCTCGGCGCCGCGCTGCTTCAGGGCCTTGCGGCCGGCGCGCTCGACATCCTCGTTGTCGCGTGGCGGAAGCCCCTGGCGGCGGGCGCCGATCTGATCGGCCAGTTGGTCCAGCCGAGCCGACATCGTCAACACCGGAGAGGCCGGCGAAGCCGCGTCTCTGGCCCAGGCGCCGGCGGCCAGCGCCAGGCCGCCGATCAGAGCGAGAGAAGCAACAATTCGCCGCAAGCCTAGTCCCCGGAATAGGATCGCCACCCTGCGACAAGACAATGTACGGCCGGTTAAGCTTGACCGGACCGGGCGACCTAGATGGTGGCCCCGCCATCCACCACCAGGGCCTGGCCGGTCATGAAGCTGCCAGCCTGGGACGCCAGGTACACCGCCGCCCCGGCCAGTTCGTCGGGCTCGCCGATGCGGCGCAGCGGCACGGCCGTTGTGGCGCGCTTCAGGG
The DNA here is from genome assembly GCF_965279145.1 of Caulobacter sp. NCBI lineage: Bacteria > Pseudomonadati > Pseudomonadota > Alphaproteobacteria > Caulobacterales > Caulobacteraceae > Caulobacter > Caulobacter sp. Next base: position 850,591 of record NZ_OZ257139.1, read on the forward strand.
TCTCGGGGTTCTCCCACAGCGCCCGGGCGAAGTCGGTCTTGATCAGGCCCGGCGCGATGCAGTTGACCCTCACATTGTCGGGCCCGAACTCGTGAGCGAGGTTGCGCGCCAGCTGGAAGTCGGCGGCCTTGCTGATGTTGTAGGCCCCGATGATGGCGTTGCCGCGCAGGCCGCCGATCGAGCTGATGATAATGATCGAGCCATCCTTGCGCTCGCGCATCTCGGGCGCGACCATGCCGATCAGCCAGTGATTGCTGATGATGTTGTTGTCCAGGATCTTGCGGAACTGCTCGTCGGCGATGCCGGCCAGCGGGCCGTAATAGGGATTGCTGGCGGCGTTGCAGACGCAGATGTCGATCTTGCCGAACGCCTTGCGCGTCTCGTCGACCAGGTTCTGCAGATCCTCCTTTGAGGCGATGTTGGCGGGCACGGCGATGGCCGTTCCAGCGCCATGACGGGCGTTGATCTCGGCGGCCACCTCGTCGCAGGGCCCGGCCTTGCGGGAGGAGATCACCACCCTGGCGCCCTGCTCGGCCATCCGCTCGGCGATCGCCTTGCCGATTCCCTTGGAGGATCCGGTGATGATCGCCACCTTGCCGGTGAGGTCGAAGAGGCCCATGGCGCGCTCCCTGAAACGCTTGTTTGAATTGCGCGCACACTGGCGGGCGGGGAAGGCGGGGTCAAGACGCCGGGATCACGACCATCGCGGGCCAAGAATAAATCGCGCCGACTCTGTCGGACAGGCTGGAGCCCGCGCGTCCTTGAGGCGACAGTCACGCCGATCCCGATGGAGACGACCATGCCTCTCGATGCCGCGAACCTCGACACCGAGCGCGACCTGGTGCTGACCCGCGTCATCGACGCCCCGGCCGACAAGCTCTTCAAGTGCTGGACCACGCCCGAACTGCTGCCGCTGTGGTTCTGCCCGCCGCCCTGGACGGTGAGCAAGGCGGTGATGGACGTGCGCACCGGCGGTCACAGCCTGATCACCATGGCCGGTCCCAATGGCGAGGTGGTCGACAATCCCGGCGTCTATCTGGAGGTGATCGAGAACCGCAAGATCGTGTTCACCGACGCCTTCACCGAAACCTGGAAGCCGTCGGCCAAGCCGTTCATGACCGGGATCGTCACCTTCGAGGATCTGGGCGACGGCAGGACCCGCTACACCGCCATCGCTCGCCACTGGACGGCCGAGGACCGCCAGGCCCACGAGCAGATGGGCTTCAGGGAAGGCTGGGGGATCGCGGCCGACCAGATGGCCGCTCTGGCCGCGACTTTGTAGGTAACCGACTTTCCAGGCTCGCTTTTCACCGTCTCCCCGGCGAAGGCCGGGGCGAACGGGGCGTGAAATCGGAACCCGCCCGGCTCCTCGCCGTTGCCTCTCGAGAGTCACTTGAGGAGCGTCAGATGAGCAAGGCCGTGATCGCCGAAACCGCGCTGGAGGAGGTCTTGGCCTTCCTCGACACCCCCCCGACGCCGGGCTCACCCGAGGATGCGGTGTTCGGCGAGCGCCTGCGCCAGGTGATCGCCGCCTCGATCCCCAGCGATCCCGACGACGCCGAAGAGGACGTCCCGGCCCTGGCGCTGGGCGAGGACCTGCGCCGCAAGCTGGAAGCCGCCGCTAAGCGCCGGTCGGGAAGCCATCCGTTCGGCGAGCATCCCGACGGCATCGGCCCGACCCTGGGCATGGACCTCAGCAAGAGCTGACGCCTGGGTCAGGCCATCAGGCGCACAGGTTTCCGCCGCTCATGTCCAGGTGGAAGTGGTCGCGATGCTCGGCGTTGTAGTCGGGCCCCAGCGTGGTCTGAAACACCCGGCACGCCCCGTCGCGAACCCGGCGCAGGAACTGCCCCCTGGGGCCAGGATCGGTCCAGTCGCTGGCCACCGACACCGTCTGGCCATCGGCCAGCCTGAAGGCGGCGATGTCGATGGCGGCGGCCGAGGCGTGCTCGCTGACCGGCCCCTCGGCCTTGCCGTACATGCGCCGGCAGGCATAGCTGCCATAGTGGTCCAGCCCCACGACGCTGCGCCCCAGCAGCTCATCGGCGGCGGGCTGAACCACCTGCCGTTCCCAGAGGATCAGGGCCAGGGCCTCCTTGCAGGCCAGGGGCGCGTCGGCCGGACTGAGTTTGGCCATGCCGGACTCGACCCGCAGGGCGTCGCGGATATGGCACAGGCCGCCCTCGCCCTCGACGCGGTCGGGAACCTCGGCGAACGACACGCCCGCCTGGGCCAGGATGGCGCGGCACTGGCGCGGATCGGCGCCGGCCCGCGCGGCCTTCAGGCGGGTGGCCATGCCGACGGGGTCGATGATGCTCAGCGGCTTCCACGGCAGGTGCTGGTCGGGGATCACGCGCTGGGCCACGAAGGCCATGACCAGCACCAGCAGCCACAGCAGGGCCAGCCCCGTCAGTCGCGCCAGACGGGTCTGGCGGCGGGCGTGATGCTCGATGCGCGGATGGCGCGGAACGCGATAGGCCATGGGCGGGGGAGCGCCTGGAAAAGGTTAACGCCGCACCAAGCACGACCTTGGCGCCGGGTTCAATCGTCAAACGGCCCCGCCACACCCAAGCTCCGTAGTTGCTCGGACTTGGCGCGGCGGCCAGAAACGGGCATCACCCCCAGCCCATGTCCGCCTCCCCCAAGTCTCAGCCCACCGGGCGCCCTGCCCTGTTCGACCGCAAGCTGCTGCCGAGGTTCGCCCTGCTGTGCCTGGGCATCTGGCTGAACGCGGCCGACACCCTGGTGACCGCCACCATCATGCCCAGCGTGGCGCGCGAGATCGGCGGCTACCAGTATTTCGGCTGGTCGGTGGCGGCCTTCCTGATGGGCTCGATCGTGGCCGGGGCCTGTTCGGGCAAGCTGTCGATCGGGCTGGGCCTGCGCCGGGCCACCGCCCTGAGCGGCGTGGTCTATGCCGTGGGCTGCGCCATGGGCGCCCTGGCGCCCGACTTCATCACCTTCATCGCGGGACGGCTGGTCCAGGGGCTGGGCGCGGGGGCCATCGTGGCCCTGTGCTATGTGGCCATCACAGCCCTCTTCCCCGAAAGCCTGTGGCCGCGCGTCTATGGCGCGGTGGCGGGGATCTGGGGCGGGGCCACCCTGCTGGGGCCGCTGCTGGGCGGCCTGTTCGCCCAGGCCGGCTTCTGGCGCGGGGCCTTCTGGATCTTCGTGGTTCAGGCCTTGATCTTCGTCGGCGCGGTGATGGCCATGCTGCCGTCCGACAAGCGCGGCGATGAGCGCAACCGCATCCCCGCGCCGCAGCTGGCGTTCCTGGTGGCCGGCGTGGCCCTGATCGGAACGGCCGGGGTGGTGGGCGATCCGCGCCTGGCCGCCCTGCTGGCGCTCGGCGGCGTCCTGTCCATGACCGCCATGCTGGTCGCCAACCGGCGGACCCGCGACCGGCTGCTGCCCCGCGCGGCCGGCGACCTGTCGACCGCCACCGGCCTTGGCCTCTTGACCGTCTTCGCCTTCGAGGCCGCCGCCATCGGCTTCACGGTCTATGGCCCGGCCTTCATCCAGGCCCGCCAGGGCGCCTCGCCGCTGCTGACCGGCTATGTGATCGGGGCGATCGCGGCGGGCTGGACCACCTGCGCCCTGGCGGTCTCCAACCTGCCGCCCCAGCGCGACGGCGTGGCGATCCGCGCGGGCGCCGGCGTGATCCTGATCGGCGTGCTGGCCAGCGCCTGGGCCGTGACCCAGAGCGGTCTGTGGGAGATCGCCCTGGCCCTGCTGGTGCTGGGCTGCGGCTTCGGGCTCAGTTGGGCGTTCATCGCCCGCCACGCCATCGCCTCGGCCCCGGCCGACGAACAGGCCCTGGCCTCGGCCGCGGTGCCCACCACCCAGCTGATCGGCGGGGCGGTCGGCGCGGCGGCGGCCGGGGCCATGGCCAACATCCTGGGCTTTGGCCACGGCATCGACCCCGCCGCCGCCCAGGCCCACGGCTTCTGGCTGTTCGCCGCCTTCGCCCCCCTGGCCGGAGTGGGGTTCCTGGCGGCGTGGAAGCTGGCGCGGGTTTAGGACCTTCGAAATTGATCCGTTCTCCCCGGCGAAGGCCGGGGCCCAGATTCAGCCTGAGCGTCTGGGGATAACGCGCCTCTCTACGGGGCTTCAGGCCGCTCCCGTCCGGGGTTCGATCTGGGTCCCGGCCTTCGCCGGGAAGACGGAAGAAAGAAAAACAGTCTCGCTCATCACGCGCGTCTGGATCAGTCTGTGCAGCCCATCCTCAGTGACCAGATCGACGGGTCGCCGTAGCTGTCCAGCAGCGGCTTTGCCGCGCGCAGTATGGCGAGGGCGTCGTCCAGAAGGATAGACTAGCACAGGTCGCGACGATCACGATCCGTTCGCCACCTGGACGGTCTCAGGCGCGTCGGCCGCGCCCTTGATGGCCAGCACAAAGCCATTGGAGTTGAAAGGCTCCACGCGCGTGGCGGGTTGGGCCTTGCGGATCGCCGCCATGGCGTCGCGCGCCGACAGGCCCGCCCGGTCGAGCGGCAGGCGCAGAAAACCGCCGTTCACGCGCAGCGACGGCGACAGGCCCGTCGCCGCGTCGGGTCCCACCATCAGGCGCAGGACGGGTTCGCGCGCCCCGGGCTGGACCACATAGTCGACCTTGTCCCAGCCGATGGTGGTCTTCCACTTGGGCGTGAAGATCCCCGCCGCGTCGATCCGCAGCTCCACCACCGACCGCCGGGCGCGCCAGAGGCGGAGCGCGGCCAGGCCGGATAGAGCAGCGCCCAGCCCGATCGCCGCGACCGTTCGCCAGACGTCGTGGATCGCCCAGAGCGCCAAGGTGGTCCGGATCAGGTCAACCAACAGCGCCGCGACCAGCAGGGCCGGCAGGCATCGCTTCAGGCGCACCGCGCGCGCGGTCATCCAGACCTCGGCCTCCGGAGCCGACGGTCGGTTGACGCTTCCCGCGCCGGCCGGCGTCGCCAGCCAACCGTCGAGCGCCACGATCAACACGAACACCGCGCCGACCGGCAAGCTCGTGATCGGCCCAACCGGAGCGGTCAGCCAGCGACAGGCCGCGACGACGGCGATATAGACGACCACCCACGCCCCGACAGCCCGCCACGCGCGTCGGTTACCGCTGTCGATCTGGTTCGGGCCAGCCATCCACTCAATCTAGACGGGTTTTGTCGCTCCCGCCACCACCGCGTGTTCCACCAGCCTGACCACATCGCCCATGATGTCGGTGATCTTGAAGTCCTTGGGGGTGTAGATCCGCGCCACGCCCATCTGTTTCAGGACCAGGGCGTCGGCGTCGGGGATGATGCCGCCCACCACCACGGGGATGTCGCCCAGCCCTTCGGCGCGCATCAGACGGATCACTTCCTGCACCAGGTCCAAGTGCGAGCCCGACAGGATCGACAGGCCCACCACGTGGGCGCGGCTCTCTTTGGCGCGGCGAACGATCTCGTCGGGGGTCGAGCGGATGCCGTCATAGACCACCTCCATGCCACAGGCGCGAGCCCGGGTGGCGATCTGCTCGGCGCCGTTGGAGTGACCATCCAGGCCCGGCTTGCCGACCAGATAGGTCAGGGTGCGGCCCAGCACCTGGGACACGCGTTCGACCTCGCGCTTGACGGACTCGACGTCCTCGGCGTCACCGGTGGAGACCACGACGGCCACGCCGGTCGGGCCGCGATATTCGCCGAACACCTCGCGCAGGGCGCCGGACCATTCGCCGGTGGTGACCCCGGCCTTGGCCGCGACAATCGAGGGCTCCATGATGTTGCGACCGTCCCGGGCGGCGGCCTTCAGGTCGGCCAGGGCCGCCTGGACGGCGCCGTCGTCGCGGGCCGCGCGCCAGGCCTTGATGCGTTCGACGACGCCGGCCTCGAGGCGCGGATCGACCGTCTCGATGGAGCTTTCGCCGGCCGACAGGGGCGAGACCTCGGTGTCGGTCCAGCGATTGACCCCGACCACGGTCATGTCGCCGGTCTCGACCGAGCGCACCCGCTTGGCGTTGGACGCCACCAGCTGGGTCTTCATGTAGTCGATGGCGTTCTGGGCGCCGCCCATGCCGTCGATCAGGGCCAGCTGTTCCAGCGCGCCCTTGCTGAGCTCGGCGACCTTGGCCTCGACCACATGGCTGCCGTCGAACAGGTCCTCGTATTCCAGCAGGTCGGTCTCGTAGGCCAGCACTTGCTGCAGGCGCAGCGACCACTGCTGGTCGAACGGACGCGGCAGGCCCAGGGCCTCGTTCCAGGCCGGCAGCTGCAGGGCCCGGCAGCGGGCGTCCTTGCTCAGCGTCACCGCCAGGGCCTCAATGAGAATACGGTAGACGTTGTTCTCGGGCTGCTGCTCGGTCAGGCCCAGCGAATTGACCTGCACCCCGTAGCGGAAGCGGCGGGCCTTCTTGTCCTGCACGCCATAGCGCTCCAGCAGGATCTGGTCCCACAGCCGGGTGAAGCTGCGCATCTTGCACAGCTCGGTGACGAACCGCACGCCGGCGTTGACGAAGAAGCTGATGCGCGAGGCGACGATCTCGAAGTCCTGCTCGGGCACCTGGCCGCCGGCCTTGACGGTGTCGAGCACGGAAATCGCGGTGGCCAGGGCGAAGGCCAGCTCCTGCTCCGGCGTCGCGCCGGCTTCCTGCAGGTGGTAGCTGCAGACGTTCATTGGGTTCCACTTGGGAACCTCCAGATAGCACCAGGCGATCATGTCTCCGATCAGCCGCAGGCTGGGGCCCGGCGGGAAGATGTAGGTGCCGCGGCTCAGATATTCCTTGATCAGATCGTTCTGCGTCGTGCCCTGCAGCAGCTTGCGGTCCGCCCCCTGCTCGTCGGCCAGCGCCACATACATCGCCAGCAGCCAGGCGGCCGGGGCGTTGATGGTCATCGAGGTGTTGGACTGCTCCAGCGGGATCTGGTCGAACAGCTGGCGCATGTCGCCCAGATGGCTGATCGGCACGCCGACCTTGCCCACTTCGCCGCGCGACAGGATGTGGTCGGGGTCATAGCCGGTCTGGGTGGGCAGGTCGAAAGCCACCGACAGGCCGGTCTGCCCCTTGGACAGGTTGGCGCGATACAGGGCGTTGGACTTCTCGGCCGTCGAGTGGCCGGCATAGGTGCGGAAAATCCACGGCGCATCCGGCTCGTGCTGATACGGCTTGGCTGACATCCCGCGCTTCCCGATTATCGTTCTTGATTACCGCCGATCATGAACCCGGTTTTGCTGCGATGCAATATCGCGAGAGCGAAGTGTTGTGGGCGACCCGGCGACGCCCGAGCGCCGCCGGGTCTGGCGAAGGCCTCAGGCCAGCTTGGCCAGGGCCGAGGCGATCTTGTCCTTCAGTTCCAGGCGCTGCTTCTTGAAGTCCTCGAGGACGGCGTCAGCCACCGCTTCGATGTTGGTCTCCATCCGGTGAACGGCGCGATTGATCTCGTGATAGCCGTCGACCAGCTTGGCGAAGTGGGCGTCGCTGGTCTTCAGCGCGTGGATGCGGTCGGCGTCCTGGGGAAACTCTTCGTGCAGTTCATGGGGCGTGTTGCTCATGGCTCAGGACTTCCAGCAAATTGACGCCCAGCTTGGCGCCGCACGCATCCTGCGCGAGCGCGGAGGCGCCGGCCTTGCGGTCGATCAATCCGCGCCGCGCTTCCCGCTCAGGCCCGCAGGAACAGCGCTGTTCGTTTGGCCATGAACGCGGCGACGGCCTCGCCGTGATCGGCGCTGGCCACCAGCGCGGCCACATCCGCCCTGCGCCCGGCGACCGCCCGCTTGGCGGCTTCGACCGCCAACGGCGCGCGCGAGGCGATGCGTTGGGCCAGATCCAGCGCGGCCGGCAGCAGCGCATCAACCGCGCACACCTGCGTCACCACCCCATCGGCCAGAGCCCGCGCCGAATCAAAGGTCGCGCCGGTCAGCAGGTGCGCCTTGGCCCGCGCCTCGCCGATCAGCCGGGGCAGGCGAACCACCGACGCCATCAGCCCGATATTGACGCCGGACGCCGCGAAACTGGCCCGCTCGCTGGCGATCCGGATGTCGCAGGACAGGGCCAGCTCCAGTCCGCCGCCCAGGCACCAACCGTCGATGGCGGCGATGATCGGGACCCGGCAGGCCTCGACCTCGTCCATCAGTTCATTGAAGCCCAGCACGGCGGCCAGCTGGCCATCGCCCCGTCCCGCCGCCTCGCGCAGGTCGTCGCCCGCGCAGAACGCGCCGTTGCGCCCGGTCAGCACCACGGCCCGCACATCAAGGTCGGCGTTGATAGCCGCCAGGGCGCGGGACAGCTGGCCGCGCAGCGCCATGCCCAGGCCGTTGGCCGGCGGGCCGTCCAGCTCCAGAAGGACGATCGCGGACGCGGGGCGGGAGACATGCAGGGTCGGGCTCATGGCCAAACCTCGCCGATCGTCGCGCGCTTGACCAGCCGCTTGACCCGCGATGCGTCGCGCAGCGGACACGTCCATGCTGCGTCGCACAAGATTCCACTTGCCAGTTTCAAACAGTTGTCTCAGCTTAGGCGGCTTCGGGGTGGTTTCTCCCATTTCGAGCCGAAAATGACGGGCCGGCGAGGTGAATTCACCGTTTCGACCGGCGCGCGCGCAGCCGAGTTGAGCTTTCGGACGTTGCTGCAACGCCGAAAGAAACGGGGAGTGACATGACCACCACCACGCTTGAAAAGACGCCCGTGAAAGACCTTTACGAGATCGGCGAGATTCCGCCGCCCTTCCATGTGCCCGCCAACATGTACGCCTGGAGCATCCGCAAGGAACGCCACGGCAAGCCGACCCAGGCCATGCAGGTCGAGGTGGTGCCCACCTGGACCATCGGCGAGGACGAGGTGCTGGTGCTCGTGATGGCCGCCGGCGTCAATTACAACGGCGTCTGGGCCGCGCTCGGCGAGCCGATCAGCCCGCTGGACGGCCACAAGCAGCCTTTCCACGTCGCCGGCTCCGACGCCTCGGGCATCGTCTGGGCGGTGGGCAAGAAGGTCAAGCGCTGGAAGCCCGGCGACGAGGTGGTCATCCACTGTAACCAGGACGACGGCGACGACGAGGAGTGCAACGGCGGCGACCCGATGTTCTCCACCAGCCAGCGCATCTGGGGCTATGAGACCCCGGACGGCAGCTTTTCGCAGTTCTGCCGGGTGCAGTCGCGCCAGCTGATGCCGCGCCCCCAGCACCTGACCTGGGAAGAAAGCGCCTGCTACGTCCTGACCCTGGCGACGGCCTATCGGATGCTGTTCGGCCACAAGCCGCATGAGCTGCGGCCCGGCCAGAACGTGCTGGTGTGGGGCGCCTCGGGCGGCCTGGGCGTGTTCGCCACCCAGCTGGCCGCCGTGGCCGGCGCCAACGCCATCGGCGTGGTCAGCTCCGAGGACAAGCGCGAGTTCGTGCTGTCGATGGGCGCCAAGGCGGTGCTGAACCGCAACGAGTTCAACTGCTGGGGTCAGCTGCCCAAGGTCAACGGCCCCGAATTCAACGACTACATGAAGGAAAGCCGCAAGTTCGGTAAGGCGATCTGGCAGATCACCGGCAATCGCGACGTCGACATGGTGTTCGAGCACCCCGGCGAGGCGACGTTCCCGGTCAGCGTCTTCGTGGTCAAGCGCGGCGGCATGGTCGCCATCTGCGCCGGCACCAGCGGCTTCAACCTGACCATGGACGCCCGTTTCCTGTGGATGCGCCAAAAGCGCGTGCAGGGATCGCACTTCGCCAACCTGATGCAGGCCAGCGCCGCCAACCAGCTGGTCATCGACCGCCGCGTCGACCCGTGCCTGTCGGAAGTGTTCCCCTGGAACGACATTCCCCTGGCCCACGAGAAGATGCTGGCCAACCAGCACCTGCCCGGCAACATGGGCGTGCTGGTCTGCGCCCAGCGGCCGGGTCTGCGGACCTTCGAGGAAGTGCAGGAACTGAGCGGGGCGCTCTAGGCATTCCGCCTGCGACCCGTCGGCGAAGCCATTCCCTCTCCCGGTGGGAGAGGGAAGCGGCCCCCGCGCCCAGGGCTTCGGCGAAGACCTCCTCGAGCACGGCCAGCCGCTCATCTCAAGAACGACCAAGCCTGTCGAAAATCGAGCGTCGGCTGGCTTCGCTTGCCCCTCTTCGGCGCCCGGCCAATGCCGCCGCTCAGAAGGTCGACTGGCCCAGGGCGGGAACAGCCTGCTCCTCGCCCGGCGCGGCCGAGCGGCGGTGGGCCAGGGCTTCGGCGACGTGGACACGGCGGACGCTGGGCGCCCCCTCCAGGTCGGCGATGGTGCGCGACAGGCGCAGCACGCGGGTCCAGCCCCGGGCGCTGATCCGGCCGGCCTCGGCGGCGCGGGCCAGCAGGGACCGGCCCGCCTCGTCGATATCGACGATCTTGTCCAGGAAGGCGCCCTCGGCGCGGCCGTTCAGGGCTTCAACGCTGCCTGCCGCCTCGGCCCGGTCGATCTGCAGCTGGCGGGCCCGCGCCACCCGCGCGGCGACCTCGGCCGAGCCCTCGACCGGCGGCGGCAGGGCCAGGTCGGCGGCCGTGACGGCGGGCATGTCGACCGACAGGTCGATGCGGTCCATCAGCGGACCCGACACCCGGCCCTGATAGTCGCGCTGGCAGCGCGGGGCCTTGCCGCAATAGCCCCGGCCGGCGCCGCCATGGCCGCAGCGGCAGGGGTTCATCGCCGCCACCAGCTGCACCTTGGCCGGATAGCGCACATGGGCGTTGGCGCGGGCCACCATCACCTCGCCGGTTTCCAGCGGCGCGCGCAGGGAATCCAGAGCCTGAACCCCGAACTCGGGCAGCTCATCCAGGAACAGCACGCCATTGTGCGCCAGCGAGACCTCGCCCGGCTTGGCCTTGTGCCCGCCTGTGAAACTGCAGAACCCGGTGATCGTGCGGGCTGCTGAAACGAGACAGGAGGCCAACAGTCCATGATTTCAATGCAACAGCCCATGAGTGCCAATTGCAGGGCGCAACAGCTGGCGAGTTTGGTTGATCATGTTACTGGGCGCTCGGTTGCGTCTCGACCGCCCAGGCCCCTGAGCGCCTCTCGCGGTACCCTTCGCGCGCCGGCGGGAGCTGAACCCGTGGCTTTTGAATCTGCCCTCGAACGCGATTTTCTCGTTTTCTGTCGAACCGAGCCTCGGGTGAAAGAAGTCCGCGCGCAGCAGCTTCAGATCCATTATTGGGACCGGAAAAGGCAAACACACCGTAGGTACACCCCAGACTTCGTCGTGGAGTTTGATGGAGGCGCTGGGCTGACGAGCGCAATTGTAGAGGTCAAGCGATCACAAGACCTGTGGCGCTCGCGGTGTCAGATGCGATGCGCATACGCCGCAGCCAGGGTTTGGGCTGCTGGCCAGCCGAACACCATTTTTCGGGTCGTTACCGATCGGCTTATGGCGGGGAATTGGATAATCAATGCCCGCTTGCTGTCTGCTTCACTCGATAGAGCATGCGATGTTGCGGCGATCTCAGCTTGCAGCGAGCTTTTCGCCTCCGGCGAGCCGCGACAACTAGGGGCGGTGCTTTTGCAAGCTAGGGAACTTGGGCTTAATCCTGATACTATACTCGGCGCTGTGTATCGCATGGTCGCGCTCGGTCAGCTGGATCTTGACCGTGGGCATCCAATCACGATGACTACATGGGTTACCCGTCATGAAGCGCCGAAGTGATTACGAGAAGAAACTGGCTAAGCCCGGACCTGGCGCCGAGTTAGATATCCAGTTCATTGAGCCTGATCTCGTCGAGGTGGCTGAAAAGCGACGTGCAGCAATCTTGGAATTGGAAGCTGCCGAAAAAATAACGGCAGAGCTGGTTGCAGGTGCCGCCGCAAGTCTTGGCCTCTCAACCCCGCAGTTCAACCGTTATCGACGCGCTTTTCGTGAGAAGGGTACGCTTACGTCTTTGCTGCCCCAGCGCAGCAATGGTGGTCGCGGTGGCCTGCGACTTGATCCTCGTGTTGACGTCATCATCGTTGAGGTTCGCCTTGAATATGACCGCGACCGCCCAAACGCCCTGGATCATCATGCTTATAAGGAAATTCGCAGGCGGTGTCGTGCCAACGAATTGGCAGAGCCGTCGTTCAACACCCTACGCAGCCGCTACGCTAACGTCCCGATAAGGCAACGCACGGAGCGAAAGTTCGGGAAAAAGCTAGCACGCGAACGGCACTCGCTTCTTTTTGGAGAGACACCTCCAACGGCGTTTCCGCTTGAGCGCATCCAGATCGACCACACGATGGTCGATGTGGTTTGCACTGGCGTTGAAGACAGGGACCATGTCGGCCGACCATGGATAACAATCGCCATCGACGAACACACTCGGTCGGTTTTAGCGTTTGTTTTGTCCTGGGAGTATCCCAACGCGACAACCGTGGCGCTGCTGATCACGCGGATTATGACGCCCAAGCGGGATATGTTGGAGCGTCTAGGATCTCAAGTCGATTGGCCCATGTACGGCAAGCCGGCTTCGATCTACGTCGATAACGCCAACGAATTCAGTTCTCGCGCCGTGGTGTTCGGCTGCAACCAGTGGAACATTCCAAAGCCGGAAACGCGGCCGGGCGGTATGCCGCACTTCGGGGGCATCATCGAGCGCTTTATGGGGACGGCCATGACGCAGCTACGACTGCTGAGCGGCACTACAGTCCATCAGAGGGGTTTTGGTAAGGAGAGAACCAAAAATCCCAACGAGACGGCTGAACTTAGTTTGCCAGAGCTTGAACTTTGGATGCTCGAAGCTATCTGCGGCCAATATCATAAGCAGCCGCATTCGGGAAACGGCAACCAGCGCCCAGACCTTGCCTGGAATAGAGGGATATACGGCACCGAAAAGCGAGCTGGACTTGGCGAGCCTGAGGTTGTGAAGGACAAATTGAAGCTGTTTCTGGATTTTGCGGAAATAAATCTCCGCACCATCGAGCGATATGGCGTTCAGCTCGATAAAATTAGGTATCAAGGTGATGTTCTTCAGCCTTATCTTGACGCTGGAGATCAGCGAAAATTTGTAATCAAGCGCAACCCATATGATCTTTCTTGTGTCTGGTTTCTCAGGCCCGAAGATGGGAAGTATTACGAGCTTCGGACAATGGTGCTGACTAGCTCAAACGTTTCGCTCTGGGAGTGGAAGGAGCATGGGCGACGCCTGCGCGAACTGGAAGATGTGGCAGACGTCGAAGCGCAAGACCGCTCGATTGCGCGACAACGCGAGCTCGAAAAGGCCGCGAGTAGCGCGACTAGCCGACATAGGCGCCGTAAAAATCAGGAGCGCAGGTCGTTGGCAGCGACTGTGACGGCAGAGATCGTTGGGTCCTACGAAGGGAAGCCCTACGTTGCGTCTCCGAAGGCTCAGCCTTCCTACCGGCGCGACGTATTTTTCCAGGTGGACGATGAATCGCTTGGCTGATTCCCGGATCCTCACGCGAGGCGCCCAGGAGGTGCTTAAGGCGGATGACCTAACCCGACTGAAATTTGTCAGGCGAAGGCCGTTCATTTTGCATGGCGCCGCAAAAGACATTCACTTGAGATTGGAAGAAGCCCTCGAAGACTTTCCAACAGAGGGTGATGCCCACATTCTAATTGTTGGCGACTCTGGCATGGGTAAGAGCAAACTTGTGAAGCGCTTCGCCGCGCTTCATGGGTGCCCAGAGGATGGCAGCGCCAGCGCGGCGCGGATCCCCGTTCTCTATGTGAGCTTTGCAATCACAGCCTCGCCGAAGGGCTTTCTCGGGAGGATTTTGGAGCGCCTGAATGCCCCCTACAGTTCGAATGCCAGTTCCGAGGTGCTCTACCCGCTCGTTCTTCGCCTCTTGCGAAGGATTGGCCTCAAGATGCTCATCGTCGATGAGGTGCATCACGTCTTCAGCGGCGCGAAAGACCGGCGATTGGAGGCCCTCGCCGTTTTAAAGCTGCTTGGCAACGACCTCGGGATAACCATCGTCGCTTGCGGCATAGATACCGCGTTGCGCGCGATCCAGATCGATCCTCAGATGGTGCGACGGTTCGATCCCATCCCGCTAAATCGTTGGACGGTGAACGACCAGAGCGCGGGTTTCCTCAACAGCCTGGAGGCGCATCTACCGTTAGCGCATGCTTCGAACTTGTCTGAGGAAAGAATTCTAACGTGGATTTTGACCGAAGCCGAAGGGCTGACGGGCGAAATCGTTGGAATTGTACGCAGGGCCGCGGTTGAGGCGATCAAGACGCAACGAGAGCGGATTGATCTCCAAACCTTGCGCTCCTTGGACTGGATTCGTTTGTCGGCACGCACCAAGGCCTCCGAAGCCGCGCTGAAAATTGGTAGCCCCCGGTGACACAGCTCACGCTCTGGCCGTGGCGTCCGCGCCCTCAGCCAGATGAGCTGCTTTCGTCCTGGTTACGAAGGGTTGCGCTTGGGCACGCCCCCAGGGTCCATAGCTTTTGCCACTCTGTCTGGCCTGGGTTGCAAATTTGGAACCGAGATATCGACGCCTCGGCTCCGCCGGTTCTGACAACCGTTCTTGCACGCTCTACAGGCCTTTCGACCGACGACGTCGAACAAACAACATTCCGCCCGTTGTCCGGAACTTTATTTGAGCATCTGCGGGTAAACGGCCCAACTGAATTGTTGCTAGTTGTCGGGATTTATCATCGCACGCGCCGTCGGGCTGGCCTGCAATGGTGCCCGCACTGCTTGGCGAGTGATGTCGAGCCCTATTACCGCCGACGCTGGCGATTAGCGCTGGCCAGCACATGCCCAAGTCATGGGGTAGTTCTGGCTGATCGGTGTCATGATTGTGGGCGCCCGGCGTCTCCTCATCGGGGGGTGGACCCATTCTGCGACGTTTGCCATGCCGATCGGCGCGAAACTCCTGTTGTGACTGCCGACTCTTGGGCGCTGCAATTTGAGTATCGCCTAGCTGAGATGCTGAAGCCCGACGTTCGTCCGATGACTGAGCTGGAAGCGCTTCACCCTCTCGCTTATTTCGGCGTCATGCATCGAGTGATGACCATCATTGCTGGAGGGCGGCGCGCACAAGCCCTGCGAAATCAAATTGCAAAGCATTCGGGCGGCGATCCATCACCACCCCAGGCAAGTCAGTTGGAGTTCTTGTGTAGCTCCGATCGGCATCGGATTTCTGGCCTTGCGGCCAGATTGATGCGCGGATGGCCATGGATGTTCATTGGCCTTTGCGCCGACGCTCGCATTTGGAAAAGCTGGGCGCTCCGTGATCAGCGCAAAGGCTGTTCTCCATTCGCCTATGAAGACACGGTGATCCGCTATCTCTCGGGCATGCCGGAGCCTGGTACGGTCGGATCCAGCGCTCCGCTCCTAGGAAGCTAGACTAAGGAGAACAACGATCGAACTCAGTCTTCCCGCTGATCGCCCCAAAGGGAGCTGGCCAAGCTCTGAGATTCCGGCCGGCTACAGAATTCACATTCAGGGTGGCGTGACCGAAGCTTCCGTAGCCGCCTCAGAGGCGCCTTCCAAGGATCGACCTGCCAGTAATTGACTTGTGGCGCCTCTGCCGCCCACCGGAGCATTTCCAGTACCAGCAGAGCGCCGGCGAGGGCCGAAACGAAGGCGAACGGCGCTAAGACCTGTTTCCCCTCAGGCGTGCGAAGTGCCTGCGCTCCGCAGAGCTCCCGAAACAAAGTGTCGAATGCCTTGCCGGCGATGGCGGTGGCATCGATACCAGCATGCATCGTTGCCAGCTGTTCAGCGACCTCCTGGCTGATAAATCCGGCTTTAATCGTCTCCAGCTCCAAACCCAGACCATCGGCGATCGAGCGCTCACGCGCATGCTCGTCTGGAATATGCCGATAAATGCAAGCTAGGCAGGCATTGGCCGTCGGCTGCTTATGCGCATGTACCACCACGCCGCGAACATCGGTGGTCGAAGCGTCGAACACTGCACCTGGCAAAAACTTTTGGATGCTACGGCGCGCGCGGCGGCTATCGACCGTCACGATTACCGTTCCGACGGGCCCGCGGCCGGCCATGAAATCTTGAAACTCGACCGTCGCAGGTGAGAGGGTGAGATGCAGAAAGTCGCCGCTCGCCTTTTGGGCCAGTACGTTGGCTTTAGGCTGTCCAACATCATCGGCGTCGAGATAGAGGCAGCGGTTGGGATTTCCAGCGCCCACGAGCTTTGGATCAAGGATCGTGATTTCGCCCGTGGTCGGGACGTGGCGCAGTGCGCGGAGGAAGCCATGAGCTACCGCTCCCGCGCCGACCAGCACCGCATCCGTGAAGTGCAAAGGCTTGAGATTTGCCAGGTCTGGGAAGCCCAGTTCGGCCTTCGAAATGACCAGAGGATCGGGCACTGAAGGCAAAGAGGGCACGCCAATAACAGCATGCAAGACCGCCGCCGCCACCGGGCAAGCCGCGATGGTCCGAAAGAGCGCATGGGGCTGTTCCACGCCCGCTGTACAGCGCTCTGTTCCGACCTTGGCTTCTCGCTCGTCAATAGTAGTGAAAAGCGCCTTCGCGGAGGACCGTGGCGCCGCCTGGCCGATAATCAGCTCGACATCCGCCTGTTGTGGATGCGTGGTCACAGCGACTGTGCGTTCAAGAAGCGCAACGATCTCTGAGCCCCAAGCTAGAGCGGAAGGCGACCCATCGCTCGTAACCAGCACTTTCCGGTCGAGGCGCTCGGCGGCTTCATCCAGTTCCGCCCCCATTAGAGCAGCCAACATTCGAGCGTTTTCAGCGGCAGCGGTCATCAGACGAGCTCCAGTTTCGCACCCGGGCCGCGATTAGGCGTTAGCGCCCAATCTGCCTCAGGGGTGAAGGCGTAGGTCATCACCTCGTCGAGAAAGGTCTCGGCTGTGGTCGTGGCGGCGAAGCGCGGCAAGACCAGCGACAGGGCCCCGACATGACGAACAATCGCCCACTCTGCGTCGGCTTCCGAATGGAATGCATGCCCCGGGTGGGTATGGATTTGGGCGACGATCTTCAGCCTTTTTGACCGGAGATGGCTCATCAGCTGACGCATGCTATGCGGGGGCAGATAAAACCGATCCTTTGCCGTCACCTGTTCTGGCTCATAGGCTTCAAGGACGCGTCCACCGGCGCTCGTCGCGCCCAGCCAGAGAACGACCCGTTCGTGTCCGACGACCCCACCAGCCCGAAGGGTGGCCAAGGTCCTATTGAGGATGGTTAGGGGAACATTCACCTGGGTCATTTTACCGCCCGCCGCCAAACTTGAGAGAGTTGATCCAGCAGACCGAGCAAGTCGTTGCCGCTCAGGCCGCGATAGCCGTCCCACGTCTCGCCACGATGGCCTTCATGAGTGTGGAACTCGCGCGAGCCACGCATGCAGACGAAAGGCTGGCCAGTTTGGGTGTGGGCGCTGGGGTTGAACACGCTGCCGCCCCTGTCGAACATGGCCCTGTCCTCGTTCGAGTTCGGCTGGACGGGCGAGCCGTCCAGCCGCAGGAGAGCTATCGACGGCGGGATGTCGTCCCATCCGTCACAGGTAAAGCGCACGCGCAGCGGTGACGCCGAAGGGCGCCGGAAGATCACTTCGAGAACCGGAAACTCCGATCGAACGATTTCCCACCCGCGCTGAGCGGCCAGCCGAGGCGTTAGCCGGCCGACGTCACGCTCGAAGGCCGCTTTTGCAAGCGCTTCAAGCATAGCCGCCACCACCTTCCGGCGCGCTCCAGTCGAGTTCGACCGCCCCCGCCAAACCGTTGTCGGCGAAGCTCTGGGCCGGATCGATACTGCGCCCGTCAATCGACACGACCCACCCGGCAGTGTCGGCGATGTGCAGGGCCTCCGCCGCGAGCTGCAGCACAGTCTGGACGAGGGCCGACGCCGGAACGCGCAGGGCGCCTTCAGCGGGGAAGACCCCGGCGGTGGCGAAGACGGTCACCAGAACTTGGTCCGGCCGGGTCCCGGGCCGCGTGATCAAGTGCTCGGCGCCGCGCGGGGCGAACGACAAGCTACCACCGGGGCGCAACACGACATCCGGCTGGTCCACGCGTTCGAGGACCAAATCGTGACCTTCCGGGACGTGGAAAAGGGTCAAGAAGTCATCGACCTCGATCGTTTCAGCGCACCAGACCTCACCGACCTCGTCGAGGGTGAAGGTGAAGGCGCGATCACCCAACGCCGCACGGAAGACGGCGCCCCCGACCTCGCGGAGATCGATCTTGTCGTCGAGCCCGATCAGACGCGTGCGACGGCTTTTCACCATCACGAGGATGAACTCGCTGGCCGGTGCCAGGCCGCCAAGGCCGAGGAGATCGCGCCCCGTGAGAACCGGGTCGTCACTCTGGTAGACTTCGCCATTGAGAGGGACGGACCAATTTCGGCGCCGGTCCTCTTGCGTGTCGATGGGGATGGTCTTGGTATCCATAATGTTTTCCTTCCCCAATCGGGGCTTGCTTGACAGGTTTCGCATAGAGACTAATGTCGGTTTTAAGTCCCGATGTAGACAGTCTATATGTGGACGATACCGGCAGTCAAGTCCGGAAGTGGATGGAGCGACGTAATGGAGGAATTGTCACCCGGGGCCCAGGAGGGTGCCGGGGCCTCAGGGATTCCTGTCGAGCTGGAGGCCTTTTTCAGCTTGGCGGACAAATGGCGCTTAAGCGCGGATGAGCAGATCACGCTGCTCGGATCCCCAGGTCGATCGACATTTTTCAAGTGGAAAAAGTATGGAGGATCTGTTCCTGCCGATACCGTAGAGCGTATTTCTCATCTATTGGGTATATGGAAGTCACTGAACATATTGTTCACCGTCGAGAATCATGCCTGCGAATGGCTAAGAAGGCCTAACCAATACTTCGATGGAGCCAGCGCTTTGAGTATCATGCTTCAGGGGGGCGTAGTCGATCTCTACAAGGTGCGTTGGTACCTGGATGCGCAACGTGGTGGATGACGTCTCGCTGATAGAGTGGGAAGGCAACGCGTATCGCTTGATCCCTTCCCGCTTCCCGCCGATCTCGATTTACGCTGGCTTGGTGCGCGCTGACCGCACAGCTGCCTTGGTCGAAGTCGAAAGTCTGACAAATCCGCGACTACAGTCCGCGGAACGGCTGATGGCGGCGAGCTTAGCAATTCCCGCGAACTCGCCGCGGCTGCAGAACTGGAACCATGCGCCATTCGCCTATTCTAACCCGGAAGGCGGGCGATTCTTCCCGCCTGAACGGCCATGCTTGGAGCTAGCTGACGGGCATCAAACGGCGCTGGCGATCTCCGTAGCCCGGCGCCAGCGATTCCTAGGTCGAACTGAAGAGCCAGCTATCGGCCTTGATATGCGAATGTTGAAAACTCCCGTTGCGGGCCGTTTTTTCGATCTGCGTACGCTGGATCCGGCGACTCCAACATCAGCGCTTTGGGCGTATGGGGCCCAGGTGCCCCTCGATGCGGACGGCGTTCTCTATCATCCACCTGAACGCCCGTCGGCGACCTGCCTGGCTGTTCTCAAGGCATCGGCGCTGGGCCGCTCCCTCCAGACAGTCCACTATCGATTTGTCTGGAATGGCCGCCAAGTGTCTTCTCTGTACGCGTTCGACCAAGAGGGACGAGTGCTTCCGCCAGAGCGCCTGTCTAGCGATGAAGATGTGCTCGCCGCTTAGATGACTGAAGGGCCGGCCGACTGAAGGTGCCATGCAGTTGGTCGGGCCGCACCAGGCCGCTTGCCACCTCGAATGTTCGCCACCGGGCCGGGGGCTATTTGCTGCTACCGACCCTGTCCGGCAGTCGCCCGCATCCGCTTCGAGTCGCCTACGGCGCAGGCTTACGCTCGGCGCGGACTTTCACGCCGCGCCCTGTCAGGGTCAGCCCGTGTGTATCGAAGGCGACGTCGAGATCCGCCGTGTAGGCGTAGAAGCGGTCAGCGCCGTTCGGCAACCAGTAGGCGGCGGGTTTGTCATCCAGTTGGGCTGACAGATATCCGTCGAACCCCGGCTTGATGGTCAGCGTGTGGCCATCGGGCAAGGCGTAGGCGCCGAGATAGCGCGCCAGCTCGCTCTGCGACGACGGCGCGTAGGGCAAGTCGACCGGTACGGTGGGTGGCAGCACAAAGCGAAAGCCGTCGAGCATCAGGTTCGGATAGTAGGAGATGTGGTTTTCGCCGGGATAGGTTTTGGCTTGCAAGGTCACGCCAGGTTTCGCCCTGAACGCTTCGGCCAAGGCCGCGAAGCCTCGCTTCATTTCGCGCTTCTCCGCCTCCGTAGCGTCCTCGGCGCCGCCGACCGCTAGAAAGACTCTCTGGCCACGCGCTCTGGCCGTCGCCTTGGCGACCCGGTCCACGAGGCCGGGATCTCGCGGAACCACCACGCTGCCGATGATGTAGCCGGCGAAGGCGTCGGGATTGCCCGCGAAGACGTTGGCGGCGAACACCCCGCCGAGCGAGTGACCGAAGAGCACGGAGCCCGCCGGATCGGCTGGGTACTTCGCTTCAATAAACGGCTTCAGGTCCTGAAGCAAAAACGCCTCGAAGGCCGTGCCCCCGCCGCCGGACGTCTTTCCGTCCACGGTGAAGGCGCGGTGGGTGAAGTCCTCATTCCGGGAGGACGGTTGGCCGGGAGCAAGGCGGAGGCTGACGACGATCGCCGGCGCCATCATGGCCCGCGCGCTGAGAAAGACGCTGTTCGGCCCAGCCAGTCCGTAGCCGCCGTCGAGCACGTAAATGGCCGCCAGCTTCTGTCCGGGCAGAGCGACCTTGGCGTTGGGAAGCTGGACGGTGACCTCGTAGTTGCGCGCCAGTCGGTCCGAGTGAACGATAAACCGCGTCGCGTTCTGCTCGGCGACGGAGGCCTCCGAGACAACTGTCAGGGTATCGGCGACCGCCACCGACGCCAGTGTTGCAACGACGATCGACAAACACGCCGCCAAGATCCGGTGCATAGCCCCTCCTGCATTCCAAGGTGAAGCTGGAGGTCCCTGGTGTCCGAAAGGTGACGCGGTGGCGATTTCCTCTCACCACCCCTCTCGGAAGTGGCAACTTCCGTCCGAGACCGCTCGCGGTTCGACCAGC
Organism: Caulobacter sp.; assembly: GCF_965279145.1. Taxonomy (NCBI): domain Bacteria; kingdom Pseudomonadati; phylum Pseudomonadota; class Alphaproteobacteria; order Caulobacterales; family Caulobacteraceae; genus Caulobacter; species Caulobacter sp. Next base: position 871,490 of record NZ_OZ257139.1, read on the forward strand.
TGTATCGCGCTGTCGTCCTGGCGGCTCAGGCTCTCTAAACGGCTTACACTTCAGATGACGCCGCCGTCCCAGCGGTTAAGACGAACAAAATCGTGGAAGGCGCAACCGGAGTGGCGACACACCACACTCGGCCGAACTTCACCGGCGGCGGAGATTGAATGTTCGCGCAGGACCAGGGAATGCCCCTCCGCGCAGGTCATCTCCGCTTTAAAACGGCGGCGGGTCTGCGGATGGCAATGCTTCCAGTGCATCGCTGGAGGGGTACCAGATCCATCGTAACGGGCCACGGGAATGACCCGATAAACGCGCGCTGGTGGCGCAGGCTGTGTGCGTCCCGACGAAGAAGTAGGCTGCAGCTTCTTAGCGAAGGCGCGCGCAAACAGTCCCATCAACCAGTGAAACATACAAATTCCTCACTCTGTCGTGGCCGGCCGGGGGCAGTTGGCGCCATTCACCTCAGCCTTTAACTCGGCTTTGGTGCTGGCTCGTCGCCGTATAGCCAGTCAATTTCATAGCTGCCGCTAGCCTGGTTCACGATGCATTGCGACGGCCGCTTGAAGAGCTCCCACTCACGGCGGGCGCTGCTGCTACCCATGGTGACCGCCAACTGTTTGGTTGGGTATTCCGCTTGGCGGACGGCATCGCGCGAAACAACCCAGTTATCGCCATCTAAAGCGACACGATAAATTACTCGGCTCATGTCTGTGGACCTCGATTTGGCGCGCGCCATCGCTTCGCTGCCCGTGGGCGCAGAGCGATGGTCGCGGGGCGGGGTAGAGTGGTGGCGGAGGCGGAAAGGCGGCAGGAGCGCTGTCAGGCGCTGTTGAGGTCTCGACTAAGCGCTAACATCATCGGCATCTCCCGGCTTCGGAGCGCCGATCGCGGGGAACGTCGGCACCCCATAGTTGATCCTTGTGCTGATCGCCCAGCTTTTCATCTCGGCGACTGGTGCCGGAGTTACCTGAGGCCGGCTGAGGCTCCGGGCCGCCGCAACGAGTACGCGGTGTGTCCGGCCGCCCTGCACCATCTTCCATGCCTTGGCCCCGTCGCTGAGTGCCTGCTCGGCATCCGGCTGGCCCGCCAGCGTAAGTTCGCGACCCAAATATAGCTGCGCGGACGCCGCTAGAGTGCGATCACCAAGGTGCTGGAATCCAAGTATCGCTCTGCGATAGCGCGCTCGCCCCTCCTCAAAGTTGCCGCGTCGAATAGCAATCAAGCCGTGGTTGGCTTCCGCGACAAAATTGGAAGGATCTTCTGGCGACACGTCGATGTTGGCCAGCATCGCCGCAGCGCGATCCAGATCTCCGTCGGAGGCAGAGGCGAAGGCGAAGGCGTTAACTAGCTTTGGGGCCCTTGGGCGTAGCTTTAGCCCGCGCGAGGCGAAGGCCACAGCCGCTTTGTAATTCTCAGCCTGGCTTGCAACGGTCGCCCCAAATTCGAACGGCCGAATGGAATAGGGCTCCTCGGCCGCCCAACGCTCACAGGCCTCCGAAACGTCATTGAGCTGGTCACTAGCGTACAGGTGGAAAGCGCACGCCTCCCCTGTCTCCGCGACAGACCTAAATCGATCAGGAGGCACCAGGTTTGATCGGGCCATTGGGCTTGCCCATTCAGCTTGCGCCAAGGCGTTGCCAGTAGGATCGACCATGCTTTGTTGAAAGAGCTTTCGCGCCGTCTTGGCGCCTCCGGCGATTAACTCCTGGGTGGCTAAAGCCCCGGATAGCTCCGTTGTCATGCGCGGAGCCAAGCCTGCGCCGTTGAGCATTTGCCGAGCGGCCTTGATGTAGTGCGGCTGCGTTTTAGCTAGCACCGAAAGGCTAATTTCTGCCGCGAGCAACCAGGGATCATCCCGAGTGGCCGCGCTGCGAACTACCAGATCGTGTGCTGCGTCCGGGCGCTGAAGGTGGAGGTAGAGTCGGGCAGCGGACCGCAAAACATGTCGGTTGTCCGGCGCTAACTGCAGGGCCACCTGCATGGCCCGTTGAGCGGGTTCGGCCTGCGCCCGAATGGTGTGGTGGAAGGAGAGCTCCACCCATGACAAAGCGTCTCGAGGGTGAACGCGCGTTCGGCTGCGCCAATATCGGACCGGATTGTCGTGACTTTCGGCCGCTACTTCGGGCAACTCGCCGCTATGACCGGTGAGCTCAAGCAGCTTTGCCGCTTGCCGGCGGATAAGCGGTGTCGCAGATCGCTCCTGAAATACCAGGCGGCGCGCGGCGATAACAGCTAGCGCAGCTTTACCCTCTACTAGCGCTGACTCAACAAGCTCCGCCGCGGAAATAAGTCCGGGTTCGTGGCGCCAGTTGGCCAGGCGGGTCTGCAACTCAGGTGACAGCCTCTGACTTTCTCGGGTCGAGACTGCGCGTCGAAGTGCAGTTAGCTCCCCCCCACGCGCTGTTTGCTCAAGGCTGCGCCAACGCGGCACGAGGAGGCGCTGCGCGATCCAGGCGTCGGGGATCATGCCATGGCCTGTAGGCGCACTTGCAAGCGCGCTCGGCCGCTGGCGGCGTCGAGCGTCGAAACATAGCGTTCCAACGAGTATTGATTATGCCGGCCGATCCCGCGCGGGTGGCCGCGGCGAGCAAGATCAGGAGCGCAAAGCTCGCCAATGAGCCGGAGAACGTCCGCGCAGACCGTTTCGTCGATCACGGGCTTCAAATCTTCGAGCAGGCGCGTGAAGGCGAAGTTCAGATATGGCAGCACTTGCTGATAGGTGCCGGTCCACTGTGATGGATGGTGCTCCGACCCAAGGCGCTCAAACAGCATCGCAGTCACATTGCGACCGGAGAACAGGAAGGCCGCGAGATTGCCCAGCATATAAAGGTCGCACCCAACCCGCCGGGCGACGAAATCGGCGTTGGTATGCCCGTAAAGGAGTTCTGGCGGCGCATAGGTGCGATCGCCCGCGATCTCCCGATCATCATGCCATACGGGATGCCCCTTGCGAGAGGAGCGGCCGAAATCAGCGATCTTGAACGTCTTGTCTCGATAGGCCAGGACGTTCGAAGGCTTGGTGTCCTGGTGGGCGATCATTTCCTTGTGGACCTGCCAGAGCCCAAGGCAAACATCTCGCAGCGCTTGCATTGACCAGACGGCGTCGAACCGGGTGGACAGATCCATTTGGCAACGGACGTCGCCATCTGCCATTTCAAAGATCAGGTAGTAGACACGCCCTTCCATGATTGGCAGTCCCGGAACCTGGACATGGCCATGGTCGATCGCGATTACGACGTGCGAGAGGGAGCGATCGGCACAATGGGTAAGGACGGTCCTTTCATGCTCGTAGCCGGCGGTTAGCCGATTCAAGATCGCCAAAGTATCCTGTCCATCTTCAAACGCTTCCGAAAAGTCGAAAGCCTTGAGGAATCCCTTCCGGCCGTCCCGCACCACCTCGTAACTTTGCGAAAACATCCCGCCCGTACCATCGAGACCTCGGGGTAATTGGCGCGTGATCTTCCAGCCGCCGGGCAGCGCTACACCTTCGAGTTGCTCTGCCGCTGTCATCGCACCGCCCTCACCAAATTCTGTGACGGGTTCCCAGAGACTCGCGTGATCATCTCGGCACCGTATTCGGTCAAGAACAGTGCGCGCTTGCGCGGGTCTTCATCGTTCACACCCTGCGATATCAGGGCATGCCGGGGACCCTGCCCGCTGGCGGACTCGTAACGGCCCAGAAGGACCGCGACGTATCGACTAGCTGTTTGTTGAGGAACTGCGACGCGGTCGGCGAGATCATTCACCGAAAGCCCTGGCTCTATGGCCACGGATAGCAGTGCGACGAGCTGGGGAAGGTTCAGCTCGCTCTGCAGATCCATAAGCGCATCACGAAGGGCGATCGCAGTTGAGTGTGATTGGCTTGCGGACACATTTGGCCTCATAACGGGGTTCATACCCATATATGGGTTTATACGTTGGCGCAATGTATTTCGCCGGCCGATGGCTGCGCGAACCGGCGTAACCTTTGCTGAGATTGGGGCAGCAAAATTCACATAGTTTTAGTGACGTTCAATAGTGACAAGCGTCGGGCCTTGCCATTTGTGCTGTTGGCGGTGTCACTTAATCGAACGTTTGTGGAGCGGGAGAAGAAGCGTGCTGCTGGGCTACATGCGCGTGTCAAAAGCTGACGGGTCACAATCTTTGGATCTTCAGCGGGATGCCATGATCGCGGCTGGTGTGGAGCAATGCCACATCTATGAGGACATGGTGACAGGGAAAGCCGAGCATCGACCGGGCCTTGATCAGTGTTTGAAAGCGCTCCGAGACGGCGACACCTTGATAGTATGGAAGCTAGATCGGCTGGGTCGGGATCTGCGCCATCTCGTGAATCTGGTCCATGAACTCACCGCAAAGGGAGTGGGCTTTAAGGTTCTCACCGGTCAGGGCGCGACGATCGACACGACCACCCCCTCAGGCAAACTTGTGTTTGGAATCTTCGCAGCGCTCGCAGAGTTCGAGCGTGAGCTCATTCGTGAGCGAACTTTGGCAGGCTTGGCCGCTGCTAGGTCGAGGGGGAGATCTGGAGGGCGGAAGCCGAAAATGACTGCGGCGAAGGTTAGATTGGCTGCGGCGTCGATGGGGCAACCTGAAACCAGAGTTGCTGCCCTATGCCGCGAGTTAGGCGTCACGCGACAGACCCTCTATCGCCACGTCGGACCGAAGGGCGAGCTTCGGCCAGACGGCATCAAAGCCCTCGGACGGCGTTAAGTCCGCGGACCGGCCTCGGCCTTTGCTAAGAGCGCTTGGCCCAACGCAAGCAAGAAGCTTGCACTCTCTTCTACTTCAGTGTCCGACACTTCAGGGTCGGTGGCACCGTGAGCAATCTGATTGCGAAGTCGAACAGTATCTTCCAGCCTCTCCTTTGTGCGATTTAGGGCATCTCGTGTGCTAGCATTCTTGGACCAGCTCTTTAGGGACGGGTGTTTTACAAGTCCGTCTTCAAACGCCAGTCCCAGGCGCAAGCTTTTGAACAAAGTATCTAAACGATCTGACGTGCATACTCCTAGCAACGCCGTGAAGGCTCCCCCGTTCAACCGATAAGGTGTGGCATCGGAGAAGCAGGCGGAAAGATCTCTCTGAAGCTGTATAAAGTCAAAAGATACTCCGTTGATTGCTCTGTCGTGCATCTTCGTCAGAAGGCGTGCTGAACCGACAGTGTGCGCATTACGGATTACCTCGTCTAAAGCGGAATAAGTTTCCGCCTTCATCTGCGCCGCTTCGAGCGTAGCCTCGGCAATATCTGAAATTAGGCGCTCAAACGTGCCGTATAGCTGTAAAAGTAACCCTCTATGCAGGACCTCAGCCGGTGCCTTTCGACTCAGCGCGCGGCTAAGGTCAGCCTTGAGATCTGCCCGCATCCCTTCGCGCTTGAACAATTCGCCTTGGTATAGGACAAAAAACGAGTGATCACGACGAAGCGTGAGGTTAGCAACTACATCTTCAATGCGACTCGAGAACGTAGAGTTTGCGCGCTCGAAGCCGTCCATCAGATGTTTCCGACAATTGTACGCGCAACCAAAGCAATCCGATCTCTGATCGTCGCGGCTGTATTGCCGCGACCAACCATCAAGTCGTAATTTGGTGAGTCCGGGTGGGCCAACTGCGTTACAGCGCTGGAAATCGCCGCTGCACTTTCAACGATTTCCGCGCGACGAGGCATGAGGCGATGCATTGCGACCATTTGCGCATCGTACAGTGGTCGAGATAGCAGGCCTTGGGGTTTTGCCCCTACAGGCGGAAGTCTGAACGCTTGAGCCCCAAATACCTCAAGTGTCAAATCTAGCGCATTCTCGAACTCAGATCTCAGGTTCACTATTTCTTCCGGACCTGAGTTACGAAGGCTCTTCATGGTGTTGTCGAGCATCCCCCTGACGCCCCCAATTATTCCTTCATCTTTTCGAAAAGCAAAGAATCGTAGAACAATCTCGACATCAAGCATGCGCTTAAATAGCGTATTAGTTCTTAGCGCGTTGTCAGGAGTTAAATCGCTAAGGGTGTGTTCTTCATGCGAAGGTATTCCCCACGCATCCGTAAATCTGACGTCAGTCGCAAGGTTCACGACGAGCTTATTAAATGGTCCAGAGTACAGCGAGTTCCGAAGCTCTTGAGGATTTAGCTGCTCACCCCCCGTATTCAGGCGCTCGAATACCTGAGCTCTAAGGTCCATGTCGTTTACGCCAGTACCATTTGAGTCTGACATAAGAGTTATGGCAGAAATCTTTGCCCTCTCAAGCCCTCTGCGAACTATAGGGGGTAGTTGCGAAAAAGTTCTGTCGTTCAGGCCCGGCCAAATCTTCAATCCAGTTAAAGAAAATTTCCCCTGAAGAAAATCAACGATTGCATTCAATCGTTGTTGGCCGTCCATCACCTCAAAAGAGCCAATGTTAACTTCGTACAGAAAAACAGGTGGCACCGGGACATTCATAATAAAGCTCTCTATGAGCTTTGATTTCTTCGCATCATCCCATCGTAGACGGCGTTGATATTCTGGCCGCAGATTGCCCCATCGATCTTTCACGATGAAATCGACCACATGCGGCAAATACAGCTCGGATTTTTCCTGAACTACCCGGAGCCGTCCGGTCTCGAAATGTCGCTCAATCGCTCTATCAGTAGCGTCAGCCGACACCGCTGGTGGAACGGCGAGGTCTTCTGCCTCTTCTTCAAACCCTACGGTTTCTGCTGGTTGTTCCACAAATGCTCCGAAATTGCTTGTGTGCCGAGTAGGTACGGTAAGGCGCCCAGAAATCAACCGAGCGATTTAATGTTCCAGGCGCAAAGCAACCATTGGCGGCGACAGCGGTATCCTGGACCTGAATGATATGGCAATCGCTATACTTCAAGTAGCGGGGATGTGTCAGGCAAGCCGAGCTTCTGGCAGTAGCGAGTAAGATCGTGGTGGTCTGGGCGGCAGCGTGGCTGGCGGGCGACCGATCAATCCAATGATCAGGCTGCTGCGCTTGTGGGCTGATCAAGGTCAAATAGCGATCTGGCAAGCCCATCCAATTCCTCGGCGAGGACGCTGGCAAAGCGCCTTTTCGCCGTGTGAGCAACGATGCGGCCGGTTATGTCGCGGAACGCGTCCGGGCCAGGCCAAACACCCCGATTGCGCCCCTCTGTGTTTGAGCCGCGACTACCCATCTGCTGCGTCGCATGTTCGACTACGCGGGATAGCTCGATAATCGACATCTGCGAGCCGTCAACTTTCGCCACAAGTCCCAAGCTAATGCTCTCAGATGCCCGCCGACGCGACATCTCAAATGCGTATACCGAGCGGCCATCCACATCGATCCGCCCGATAGCAATCCGCCGGCCCCTCGCCATGCTATTCCACGATGGATTGCCCACCATCAGCATTGCTAAGTTGTTCGTCATTTGCAGCGGGTCTTGCGCCACGAGACCGCCGGATTGGTGTCGCGAGAGCCTGTTCATCGCTTTGACGAATACTGAGAGGGGATATTTTAGCTCTGTGACAGCAAACGATTCAAAGCGGCCCGCCTCAGTCGAAATAGCTTCGAACAGACGCCGTGACGGCCGTTCGAGCTGAGCGGGCGGGAAATAGGCCTTGCTGGGACGGAAAAGGACACCGCCAACTTTGGGATCGCTCCCCGGTGAGAGCGCTGAAAGTGCCTCCACCATTCGTATACGCCGCTCGACCTCGCGTGGCTGATTGCGTGCTAGACTCGCGACATCGTACTGAACTGCGACGCGGCTCAAGCCTGGGAAAGTGCGCCGCAGGGATTCGTGATGAGGGGACAATCGGGCGACTTGGATACCCGGTCGCCTTCGCGCCTCAAGCTTTGCGTCAAGTGCCACAACAGTATTGTGGCGCGTTCTCGGATTATATGAGGCATCGTCAATATTGCCGGCATCGCTTTCGTTCATCCCATATGGTAGTTTGACAACGAGCTTGCTGAAAGGTGCTGGTCGATAATCGCTTATTATTGCCGAGGCTACAAAAGCGCGTTCCTGTGCTACCAGCATAAAGCGTTCGACAGAAGAGTTTTTGCCAAGAAGCGCGAGGGAATGCTTGCCCTCAGGCAGCATCAAGGTGGATCGAAAAATACCACCCTCCCTTCGCTCAGAACCCAGGCTAGCGTCTGAAGCTTCCTGCCAAAGCTGCAGCAAATCCGGAGAATTCAAAAGCAACGCTAGGTGCAAAGCGGATGCGCGATCAGCCAATCCCGCAACGGGAGCTATTTGGAACACACCAGGCTCTATGAACCGAGTTTCCTCTGGATCGAACAGCCCATCGCCCGGCGCACCGTAAACAGCGCTCATGAAACTGTCGGCTAGCCAGCTAATAGGCCCAAAATAAAAGCGCAATATCTCGCTGGAAGGTATGTATATTCGCCGGCTGTCGTGATCCCCCACGCAAGCTGATGGTGCCAGGAGGATCATGCTTGAGACTGGTTCGTCCTCCCGACGCTCGCCGCTAGTTTGATAACGACCGGGATAAATCTCCTTGAGCTCAGTCAAGAATCTTGGTCGAAAGTTTGTGGCCTGTCTCATGTTCAAGTCGGACCGTTGCCCAACTAGCGCTCTTCCTTCAAAAATTGACCCTGCGCGCAGTACTGACAGCTGTTCCAGAGGTGCCCATGCTTGGAGGATGGAGCCGAACCTTTGGCCCGTCTCGTCTAGTTGTGCGAACTCGCACTCGACCTCGTAGCCATCGGTTCGAACAGCGCTCTTGCGCATGAACATTTGATTGGTGAGCAGAAGCCTCTGATCACTCGGAATCCAAGGTAGGACGAGCGGGTAATCAGCCATTTCGCCATGGGGCACAGAAGGTGTGTTCAGCATGGATGCAGCTTGCAGGACTCATCGTAAGCAGTTTGCTACCGGCGCTTGTCTCGCCTTTTCTGTTGCGGCGAACTCATCGAGTGTTTCTGCCGATCATCGTCTTTTGCGTACTCACACCGCCGCCGGTGAGGGCGGCCATGCTGGCCGAGTGGTGCGGTGACCGAAACGGCCGGGCGCGGGTCAGCGCGCCGCGCGCGATCAGCCCCGCCACGGAGTGGACCATCGAGGTTTGCAAGAGCTCGGTCGAGGTGAGCGGTGGGAGAAGTCCCGGCAGGCGCTGGGCCAGCATCGACTTGCCCGAGCCCGGCGGCCCAACGAACAAGAGGTTGTGGCCCCCGGCGGCGGCGATCTCCAGCGCGCGCTTGGCGTGCTCCTGGCCCTTGACGTCGCGCAGGTCCTTGGCCCGCTCGCCCTCGATCACCGGGCCGGGCGAGGGCGCGCCCAGCACCTGGCTGCCCCGAAAGTGATTGATCAGCGCCACCAGCGAGCGCGGGGCCAGGATGCGCGTGCCGCCGGCCCAGGCGGCCTCCGGGCCGCTGGCCTCGGGACAGATCAGGCCCAGGCCCAGGGCGCCGGCGGCCATGGCGGCCGGCAGGGCGCCGGCGGCGGGAACGATGCGGCCGTCCAGCGACAGCTCGCCCATCGCCGCCCAGCCGTCGAGCGCGTCCAGCGGAATGACCCCGATCGCCGCCATCACCGCCAGGGCGATCGGCAGGTCGAAATGCGTGCCCTCCTTGGGCATGTCGGCGGGGGCCAGGTTGGCGACGATGCGCTTGCCGGGCAGCGAAAGCCCCAGCCCGGCGAACGCCCCGCGCACCCGCTCGCGGCTCTCGGCCACGGCCTTGTCGGCCAGGCCCACGATGACGAAGACCTGCTGACCGGTGGTCAGCTGCACCTCGACATCGACGCGCCGGGCCTCGACGCCCTCGAACGCGACGGTGACCACCTTCGCCGCCATGAGCCCCCTCGCGGATAAGTCGACTTATCCACAAACGAACCATGGGGCGAAGGGCGTAGCAAGAACAAAAAACGAACGTTTCGGGAAATCAGCGCGCTGGCGGGCGCGCTTCATCCTCTGACCTAGCTCTGGTTGCGGATCGCCTCGATGCGGTCCCACAGCGCCGCCGACGCGTCGGCGCCGCCGAAACGCTTCAGCTGCTGGGCGCCGGTGGGCGAGGTGACGTTGATCTCGGTCAGGTACTCGCCGATCACGTCGATGCCCACGAACAGCAGGCCGCGCCGCTTCAGTTCCGGCGCGATGATGGCGCACAGTTCCAGATCGCGGGCGGTCAGCTCCACCGCCTCGGCCCGGCCGCCGACGCGCAGGTTGGAGCGCACCTGGCCGGCGGCGGGCACGCGGTTGATCGCGCCCACCGGCTCGCCATCGACCAGCAGGACGCGCTTGTCGCCCTTGCTGACGGCCGGAACGAACTTCTGGGCGATCACCTGCTCGCGGCCGATCATGGCGTGCAGTTCCAGCAGGGCGTCGAGATTGGGATCGTCGGCCAGCAGCCGCGCCACGCCCGAACCGCCGCCGCCGTAGAGGGGCTTGAGCACGATGTCGCCATGTCGGGCGCGGAAGTCGTAGATCGCCTCGTAGTCGCTGGTGATCAGGGTGGGCGGCTGCACGCCGGGGAAGTCGGTGACAAACAGCTTTTCGGGCGCGTTGCGCACCTCGGCCGGGTTGTTGACCACCAGGGTGTGGGGGTGAACCTTTTCCAGGAAGTGGGTGGCGGTGATGTAGGCCATGTCGAACGGCGGATCCTGGCGCATCAGCACCACGTCGATGTCGTCCTTCATGTCAATCAGCACGCTTTCGCCCAGTTCGGCGTGCGCGCCCTTGGTGTTGGTCAGCACCAGCGACTGGGCGCGGGCGAACACCCGCCCGTCCTCCATCGACAGCTTGTCGGGCGTATAGACCCACAGCCGGTGACCCCGGGTCTGGGCTTCCATCATCATCTGGAAGGTGGTGTCGGTGTCGATGTTGATCCCCAGCACGGGATCCATCTGGACGGCGACTCTCAACGACATGGACGACTCCGGATCAGGCTGGCGCCGGGGTCAGGAACGTCCCGCGCCGCGAGTGTGTAGTTAAGGCGGCCAGGGGGGGAATGCGAGAGGGGAGTTGGGGGATGGGCCCGAGGCCAGCCTCAATCGCACCCGTCGACCAGCACCAGTTTGCTGTCGGTCGTCCTGTGGCGCAGGTCAAAGAGCGCCTGAGCGTCGGGATCGTCCAGGAACGCTTTGGCGTGCTGGCGGGAGGGGAATTGCAGAATGACCATCCGCTCAGGCGCCCAGCCACCCTCCATGACGGTCGGCTCGGCGCCCTGAACGATATAGGTCCCGCCATGCTTCTCGATGAAGGCGGGAATCCGGGCGGCGTAGGGCAGGAAGCCGGGAAGGTCGCGAATGGCGAAGTCGAGCACAAGATAGGCCTTCATCGTCTATTCCCCGCGTGGACAGATCGCGGATCCTAGCGCCGACGCGCTACCGCCTCCAGGCAATGTGAGGATCGGCTTGGCGAGAGATGTCCGGCGTTGGGCGCGGGTGCAATGCGACGCGCTCGGGAAACCGCGCCCTGGTCCATCGGACACGGCTGGATCGCGCTGAGGTCAAGCCGGCGTCGTCCAGCGGGTCACAAGGCGCTGCAACCGGGGCCGCGCGCGCAGGAACCGGCGGTAGCTGAACTCCAGCGCCGCCAGCACCCAGGGCTGTCTGGCCGCCAGGCCGAAAGGGCGGAGCAGCGGAATGGCGCGCCACATGGCCGCGAAGGCGGCCGCGCCGGACAGCAGCACGCCATCCTCGGCGGCGTGAAAACGCGCCAGCAGATCGGCGCGGTCGATCGGGCATTGGGCGTCGCCCTCCGCCGCATCGATGAAGTCGATGGCGCCCGACCGGTCGAGCCGCCGCATCAGGGCGATCTCGCGCAGGCAGAGCGGACATGCGCCGTCGAACCAGACAGTCAGTTGGGCCATGCCCCTAGACTAGGGATCCGAGCGCGTCTTCGCACCGGCTATCTGAAAATAGGCGCGCGGGCGGCCCGCCTCGGCGCGAGAACGGGGATTGGCAGCGCCCAATCCCCGTGTTTTCGGGGATGAAGTCCAGCCCGATCAACGGCTTGTGAAATAGTTGATCGCGCCAATCCTCCGCGTTCAAACCGCCCGCATAATGATCTCACCTGACAGCACGGGAAGGGCGCACGTACGGCGACCGTTGCGGCTGTCAGGGGTGGTCGAGCGGGTTGAGAGGACAGGGGACGTAAACCTGTCCATCGGGGATTGGCCAAGGTCCCCGCCCGTCCGAAGGTTCGTTCCGGGTCCTCCGGAATCGGCGAGGCTGCAGCCCAAGGCTGGGTCCGTCGCGAGGAGGAGCGCCCGGATGGGTGCAAAGGGTTGAACGAGACCCGCGCGTGCCGGCCAGAGGGATAACGATCACGCGGAGCGTTCGTCTTCGTCGAAACGGTACTACTCAAACTCACATCCGGGCGAGGCCCGGACGCTCCGCGACCCTTCCCATCACCATCGCAGCTTCGGCGCGAGGTCGCTGACACTTGCCCCCTACGGGCTGCTGCGCAGCCGTCTTCCCCCGGAGGGGGAAGATGAAACGCGCCGACCTCATCTTCCCCCTACGGGGGAGGACGACCGCGAAGCGGTCAGGAGGGGGCCAGCGCCCCCACAGGGGATTGGCAATCGCCCCGCGCCGCCGCAAAGTCCCAACAACTGTTTGGGGGAGACGCGTGATGGGTATCGCAGGCAAGGCCGGCTTGACGGCGGTGGGACTGGTGCTGGCCGTGGCCGGCGTGGTGGCGGTGCGGACCGCGACCTTCAAGCCGCCCGCGACGGTGGATGTCGCCAGCGTCCGCCTGGTCGCCGCCCGTCCGGTCGATACGGCCAAGGCCGCCGCCGACCTCGCCCAGGCCGTGCGCTTCCAGACCGTCAGCCACCAGGACAAGGCCGACGACCAGCCGGCCGAATGGGACAAGCTTCACGCCTGGCTGCAGACGACCTATCCCGCCGCCCACGCCGCCATGACCCGCGAGGTCATCGCCGAACACACCCTGGTCTACACCTGGACCGGCTCGAACCCGGCCCTGCCGCCCATCGTGCTGATGGCCCACCAGGACGTGGTGCCGGTGACGCCGGGCAGCGAAGGCTCATGGACCCATCCGCCGTTCGACGGCGTGGTGGAGGGCGGCGCCGTCTGGGGTCGCGGCTCGATCGACGACAAGGGCTCGCTGGTCACGCTGTTCGAGGCCCTGGACGGGCTGGCGGCGGGCGGGTTCAAGCCGGTTCGCACCGTGATCGTCGTCAGCGGTCATGACGAGGAGGTGCGCGGCGTCGGCGCGCGGGCCGCCGCGGCGCTGCTGAAGTCTCGCGGGATCAAGGCCCAGTTCGTGCTCGACGAGGGCATGGCCGTGGTCGAGGACCATCCCGTCACCGGCAAGCCCACCGCCATCATCGGCACGGCCGAAAAGGGCTATGCGACGATGAAGATCGTCGCCCCGGCCGTCGGCGGCCACTCCTCGGCGCCGCCGCCCGAGACCGGCGTGGCGACCCTGGCCCGCGCCGTCCTGGCCATCGCCGACAAGCCGTTCCCGATGAAGTTCAACGGCCCCGGCGCCGACATGCTGAAGTCGCTGGCCCCGCACGCCTCGCCGGTGGTCAAGATGGCGGCCGCCAACACCTGGCTGTTCGCGCCCCTGCTGATCCAGGTCACCGCCAAGACCCCGGCCGGCGCGGCCATGCTGCACACCACCATCGCCCCCACCATGTTGAAGGGCTCGCCCAAGGAAAACGTGCTGCCGCAGGACGCCACCGCCTGGATCAACTATCGCATCGCGCCGGGCGATAGCTCGGCCAAGGTGATGGCCCAGGCCAAGGACGCGGTGGGCAAGCTGCCGGTGCAGCTGTCTTGGACCAAGACGCCGGACGAGCCGTCGAAGGTGTCCTCAACCACCTCCGACGCCTGGAAGACCCTGGCGGGTCTGGCCGCCGACGAGAGCAAGGCCCCGGTCACCCCGGGCCTGGTCACCGCCGGCACCGACAGCCGCTACCTCGCCCCCGTGGCCGCCGACGTCTACCGCTTCCAGCCGCTGGTGCTGAAGGTGGACGAGACCAAGATGATCCACGGCACCGACGAACACATCACCCTGGCCAATGTGGAACGGATGGTGCGGTTCTATCAGCGTCTGGTGGAGACGGCCGCGTCGCGGTAGGCGAGGCTGGTCTCGCCGGCTCCGTTTCCGGGGCGCGAGCGACGAGCCGCTCAAGGCGTCGTGAAAAGCCAACAAACTCGGCTATAAGATCCCCCCATGCCCGACGACGCCTCCAAACCCGCCACCAAGTCCGCGCCCGCCAACAAGTTCGGCGAGGGCTTCGTTACCGACGCCTGGTATGTCGCCGCCCTGTCGCCGGACCTGAAGCCCGGCAAGATGGAGCACCGCGAATTTCTGGGCGAGCCGGTGCTGCTGGGCCGCACGAAAGCCGGCGCGGCCTACGCCATCCGCGACGTGTGCCCGCACCGGGCCGCCTCGCTGTCGGCCGGTCGGGTCAAGACCGAAGCCAACGGCGCCGAGAGCGTCGAGTGCCCCTATCACGGCTGGCGGTTCGGCACGGACGGCGCCTGCACGGCCATCCCGTCACTGACCCCCGACAGCGAGATCGACATCGGCAAGGTGCGGGTGCGCCGCTATCCGATCGTCGAGCAGCAGGGCCTGGTCTGGATCTGGATGTCGTCGGACGCCCGCTTCGACGGCGAGCCGCCGGAGGCCCCGCCGGTGATCCCCGGCGTGGTGGGCGGCAAGCCCAAGCTGGTCGACCACCTGGACTATGACATCCATATCGACCACGCGGTGCTGGGCCTGATCGACCCGGCCCACGGCCCCTATGTGCATCAGCAATGGTGGTGGCGCACCACCGCCAGCCAGCATGACAAGACCAAGCGCTTCGCCCCGTCGGAAGCCGGCTTCACCATGGTGCGGCACGAACCGTCGAAGAACTCCAAGGCCTACGCCATCCTGGGCGGCGAGCCGCTGACCGAGATCACCTTCCGCCTGCCCGGTCTGCGCTGGGAGCATGTCACCGTCGGGAAAAAGCAGGTGCTGGCCCTGTCGGCCATGACGCCGATCAACGCCAACAAGACCCGCATGAACCAGATCATGTGGTCCGACCACTGGGCCTTCACGGCCCTCTATCCGATCATCCGGATCGCCGCCCGGGCCTTCCTGCGCCAGGACGGCTTCATCGTCGGCGTGCAGAGCCAGGGCCTGCAGTCCAACCCGCCGCTGATGTGGGTGGGCGACGCCGACCAGCAGGCCCGCTGGTACCAGCAGTGCAAGCGCGAATGGCTGGCCAGCCGCGCCGAGGGCCGGGCCTTCGTCAATCCGGTCAAGGAGACCGTGCTGCGTTGGCGCACCTGAGCATTACGCGAATAAGCCCGCCTGGCCGGGGGACCAGACGGGCTCTCGTTGAAGCGCGACAAGGGACAGGAGTCGCGCTCCAGACCTCTAGGCCTTAGGCCCGGTAGACATAGGCGCTGGAAACATAGCCGACGCCGACGCCGTCCTGGCCGACCAGGATCCACTTGCCGTCACCGGTGCGGCCCAGGGCCTGGAAGGTCTGGCCGGCCGGAACGCCGCCCACCTTGGCGCCGCGGATCGAGGCCGAGGCGCGCAGGTTCAGGTTCGAGCGGGCGACGAACTTGTCGTTGATGCGCGTCACCGGCGCGGCCTGGACCGACTGGGCGTAGCGAGTGCCGTCGCTCTTGTAGGTGCCGCCGACCGCCTCCCGGGCGTCCTTCTTCTGCATCTTGCAGCCGACATAGGAACCGGCGCCCGCGCCGACCACGGCGCCGATGGCGGTGCCCGTGCCACGGTCGTTCTTGGCCAGGTTGCTACCGGCGACCGCGCCCAGCAGGGCCCCGAGCACCGCGCCGCCTTCCTGCTTGTGGCCCGAGGCGTTGCAGCCGACGACGCCACCCAGGCGCTGCTCGACGGCGAAAGCCGACGGGGCCGAAACCAGGGTCAGGGCGCTGGCCGAGGCGGCCAGGGTCAGAGCGATGGTCTTGAAAGTCTTGAGGCTGGTCATGTCGATAGTCCTTCGTCCCGATTGAATGTGTCCGGGGTCATCAACCCCGTGAGACAGACCATGACAGGGTGAAGCTGAACGGGGTCGGCGACCCGACCGACAGATTTCGTTCATGTGGAAAAAACTTCGGGGGCGCGTCCCGACGGCTTGCGGCAAGACGGTTGAGGCGGTCACAGAGCCGCGTCGTCTTGCCATCGAAGCGCGAAGGCGACCCGCCCGGACCGCGCCGACCTTGGAGACCGCGCTTGAAAATTTCCAGCACCACGCCGCCGATCACGCCGCCGACGGCGGAAGCCGCCGAAGGTCCCGGTCCCGAAATCCGCAACGATGGCGACGGTGACGACGCCGCCGCCAAGACCTCTCCCCGCCCGGCCCTGCCGCCCGGCCAGGGCGTCATCGTCGACAAGAGCCTCTGAACGCACGCCTCCCCGCCAGATCAGCGCCGTCGGCCCTGACCTGGTGGGGAGTGACACCGGGGGATCAGGCCCCCAGCGCGTAGGGCCCGCTCTTGTCCAGCGCCGTCTTCCAGGCCGGGCGGGCGTGCATGCGCTCGATCCAGGCGGCCATGTGCGGATATTCCGGCAGCTTGCCCATGGCCTTGGCGACCTCGGGCACGAAGCTCATCTGGATGTCGGCGCCGGTCAGGGTGTCGCCGACGAAGAACGGGCGACCGGCCAGGCTGTCGTTGACGAACGCCAGATGATTGGAGATCTCGGACTGGATGCGTGGCTGCAGCGGCGCGCCGCCCTCGCCCAGACGGCCGACATACATGTTGAGCATCAGCGGCAGCATGGCCGAGCCCTCGGCATAGTGCAGCCACTGCTGATACCGGTCATAGTCGGCCGACGCCGGATCCGGGGCCAGACGGCCGCCGCCATGACGGCGAATGACGTAGTCGATGATCGCGCCGGACTCGATGACCGTCAGGTCGCCATCAACGATGACCGGCGACTTGCCCAGCGGATGCACGTCGGTCAGCGAGGCGGGAGCCAGGCGCGTCTTGGGATCGCGGGTGTGGAAGACGATCTCGTAGGGAAGGCTCAGCTCCTCCAGCAACCACAGGATGCGTTGCGATCTGGATTCGTTGAGGTGGTGGACCTTGAGCATGCTTCTTCCCCTTTTTTGTGGACTTATGCTGCGCTGCGACATTGCTCGCAGATGCGAAAAGCTCCAGAGTGAAAGAAAACAACTGTTTGGCGCAGGGGAGCAAGCGATGACCGACACGATCGTTCAGGACACCACCGAAATCATCCTGCCGGGCCTGACGGGCCTGTTGCGCGACGCCGCGACGGCCGCGCAGGGCTTCGTCGACCACGCCCGCCCCGCCGTGAAGGCCCGCATCGCCACGCCCGAGGGCAAGGTGGATCGCAAGCTGGCCGACCTTGAGCAGCACAGCGTTCACGGCTTTGGCTGGTATGCGTCCTATGCCGAGCTGATGAACCAGGTCGCCGGCTGGGCCGAACGCCTGAGCGCCGCCGGTCAGTTTGGCGAGATCGAGGCCCTGCTGGCCCAGCTGCTGTTCGCGGAATACGCGTCCCAACTGGTGGGCGGGATCGCCATGAACCAGGGCGAGGTCGTGCGCCCCGCCGATCTGACCCCTGACCGCGAGGTCCTGAACCGGTTGTTCGCTCCCGCCCTGGTCACCCTCATGACCAAGGGCGGCGGCCAGGCGGTCAAGACCGCCATCGCCAAGCGCCTGGCCGAGGCGCGCGGTCGTCCCACGCTGGAAAACACCGGCCTGGACGAAACCTTCGAGATGATCCGCGACCAGTTCCACGCCTTCGCCGAGGAAAAGGTCACGCCTTTCGCCCACGAATGGCACCTGAAGGACCAGCTGATCCCGATCGAGCTGGTCGAGGAGCTGGGCGCGCTGGGCGTGTTCGGCCTGACCATCCCGGAAGAATATGGCGGCAGCGGCATGGGCAAGACCGCCATGTGCGTGGTCTCCGAGGAACTGTCGCGCGCCTGGATCGGCGTCGGCTCCCTGGCCACCCGCTCCGAAATCGCCGGCGAGCTGATCCTGACCGGCGGCACCGAGGCCCAGAAGCAGTACTGGCTGCCGCGCATCGCCAGTGCCGAGATCCTGCCGACCGCCGTCTTCACCGAACCCAATACCGGCTCCGACCTCGGCGCCCTGCGCACCCGGGCCACGCTGGAAGGCGAGCAATATGTGGTGACAGGTAACAAGACCTGGATCACCCACGCAGCCCGCGCCGACGTGATGACCCTGCTGGTGCGCACCGAGCCCGGCACCTCCGACTATCGCGGCCTGTCGATGCTGCTGGCGCCCAAGCCCCGCGGCGTCGAGGGCGACGACTTTCCCGCCCAAGGCATGAGCGGCGGCGAGATCGGCGTCATCGGCTATCGCGGCATGAAGGAATATGAGCTGGGCTTCGACGGCTTCACCGTGCCGGCAGCCAACCTGCTGGGCGGCGTGCCGGGCCAGGGCTTCAAGCAGTTGATGGCCACGTTCGAAAGCGCCCGCATCCAGACCGCCGCCCGGGCCGTCGGCGTCGCCCAGGCGGCGCTGGAGACCGGCCTGGCCTACGCCATGGACCGCAAGCAGTTTGGCCAGGCGATCTTCGAGTTCCCGCGCGTCGCCAACAAGCTGGCCATGATGGCCGCCGAAATCATGGGCGTGCGCCAGTTGACCTATTTCGCCGCCGCCCAGAAGGACGAGGACAAGCGCTGTGACCTCGAGGCCGGCATGGCCAAGCTGATCGCCGCCCGCGTGGCCTGGGCCGCCGCGGACAACGCGCTGCAGATCCATGGCGGCAACGGCTTTGCCATGGAATATGTGGCCAGCCGCCTGCTGGCCGATGCGCGGATCCTCAACATCTTCGAGGGCGCCGGCGAGATTCAGGCCCAGGTGATCGCGCGCCGACTGCTGGATGGCGGGAACTGATTGAACGCACTCGTCCCGGTGCAGCGGCGATGAGTGGTGGTTTATGCCCCTTGTGGCCGGGCTGAAGGCAAGCTTAGCTTCGCCGCCTCGCACCAAGGACATCCCATGATTGCCACGACCCGCCGCGCCGCCCTGCTGTCGGCCTTCGCGACCACCGGCCTCGCGGCTTTCGGTGGCTCGGCGAGGGCCCGGGAGACGGGCTCGGTCGCCGCGGCGGTCGACACCTTCGCCCAGGAGGTCATGGCCGCCTTCCCCGACCAGCCGGGCCTGGGTGTGGCGGTTGTCGAGAACGGCGAGATCACCCTGGCCAAGGGCTATGGCGTCAAGCGCCTGGGCGCGCCGGCCAGGTGCGACGAGAACACCATCTTCGGCATCGCCTCCAACACCAAGGCGATGACGGCGGCGGCCCTGGCCATGCTGGTCGAGGAGGGCAAGGTCGAGTGGGACGCGCCGGTCACCCGCTACCTGCCCGACTTCCAGATGATCGATCCGGTGGTCACCAAGCTGATGACCGTGCGCGATCTGCTGGTGCACCGCAGCGGCCTGACCCTGGGCGCGGGCGATCTGATGATCTGGCCCGATCCCAAGCACAGCCGCGCGGACATCGTCGCGGGCCTGAAATACCTGCCGATCGGCGGGCAGTTCCGGGGCGGCTACGCCTATGACAACGTCCTGTACGTGGCCGCGGGCGAGGTGATCGCGGCCGTCACGGGCAAGCCCTGGGAAGTCTTTATCCAGACGCGCATCCTGTCTCCCCTGGGCATGACCGACACCGTGCCCATGCCCTCGATGGTGGACAGGAGCCGGCGGGCGGAACCGCATTGCCGGATGGGGCCGCCTGTGCGGGGCCTAGGCCCCCAGACCGTGCTGCCCTTCGACGGCAGCTTCGATTCCGCCGCCGCGGCAGGGGGGCTCAACACCACCGCCAGGGACATCGGCAAGTGGATGCGGGTGCAGCTGGCCCTGGGCGCCCTGCCCGACGGCAAGCGCCTGTGGAGCGAGGCCTCGGCCCGCGAGATGTGGAAGCCGCAGACCATCACCAGCTCATCCGACGGGCCCACCGCGGAGAACCCGGTGCGACCGTCGATCCAGGCCTATGCCCTGGGCTGGTTCGTGCAGGACCATCGCGGTGAACGGCTTCTGTCTCACACCGGCGGCCTGGCGGGCTTCATTTCCTACACGGGACTGCTGCCGGGTCGGAAGTCCGGCATCATGATCATGACCAACGCCGAGGAGAACCCGGTGCTGCGCTCGCTGCGCTACGGCGGCCCCGATCGCCTGCAAGGCCGCAGCGACTACGACTGGATCGCCTCGAGCAAGCGGGTCAAGGCCGAGTCAGACGCCCAGTTGCTGAAGGATGTCGCGGCCGCCACCACACCCAAGAGCGGCGGCGCCAAGCCGAGTCTGCCGCTTTCCGCCTATGCCGGCGTCTATCGCGACCCCTGGTACGGCGCCGTGACGGTCAGCGAGACAGGCAAGGGCAAGACCCGGGGTCTGAAGGTGTCTTTCGACAAGACGCCGGCCCTGCGGGGCAAGCTGATCCCATTCGATGGCGAGACCTTCCAGACGGTCTTTGACGACCGCACCCAGGAGGACGCCTTCATCAGCTTCGACGTGGCGAACGGCGTGGTGACTTCAGCCCTGGTCAAAGCCGTGTCGCCCCTGGCCGACTTCTCCTTCGACTATCAGGACCTGCGCCTGAAAAAGGAGAAGTGACCGTCTAGCGCGGGCGCCATCCGTCCGAGATGGCCATGATCTGCTGGTCCATCGCCGCCGACATGACGCTGGCGTCGCCCTTGCCGCCGCTGCTGGCCGCCATCCGGTAGTTCCAGGCATACACGGCCTTGAGTACGTCGATGGCCACGTCCTGATCGAGATCAGGCCGGATCTCGCCCCGACGAACACCTTCGGTCAGGACTTCGCGCAGCATGTCGGTCAGGCGCTCGTTACGCCCATAGGGCGTGACCCCAGGGTCGATGCTGGGGCTGTAGGAGGCGGCGATGTGGGCGAGGAACAGTTTCACCCGCCGGGTCTCGAACTCGTAGTGGATCGCGAAGATCGAGCACAGCCGATCGACCGTCGAGCCGCGCAGGAAGGGCACGACGCGATCGAACTCCGTGTACAGATCAGAGAGCCTGTGATCCATCACGTGGCTCAGCACCTCGGCCTTCGAGGCAAAGGTCGTGAAAACGCTGCCGACCGAGACACCCGCCCGCTCCGCGATCGCGCGGATGGTGGTTTCCTCATAGCCGACGTCGTTGAAAAGGTCGCGGGCGGCCTCAAGGACCTTCTCCCGCGTCGCCTTTTTCTGTTCGTCTCTTACGCCCAAGCCCGTCCCCCTCGAACACGCTAGCGTCGTTTAAGATGTAGAGGACGCCCCACCCCTCCGGGGCGTCCCCCAATCAGGCGCGGGCGCCCGCGAAAATGACTTTCAGTTGATCCGAAAGCCGCGCCAGCAACGCGTCCGCCGACCACCCGTCGAAGACGGCGCGGCGATAGTTGGCGACATACACGTCCCAAGTCATTTCAGCCAAGAGCTTTGCATTAATATCGCTCTTCAATTGACCTTGATCGATACCACGCTGGGTGACTTCGCCGATCAGGCGGAAGATGTGCTTGACGTCGGTGCGAGCACGACGCTCGGCGGCGTCGGAGCGCGTCCATGACACGGCGATGCTGGCGCGCAGCAACGGCAGTTGATCAAGATGGAAGCTGTAGGCGACGCCGAACAGGCCCAGCAGCGCCTCGTCGACGGTAGCGCCCGCACGGGCGGCCTGGACCATCTGGGCGTAGATGACTTCGTAGTCGGCGGTCAGGATCTCATCGAAAAGTTCGGACTTGTCGGAGAAGCTGGCGAACACAGCACCCGTCGACATACCGGCGGCCTGCGCGATGTCCCGGATGGTCGCGCCTTCATAGCCGCGCTCACTGAACAGGCGACGGGCGGCCGACAGGACGCGTTCGCGCGTGCGCTGCTTGGCCAGGGCCCGGCGGGTCAACTTGACGGGTGCGTCGGTCGCCGACTCTATATTCACGGATACAAAGCTCATGCGGCGGCCTCCAGGCGAGCGAGGGCGGCCTCGGCGCGCTTCTCAAACTCAGTGCAATACTCATCGACGACATTCTGAAGAACGTCGGCGTAACGGCGCGCCAGTTGGCGGCCATCCTGCGCGGCGTCGCGCAGGTCGGTGATCAGTTGGCGGACTTCCGCCATGGCGTCTTCGCGTTCGGACGCGGAGAACGCGGCGACGGCTACAGAAGCCTTTGCCATGATTTTTCTCCTGCCTCCCCGCTGGGAATGAAGCGCTGAACGATCTGCGGTGAGGAGGTGATCATGTTCAACGAACGCATACTTTGAAATCGGATCGGGGGCATTATCGTCGTACAGAAGCGATTGCAACCTTCAAACAAACCAAAAATCGACGAACAATGGCTTGGGGGACATATATGATGCTGGTTTATGATTGCCAGTGCGACAAATGCACTCAGCGAACTCGTTCGGCGAATTGACTCATCGGACGCTGTTTCGCGAAGAACGCAGCGCTATGGCAAAGCCTGTGACGAACCCCTATCCTATCGCCATGGACAGACTGTTCGACTTCCTCGTGCCAGCGGTGCTGCTGGCGGTGCTCTCGGCCCTCGGCGTGGGCCTGTACGCGCTCTTCAGGGGCGGAGAGTTCGGCCGCTCCTACTCCAACAAGCTGATGCGGCTCCGCGTCCTGCTCCAGTTCGTGGCCATCCTCGTGTTGGTGGCTGCATTCTGGTGGCGCACGCGCTGAAAATCGATAATGGCGGTCCGCGACCCATGGTCACGCTCAACAAGATCTACACGCGCACGGGCGACGGCGGTTCGACCCGCCTGGCCACGGGAGCCCCGGTCAGCAAGGCTTCCTTGCGGGTCGAAGCCTATGGCGGCGTCGACGAGACCAACGCCTGCCTGGGCGTGGCGCGACAACACACCACGGGCGACGCCGAGCTCGATGCGATGCTGGAGCGGATCCAGAACGACCTTTTCGATCTGGGCGCCGACCTGGCGACGCCGGAGCAGCATGAAAAGCCCGCCTGGGAGCCGCCGCGAATCGTTGAAAGCCAGGTCGAGCGACTGGAGCAGGAGATCGATCGCCTGAACGGCGCGCTCGAGCCGCTCAACTCCTTCGTTCTTCCGGCGGGATCACCGGCCGCGGCGGCCCTGCATGTGGCGCGCACGGTCTGCCGCCGCGCCGAGCGGGCCGTGGTTCAGTTGGCCGAGACCGAAGGTGAGATCGTGGGCCAGCCGGCGCTGAAATATCTCAACCGGCTGTCGGACCTTCTGTTCGTCGCGGCCCGCTGGACCAACGACCAGGGCCGCGCCGACGTGCTCTGGAAGCCGGGCGCGACGCGCTAGGCCCAAAGCCTACTTCTTGGCAGGCGCGATTTCCGGCTTCGGCGCGGGGGCGATACGCGCCTCGCCATTGATCGGCGGCACGTTCAGGGGACGGTGTGTCAGGGTCTCGATCGAATAGACCCGCCCGCACTTCATCCACTTGGCGGCCCAGGGGCGGCCCTGCGCCTCGCAGCGCGCCTTCGGCCAGACCCACATGTAGTGGTAGGCGAAAATGGCCGCGCAGCTCACGACGAACAGGCCGACAAAAATGTTCTTCAGGCGATTGATCGTGCGGTTCATGGCCCGCGTCTTTAGTGGCCGTCCACAGGCCTGACCAGCCCTTTCGCGCGACGGGCCTGTCCGCGCGGGCGGACGCCGGCCGCGAACTGTCGTACAGTTGTTTGAACCCTGAGCGCAATGCTGCTTTACGCTTACGCGAAGGGAAACTTGCGTTGCGGTGCAAAAAGGGTAATTCCGTGCCCACGCAGGAGAAAACGCAGCCTGGAGGCGTGAAACCCGATGAAGGTCCTAGTCCCGGTTAAACGGGTTATCGATTACAACGTGAAGGTCCGCGTGAAGCCGGATCAGACGGGCGTCGATCTGGCGAACGTGAAGATGTCGATGAATCCTTTCTGCGAGATCGCGGTCGAAGAAGCCGTGCGTCTCAAGGAAAAGGGCGTGGCGACGGAAGTCGTCATCGTCAGCATCGGCCCGGCCCAGGCCCAGGAGACGATCCGCACGGCCCTGGCCATGGGCGGCGATCGCGGCGTTCTGGTCACCACCGACGCCGATCCCGAGCCCCTGGCCGTGGCCAAGCTGCTGGCCGCCGTGATCAGCGAAGAGCAACCCGGCCTGGTCCTGATGGGCAAGCAGGCCATCGACGGCGACAACAACGCCGTCGGCCAGATGCTGTCGGCCCTGCTGGGCTGGCCGCAAGCCACCTACGCCTCGGCGATCGAAATCTCGGGCTCGACCGCCAAGGTCACCCGCGAAGTCGACGGCGGCCTGCAGGTCCTGGATGTGGATCTGCCCGCCGTGATCACCGCCGACCTTCGCCTGAATGAGCCGCGCTACGCCTCGCTGCCAAACATCATGAAGGCCAAGAAGAAAGAGATCGCCAGCAAGACCGTCGCTGACTACGGCGTCGACATCGCGCCGCGCCTCAAGGTTCTGAAGGTCACCGAACCCGCCAAGCGTTCGGCCGGCATCAAGGTGGAAACCGCCGCCGACCTGGTCTCCAAGCTCAACACCGCGGGAGTGCTCTAGATGGCCGTTCTCGTCGTCGCCGATAATGACAACCTGGTGCTGCGCGACGGCACCCACAAGACCGTCACCGCCGCCCTGAAGCTTTCGGGCGACGTGGACGTGCTGGTGCTGGGCCACAACGCCAAGGCCGTGGCCGACGCGGCCGCCAAGATCAGCGGCGTCCGCAAGGTGCTGCTGGCCGACAGCGCCGCCCTGGGTCATGGCGTGGCCGAGGCGGAAGCCGACGCCGTGCTGGCCCTGGCCGGCAATTATGACGCGATCCTCGTGCCGGCCACTTCGGGCGGCAAGAACTTCGCGCCGCGCATCGCCGCCAAGCTGGACGTCGCCCCGATCAGCGAGATCGTGGAAGTCGTCTCGGCCGACACCTTCGTTCGCCCGATCTATGCCGGCAACGCCCTCGAAACCGTCCAGTCGTCGGACGCCAAGAAGGTGATCACCGTCCGCCCCACCGCCTTCGCGGCGGCGGAAGAAGGCGGCTCGGCCCCGGTTGAGACCGTGGGCGGCGCCGACGCCGGCAAGACCCGCTTCGTCAGCGAAGAGATGGTCAAGTCGGACCGTCCGGAGCTGGCCGCGGCCAAGATCGTCGTCTCCGGCGGTCGCGCCATGGGTTCGGCCGAAGAGTTCCAGCGGGTGATCGAGCCCCTGGCCGACAAGCTGGGCGCCGCCGTCGGCGCCTCGCGGGCCGCGGTCGATGCGGGCTATGCCCCCAACGACTATCAGGTCGGTCAGACCGGCAAGGTCGTGGCTCCGGCCCTGTATGTCGCCATCGGCATCTCGGGCGCCATCCAGCACCTGGCCGGCATGAAGGACAGCAAGATCATCGTCGCGATCAACAAGGACGCCGACGCCCCGATCTTCCAGGTCGCCGATTTCGGCCTGGTCGCTGACTACAAGACCGCCGTGCCCGAACTGATGGACGCGCTGGCCGCGGCCGGAAAGTAGGCTTCGGCTTTCAGAACCAGCGGAAAGGCCCGGAGGCGACTCCGGGCCTTTTTGTTTGGGCGTCACGGCGGGACGAGCCGCCGCGCCCGTCAACGCGGGCTCTTGGGCGTGAGGCCCTCCGCCCAGCGCAGGTCGTCGTGACGGATGGCGCCCGGCGGAACCTTGACGATCACCGCGGAGATCAGGGCGAGCGTCGCCGCGCCCGCCAGAAGCAGGAGTTTCATGGGAATGTCCCTGGAAGCTTGGGTTGGGGGAAAGCGGCGCCGCAGGGAAACAATGCCGCCGAACACCGGTCTTTACGAACGATAGCTTCTGCGCGAACCTGTGAGCCCAGCTAACATCCCTTTTCATCATGCGCCTCCCCCCGTTCCCCGCCTTGACCGCGCTCGAAGCCGCCGCCCGCCACCGCAGCTACAGCCGGGCGGCCGATGAGCTGTTCGTCACCCACGGCGCGGTCAGCCAGCAGATCCGCAAGCTGGAGGACGAGCTGGGCGTTCGCCTGTTCGTTCGCCAGGGCAACACGATGGAGCCCACCGCCACGGGCGCGGCCCTGGCCTCCCGGGTCGCCGAATCCCTGGCGACGCTGAGAGCCGGCGTCGACAGCGCGCGGCGGGCCGCCATCGGTCCGATCGTGCTGAGCACCGGCGCGGCCTTCGCCACCCGCTGGCTGGTGACGCGGCTGGCGCGGGTGTCGGACGAAACCGGCGAACTGGACCTGACGGTTCGCGTCGAGGACCGGGTCGCCGATCTGTCCGGCGACGGCGTCGACGTGGCCTTGCGCTTTGGCGCGGGGCCGTGGAGCGGGGTCGAGTCGGTCCGGCTGTTCAGCGAGCGGCTGTTCCCGGTGTGCAGCCCCGCCCTGCTGGCCCGCCACCCGATCGACAAGCCCGAAGACCTGCTGACCGCCCCGCTGCTGCGCCACACCGCCCTGCCCTGGAGCGCCTGGTTCAGGGCCATGGGCCTGAGCGCCCCCGACCTGCCGCCCAGCCTGGGCTTCGACGACACCTCGATGATGCTGGACGCCGCCGCCCAGGGCCTGGGCGTGGCCCTGGCCCGCAGCGGCCTGTCGGAACGCGACCTCCGCGACGGCCGGCTGGTGCGGCCGCTGGCGGGCGAGGTCGATGTCGACACCGGCCACCACTTCGTCTGGCGCGCCGACAATCCGAAACTGGCCCGCATCCTCAGGCTGCGCGACTGGTTCGTGGCCGAGACGGCGACAGCGCGTGGCGCGCCGCCATCGGCAGGGTGACGTTGAGGCCCGCCAGGGTTTCGGCCACGGCCTGATCCAGCGGCGTGTGCGGCTCCTCGCCCAGAAAGGCGACCAGCTTGCGGTTATCGAGGCGCGCGGCGTTGCGCCACAGCGGCTTCATTTCGATCAGTTCGCGCATCGTCTCATTGAACGGCGCGATCAGCCCCAGCAGCCCCCAGGGGAAGGCCCTGATCGGCAGTTTCGGCACGCCGGCCACCCGGCGGATCGCCGACGTCATCGCCGTCCCGTCGGCGTCCCACTGGCCGTCGAAGTGGAAGCGGGCGAAGGCCGGCAGCTCGGCTTCGCGGTCGGCGAGGCGGGCGAAGGTCTCGGCCACATCGGGCAGATAGGCCCAGGCATGGCCGACCCCGCGCTGGCCCGGATAGGTTATGGCCTTCAGCGGCTTGCCGGGCTTTACCAGCCCCTGGCCAAACCAGTTGTTGCCGGCGCTGGGTCCGAAATAGTCGCCGGCCCGCAGGATCAGCGACCGCACGCCCCGCGCCGAGGCCGCCTCCAGCCGCGCCTCCATCTTGACGCGGATCTTGCCCTTGCGGGTCTTGGGCTTCTGGGGCGAGCCCTCGGCCAGCAGCGGATAGGCCTTGCGGCCATAGTTGTAGATCGTGCCCGGCAGCAGAATGCGCGCCCCGCTGACCTGGGCCGCCGCGATGGTGTTGTCGATCATCGGCAGGACCAGCGTCTTCCAGCCGCGATAGCCCGGCGGATTGACGGCATGGACAATGACGCCGACGCCCCGGGCGGCCTCGACCACGGTTTCGCGGTCCATGGCGTCGCCGGCGACATAGCTCCAGTCGGGGCGGCGGGGCGCCTTGGACGGATCGCGCACCAGGGCGCGGATGGTCCAGCCATGGCGGGCCAGGGCGATCGCGGTCTCGCCGCCGACGCCGCCATGGGCGCCCAGGACCAGGGCTATGCGGGAAGGATCTTGGGTCATGATGGTCTCCTTGAAGGGGTGATGGCGCCAAGATGCCCAGACCTGGATACGATAGAAATTGACTAGATTGATTGATCGGTTAGTCTAAAATATATGAGCCATCCGCCGACCGATCTGATCGACTGGGAACGCCAGCGGGCCTTTCTGGCTGTGCTGCGCGAGGGCAGCCTGTCGGGCGCCGCCCGCGTGCTGGGCGCGGCCCAGCCCACCGTCCGCCGACGGGTCGAGGACCTGGAGCGCCAGATGGGCGTAGCCCTGTTCACCCGCTCGCCCTCGGGCCTGACCCCCACCGCCCTGGCCCGCGAGCTGGGCGGCCATGTCGAGGCCATGGCCAGCGCCGCCGCCGCCTTCGCCCGCGCCGCCTCGGCCGAGGCCGGATCGGCGGCCGGCGCGGTGCGGATCACCGCCAGCGAGGTGGTCGGCGTCGAGGTGCTGCCGCCGATGCTGGCGGCCCTCCAGGCCGACTATCCGGGCCTGGTGATTGAGCTGGGCCTCAACAACCGCAGCGAAGACCTTCTGCGCCGCGAGGCCGACATCGCCATCCGCATGACCCGTCCCCTGCAGGACGCCCTGGTCGCCCGCAGGATCGGGGCCATTCCACTGGGCTTCCACGGACATGCGCGGCTGCTAGACGCCTGGGGCCGTCCCGACACGCTGGATGCGGCCAGGGCCCTGCCCCTGATCGGTTATGAGACCGAGACCATCGGCGTCCGGGCGGTCAAGGCCATGGGCCTGGACCTGAACCGCGAGGACTTCGCCTTCCGCACCGACAGCGACCTGGCCCAGCTGGCGGCGATCCGCGCCGGCGTGGGCGTCGGCATCTGCCAGGTGGCGCTGGCGGCGCGCGACCCGATGCTGGAGCGAGTGCTGCCGGACTTCACCTTCGACCTAGAGACCTTCGTGGTCACCCATGAGGACCTCCGCGAGGTGCGCCGCGTGCGGCTGGTGTTCGACGCCCTGGTCGAGGGGTTGAGCGCCTACGCGCGAGGCGGGTGACTGGCCCCCTAGGGGTCGCTGCGCGACCGTCTTCCCCCGGAGGGGGAAGATAAAGCGCGCGGACCTCATCTTCCCCCTCCGGGGGAAGACGACCGCGATAGCGGTCCGTAGGGGGCAAGTGTCTGCGACCTCGCGCTTTCGCTGCGATGGTGATGGGAAGAGTCGCGGAGCGTCCGGGCTCGCCCGGAATGTATGAGTTCTAAGTACCGTTTCGACGAAGCCGTCCGCTCCGCGTGACCGTTCTGGCGAAAGCGCGCGGCGCTCGAGCCCTGTTCGGGCCTCGCCGCCTTGAAGCCTCCGACGGGCGGACGGGATAGCGTTTCCCGCCCGGACTGCCGATCCTCCCGGACCAGCCTGCTGCTCGTTCGACCCTCGAAGTCACGTCGTTTTTGTTTTCCACGGCCGACCGCCGCCAGAGAACAACGAGGTTGACGGCCCGGAGCACATGGCTCCTCCCGCCATCGATTGAGCTTCCCGCTCGATCACCCCTGACAGCCGCAACGGTCGCCGGCCGAGCGCCCTTCCCGTGCTGTCAGGTGGGATGATTATGCGGGCGGTTTGAGCGCGGAGGATTGGCGCGATCGTTTTATTTTTAGGGCGTTGATTTTAATGGGCTTCATCCCAAAAAGAACGGGGATTGAGAGCCGTCCATCCCCGTGCCCGACAGATCCTCCCCCTGAAGGGGGAGGCGGCCGGAGGCCGGTGGGGGAAGACCGCAATGACTCAGCAGCACTTCCCCCTCCGATCGCTTCGCGATCACCTCCCCCGCTAGGGGGAGGATCTGAGCGCGCGCCAACGAAAAAGGCCCGGCGCTGGCGCGCCGGGCCTTTCGATCTTGCACGCCTCCCACGAGGAGAGACGGAACGCGTTCTAGTCCTTGGCGCGTTCCTGATAGCTGTTGTCTTCCGTCAGGATCACCACGCGGGTGCCCACGGCGATGTACGGCGGCACGGTGGTCTTGATGCCGTTGCTGAGCAGGGCCGGCTTGTAGGACGAGCTGGCGGTCTGGCCCTTCACCGACGGTTCGGTGTCGACGACTTCCAGGATCATGGTGCGCGGCAGTTCGATGGCGATCGGCACGTCGTTGTGCGTCGACAGCTGCACCGTCATGTTTTCCTGCAGATAGGGCGCGGCGTCGCCGATCACGTCTTCGGTGGCCACGACCTGGTCGAAGCTTTCCGGGTTCATGAAGTGGAAGCCCTCGCCATCCTGATACAGGAAGGTGTGGTCGCGCTGGTCGACGAAGGCGCGCTCGACCTGCTCGGTGGTGCGGTAGCGTTCCGAAACCTTCACGCCGTCGCTGATGCGGCGCATGTTCAGCTGGGTCACCGGGGTGCCCTTGCCGGGGTGGATGTTGTCGACGGTCAGAACGACATACAGACGGCCGTCCATATCGACGACGGCGCCCTTGCGGAGCGAGCTGGCGGCTACCTTCACTTAGATACGTCCTTGATTTCCGGGCGCTGCCTGACAGGCCGCGCGTAGGGGATGGTGATCCTTTGACCGCCCTCCTATAGCGAACGCGGCGAAATCGCCAGTCTCAGATGCGGGAAGCCCTGTGGTCGCCGACGCCCCCTCTCCCCAAAGGTCGCCCTGGTGGACACCCTCGGTCCACGCCGACCGCCGGCCGTTCCTGTTGATCCGCAACCGGATCACCCGCGCGGTGCGCGGCTGGTTCGAGGACCAGGACTTCGTCGAGGTCGAGGCCGCCGCCCTGCAGGTCTCGCCGGGCAACGAGGCCCACCTGCACGCCTTCTCGACCACGATGCTGAGCCTGGCCGGCGAGCCGGACCAGACCTTCCACCTGCACACCTCGCCGGAATTCGCCTGCAAGAAGCTGCTGGCGGCGGGCGAGGACAAGATCTTCGACTTCGCCCGCGTCTGGCGCAATCGCGAGCGCGGGCCGCTGCATCACCCTGAATTCGTGATGCTGGAATGGTACCGGACCGGCGCGCCGTACCAGACTCTGATGGACGACTGCGCGACCCTGCTGTCGATCGCCGCCGAGACGGCGGGGACGCGGCTGTTCTCGTTCCGGGGCCTGGACTGCGATCCCTTCGCCCAGCCCGAGCGGCTGAGCGTGGCGCAGGCCTTTGACCGCCACGCCGGCGTCGACCTGCTGGCCAGCCTGGGCGCCGGCGGCGAGACCGACCGCGACGCCCTGGCTGGCTCGGCCCGCGCGGCGGGGATCCGGGTGGCCGATGACGACAGCTGGGCCGACGTCTTCAGCCGGGTGATCGTCGAGAAGGTCGAGCCCAAGCTGGGCGTGGGCCGGGCCACGATCCTGTGCGAATATCCCGTGGCCGAGGCGGCCCTCGCGCGACCCAAGCCGGGCGATCCGCGCGTGGCTGAACGCTTCGAGCTCTATGCCTGTGGCGTGGAACTGGCCAACGCCTTCGGCGAACTCACCGACCCCGCCGAGCAGCGCCGCCGCTTCGTGGCCGAGATGGACGAGAAGCAGCGGATCTATGGCGAGCGCTACCCGCTCGACGAGGACTTCCTGGCCGCGCTGGAGATCATGCCCGAGGCCTCGGGCTCGGCGCTGGGCTTTGACCGGCTGGTAATGCTGGCGGCGGGGGCCAGCCGGGTGGATCAGGTGATGTGGGTGCCGGTGGCGGGCTAAAAGTCCTCCCCCTGAAGGGGGAGGGGTCGGCCCCCGGGACCGGCCAGCGGCCGGCCCGAGGATAAACTCCGCCGACGGAGGGGGAAGTCGGCCGGCGCAGGGGATCACACTTCCCCCTCCGGCGCTGCGCGCCACCTCCCCCTCTGGGGGGAGGATTTGCGCGGCAAGCCCTTTTACGCCATATCCCGCCCCCTCATGCCCCCCGCCAACACCCTCCGCAGCGCGGCCGCCCTGGCCGACGCCGGCCTGATCGCTCCCGAACGCCTGCCGGCGCTCGAGCGCGTGGCGGCGCAATATGCGGTGGCGATCACGGCCGACATGGCCGCCCTGATCGAGCCCGCCAACCAAGCCGACCCCATCGCCCGCCAGTTCGTGCCGCAGACCGCCGAACTGGTCTCGGCCCCCGGCGAGGATCCCGATCCGATCGGCGACCTGACCCACAGCCCGGTCGAGGGGATCGTCCATCGCTATCCCGACCGGGTGCTGCTAAAACCCACCCATACCTGCGCGGTCTATTGCCGGTTCTGCTTCCGTCGCGAGATGGTCGGGCCCGAGGGGCTCAGCACCCTGTCGTCCGCCCAGCTGGACGCCGCCTTCGCCTATATCGCCGGCCGCCCGGAGATCTGGGAGGTCATCGTCACCGGCGGCGATCCGCTGGTGCTGTCGCCGCGCCGCCTCCGCGAGATCGGCGAGCGGCTGGCGAAGATCGAGCATGTGAAGGTGGCGCGCTTCCACACCCGCGTTCCCGCCGTCGATCCGTCCCTGATCACCGATGAAATGGTCTCGGCCCTGAAGGCCAGCGGCAAGGCGGTCTATGTGGCGCTGCACGCCAACCACGCCCGCGAGCTGACCCCCGCCGCCCGCGCCGCCTGCGCCCGGATCGTCGACGCGGGCGTTCCGATGATCAGCCAGACCGTGCTGCTGGCGGGGATCAACGACGATCCCGACACGCTGGGCGCCCTGATGCGGGCCTTTGTCGAGACGCGGATCAAGCCCTACTACCTGCACCATCATGACCACGCGCCGGGGACCAGCCACCTGCGCACCAGCGTCGCCAGGGGCCAGGACCTGATGAAGGCCCTGCGGGGAAACGTCTCGGGCCTCGCCCAGCCGACCTACATCCTCGACATCCCGGGCGGGCACGGCAAGGTTCCGGTGGGACCGGTCTACCTTGAGCGCAACACGGTCGAGGACCCGCAAGGCCAGCCTCACGCCTATCCGCCCGTCGGCTAGCGCGACCGATCCGCGCTGCGACGCAGCAAAGTCTGGACGAGGCCGTGGTTTCTCGTGCTAGAAACGTCGCCACAATCGATGGCGCGGACCCGTGTCCCGGCGCCGTATCAAGCGAAGGCTTGGCGTTCATGAGTGAAATCAAGACGGTCGGCGTCATCGGCGCTGGCCAGATGGGCTCTGGCATCGCGCATGTGTGCGCGCTCGCGGGCTATGATGTTCTGCTGCACGACATCTCGAAAGACCGCATCGACGCCGGTCTTGTCCTGATCGAGAAGAACCTCGCCCGTCAGGTCGGCCGGGGCATCATCGACGACGCCGCCATGGCCGGCGCGCTCTCGCGCATCAAGCCCGCCGAGGGCCTGGAAGCCGTGGGCCAGGCCGATCTGGCCATCGAGGCGGCCACCGAGAACGAAGAGACCAAGAAGGCCATCTTCCGCAATCTCCAGCCGCACCTGCGGCCCGACACGCTGCTGGCCTCCAACACCTCGTCGATCTCGATCACCCGCCTGGCCAGCTCGACCGACCGCCCCGAGCGGTTCATCGGCCTGCACTTCATGAACCCCGTCCCGCTGATGAAGCTGGTCGAGATCATTCGCGGCATCGCCACCGACGTCCCCACCTATGAGACGGCCGTGGCCTTCGCCCGGTCGCTGGGCAAGATCACCAGCAACGCCGAAGACTTCCCCGCCTTCATCGTCAACCGCGTGCTGGTGCCGATGATCAACGAGGCGATCTACACCCTGTACGAGGGCGTGGGCACGGTCGACGCCATCGACACCGCCATGAAGCTGGGCGCCAACCATCCGATGGGCCCGCTGGAACTGGGCGACTTCATCGGCCTGGACACCGTGCTGAGCATCATGAACGTGCTGCACGAGGGCCTGGCCGACAGCAAGTATCGCCCCTGCCCGCTGCTGGTGAAGTATGTCGAGGCCGGCTGGCTGGGCAAGAAGGCCGGCCGCGGCTTCTACGACTATCGCGGCGAGACGCCGGTTCCGACGCGCTGAGGCCGGCATCCGCCGACGCGCTGGGCCTTACCAGAGCGTCGGGGCGCCATAGGCAGCGATAGCGGGATCGCGCGTGACGATCGTGGCGCTCTCGACGAGGCCCTGAGCGACGATGATCCTGTCGAAAGGATCGCCGTGAAGGCGCGCCAAGCCTCCCGCCATTGAGGCGTGAGACGCATCGATGCTCAGCCACTCGAAGCCCAGCGAGTGGACAACGCTCTGGATGTCGGTGGGCAAGGCGGCGATCTCAGGATCTCGCGCGCGCTTGAACTCGATCTCGTAGGCGCAAGCCGCACTGACCAGCACCGTGTTGTCCGGATCCTCAAGCAAACCGGCAATCGTGACGGGGAGCCGATGCGAGTTGCCCAACGCCCAGATCAGGGCGTGGGTATCAAGCAGCAGCTTCATCGTTAGGCGGGAAGATCGGGCCATCGACAGCAGCCACGGTCTCAGGATCGGGGCCGATGAAGAGATCGTCCGAAAGCTTGAGGTTCAGGTGATTCCAGACGCCCAATTGGCGCCGCCGCTTTGGTGCGACGGTCTGAGGCGGGGTCACGATGGCGACGACCTCACCATCGGCCGTGAGGACGACATCCTCACCCGCCCGCACATGAGCCACGAGCTCGGCGAGAGCGTCCTGCTTGGCGATGTCGACCTGGATCGTCATGTCCTGAGTTTAGCACAGAACACAACCAGAACAATCCCTACCCCGCGCCCATCGCCACGGCGATGTGGTAGGTGGCCAGCGAGGCCAGATAGGCCAGGCTGGTCATGTAGAGGAACATCACGGTCGGCCAGGTCCAGCTGTTGGTCTCGCGCTTGACCACGCCAAGCGTCGCCGCGCACTGCGGGGCGAAGATGTACCAGGCCAGGAACGACAGGGCGCTGGCCAGCGACCACTGGTGGGCCAGCACCGTGCCCAGCGCCTGCGGCGAGCTGTCGGCATTGCCCACGGCGTAGACGGTGCCCAGGGCGGCCACGGCCACCTCGCGGGCGGCGAAGCCCGGGATCAGGGCCACGGTCATCTGCCAGTTGAAGCCGATGGGCGCCATAAGCGGGGCGATGAAATGCCCGATGCGGCCGGCGAAGCTGTAGTCGATGGCCGGCCCCGTCGCGCCTTCCGGCGGATAGGGGAAGGTCGACAGCACCCAGACCAGCACCATCAGCGGCAGGATGATCCGGCCGGCGCGGGTGAGGAAGATCCGGGCGCGGGTCCACAGGTTCATCAGCACGTTGCGCGGCTCGGGCCAGCGATAGGTCGGCAGCTCCATCATGAACGGCTCGACCGTGCCCCGCCAGAACACGCGGCGCAGCACGAACGACACGGCCAGGGCGCTGACGATGCCGCCGGCATAGAGCCCGAACATCACCAGACCCTGCAGCGACAGCACGCCCCACACGGTCTGATTGGGAATGAACGCCCCGATGATCAGGGTGTAGACGGGGATCCGGGCCGAGCAGGTCATCAGCGGCGCCACCAGGATGGTGGTCAGCCGGTCATGCTTGTTGTCGATCACCCGCGTCGACATGATCCCGGGAATGGCGCAGGCGAAGCTGGACAGCAGCGGAATGAAGGCTCGGCCGTGCAAGCCCGCCCCGCCCATGATCTTGTCCATCAGGAAGGCCGCGCGGGCCATGTAGCCGCTGTCTTCCAGCAGCAGGATGAAGAAGAACAGGATCAGGATCTGCGGCAGGAACACCAGCACGCTGCCGACGCCGGCGATCAGACCGTCGGCCACCAGGCTGCCCAGCAGGCCCTGCGGCAGGTGCGCCGAGGTCCAGCCCGCCAGGGCGGTGAAGCCGGCGTCGATCAGGTCCATGGCCGGCGTCGCCCAGGTGAACACCGCCTGGAACATCACGAACAGCAGGGTCAGCAGAATCACCAGGCCGGCGGCGGGGTGCAGCAGCACGTCGTCGATCTTGCCGGTGACCGTGTCGGGTCGCTCGGGCGGCTTCACACAGGCCCGGAAGATGCGCTGGGCCTCGGCGTGGGCGGCGCGGATCTCGGTGGCGTCCGGCTCGCGCCAGGTGCTGGCGTGCTCGCCGGCGTGGCTGATCGTCAGGGCCTCGGCCTGGGCGATCAGGTCCTCCAGGCCACGCTTGCGAGTGGCCACCGTGGTGACGATCGGCGCGCCGAGCTCGGCGGACAACTTTTCGACGTCGATCCGGAGGCCCTGGCGCTGGGCGATGTCATACATGTTCAGCGCCAGCACAAACGGCCGGCCCACCTGCTTGAGCTCCAGCGCCAGGCGCAGAACCAGCCGCAGGTTGGTGGCGTCGGCCACGCAGATCAGCACCCGCGGCGCGGCCTCGCCCGCCAGACGGCCCAGGATGGCGTCGCGGGTCACGGCTTCATCGGGGCTGCGGGCGCGCAGGCTGTAGGTGCCGGGCAGGTCGAGCACGCGCAGCACCCGGCCGGCGGCCGTGGTCAGCACGCCTTCCTTCCGCTCGACGGTGACGCCGGCGTAGTTGGCGACCTTCTGGCGGCTGCCCGTCAGGGCGTTGAACAGGGCGGTCTTGCCGGAATTGGGATTGCCGACCAGCGCGATACGAGCGGGGTCGAGCGCGGTGACGCCAGTGTCGGTCAAGGCTTGGTTCCGTCGAACTTCACGGTCACGGCGCCGGCCTCGCGCCGACGCAGGGCCACGCGGGTGTCGTCCACGCGTACGGCGATAGGGTCGCGGCCGAACAGGCCCTCATGAAGGACCTCGATCCGCGCGCCCTCGACGAAGCCCATCTCCAGCAGCCGCCGCTCCAGCTCCTGGGCGTCCACCGACTCGTCGGCGCCGGTCACGCCGGTGACCTGGGTGATCACACCGCGATCGCCGCGCGACGCGACGCTCAGCGACCGCTCCGAGGAGGGCTGGGCGAAGGCGGCGTCGGGGCCGGAAGTCAGGGTAGCGCCGTCGGGCATTGGAACTCCGCGATAACTTGCGAGTGATTATCAGTCCAAGCGCTCGCTGTCGATGCGGCGTGTACGCCCGATGTGCTCAAAGCGGGACACCCCGTCGCCGCGAAGGATTCCGGTTGAATCCGGCGGCCACCCCGGCCGGGTTGCGTTATGATGCGCAAGAACCCCGGCGTACGAGGCGGAATGGCGCAGGGGCGTTAATCTGTTCGACTCTTGGGACGCGGACCGGTCTGATTGTCCGTAACGATTCGTGTGGACGGAATGATGCGAAGGCTGATGCTTGGGCTGCTTACGGGCGCCTATCTTTGTCTGGCTCTGATCGTCTCCCTCGTGCTGTGGCGCACGGGGGCCACGCCCGCCGTGGGCCTTTCGGCCTTTATCGGCACCCTGGCCCTGTGCTTCGCGTTCCACGGCCTGATCGCCAGCACCTTCGACACCGCCCGCTCGCGCATGGACATCGACACCGTGCGCGAGGCCCACGCCATCCTGCTGGACCAGATCGAGAAGATCGACGCCCGCATGACCGAGCTGGTCGAGAGCGTCGCCGTCGACGCCCAGCGCCGTTCCGAGGAGCTGTCGACCGAGGTGCATCAGCTGGAAGACCTGATCGCCACGATGAACGAGCGGCTGGAACACCAGCTGACCCATCAGGTCGCCGCCGCCCGCGTCGACGTGCGCGACCGCACCCCGCAATCCAGCGTCATGCTGCAGGTCGTGCAGGAAGCCCTGGCCGAGAACCGGGTCGACCTCTACCTGCAGCCGATCGTCAGCCTGCCCCAGCGCCGCACGGTCTTCTACGAGAGCTTCTCGCGCCTGCGCGACGAGACCGGCCGGGTGATGATGCCCGCCGAATACCTGGCCGTCGCCGAGCCCGAAGGCCTGATGACCGCCATCGACAATCTGCTGCTGTTCCGCTGCGTGCAGATCGTGCGTCGCCTGGCCAAGCAGGATCGCAAGGTCGGGATCTTCTGCAACATCTCGCTGGCCAGCCTGGCCGACGAGAGCTTCTTCCCGCAGTTCCTGGAATTCATGCAGGCCAACAAGGATCTGGCCGGCTCGGTGTTCTTCGAACTGGGTCAGGCCGCGTTCGAGCGTCGCGGTCCGGTGGAAGCCCGCCACATGTCGCGCCTGGCCAGCCTGGGCTTCCAGTTCAGTCTCGACAAGGTCAGCGACCTGGATCTCGACTTCCAGGACCTGGCCCGCGCCGACGTCAAGTTCCTGAAGGTCGGCGCCCAGATGATGCTGGACCAGCTGCAGGAGCAGGACGGCAAGCTGGTGATCGCTTCCCTGCCCGACCTCAACGCCTCCGATTTCGCCGCCCTCACCCGCCGCTACGGCATCGAGGTGATCGTCGAGAAGGTCGAGGCCGAAAAGCAGATCGCCGAGATCCTGGATCTCGACATCGGCTACGGCCAGGGCCACCTGTTCGGCGAGCCCCGCGCCATCCGCGACGCCGTGCTGGCCGAAGCCGAGCCCCCGGTCGACTTCATGCGCGGCGCCCTGCGCCGCCGTGCTTCGGGCTGGTAGCACGCGGCTTTAACGCCAGCGATCGACCTTCCAGGCCATCGGCCTTGGCGGCATGGGCCGCTTGCAGGTCACGGTCGCGACCGCCTGGCCCTTGAGGGTCAGGGCGATCTCTCCCCCAGCCGCGCACAGCGGGACGGCGGCGTCGAACGCCGCGTGAATGTCGCTCATGATGTCGTGGCCAGCGATGGCGTCGATGGTCGGATCGCCGTTCAGCACGCCACAGTGGTCCTGGGTGTCCAGCTTCAGCGCCTTTGGATCGCCGCCATAAAAGCCCCGGCTGCCTTTGCAAACCTGGGCCAGCACATGCATCACCAGCGCCTCGCGCTCGGCATCGGC
Organism: Caulobacter sp.; assembly: GCF_965279145.1. Lineage (NCBI taxonomy): Bacteria > Pseudomonadati > Pseudomonadota > Alphaproteobacteria > Caulobacterales > Caulobacteraceae > Caulobacter > Caulobacter sp. The sequence goes on from NZ_OZ257139.1 coordinate 909,684, forward strand.
GGAGCGGCTCGGTGAAACCTGGGCGCCCAGCCCGACCAGGGCCGCGCTCAGGCGGGTCCAGCGCCCGGTGTCGCCCGGCTGCATGAGCAGGGACAGCGGCTCGTCGGCCTGGTCGCTCAGGCCGGCCAGGGCAAGGAAGCCCGCGCTGTCATAGGTTTTGCCCCTCCGACCAGCCGCCTTGAACAGGTCGCGCCAGAGGTCGAAGGCGTCCCGCGCCCCATTCGAGGCGCGGCGGACCTTCAGGTCGGCGATCCACTCGACGAGAACGCCACAGTCATACACCGCCCTGCCCCGGCGCGGTGGATTGGTCTTCAGGTCCTTGGAGCCCAGCATGTTGGCGCAACGGGTCAAGCGGTCGCCCAGAGCCTCGCCGACCTCGACCTCGCTCATGGACCCGGCCTGGCGCGAGGTCAGCAAGGCGGCGTATTCGGCCATGCCTTCGTGCAGCCAGGCTTCGGTCTCGCCGTCCCGCGATTTAAACCCTCGGCTGTTCCAGAAGTGGAAAAACTCGTGGTTGACGAAGTGGGTGGCAGGGCCCGCAACGCTCTCGTCAAACCGGGCCGCCTCGGGACCGAAGAACCGCAGCGAAGCTGTGGGACCTTCGGTGGTGTCACCCTGCCAGCCGCGGTTGAACGTCGGAAGCAGCGCGATTATCACCGTGGGGCGGTTCTCCAGACCGACGCCCAGCCGCCGTGTGTAGTACGCTGCGGCGTCGCTGGCGGCTTTGGCCAGATGCGTGCGCATGACGGGTGGAACGTCGGGGGCCGCCACGAAGGTCGCCGCGCCGGCGGTGACGTTGGCCGGGGGGCCCAGATAGACATAGCCGGCCAGGCGCAGTCGTCCGCCGGCGGCGGCGGGAACGACCGACCACCCCTTGGGCGCCACCGTCCGCGCCTCGACCGGTGGCTGGCCCTGAGCGGACTGGAAGTAGGGGCCGTAGATCTGCCAGCCCTCGCCGATGCGGGTCAGGGCCGGATAGCGCCGGTCCCGGGGGCGGCTGTCGGGCGTGATCAGCACCGTGAAGCGGTCGAATGGCTTGCCGTCCGGCCGCGACACGACACCCTTGGCCAGGGTGAGGTCGGGCGTCGCGACATGCCAGGTGTCGGCGCGCACATCCTCGACCTCTTCCTCCAGCGCAAAGCGTGCGGCAGGCGCGGGCAGGACGAAGGTCGCCTCCACCCCGGTCGGGACGGGCCGCAGGGCGACCCTGACGGGCGTGGCCGCCCCGGCGATAGAGGCCGAGAACAGCAAGGCAAAGGCCAGCCCCGCCAGACTTAACACCTTCATGCCATCCCCCGAATATGGTGCGCGCGCCGCCCTGCGTCGTCGCGGTTCAGGTTGGTGACACTTTCGGGTAGCGCACCGCAAGCATCGGAATGACCCGCTGGTCGCTCGGGCGCATCGTGTCTCCAGCAGAGGAGATGTTCCGATGACCGTTTCGACCTATCCCGACGACGACGCGCGCTGGGACGCCATGCGCCGCAAGGACCGCGCCGCCGAGGGCGCCTTCTTCATCGCCGTGCGCACCACCGGCGTCTATTGCGTGGCCAGCTGCGGCGGCCGCCCGCTGCGCAAGAATGTCGAGTTCCATGACACCCGCCAGAGCGCTCGCGACGCCGGCTTCCGCGCCTGCCTGCGCTGCAGGCCCGACATCGACCGCGAGGTGCTGCGTCACGCCACCGTCCCCACCAGCCTGGGCCTGGCCCTGGTCGCGCGGTCGGACGCTGGCCTGCGCCTGGTCACCCTGGGCGATGACGCCGACGCCCTGACGGCGGACCTGGCAAAGCGCTTTCCGGCCGCGCGCCTGCTCCCCGATCCGGACGGCCTGAGCGGCGAACTGGCCGCCGTGGCCGGTTTCATCGACCGGCCGGAAACGGGTCTGATCCTGCCGCTGGACGATCGCGGCACGGCGCTGCAACAGGCGGTCTGGGGGGCCCTGCGCGCCATCCCGGCCGGCCAGACGGCCTCCTACGCCCAGGTGGCCCGCGCCATCGGCCGGCCGGCCGCCGCCCGGGCCGTGGCGCAGGCCTGCGGCGCCAACCCGCTGGCGGTGATCACGCCCTGCCACCGCGTGGTCCGGGCCGATGGCGGCCTGTCCGGCTACCGCTGGGGCGTCGCGCGCAAGGCGGCCCTGCTGGCGCGCGAGGCGGCGTGAGCCCGGAGCTCGATTGGAAGCGCATCGCCGCCGAACTGGACGCGCGCGGCTGGGCCCTGACCGGGCCGCTGCTGACGCCGGAGCAGTGCGCGGACCTGACCGCCCTGTATGAGCAGCCGGCCCTGTTCCGCGGCAAGGTGGTCATGGCCCGGCACGGCTTCGGCAAGGGCGAGTACCAGTATTTCGCCTATCCCCTGCCCGCGCCGATCCAGGCGCTGCGCGAGAGCCTCTATCCGCCCCTGGCCTGGATCGCCAATCGCTGGGCCGCGCGGCTGGGCGAGGAGCGGCGCTTTCCCGAGACTCTGGACGCGATGCTGGCCCGCTGCCGCGAGGCGGGCCAGGCGCGGCCCACGCCGCTGATGCTGACCTACGGGCCCGGCGACTACAATTGCCTGCACCAGGACCTCTATGGCGAGCAGGTCTTTCCGTTGCAGGCGGCCTTCCTGCTGGACGCGCCGGGTCGTGACTTCGAGGGCGGCGAGTTCGTGCTGGTCGAGCAGCGGCCCCGCCAGCAGTCAGCGCCCCAGGTCGTGCCCCTGACCCAGGGCCAGGGCGTGATCTTCGCCGTGCGCGAACGGCCGGCCGAGGGCACGCGCGGTGTCCACCGGCGGGTGCTGCGGCACGGGGTCAGCGAGATCCGCGCGGGACGGCGACGGACGCTGGGGGTGATCTTCCACGACGCGTCGTGAGCCTCACCCCAGCGGCGAAACGCCGAAGAACACCCGGTGCAGGAACAGCACGAACAGACCGTACAGCACCGTCCCGGCCACGATCATGATCAGGTCCGCCGCCGGTTTGGTCGCCACCGGCGCGGGTTCCTTGCGGCCCAGGGCCGAGATCAGGTCGATGACGGCGAACGCCAGGAAGCCGCCAAACAGCAGCACCGAGGCCTGGTCGCCATTGGCCAGCAGGTGGCCGACCGACCACAGGATGACCCCGATCAGCATCGGATGGCGCACCGTCGCCTTGATCCGGCCCACCGGGCCGTTCGATCCGGCCAGCAGGATGAAGGCCGGCAGCACCAGGGCCATGGCCGCATGGCGTCCCCAGGCCGGCGGGTCATACAGCTGCGGCGCCATCAGCCGGTACTGGATCCAGCCCCAGATGATCAGGCCCAGCCCGACGGCCGCGACCAGCGAATACAGGCCCTTCCAGCGACCCGGGGCGGCCGCGACCTGGGCGTTGCGCCAGCCCGGCGCCACGATCCGCACCGAATGAACGCCAAAGAACACCACAAGCCCGAGGATCAGAATCGTCATCGGCCGTCTCCCTGTCTGGGGGCGAGGATAGTCATGGAACGCGGGTCTTCGATAGCGCGGCCTCTTGAAACCCCGCCCGGCGGCGACACCTAAGACCCTCGTTCCAACGCCCATTGGCGTTGACGCCTTGGCCCCCGACCGGTACCGCCGCCGTCATGATGGATTTCCCAGACCGCCTCTCGGCCCTGTCCGACCGCTATGACATCGTGCTGTGCGACGTGTGGGGCGTGATCCACAACGGCGTGCGCAGCTTCCCGGAAGCCTGTGACGCGCTCACCCAGTGGGGCGCGCGGGTGGGTCCCGTGGTGCTGATCTCCAACGCGCCGCGCCCGTCGTATGACGTGGTCGAGCAGTTGGACAGCCTGGGCGTGCCGCGCTCGGCCTGGAGCGGCTTTGTCACCTCCGGCGACGCCACCCGCGCCCTGCTGGCCGCCCGCGCGCCGGGCAAGGTGTGGCGGATCGGTCCCGACCGCGACGCGCCGCTCTATGCCGGTTTCGACCTCGACCTGACCGGCTCGTGCGAGGACGCCGATTTCATCGGCTGCTCGGGCCTGTACGACGACGAGACCGAAATCCCGGAAGACTATCGCGATCGCCTGGCCGTGGCGGCCAAGCGCGGCCTGACCTTCATCTGCGCCAATCCCGACCGGGTGGTGCAGCGCGGCGACAAGCTGATCTTCTGCGCCGGGGCCCTGGCAGACCTCTATGAGAGCCTGGGCGGCGAGGTGATCATGGCCGGCAAGCCGTTCGCGCCGATCTACGACCTGGCCATCGCCAAGGCCGCCGAACTGACCGGCAAGCCCGTCGACCGCTCGCGCGTGCTGTGCATCGGCGACGGCGTGATCACCGACGTGAAGGGCGCGCAGGACCAGAACCTGGCCTGCCTGTTCATCGCCAAGGGTATCCACGGCGAGGCCGCCATCGGTCCGGACGGCCTGCTGAACCCCGAGGCCGTGCTGGCTCTGCTGGCGGCTGAAAAGGTCGGCGCCACGCACGCCGTGGGCGATCTGGTCTGGTGAAGATCGGATCAGCCGCTAAGTTCGACCGCAACGCACAATAAGAATTGTCGCAGGGACGCGTGATGCAGGGCTTGTTTCTAGAGGATCTGACCGTCGGCCAGAGCGCCGAGTTGGTTCGCGCCGTGGGCGCGGCCGATATCGAGGCCTTCGCCGCCGTGACCGGCGACAACAATCCCGTCCACCTCGACGCCGAGTTCGCGGCGACCACCAGCTTTGGCGAGCGCATCGCCCACGGCATGCTGTCGGCGGGCTATATCTCGGCGGTGATCGGGACCCAGCTGCCGGGCCCCGGCGCGATCTATCTGTCGCAGTCGCTGCGCTTCAAGCGGCCAGTGAAGATCGGCGACGAGGTCACCGCGCGGGCCACCATCACCGAGATCGACGCGGCCAAGGCCCGCGTCACCCTGGCCACGGTGTGTCTGGTCAACGGCAAGCCCGTGGTCGAGGGCGAAGCCCTGATCATGGTTCCGCGCAAGGCCGTCTGATGAAGCTGAAGATCGTCCACGGCTGGAAAGACCTGCCGGCGCAAGCCCGGGGCGCCGCCGCGGCGCTGGGTAATTTCGACGGCGTGCATCGCGGCCACCAGCAGGTGATCGCCGAAGCCGCCAAGGCCGCCTCGGCCCTCAAGGCCCCGCTGGGCGTCATCACCTTCGATCCGCACCCGCGCCGGCTGTTTCGACCCACCGAACCGGCCTTCCGGCTGATGACGATCGAGCAGCAAGCCCGCGTTTTGAGCGGAATGGGCGTGGATATCCTTTATCTGCTGCCGTTCGACTTCCAGATGGCCAGCTTCTCGGACAAGGAATTTGTCGAGCAGGTGCTGGTCGAGGGTCTGGGTGTGAAGCACGTGGCGGCAGGGTTCGACATCTCGTTCGGCAAGGGCCGCACCGGCAGCCCCGAGGCGCTGAGAGACTATGGCCAGCAGAACGGCTTTGGCGTCTCGATCGCCGCGCCCGTGGCCGGCCGCGCCGGCGACAAGTTCTCGTCCACCAGCGTCCGCGACGCCCTGCGCGAGGGCCAGCCCGAAGAGGCCGCCCGCATCCTGGGCCGTCCCTTCGCCATCGAGGGCGTGGTGCGGCGCGGCCAGCAGCTGGGCCGCCAGCTGGGCTTTCCCACCGCCAATGTCGAGATCGTCGACTATGTGGTGCCAAAACTGGGCGTTTACGCCACCCGCACCCGCCTGCCCGACGGCCGCGAGGTGCCCGGCGTGGCCAATCTGGGCAACAACCCCACCACGGGCGAGGTCGAGACCCGGCTGGAAACCTGGCTGTTCGATTTCGACGAGGACCTCTACGGCCAGGTCATCGAAACCCAGCTGATCGCCTTCCTGCGCCCCGAGCTGAAATTCGACAGCATCGAGCTGATGGTCGAGCAGATCCGCCGGGACGAGGCGCAGGCGCGCGCGATCGTGGCGCCGGGGTTCTAGAACCCTTCTCCCGCAAGGGGAGAAGGGATGTTCAAGCGCTACCGCCTGCTGTTAACCTCCGTTAACCACTGCGGGGGCGGGATGTTGAAGGCGCGCAAGTACGAGCATTTCGCCAGGGCGCGCCGGCCCGCGCCGCGTCGGCGGCATGAAATCCTGTCCTATCCCGACGACGTGCAACTGGTGTTCGACACCGGCAAGGCCATCGAGGTCGAGGGCGGCTATTGCGCCCTGCCCAATGGCGACCTGCTGGACGCCTATTCCAACGCCGTGGTCCGGGCCGTCGAGGTGGTGGGGCCCAGCGTGGTGCGCGTTCACCCGATGCTGGAAGATCCCCGGATGCAGGGCATCGGCTCGGGCTTCGCCTTCGCACCGGGCGGACTGATCCTGACCAACAGCCATGTGGTGCAGGGCGCCACGCGCTTCGTGGTCATCACCGCAGAAGGCCGCAGCCTGACGGCGCGCTGCGTGGGCGACGATCCCGACACCGACCTGGCCATCCTCAAGATCGACCAGAACATCGACATCCCGGTGGCCCGGCTGGGCGATTCCAAGAAGCTGCGGCGCGGCCAGCTGGTCATCGCCATCGGCGCGCCGCTGGGCTTCGAGGCCACCGTGACCACCGGCGTCGTCTCGGCCCTGGGACGATCCCTGCGCGGCGAGCGGGGCCGGCTGATCGAGGACCTGATCCAGACCGACGCCGCCCTCAATCCCGGTAACAGCGGCGGCCCGCTGGTCAATTCCAGTGGCGAGGTGGTGGGCATCGCCACCGCCGTCATCGCCGGCTACCAGGGCCTGTGCTTCGCCGTGGCGGTCAACACCGCCACCTATGTGATCAAGGAGCTGCTGGACCACGGCTTCGTGCGGCGCGGCTCGATCGGCCTGATCGCCCAGCAGGCCCCGATCCCGCCCGCCCTGGCCAAGGCCACCGGCGTGACCCAGCCCTATGCGGTGTTCGTCGCCCACATCGACGCCGGCGGGCCGGCCGCCAAGGCGGGCGTCAAGGAAGGCGACCTGCTGATCCAGGCCGGCGACCAGCAGTTGACCGGCCTGGACGACCTGCTGCGCGCGCTGGACAACCACAGCATCGACAAGCCCACCCTGTTCACCCTGATCCGCGAAGGCCGTCTGCTGACGGTGACCATCACGCCCCGGATCCGCAAGCGGACCTGAACGCTCTGCGCCGCGTGGCCATACCCAATCAGGGGCCGCGACCCGCCGTTCGCGCTGGACGCGAATAGGGGTCGGGACTACACCTTGCACGTCATCGGTAGGGGAAGGACGATGCGGCACTGGTTTTCCGCGCGCGACCTCAAGTCGGGAACGGGCTGGCGTCCCGACCGATACCCCATCCCCTATGGCCTGGTTCCCGTCGGCTGGCGGGGCTGGACCCTGACCGTGCTGTGGGTCACCGCCATGGCCGTGACCCTGGGCGCGGCCTGGCTGCAGGACCTGCGCACCTTCCTCCTGGCCGCCGTGGCGACGACAACAGGTTCGGTCGCCGTCCTGTGGATGCTGCGCGGCCGCGTCAAACCCGCCCGGCGCTAGACCTTCCCCGTTTGTGCGCGGCGCGCGGCTCTGCTATCCCCGCGCCATGACTTTTGTTCGGAAAACCCCGCGAATTATCCGCCCGGCGTGACGCTGCCGGACGAGTTTCCAGCGCGCGCCGGGTCCAACACCCTCGCACCCCGTTTTTCCGAACTTCCAAACGCTGGATAGCTATCCCATGGCCGACGACGCCACGACCGCCCGCGACTATCGCGAAACCGTCTTCCTTCCCGACACCCCCTTCCCGATGCGCGGGGGCCTGCCCAAGAAAGAGCCCGAGATCCTGGAGGGCTGGGCGGCCCTCTCCGACAAGGGTCTGTACGGCGCTGTCCGGGCGAAGAGACAAGCCGACGGCGCCCCGCTGTTCGTGCTGCACGACGGCCCGCCCTATGCCAATGGCGCGATCCACATCGGCCACGCCCTGAACAAGACGCTGAAGGACTTCGTGGTCCGCAGCCGCTTCGCCCTCGGCTACGACGTCGACTATGTGCCCGGCTGGGACTGCCACGGCCTGCCGATCGAATGGAAGATCGAGGAAGAGTTCCGCGCCAAGGGCCGCCGCAAGGACGAGGTCCCGGCCGAGGAATTCCGCACCCGCTGCCGCGAATATGCCGGCGGCTGGATCGAGGCCCAGAAGGTCGAGTTCCAGCGCCTGGGCATACTGGGCGACTGGTGGAACCGCTACGCCACCATGGACTACACGTCCGAAGCCACGATCGTGGCCGAGTTCCACAAGTTCGCCGCCTCGGGCCAGCTCTATCGCGGTTCCAAGCCGGTGATGTGGAGCCCGGTCGAGCGCACGGCCCTGGCCGACGCCGAGATCGAGTACCACGACCACGTTTCGCCCACGATCTGGGTGAAGTTCCCGGTCAAGGTCTATGACGAGGAGCACTATGCGCTGTCGGGCAATCCGGCCGGCGACAATGTCTTCCGCCTGCCGCCCAACGACGCCAGCGTCGTGATCTGGACCACCACGCCGTGGACCATCCCCGCCAACCGCGCCATCAGCTTCAACCCCAAGGTCGAGTATGGCCTCTATGAGGTGGAAGCCATGGAGGAGAACCTCGAGTTCGCCCCGTGGTCGAAGGTCGGTGATCGCCTGATCGTCGCCGACAAGCTGGCTGACGATGTCCGCAAGGCCGCCAAGGTCGCTGCGTGGCGTCGCGTCGAGCCCGTCGATCCCACCGGCCTGATCTGCGCCCACCCGCTGGCCGCCTTCGATGAGGGCTTCGCCTTCGAGGTGCCGCTGCTGGCCGGCGACCACGTCACCGACGACGCCGGCACCGGCTTTGTCCACACCGCCCCGGGCCACGGCGCGGACGACTATCTGGTGTGGCTCAAGAGCGGCTACGCGCTGGACTCCATCCCCGACACCGTCGACCCCGACGGCGCCTATTACCCGCACGTCCCGCTGTTCGCGGGCCTGAAGGTCATCGAGACCGAGGGCAAGAAGGCCGGCAAGTTCGGTCCGGCGAACGCGGCTGTCATGGACAAGCTGATCGAGGCCGGAAACCTGCTGGCGCGCGGCCGCGTCGAGCACAGCTATCCGCACAGCTGGCGCTCGAAGGCTCCGATCCTGTTCCGCAACACCCCGCAGTGGTTCATCCGCATGGATCAGCCGCTGGAGAGCGGCCAGACCCTGCGCGAGACCGCCATCCAGGCCATCGCCGACACCGTCTTCCACCCCGACGCCGGCCGCAACCGCATCGGGTCGATGGTGGAAAGCCGTCCCGACTGGCTGGTCAGCCGCCAGCGCGCCTGGGGCACGCCGCTGGCCATGTTCGTCGACAAGGACAGCGGCCAACCGCTGATGGACCAGGCCGTCAACGCCCGCATCCTGACGGCCATTCGCGAGGGCGGCGCCGACGCCTGGTTCACCCGTCCCGACGCCGAGTTCCTGGGGCAGGCCTATGACCCCGCTCAATACGAGAAGGTCGGCGACATCCTGGATGTCTGGTTCGACAGCGGCTGCACCCACGCCTTCACGATCGAAGGCCGGGCCGACAGCCACTGGCCGGCCGACCTCTATCTGGAAGGCTCCGACCAGCATCGCGGCTGGTTCCAGTCGTCCCTGCTGGAAGGCTGCGGCACCCGCGGCCGCGCGCCCTACAAGGCGGTTCTCACCCACGGGTTCACCCAGGATGAGAACGGCGAGAAGATGTCCAAGTCCAAGGGCAACACCGTCGAGCCGCAGACCGTCACCAAGGAAAGCGGCGCCGAAATCCTGCGTCTGTGGGCGGCGATGGTCGACTATTCGGAAGACCAGCGGATCGGCAAGACCATCCTGGCCACCACCACCGACGCCTATCGCAAGCTGCGCAACACCACCCGCTACCTGCTGGGCGCCCTGGCCGGCTTCGACGAGGCCGAGCGCGTCACGAACTACGATGACTTCCCGCCGCTGGAGAAGTTCATCCTGCACCGCCTGTGGGAGCTGGATGGCCAGGTCCGCGCCGCCTACGAGGCCTATCGCTTCAGCGACGTGACCCGGCCGCTGATCGAGTTCTGCCAAGGCGATCTCTCGACCCTGTTCTTCGACATCCGCAAGGACAGCCTCTACTGCGACAAGCCCACGGACCTGCGCCGCCGGGCCTATCGCACGGTGCTGGACTATGTGTTCGAGCGCCTGACCATCTGGCTGTCGCCCCTGACCAGCTTCACCATGGAAGAGGCGTGGCAGACGCGCTTCCCCGAGGCGGGCAGCAACAGCCTGCGGGTGATCCCGGAGACGCCGGCGGCGTGGAAAAATCGAGACGAAAAGCAACGTTGGATCACGATCCAACTCGTGCTCGAGACCGTAACGGGAGCTCTTGAGGAAGAGCGTCGCGAAAAGCGAATTGGTTCTGCGCTTGAAGCGGCTCCCAAGGTTTGGCTCGCATCGGATGAGAAATGGGCAGCATTCGAAGGCATTGACGCCGCCGAAGTGTTCCGCACGAGCCAAGCGACGCTCGTTCGCGGCGATGGGCCTGAAAACGCCTTCCGTCGTGCAGATGTCGGCGGCGTAGCGGTCGAACCAAAGCTGGCCGAAGGTCAGAAATGCGCCCGCTCGTGGCGGATCCTGCCCGAGGTCGGAACCGATCCGCGCTATCCGGAGCTTAGCCTGCGCGACGCCGAAGCGGTGGCGTGGTGGGATAGCCAACACGGGTGATCCCCTTCCCCCTTGATGGGGGAAGGGTTGGGGATGGGGGTGACGCGGCGTTGAGACCGGATGAGGTCGGCGCCAAATTGCCGCCGCCTTTTCACCCCCACCCTGCCCTCCCCCATCAAGGGGGAGGGTCGAGACCTGAACTGACAAGCCTTGGGGGCTGAGAAGGACAATGCCGAAGATCACCCGCCAAGGCTGGATCGCCTACGCCATCGCGGCCGCCACCGTGGTCCTCGACCAGCTCAGCAAGCTGTGGATTCTGCATGGCCTGAACCTGCCGGCCAAGGGCACGGTGCTGGTGCCCGGCCCGATGGACCTGACCATGGTCTGGAACCGGGGCATGAGCTTTGGCCTGCTCAGCGGCCACGCCGAATGGGGCCGCTGGCTGCTGACGCTCTTTTCCACGGTCGTGGTCGTGGCCCTGGTCCTGTGGGCCCGTAAGGCGACCAAGCCGTTGATGGCGATCGGCCTGGGCATGATCATCGGCGGGGCGATCGGCAACAACCTGATCGACCGGGTGGTCTATGGCGCGGTGGCCGACTTCATCGACGTGCGCGACCTCTACTTCCCGTGGATCTTCAACATCGCCGACGCCGGCATCTCGGTGGGCGTGGCCTTCCTGCTGCTCGACAGCTTCATGACGGGCGAAGAGAAACTGGTCCACCCGACCGAATAAGGCCGCAATCGCAAGAGACATTGGCGCCCGCGCCGTGATGTCGTATCGAGAGCGTCCAAAATTCTGGCCCCGGGGCGGGGTCTACCGGAGCATGGGTTCATGAGTTTCAATCGGGTCGCGACCCTGAGCGTTCTGGCCGTCGTGGCCGCCACGGGCCTCGCCGGTTGCCAGTCGGCCTCCAAGGCCCTCGGCATGAGCAAGGTGGTCCCCGACGAATTCCGCGTCGTCACCAAGGCCCCGCTGGTGGTGCCGCCCGACTACGCCCTGCGTCCGCCGGCCCCCGGCGAGCCCCGTCCGCAGGAACTGCAGCCGGAAAGCGCCGCGCGCATGGCCTTGGTCGGCCAAAGCATGGCCGCCGGCCGCTCGGACGGTGAAAAGCTGCTGGTCTCCAAGGCCGGCGTCGACAAGGCCGACCCGCTGATCCGCTTCGTCGTCGACGACGAGACCGGCGATCTGGCCCACAAGGACGAGAGCTTCGCCAGCAAGGTGATGTTCTGGAAGAAGGACAAGTCGGCTCAGGTGACCGCCACCGCCACCGAAACCGGCGCCAACGCCCCGGTCGCCGTGGACGCCGCCGCCGAGGAAGCCCGCCTCAAGGCCCTGGTCGGCAGCAAGGCCGTGGTCATCAGCCGCGAGAAGCAAACCCGCATCAAGCTGCCGGGCCTGTAGGCTTCGACACAGCTTCGAAATTCAGCCGGCCCGGACGCGAAAGCTTCCGGGCCGGCTTCGTTTCAATCCCCCGGCGTGCGCACCGTGAAGCCCTTGGCGCGCAGCTGGTCCAGTACGCCGTTCTGCATCAGCAGGGGCGCCAGATCGACGAGGGCCACCGCCCCCTGGCCGCGCTCCAGGGTCGCGGCGATCGCCCTGACCATGGCCTTGTTCTGGGCGCGCTGGGCCGCGTTCAGGGCGGTCATGCTCTCATCGCAGGGATCGTAGGCCATCGGGCCGGACACCAGGGCCCGCACGTCACCCCGCCCCCAGGCCTCGCCCCGCTCGCGAAGCGCGCCGGTTCGCAGGGCCTGCTGCGTCACCCAGTTCAGGCAGACCAGGTCGTCCGCGCCGTCGGCCCGTAGCGACCGCCGGAGATCCGACTTCAGCCGGCCACCGACCTTAAGATCACGCGCCTTCGGGACTTTGGCCCTGTTCAAGAGGCTGGCCTCGGGCTCGTCCGACGAAATCCCGGCCGCCGCCTTGACCTCGCCATACAGGAGCAGCGCGGCGATGTTGGGCCGCAGGCGGGCGTAGAATTCCAGCGACCGGGGCGTCAGTGCCGCCGCGCGGGTCAGTCGGTCGCGCTCGGCAGGCGTCAGGTGTCGAACCACGGCTCCCGCGTCGCCGCGCCCTTGACGCTGTAGTAGACCGTGGCGGCGGTCTCGGCGCGGATCAGCCGACCAGACTGGCGAAGGCGGCGCTCATAGGGCTCACAGGCGACGTCACGGCGGCCCAGGCCGCCAGGGCGAACATCATGGATTTCAAAGATGCGCCCCGATGCAACCCTCGTTTTCAGAGTGGATCAGGGCCGACGTGACCGTCAATCCCCCGGCGTGCGCACCGTGAAGCCCTTGGCGCGCAGCTGGTCCAGAACGCCGTTCTCGGCCACCAGGCCGCGCAGGGGGAAGGTGGCCACCGCGTGGCCGGGGGTCTTCAGGGCCTCGGTAAGGGCGGTCGCCTCGTCGGCGGTGGCGCGCCGCGCCAGTTCCGGCACGCCGGGCAGTTGCAGCTCGCATCTCTGTCCGCCCCGCGAGGCGGCCAGCGCGCCCCGCACATTGCCCTCGGCCCAGTCGCGGGCCAGTCGGCGGGCGTCGCCGGTCCCGGCCTCGACCTCGTCCAGCACCTCCTCGAGGCAGGCCAGGCCGGTCGCCTCGGAATGGCCCTTTGCGACGGCCTTGATCATCGGCATGGCCTTGTAGGTCGCGGCGATGCGGGTCTTGACCCGATGTTTGCGGGCCAGCTTGCCGATGGTCCGGTCAGGCTCACTGCCGACCAAGGCGGCCGCCTTGTTGGCCTTGCCCGCCAGCAGGATGCCCGCGCCCAGCGGCTTCCAGTCGCGCCAGCCCTCGGCGTCCTTGGGATCGGCGGCGGCCCAGGCCCTGGCCAGACGTGCGGCCAGGGCGGGCGAGGTCTCCTGCAGCGGCTTGTCGGCCTTCAGGGTCTTGCGCAGCTTCAGCAGGGCCGGAATGTCGGTGAACCCGGCCCGCGCCTCCGGCGGCGTGATCAGGGCGAAGGCGCCGTCCAGCCGATGGTCCAGCACCGACTGGTCCCAGGCCATGCCCTTGGGAAGGGCGGGGGGCACGCCCAGGACATAGATCGTGGTGTCGGCGTCGGACACCTTCCACCAGGCCGGCCCCGGCAGCTTGGCGTTGACCACCAGGGCCTCGACCACCGCCGCCTCGGGATCGTCGATGACCTGGGCCGCCGCCGCGACGGGCGTCAGCAGGGCCAGCAAGGCGACCAGCGGGGAGATGTTCATGCGCGTGTTCCTGGCGGTTCCTGACGGCGCGACCCTGAGGCGACGCTTGCGGCGAAAGCTTGGCCTTTACGGCTGAACCTCGCCCGGCGTCGTCACCTTGAAGCCCTTGGCGCGCAGCTTGGCCAGAACGCCCTCCTCCGACAGCAGGGGACGGAAATTGACCAGGGCCACCGACTTGCCGGGCGTCTTCAGCGCCGACTCGATGGCCTTGGTCGAGCGGTTGATCGTGTCGCGGATCTCGGCGGCGACGCGCGGCGTGGCCGACAGGCAGGCCTGATAGCCCCGATCGGCCGCCGCCAGTTGAACCACATCGCCCGCCGCCCACCGCTTGGCGGTCGCCTCGATGGCCGGACCGCCGGCGTCGGCCTCGCGCAGCCCGGCGTCCAGGCAGAACTCCTGCTGGGCCTTGGGCAGGGACCCCACGGCCTTCAGCGCGTCGATCACGTCATAGCCCTCCAGCTCCTGCACCTTGGGCCGCTTTTCCAGGTCGCCGCTCTTGGCGATCTTCTCGATGCGGTCGGCGACCGAACCGCCGCCGAGGGTGACCGAACCGCCCTGCTTCATGTTGGCGACCAGAAAGCCGGCGAAGGCGGGCTTGATGTCGTCCATGCTCTCGGGCGTCTCGCCTGCGATCTTGAGGCGGGCCTCCAGCCGGGTCCGCAGATCCGCTGGCAGGGTCTGACGCATCGGGGTGTCAGACAGGAAATAGCGACGACCGCCGACGGCCAGGCTGACGATGCGGAAGACATTGATCTTGGGCCCCGGCGCCAGGATCAGGCGGTTGGCGCCGTCCAGCCGCCGCTGGATCACCGAGCTGTCGAACTCCAGGTTCTTGGGCGACAGGGCCGGAACGGCCAGCACATAGACCGTGCTGTCGGCGTCGCTGACCTTCCACCAGGCCGGTCCGGGCAGGCGGGCGTTGACGACCAGCTCCTCGACCAGATTGGCCTCGGGATCGACGCGCCTCAGGCCGATGGGCCCGGAGTCGTCGACCGCCTGCTGGGCGAAGGCGGCCGGAGCGGCCGACAGGATCAGGGCGGCGAGCAAGGGGGCGAAACGTCCGATCGTCACTATGTCTCTTCCTCGAAGGGCGGCGGAATCGATCTAGGGTGATCGGTCTTCCGCGACTTGGACGGTCTGCAAGCCGACGGGTCAAATTACGAAGACGCAATGCGGACCGTCGGTCCGACGAGAGTTCCACCATGCCGATCCGCCGCCTGCCGCCCGAAACCGTCAACCGCATCGCCGCCGGCGAGGTGGTGGAACGGCCCGCCAGCGCCATCAAGGAGCTGGTCGACAACGCCGTCGACGCCGGCGCGACGCACATCGAGGTCGAAGCCCACGGCGGCGGCCTGACGCGCATCCTGGTCGCCGACGACGGCATGGGCCTGTCGGCGGAAGAACTGCCCGTCGCCATCGAACGCCACGCCACGTCCAAGCTGGCGCCCGACGCCGACGGCCTGTGGGACCTGCTGCGCATCCACACCATGGGCTTCCGGGGCGAGGCCCTGCCGTCGATCGGCTCGGTGGCGCGGCTGCAGATTTCCTCGCGCGCCAAGGGCGAAAAGGACGCCTTCTCGATCCTGGTCGAGGGCGGTCAGGTCGGCGATGTGGCCCCCGCCGCCTTCCCCGGCCCGCACGGCGCGCGGATCGAGGTGCGCGACCTGTTCTACGCCACCCCCGCCCGCCTGAAGTTCATGAAGTCGGAACGCGCCGAGGCCCTGGCGATCACCGAGGAGATCAAGCGTCAGGCCATGGCCCACGAGGCGGTCGGCTTCTCGCTGGACATCGACGGTCGCCGGATCCTGCGCCTGCCGCCCGAGCATCCGGGTCCGCAAGGCCGTCTGGCGCGACTGGCCGCCGTGCTGGGTCGCGACTTCCAGGACAACGCCATCGAGATCGACCAGACCCGCGACGGCGTGCGGCTGACCGGCTTCGCGGGCCTGCCCACCTACAACCGCGGCAATGCAGCGCATCAATATTTGTTCGTGAACGGACGACCTGTGCGCGATCGGCTGCTGCAAGGCGCCCTGCGCGCGGCCTATGCCGACTTTCTGGCGCGCGACCGGCACCCCACAGCGGCGCTCTATGTGTCGCTCGACACCGCCGAGGTCGACGTCAACGTCCACCCGGCCAAGGCCGAGGTGCGGTTTCGCGATCCGGCCCTGGTGCGCGGCCTGATCGTCGGGGCGCTGCGCCACGCCCTCGCCGGGGCAGGGCACCGGGCCTCCACCACCGTGGCGACCCAGGCGCTGGACAGCATCAGGACCCAGCAGAGCCCGTTTCCGGGGTATCAGCCGGGCCCGTCGGCCGCCGGCTTCTCGGCCTGGCGCGACGGCGGCTGGACACCCCCGACCCAGCGCCCCCTGACCCTTCCGGGCCTGTCGGACGTTTCGGCGCGGGTCGAGCCGGCCATGGCGCCGGGCCTCGGCGAGGTCATTCAAGAAGCCTGGCGGTCGGGCGCCTTTGGAACTGATCAGTCAACGGATGGTTATGCCGCCGCGCCGGTTTTCG
The DNA here is from genome assembly GCF_965279145.1 of Caulobacter sp. Classification (NCBI taxonomy): domain Bacteria; kingdom Pseudomonadati; phylum Pseudomonadota; class Alphaproteobacteria; order Caulobacterales; family Caulobacteraceae; genus Caulobacter; species Caulobacter sp. Next base: position 925,893 of record NZ_OZ257139.1, read on the forward strand.
ACCCCGTGGATTTCCCGCTGGGCGCGGCCCGGGCCCAGGTTCACGAGACCTATATCGTCGCCCAGACCCGCGACGGCATGGTCATCGTCGACCAGCACGCCGCCCACGAGCGTCTGGTCTATGAGCGAATGAAGCACGAGATGGAGGCCGGCGGTGTCGCCCGCCAGACCCTGCTGCTGCCCGAGGTGGTCGACCTGGACCCCGCCGAGGCCGAGCGCGTGGTGGCCCGCGCCGAGGAACTGGCGGCCCTGGGCCTGGTGATCGAGAGCTTTGGCCCCGGCGCGGTGCTGGTGCGCGAGACCCCGGCCCTGCTGGGCAAGACCGACGCCGCCGGCCTGGTGCGCGACATCGCCGACGACCTGGCCGAGAACGGCCAGGCCCTGGCCCTGAAGGAGCGGCTGGAAGAGGTGTGCTCCACCATGGCCTGCCACGGCAGCGTCCGGGCCGGCCGCCGCCTGAACGGCGCCGAGATGAACGCCCTGCTGCGCGAGATGGAAGCCACGCCCCACTCAGGCCAGTGCAACCACGGCCGCCCCACCTATGTGGAGCTCAAGCTGGCTGATATCGAGCGACTGTTCGGGCGGCGGTAGGCGTGAGGGTCAAGCGCCGGTGACAAGACCGATCAGGCGACCTTGCTGACGCCAGCGTCCTCGGCCTTGACCGACCAGTCGTGCAGCGGCAGGCGCAAGGTCGAGCACGGCACGACATCGGTCGGAACTTCCAGAAGCTCGGTGATCGCCGGCCCGCTCAGAAAGGGTACGGCGTACTCGATCCCGGCGTTCAGCTCGCGCCGGGTCCGCACATCGGTCACGCCCTGCCAGATCCGTTTGCGCCGGTAGCCGGCGGCGTCGCGCATGAAACGGGTGATCGCCGCGAGCCGCGCGGCCTCCCCGCCCGCTGGCAGCAGCAGGGTGACGCTGCTGGCGAAGTCTGGCGGCAGGTCGTCGACCTGAAAGGCCGGGTCGCTCACGCGCAAGTCGATGCGGCCGAAAAACGGATCCAGAAAGCTCTTCAGCTGTGACAGGGCCGAGAACGACGGCGCGCGGGGCGTATCGTAGACGCCCGCCGCGAGGCGTCCGCGCAGCTCCCTTGGCAGAGATTCCAGGTAAGGCAGGAGCTCGGCCCGGGTGCTGGGCTTGACGGCGGCGGCGAAGTTGATCGGCAGGAACATGACCCCCGCCTGGAAGCGACCGATCTCGCCGAGCGCGCCCTGCAGGGTGGGAATGTCGTGGTCGGCCTCATGAACGTCGAGAACCGGCTCATCCAGCCCATAGACCGAAATCGCGCCAGCCTCGCACCAGACCGCGACATTGCCCACGAAGATCTGGCGCTGGGTATGGAACACGCCGCGATAACCGGTGCGGGCCGGAGCGGGCCCCGACGGCGCGCCCCTCAGGGCCTCCATTGGCGGCTCGCCGGCCACCGGCCCGCCAGGGGGCGCGATGGAGCTGACGCCGTTCGGCGTGATCTTGCAGATTCGGCCCGCGAACGCGCCATCGTCCCCGCCGTTCAGCAAGGTCTTGAGCTGAGCGTTCGGAACGCCGGCGAAGCGCATGACATCGTTCTGGTTGCCCTCAAAGGTCAGGAGCGCGATCTCGCCCTCGCCCTTGTCGCCAAACAGCTTGTGCTGCAGGTCGCGCGCCAGAGCCTGCAACTCGCGAGCGTCCAGGGTCTGCGCGCGCGGATCGGTGAGAACGAACGAGAAGGGCGCGACCAGGCCGTGCCGGCGCGGCCAGAGCCACTTGGTCTCCAGATAGGCGCCAGCGACCTTGGCCACCAAGGCAGCCATTGTCTCGGCATCCGAGAACCGCAGTTCCTCGCCGACAAAAATTTTCAAGCACGCTAAAGCCGTCATTCGGCTAATCCTGCGCGCAGAAGGTTAGCAAGCCTATGGGGCGAGACGTCGCCGACCTGCGGCCAACCGACGCGGCGTGGAGCCCGCGCCCCTCTGAAACGGACTCACTTGAAACGAAGACGCGCGCCGGGTTTGGAACCTTTGGACCGCCTCGTCGCCAAGCGGATCAAGCCGCGTCGCGCGCCTGGACCAGGGGCGCGCCTTCGGCCTGGATCAGGGGCGCTTCAAGGAAGGCCGTCACCGCCGGTCCGTGCACACGGGCGATGCCGCCCTGGCGACAAGCCTCCAGCTCCTGGGCGGTCTGCACGCCGGCCACGCTCTGCAGCACGGCCTTGCCGCGATAGACGTTCTGGCGCTCGACGAACTTGGCGATCGCGGCCAGGCGTTCGCGCTCATCCTCGCCGGTCAGGCTGAGCGTGACGCTGTCGATCAGTTCCAGCGGAAGGTTGTGCACCGGGAAGGTGGGGTCGACCACATTGAGATCGAGAAAGGCGAAGCCGCTCTTCAGAAAGGCGCGCATCTGCTGGACCAGGCCAATGGAGGCCTCTCGCGGCGTGCCATAGACGCTGGCGCCCAGGCGCGGCTGCAGGTCCAGCGGATAGCGCGACAGGCGGCGCTTGTAAGCCTCCTGCGAGGCCGGGGTCGTCAGGTTCCAGAAGCCGAACGGCAGATAGAGATCGCCAAACGTCGCCGCCTTGAAGAGGGGCTGGGCGTCGTTGAGGCAGGCCAGATCGCGGGCCAGAAGCTTGGAGTCTTCCTCGGGCGCCGGGGCGTTGAGGTCGGCGCGCAGACCGATCACCGAACCGACAAAGGCGTTGGCCGTCAGGTCGTAGAGGCCCCACCAGCCCGTCTGGGACGGAGGCGGCGGAGGCGCGGGCGCAGCGGGCGGCGGCGTCCTAGCCTGGGCGACGGACGGGGGGGCCGGCGCGCGCGGCTCGGCGGACGTCGGGGCGGCGGCGGCGGCCGGAGCCTTGGCCACGGCGGGCGGCGGAACGGGCGCGGGCGCGGCCTTGGCGGCGGCTTCGGCGGCCTGACGGGCTTCCTCGTGCGTGCTGGGCACCGAGCGAATGGCGTCAGCGGTGATCACCTGGACCCGGCCGGCGGCGCCGCCATAGCCCTTGCCGGCGACCAGGCCCTGCAGCTCGGCCTGGGTCAGGCTGGCGAACTTCAGAACCGAGCTCTCGTCGCCCTCGAAGGTCATCAGGCAGACCTGACCGCTCTTGCGGCCGGGGAACAGGCTGGCCTCGAGTTCGGCCGCCAGGGCCTGCATCTCGACGGCGTCCAGCTGCGCGGCGCGATTGTCGGCGAGCACGAAAGCCAGCGGCGCCACGGCGCCGTAGCGGCGCGGGGCCTTCCAGCGCGCCCTCAGATAGACGTCGGCCGTCTCCTGCGCGTGCGCGGCGGGAAAGGCTTCATCATCGATGAGCAGGCGTAGGCACGCGATCGCGGTCATGCCAAAGCCTTAGCCGCGATTTATCGCCAATTGGTTAGGGGCAGTGGTAGCCGACCATTAACTCAACCCTTGGCTTTCATGACCAGCGGGTGGACCTGAACGGCAGTTCGGCGTGTGGAAAAGCCTGCTCGTGCAAGGGATCTTCAAAGGTCGCGCTGATCAGGAGGCCGCTCACCGAGGGCACTCTGAACTCCCTACAGAGCTCAAGTTCGCGACGCGAGCGAAGGCCCGCGACACCTTGCCGCAAGTCGCGGTCGAGATACTGACGCCGCGCCGACAGGAACTGCTGGAGGTTCGTGAAGCGCTGGTGGTCGTCGTGGCCCGTCAGCTCCAGCACCACGCCGTCGATCAGGTGCTCGGGGACGGCCTGGACGTGGAAAATGGGATCATGGGTCCGCAGCTCGACGCGACGGAACACCGGTCGCAGCAATTCGCGCAGCGGCGCGATCGCCATGAAAGGCAGCTCGCGAGGCACGTCATAGACCTGGGCGCTCAACTGTTTCACCGCCGCCGGAGGGAGGGACGCCAGCTTGGCGCCATAGACCTCGCGCAGGCTTGTCCGGACCATGCTCCACATGCGGAAATCGGTCTGCACATGCAGGCCAGGATGCCTTCTGAGGGCGGCGATGCTAGCGTCCAGCATCTCCATGTCCGACCGCATGTAGTCACCGTCCTGATGGGTCGTCCATTCCGGCTCCTGAGCCATGAAGAGCGGCTGGCTGGCCTCGAAATACTCGGACACGGGATTGTAGACCCCGCGCCACCCCAGGCGTGGCGCCTCGTGGGGCTCTGTCGCTTCAGTGGCGACGGCGTGCGGCGTCAAGTCCCGCAGCCCTAGCTCGCGCACGCCGTCGCGCGTGACCACGCGGGTTCGTCCGACGGGCGGGGGCGGCTCTCCTTGCCTCATGGCCAGCAGGTCGGCCTCTGGCAGGCTAGAGAAACGCAGGACTTCCGCCTCGTGGCCCTCGAAGATCAGCAGGCACAGATCCTCGCGGCCGTGAGTGCCGAACAGGCGAAGCTGAAGTTCCGAAGCGAGCTGCTTGAGCTCCTCGCCATCGAGAAACGTGGAATACGGATCGATCAGAACATAGGCGCCGGGCGCGACATGGCCATGGCGGCGCGGCGGCGGCCAATGCGTGTCGATATAGAGCGCCGCGGTGCGATCGATCCTGACCGGGGTCACGCCTTCGACGGAGGTCTCGCGCGCGGCGTGTTCGATACAGATTCTAAGACACGCAATGCCGCTCATGCGGCAAAGGTTACACGAAGAGCATTGTCGGAAACCCGGATCTACACTCAGATTGGGTATAGATCTGGCGGTTCAGGCGGCGATCACTCAAACTCTAGAACGTTCTGGATGCGTCGTATTGGCGCAACACCCTTCGGCCAAGGGTGATTATTTCAGGGGATAGGCCGCATGCCGGCGCCCGCTAGACGAACGTCTCCTGCAGACGGAAATCCAGGCGCTGCTTGACGCCCGGCCAGTCGGCGTCGGTGATCGAGAACACCGCCGTGTCGCGCACGTGGCCGGTCCAGGTGATCTTGTGATTGCGCAGCACGCCGTCCTTGTCGGCGCCCAGCTTCTCCACGGCCGCCTGGCTGCGGGCGTTGCGCACGTCGATCATGAACTCCACGCGGATCGCGCCGGCGGCGAAGGCGTGGCCCAGCAGCAGGCGCTTGGACTCCGGATTGATCGGGCCCGAGCGGGCGTCCGGATGCAGGAAGGTCGAGCCGACTTCCAGGCCCTTGTGCAGCTTGCGGATGTTCAGATAGCTGGACGTGCCGACCACCTTGCCGTCCAACAGCCGGCGGATGGCGAAGCCGATGCGCTCGCCGCGCTGGGTCTCGCCCTGCAGCGCGCCCCACCAGTCCTCAAAGCCTTCGCCGCAGCCGTTGGTCGACATGATCTCCCAGCTTTCGGGGTCGCAGTCGATCGCGCCGCGCAGTTCCTCGCGCAGGGCGGGGGTGACGGGTTCCAGCCGGACGTGGCGGCCTTCAAGGGGGAGAATCTCGATGTTCATGGCCGCTAGTTTTCAGGCGCCGCGCCGTCGCCCGCAAGTGTGCTTGCCGTCCCACCTTGCCGTCAACGTCAGCAGGGTGTTACAACCACTTCAAACAAGCGTTTGAAGACAGGGATTGGGAAGCGCCATGGATTTCGACATCTCCCCCAAGCAGCGTCAGTTTCTTGACCGCGTCACCGCGTTCATGGACGAGCACATCTATCCGGCGGTCCCGGTCTATGAGGCCGAGATGGATGTCCTGGGCGCCGAGCGCTGGAAGGTCGTTCAGGTCGTCGAGGAGCTGAAGGCCAAGGCCAAGGCCGCCGGCCTGTGGAACTTCTTCATGCCGCCGCACAGCGGCCAGACCCACGTCGACGACACGTTCCAGTTCGAGGGCATCCAGCTCACCAACCTGGAATACAGCCTGATCGCCGAACAGCTGGGCAAGGTCGGCTTCGCGTCGGAAGTCTTCAACTGCTCGGCGCCCGACACCGGCAACATGGAAGTGCTGATGCGCTACGGCACGCTGGCGCAGAAGGAAAAGTGGCTGCGCCCGCTGATGAACGGCGACATCCGTTCGGCCTTCCTGATGACCGAACCGGCCGTGGCCAGCTCGGACGCCACCAATATCGAGACCCGCATCGAGCGCGACGGCGACCACTATGTCGTCAACGGCCGCAAGTGGTGGAGCTCGGGCGTGGGCGATCCGCGCTGCAAGGTCGCCATCGTGATGGGCAAGACCGACCCCGACAACGCCAGCCGCCACCAGCAGCAGAGCCAGATCCTGGTGCCGCTGGACGCGCCCGGCATCGAGATCGTCCGCATGCTGCCGGTGTTCGGCTATGACGACGCCCCGCACGGCCACGCCGAGGTCATCCTCAAGGACGTGCGCGTGCCGATCGAGGACGCCCTGCTGCTGGGCGAGGGCCGCGGCTTCGAGATCGCCCAGGGCCGCCTGGGCCCCGGCCGCATCCACCACTGCATGCGCACCATCGGCACGGCGGAAGTCGCGCTGGAAAAGATGTGCAAGCGCCTGATGAGCCGCAAGGCGTTCGGCAAGTACGTCTCGGACCACTCGGTCTGGGAAGAGCGCGTCGCCGACGCCCGCATCGACATCGAGATGTGCCGCCTGCTGTGCCTGAAGGCCGCCGACATGATGGACAAGGCCGGCAACAAGTCGGCCCGTCTGGAGATCGCGATGATCAAGGTCGCGGCCCCGCGCCTGGCCCTGAAGATCATCGACGACGCCATCCAGGCCCACGGCGGCGGCGGCGTGACCACCGACTTCGGCCTGGCCAAGGCCTATGCCGGCATCCGCACCCTGCGCCTGGCCGACGGCCCGGACGAAGTTCACCAGCGGATGATCGCCCGCATGGAATACGGCAAGTACGGCGACCTGGTCTTCAAGCAGAAGGCCGAGAAGGAAGCCGCCCTGCACGTGCCGGGCATTCGCTAGATCCTAAAAAGCCCTTCCCCCCTGATGGGGGAAGGGTTGGGATGGGGGTGACCGCTGAATCTCAGCCGCCACGCGCTCGGAGACGTCATACGGATACTCATAGGCCTCGCGGTCTCGCAACCGCACGACCCTGTAGCCCTGCGCGGTCAGCCACGTGTCGCGCTCGGCGTCGTGCAACTGCGCCTCTGGAAGATCGTGGCGCCCGCTATCCACCTCTATGGCGAGCTTGGCGCCATGATGGGCGAAGTCCGCCACGTATCGGCCGATCGGCGCTTGTCTGCGAACATGTAGTCTCAAACGCCCGCAAAGCTTTCCACAGCCGCTTCTCGCTGACTGTCATCTCTCGGCGCAGTCGGCGGGCCCGGCGGATCGCGCCGGGCGCGTGGCTTGGCTTTGGCTTGTCGGACATGCCGCGTCACCCCCATCCCCGGCCCTTCCCCCATCAAGGGGGAAGGGAGACTGTGCATGATGTTGAACAAACAGTGAACAATCTATCGCAACAATCGGGCGGACAGCGGCTTCCCGAGTGCGGATAATCACGGCATGCCGCCCCCGTCCAACCTCCGCCTCGACCGCCTGCCCTCGCCCCTTGGCGAGATCCTGCTGGTGACCGACGAGGCGGGCGCGGTGCGAGCCATCGACTTCCACGACTACGTCCCGCGCATGACGCGGCTGCTGCGACTGCACCATGGCGACCCGCCGCTGACGGACGGCGCGGCGCCGGTCGAAACGCGCCAGGCGCTGACGGCCTATTTCGACGGACAGTTCGAAGCCCTGGCCGACATCCCTTGGGCCACGGGCGGCACGGCGTTCCAGCAACAGGTCTGGACCGCCCTGCGCGATATCCCCGCCGGGACCACCTCGACCTACGCCGCCCTCGCCGCCCGGATTGGCAAGCCCAGCGCCGTTCGCGCCGTGGGCGCGGCCAACGGCGCCAATCCGATCGCCATCCTCGTGCCGTGCCATCGCCTGATCGGCGCGGACGGATCACTCACCGGCTATGGCGGCGGGCTGCAGCGCAAGCGCTGGCTGCTGGAGCACGAAGGCGCCCGTCAGGCCAGGTAGCCGCCGCGCAGAACCAGCCGCCCGGGGTTGAAGAAGGGCAGGCACAGGGTCACGCCGATCAGAACCTCGAACAGCAGGTGGCTGAGGTTCAGCCGCCCATGGGTCCGGTCGATCAGCAGCGAGGCCACCTGCCCCAGACCGGCGCCGAACCAGCCGATGGCCAGGGCGAAGGCCATGGCCGCCCCGATGCTGGGCTGATAGCCCAGATACAGCGCCGCGCCGGCGTGGGAGAAGATCAGCAGCCCCCCGAACGCCCGGCCCTCGGTCAGCAACGTCGGCGCGCCGTCATCGCCGACCGCGAGGCCCAGGGCCGCCTGGGGCCGCGCCAGGGCCCGCCCCCCGAGGGTTCCGCCGATCACGCAGGCGATCACGGCTAGCAACAGCGACAGGGCGTAGCTCGACATGCGCGAAGCGCTCCTTGAGGTCCGGCTAGACCGGCGCGTGGCAGACGGCTTCGATATTGAAACCGTCCGGATCCAGCACGAAGCCGCCGTAGTAGTGTTCATGATAATGGGGGCGAAGTCCGGGCGCGCCATTGTCCCGCCCGCCGGCCGCGATCGCCGCCGCGTAAAAGGCGTCGACCATCGCCCGGGTCCTGGCCTGAAAGCAGACGTGCAGCCGCCCGGAGGTGTCGCCGCCGCCGGAGATCCAGAACTGCGGACGCTCCACGCCATAGCCGGTGGCGTCGACGCCACCGCTGTGTTCGGGCGGAACGGTGAACAGCCGCTTGATGCCCAACGGCGCCAGGGCCTGATCGTAAAAGGCCGTGGACCGCGCGAAATCGGTCACGCCGAAACCCAGATGATCGAACATTTCCGGCCTCCACCTTAACCGTGATCGCAAAAAGTTCGCGGGCCCTGTCCTTGACTCCCGGGGGGCTCGGACCTAACTCAAGCACCGCGTTGGCACTCAAGGGGATGGACTGCTAACAGCAGCGTTCCCCGCGCCAACGACCCCTTTATCGATAACCGTCCCGACGGAGAACAACCATGAAATTTCGTCCCCTTGGCGACCGCGTCCTCGTGAAGCGCGTCGAAGAAGAAACCAAGACCAAGGGCGGGATCATCATCCCCGACACCGCCAAGGAAAAGCCGCAGGAAGGCGAAGTCGTCGCTGTCGGCCCCGGCGCCCGTAACGACAAGGGCGACGTCGTCGCTCTCGACGTGAAGGCCGGCGATCGCATCCTGTTCGGCAAGTGGTCGGGCACGGAAGTGAAGGTCGATGGTCAAGACCTGCTGATCATGAAGGAAAGCGACGTTCTGGGCGTGGTCGAGGCCTAAGCCCTCCTCCGCCCGAACCAAGCTTTCCACCCCAAATTTCTCTTTAAGAAGGGCTCATACACATGGCCGCTAAAGACGTTTATTTCTCCTCGGACGCGCGCGACAAGATGCTGCGCGGCGTCAACATCCTCGCCAACGCGGTGAAGGTGACCCTCGGCCCCAAGGGTCGTAACGTTGTGATCGAAAAGTCCTTCGGCGCCCCGCGCTCGACCAAGGACGGCGTCTCGGTCGCCAAGGAAATCGAACTGGCTGACCGCTTCGAGAACCTCGGCGCGCAGATGATCCGCGAAGTCGCTTCGAAGACCAACGACAAGGCCGGCGACGGCACCACCACCGCCACCGTCCTGGCGCAAGCCATCGTGCAGGAAGGCCTCAAGTCGGTCGCCGCCGGCATGAACCCGATGGACCTGAAGCGCGGCATCGACAAGGCCGTCAACATCGTCGTCGACGAGATCAAGAAGTCGTCGAAGAAGGTCACCACCAACACCGAAATCGCTCAGGTCGGCACCATCTCGGCCAACGGCGACAAGGAAGTTGGCGACATGATCGCCAAGGCCATGGACAAGGTCGGCAACGAAGGCGTCATCACCGTCGAAGAAGCCAAGACCGCCGAGACTGAACTCGACGTCGTCGAAGGCATGCAGTTCGACCGCGGCTACCTGTCGCCCTACTTCATCACCAACCCCGACAAGATGGAAGTTCAGCTCGAAGAGCCGCTCATCCTGCTGTTCGAAAAGAAGCTCTCGTCGCTGCAGCCGCTGCTGCCGGTGCTGGAAGCCGTTGTTCAGTCGGGCCGTCCCCTGCTGATCATCGCCGAAGACGTCGAGGGCGAAGCCCTGGCGACCCTGGTCGTCAACAAGCTGCGTGGCGGCCTGCGCGTCGCCGCCGTCAAGGCTCCGGGCTTCGGCGATCGACGCAAGGCCATGCTGGAAGACCTGGCCATCCTGACCGGCGCTCAAGTCGTGTCGGAAGACCTGGGCATCAAGCTGGAAAACGTGTCGCTCGACATGCTCGGCAAGGCCAAGAAGGTCTCGATCACCAAGGACGACACCACCATCGTCGACGGCATCGGTGAGAAGGACGCGATCGAAGCCCGTATCGCCCAGATCAAGCGCCAGATCGAAGACACCACGTCGGACTACGACAAGGAAAAGCTGCAAGAACGTCTGGCCAAGCTGGCCGGCGGCGTCGCCGTGATCCGCGTCGGCGGCTCGACCGAAGTCGAAGTGAAGGAAAAGAAGGACCGCGTCGACGACGCCCTCAACGCGACCCGCGCGGCCGCCGATGAAGGCATCGTCCCGGGCGGCGGCACGGCTCTGCTGAAGGCCTCCAAGGCCCTCGAAGGCCTGACCGGCGACAACGCCGACCAGACCGCCGGCATCGCGATCATCCGTCGCGCCCTGCAGGCTCCGATCCGTCAGATCGCCGAAAACGCCGGCGTTGAAGGCTCGATCGTGGTCGGCAAGGTTCTGGAAAGCACCAGCGCCTCGTTCGGCTTCAACGCCCAGACCGAGCAGTATGTCGACCTGATCGCCGACGGCGTCATCGACCCGGCCAAGGTTGTCCGCACGGCTCTGCAAGACGCCGCTTCGGTGGCCGGTCTGCTGATCACCACGGAAGCCGCGATCGTCGAAGCCCCCAAGAAGGGTGGCGGCGCCGGTGGCCCTCCGGGCGGCGGCATGGGCGGCATGGGTGACATGGACTTCTAGTCCACGCGCTCAGCTTCCTGCTGAACAAGACGAGGGGCGGGACCGAAAGGTCCCGCCCTTTTTCTTTGTCCGGAGGCGGTCAAAAATCGTCACGCCGGCGCATCCAAGCGCGGCCGCCCGCGTTTTCCATCCACAAGCAGAAACGTGGATGGGAGGCAGTAGGCCATGCGTCGCGTACATCACATTGGTCACGCTCGCGGCCCGCGCATGGGCGTGTTGCTGTTCGCCGGCGCCCTCTGGCTCACCTTGGGCCTGATCAGCCAGGTCGCCTTCCAGGTGATCGGCTAGACAAACCTTCAGGCCGGCTGTCGGAACCGGGCGGGCTGGCGCGTCCTTGGGCGTACTGTCCCTCGCTGAAGGCGCGCCATGCCAGCCACGACGTCCATCGCTCCCCGCATCGAACAAAGCCCGGCCCTGCATCTGATCGGTTCGATCTGCGACTACGACCTATCCGACGGCGACATGTTGCGCGCCCTGCCCCTGCAATGGGCCGCCTTCGCGCCGCTGATCCCAAGGCCGGCCTCGGGCGCCGAGCCCGTCTCCTTCGGCGTCGCCCTGACGGTCCAGGATCCCCGCTGCTTCCGCTACATGACCGCCTATCCCGGCGCCGCCGACGACAGCCCACCGCGCGGCCTGAGCGTGGTGACGCTGCCCGCGCGCTCCTACCTGGCCTTTGCGCACGACGGCCACGTCTCGACCCTGCACAGGACGGTGTCGGCGGCCTGCGCCGGACGCCAGCCTGTCGAGGGCCTGCCGGCCTTTCTGGAATATTACGGTCCGGGCTTCGACCCGGCGACCGGTCTTGGCGATATCGAAGTTTGGCTGCCGCTGGCGGAATGACCTTCCGCCGCGCCCCGACGACGGCTACAGCCAGACCATGTTCCGCCAGCGCCCAGACACCGATCTGATCCCCCAGGGCTGGGTCGTGGGCGTGATGGTCGAGGTTCCGGGCGAGCCCTATCCGGTCCGGCACTATTTCGGCGTGGGCAAGGCCGAGCGCGAGCAGGCCGAATGGGCCGCCGTCGACCGCGCGCTCGAGGTGGGCGGCGTGGCCTCCAGCCCCTTCCGGGGCATCGAGCCGGTCGAGGCGATCCGCGAGATCGTGGCCTATCGCATGCGGGACCTGGGCCTGAAGACCGGCGAGGTCCGCGCCCTGGGCGACAAGTTCCCGCGCCGCTGGCTGCCGGCGGACCTGCCGTCGCCCTAGCCACGGCGACCGCTGTGGCGCCGGGCTGTAGTCACTCCCCTCTTGGCTGTCGCCCGGGTTTCCCCCATGTTCACGCCAAACAAGCGTTTGAGCGAAATGGGGAGAAGACGATGGTGAAGATCCTGGCCGCCCTGGGCCTGACGGCGGGCCTCGCCCTTTCGACGGCCGCCCACGCCCAGGCCCCCGCCGCCGGCCCGAACGACTACGCCAAGGCCGAAAACTGGCTGTGCCTGCCCGGCCGGGTCGACGCCTGCGCGGCCGACCAGACCACGACGATCGTCGCCGCCGACGGCCGCTCGACGGTCGAGCCCTTCAAGCCCGCCGCCAAGCCGGCCGTGGACTGCTTCTATGTCTATCCCACGGTCTCGACCGATCCGGGCGACTACAGCGACATGACCATCGACGCGGCCGAGCGCTCGGTGGTCGAGCAGCAGCTGGCCCGCTTCGCCGGCCAGTGCCGTCTGTTCGCGCCGATGTACCGTCAGGTGACCCTGGCGGGCCTGCGCAAGGCGATGATGGGCCAGCCGGTGGTCGACGGATCGCTGGGCCAGGCCGACGTCCGCGACGCCTGGAATTATTACCTGGCCCACGAGAACAAGGGCCGGGGCGTGATCCTGATCGGCCACAGCCAGGGCTCGCGCGTGCTGCTGCAGCTGATCAAGCAGGAGGTGGACGGCAAGCCGGTCCAGAAGCAGGTGATCTCGGCCCTGGTGCTGGGCATGAACACCCCGGTCGACGCCGAGGGCCGCTATGGAACGATGCCGCTGTGCGCCAGCGCCAGCCAGACCGGCTGCGTGGTGACCTATGTCTCATTCCGCGCCTCCAGCCCGCCGCCGGCCAACAGCCGCTTTGGCCGGACCGATGCGGCCGGCCTGCGCTCGGGCTGCGTGAACCCCGCCGCCCTGCTGGCGGGCAAGGCCTCGACCGAGAGCGTGGCGCTGCATTCGTATCTGGGCAACAAGCCGATGGGCTCTTCGTCCCTGCCGCCCAGGCCCTGGGCCACGGGCCTGACGGTGACGACCCCGTTCGTCTCGACGCCGGGGCTGCTGTCAGCCCAATGCGTCAGCGAAGGCGACTTCACCTATCTTTCGGTGGCGGTGAACGGCGACCCGGCCGATCCGCGAGTCGATGACATCAGCGGCGACATCCTCGTCGGCGGCGCGGTGCTCAAGGACTGGGGCCTGCACCTGATCGACGTGAATCTGCAGATGGGGGATCTGGTGGCGCTGGTCGGCCAGCAGTCGAAGGCCTGGCAGGCGGCCCACTAGACCGGCGAAGCGGGGAGGCGCGCGAAGCACGCCTCCCCGCCGCTCGCTATTTCGATACGGCCTTGAACACGGTGGTCCCCAGGACCAGCATCAGGGCGAAGCCGATCAGGAAGACGAAGAACAGGATCTTGGCGATCCCGGCGGCCGCCCCGGCCACGCCGGTAAAGCCCAGGGCCCCGGCGATCAGGGCGACGATGGCGAGAATGATGGCCCACTTCAGCATGGCGCGTTTCCTTGTTTGGGAAGCCAGCAGCGCTTCTGACATTTCAACCCGCCAGAGCGCACAGCGTTCCTTGTTTTCGCCGCGCGGGGCCGGTAACCGATAGTCATGGCCTCCAAGCCCGAAAGCCCGACCGAACCCTTCAAGCGCGCCCTGGCGCACGCCGCGCGTTCGCTTGCCGAAACGCCAGACCTCGAGGTCGTGTTCTCGGGCGATGGTCCCCAGCTGCTGGGCAAGCGAGCGGTGCTGCCGCACCCGCCGCGCGACCTCAATTCCAAGGAAGCCGCGCGCATCCGGGGCCTGGCCGACCAGATGGCCCTGCGCCTGGCCCACCACGACAACATCGCCCACGCCCGCGCCCGCCCCAGCAGCCCCGACGGCCAGGCGGCCTTCGAGTCGATCGAGCAGGCGCGGCTGGAAGCGATCGGCGCCAACGCCATGGGCGGCGTGCGCGCCAACCTGACGGCCGCACTCGAGGCCCGGCTGGAAAAGCAGGGCCTGACCCGCAACGTGGCGATGGACCGCCAGTCGGCCCCCATGGCCGAGATCCTGGGCCTGATGGTGCGCGAGCGCCTGACCGGCGACGCCCCGCCCGAGGGGGCCAAGGCCCTGGTCGACATCCTGCGCGCCGACATCGAGGCCAAGGCCGGCAAGGACCTGGATCGCCTGGCCGACGCCATCGGCGACCAGGCCGCCTTCGCCCGGGTGACGCGCGAGATCCTGCGCGACCTGGACCTGGGCGAGGAGATGTCCGACGCCACCGAAAGCTCCGACGAGGACGACGGCGAACAGGACCAGCAGGACCAGACCTCCGACGAGGATCAGGGCGAAGGCGAGGGTGAACAGCCCGAAGGCTCATCGCCCCAGGAAACCGAAGCCTCCGACCGCGACACCGAGGCCGGCGACGAGGAGATGGTCCAGTCCGAGCAGGACGGCGAGCCCGAGGACAGCGACGAAAGCCCCGAGATGGGCGACGGCGCCAAGCCGGCTCGTCCCGACAGCGGCCCCGCCCAGCCGGGCGAGCCGGCCTACAAGATCTTCACCAGCGCCTATGACGAGATCGTGCCGGCCGAGGAGCTGTGCGACGCCGAGGAGCTGACCCGCCTGCGGGCCTATCTGGACCAGCAGCTGTCAGCGCTCTCCAGCGTGGTCTCGCGCCTGGCCAACAAGCTGCAGCGCCGTCTGCTGGCCCAGCAGAACCGCGCCTGGACCTTCGATCTGGAAGAAGGGATGCTGGACGTCGCCCGCCTGACCCGGGTGATCATCGACCCCACCGCGCCCCTCTCCTTCAAGCAGGAAGAGGACCAGGAGTTTCGCGACACCGTCGTGACCCTGCTGATCGACAATTCCGGTTCGATGCGCGGCCGGCCGATCATGGTGGCCGCCGTCTGCGCCGACATCCTGGCCCGCACCCTGGAACGCTGCGGCGTCAAGACCGAGGTGCTGGGCTTCACCACCCGCGCCTGGAAGGGCGGCACGTCGCGCGACGAGTGGGTCAAGGCCGGCAAGCCGCCGGCGCCGGGCCGCCTCAACGACCTGCGCCACATCATCTACAAGGCCGCAGATTCTCCGTGGCGCCGGGCCCGCAAGAACCTGGGCCTGATGATGCGCGAAGGCCTGCTGAAGGAAAACATCGACGGCGAAGCCCTGATGTGGGCCCACCAGCGCCTGATCGGCCGGCCCGAAGCCCGCCGTATTCTGATGGTGATCTCCGACGGCGCGCCGGTGGACGACAGCACCCTGAGCGTCAATTCAGGTCACTATCTGGAGCGCCACCTGCGCCAGGTCATTTCCGAGATCGAGGGCAAGAGCCCCGTCGAGCTGATCGCCATCGGCATCGGCCACGACGTCACGCGCTATTATCGCCGCGCGGTCACCATCGTCGACGTCGAGCAACTGGGCGGCGTGCTGGTGGAACAGCTGGCCGCGCTGTTCGAGGAAGAGCCCCGCGCCGTGAAGAAGGCGCGTGGCCTGCTGGCGCCGCTGCCGACCGTTCAGCCGCAGGCAGCCAAGGCGGCGCGCAAGGTTCCAGCGTGACCGGCCTGCGGGTCGGTCTGGTCCTGGCCCTGTCGGTCGGGATGCTGAGCCATTGCGGCCGCAAGCCCGCCCCGCCGGTCCTGCCGATCGCCCCGGTCAAGGCCGGCCCCGAGATCACCGTCCAGACCACGCCCGTGCCGCTGGACACCGCAAATCCGGCCAAGACCGCCCTTGAGGGTGGCTTCAGCTATGCGGGCGGCATCGCCATCACCAGCAACCAGACCTCGCTGCTGCATGGCCTGTCGGACCTGGGCATGGGCCCTGGCGGCACGCTGGTGGCGATCAGCGACGCCGGCGACCTCTTCGAGGCTCGCCTGCAGCTGGACCCGGCCGGGCGCCTGGTCGGCCTGACCGACGCCAAGCTGCAGGGCCTGAAGGGGCTGGACGGCGCGGCCCTGCCCAACAAGGACGCAGCCGACGCCGAGGGCCTGGCGATCCTGGCCAATGGCGACCGACTGGTCAGCTTCGAGCGCGATCACCGCATCTGGCTGTATCCGGCCCCCGTCAATGGGGTCGCCGCCCCGCCCCGGGTCGCGCCCAAGCCGGCGACGACCTTCCCCTTCAACGAGGGCATGGAGGCGATCGCCGCCTATCCCGCCGCCGGGCCGGACGCCTATATCGTGGGCGGCGAGGAAGGCGAGGTCTGGCTGTGCCGGCTGTCGACCGCCTGCCAGGCCATCGCCCCGCAGCAGGGCCCGGACTTCACCTGGGGCCTGACCGCCATGGCCGCCTTCCAGGGCAAGGCCATCGCCACCCTGCACCGGGGCTATGATCCCATCCGGGGCTTCCGGGCCATTCTGCGCTTCATCGCCGACCCGCTGGCGCCGGCCGCCCGACAGGTCCAGATCGCCAGCCTGCATCTGGACGGCTCGACCACGCGCGACAATTTCGAGGGCGTGGCGCTGAGCCAGGCGCCGTCGGGGGCCACGCGGATCTATCTGCTGTCCGACGATCAGGCGATCGGCAACCAGCGCACCCTGCTGATGGCCTTCGACTGGACCCCGCCGCCTCCGCCGGCTCCCCTTCCGCCCAAGACGAAGAAGCCGGTTCGCAAGCGGTAGATGGCCGCCCCTCGACGGCGACAGCGTATCCGCTGGCAATCCGAGGTACCGCTAACATTTTTATGCTGCGGCGCAATATCAGCCTTGCATTGACAACGTTGTCATCTATTCTGATCTCGACGGTTGACGAGGCGAGACCCTAAGCGCCGTCAGAGGAACGCGTCGGGAGGAGGTTGAACCCAACCCCCTTTCCGGGACTACAAACATGATCCGCCTTCTTGTTCTGGCCATCTCCGCTCTCATGGCCGCTTCCGCCGGCGCCGCCAGCGCGTCCGAACTGACTGTCAAGGTCGCCGGCAAGTCCGTCCCGCAGGTCCACGCCGACCTGGTGGACGCCGCCAAGACCGTTTGTCGCGCGGATCTGGGCGATACGCGCTTCGGCATCGACCTGGTGCCTTACTGCGTGCGCGACGTGACCCGCGCCGCCGTCAACAAGGTCGGCAACCCCGACCTGACCGCCTATGACAAGGCCAACTGGCGCGGCGCCTACCTGGTCAAGGTCAGCCGCTGATCCCTTTCCCAGTCGCGTACGGGACAGCCCGCGAAGCCCCCGCTTCGCGGGCTGTTTCGTTTTGAGGCGCCTGTCAAAAAATACGCGTGCATCGCAACATAATCATTGATCAGTCATCCAGCTCCGACTATGGATTTCAGCGACGGCCAAGCAGGCTAGATCCCAACGGACCGTCAGAGGAACGCGTCGGGAGGAGGTTGAACCCAACCCCCTTTCCGGGACTATCACCATGATCCGCACCATCGCCCTGGCCGTTTCGGCCATCGCCCTGACCGTCGCCGCCCCCGCTTCCGCCGCCGAACAGCGCGTCAAGATCTCGGGTCGGTCCGCTGAACAAGTCCGCGCCGACATCGTGAAAGCCGCCAGCACCGTTTGCTGGCAAGACGTCCGTGGCGAAGCCATGGCCGGCTACATGTACCCGGCCTGCGTCCGCGCCTCGGTCAGCGACGCCTATGCCAAGATCAGCGCCCCGTCGCAAACGGCCGCCAACGCCGGCTCGACCGTTTCGGCCCGCTAAGCCAAGCGTTTCAGTACCAGTAGCGTAGCGTTCCAAACCCGGCGCGACTCAGTCGCGCCGGGTTTTGCTTGTCTGGACTCCAGGGAGGTTGACCGTGGCGCCCAGACGCGGAAAGGCCCGCGGAGATTGCTCTCCGCGGGCCTTTCAAAGGTTCGATCGGGATCGAAGCCTGCTCGGCCGTCCGTCGGACGCCTGAACCGGCGTCCTCCGTTCGGCGAAAGCGCCTTAGGCGGCGACCGCGACGGCGGCCTTGGCCTTGGCCTTGACCTGCGCCTTGATCTTCAGGGCGCGCGGCGACAGTTGCTCGTCCTTGGCGCCCAGCAGGAACACGTCCAGGCCGCCCTTGTAGTCGAGGGTGCGCAGGGCCGCGTTGCTGATGCGCAGACGGAAGGTCTGGCCCAGCGAGTCCGAGGCCAGCGTCGCCGGCGACAGGGCCGGCAGGAAGCGGCGCTTGGTCTTGATGTTGGAGTGGCTCACATTGTGGCCAACCATCGGACCGATACCGGTGAGTTCGCAGCGGCGCGACATGGGATTACCTTGGCTGGGCGAAACCCGAGGGCTCCGCAGACATGAATTTCGGGGCGCGGAGGGCGAGCCGCCACGCGAGAGCGGGCGATATAGGCGAAGGAGGCTGGCCGAGTCAAGGCGGAGCGCCCCTTCCGGATGAACGCGCGCCTCAAGACGGCCTTCAAGACAGGTTCATCTGGCGCCTTATATAGAGAGGTCCATGAAGAAAGCCGTTTCCATGCGTTTGATCGCCCTCGCCCTGACCGCCGCCGGCCTCGCCATGGGCGCCAGCCTGGCCGCCGCGCCGGCCCCGGCCACGATCCTGCCCGGCCACTGGGAATACAGCTACCGCATCGGCCCCATCCCGGCCGGCGACGAATCGCGCTGTCTCAAGCAGGCCGACGTCGAGCAGTTCGCCAAGGGCATCTGCACCCGGAAATACACCTGCGACTACCAGACCCGCGTGGTGAAGGACGGCAAGATCAGCCTGAAGGGCACGTGGACAGACAAGAAGGGCCGCGTGGCCCCGGTGACCGCCAAGGGCGGCTACACGCCCGAGAGCTTCCGGATGGACATCAAGCTGAAGACCGTCAACGGCCTGCCCCTGGCGGGCGTGATGGACGCCCGGCGCGTCAGCGCCAGCTGCCCCGCCGACGCCAAATAGCGCCGGTGGAGGTCGCCGAAGATCCAATTGTGGTTAATTCAAATTAAGATACAATGGGTTGTAGGGAACAAAGACTGAATCGGCGGGCGTCGCCGATTCGGTCCTGATTCGTTTCGCCCCTGTTCGCGCATTCCTGTCGCGGCGTTAACTTGAGCGCGGGCGGCCTCCGACAGCCTTTACTGTCCCCTCGGCGGGGCCACCGAAAATTCCAGGTCAAACAGGGTCGGGACCGCGTCGGTCCTGGCCCGCTCGATCGTCAGCAGCTGGGCCTTGGCGCTGGCCCCGCCAGGCGCGGAAAACCCGCCCATGCGGCCGGACGCCGCCAGCACCCGATGGCAGGGCACCACGATCGGCCAGGGGTTCTCGCCCAGGGCCTTGCCCACGGCGCGCGCCGCGCCCGGCTCGCCCATCGCCCGGGCCACCTCGCCATAGGTGGAGGTTTCGCCAGGACCGATGGCGCGGGCGATCTCATAGACCCGCCGGTTGAAGTCGGACACGTCGGTCTGGTCCAGGGGGATGTCGGTCAGGTCGTCGCGGCCGCCGGCCAGCAGATCCCGCACCCGCTCGATGACCCGCTCGACATGCGGCGGCGGCGGCGCTTCAACCGCGTCGGGGTAGCGCTTGCGCAGGCGGGCCCATTCCACGCCAGGACTGGCCGCGCCCGGCGCGGCCTCGGGCAATTGCACGCCGATCAGGCCGGACTCGCCCCAAGCGACGCCACAACGGCCTATGGGCGTGTCGAAAAGCGCGAAAGCCTGTCCCTTCATGCGGCATTTATAGCATCGCGGTTGCGGCTTTCGAGCGGCGCCCTACGATTTCCGTTTCTTGCTGTCGGGGGAAATCACCATGCGCCACATCGCCATCGCCACCTTGCTGGCCGCCACCAGCCTCTCCTCCGCTCAGGCCGGCGACATCCTGATCCATGGCGGGCCGATCCACACCGGCGTCGATGCGGCGCCCGAGGCGCAGGCCCTGCTGATCCGCGACAGGACCATCCTGTTCGTCGGCGATCTGGCCGCCGCGAAGGCCAAGGCCGCGAAGGACGCCCGCGACATCGACCTGAAGGGCGCGACCGCCTTTCCCGGCTTCGTCGACGCCCATGCCCACCTGACCGGCGTCGGCCTGCGCGAACTGACCCTGAATCTCGACACCACCGCCTCGGTCGCCGAGCTGGTCGCCGCGGTGAAGGCCTATGCCGCCGCCCATCCCGAGGGGCCGATCTATGGCCGGGGCTGGATCGAGACCCACTGGCCCGAGAAGCGTTTTCCCAACAAGGCCGACCTCGACGCCGCCGCCCCCGGCCGGATCGTGGTGCTGGGCCGCTCGGACGGTCACGCCTCGGTCGCCTCCAGCGCCGCCCTGGCCAAGGCCGGCGTCACCCGCGACACCGTCGCACCCGCCGGCGGCCAGATCCTCAAGGGCGCCGACGGCGCGCCCGACGGCATGCTGATCGACCACGCCCAGGCCCTGGTGCGCGACGTCATCCCGCCGCCGTCCGCCGCCACCAAGCGCCTGGCGCTGGAAAAGGCCGGGGCGCTCTACGCCTCGCGCGGCTGGACCGGTCTTGGCAATATGAGCGTCGACGCCGGCGACCTGAAGCTGCTGACCGCCCTGGCGGCGGAAAAGACGTTCAGCCTGCGCGTCGACAACTACATGGATCCCAGTGGCGCGGCCGAGGTGCTGGCCAAGGGGCCGTTCGAAGACGCCACCGGCCTGATCCGCACGCGCGGGATCAAGCTCTACATGGACGGCGCCCTGGGTTCGCGCGGCGCGGCGCTCTTGGAACCGTACAGTGACGCGGAGGGTCTGGGCCTGCAGCTGACCGAGCGCGACAAGGGCCTGGCGCTGATGAAGGCCGCCCGGGCGGTCAAGGCCCAGGTGGCCATGCACGCCATCGGCGATCGCGGCAACCGCATGACCCTGGACTGGTTCGAGGAAACCCTGGCGGGCGACACCGCCGCCCGCTGGCGCATCGAGCATTCGCAGATCGTCTCGGACGCCGACCTGCCGCGCTTCTCGAAGATGGGCGTCATCGCCTCGATGCAGCCCTCCCACGCGATCGGCGACCTCTATTTCGCCCCTGCCCGCCTGGGCCAGGCCCGCCTGCACGAGGGCTATCGCTGGAAGGACATGCTGGACAGCGGCGCGGTCGTCGCCGCCGGCTCGGACGCCCCGGTCGAGGTCGGCGACCCGCGCATCGAGTTCTACGCCGCCGTGTATCGCCACAGCCTCGACGGCTTCGCCAACGCCGACTGGCATCTGGAGGAGGCCGTCAGCCGCGCCCAGGCCCTGAAGATGCTGACCTGGGCCCCCGCCTACGCCGCCTTCGCCGAAGGCGAGCGCGGCACGCTGGAGGCCGGCAAGAAGGCGGACGTGACGGTGTTTTCCAAGGACCTGATGACGGTGGCCCCGGCGGAGATCCTGAAGGCCGAAACCGTGCTGACCGTGGTGGACGGCGTGGTGGTGTTCGAGCGGCGGTGAGCCCCCACGACCCGGAACCCGCGTCTCGCGAAGGCTCTAGGCGGCCCGATCACCGATCAGGGCCGCCTGCAGGTCCGCGATCATGATCGGCTTGGACACCAGACCATCCATGCCGACGGCGGTGTAGATCTCGATCTGGTGCGGGAGGGCGTTGGCGGTCAACGCCACGATGCGGGTCGGCGCCAGGCCGCGTTCAGCCTCCAGCCGCCGAATTTCCCGTGTCGCCTCGACACCGTTTCGAAGGGGCATCTGGATATCCATCAGCACCAGGTCCCAGGATGCCTGGCTCCAGGCGTCGACCACGGCCTGGCCGTCGGCGACGATGACCGGCTCTATGCCCAGCGCATTCAGCACGGTGCGCACCACGACCTGATTGGCCTCGTTGTCCTCGGCGACCAGCACGCGCAGGGCGTCGATCCGGTCGGCGTCGGGCCCGGACCGCCTGTCGATCCTGTCCCGTTGCAGCGGGAGGCTGATCGAAAACACGCTGCCCCGACCGACCACGCTCTCCACGGAAATTCGCCCGCCCATCAGCTCCACGAGGCGGTGACTGACAGCCAGCCCCACGCCCGCTCCGCCGAAGGCGCGGGTCAAGGTGTCATCGGCCTGGGTGAAGGACTGGAACAGACGCGGCAGGACCTTCGCATCGATACCCATGCCGGTGTCGGTGACCGACAGCAGAAGCTCATCGCCCCGAGCGGCGGCCTTGACCTCGACCCGCCCCGACGCCGTGAACTTCAGGCCGTTGGAGATCAGGTTGTAGAGCAGCTGGTGGATGCGCCGGGGATCGCCCAGCCAGTTGCCCGCCGCTTCCGGAGCGATGTCGATCGCCAGAGCCAGTCCCTTGTCCTCGGCCATCAGGCTGGCGGTTTCGCAGGCCCCGGCGATGATCGTCTCCAGATCGAAGGCCTTGTGGGCGAGCTGGACATTTCCCTGGTCCAGATCGGACAGGTCGAGAATCTCGTTCAGCAGGGTGAGCAGGGCGTTGCCGGATTTCTCGATCAGTTCGACCCGCTCCCTCTGGACCTGGATCATCGGCTCGCGCAGCAGGGCCTGGCTCATCCCCAGCACGCCATTCAGCGGCGTCCTGAGCTCGTGGCTCATATTGGTCAGGAAGCGCTGCTTGAGGCGATTGGCCCCCTCGGCCGCATCGCGCGCGGCGGTGACCTCCGTCATGGCGCCCTTCAGGTCCAGATCGGAGTTCTCCAGGGTGGCCAGCAGGCGATTGAAGCGCTCCGTGAGTCGCCCGACCTCGTCCGTCCGCGCCACCGGCAGGCGCGCGCTGAAATCATGCGAGGTCGTCGCGGCGTCCATCGCGTCCGCGAGGTCTCGAAGCGGCCCAAGCGCCCGGCGGGTAAGCTGGCGCGCCATGAGGCCGGCGCCGCCAACCGCCAGCGCCGACAGTACCAGGGCGATCAAGATGTTGAGCAGCCTGGCGTCCAGCAGCTCCCGTCCATCGATCACCAGGACGACTGTCCCCACCCGGCGCCCCTTGACGCTATAAGGCGCCGTCACCTCCAGATCGAGGCCGCGATACCGCGCCTGGGGTGTTGAGACCTGTTGAACGGTCGGACCGATCATCGTCGCCCAGGCCTGCCCGAAATGCAGCTGCTGGCCCTGAATGGGCGCATAGATGGCGATGCTCTTGAGATGGCTGGCGCCGATCAGTTCGCGAACGGTGTCCTCGCCGGACAACTGCGAGCCGTCGACCTGGGCATGGGCGGCCTTGGCCACGGAATTGGCCAGCACCAGGGCTTCATCCGCCAGGGCGTGCCGGTCAGCGTTCCAGTTGCGCCACTGGTAGACGGTGAAGGCCGCGAAGAGGGCCGCGACCGTGGACAGCAGCGCCACGCCCACGATCCGGGTCTCAAGACCACGTTCGCGACCGGGCCGCGCACCCGGTCCAGCTTTTTCCATCACGGCCGATCGACCTCGTCTGGGAAACCAATCTTAACCGTTGCGATGGTCCTGGAAAACAAGATGTGAAAAATCGCTCCCTGCGACCACGAGTCGCGTCAGCGGACCAACGCGGATCGCTTCATGGCGCGGCGCGGAGCGGCCCCGCTTGCCTCCCCGCGATTCGCGCCCCACCTTCAGGACATCATGAGCGACCGTTCGACAGGCCTAGCGCCCTCAAAGCTCACAGCGGTCCTGGGCCCGACCAATACGGGCAAGACCCATCTGGCCGTCGAGCGGATGCTGGGCCACGCCTCGGGCATGATCGGCCTGCCGCTGCGCCTGCTGGCGCGCGAGATCTACGACCGGATCGTCAAGCTGCGCGGCAAGGCCAGCGTGGCGCTGATCACCGGTGAGGAGAAGATCACCCCGCCCCGCGCCAGCTATTTCGTCTGCACCGTCGAGGCCATGCCGCTGGGGCGCGAGGTCGACTTCCTGGCCATCGACGAGATCCAGCTGTGCGCCGATCCCGAGCGCGGCCACATCTTCACCCACCGCCTGTTGCACGCCCGGGGCAAGTACGAGACCATGCTGCTGGGGGCCGGGACCATGGCCCCGCTGGTGCGTCGCCTGCTGCCCGACGCCGAGATCGTGTCGCGCGAACGGTTCTCCAACCTGTCCTACGCCGGCTCCAAGAAGCTGACCCGCCTGCCCCGCCGCAGCGCCGTGGTCGCGTTCTCGACCGACGCCGTCTACGCCATCGCCGAACTGATCCGCCGGCAGAGGGGCGGGGCGGCCGTGGTCATGGGATCCTTGAGTCCCCGCACCCGCAACGCCCAGGTGGCGCTCTACCAGTCCGGCGAGGTCGACTTCCTAGTGGCCACCGACGCCATCGGCATGGGCCTGAACATGGATGTCGACCATGTGGCCTTCGCCGGCCTGCGCAAGTTCGACGGCGTGCGCACCCGCTGGCTGCATCCGCAGGAGGTGGGCCAGATCGCCGGCCGCGCCGGCCGCTACACCCGCGACGGCACCTTCGGCGTCACCGGCGACTGCGAGGAGATGGACGAGGATCTGGTCGAGAGCGTGGTCAACCACCAGTTCGAGCCGATCATCGCCGCTGAATGGCGCAACGCACGGCTGGATTTCGGATCGCTGCCGCTGCTTCTGAAGTCCCTGGGCCAGGGCCCCGGCCGGGCGGGCCTGACCCTGTCCAACGAGGTGCTGGACGAGCGCACCCTGCGCAAGCTGGCCCAGCACGAGGACGTCATCGCCCGTTGCAAGGCCGACCGCTCGGCCCTGATCCGGCTGTGGGACGTGTGCCAGACGCCCGATTTCCGCAAGACCACCGACGATGACCACCAGCGCATGGTCAAGACGCTGTTCGACGACCTGACCACGGGCAAGAAGCGGCTGCCGGAGGACTGGATCGGCAGCCAGTTCAAGGCGCTGGACCGCATCGACGGCGAGATCGACAGCCTGGCCGGCCGGCTGTCGGGCGTGCGCACCCTGTCCTACATCGCCAACCGCCCCGACTGGCTGGCCAATCCGGCCCACTGGCAGGGCGTGACCCGGCAGCTGGAAGACCGCATCAGCGACACCCTGCACGAAAAGCTGATGGCCCGGTTCATCGACCGGCGCACCAGCGTGCTGATGCGCCAACTGGGCGAGCGCGAGACCATGCTGGCCGGTGTCGGCCAGGACGGCGCGGTGACGGTAGAGGGTCATGTCGTCGGCCACCTGGCGGGCGTCACCTTCACGCCGGAAAAGGGCGCCAGCGCGCTGGAGGAAAAGGCCCTGCGCAACGCGGCCGTCCGCGCCGTGGGACCCGAGATCGCGCGCCGCCTGGGCGCCCTTTCCAGCGAGCCCGACGACGCCTTCGCCCTCAGCCCCGACGGCGCGATCCTGTGGCGCGGCGAGATCGCCGGCGTCGTTCGATCGTCCTCGACATCAGGGGGCGGCGAACTGCTGTCACCCCGCGCCCGGCTGCTGGGCGAGCTGGGTCCCGCCGCCGTGCGCGAGCGGGCCGAGCGGCGACTGGACGCCTTCCTGGCCGCCGAGGTCGACAACAAGCTGGCGGGACTTCGCAAGCTGCAGAGCGCCCTGGCCGGGGGCGACCTGCGGGGCCTGCCGCGCGGCCTGGCGCACCGGCTGCTGGAAGCCGGCGGCCTGCTGGACAAGCGCCCCGTCGAGCCCGAACTGAAGGCCCTCAGCCAGGCCGAGCGCCGCACCCTGAAGGCCCTGGGCGTCCGCATCGGCGCCTTCAGCCTGTTCCTGCCGGCCGTGCTGCGCCCCGAGGCCATGGCCTGCGCCCGCGCGCTGAACCCCGGCGGCTGGCGCGGCGACCTGGGCAAGCTCGCCCCCCTGCCCTCACCCGCCCCCACGGCGCGAGAGCTGGTCGCCAGCGGCCTGCGCGCGGTCGGCGGCTTCACGGTTCCGGTCGAGATGCTGGAGCGGCTGGACGCCCTGCTGAGGGCCGAGCAGAAGCCCGGCGGCGTCATCCTGAGCGAGGCGGCCCTGCAGGCCCTGGACTGGACGGCCGCGCAGGGTTCGGCCGTGCTGCGGGCGCTGGACTACACCCCCGCCATCCGGCCCAAGTCCGACGCGCCAATCGTCTGGAAGCGGCGCGGGGCGACCAAGGCCGAGGTCAGGATCGCCCCGCGTCCGGACTCCCCGTTCGCGGCCCTGGCCCAGCTCACCGAGCCGCCGCCCCGCCGCAAGAAGCCCCGCCGGCGGAAGGCCGCTCCGAAAGCCGTCGCCTCGTGACGGAGGCGGACGACGCCTGCCGCGCCGATGTCTGGCTGTGGCGGGCGCGATTCTTCAAGACCCGCTCCCTGGCCTGCAGGTTCGTCGAGGAGGGCCGGATCCGGCTGACGCGCGGCGGCGTCGAGAGCCGGGTCGACAAGCCGTCGCGGGCGCTGAAGGCGGGCGACGTGCTGGTTTTCGGGCTTGGTGGGCGGTTGATCGCCGTGCGGGTGCTGGCGTCGGGCGAGCGGCGGGGACCGGCGAGCGAGGCGCGGGCGCTTTATGAGGCGGTGGAGTAGGCGGTAGATCCTCCCCCTTTGGGGGAGGTGGCCCGGAGGGCCGGAGGGGGCAGCGTGGTGTTGGCCCAGATGGAGCTCCAATCAGGCCCGCCGGCGCTGCCCCCTCAGTCGCTCCGCGACAGCTCCCCCAGAGGGGAGCATCTGCCCTTTACTGCGTAAACCCCGCCAGGAACCCCGGCACCTCGGCCGCGGGCATCGGCCGGCCGAAGTGATAGCCCTGCACCTGATCGCAGCCATAGCTGATCAGCTTGGCCAGCTGCTCGGCGTCCTCGACCCCTTCGGCGACCACCTTCATGCCCATCGAAGAGCCCAGGGTGATGACCGCCTTCACGATGGCCTCGTCCTCGGTGTTCTGGACGAAGGACTTGTCGATCTTCAGGCGATCGATGGGGAACTGGCGCAGATTGGCCAGGCTGGCGTAGCCGGTGCCGAAGTCGTCCAGGGCGATCATCACGCCGGCGTCGTGCAGACGCTTGACGGTCTCGCTGACCATGTCCGAGCCCCAGCCCATATAGACGTTCTCGGTCACCTCGATGGTCAGCCGGTCGCACGGCACATTGGCCCGGGCCAGGCGCTCCTGGACCTCCTCGGCCAGCCGACCGCTGCGGAACTGGGCGGCCGAGATGTTGACGGCCACCCTGCCGAACGCGACGCCCGCGTCGATCCAGTCGCGCATCTGCCGCAGCGCCGCGTCGAAGGCCACGTCGCCCAGCTTGAGCGACAGGTCCTGATCCTCGAACGCCACCATGAAGCTGGCCGGCGACAATATGCCCTGCTCGGGGTGGGCCCAGCGCATCAGGGCCTCGAAGCCCGCGACACCGCCCTCGCGCACGTCGACCACCGGCTGGTAGAACAGCACGAACTCGCCCGCCGCGATGCCGGCCCGCACGTCGCGCAGCAGCTCGATCCGACGCTCCAGCTCCGACCGCATCGAGGGCTGGAAGACCACGCTACGGTTCCGGCCGGCGTCCTTGGCCCGGTAGAGGGCGATGTCGGCGTTCTTGACCATGTGCGAGGGATCGGCGTCGGGATCGCCGTGCAGGGCCGCGCCGATGCTGGCGCTGACCGTGAAGCTGCGTCCCCCGTGCTCGATCGGGCGCTGCAGCAAATTCTGCAGGGTGCTGATCGGCCGCAGCATGTCGGCCTCGCTGTGCAGGCCGCGCAGGATCACCGCGAACTCATCGCCGCCCAGGCGGGCCACGGTGTCGTCGGCGCGGAAGGCGTGGCGCAGCATTTCGGCCAGCCGCTTGAGCAGGGCGTCGCCGGCGTCATGGCCCAGGGTGTCGTTGATGTCCTTGAAGTGATCGACGTCGATCATGATCAGGCCGAACATCTCGCCCATCAGCTCCGAGGCGCTGACCGCCTCCTGGAACCGATGCTGGAAGAAGGCCCGGTTGGGCAGGTCGGTCAGGGTGTCCTTGAAGGCCAGGGTCTCGACCGCCTCGGTCTGGCGACGGCGGTCGGTGATGTCCTTGAACAGGTTGACCAGGCGTTCCGGCTGGCCGTCGGAGCCGATCAGCACCTTACTGGCCGAGCGCACCCAGGTCTCGACCCCGTCGTCGCGATTGAGCCGGAACTCGTAGACGCCCGTCTCGCCAGGCTTGCGGGCGGCCACGAGGGCCGAGACCCGGTCGCGATCGTCGGGGTGGATGATCTCCAGCGGATCGGTCTTGAATCGGCACCAGGCCTCGAGCTCGGGCGTCGCGCCGGAGAACGCCAGCTCGCGGGTCTTCATGTCGTATTCGCGAACCAGCAGGCCATCCAGCTCCAGCGCCATGCGCAGGCGCTGCTGGTCGCGCTCGGCCCGCAGGGTGGCCTCGGCATAGCCGGTGACGTCGCGGGCGGTGACCATCACCGCATAGGGCAGCGCGCCGTCATCGCGGCAGGCGCTGAACTCGGTGCGCCAGAAGCGCTGAACGCCGTCGGGATCGGTCACCGGCAGATAGCGCGAGAAGGCCTCGCCCTCATCGACGCATTTCATCAGGCTCAGGACATCCTCGGCGGCCACCAGGGCGCGACGGGCGTCTACGCCGGGGCGAAGATCAGGGGCCAGACCATGGGCCGCCCACTCCGGGCTCACGGCCAGCAGACGAAGGTCGCGATCCAGCAGGGCCGCCGCGAACGGCAGCTGGCGGACGAATTCCGAGAACGCGGCGGCGCGTGCGTCGGCCAGGCTGGCCAGCCCGGTTCCGGACTCGGGCAAACGCCTGACCTCCACGGTCGTCTTCATCATGTGTCGGGTTCTCGACATTGTTTTCTTTGAGCGTTTCCTCGCTCGGAGATTGCGGTTATTTTGGATAAGAAATCATGAGCGACCATACGACCCAAGGTCGCGCGACATGACGCCCCGGCCCCCTTCTCTGGGGACGGAAGCAGAATTCCTGTATCCCATCTCGAGCAAGCCGCATTGACAACCAGGGCCGCGCCTTGGAAAACGCCCCGCGCCCGCGCTCCGTCAGATCAATCGAGTTCTCGATGACCTATATCGTCACCGACGCCTGCATCCGTTGCAAATACATGGACTGCGTCGAGGTGTGTCCGGTCGACTGCTTCTACGAGGGCGAGAACTTCCTCGCCATCAATCCGGACGAGTGCATCGACTGCGGCGTCTGCGAACCCGAGTGCCCGGTCGACGCGATCAAGCCCGACACCGAGGACGAGGCCGACGGCAAGTGGCTGCGGATCAATTCCGACTACGCCAAGGTGTGGCCCAACATCACGGTTAAGGGCACGCCGCCCGCCGACCGCGACGACTTCGAGCGCGAGACCGGCAAGTTCGAGAAATACTTCAGCGAAAAGCCCGGCAAAGGCTCCTGATCGGGCCGTCCCGAGCCCCCTTCGGGGCCGCAAGCCTTTCATGAGGCTGAATTTTATGATATTGTCGCAGCCAACGTGACGGTTGCGGCAATTCGCGGCTGTCCGTTTTTTGTCGAAGAGCCGTTCTACCGGCACGCCCGATCGAAGGCGAAGGGTGTCTTAGAGGTTAATTCCAAATCCTGTCCTGGCTTGGCTCCCGCGCCCAGATTTCGCGGACGCCGAGCCGTCTCTATTGGCGGATCGGGAATGACGGTGTTCCGGGCCCTTTGGGCTCGCATTGATGAGGACGAACATGAGCAAGAGCGGTCTGGAATTTTCGGTCGGCGACCACGTCGTCTATCCCGCGCACGGCGTGGGCAGCATCCAGGGCATCGAGACCCAGGAAGTGGCCGGGATGTCGCTCGAAGTCTACGTCATCACCTTCGACCACGAGAAAATGACGCTCCGCGTTCCGACCAAGAAGGCCAAGACCGCCGGCCTGCGCCCGCTGGCAGAGGGCAATGTCGTCAGCCAGGCCCTCACCACCCTGAAGGGCCGCGCCCGGGTCAAGCGCACCATGTGGTCGCGTCGCGCCCAGGAATACGAAGCCAAGATCAATTCCGGCGACCTGATCTCGATCGCCGAGGTCGTCCGCGACCTGCACCGCGCCGAGAACCAGCCGGAACAGTCCTATTCGGAGCGTCAGCTCTATGAATCGGCCCTGGACCGCATGGCCCGGGAAGTCGCCGCTATCGAGCGCATCGACCGCGAGGCCGCCATCGGCATCCTGACCAAGTCGCTGGTCAAGACCGCCGCCGCCGCCTGATCCGCCGGCCAAACGCCTGAAGATTTGACGCCCTCCGCCCACCCGGCGGGGGGCGTTCTTCGTTTCTGGCGGGCGTCGCGGCCTTTCGCGACAACTAGGGTTGATAGGCGCGCTCGACATAGCGGAAGCCGTCGAAATCGGCCGGTCGCGCCGCGCCCGACAGGTCCTGGCAGGCCATGCCGACAAAGGCCCCGGTGAAGTTGGGCGCGCCGGGCGCGGTGGCCTCGTCCGACAGGATCGAGGCGTCGAACCCCTCGGGCAGCCAGGTCCAGTCCTCGCCGTCCAGACTGAAGGCGAAACGCAGGCGCTCGAAGTCGACCTCCACCCGCAGGTGGACCAGGCCCTCGTCCGGCAGCGGGATCGGCGTGGTGAAGGCGTCGGCCTGGGGGCTGTCGGGCAGGGCCGACATCACCTGAACGTGCCGTCCGTGCTCGTCGTCGCGCGACACGAACAGATAGTGGAACTTGCTGGCCCCATAATAGCAGACCAGCCCGGCGGACTGCTGGAAGTGCTCCGGTGCGAAGTCCATCACCGTCCCGGCCGAATAGCAGTGGGCCTGCTGGCGGCGGGCGACTAGCGCCTGGCGGTACTGGCTGCCCATCGTCTCGCGACCGAACAGGCGCAGCCAGCCGGGGCGGGCCGTCAGGCTGAACAGCTCTTGCGAGAAAGGCGATCGCAACCACTGGAAATCCAGCGGAAGGTCAGGACTGTCGAAGGTCTCATGCTCGGGCCCGGGCGGGAACGGCGCGGGCGGCAGGCCGGGCGACGGCGGGTTCAGTTCCGGATCGCCGGACCCATCGCGCGTGCGCAGCCAGCCGTCGTCGCCCCAGACCATCGGCTGGATCGCCGTCTCACGCCCCAGCACGCAGCGGCCGCGATTGGGCAGGGGACGACCGCACAGATAGGCCATCCAGGTCTGGCCGTCGGGCGTGTCGACCAGGTCGGCGTGACCGGCGCGCTGCAGCGCCACGTGCGGCCGGTCGCGGGCGGTCAGGACGGGGCCGTCGGGATGGACCTCGTAGGGGCCTTCCAGGGCGCGCGAGCGGGCCATGGTCACCGCGTGGCCAAAGCCCGTGCCGCCCTCGGCGGTGATCAGGTGATACCAGCCGTCGCGCTTGTAGAGGTGCGGCGCCTCGGTCAGGCCCAGCGACGTGCCGGCGAAGATGAGCTTTCGGGCGCCGACCAGGGTGGCGGTGGCCGGGTCATATTCCTGGGCCACGATGCCGGCGAAGCGGTTGCGGCCCGGCCGGTGGTCCCACAGCTGGTTCAGCAACCACTTGCGGCCGTCGTCGTCGTGAAACAGCGAGGGGTCAAAGCCGCTGCTGTTGAGGTACACCGGATCAGTCCATGGCCCCTCGATGTTGTCGGCGGTGACCAGATAGTTGTGGAAGTCGCGCAGGGACGCGCCGGACGCCCCGCCAACGGTCGTGCGGCCATAGCGCTTGACGTCGGTATAGATCAGCCAGAACCGGCCGTCGGCATGGGTCAGGCACGGGGCCCAGACGCCGCAGCCGTCGGGCGCCCCCAGCATGTTCAGCTGGCTGGCCCGCGTCAGGGGCCGGGTCAGCAGCCGCCAGTTCACCAGGTCGCGCGAATGGTGGATCTGCACGCCGGGAAACCACTCGAAGGTCGAGGTGGCGACGTAATAGTCCTCGCCGACGCGGATGATCGACGGGTCGGGATTGAAGCCCCGCAGGATCGGGTTCGAGATCGTGGCTTGCGGCATGGGAACTCTACAGGGCGGGGACCGTGGCGGACCTGGAGGCCGACGGCGCGGCCGGGTCGCGGACGAGAATCCACAACAGCGCCGCGCCCGCCAGATCCAGCACGCCCAGGGCGACGAAGAACGGATCATAGCCGACGGTGGCCACCAGCCCGCCGATCAGCAGCGAGAAGATCAGCACCCCCAGATTGGCGAAGAACCCGGCCATGCCAGCCACGGTCGCCACCTCGTTGCGGCGGAACAGGTCCGACGACATGGTGATCACCGTCACCGACAGGGTCTGGTGGGCGAAGCCGCCCAGGCACAGCAGGGCGATGGCCAGATACGGGCTCTCGACCCGGCCGACGAACATCATGCTGGTCATCAGCAGGGCGCCCAGGGTGAAGGCCCCGCGCCGGGCGTTGACCAGGCTGACGCCGCGCCTCTGCAGGAACAGCACGACCATCGGGCCAAACAGGCACCCGATGTCGGCCGCCACGAACGGCAGCCAGGCGAACAGGGCGATCTGCTTGAGCTCGAAATGCCGGACCGTGGTCAGGTACAGCGGGATCCAGAACGACAGCGTGCCCCAGGTGGGGTCGGCCAGGAACCTGGGCAGGGCGATGCCCCAGAAATTGCGCCGCCCCAGCAGGCTGAGCATCGAGGGCCGCGCCCCGCCGTCCTCAAGATGGGCCTCCTGGCCGGCGACGATCAGGTCGCGCTCGGTGTCCGACAGGGCCTTGTGCTTGTCGGGCGACTGGTAGGCCAGCAGCCACAGAACCACCCAGGCCAGGCCCAGGACGCCGGCCACCAGGAAGGCCGCCCGCCAGTTCCAGACCAGGATCGACCAGGCCACCAGCGGCGGGGCCAGCACCGAACCCATCGACGCGCCGATGTTGTAGACCCCGCCGGCCAGGCCGCGCTCCCGGGCCGGGAACCAGATCGACACCGCCTTCATGCCCGCCGGATGCGCGCAGCCCTCGGCCGCGCCCAGGGCGCCCCGCAGCCCCAGCAGCACCTGCCAGTTGCCCGCCAGGCCATGAGCCATGGTGATCAGCGACCAGGCGGTGGCGAACAGGGCGAAGCCCAGCTTCAGCCCGATGGAATCGAGCACATAGCCGCACAGGGGCTGCAGCATGACCCCCAGCTGAAAGGCGCCGGTGATCCACGAATATTCCCGCGGCCCGATGTGAAGATCGGCCAGCACGGTGGGCGCGGCCACGCCCAGCGTGCTGCGGGCCAGATAGTTGATCACCGCCCCCAGCATGACCAGCCCGATCATCCACCAGCGAAGATTGCGGATCTTGCGGCTCATGGCAGCGGTCCCGTCACGTCTGTCCGTCGTGGTTCAGGGCGCGGGCTCACCCGACCCTCGCCCGCGCCTTGTCGAGCTGGGCCATGGCCACGAAGATCAGGGCGCTGGTCACCAGCAGCACGGCGGCCAGCGCCAGCATCGGCGCCAGGTTGCTGCCGGTCGCGTCGCGCACCATCGGCACCAGGTTCTGGGCGATGAAGCCGCCCAGATTGCCAATCGCGTTGATCGCCGCGATGCCGGCCGCCGCCCGGGGACCGCTGAGGAAGCTGGGCGGCAGGCTCCAGAACACGGGCTGGGCCGCGAAGACGGCCGGCGCGGCGATGCACAGCATGGCGAACTTCAGGGCCGCGCCCGGCAGGACCACGCTGAGAATCAGGGCGACGGCGGCCACCAGGGTGGGTCCGGCGATGTGCCAGGCGCTGGCCCCGTGGCGGGCGGCGTGGCGCGGCACGATCCACAGCGCCACGGCGACGAACAGCCAGGGAATGACATTGATGAAGCCATTGACGCTGTTGGACACGCCGAACGACTTGACGATGGTCGGCAGCCAGTAGCTCAGGCCGTAGGCGCCCAGCGGCATGCCGATATACAGGCCCGCCAGCAGCAGCACGCGCGGATCGAACATCGCCTTCCAGGCGCCGCGATGGTCGTCGGACGCCTCGCCGCGCTCGGCGTCCAGAACCTTGGCCAGCCAGGTCTTCTCGACCTGCGGCAGCCACTTGGCCTGGGTCGGACCGTCGGGCAGGCGCCAAAGCACATAGGGGGCCAGCAGCACGGCCGGGATGCCGGTGACCAGGAACACCCACTGCCATCCCGCAAGTCCCAGGGTGCCGTCCAGATCCAGCAGCAGGCCGCCCAGGGCCGCGCCAACGGCGTTGGCGGCGGCGCTGGCGATCATGAACAGCCCGACCATCCGCGCGCGATGGGCCTGCGGATACCACAGCGTCAGGACGTAGAGCACGCCCGGAAAGAACCCCGCCTCGGTGACGCCCAGCAGGAACCGCAGGATGTAGAACATCGTCGCGTTCTGGGTGAAGCCCAGGGCCAGGGTGACCAGGCCCCAGGTGAACATGATCCGCGCGAACCACACCCGCGCGCCCACGCGCGCCAGGATCAGGTTGGACGGCGCCTCGAACAGGAAATAGCCGATGAAGAACAGCGACGCGCCCAGGCCGTAGGCGGCCTCGGTCAAGCCCAGGGCGTGCACCATGTCGAGCTTGGCGTACGACACGTTCTGCCGGTCGATATAGGCGATCAGGTACATCAGGCAGAACAGCGGCATCAGCCGCCGGGTCACCCTCCCGACCGTGGCGCGTTCCAGATCGGGGCCCCGGTCGGGCGCCATGTCGGGAGACGGCTCAGGCATGGGATGACCTTTGGGGGGCTTTCGCGCCGGCGACGGCGCGTGGAGGGGCGGTGGACTCGCGCGCGATCAGCACGTGGTCCAGGACATATTCAGCGGCGGTGTCGGCCGACGGGTCGGTTGATCGCAGGGCGCGCATCAGGCGATCCAGGGCCACGGCCGCCATCTGCCGCACGGGTTGGCGCACTGTGGTCAGCGGCGGCCACAGGGTGGTGGCGACGGTCGTGTCATCGAACCCGACCACGGTCAGGTCGCGGGGCACGTCGAGATGTCGGCGGTGGGCCACCGATACGGCGGCGGCGGCCATGTCGTCGTTGCTGGCGAAGATCGCGGTGGGCGGCGCGTCGGAATCGAGCAGCTGCTCGGCCGCGCGCAGGCCCGACCCATAGGTGAAGGCGCCCTCGGCCAGGATCAGCTGGGCCCCGTCGACGGCCGCGATCGCCGCCCGCGCGCCCTCGAGGCGCTCGGCGCTGGCGCTCTGGTCGGGGTTCCCGGCGATGAAGCCGATCCTGCGGTGGCCCAGATCCAGCAGGTGCCGGGCCATGGCGTGACTGGCCTGGCGGTCGTCGATGCGGACATTGATGGCGTCGGTCGGCGGACGCCCGGCGGCCACCACCGCCACGGGCAGATGGGCGGCGCGGAGGATGTCGCGCACGATGGCCGACTCGCCCAGGGGCGGCGCCAGCACCACGCCGTGGACGCCCGAGCCCACCAGGCGCTCAAGCTCGCGGGCGGCGGGCGCCTGGCCGTTCTCGCCCCGCACCAGGATCAGCCGGGCGCCGGCGCTGGTGGCCTCTTCGAACACGCCGATCAGGAAGTCGCTCATGAAGGCGGCGCTGGGATTGGAGTAGATCACCCCGATCCGCAGTTCGCCGGCGGTGACGAGGTTGCGAGCCGCCAGATTCGGCTCGTAGTTCAGCTCGCGGATCGCGGCGAGGACCGCCTCGCGCGTGGCGTCCCGGACCTTGGCGCCGTCATTGATCACCCGCGACACCGTCATGCGCGAAACGCCCGCGAGGCGGGCGACATCGACGATGGTGGCGCCCCGGGCGCGGTCTGGCCTGCTCAATGGATAACCTTCTGACGTCCGCCCGCGATACGGCGGCGTTTGGATCTGATCGCCGCCGCCGCGGTCCGGCATTTGAGCCGAACCGCGGCGGCGCGCCAGGGCCGCGCTAGAAGCTGTAGCGCAGACCCACGTGGTAGAACCGGCCCAGCAGGTCATAGAGCGCCGGGTTGGCGTCAAGACCGGTGTTGGTCTGGGGGGAAGGCGTCGGATCGCGGTTCAGCAGGTTGTCGACCTTGAAATAGGCCTGCAGACCCTTGCCGAACTTGTACGAGCCACTGACGTCCACATAGGTGGCGCCGCTCATGTGGTTGTAGTCGATCGTCGGGTTGTTGTTGGTCGACACCGGGCACTTGCCGGCGCTGCAGGTCACGTACTGGTTGCCGAAGGTCCCGTCGCTGAACCAGCGTTCCTGAACGCTGAAGGCGAAGCGGTCGGTGTCCCAGGACTGGATGGCCAGGAACTTCCAGTCCGGCGTGGCGCCGGAGTTCTGGCCGGCGGAGTCGACGGCGATCGCGCCGGGGATGCCCGGGTTGGTGACGAACTTGTGCGTGTTCGTCGCCAGCCCGCGCACGGCGAAGCGACCCGGCACGCTGGGCAGCTCGAACCGGTAGCTGGTCTCGATGTCAAAGCCGCTGGTCTTGATCGAGGCCAGGTTGAACGTCTGCGAGTTGACGTAGGGCGTGCCGCTGGTCGGGCTGAAGTTGAAGGCGCTGCAGAACTGCGTCAGGCCGGTATAGCAGAAGTTCACCACCTGCTGGGCGCTGAGGCTCGAGATGCCGCCGTTCAGCACGATGTTGTACCAGTCCACCGAGGCGCTGAAGCCCGGCAGCCATTCGGGGTTCGACAGCACGACGCCGAGGGTCGTGTTCTTGGCGATCTCGGGCTTCAGGTTCGGGTTGCCGACCACGTTCTGAAGAACCAGCAGCGCGCTGCCCGTGAACGGGTTGGTGAAGTTGGGCAGGGTGGTCGTCACCGGAGCGGCGAACAGCTCCGACAGGTTGGGCGCGCGAACGTCGCGCGACGTCACCGCCCGCAGACGAACGCCCTGGACCGGCGTGTCCCAGGTCCCGCCGACCTTCCAGGTATAGACGGTGCCCGAGGTGCTGTAGTCGGTCCAGCGACCGGCGAAGTTCAGGTTGGCCTTGCCCGCGGCTTCGGAATTGATCAGCGGCAGGTTCACTTCCGCGTAGGCTTCCTTGACCGTGTATTTGCCGGCGCCGGAGTGATAGTTGCCCGCGTACCAGTTGGCGCCCGAGACGTTCAGGATCGGGTCGGCCTTGTAGTCGTCGGTGTAGGGCGAGTCCGCCGCGCCGTCGCCATAGGGGTCGCCTTTGACGTGGTACTGCTCACGGCGATACTCACCGCCGAACGCCACCGACACGGGACCCGCCCACAGCGACAGGGGCTCGCCGCTGAAGTTCAGGCTGGCGACGTCCTGCTTCTGGACCGAGTGCTGGTAGGGGCCGTTCTTGGGCGTGATGTAGGCCAGGGCCGCTTCGCTGGGCGTCTGGCCGCCGAACACGTTGATCGGGGCGCAGCCGTTGGCGCGGGCCACCGGGTCGGCGCAGACGATCTGGCCGCCCACCAGCGTCGCCTGGATGGCCTGGCGGTAGCGCGGGTTCAGCATGATGTCGCGAACATGGATGTTCGTGGTGTTCTGCCCGTGGGTGAAATAGCCGTCGTAGTGCCATTCCTTGCCCAGGGCGTCGAACTTGCCATTGGCGCCGAGCACGAGCCGATACTGGGTCCGCGTCGGATGGACCGAGATGTTGCGGGGCAGCAGCGCGTTGCTGGTGCCGAAGGTGAAGCTGGTGATGCCGTTGGCCGCGCAGGCGGCGGCGACCGAGGCCGGCAGGTACGGGTTGGAGCACTGCATCGTCAGGCCGGTGGTGGCCCCGCCCGGGTTGGGCTGGTTGCTGCTCTCGACGCGGGCGGCGTTGAAGGTCGCGTAGATCTCGTTGTCCGCGTCGAGATCGAAGCCGACGCGGGTATAGGCGTTCATGCGCTTGATCTTGGACTGCAGCGACGTGCCGACGCCGACATTGCCCGACAGGTCGCCGCCGACGCAGAAGCCGCCCGAGGTGTAGCAGCCGATCACCGCGCCATTGGCGGCCTTGGAGGGCACGCCGTTCGAGCCGTACTGGAACTGGAACGGATTGCCGCTCTTGTCGAAGGCCGTGCCCTGAAGCGGGCCGGCGCTGATCAGGCCATACTTGGTGTACTGATAGGCTTGGGCGTGCTCGCGATAGAGGTACTGCGGCGAGCCGTCATTGGTGATCCCGCGATTGACCAGGGTGGCGGTCGTGTACCAGTCGCGGCTGCCGGGCGCGTCTTCGCCGAAGCCGCCGGCGGGAACGCCCTCTTCCTTGTCGTACTCGCCGCTGACCTGAACGTGCAGGCGGTCGTCCATGAAGGACTTACCCCCGGCGACCTGCGCCAGGTACTGCTCGTTGTCGCCATAGGTGGTGATGCCGGCCAGCACATTGGCCTTGAAGCCGACGAACCGCTTGTTGGTGATGAAGTTGACCACGCCGCCGACGGCGTCCGAACCGTAGGACGCCGAGGCGCCGCCGGTGACCACGTCGACCCGCTCGACCAGCAGCTGGGGGAACAGGCTGATGTCGGGAACGCCCGTGACGTTGGCCGGAACGACGCGCTGGCCGTCCAGCAGGGTCAGGGTGCGGATGGTGCCCAGGCCCCGCAGCGAGAACGAGCTCAGGCCCTGCGCGCCGCTCGAGGTGCTGAACGTGCCCGTCGTCGCGCCCGTCGACCCCTGCAGGGACGGCAGCTGGGTGATGGCGGTGAAGATGTTCGGCTGGGCGGCGCGCTCGAGGTCGGCCTGGCCCAGAACCTGGGTCGGGGTGGGCGCGGTGAAGCCGGTGGAGCGGATCCGGGTGCCGGTGACGATGATCTCGGTCAGGGCCGTCGCGGCGGGTTCCGGCGACGCGGGCGCCTGCGCCGTCTGCGCGCTGGCCGCTCCGGCCGACACGATCATCGCGACCGCGCTGGTCGCGAACAACACCTTCAAGAAGGGCGATCCCCCTCGCATCCGACCTAGAGCACTCATCCGGCAGCCTCCCTTTTTCGTTGAGTCCATCTGCGATGGCCTGGCCGGAAGTTGTCAGACAAAACTCGGGCGAACCATTACGACCATGGTCGTAGGTCCGCCCCGCCGGGCGACGCGGCGTCTATGGGCGCCGCACCGCGTAAAGCGCGTGGTGGGTCAGGATGAACAGCGTCTGTTTGCCCGGACCGCCGAACAGCAGTTGCAGCGGCCGCTCGGGAACATCGATGCGCCCCAGCTCGCGGCCGTCCGGCGCATAGACGAACACCTGGCCGTTGGCGACATAGACCCGTCCCTCGCCGTCCACGGCCACGCTCTCGCCGCCCCGGTCGGCGAAGGGCTTCAGGTCGGTGATCGCGCCCCGTTGCCCGACCAGCCCGCTGTAAGTCCTGTTTTCCGAGCCGTTGGTGACGAACACCCTCTGGCCCGGCCGGGCCGTGGTGAAACCATGGGTGTCGAGCGCGTCGGAGAAGCGCAGCCCCCGGAAATCGGGCGGCCCCTGCTGGAAGACGCGATAGGCGGGCAGCGTCAGACTGCCGTCGGCTGAGACGTATTCCATGGGCTTGGGCAGCGCCATGTCGCGGGCGAACATCTCCGCCAGCGTCGTGAACTGGTAGGTCGCGACATCCAGCTGATCCTTGAACTCGCCGTTGTTCCACCAGTTGACCGGCAGCACGGTCGCCGCGCCCGAGTGATCGACCGCCGGGGTCGGCGCGACCACCGTGACCTCCGCGTCGGGGCTGCCGGGCCTGAAGCTGTAGACCGAGCCGTTTCGACCGTCCGACGACAGCACCAGCAGGTTCCCCGACCCGTCGACCGCCAGGTTGATGGGATCCAGCGTGTTGTCGCGCACGATCGACAGCTTGCGCGCGTCCGACCAGCTGTAGATCCGCTGGTGCTTGCGGTCGGTGAAATACAGCGTCCCGGCCGCGTCCACGGCGCCGCCGGACAGCGAGTAGAAGCCGTCGCCCAGCTTTTC
Organism: Caulobacter sp.; assembly: GCF_965279145.1. Classification (NCBI taxonomy): domain Bacteria; kingdom Pseudomonadati; phylum Pseudomonadota; class Alphaproteobacteria; order Caulobacterales; family Caulobacteraceae; genus Caulobacter; species Caulobacter sp. The sequence continues at coordinate 965,238 of NZ_OZ257139.1, forward strand.
CAGACGGGCGCCGGCCGGGAAGATCGACGGCGCGACCGGCGGCGGATCGCCCGTCAGGTCCAGCACCGCGAACTGCCGCTCGCGCACCTCAAGGCCGCTGGTCACGTCCTGGATGGCGTTCTCGTAGGGATATTTGCTGAGCCGCAGGAAGGTGGCGCAGCCGTTCTCGTCACACAGGCCAATCCCGCTCTCGGCGTTCACCGCCACGTTGCGGAACCGGATGTCGCGCGAGTTGTAGATCCTGGCCGCGCTGGGCGCGGGCCGGCGCGTCCGGGTGACGCGATAGGCGTGATAGTTGGCCACCAGGATGTCGTGCGAGTCGCGGATCTCCAGCGAGACCGTGTCTTCGCCCTCGCCCGCCTCCTCCTCGGTCTGCGGGGCCAGCAGCTCCCAGTGGGCGACCCGGTTGAGGCTGATCTCGCTGCGCACATGGTGCTCGACCGAGGCCTGGTAGACATGGCCGGGCGTCTGGGTGTCGGAGATGTAGATGCCAGAATAAGCGTAGGTGCTGGGGCTCCACAGATTGGCGAAGGTTCCGCCGCCGCCGTCCGTCACCCACAGGCTGGGATACTGGCCCGCCCAGCGCTTGGCCGGATCGGCGTCGGCCGTGGCGTTGGCGTTGTAGGGGTTGAGCCGCGAGCCGTCATACAGATTGGTGCCGTGGCCGCCCTGGAATTTGACGTCATTGACCATTGAGCGCTCGCCGGCGGTCCACAGCAGGGCCGTGGCGCGCGGATTGATCCCGCTGGTGTTGAGGCCCAGCCCCGAGACGATGTTGTCGCCGCCAGGCGCCGACAGCACCAGGGCCTTGGGCGCGCCCACGCCCTGATAGCCGGGCGTGCGATCGGGCAGGACGATCTGGGTCAGGCTGGGATGCAGACCGATCAGCACGGTGTCCGCCCGCAGCCGCAGGGTGTCGGTCACCCGGTAGAAGCCGGCGGGGAAATAGACGACGCGGTGGCTGTCGATCGCCTTCTGGATGGCGGCGGTGTCGTCGGCGGCGTTGTCGCCCAGGGCGCCGAGCGCGCGGACGCTGGTCCACTCGGCCACGGGCGGCAGGGCGCGGATCGCCGGCGGACGCGGGCCAGGCGACGCCGGCATGGCCTCCGCCTTCATCTGCGTCTTGGTCACGCCCATCTGGCCGGGCGCCGGCAGGGTCAGGCCATGATTGAAGGCCGTCACCCTATAGGCGCCGCCCTGTCCCGGCACGGACTTTCCGCTGTCTCGGAAGCGGGCGAACACAGGGGTGTTGACGCCGGTCGCGTTCTCGAAGCCCACCTGGGTGTAGACGCTGGCCTCGTTGGAGATGACGATCCCGGCCTTTGAGACGTTCTCGAAGCGGACGTCCTTGCCCCACAGCCAGTCGCCATAGCCCCGGTCGATCTCGATGCCGACCGGCGTGTCGCGCAAGGTCACATTGACCAGGGTGAGGCCCGCCTCGTGCTCGCGGATGGCCGCGTCGCGCTGCCCCTCGAAGGTCGAGTCCAGCAGAACAAAGCCCCAGGCCGGCGAGGTCTTCTCGGCCAGGATGCCATAGCGGCCGCCCTTGAAGTGCAGGTCCTCGGCCTCGTTGGCCACCTGGTGCAGGCCCGCCAGGCCCGACCCGATATCGAAGCTCATATGGCTGAGATAGGCGTGCTGGGCGGCGTGGAAGCGGATCGCCGTCGCCGCCGGATTGCCCTGGCCGATCCTGAAGTCGATATTGCTCATCGCCGAATAGAAGGTGCCGGAATTGGCGTCGGCGATGTCCTTGTTGAACGGCACGCTGCCCGGCGGCGGGAAAGGCACGCGACGCGACGGGTCCACCTTGGCGCCCGCGAAGATCACCATGTTTGCCAGGCCCTTCTGGAACCCCGGCGTCTTGTCGGCCAGCAGGATCAGCGGGCGGGTCGCGCCCACCCCGAACACCCGCACGCCCGGCCACAGGAAGAGCGTCCGGCTGATCCGGTAGCGGCCCGAGGGCAGGAAGACCAGCCCGCCGCCGTCCCGGGCCGCGGCCTGGTCGATCGCGCCCTGCAGCGCGGCGCTGTCATCGGCCCGGCCATCGCCCACGGCGCGAACCACCACGGCGCGCGGATCGTCCGGCGCCACCGCGAAGGCCGACACCGAGCCCGCCCAGGCGCCGGGCGCCATCAGCAGCATCAGGGCCGCCATTGTCGTCGCCACCCAACCTCGCATCCGTGAACCTCAAGAAAAAAATGTCCCGGCGCGAGCCGGGACAGTTGGGGGGTGAAGGTTTCACCCGAGCGCGGCCTGTCGGCTCGCGTCGGGTGGATAAGGTTGCCCGTCGGCCCGCATCAGGGCGTGACCGCGTAGAGCGAATGGTGGGTCAGGACGAACAGCGTGCGGCGGTCCGGTCCGCCGAAGATCAGCTGCAACGGCCGCTCCGGCAGGTCGATATGTCCGGCCGACTGGCCGTCGGCCGCGTACTTGAAGACCTGGCCATTGGCCACGAACACCTGGCCCTGGCTGTCGACCGCGACGCTCTCGCCGCCCCGGTTGGCGAACACCTTCAGGTCGGTCAGGGCGCCGCCGGGCGCGATCTTGCCGCTATAGGTCCGGTTCTCGGAGCCGTTGGTGACGAACACGCGATCGCCCTGCCCCGCCCCGATCAGGCCATGGGTCTGCAGGGTGTCGGACCAGCGCCAGCCGACATGGTCGGGCGGACCCTGCTCCCACACGCGGAAGGCGGGCAGGACGAGGCTGCCGTCGGGCGAGACATATTCCGTCGCCTTGGGCGCGCCGGCGTCGCGGGCGAACATCTCGGCCAGGGTGGTGAAGTGGTCAGTCGCCGGATCATACTGATCCCTGAACTCGCCATTGTTCCACCAGTTGACCGGCAGCAGCGTGCTGGCGCCCGGACGCGACCCCGCCGGTGTAGCGGCGATCATCGTCATCTGGTCCTTGGGACCGGTCGGGTCGATCGAATAGACGCTGCCCTGGGGCCCATAGGAGGACAGCACCAGAAGCTTTCCCGAGCGGTCGACCGCCAGGTTCACCGGGTCCAGCGAATGGTCGCGCACCACCTCCAGGCCGTGCGCCTGCGTCCAGCGATAGATCCGCTGGAAGCGCCTTTCCACGAAGTAGAGCGCGCCGTCGGCGCCCACCGCCGCGCCCGAGATCGACCAGAAGCCGGTCTCCAGCCTACGCACCTTGCCGTCGTCCGCCGCCGGCGCCGGGACGGGCTTGTCGGTGACATCCAGCACCGCGAACTCGCGCTCGCGCGTCTCGACCTTGCGGGTCTTGTCCTGAATGGCGTTCTCGAACGGATACTTGCTGGCCCGCAGATAGGCGCCGCAGCCGCTGGCGCCGCACAGCGCCACACCGCTCTCGGCATTGATGTGGACATTGCGGAACCGGATGTCGGACGAATTGAACAGCTTCACCGCCGTCTCGGCCGGGTGGTACGACCGCGTCACCCTGTAGCCGTGGTAGTTGGCGAACAGGATATTGCGCGAGTTGCGGATTTCCAGCGACACCGCGTCGGGGCCGTCGCCGACCTCCTGCTCGGTCTGCGGGGCCAGGAATTCCCAGTTCTGCACGTTGTCGAGCACGAACTCGTTGCGCACGTGGTGCTCGACCGACACCTCGTAGATGTGGCCCGGCGTGCTGGTGTCGGAAATGTAGAAGCCGGCCGAGGCGAAGGTGTTGGGGCTCCAGACATTGGCGAAGGTCCCGCCGCCGCCATCGGTCACCCAGATGCTGGGGTATTGCGCGTCCCACCGACCGTCGGCCACCGGATCGCCGCTGCGCGCCTGGGCCGCGCCCAGCGATTTGCCGTCCATGGTCGGCGTGCCGCCGCCGCCCATGATCTTGACGTCCGTGACCTGCGAGGCCTCGCCCGACCGCCACAGCAGCGCCGAGGCGCGCGGATTGACCCGGCCGGTGAACAGCCCGATCCCGGCCAGCAGGTTGTCGCCACCGCGCGGCGTCTCGAGCATCGGCGCAACCGCGCCGACCCCGGCATGGCGCGGATTGTTGTCGGGGATGACCAGCTGGGTCAGGGCCGGGTGCAGCCCGATCAGCTGGGTGTCGGGCTTGAGCCGCAGGGTGTCGGTGATCTTGTAGAAGCCGATAGGCAGATACAGCACGCGGTGGCTGTCGATCGCGGCCTGCAGCGCGGCGGTGTCGTCGGTCTCTCCGTCGCCCTTGACCCCCAGGGTCTTGACGTTCGTCCAGGCGGCCACCGGCGGCAGCGCGCGGAGGGCCGGCGTCGCGGCGGGCGCTGCCGCCGTCAGGGCCGTGATCTCGGCCCGGGTCTCGTAGGCGCCGATCTGGCCCTGGCCCGGCAGGGTCAGGCCATAGGTGAAGGACGCCACGCGATAGTCGCGTCCCTTGCCGGCCACGGTCTTGGCGCTGTCGCGGAAGCGGGCGAACACCGGCGTGTTGGACGCCACGGCGTTGTCGAAGCCGACCTGGGTGAAGACGCTGTCCTCGGCCGAAATGACGACGGCGGCCTTGGAGACGTTCTCGAAGCGGACGTTCTTGCCCCACAGCGAGTCGCTGTAGCCGCGATCGATCTCGATCCCGACGGGCACGTTGCGCATGGCCACATTCACCAGGGTCAGGTCGACCTCGTGCTCGCGGATCGCCGCGTCGCGCTGGCCGTCGAAGGTGGAGTCCATCAGGGTGAACTGCCAGGCCGGCGAGGTCTTCTCGGTGACGATGCCATAGCGGCCGCCGTGGAAATGGACGTCTTCCATGACGTTGCCGGCCTGATAGACGCCGGCGAAGGCCGAGCCCAGGCGGAAGTCCATGTGGCTGAGGAAGGCGTGCTGGGCCATGCGGAACCGCACCCCGGCCGCGGCCGGGTTGCCGGCGCCGATCTCGATATCGACATTGCTCAGGGCCGAATAGAAGGTCCCGGAATTGGCGTCGCGGACCTCTTCCTTGGCGCCGACCGCCGTGGGAACCGGCACCGGAACCTTTCCGACCGCGTACTGGTCGCCGCCGGTGAACACGATCATCGTGCCCACGCCCTTCTGGAATCCGGGCGTGTTGGCGCCCAGCACGAACACCGGCCGCGTCGCGCCGACGCCGAAGATCCGAACGCCGGGCGGCACCAGGATGCTGCGGCTCAGGCGGTAGCGACCCGACGGCAGGAACACCACGCCATGGCCGGTCTTGTCGCGCGCCGAGTCGATGGCGCGCTGAACCGCGTCGGTGTCGTCGGCCCGGCCGTCGCCCACGCCCTTGACGCTGATCGCGCGCGGATCATCAGGAGCGGTGAGATAGACAGACCCGGTCCCGGCCATCGCGCCAGAGGCCGAAGCCAGGATCACCGCCGCCAGTATGACTACTCTCATGCCGCTTCCCTGATGCTTGCTCAACTACGGATAAGGCGTCGAAAGCGGGTCGCCATCCACGACCATGGTCGTAGTTCTCGCCATGTCGGCTTGGCCGTAAAAGCGGCGCTTGACCCGCCCGGCTGAACCTTCGGCCTCGCCCGCAAGACAAGGACGCCGTTTGCAGCCGCACCCCCGCCACGCCGGATCCGCGCCTGTCGCCATCATCATCATGGGGGTGAGCGGAAGCGGAAAGTCGACACTGGGCGCCGTTCTGGCCCAGGCGCTGGCGTGTCCGTTTCTGGACGGCGACGACTTTCACGACGCGGCGGCCATCGCCAAGATGAGCGCCGGCCAGCCCCTCACCGACGAGGACCGCTGGCCGTGGCTGGATCGGCTGGGCCGCGCCATGAGCCAGAGCCTGGCGGCGGGCGGCAGCGCGGTGGCGGCCTGCTCGGCCCTGCGGCGCAGCTATCGCGACCGCCTTCGCGCGGCCATCGCGGCGCCCACCCGGTTCGTGCTGCTGGACGCCAGCCCCGCCGAGCTCCAGCGCCGCCTTGATCACCGCAGCGATCACTACATGCCCGCCAGCCTGCTGGGCAGCCAGCTGGCCACGCTGGAGCGCCCGGGCGACGACGAGGCCGCCACCTTGCTCCCCGCCGGCGACTCGCCCCGCCAGCTGCGCGACGCCGCGCTGAGCTGGCTCAGGGCCACCGAAAGCCCGATCGACCGCGCCTCGCGGACCTCAGGGCATTAGACGCTTTCGCCCCTGGGACAGGTGCCAGCGCATCGCCAGGGCCGCGCCGTCGCCGTCCTGGGCGCGGATCGCCTCGACGATCATCTCATGCTCGCGCATCATCTCGCCAATGGCCTCCGGCGGCCGGGAGCGCGAGATGCCGACGCCGGCGCGCATGATCCGGTCGACGTCCGACTGCAGCGCCTCGAAGGCGATCAGGAAGGCGGGGTTGGCGGTGGCCAGCACGATGCGGCGGTGCAGCTCCATGTCCTCGACATGGGCCGGCGCGTTCGACAGCAGAGCGGCGCGCAGCTGGGCGAGACCCTCCTCGATGCTGGCCATCTCCTCGGCCGAGCGGCGCGCCGCCGCCAGCCGCGCCGCCTCGGCCTCGAGCACGAAGCGCACCTCGTAGCTTCCAAGCGTCGAGGGCAGCTCCGACAGCGGCATGTAGGCGCCCAGCTTGTCGGACGGACGGTTCTTGACGAAGGATCCCGCGCCGCGCCGGGCCTCGGTGATGCTGTCGGCCGCCAGTCGGACCAGCGCCTCGCGCACCACGGTGCGCGACATGCCAAAGATCTCCGCCAGGCGAGCCTCGGAGGGCAGACGATCGCCAACGGCCAGTCCGTCGGCGTTGATCATCTCCACGATCCCCGTATAGGCCCGGTCGGCCAAACGGCCTTCGCTCATCCATCGGTCTCCAGTTTGGTAGCGCCACCATCGCGCCGTTCGCGTCGCAGAGAAAGCGGCCGCCCGTCGCGCCGCTCAGGCGGCGAGGCCTGAAACGCAAACCTGTATGACAGATTTTGGCTCGACGCTCCCCATGTTGCGATGTTCACGCTCACATCGTCAAAATCACTTGAACTTGTCCAACAGATAGCGCTAACATCATCGAACACGACCCGAACCCGCCAGCGATCGGCGAGCAAAACAATCGGGCGTCGCGCCGTCGCAAGACGGGCGCATTGGGATGAAGCTGAGGGGATCAGGAATGACCACGACGGAAGTCCGCGTTATCGACCGGGATCTGGAGACGTTCGGCGGTCTCACGCCAACCCAGATGAAGGTGCTGGAAGGCGTCAATTCGGGGCTGCTGAACAAGCAGATCGCGTTCGACCTCGGCATCGCCGAGGCCACCGTCAAGGCCCACATGACGGCCCTGATGCGCAAGCTCAACGTTCACAACCGCACCCAGGCCGCGATCGCGGCCCAGGCCATGGTCCAGGGCGCGCGGTCCGCCGCGCGATAGACCGCCTAGCCCAGCCCCTGCAGGCCATCCTCGTCGAACCACAGCCGGGCCGCGCGCTGAGCGGCGCTCATCTTGGACGCGCCCCGCTTGGCGATGGCCATGGCGGCTTCCTGGGCCAGATAGTCAGCGACCAGCGTGGCCGGCATCGGACGGGCGAACCGATAGCCCTGCATGACCACGCCGCCCAGCGCGGCGACCTTTTCCAACTGTTCCTGGGTCTCGACGCCCTCGACGACACAGTCGATCCGCAGGTTGCGACACAGCTCCAGCACCGTCTTGACGATGTCCTCGCTGGGCCGGTGATGCTCGATGTCGGTGACGAAGCTGGCGTCGATCTTCAGCTTGTCCAGCGGCAGCAGCCGCACATGGCTGAGACTGGAATGGCCGGTGCCGAAATCGTCCAGCGCGGTGCGCACGCCCAGGGCGTGGAAGGTCGTCAGGGCGGCGCGAGCCTGGTCGAAGTCGCAGACGATGGCCGTTTCGGTGATCTCGAAGTCGATGCGATGCGGCGCGACCTGGCTCGCCAGCACGATCTCGACGATGCGGCTGACCGTCTCCATCGAGGCGATGTCGCGGGCCGACAGGTTGATCGACACCCGCATGTCCATCGGCCAGGCCCGCACCGCGGCCAGGGCCTTGGCGACCAGCACGCGGGTGATCTCGACGATCTGGCCCGAGCGCTCGGCGGCGTTGATGAACACGGTCGGCGCCACCTCGCCCAGCTCCGGGCTGGACCAGCGGGCCAGGGCCTCGAAGGCGATGGTGCGCTTGGCGGCGATGTCGACGATGGGCTGAAAATGGATGTGCATCTCCGCGTGCAGGTCGGCGCGGCGCAGGGCCTGCTCGACCCGTCCCAGTTCACGGATGTCGGCCTCGTGGCGCTCGTCGAACACGACGGCGCTCCCCTTCAGGTTCTGCTTGGCGTGATACAGCGCGTAGTCGGCCCGCTCGAACAGCTGGGCGCTGGTCTGGGCGCCGCTGGGGAACGAGCAGAAGCCGATCGAGCCGCCGACCTGGGCGGTGACACCGGGCAGGCGGCAGGGCGCTCGCAGCAGCTCGCACAGGTCGCGCCCCAGATCCCGCACCGCCTCAGGGCTCAGCGGCGCGTCGATGATCACGCCAAACTCGTCGCCGCCCAGCCGCGCCGCGAACAGCGGCGGCGAGCCGAAGGTCTCCAGCCGTCGGCCCACCTCGGTCAGCAGGCGGTCGCCGGTGGCGTGACCGAAGGCGTCATTGATCGGCTTGAAGCCGTCCAGGTCGATCACCCCGACGACAAGCCCGCGATTGTGCAGCTTGGCGCGCGCGACGTGAGCGTCCAGCTCGCTGAAGAAGCGGCGGCGGTTGGGCAGGCCCGTCAGGCTGTCCAGATTGGCCAGGCGATCATTTTCATCGCTCAGTTGCTGGGCGTGAACGGCCTTGTCGATCAGGGCCCCGCGCGACTCCACCAGGTCGGCGAACTCGCGATAGTGGATCAGCAGGATCACGATCATCACCGCCGCCACGATCAACACGTTCAGCGAGATGGCCTGGAACACCGGCTGGCCGGTCAGGGCGAAGAACAGGGTCATCGGACCCAGGACCAGGACGGTGACGGTCAGGGCGGCGGCCCGCATGTGCATCAGGCAGAAGATGCAGGCGATCACCGTGATCGCCATGTAGAAGGCCACGTGGCCCTTCTGATAGGCGTCGCCGTACGGGAAGAGCGACAGCGCCCACGCCGAGAACAGCACGGCCATTACGGCGGCGGCGCCCAACGTTCCGCCCAGCATCCTGGTGGCCCGGGCCAGATCCATCTCCTGCTCGCGCAGTCGCCACCAGCCGATCACCCGCCAGCCGCTGCCCAGGGTCAGCACCAGCGGGCCGCCGATGGTCAGATAGGCGGGCGCGGAATGGAAGTGCGTGGCGGCCAGCACAGCCGCGTTGACCAGCACGACCAGGTACATCATCGGCACCTGGCGGCGGAACGCCGTCGCCTGCGCGATCAGCAATTCCGGTCGTTCCTTCTGGATCGCGAAGAGTCCCGCGACTTTCTGGATAAGCGTCATCTATGCCTGCCCCCGGGCCGAGCGGCACGGTAGGAGAGCAAGACTAAATATTCTGTGTCTTCAATCTTGGCCGTGCGGGGCTGGGTCTGGCCACAGCCCGCGCGTTACTCGACGGCGACCTTCGCCGCTTCAAGCGCCTCACCCACGGTCTGGCCAGGGTCATCGATCTGGACGCGCTTGATGTCCCGACGGTCGACGATCTCGCCGCACGCCTCGCAGGCCATGCGCGGATGGAAGTCGCAGCCGCAGGTCTTGTGCACAAAGCGCACGGGCCTCTTGCCCACGCCATAGACGTGCTGGTCGCCCCACTCGGCCATGGTCAGCAGCACGGGGCTCAGATCCAGGCCCTTCTCGGTCAGCAGATATTCCTGGCGCGGCGGCCGCTCGGAATAGCGCCGGGCTTCCATCACGCCATGGGCCACCAGGGTCTTGAGGCGGGCGGCCAGGACGTTGCGGGCCACGCCCAGGCGCTCCTGCCACTGCTCGAAGCGCTTCACCCCGGCGAAGGCGTCGCGGAGGATCAGCAAGGTCCACGGATCGCCTACGACTTCGAGCGTGGCGGCGATGCTGCAGCGTTGGTTGGTGTAGTCGGCGGTGCGGCCCATGGGGCGAGGTTGGGGTGTTCCGCCGGGGAATGCAAGAGAGCGTTGCGTTTAAGGATGAACAGCATTAGTTTTTAATCACAACTGACTACCTCGGTTGCGCCTTGGGAGGCGATGGCCGATCCTTAGGGTTCGACATCGCCTCCCCTTTCCGCGAACCGCTTGCGCGGCAGCGCCAGGTCAGGGTTTATTCCACCCCTAATTGCCGCAATCTGGAGACCATCCATGTCCGCAGCCCATGATCCCGTCGTCATTGTTTCCTTCGCGCGCACCCCAATGGGCGGTTTTCAGGGCGCGCTGGGCGGGGTCAAGGCCACCGAACTGGGCGCGACGGCGGTGAAGGCGGCCATCGAACGGGCCGGCGTCTCCGGCGACCTGGTCGAGCAGATCTTCATGGGCTGCGTGTTGCCGGCGGGCCTGGGCCAGGCCCCCGCGCGCCAGGCCGCGATCGGCGCGGGCCTGCCCAAGTCGGTCGAGGCCACCACCGTCAACAAGATGTGCGGCAGCGGGATGCAGGCGGCCATCATGGCCCACGACGCCCTGGCGGCCGGCAGCGCCGAGATCATCGTGGCCGGCGGCATGGAGAGCATGACCGGGGCGCCCTACCTGATGACCAAGCACCGGGGCGGGGCCCGCATCGGCCACGACCAGATGTGGGACTCGATGTACCTCGACGGCCTGGAGGACGCCTACACCCCCGGCAAGCTGATGGGGGCCTTCGCCGAGGACTCGGCGGCGACCTACCAGTTCAGCCGCGAGGCCATGGACGACTACGCCACCCGGGGCCTGATGAAGGCCAGGGCGGCGATCCAGAGCGGCGCCTTCAAGGCCGAGATCACACCCGTGACCGTCACGACCCGCAAGGGAACGGAGGTCGTGGACCAGGACGAACAGCCGCTGAAGGCCGATCCGGCCAAGATCCCCACCCTGCGCCCGGCGTTCAGCCGCGACGGCGGCATCACGGCGGCCAACAGCTCGTCGATCAGCGACGGGGCGGCCGCCCTGGTGATGACCCGCCAGAGCGTCGCCGAACGGCTGGGCCTGCCGGTCATCGCCCGCGTCGTCAGCCACGCCGCCCACGCCCACGAGCCGGGCCTGTTCACCACCGCCCCCGTGCCCGCCATGCGCAAGGCGCTGAAGAAGGCCGGCTGGGACGTCGCCGACGTCGATCTGTGGGAGGTCAACGAAGCCTTTGCCGTGGTCGCCATGATCGCCCAGCAGGAGCTGGGCTTTGATCCCGACAAGCTGAACATCAACGGCGGCGCCTGCGCCCTGGGCCATCCGATCGGCGCCTCGGGCGCGCGGATCCTGTGCACCCTGATCTCGGCCCTGCAGGCCAGCGGCGGCAAGAAGGGCATGGCCTCGCTCTGCATCGGCGGCGGCGAAGCCACGGCTATGGCGGTGGAGCTGGTTTAGCCACGTCAACAGATGCTCCCCCTCTGGGGGAGGATCAGTTTGCCTCCACCTGCGTTGAGCATCCCATGACCGAAACCTTCCGCCACAACCCCGAACTGAGCCGCTACGAACTGGAGGTCGATGGCCTGCTGGCCGTGGCCGACTATCAGCGCAGCGGCCATCGCCTGGTGATCCCGCACGTCGAGGCCGACCCCGCCCTGCGCGGCAAGGGCGCGGCCGGGCGCCTGATGGAAGAGGTCGCCAGGACGGCGCGCGCCGAGGGCATGCGGATCACCCCGCTGTGCTCCTACGCGGCCGCCTGGCTGCAGCGGAACGATCCGGACCTGATCGCGTAACCCCCATAACCCGCTCTTCCCGGCGAAGGCCGGGACCCAGATTCAGCCTGAGTGTTTGGGGATGACGCGCCTTCTGACGGCGTTCGACCGCCCGGCTCTCCGGGTTCGATCTGGACCCCGGCTTTGGCTTCGCCGCCCTTCGGGTCGCCGGGGAGAGCGGTTATTTGGAGGCCGGAGTGGCCGCGGCCGGCGGCGGGCTCTCGAACGAGCCGGCGGGGCCCGGGAACACCACCGGGCTCTCCCAGCCGTCGGCCGTCACCGACGAGACGCCGAAGAACCAGTCGTCGATCACCACATCCTTCAGCGTCGCCGTGGTTCCGGTCGGGACCCAGCGGCTGTAGCGCCAGGTCGGATCGGTGGTGCCGCGCCACCAGACGCGGTGTCCGGCCGCGCCCGGCGTGGCGGTCCACGAGACCTTGGTGTCGGGGCTGACCGCGCCCTCGATCTTGACGCCCTGCGGCGGGGTCGGCGCCGAGGCCAGCGAGGCCATGGCCACGGTGTTCAGGCGGGTGACCTGGGCCAGATAGGCGAAGTCCACGCCCTCGATCACGTCGCCATAGGCCTTGCCGTTCTCGGTGCGCAGGTTCTGGTGCTGGCGGTCATAGTTCTCGGCCGCCTCGGTCACCCGAACGGCGGGATAGCCGGCTTCCAGCAGCGGCACCTGATCGCCGCCCCGGCCATAGCGGTCGGTGCGATAGACCATCACCACGTCGAAATTGGACAGGTAGCGGTCGGCCAGGCCGTCCAGGAACCGGGCCAGGTTGCGCGAGGGGCTGTCGACCTCGCCGCCGTTATAGCGCCGGCCGTTGGCCTGCTCGGGGGTCTCGACCGCCTTGGTGCCTTCCGAGAACACCCGCACCTGGGTGTTGTTCATCACCCCGCTCTGGCCGCGGCTGTTGCCGACGATGTCGTTGTTGAGGTCGGCCTCGACCTTCCAGCCATGCGCCCGGGCGTAGTCCGCCAGCACCTTGCCGCCCAGCAGCCCCTGCTCCTCGCCCGACAGCACCGCGAACACCAGGGTGGCGGGGAACCTGTGCTTGCTCAGCACCCGCGCCGCCTCGATCACGGCCGCCACGCCCGAAGCGTCGTCATTGGCGCCGGGGGCGTCGCTGGTGAAGTCCATCACGTCGGTGACGCGGCTGTCGATGTGGCCGGCGATCAGGATCACCCGGTCGGGATCGGTGGTCCCCTTCTGGATGGCCAGCACGTCCATGACCTCGGTCGGATTGGGCACGCGGCGGCCGGTCACGGTTTGCGAGGGCGTCTCCACCGTCAGGCAACCGCCGCAGTCCTTGCTGATCGCCTCGAACCGGCCCTTGGCCCAGCGCCGCGCCGCGCCGATGCCACGCGTCTCCGACCTGGTGTCCGACAGGGTATGGCGGGTGCCAAAGCCCACCAGCGACCTGATCGTGCTCTCCAGCGCCCTGGGATCGACGTCGGCGGCGACGGCTCGCAGCAAAGGCTGGTCGGTGGACGGCGCGGGGATCTCGGCGGCGAGGGCGGGAGAGGCCAGCAACAGACCGGCGGCGAGGACGAGGGGCAGACGCATGGCGACTCCGGGAAAACCGAGGGCCGGACGTTGCCGTTGCTTCAGCCTTGCAGCAAGGCCTTACCGCCCAGATCTTCGCACTCGCCGAGAGGCTTGCCGGCGCGGTACGCACGCTCGCGCCGGCAAAGTCCTTACGACAGAACCATCACCACGACCCGGCGGTTCTGGGCGCGACCTTCGCGGGTGTCGTTGCCGGCCACCGGGGCGTCCTCGCCATACGAGATGGTCGACATGCGGTTGAGGGCGATGCCCTGCTTGCTGAGGAACTTGCGCACCGCTTCGGCGCGCTTTTCGCCCAGGCTGTCGTTGTAGTCCGGCTGGCCGACATTGTCGGTGTGGCCCTGGATTTCCAGATAGACGTTCTTGTTCTCGCCCTTGAGCTTGTCGGCGAACTCGGTGAGCCGCTGCTCGGCTTCCGGCGACAGGTCGGCGGCGTTGAGCGGGAACTTCACCGAATCGTCCGACAGCACCATCGAGTACATGAACTTGCCCTCGGCCAGCTTGCCGGCGGCGGTGGCGCGTTCGAGGGCTTCGCGGGAGGTCTTGTCCAGCGCGCCGATCTGGGCGCCGTGCTCGGTGACCTGGGTCTGCACGCCGCCGACCTTGGTCTTCACATAGTCCTTGGTGGCGCAGCCGCTGACGGCAAGGCCGCCCATGACCAGCGCGCAGGCGGTGGCCATTTTCAGGGTTCTCATCATCGGTTTTCGTCTCGTCCGTTGATCCGGTGGCGCCTCCAGGAGCGCCGACCGAGGAACCCGCCAGCTTATCAGGGCGAAAAATAGGCCAGTTCTGGGCCTCGCGGCGCCAAGCTAGGCCATGAAAATCAATGACTTCTATTACCCCGCGCAAGCGCACGCGCCGCGATCTGGTTCCCGGATTTTTTAACTCGAGTTTGTCGGCGCCGACGACCGACACGAAAGTTATCCACAGGCCCGGCGCCTGAATTCTCTCGTTTGACGCGGCCAACGGAAGTAGCGCGGCCCGCACGGAAAGGGGGCTCCCTGACCGCGAGCCTCTGACACAAAGCGCGGGGGCAGACCCGGCCTATCCTCGCTCTTTGCGAGACGCCTTTATTTGATATCTCGACATCCGCGAGGACGCTCCGCTTGATGAGGCCCAGTTCGGCGGCTGGGGAAGCAAGCCAGTCAACTGCCGGGTCATAGCCTGTGAACCCTCAGCACGAGGTGGGATCATGATGAAGTTGAGCGATATCGAGACGGCCCTGGTCGCCGCGGGCGAGCCGCCCTCCCGGCTGATCGACGCCCGGATCGAGGGGCTGGGCGGCTGGCGGGGCGAGACCCTGGCCCGGCTTCGCGCGCTGATCCTGCGGGCCGATCCCGACGTGGTCGAGGCCTGGAAGTGGAACGTGCCGGTGTGGGAGCACGCCGGCATTGTCTGCACAGGCGAGGTCTACAAGGCCGCCGTGAAGCTGACCTTCCCCAAGGGCGCGGCGCTGGAGGATCCTTCCGGGCTTTTCAATTCCAGCCTCGAAGGCGCCGCGCGCCGGGCGATCGATTTCCGCGATGGCGAGACGATCGACGAGGAGGCCTTCAAGGCGCTGATCCGCGCGGCGGTGGCGCTGAACACCGCGAGCAAGGCCGGGAAGACGTCGAAGGCCCCCTAGGGTCGAGCCTTCTTCGGCAGGGCCGCGATCTCCTCGGGGCTCAGCTTGCGGATGCTCGACACCGGACAGGTCTGCAGGCCGGGCCCCGCGTCGCGCGTCACGACATCGACACCGGAGAGGCCACCCTCGCAGATGAACGACCCGCCCCGCGAGACCAGCGCGAGGGAATGCACCCACGACAGATCGAAGCAGTTGCCGAACATTTCCAGCCGATAGACGTCTCGCACTCCGACCCGGACATAAAGGTTCTGGTCATCGACAGCGGCGAAGTTGTTGACGCTGCGGGCGGGAAAACAGGCGCGCTGGGCCTTGGGCGGCTTGGACATCCTGGCCGGCTCGGCCGCGTGGGCGACGGTGGCGAGGCCGACGGCGGCGATCAGGGTCAGAAGCGTTCGTTTCATGCGGTGTCTCCCGAAGCGTCTGCGCCAATCATGATGCTCCCCTTTTGGAGAAGCGTCGCCCCCGGGGATGACGTCCAAAAATGTCATCCCGGCTCGGCGCGCTAAGCACTGGCCGGGATGACATCCGTTGTCGGTCGTAGGTCTCCAAGCCTTACTGCAGCACGGCCTTGCCGATGTTGAGCTGACCGTCCTGGACGCCGACGGCGATCACGCCGCCGTCTTCCAGCTCGCCGGCCAGCAGCCGCTTGGCGATGGGGTCGACCAGTTCCTTCTGGATCACGCGCTTGAGCGGGCGCGCGCCATAGACCGGGTCGTAGCCCTTCTCGCCCAACCAGGCCAAGGCCTCGGCGTCGATGGCCAGGGTCATGCGGCGGTCGGCCAGCAGCTTCTCGACGCGTTGCAGCTGGATGCGGACGATGTCGGCCATGTTCGCCCGGCCCAGCCGCTTGAACAGGATGATCTCGTCGATCCGGTTGAGGAACTCGGGGCGGAAGTGGCCGCGCACCACGTTCATCACCTGCGGCCGCACCGCGTCCACGTCTTCCCCGTCTTCCTGGTTGGCCAGGTATTCGGAGCCGAGGTTGCTGGTCATGATGATCAGCGTGTTGCGGAAGTCGACCGTGCGGCCCTGGCCGTCGGTCAGGCGACCGTCGTCCAGTACCTGCAGCAGCACGTTGAACACGTCAGGGTGAGCCTTCTCGACCTCGTCGAACAGCACCACCTGATACGGACGCCGACGCACGGCTTCCGTCAGCGCGCCGCCTTCATCGTAGCCGACATAGCCGGGAGGGGCCCCGATCAGGCGGCTGACCGAGTGCTTTTCCATGTATTCCGACATGTCCATCCGGGTGATGGCGTGCTCGTCGGCGAACATGAACTCGGCCAGGGCCTTGGTCAGCTCGGTCTTGCCCACGCCCGTCGGGCCCAGGAACAGGAAGCTGCCGATCGGACGCGAGGGGTCCTGAAGGCCGGCCCGCGCGCGGCGCACCGCGTCGGAGACGGCTTCCAGGGCCTCGTCCTGACCCACCACGCGGGCGCGCAGGGCCAGCTCCATCTGCAGCAGCTTCTCGCGCTCGCCTTCCAGCATCTTCTCGACCGGAACCCCGGTCCAGCGGCTGACCACGGCGGCGATCTGCTCGGCGTCGACGACCTCGGGGGTCAGCGACTTCTGGGCGGCGCCATCGACGGACTCGGCCTGGGCCAGGCGGGCTTCCAGGGCCGGGATCTCGCCATACTGGATCTGGCCGGCGCGGGCGAAGTCGCCGGCGCGCTGGGCGGCGGCCAGGTCGGCGCGCAGACGGTCGAGGGCTTCACGCGCTTGCGCGGCCCCGCCCACCTTGTCCTTCTCGGCCTTCCAGCGGGCGGTCATGTCGTCGGACTGGCCCTGCAGGTCGTCGATTTCGTCTTCCAGCTTTTCCAGGCGCTGACGCGAGGCCGGATCGGTTTCCTTGCTCAGGGCCTCGCGCTCGATCTTCAGCTGCACCAGGCGGCGGTCGATCTCGTCCAGTTCTTCCGGCTTGGAGTCGATGGCCATCCGCACGCGGCTGGACGCCTCGTCGATCAGGTCGATGGCCTTGTCGGGCAGGAAGCGGTCGGCGATGTAGCGGTTGCTCAGCGTGGCGGCGGCGACGATGGCCGAGTCCGAGATGCGCACCCCGTGGTGGACCTCGTACTTCTCCTTCAGGCCGCGCAGGATCGAGACGGTGTCCTCCACCGTCGGCTCGCTGACAAACACCGGCTGGAAGCGACGGGCCAGGGCCGCGTCCTTCTCGACGTGCTTGCGGTACTCGTCCAGCGTGGTGGCGCCCACGCAGTGCAGTTCGCCGCGCGCCAGGGCGGGCTTGAGCAGGTTGGAGGCGTCCATCGCCCCGTCGCCCTTGCCCGCGCCCACCAGGGTGTGCATCTCGTCGATGAACAGGATGATCGAGCCTTCGGCGGCCGTGGTCTCGTTCAGGACCGCCTTGAGGCGCTCCTCGAACTCGCCGCGATACTTCGCGCCGGCGATCAGGCTGCCCATGTCCAGCGACAGCAGGCGCTTGTCCTTCAGGCTCTCGGGCACATCGCCATTGACGATGCGCAGGGCCAGGCCCTCGACGATGGCGGTCTTGCCGACGCCGGGCTCGCCGATCAGCACGGGATTGTTCTTGGTGCGGCGGCTCAGCACCTGGATCGTGCGGCGGATCTCTTCGTCGCGTCCGATCACGGGGTCCAGCTTGCCGTCGCGGGCGGCCTGGGTCAGGTCGCGGGCATAGCGCTTGAGCGCCTCATAGCCTTCCTCGGCATTGGCGCTGTCGGCGGTGCGGCCCTTGCGGATCGAGTTGGCGGCGTCTTCCAGCCCCTTGGGCGTGACGCCGGCGTCCTTCAGCAGCTTGGCGACGTCGCCGCCTTCCTTGGCGATGGCGATCAACAGGCGCTCGGTGGTGACGAAGGCGTCGCCGGCCGCCTTGGCGCCCTTTTCGGCCTCGGCGAACACCCGGGCGGTGTCGGGCTTCATGTAGAGCTGACCGCCCGCGCCGTCGACGCGGGGCGTCTTGGCCAGCAAGGCGTCCACGGCCTTGTCGACCACGTCGGGCCGACCGCCGGCGCTCTGGATCAGGGCGCCGCTGAGGCCGTCCTTTTCCTCGAGCAGGACCTTCAGCACGTGTTCGGGTCCAAGTTGCTGATGGCCGCGGGCCAGAGCCAGGCTCTGGGACGATTGCACGGCCTGCTTGGCGCGGTCGGAATACAGATCGATGTTCATGATGTCCCCTTCTAGGCGGATCGCGAGCCATCGCCTTGATCAAGCACAACGCCTCGCAAGTCCGATGTAGGTGTGGCTGGTTTGTCACACAAGGGGTCGGACGCCGCCTTAGGAGGCCTCGGGCAAAATCACCGGCGTGGTCATCAGATCTTCCAGGAACAGGCTGGCAAGGGCCGAGCGCGAATTGACCCCGGCCTTCTCGTAGACCCGCGCCAGTTGGGCGCGCACGGTGCCGGCCGCCGAGCCCCGCAGGACCGCGATCTCGGCCACGTCGAACCCCTTGAGCGCGAAGACCGCCACGTCGGCCTCGGCCGGGGTCAGACGCCATTCGCGGAACCGCTGGGCGGCCACCTCGCTCAGGGCGCCGGCGGCCACCGCCAGGGCCGCCTGCCTGCGTCGGCCGTCGGTCCACATCCGTCGCACCAGCAGCGCCCCGACGGCCACGCCGCCCAGCAGGGCCAGGGCGATGATCGCCTCGATCACGATATGGGGGCTGGGCCCGGCGTTGCGGATATCGGCCAGGGCGTCGCCGATGAAGAACACGGCCGCCACCGCCTGCACGGCGACAACGAAGGAGACCGCCGGGGCCAGGCGGTCTCCCAAGACTGTACGGGACTTGGTGGGTCGGTGGGCCATCAAGGCTCCTTGGACTTTCCCTTTCCGCCTATCATCGACAGCACGATCTGACGACCGCTGCGGCGTGTCTCGAACGCGACGCCCAGCAGATGCAGCGCCGCCAGGGCCAGCAGCAGGTTGGCCGCGATCTCGTGGACCTCCTCGGCGATCTCGCCGCCTTCTCCGCCTTCCTCTCCCTCGCCGGCTTCCTCGCCCTCCTCAGCTGGGGCTGAAGACGTCGCGACGGCCGCCGGCCGCTCGCCGCCCTCGGCATGAACCCTGGGCGGAAAGCCGGTCATGGCGATCCCGCTGGCGATGACCACCGCCAGGGTCGCCCACAGGGCATAGGCCATCAGGGCGCCCAGCGGATTGTGCGACCGGTGGGAGACATGTCGTCCGGCCAGGATGTCGCGCACATGCTCGACCGCCCGGCGCGGACTGGGCGGGAAGGACGTGAACCGCGCCTCGACTGGACCGATGAAGCCCCAGGCCAGCCGCAGGGCCAGCAAGGCGGCCAGCGCCAGGCCGATCCAGACGTGGATCTGGGACCCACCCTCGGTCACCAGGCGGTTGATGACCACCGCCGCCGCGATCCCCCAGTGCGTGATCCGCACCAGGGGATCCCAGCGACGCGTTGCGTGAACCGCGCCGCTCATTGGCGCTCACCCCGACCCTTGCGGGCCTCGACCTTGAGCACCTTGCCGGTCTTGGCCTCGGCGAGGATTTCCAGCCGCTCCTCGCCCTTGACGGCCTTGATCTCCAGCCGCCCGTGCTCGGCTTCAAATTCGGTGAGGCGATAGCCCTGGGCGGCCAGGCTGGCCTCGGCCCGGGGCCTGTCGGGCCCGATCACCTCGCCCAGGCGAGGCTGGGCCAAGGCGGGTTGGGCGAGGGTCAGGGTCAGGATGGGTAGGGCGATGAAAAGACCGCGCATGGGAACCTCCGTCTGTTGCGACGGGGATCAGGAACGGCGCGGACGGGGCCGTGACCATTGACCGGGCGCTTACGGCCCGGCGGATAAGCACCTGCTTACGACGGACGCCACACGCTCAAGAAGGCCTCACCAGCCCTTGCTGGAGATATAGGCCTGCAGGGCCGCGATCCGCGAGGCGTCCGACGGGTGGGTCGAGGCGATCTCGGGCTTGCCGGCCCCGCCGCCCTGGGCCTGCATCTTGCGCCACAACACGACGGACTCGCGCGGCTGGTAGCCGGCCCGCTGCATGTAGTCGACGCCCAGGCGGTCGGCCTCGAGCTCATGCTGACGCGAGAACGGTAGCAGGAACAGGTACTGGCTGGCGTCGTCGCCATAAGACTTCAGTCCGCGACCGAAATCGGTGGAGGTTCCCGCCGCCGCCCCGGCCACGCCCAGCAGGATCTTGGAGGTCATGGTCTGGGAATAGCGCTCGGCGGCGTGCTGGGCGACGACGTGGCCCGCCTCGTGGCCGATCACGGCGGCCAGCTGGTCGTCATTGTCGACCAGGTCCAGCAGCCCCACGGTGACGCCGACGTGTCCGCCGGGCAGCACGAAGGCGTTGGGCGCCTCGTCCAGCAGGACCACATAGTCCCACGGCCGACCGCCCAGGCCGGCGGCGGTGACCACCCGCTGCCCCACGGACTGCACCCGAGCGTTGCGCTTGGGATCGCTGGACAGCAGGCCGGTCTTCAGGGTCTGGGCCCAGGCCTTCTCGCCCTGGGCGGCCAGGCCGGAGTCCTTGACGATCAGCAGCTGGTCGCGCCCCAGATCGGCGTTATAGGCGCAGCCCGCCAGGGGCGCGGCCAGGGCCAGGGCGATCAGCGGAGGCAGGCGGAGACGAAAGGTCATGGTCTGGCTTCGATAGGAGACGAACGCGACACAACCTTATCTCCGCTGCAAAGCTTGCGCGCAACCGGGACCAGGGCCGGGACGACCTCGGGCGCTCCATCGGAAATGGCCGGGCGCCGGCGCGCGGACCGCCAAAGAAAAAGGAGCCGCTTTCACGGCTCCTTTTGAAACGCGGCGGAAGGCGCGGATCAGGCGTCTTCGGATCCCGTGGCGGGCGGCGCGCCTTCGCCGCCTTCGAAGCTGCGCGGGGCGCGGCGACGACGGGGCTTCTTTTCTTCGCCTTCGGCGGCGGCCGGAGCCGGCGACTCGACGGCCGAGGAACGGCCCAGGAAGGCCGGCGCGTGGCTGACGTCGCCGCCCTGGCCGCGCAGCATGGGCGAACCCTCGCTGGCGGAAGACGGGCTGGTCAGCGGCGTGGCCTGCGGCTCGATCACGGCCATCGGATCGCGGTCGCGATCACGCGGCGCGCGGCGCGGGGCGCGTTCGCGGCGGGTCTCGGCCTGCGGCTCGGCGGCGGCCTCGACAGCGACAGCGGCCGGACGCTCTTCGCGCGGACGTTCGTCACGGGCCGGACGGTCGTCGCGGAAGCGGTCTTCGCGAGGCCGGTCATCCCTCGGACGGTCGTCACGGGGACGGTCATCACGGGGGCGATCGTCGCGGGGGCGGTCTTCCCTGGGGCGGTCATCGCGCGGGCGATCGTCACGAGGGCGGTCATCGCGGGGACGGTCGTCACGAGGACGGTCGTCGCGGGGGCGGTCATCGCGGTCGCGCCAGCGGTCGCGGCGACCTTGGCCCTGCCCCTGGCCGCCCTGGTTATTGTCGAAACGATCGCGGTTCTGGCCGTCGCGGGGACGGTCGTCGCGCTGGCGATCTTCGCGGGGACGATCGTCACGGGGGCGATCATCGCGCTGGCGGCCTTCGAAGCGGTCGCGGTTGTCGCGCTGGCCTTCGCCCTCGCCGCCCTCATTGCCGTCGGCGGCGGGCGCCTCGGGGGTCTCGGGGGCTTCCTCGGGCTCGGCCTCGAAGTCGATCTCGTAGGCTGAATAGGCGTCCTTGCCGATGATGTCGCTGACGGGGCGATTCGGCTGGATGGCGCGCAGGACGCGGAAATAGTGCTCCGCGTGCTGCAGGTAGTTCTCGGCCAGAACCCGGTCGCCGGACGAAGAGGCGTCGCGGGCCAGCTGCTGGTACTTCTCGTAAACGCTCTGGGCCGCGCCGCGCACCTTCACGCCCTCGGGGCCGTTCGAATCGAAGGCCCGGTTGGCGTTGTGCTGCTGAGGCTTGCCGCCGGTATTGCCGCCGCCGCGATTGTTGCGGCCGCGCTGGCGCTTCATGCCCTTGAAATCTCTCATGGTCTTCTTCTGAACCTGTCCGGCGGTCAGTCTGTGCTGCGCGTCCGGCCTTGTTGGTCTCTAGGCGGGTCGAACCCTGAAAGGTCTCGAGACACTGGTTTCCGTAGAGCCCCCATCCTGGTTCTGGCGCGGCGACCGGCTTGAGACCGTGCGCACCTGCCGGAGGAGCTTTACGACCGTCATCGACGATCGCTTTTCCCGTCACCCGGCTTTTTGGAAGGAGACCTCTTTCGTCTAGCCTCTCACGCGGGGGTTTCCAAGGGATTTTTCACCCCGGTCACGACGCGGTCATGCGTCGACAGATCCTTGATCGTCCGCACGTTGGTGGCGCCGGCCTGCCTGAACAGGGCTTCGACGTCGACCGACTGGTCGTAGCCGATCTCGACGGCGAACATACCGGCGGGCTTGAGCACTCGCAGGATCTCGGGCGCCAGATGGCGATAGGCGTCCAGACCGTCGGGACCGCCGTCCAGGGCCAGGCGCGGTTCGTGGTCGCGGACCTCGGGCTCCAGCGTCTCGATGATGTGGCTGGCGATATAGGGCGGGTTGGAGACCACCAGGTCAAAGCCCGCGTCGCCCAGGCCGGCCGTCCAGTCGCCGCGCAGCAGGGCCGCGCGGGTGTTGAGGTCCAGGCTGGCGGCGTTCTCGCGGGCCACGGCCAGGGCCTCTTCCGAGACGTCGATGCCCAGCCCCCTGGCGGCCGGCCGCTCGGCCAGCACCGCCAGAAGGATGGTTCCGGAGCCCACGCCCAGGTCCAGCATGTTGAAGGCCATGGCCTCGGGGAAGGCCTTCAGCACCTCGTCGACGATGACCTCGGTCTCGGGGCGCGGCGTCAGGACGTTCTTGTTGACCTGCAGCAGGATCTTCCAGAAGCCCTTGCGGCCAATGATGTGGCTGACCGGCTCGCGGCGGGCGCGGCGGTTCAGATACTCGTCCAGCGTCGCCATCTGTTCTTGCGTCAGCACGCGATAGGGATCGGTGATGATGTCGGTGCGGGTGACGTCGGCGGCCACTTCCAGCAGCAGGCGGGCGTCGATGGCCGGCTGGTCGATCTGAACGTTCTTCAAACGCTCCTTGGCGGCGGTCCAGGCTTTGACGAGGGTCAGGGTCATGGGCGGTCAAATAGCGCGAGTTGAAGCCGGCTGCCATTCCAATTCCCCGCCCGTCCGGCGGGAGACACGGTCAGCTCAAGGCCAGCCTGTCGCCTTCCCGGATCTCACCGCCCTGCGTGACGTTCAGATAGATCCCGCAAAACATGTGGCCGTAGGTGTCGAACAACGCCTTCACCACCTCGATGTCCCGCTCCGCCGTGACCGGATCCACATGGGTCGCCGCACAGCGGACGATGGGCTTGAGGACTTCCGCCGTCGCGCCGCCGACCCGCAGGGTTCGCCCCGTCCAGTCGTTCTCGACCCAGGCCGGCCAGCCCTCGACATAGAGGTTGGCGCGGAACCGCAGGGGATCGACGGAAACGCCCAGTTTGGCCTCCAGGTCGCGCACGCTGGCCAGATTGATGATCGAGACATAGCCCGACCTGCTGTCCATGAACCGGTACGCGCCCGGCCCTTCGACCACGCGCGGCGGGCCGGAAAGATCCTCGCCCAGCAGGCCGGTCAGCCAGGCTTCCAGCCCCGCCCGCCCCTGGCCCGTGCGCAGGTCGCCTGCGAAATCGGGCCGGCCTTCGGCGGCGCAGCGGAACACCCCCGTCGCCTCGTCATAGGCCGTGCGGGCCCTGGCGACGGCGGGGATCTTGGCCAGCACCGTGAACTTCATCTTCGAGATGTGGGCCGGCGCGTCGGGGTCGAAGCCGCTGGGACCGTCCTCCACCGCATAGAGCCGGTCACAGGGAAAGCACGCGCCGGCCGTCAGTTCGGCGGCGACCAGGCGCTCGGGCGTGAACCCCTTGACGGGATGACGGTAGAGGGCGGCGATGCGGGCTTCCATCCCGGCAGGGTCGGCGACGACTCGGCCGAAGGCAAGGGCCCGACAGTCAGACCCGCACCTCGATCCTCATCGGCGTCCCGCGGCGGTGATCAGATCGAACTGGATCGGATCCAGCCCCACCAGGGCGCAGATCCTCAGCAGCACATCGCGCTCCTCGGCGTCGAGACCGCCATCGGCCACCGCCACCGCGCAGGCCGAGTTGACCAGGCGCCGCGCGGCGTCATCGCGGCCCCGCAGGCGGCGGACCATCAATTCCGCCTCGACCCGGGCCCCTTCGGGGTCCGCCTCGAAGCGTTGCTCAAAGGCCTCGAACGCCTCGAGCGTATCGTCGACGCCGAACACGGCCAGCACGGACAGGCCGCGCAGGCGCTCCAGCATCCGCCCGCGCTCTTCCAGCGTGACCCAGCCATCGGCATGGGCCACCAGGGCGCAGGCGGCGACCAGCGCGTCCAGCTGTTCCACCTGAGCCGGCGTCCAGGCATCGGTGACGCGGGCCCGTTGGGCGTGAATAGGACTGAAGGACATCAAAAGCTCTCCTCTGTTGGGAGGGCGCACCCGATGTCGGGCTTGCTGGGCTCTTGGGGGGCAACAGACCCTCTGGACCCGGCATCGAGCGCACCCGATGCGGTCCGACATCACGACCACGCCGTTCGGCGTCGATGATCGTCAGAGGGGCCCGGCCCGCCCTATAGAGATTAGGAACGCCGCGGGCCGCCGCAAGACCCCCGCGCGCGCATCACGGCGATAAATCTCGGCCACACCCCGCCGGCCGGCGACGGGAACGTGCGCCGCGCTCACGCTTTCCTAGCGCGGGAGCCCTGATGACCGACGCGCCGCCGCCGAAACGACCGATCCGCTCATGGCTGGCGTCGCGGCCCTATGGGCTGACGCCGTGGATCGTGCTGCTGGCCCTGGCGCCGTTCGCCTTCCCAAGGCCCACAGCAGTCGTCCACGAAGCCCCGCCGGGTCTGTCGGAAGACCGCGTCCTGCCGCCCGACGACTTCGACGCCGCCGAGCCGATGCGCGGCCGCGCCGCCGGCCATCCCCACCACATTCCCCTGCTGGGCTGGCGCGACATCCTGTGGCGCACCTGGCGTGAGATCACCGTCGACCGCCTGCCCGCCGTGGCCGGCGGCGTGACCTTCTACACCCTGCTGGCCCTGTTCCCGGCCATCGGCGCCTTCGTGTCGCTGTACGGCCTGTTTGCCGATGTCGGCGCGGTCCAGAAGCAGCTTGGCGAGATGTCCGGCGTCTTTCCCGCCAGCGTCGTCCAGATCGTCGGCGAGCAGATGCTGCGCCTGGCCAGCCAGGAACAGGCCAAGCTGGGCGTGGCGTTCGTGATCAGCCTGCTGCTGTCGGTGTGGAGCGCCAACGCCAGCATGAAGGCGCTCTTCGACGGGCTGAACATCGCCTATGACGAGGAGGAACGCCGCCACCTGGTCGCCCGAACGGCCCTGACCTACCTGTTCACCTTCTGCGGCGTGCTCTACGCCGCCGCCGCCGCCCTGATCCTGATCGCGACGCCCATCCTGATGGAGCGGGCCCACCTGTCGGCGCTGGTCGAGATCTGGGCGCCCATCCGCTGGATGCTGGTCTGGCTGATGACGGCCGTCGCCTTCGCCGTGCTCTACCGCTTCGCCCCCTGCCGGGCCCGGGCCCGCTGGCGGTGGGTGGTGCTGGGCGCCCTGCTGGCCGCCGCCGGATGGCTGGCCGGCTCGCTGGGCTTCTCGGTCTATGTGAACCGGGTGGCGCACTACGACGCCACCTATGGCCCGCTGGGCGCGGTGATCGCCTTCATGGTCTGGATGTGGTTCTCGATCATGGCCGTGCTGGTCGGGGCCGAGTTCAACGCCGAGATCGAGCATCAGACCGCCATCGACTCCACCACCGGCCCAGAGCGGCCGATGGGCCAGCGCGGCGCGGCGATGGCCGACACCGTCGGTCTGGCCTTCCACCCCTGGGAAATGATCAAGCGCGAGGCGGGGATGGTGCGCCGCGTGGCCGGCGGCGCCTGGACCCGGGTCCGCAAGCGCTGAAGGCTTGGCCGCGTGGAACCCGGAGGCTAGGTTGCCCGCCCTTCCCGCCCGGAACTCGCCTCGCATGCTGCTCGTCGTCGCCAAACCCAGGGATCTCCCCGCCGTCGCAGCGCTGGTGAATTCCGCCTATCGCGGACCCGAGGCGCAGAAGGGCTGGACCACCGAGGCGGCCTTCATGGGCGGCGAGCGCACCAACGCCGAAACCCTGGCCGCCGACCTGGCCGCCAAGCCCGGTTCGGTGATCCTGACCCTGCGCGACAACGAATACGACGCGCCGTTCGCCTGCGTGTGGCTGGAGCCCCAGGCCGACGATGTCTGGCTGCTGGGCATGCTGGCCGTCGCGCCGGACCTGCAGGATCGCGGCGCCGGCCGCGCCCTGATCGACACCTGCGAGGCCTATGTGAAGGCCCGGGGCGGCGCGGCCATCAAGATGACGGTGATCGAGGGTCGCGACACCCTGATCGCCTGGTACGAGCGCCGGGGCTTCCGGCAGACCGGCTTCGAGCCGTTTCCCTACAATGACCGCCGGATCGGCGACACCAGCGGCGAGCTGCGGTTCGTGGTGCTGACCAAGGCGCTGTAGGCGCCGGCGACCACGGGGATTGGCGGCGCTCTATCCCCGTGCTTTCCGATGCAAATACGAATGGAATCAACGCGCTGAAAATAAAATGAGCGCGCCAATCCTCCGCGCTGAAACCGCCCGCATACTGATCTCACCCAGAAGCAGGGGAAGGGACGTCGGCCGGCGACCTGACGGGCTTTTGGGGGTGGTCGAGCGGGAAGCGCCCGTCGGCCGTCGTCGAAGGCCCGGCAGGGTCTGGTGGAGCGGACCGGTCCTTGCGGGGGCTGGACGTGTTGAAGCCGGACCGGGACCGCCGGGAACACCCTTCGGCGCCGCCCGTACGACGCGCGACAGGCCTGGGCTGAAATCGCCCAGGCATTCCGGACGGGTTAGCCAACCCTCCGCCCGCCGGGGGCCGAACGTCGGGAGCGGGTTAAAACCCCGCGTCTCGCAGGCTCACCGGATAACGGATCACGCGGAGCGTCTGTCTTCGTCGAAACGGTACTTAGAACTCACACATTCCGGGCGAGGCCCGGACGCTCCGCGACCCTTCCCATCACCATCGCAGCGAAAGCGCGAGGCGGCGAAGCCGTGCGTCCCCCCCGGGGTCTGGCTTCGCCGGCCCGAGGGAACACACGGCCAGATCCTCTCCCTGTGGGAGAGGGGTCGCCCAACGGGCGACGGAGAGGGGATGCCATGAACAGAAGGGACTTCCCCCTCCGGCGCTTCGCGCCACCTCCCCCGCTAGGGGGAGGATCCACAGCGCAAAGGCGCTCAATGGCCGTCGCTGAACGCCCGCACCGCCAGGCGCAACTGGCCGATGTTCAGCGGCTTGCTCAGCACATGAATGTCCTCGAAGCCCCGGCGCGGCAGGTTGCCATAGCCGGTGGCGAAGACGAACGGCACGCCCCGGGCGCGCAGGGCCTCGGCGACCGGGAACACCATCTGGCCGCCGATATTGACGTCCAGCACCGCCCCGTCCGGCGGCGGCTGGTCGCTGGCCAGCCAAGCCAGGGCCTTGTCGACCGCGCCGAACGACCCGGCGATCTGGCAGCCCAGGTCGCCCAGCAGGTCTTCCAGCATCATCGCCACCAGCGCCTCGTCCTCGACGATCATCACCCGCGGCGCGCTCATGCCGGGGCTCCTGGCTGGGTCAGCGGCACGTGAAGCACGAACCTCAGGCCCTCGGGCTCGAACCGCATTTCGGCCGAGCCGCCCAGGTCGCGGGCCAGGCCCCGCTCGATCAGCCGGGACCCGAAGCCTTGCCGTCGGGGAGCGCCCGACACGGGCGGGCCGCCGCGTTCCAGCCAGTTGAAGGTCAGAGACCGGGCGCCGGGCGTCTCGTCGATCGTCCAGGCGATGTCGACATGTCCGGTTGGCGTCGACAGCGCGCCATGCTTGGCGGCGTTGACGACCAGTTCGTGCAGGGTCATGTGCGCGGTCACCGCCCGCTCGGCCGTGATGCGGATGTCGGGCCCGAGAACCGTGAAGCGCGGGTCGTGCAGGCCGCCGAAGGGCTCCAGCGCCGTCGCCACGATCTCGCGCAGGTCGGCCAGACCCCAGGACTGCCGGGTCAGCATCTCGTGGGCCCGCGAGATCGCCATCAGCCGGGCCTCGAACGCCTCGGTGAAGTCCGCCGGCGACGCGGCCGAGCGCAGGGTCTGGAAGGCGATCGACTGCACGGCGGCCAGGGTGTTCTTCACCCGATGGTCCAGCTCGCGCAGCAGGAAGGCCCGGCGCTCCAGCGACTCGCTGAGCGAGGCGTAGAGCCGGCCGGCCTCGAGGGCGGCGGCGGTGGCGCGGGCCATCACCCGCAGCTTGGTCACCGTTTCGGCCGAGGGGGTATGTTCGCGGGCCCAGTAGGCGCCGATCGCGGCGATCGGATCCTCGGGCCGCACGGGGGTCATGACCAGGCTTTTGACGAAGGTCGGTCGGTAGGCGTCGTGCGGAACCCGCTCATCCTTGTAGATGTCGGGAATGATCACGGTCTGACGGTTGAGCATGGCCCAGCCCGCGACGCACTCGGTCAGCGGAAAGCGCCGGCCCTTCCACAGGGGGCCCATCGCGTCCTCGTCGACATACCAGCACTGGTCGGCGTCGCGCATCACGAAGGCCACGCCGTCGGCGCCCGAGATGCGCCGCGCCGAAGAGCGCACGACGGCCGCCACCTGGTCGATGGTCCGCGCGCCCGACAGGGCCTCGATCATCTCGACCAGCGTGATCAGCGCGGTGTCGGACTCCGTGTCCGCGGCATCGCCGATCGCCGAATCCAACATCATTTACGCTCGACATGACTCTATCGTCGCTCAAGCCTAGCATGGCCCCGCCGCGTCACAAGGCGAGGAGATCGGCCAAGCTTGCACTATTTTCGGTTGCATCGCGAACGCCCCGCGCGCCGGCCTTCCTAGTCGGCGTACGGATCAGCGATCGGTTCCGCCGTCGACGAAACCGGGCCTCGCCGCAACTCCCGCGACAATTGCTCACGATCCAGGGCGCCGTCCCAGCGGGCCACGACCAGGGTCGCCACGCCGTTGCCCACCAGGTTGGTCAGGGCCCGGCACTCGCTCATGAACCGGTCCACCCCGACCAGCACCGCCAGGGCGGCGATCGGGATATCGGGGACCACCGCCAGGGTCGCGGCCAGG
The DNA here is from genome assembly GCF_965279145.1 of Caulobacter sp. NCBI lineage: Bacteria > Pseudomonadati > Pseudomonadota > Alphaproteobacteria > Caulobacterales > Caulobacteraceae > Caulobacter > Caulobacter sp. The sequence continues at coordinate 994,190 of NZ_OZ257139.1, forward strand.
GTGATGAAGCCCGCCCCCGTCACACCGCTGGCCCCCTTCGAGGTCAGCATCGCCACGCCCAGCAGGGTCAGTTCCTGGGCCAGGCTGACATGGGTGTTGGTCGCCTGGGCCAGGAACAGGGTGGCCAGGGTCATGTAGATATTGGTGCCGTCCAGATTGAAGCTGTAGCCGGTAGGGATCACCAGTCCGACCACGGACTTCTTGGCCCCCAGCCGCTCCAGCTTCTCCATCATCTGGGGCAGGACCGATTCCGAGGAACTGGTGCCCAGCACGATCAGCAGCTCCTCGCGGATATAGGCCAGGAACCGCAGGATCGAGAAGCCGGCCGCGGCGGCGATACCGCCCAGAACCACCAGCACGAAGATCAGGGCCGTCAGATAGAAGGTGGCCACCAGCGCGCCCAGCTGGACCAGGGCGTCGATCCCGTACTTGCCGATCGTGAAGCCCATCGCCCCGAAGGCGCCCAGGGGCGCGAAGCGAACCACCACATGGATGATACCGAAGAACAGCTTGGCCAGGGCTTCCAGGCCATCGGCCACCTTGTCGCCGAAATCGCCCATCCGGGTGCAGGCAAAACCGGTCAGCACCGCGATGACCAGCACCTGCAGCAGGTTGCCCTCGGAAAACGCGCCGAAGAAGGTGTCGGGGATCAGGTGCAGCAGATAGGCGACCAGCCCCTCGCCATGCTGGGCCTTGGCCAGGTAGCCGGCGGCGATCTTGGGATCCAGCGTCGCCGGATCGATGTTGAAGCCCCGCCCGGGCTGCACCACCTTGCCGACGATCAGGCCGATGATCAGGGCCACGGTCGAGACGACCTCGAAATAGACCAGGGCCTTGGCCCCGACGCGGCCGAAGGCCTTGATGTCGCCCATCCGCGCGATGCCGCCGGCCACGGTGCAGAAGATCACCGGCGCGATGACCAGCTTGATCAGCTTGATGAAGGCGTCGCCCAGCGGCTTCAGCCCCACCCCGACCGTCGGCCACAGCGCGCCGACCAGGATTCCCAGCGCGATGGCGATCAGGACCTGCACATAGAGCGACTTCAGACGTCCAAACACACCCATCGTTTCCCCCGTTTCCGGACGGGGTTCGCAAGCCCGCCATCCTGCGCTATTGACCCCTGCCCGCGCGGCGCGCGGCCCGGTAGCTCAGCAGGATAGAGCAGCGCTTTCCTAAAGCGAAGGTCAGGGGTTCGAGTCCCTTCCGGGCCGCCAAAATATTTAATTAAATCAATATCTTATATAGAATCTCATCGACTTTCTTGGTGGCGAAAATCAGAACAAACCCGGTAGTGCGGGGGTGTGCGGGACCCCATTCCCCGCAATAGTCCCGCATAATGTTCTGCGTGCGTTCTTAGATTTTGCTGGGCGGGGAGCGCTATGTGGTTCATGCGATGACCTCTCGCTCGGCGCCGACCACTTCAGATTTGCGCCAATTGCTGCCGTTGGGGCGGCTCCAAGAACTCGACCTTCACCGCCCCGTCATGGACGCCGCCACCCCCGAACTGACGTAGGGCCCGGTCGACCAGACCGGCTGGCGCACGGTCGCGAGGCCCACGCGCCCATTCTGCTGCGCTCTCTCGGTCATGCGAGAGCAGCGCCGCCGGGAATGGATGCAGGCCGAGCTCCAAGCCAGCGCCGATCGCCCTTAAGGCGGCGCCCGGCTTGTCCCGACAGGGCGGCCAACGCATTGTGGACCAGCGTAGCCGTCGCCTGCTCCGGGTCGGCGATCTCAAGCTTGGAAGCGAACGCGTGAGTACGGCTGATTTCATCGAGAACCGCACGTTCGACGAAATCCGGCTCGGCGAGGTCGGCCGTCTGAGTCGGGCGCTGGCGCCCGAGGATCTGGAACTTTCGCGCGCCCTCGTCGGCGGCCTGAGCAATGGCGCCGAGCCGGCGTGGACAGTATGGAGCGCGGGTCTACTGACCGCGACTTTCGGCCTGCGCCTGCCCGGGCCGGGCGCCGAGACGATCAGCCAGACCTTGAGGTTCCTGACCGCGCCGACGGTGGGCGACACCGTCACCGCCACGGTCGAGGCGCGCGAGAAGACGGCCAATAACGTCGTCGTCTTCGACTGCCGCCTGAACGGCTCGCGCGGCGAGCTGCTGGCCAACGGCTCGGCGGAGGTCCGCGCGCCTGCCGAGAAGCTGCGCCGCGCCGTCGAGGTCCCGCCCGATATCCGCGTTTCCGACCATGACGGCTACAGGCGGCTGATCGACGCGACGCGCGGCGGCGCTCCCGCCGCGACCGCCATCGTCCACCCCTGCAGCGCCGCCGCCCTTTTGGCCGCCGTTGACGCGGCCGAGGCCGGACTGATCGCCCCGATCCTGGTCGGCCCCGAAGGCAAGATCCGCAAGGCCGCCGAGGAGGCGGGCAAGGACCTGAGCGACTTCCGCATCGTTCCCGCCGCCCATAGTCACGAAGCCGCCGCCAAGGCCGTAGAGCTCGTGCGATCGGGCCAGGTCCAGCTGTTGATGAAGGGCTCGCTGCACACCGACGAGCTGATGGGCGCGGTCGTCGCCTCGGCGACCGGCCTGCGCACGGAACGCCGGATCAGCCACGTCTATGTCATGGATGTGCCCTCGCATCCCGCGCCCCTGCTGATCACCGACGCGGCGATCAACATCGCGCCGACCCTGCTCGAAAAAGCCGACATCATCCGCAACGCCATCGACTTGGCCCACGTGATCGGCATCGCTCAGCCGCGCGTGGCGATCCTGTCGGCGGTCGAAACGGTCAATCCGGCCCTCCCCTCCACTCTGGAAGCGGCCGCCCTTTGCAAGATGGCCGACCGGGGGCAGATCGCCGGCGGCCTGCTGGACGGACCGCTGGCCTTCGACAACGCCGTCTCCGAGGCCGCCGCTGCCGAAAAGGGCATCGTCTCGCCCGTGGCCGGCAAGGCGGACATCCTGGTGGCCCCCACCCTGGAGGCGGGCAACATGCTAGCCAAGCAGCTGACCTTCCTGGGCGGGGCCGACGCCGCCGGCGTGGTGCTGGGCGCGCGGGTCCCGATCATCCTGACCAGCCGGGCCGACAGCCTGCGCACGCGACTGGCCTCCTGCGCCGTGGCCGTGCTGATGGCACGCGCGGCGACCAAGGCCGCCCCCGGTCTGGCCAAGGAGCCGACCGCGTGAAGGCCATCGTCAGCCTCAACTCCGGCTCTTCCAGCATCAAGTTCTCGTTGTTCACGGTCGACGGCGCGGGTCCGCCCAAACTCTCGGCCGGCGGCAAGATCGAGAAGATCGGCATCGCCCCGGAACTGGTCGCCAAGACCATTGAGGGCGAGGTCCTGCTGCAACACGCCTGGCCCGACGGCGCGGCCCTGCGCCACGCCGACCTGCTGGAGTTCCTGTTCGCCTGGGCGGTCGAGCATCTGGAGGATCGCGAGATCATCGCCATCGGCCATCGCGTCGTGCATGGCGGGATCGACTTCGCCGAGCCGCTCAGGGTGACGCCGGAGCTACTGGCGGCGCTCGACAAGCTGAGCCCCCTAGCGCCGCTGCACCAGCCGCACAACCTGGCCGCCATCCACGCCATCACCCGCCTGGCGCCGGACCTGCCGCAAGTCGCCTGCTTCGACACGGCCTTCCATCACCACCGGCCCGAGATCGCGACTTGGTTCGCCCTGCCCCGCGAACTGCACGCGCGCGGCGTGCGGCGCTACGGCTTCCACGGCCTGTCCTACGAGTTCATCACCCGCCGCCTGCGCGAGATCGACCCGGCCCTGGCGAGTGGCCGGGTGATCGCCGCCCACCTCGGCAACGGGGCCAGCCTCTGCGCCATGCGCGACGGCAAGAGCGTCGACACCACCATGGGCTTCACGGCCCTGGACGGTCTGATGATGGGCACGCGATCGGGCGCCCTGGACCCCGGCGTGGTGCTGCACCTGCAGACCCAGCTGGGCATGAGCCCGGACCAGGTCGAGGATCTGCTCTATCGGAAATCGGGCCTGCTGGGCGTGTCGGGCGTCTCCAGCGACATGCGCGTTCTGTCCGCGAGCGCCGCGCCGGAGGCCGATGCGGCCATCGAGCTCTTCGCCTGGCGCGCCGCTCGCGAGATCGCCGCCCTGGCGGCCAGCTTGGGCGGGGTAGACGGCCTGGTCTTCACCGCCGGGATCGGCGAGAAGCACGCCGACGCGCGCGCCCGGATCGCCCGGCGCCTGGAATGGATGGGGCTGCGCCTCGACGAGGCCGCCAACGCCGGCAACGCCACCCATCTTTCGACGCCCGACAGCCGCGTGCGAGCGCTGGTCATCCCGACTGACGAGGAGCTGATGATCGCCCTGCACACCCTGCGGGTGGCGCGGGGGGATCAGGCCGCGCCCAGCGCCCGGTAGAGATCGATCGAGGCCTCCAGCGCGGCCGAACGGGCGACGATACCCTGGTCTCGCGCCTCCCAGAGCCGCTGGTCGGCGCGCAGCACCGGGTCCAGCGCGAGCTCTCCCACGGCGTGGGCGCGATCGGCGGCGTGGCGCACCTTGGCGATCTCGCCGATCACAGCCTCGACCTGCTGGGTCCGCTCGGCCCCGGCCCGCACCGCGGCCAGGGCGGTGTCGATCTCGGCCGCCGCCTTCTCGGTCGTGGCGCGATAGACGGCCAGCGCCTCGGCCTCGCGTCCCTTGGCCGCGCGTAGGTCGGCGTTCAGCCGTCCCCAGTCGAGCAGCCGCCAGCGCACCGAGGCCCCTCCCAGCCAGAGCTTGGCGTCGGGATCGAACAGCCGGGCCGCGTCCGTGCTGGAGAACCCGACCAGGCCGCCAAGGCTCACGGACGGATAGTACCCCGCCATCGCCACCCGCACCCCCGCGTGGCTGGCGGCGACCGCCCCCTCGGCCGCCGCCACGTCCGGCCGCCGCGCTACGGCGGCGGCCGGAGCGTCCAGCACGGCGGCGGGCAAGGCCGTCGGCAGGCCTCCCGTCTCGGCGAGCAGAGCATGGCTCTGGCCCAGCGGCGCGCCCTGCAGCACGTCCAGCGCGTCGGCGGCCTTTACCAGGCCCGCCGCCAGAGAAGGGCGCGCGGCTCCAAGCGCGGCCAGCTCGGCCCTGGCCGCATTGACCTCGACCCTCGCCCCCTCGCCCACGGCGGCCCGACGCTCGGTCAGCTTCAGCGCGCGCTCGGCCAGGGCGGTCCGCGCGTCGAGGACGGCCGATCGGCCCTGCAGGGCGCGCAGTAGGACATAGGCCCGGGCGGTCTCGGCGGCGACCGCCACCCGCATGGCCCGCGCCTTTTCGACCTCCAGTTCGACCTGGGCCGTCCGCGCCTCGCGCGCCTGGCGGATCTGTCCGAACAGGTCGGCCTCCCAGCCCACCGTCAGGACACTGGCGTAGAGATCGGTCTCGCGGTTCAGTCGGAAACCTTCGAGGAGACTTCCTACGGGGCTGGAGGCGCTGTCCTCGCCGCGGCCCCCGACGCCGGAAACCTGGCCGATCGGCAGCGACAGGGCCCGCACCGCGTCAATGCCCGCGCGGGCCTGCTCGATTCGAGCGGCCGCCATCCGAAGATCGGCGTTGTTTTTCAGGGCCGCCTCGACGCAGGCGGTCAGGGAAGCGTCGCCGAGGCCATGCCACCAAGCCGCGAGCGCCACGGCGCCGGACGACGCCACCGCGTCCTGGGCAGGAAAGCGGGCGGGCAGCTCAGGTTGCGGCGCAACATAGGGTCGCCCCACCGCGCAGCCTGCCAGGGCCGCGCCCCAGGCGCCCACGGCGATGGCAGATCCCCGGCCCAGAAAGGCTCGCCGCGAAATCATCTAACCCTCTCCCTAGCCTCGCAGGCCGGAAACTACGCCGCTTGCTTGGCGATCATCGTGAGCTTGATCAAATTATGCTGCACCGCAACGTCGTAATATGCATCACTCTTGTGCGGATCATCGGCGCGGCCAAGGCAAACATGACGAAGCGGCTTCCAGCTTTCCTCCTCGTCCTCGTCATCCTGGGCGCCGCCGGCGGCTATTGGGTCTGGCGCGCCACGCGTGAACCCGGTCCGCCCGAAGGCTTCGTCTACGCTAACGGGCGGGTGGAGCTGCAGCGCTTCGTCGTCTCGGCCAAGATGGCCGGCCGGCTGCTGACGGTCACGCCGCGCGAAGGCGACCTGGTGGAGGCCGGCGCCGTGGTGGCGACCCAGGAAACCGAGCAGTTAGACGCCAGGTCGCAGGCCGCCATCGCCAACGCCGCCGCGGCGCGCGAGGCTGAGGCCCGCGCGGCCGCCGAGGTGCGCGCTCGCCGCGCCGCCGTCGCCCTGGCCCAGGTCGAGACCCGGCGCGCCGATCAACTGGTGGGCGATGAGGCCGTCTCGCCCGCCGACGCCGACCGTCGCCGCACCCAGCGCGACGCCGCCCTCGCCGCCCTGGCCGGGGCCCAGGCCGCTCAGGCCCAGGCCGCCGCCATGGTCCAGGCCGCCGAGGCGCAGCTCAGCGAGGTCCGCTCGGCCATCGGCGACGCCCGCCTGCGCGCGCCGGCGGCCGGCCGGGTCGAGTATCGGCTGCTGGAGCCCGGGGAGATGGTCGGCACCGGCTCGCGGGTACTGACCCTGCTCGACCCGCTCGACGCCTACATGACCGTGTTCATCCCGACCCGCGAGGTGGCCGAGTTGCGCATCGGCGCCGAGGCGCGGCTGAAGCTGGACGCCGCCCGCCCGCTGGTCGCTCCGGCCCGCGTGGCCTTCATCGCCGCCGACGCCCAGTTCACCCCGCGCACGGTCGAGACGGCCTCCGAGCGCGACAAGCTGATGTACCGCGTGAAGCTGGCGATCGACCGCGACTGGCTGGCCTCCCACCGCGACGGCGTCCATGGAGGCCTGACCGGCGAGGCCTATGTCCGGCGCGACGCCAAGGCCCCTTGGCCCGTCGATCTGGGGCTCAACGATGGCCGCTGAAGCGCTGGTCGAGGTCAGCGGGCTCACGCACCGCTACGGCAAGCGCCTGGCCTTGCGCGAGGTGTCGCTGACCATACCGGCCGGCTCGACCACCGCCGTGGTCGGTCCCGACGGGGTCGGCAAGTCGGCCCTGCTGTCACTGATCGCTGGCGCGCGCCGGATGCAGACGGGCGAGGTGCGAGTCTTCGGCGCCGACATGCGGCGCGGACGCCAGCGCGCCAAGACCTTCGAGCGCATCGCCTTCATGCCCCAGGGCCTGGGCAAGAACCTCTATCCGACGCTTTCGGTGCGGGAGAACATCGACTTCCACGGCCGGCTCTACAGCCAGCCGTCCGATGAGCGGCGCGCGCGCATCCAGCGGCTGACCGAGGCCACCGGCCTCTCCCGTTTCCTGGACCGCCCGGCCGGCAAGCTTTCGGGCGGCATGAAGCAGAAGCTCTCGCTGTGCTGCGCCCTGGTCCACGACCCCGACCTTCTGATCCTCGACGAGCCGACGACCGGCATCGACCCGCTGTCGCGCCGCCAGTTCTGGGCGCTGATCGACCAGCTCCGCGCCGCCCGCCCGGGCATGACGGTGCTGGTCGCCACCGGCTACATGGAGGAGGCCGAGCGCTTCGAGCGGATCGTCGCCCTCGACGACGGCCAGATTCTCGCGGACGGCCCAGCCGCCGAGGTGATCGGCGACGCCGGGGGCATGGAGGCCGCCTACACCCTGCTCGTCTCGGGCAAGCCAGCAGAGCCGGTCGTCGCCCCGCCCCTGAAGGATGACGACGGAACGCCCGCGATCCGCGCCCAGGGTCTGACCCGGCGCTTCGGCGACTTCGTCGCGGTCGAGGACGTCAGCTTCGAGATCCGGCGCGGGGAGATCTTCGGGTTCCTGGGCTCGAACGGCTGCGGCAAGACCACGACGATGAAGATGCTGGTTGGGCTGCTGGCCGCCAGCTCAGGCGAGGCCGAGGTGCTGGGCGAGCCCGTCGACGCCTCATCGATCGCCCGCCGCGCCCGGCTCGGCTACATGTCCCAGGCCTTCTCGCTCTACGAGGAGCTGACGGTCCGGGGAAACCTCGCCCTCCAGGCCAAGCTCTACGGCATTCCGGCGGGCGAGCGGGACCGGCGACTGGACGAGGCCCTTCGGGCCTTCGACCTCATGGGGAACGCCGACAGCTACCCGGGCAGCCTACCGCTGGGCGTGCGCCAGCGCCTGCAACTGGCGGCCGCCTGCCTGCACCGGCCGGACATTCTCATCTTGGACGAGCCGACCTCGGGCGTGGACCCGGCCGCGCGCGACATGTTCTGGCGCACGATCATCAGGCTGGCGCGCGAGGACGGAGTGACCGTCTTCCTGTCGACCCACTTCATGAACGAGGCCGCCCGCTGCGACCGGATCTCGCTGATGGACGCGGGCAAGGTGCTGGCCGTCGGCGCGCCGGAGGCCCTGCGCGCGCAGCGGGGCGCGGCGACGCTGGAGGAAGCCTTCGTCGACTATCTCGCCGAGGCACAGGGGGGCGAGGCCCCGGCGGCCGCGCCGCCGGTCGCCACCACGACGGCCGGCCGCCCGCGCTCGCGGCCGCTGGCGCGCATCTGGGCCTTCGCCAGCCGCGAGAGCCTGGAGCTGCGACGCGATCCCGTCCGGCTGGGCTTTGGGATCTTCGCGCCCCTGCTGCTACTGTTCGTCTTCGCCTATGGCATCTCGTTCGACGTCGAAAACCTGACCTTCGCCGTGCTCGACCAAGACCAGAGCGTCGAGAGCCGGGGCCTGGCCCAGGCGTTCGAGGGGTCGCGCTACTTCCAGCGCAAGCCGCCCTTCGAGAGCATAGACGACATGACCCGCCGCCTGCGGGCCGGCGAGGTGACGGTGGCCGTCGCCATTCCACCCGGCTACGGCAAGGCTCTGCTGTCGGGACGCCAGCCCGAGGTCGGCCTGACGGTCGACGGCGCCGCGCCCTTCCGGGGCGAGACGGCGGAGGGCTACGCCTTGGCCCTGATGCAGGCCTACGCCTACGACCGTATCCGGCAGCAGTATGGCGTCTCGCCAGTCCGGGCCGCGCCGATGAGCCTGGAGCCGCGCTTCCGCTACAACCAGGGCTTCCGCAGCGTGTTCGCCATCACCCCCGGGGTGATCATGTTCGCCCTGGCGCTGATCCCGGCCATGACCACGGCCTTGGGCGTGGTGCGAGAGCGGGAGCTGGGTTCGATCCTGAACCTCTACACCTCGCCGGCGACGGTGGGCGAGTATCTGATCGGCAAGCAGGCACCCTATGTGGTCGTGGCGATGGTCGCCTTCCTGGCCCTGGTCGCCAGCGCGGTCGGCTGGTTCGGCGCGCCCATCAACGGCTCCCACCTCGCGCTGCTGGTGGGCGGGCTGGTCTACGTCTTCGCCAGCACGGCTTTCGGCGTCCTGCTGTCGTCGGTGCTGCGCAGCCAGACGGCGGTGATGGCCGCGACGGCCATCCTGACCCTGATCCCCGCTGTCAACTTCTCCGGCTTTCTCTATCCGGCGTCGGAGATCGAGGGCGCGGGTCGGCTGATCCACGCCATCTTCCCGGGTGCCTGGTTCCAGCAGGTCAGCCTGGGCGCCTTCGTGAAGGCGCGGAGCCTGGCCGACCTGGCGCCGGCGATCGCCGTGCTGGCGATCCTGGGTTTCGTCCAGCTGGCGGCCGCACGGGTCCTGCTCCAGAAGCAGGAGGCCTGAGCCGTGCGCCCGACCAACCTCCTGAACCTGACCCTGAAGGAGTTCGCCAGCCTATGGCGCGATCCGGCGGCGATCGTGCTGATCCTGTTCGCCTTCACCTTCGCGGTCTACACCGTCTCGAAGGACATTAAGACCGAAGTCAACAACGCCCCGATCGGGGTGGTCGACAACGATAACTCTCCCCTGTCGCGCCGCCTGACCGACGCCCTGCGGCCGCCGCTGTTCCGCGCCCCGATCCCCCTGACCGCCCAGACCGCCGACACGGTCCTGGAGAGGGGCCAGGTGATCTTCGTGCTGGAGATCCCGCCGAGTTTCGAAGCCGATCTGCTGCGCGGCCGCAAGCCGGGCCTGATGCTGCTGATCGACGCCACGGCCATGACCCAGGCGGGCCTGGGCGCCAGCCATGTCGGCCGCATCGTCGCCGCCGAGGTCGCCGACGCGCTCGGTTCGCCGTCGATCGAGGCCTCCCTGCCCGTGCGGGTGGTCCCGCGCACGGCGTTCAATCCGAACCACCAGGCCATCTGGTTCGTCTCGGTGATGCAGATCACCCTGGACCTCACAATCCTGTCGATCCTGCTGGTCGGGGCGGCCTTCATGCGCGAGCGCGAGCGCGGCACGATCGAGCGGCTGCTGGTCATGCCCGTCACCCCGATGGAGGTGGCGCTGGGCAAGATCATCGCCAACGGCGTGGTCGTGGCAGCGGCGGCCTTCCTGTCGTTGCAGTTCGTGGTGCAAGCCGGGCTGGGCGTGCCGATCCACGGCTCGGTGGCGCTGTTCATGGCCTGCGTCGCGCCCTATCTGTTCGCCACGGCGGCCATCGGCATCCTCCTGGCCACCTCGGCCGGATCGATGCCGCAGTTCGCCCTGATGTCGATCCCGGTCTTCGTGATCCTGAACCTGCTGTCCGGGGCGGTGACTCCCATGGAGAGCATGCCTGCCCCGATGCGCATGGTCATGGAAGCCTCACCGACCACCCAGTTCGTGGCTCTGTCCAGCGCCATCCTGTTCCGAGGCGCCGGCCTGGCCGAAATCTGGGAGCACCTGGCGGCGATCATGGTCGTGGGATCCATGGCCCTGGCCCTGGCCCTACTCCGCTTCCGGGCCCAGATGCAGAAAGCGGGATGAAAACGCTCATGACCGCCAGCCCCGCCCCTCAGACGAGCGAGCCGCCGATGCCCAACCGCGTTCCGATCCCGCGTCCGCCCGAGCCGATCTCGGCAAAGCCCGCCCGCGCCCCGAACCCAGCCCCCGAACCCCTGGACGGGGTGGCCGAAACCCTGGACCGCGCCGCCGGGGCCTTGGTGGCCCAGGCGACCGGCGGCATCTCGCCGGCCACCCTGGTCCAGTCGTTCTCGGACTGGTGGACCCACCTGGCGATGTCGCCCGGCAAGCAGTTGACCCTGGTGGCCAAGTCCGCGCGCAAGACCCAGCGCCTGGCGGACTTCGCCATGCGCGCCCAGGAGCAGCAGGATCCCGCGCCGGCGATCGAGCCCCTGCCCCAGGACCGCCGGTTCCGCGACCCGGCCTGGAAGCAAGCGCCCTACAACCTGATCTCCCAGGCCTTCCTGCTGAACCAGCAGTGGTGGCACGCGGCCACGACCGGCGTCGGCGGCGTCAGCGCCCATCACGAGCAGGTCGTCGAGTTCGCCACCCGCCAGGTGCTGGACATGTTCGCCCCCACCAATTTCGTGGCGACCAATCCCGTGCTCCGGCAGCGGATCCTGGAGACGGGCGGGCGCTGCCTGGTCGACGGGGCGCGTCACCTGTTCGAGGACCTTGGCCGCACCATGCGCGGCGAGCCGCCGGTGGGCGTCCAGGCGTTCCCGGTGGGCGAGGCGGTCGCCGCCACCCCGGGCAAGGTGGTGCTGCGCAACCAGCTGATCGAGCTGATCCAGTACGCCCCCACCACCGAGACGGTGCGTCACGAGCCGGTGCTGATCATCCCGGCCTGGATCATGAAGTACTACATCCTGGACCTGTCGCCGGAGAACTCGCTGATCGCCTGGCTGCGCGACCAGGGCTACACCGTCTTCGCGATCTCCTGGCGAAATCCCCGCCCCGCCGACCGGGGCATGGACATGGACGACTATCGGCGGCTTGGCCCGATGGCCGCCCTCGACGCGATCGGGGCCATCACCGGCGCCGCCAGGACCCACGCCCTGGGCTATTGCCTGGGCGGGACGCTGCTGGCGATCACGGCCGCGGCCATGGCGCGCGACGGCGACGAGCGCCTGGCCAGCCTGACCCTGCTGGCCGCCCAGACCGACTTCACCGAGCCCGGCGAGCTGAGCCTCTTCATCGACGAGGCCCAGGTGAACCTGCTGGAGAGCATGATGTGGAGCCGGGGCTATCTGGAAAGCGCCCAGATGGGCGGCGCCTTCCAGCTGCTGCGCTCCAGCGACCTGATCTGGTCGCGGGTGCTGTCGACCTATCTGATGGGCCAGCGCGAGCCGCTGAACGACCTGATGGCGTGGAACGCCGACGGCACGCGCATGCCCTACGCGATGCACTCCCAGTATCTGCGCCGCCTGTTCCTGGGCAACGACCTGGCCGAGGGGCGCTTCCTGGCCGACGGCCGGCCGGTCACCCTGTCAGCGGTGAACGCGCCGATGTTCGTGGTCGGGGCGGAGACCGATCACGTCGCGCCATGGCGCTCGGTCTTCAAGATCCACCTGTTCTCGGACTCGGCGATCCGCTTCCTGCTCGCCAGCGGCGGCCACAACGCCGGCATCGTGTCTGAGCCCGGCCATGCTGGCCGCCACTACCGGGTCCTGTCGCGCCCCGCCCACGGCCCGGCGCTGGATGCGGAAGACTGGCTGGCCCGCGCCGAGGCCAGGGACGGCTCGTGGTGGCTGGACTGGAAACGATGGCTGGACAGCCAGTCCGGCGAGCCCGCTCCGCCGCCGCCCCTGAGCGCGCCCGAGCGGGGCTATCCTGCCCGGATCGACGCGCCGGGATCCTATGTGCGCGAGCGGTGATGGTCGCACGCCCGGTGGCTCGCCCAGTCTCGCTGGGCTCCGCTCTGGCCTCTCCCCCCTTCTCGGCAGCTTCTGCGGCTGAACTGCGCCATGTGTGGACGGCTCCCCGTTGGCAAGGGTTGATCTGATGTTCTGCTAGGCTTGGTCGGTGCGGCCATGTGTTCGACCTGTTAGTGCGGTACGCATGACCGCTGGCCATAATGCCTTTCGCGAAGATGGGTCCCGACCATAAGCACGCGCTCGAGGCGCGCTGGCGCAGATGGGTTTTCCCGCCTTCCGGTATCGACCGGCTGTTGCATTACATCTCGTCCGCCCTTCCCAAGTTCGTCGGCCGCGGCGTGGCGCCGAGCCTGTCTTCTAAGCCGGCTGCGGCTCCCTGTAGCGTTCGCCGCTGGTCATGATCGCCCAGATCATTCGGGCGTTCTTGTTGGCGAGCGCGACCGCCGCGACCTTCGGCGTTCGTCGGGCCAGCAGTTGCACCAACCACGGCCGACGCGTGCCGTTGCGTTGCGCGTAGCGAACGACGGCCAGTGCGCCGACCACCAGCAGCTGTCGCAGGTATCGATCGCCCTGCTTGGTGATGCCGCCCAGCCGCTCCTTGCCGCCGCTGGAGTTCTGTCGAGGGACCAGGCCGATCCAGGCCGCCAGATTGCGTCCGGTCTTGAAGGCTGCAGGATCGGCCACGGCGGCGACCATGGCGCTGGCCAGCAGCGGCCCGACCCCAGGGATTTCCATCAATCGGCGGCCAACTTCGGTCGCGCGGGCATTGGTCCGGATCAGCCGATCGTTCTCGAGGATCTGCAGGTTCACCAACCGAAGCTGATCGACCAGCATGGTGAGGCACACGCGCGCTTCTCGCGTCACCCGTTCGTCCGCGCCATCGAGGATCACCGCGATCAACTTGCCCAGCCCTTCTCGACCGATCGCGGCGGTCAGGCCGAACTCGGCCATGTGACCCCGGATCGCGTTGGAGAGCTGGGTGCGTTGGCGCGTCATGACCAGCCGTGTCCGATGCAGCACCATCACGCCCTGCTGCTCAGGCGACTTCACCGGCACGAACCGCATCGTTGGGCGGGTCACCGCCTCGCAGATAGCCTCCGCGTCGGCCATGTCGTTCTTCTGGCGCTTCAAATAGGGCTTCACGTAACTGGGCGGCATCAGCCGAGCCTCATGGCCTAGCCTGGTGAGCTCGCGCGCCCAGTGATGGGATGCGCCGCACGCCTCGATACCGACGAGGCAGGGCTCCAACTTGGCGAAGAACGACAGCAGACGCGCTCGCGGGAGCTTCTGCCGAATGACGACGGCGCCCTCCGCGTCGACGCCGTGCACCTGGAACACCGACTTGGCGATGTCCAAACCGATCGTGACAACCTGACCCATGGCCTTTCCTCCAGCTCTAACCGGAAGCCAAGGCTGCCGGTGGGGTGGAGAGCCGTCCACAGCATCACTAGCGGACTCTCGAACCGCCCAGGAACACGACGTTCAGTTCACAGCCAACACGGACATCGGCCTGCCACTCAAGCGGACGCCCTCTTCGGCGCCTCATGGACCAAAGCCTCTCCGACGGCGGAGACAACATCGCCGATGACGATCAGAAGCGGGCCGCCCGACGTCGAGGCTCCGCCTTGGGCAAGTTCCCCAAGGGTCACAGCGGTCAGCTTAGCGTTCGGTCCACCGACGCTCTCCATGATGGCGACCGGCGTTGTCGGAGCCCTGCCTTGCAGAAGAAGCGCCATCGCCAGCGAAGAGGCCGCTTCGCCGCCCATATAGATGGCCAAGGTGGCTTCGGGATCGGCGCCGAGCCGCCAGTCGCTGACGGCGCCGGCGCCCTCGACCCGCGCGGTGGCGAAGATCACCCGCCGGGCCTGGCCGCGATGAGTCAGAGGAAAGCCGAACTGCGCCGCCGCCGCGCTGGCGGCGGTGACGCCGGGCACCACCTCGACCGCGACCCCGAAGCGCCGCAGATAATCGGCCTCTTCACCGACCCGTCCAAAGATCGAGGGATCGCCGCCCTTGAGACGTACGACCCGCAGGCCTTTGCGCGCCAGGCGCAAAGCCAGGCGATTGATGGCCTCCTGGCTCATGCTGGGACGACCGGAGCGCTTGCCGGTCTCGATCCGGATGCAGCCCGGCGGCGCCAGGGCGACGGCCTCCTCGGAGATTAGGGCATCATACAGCAGGGCCTGGGCGCTCTCGACCGCTCGCACCGCGCGCAGGGTCATCAGATCGACGGGCCCTGGGCCCGCGCCGACAAGCAGGACGCAACCGGCCTTTGGATCATGCGACATCGACGGTCTCCTTTGCGAGCTTGAGGGAAGCGGCGATCATCCGGGCGATCTCTGGCCGGCAGGAGCCGCAATTGGTTCCCGCCCCGGTGGCCACGCCCACGGCGTCGGGATTGACGGTGCCGGCCGCGATGGCGGCCTGGATAGTCTTGGCTCCCACCTTCAGGCAGGCGCAGACCAAAGCGCCCTTGTCGACTGGCGCGCCGAGTGGACGGCCAAACAGCAGGGCCGAGCGCGCCTCGGCGCCCAGCACCGGCGCGGTGAACAGCTCGGCCAGCCAGTCGCGCGACGGCAGCGCGCCGCCCGTGGTCATGAACAGCACTGCCGTCAATCGCCCGTCGCGCACCCAGGCCTCCCGCCGCGAACCGGAACCGGCGTCCTCATAGGCCACCAACTCGCCGACCAGCCCCTTGGACAGCACCTTGCGTACGACCTCGCGTTGGGCCTCGTCGCCGCGCCCCGCGAACTCATGCTGCTGGCAGGCCTCCTGCGGGATACGTCGCCAGACGAGATCCTGGCCGGCGAGCGCGCTGAGACTGTCGCGCGACAGAAAGAAGCCCTTCCAGGTTTCGCGATAGGGCCGGATCCTGGCCGGGGTGTGTTTGAACTCTGGCTGACCGGAGATCGGGTCGATATTCGGCGCGATCAGGCCATTGGAACGCCCTGACGGCGCGAAGGCGGCGGTCCAGTGCATGGGCATGAACAGGTCGCCGGGGCGTTGCCGGTCAGTGATCCTGGCAATGACGACGGCTTCACCACGCGCGGTCAGCACCCGGGTCAGGGCCCCGTCCTTGACGCCGGCGGCCTCTGCGTCGGCCGGGTGCATCTCGACAAAAGGCTCGGGCGCGTGGCGGCACAGGTCGGGCGCGAGACCCGTACGGGTCATGGTGTGCCACTGGTCGCGGATACGTCCCGTATTGAGTGATAGCGGATAGGCGTCGCTGACAGCGTCGGCCGGCCCCTTCGGATGGGTCGGGATCATCCGCCCGCGCGCATCGGGGGTCTGAAAGCGCCCGTCGACAAACAGACGCGGCGCGCCCTGTCCATCGGCTCCGACTGGCCACTGTACCGGCTTCAGACCGGCATATCCGTCCGGATCGATGCTGGTAAGGCCCGAAAGGTCGAGCAGGCGGCCGTCGTTCTCGTAGGCCGTCAGCCGCGCCCATTCGCGGAACACACTGGCTGGACTGGCCCAGCCGAAGCCGTCATGGCCCATGGCCACGGCGACGTCGGCGATGATCTTCCAGTCGGCGCGGGCCTTGCCCGGCGCGGCGAACAAGGGCCGCTGACGCGAGATGCGGCGTTCGGAATTGGTGACCGTGCCGTCCTTCTCGCCCCAGGCCAGGGCCGGCAGCTTCACATGGGCGAAGGCGCTGGTGTCGGTGTCGGCGATGCAGTCGGAGACGACCACGAACGGGCACTTGGCCAGGGCCTCGCGCACCCGGCCGGCGTCCGGCATCGAGACGGCCGGGTTGGTGGCCATCACCCAGATCGCCTTGATCCGGCCGTCATGGACCGCCTCGAACATGTCGACGGCCTTCAGACCCGGCTTGCGGGCAGTGTCGGGCGCGCCCCAGAAGCGGGCGACGCGGTCCCGGTCGGCCGGCTCGAAGTCCATGTGGCCAGCCAGGGTGTTGGCCATGCCGCCGGTTTCCCGCCCGCCCATGGCGTTGGGCTGGCCGGTGATCGAGAACGGGCAGGCCCCGGGCTTTCCGATGCGGCCTGTGGCCAGATGGACATTGAGGATCGACAGCCCCTTGGCCACGCCCTGGGCCGACTGGTTTGCCCCCATCGAGAACAGACTGACCGTCCTGGGATGGGCGGCGAACAGATCGAAAAAGGTCAGCAGGTCGACCAGCGCCAGACCGCAGTCGGCGGCGACCGCCTGGCGCGACTGGTCGAGTTCGCCCAGGGCCGCCTCGACCGCGTCAAAGCCGTTCACATGGGCGGCGATGTAGTCACGGTCTATCGCGCCGCGCCGGATCAGGTCGGCCAGCAGGCCGGTCCACAAGCGCACGTCGCTCTGCGGCGCGATGGCCAGGTGCAGGTCGGCCCCCTCGGCGGTGTCGGTGCGGCGGGGATCGATGACCACGTGCTTCTGGCCGCGGGCCCGGGCCGCCTCCATGCGCCGATAGAGCACCGGATGGGTCCAGGCGGCGTTGTGGCCGCTGAAGACCACCAGATCGGCTAGATCTAGGTCTTCATAGCAGCCCGGCACCAGGTCGGCGCCGAAGGCCTGCTTGTGGGCCGCGACGGCCGAGGCCATGCAGAGCCGGCTGTTGGTGTCGATATTGCCCGAGCCGATGAAGCCCTTCATCAGCTTGTTGGCGACGTAATAGTCCTCGGTCAGCAATTGGCCCGAGACATAGAAGGCCACGCTGTCAGGACCGTATTTGGCGATGGTGTCGCCAAAGCGCTTGGCGACCAGGGCCGTCGCCTCGGTCCAACTGGCGACGCGTCCGCCGATCATCGGCTCCAGAAGCCGGCCTTCGAGACTGACGGTGGCGCCCAGCGCCGTGCCTTTCGAGCAGAGGCGGCCCAGATTGGCCGGATGGGTCGGGTCGCCCGACACCGACACCGCCCTGTTCTCGCCCCGGTCGGCGGTGACGACAGCGGCGACGCCGCAGCCGACGCCGCAATAGGGGCAGGCGGTCTTGACCGACAGGGCGGCCGCGCCGTCAGCCATCGGCCTCGACCAGGGCGAAGCTCAGCAGCAGGCGGCCGTCGCGGACTTCCAGCGGCACCACAGGCGCACAGCCCTTGCCCTTGTCGGCGCCCATCGGCTCGCCGGTGGCGAGGTCGATCGACCAGTTGTGCAGCGGACAGGCCACGGCGCGACCATGGACAATACCCTGGCTGAGCGGCCCGCCCTTGTGCGGACAGGCGTCCATCAGGGCGAAGACCTCGCCGTCGCCGGTGCGGAAAATGGCGATATCACCGCGCGGGCTGGTCACGCGCCGCGCGCCGCGACGGGGAACGTCGGTAACGGCCCCTATGTCGATCCAGACCGGCTCCTTGACGGGGGCGTTCATGCGGGGGCGAACTCCATCCGGCGGCTCATGGGGGTGAACTCCTCGTTGTGCCGGCCGGCCACGCGCTCGGCCCAGGGGTCGATGCGGGCAAAGCGCTGCGAGAAGACAAAGCGGTCGTAGAGGGCCTTGCGCTGGTCTGGATCGGTAACCTGGGCCTGGATCGTCTCCAGCCCCACCCGCGCCATCCACTTGTAGACCCGCTCCAGGTACCAGCCCTCTTCGCGATAGAGCTGCATGGCGGCGGCGATGACCCAGACAGCCTCGTCCTCCGAAGCGACATGGGTCAGCACCTTGGTGCCCTGGATGTGCAGGCCCGCCGCGCCGCCGATGTGGATCTCGAAGCCGCTGTCGACGCAGACGACGCCGAAGTCCTTGCAGGTGGCCTCGGCGCAGTTGCGAGGGCAACCCGACACCGCCAGCTTGACCTTGGCCGGCGCCCACGACCCCCAGAGGAACTTCTCCAGGCGGATGCCCAGGCCCGTGGAGTCCTGGGTGCCGAACCGGCACCAGTCGGTGCCGACGCAGGTCTTCACCGTGCGCAGGCCCTTGGCATAGGCGTGGCCGCTGACCATGCCAGCGGCGTTGAGGTCAGCCCAGACGGCCGGCAGGTCGTCCTTCTTGACGCCCAACAGGTCGATGCGCTGACCGCCGGTGACCTTGACCGCCGGGATGGCGAACTTGTCGGCGACGTCGGCGATGGCCCGCAGCTCGTCCGGCGTGGTCATGCCGCCCCACATGCGCGGCACGACGGAATAGGTCCCATCCTTCTGGATGTTGGCGTGGACCCGCTCGTTGATGTAGCGCGACTGCTTGTCGTCGCGATATTCGGCCGGCCAGGCGCACAGCAGGTAGTAGTTCAGGGCCGGACGGCACGACGAGCAACCGTCGGGCGTGGTCCATTCCATGGCCTGCATCACCGCCGGCATGGATTTCAGCTCGTAGTCGACGATGGCCCTGCGCACGTCCGAGTGCGGATGGTGGGTACATTGGCACATCGGCTTGGGGCCGACCTGGGCCTTGAAGTCGTCGCCCAGGGTCAGTTTCAACACCTGCTCGACCAGCGGGGTGCACGACCCGCACGAGGCCGAAGCCTTGGTTACCGCCTTCACCTCATCCAGGCTCTTCAGGCCCTGGGTGGTGATGGCCGAGATGATGGAACCCTTGCAGACGCCGTTGCAGCCGCAGATTTCCTGCGTATCGGGCATGGCCGCAACGGCCGCATTAGGGTCCAGGCCGGCCAGCCCTTCAGTGATGGCCTGACCAAAGATCAGGGTGTCGCGGATGTCGGCGACCACGGTCCCGGCCCGCATCAGGTCGAAGTACCAGCCGCCGTCGGCGGCGTCGCCGAACAGCACGGCGCCGGCCACCTTACCATCCTCGATGACCACGCGCTTGTAGACGCCGCGCCCGGCGTCGCGGAACACGATGTCCTCGCAGCCCTCGCCGCCGGAAAACTTGCCGGCTGAAAACACGTCGACGCCGGACACCTTCAGGCGAGTGGACAGCACCGAGCCTTCATAGCCGCCTTCGCCGTCGGTCAGGCTTTGGGCCAGGGCCCGGCACATATCCCAGATCGGCGCGACCAGGCCGTAGCAATTGCCCCGGTGCTCGACGCACTCACCGACGGCGAACACGGCGGGGTCCGAAGAGCGCATGCCGTCATCAACGACGACGCCGCGGTTGACCGCCAGACCCGCCTCGCGCGCCAAGGTGGCGTTGGGCCGGATGCCGACCGCCATGACCAGCAGATCGCAAGGCAGGACGCGGCCGTCTTTCAGCTTCAGGCCGGCGACCTGGCCGTCCTCACCGACGATCTCCTCGGAATGCGCGCCCAGCACGGTCTCAACACCACGCTCCAGCAGGGCCTCGCGCAGCAGGAAGCCTGCGCTTTCGTCCAGTTGCCGCTCCATCAGAACGTCCATCAGGTGGACGACCGTCGCGCCCATCCCCCGGCGAGCCAGACCGTAGGCGGCTTCGAGGCCTAGCAACCCGCCGCCGATCACCACGGCGCGGGCGCCCGGCCTGGCCGAGGCCGCGACCATGGCCTCGACATCGTCGAGATCGCGGAAGGTCACGACGCCCTTCAGGTCCGAACCCGGCAGCGGCAGGCGGAAAGGATCCGAGCCCGTGGCGAGGATCAGCTTGTCATAGGCCAGTTGCAGCCCGCCCTCGGCTTGGACGGTCCTGCCGTCCAGATCGATGCCGGTGACGGCGAGGCCCGCATGCAGGCTAATGCCGTTGTCGGCGTACCAGGCCTCGTCATTGATCACGATGTCGGCGAAGGCCTTCTCGCCCGCCAGCACCGGCGACAGCATGATCCGGTTGTAGTTCACCCGGGGCTCGGCGCCGAAGATGGCGATCTCGTAGCGATCGGGGTCGCGCTTGAGGATTTCCTCGACCGCCCGGCAACCGGCCATGCCGTTGCCGATGACGACCAGACGTTCCCGTCGGGGATGGGTCATGACTTTGCTCGCTCAGTCTGAGGACTAGACGCGGATCGGGGCGGCGTCGGGCTGCAGGGTCGGCCAGACCGAGCGCCAGCGGGCCTTCAGGCTGTGCAGCGCGACGAGGGCGAACAGCGCCAGGGCCGCGAAGCCGAGAAAGCCGAGCTGGTAGGAGCCGGTCAGTTTCTTGGCCATGCCCAGGGTCGAGGCCAGATAGAAGCCGCCGATGCCGCCGGTCATGCCGATCAGACCGGTCATCACGCCGATCTCCTTGCGGAAGCGCTGCGGGGCCAACTGGAAGACCGCGCCATTGCCGGCCCCCAGGGCCAGCATCGAGACCATCAGCACGGCCAAGGCCAGCCAGGCGGAGGGCATCTGGAAGCTGGCGATTGCCAGGCCGATGGCGGCCAGCACGAACACGAAGCTCAGGGTCCGCACGCCGCCGAAGCGATCGGCCAGGGCCCCGCCGACGGGCCGGACAAACGAGCCTGCGAACACGCAGCCGGCGGTGAAGAAGCCGGCGATCACCGGGTCCAGGCGATATTCGGAATTGAAATAGATGGTCAGGGACGAGGCCAGACCCACGAAGCCGCCGAACGTCACCGAATAGAGCAGCATCAGCCACCAGGCGTCGGGCGCCTTCAGGACGTCGAGATATTCAGACAGATTCTTGGGCGCGGGCTGCTCAGGGGCGTCCTTGGCCAGTAGCATATAGACTAGGAAGGCGACGGCCAGCGGCAGCGCAGCCAGGCCGATGACGTTCTGCCAGCCAAAGTGCTTGGCCAGCAACGGCGCGAACAACGCGGCCAGGGCGGTGCCGGAATTTCCCGCCCCGGCGATGCCGAGCGCCAAGCCCTGATATTCTTGCGGATACCAGCGCGAAGCCAGCGGCAGGGCGACGGCGAACGAGGCGCCCGCCACGCCCAGCACCAGGCCCAGAGCCAGAACCTGATGATAGCTGTGAATGCCGACGGCCCAGGCCAGGACCAAGCCGGTCAGCACGATCATCTGGTTGATCATGCCGGTCTTCTTGGGTCCGATACGGTCCACGAGCACGCCATTGACCAACCTGAGGAGCGCGCCGGCCAGCACCGGCACGGCGACCATCAGGCCCTTCTGCGCAGGATCCAGATGGAAGTCCTTGGCGATCGCCACGCCCAGCGGGCCCAGGATCACCCAAACCATGAAGCTGAGGTCGAAATAGAGGAAGGCGGCGAAAAGCGTCGGCGAGTGGCCGGCCTTGGCGAAATCGCGGAGATTCATGAGAGTGCCTCGGTCTTGCGTGTCTGCGAGAGGGGCAACTGAGCCCGACGGGTGACCGCATCCGAGCGGTCTTCTCTTGCAGCCACGAACGCCGTTGTCCGAAGGCTTGCGTCTAGAAGGGGATCAAGACGTGGCGGGTGTCACCCTGTCTTGATCCCTCAGGCAACCGCGCATTGGACAGCGCTCGATTGCTCATCAAATAAGCGAAGCTGCCGCCCAATTTATGGGCGCCCTAGGCTGCCCGCCGCGCGTACAGGAATTCGATCACCGCCGCGCGGGCGTGGATGTAGGTCGGGTTCTCGGCGACGGCCAGGCGATCGCGTGGCCGCGGCAGAGCCACATCCAGGACCTGGCCGATACTGGCGCGCGGTCCGTTGGTCATCATCACGATGCGATCTGACAGCAGGGCCGCCTCGTCGACATCGTGGGTGACCATCAGCACGGTGTTCTGGAGGGCCGCATGGATCTCCATGACGCTGTCCTGCAGATGGGCGCGGGTCAGGGCGTCCAAGGCTCCGAACGGCTCGTCCAGCAACAGCACCTTGGGCTCCATGGCCAGGGCCCGAGCTATGCCGACCCGCTGCTTCATGCCGCCGGAGATTTCGGCGGGCCGCTTGTCCAGGGCGTGGGTCATCTTGACCAGCTCCAGATTGTGCAGCGTCCAGTCGCGGCGCTCGGCGGCGGTCTTGGTCCTGCCGAACACCTTGTCGACCGCCAGGCTGACATTCTCGCGCACCGACAGCCACGGCAGCAGCGAGTGGTTCTGGAACACCACGGCCCGTTCGGGGCCCGGCGCATTGACCTCCTGCTTGTCGAGGATCACCGCGCCGGTCGTCACCGGCACGAGACCGGCGACCACGTTGAGCAGGGTCGATTTCCCACAGCCCGAATGGCCGATGATCGAGACGAACTCGCCCTTATCAACTTTCAGGTCGATGCCGGTCAGCACCTCGGACCGCGCGGCGCCTTTCGAGAAGGTCACGCCGACGCCTTCGATGGAGAGATAGGCTTTTGCCATGGGATTATCTCCTTAGCTCGCCGCGTTGCCGCGCGAGATGACGTGGCCCAGCAGGGCTACCAGGCGATCGAGGAAGAAGCCGGTCAGTCCGACCCAGGCCAAGGCCACGATGATGTCGGAAATGCGCGAGGCGTTGTACTGGTCCCAGATGAAGAACCCGACGCCGACGCCCCCCAGTAGCATCTCGGAGGCGACGATGGCCAGCCAGCTCATCCCGATGCCGATCCGCAGGCCCGTGAAGATGTAAGGCGTCGTCGCCGGCAGCAGGATCTTGAAGAAGTACTCGGTCGGCGACAGCCGCAGCACCTTGGCGACATTGACGTAGTCGGTCGGGATGTTGCGCACGCCAACGGCGGTGTTAATGATGATCGGCCAGATCGAGGTGATGAAAATCACGAACAGGGCCGAGGGCTGGGCTTCGCGGAAGGCGGCCAGTGAGATCGGCAGCCAGGCCAGCGGCGGCACGGTGCGCAGCACCTGGAAGATCGGATCCAGCCCCCGGTGCGCCCAGCGGTTCGAACCGATCAGCACGCCCAGCATGATCCCGCAGACCGCCGAGATCGAGAAGCCCATGCCTACCCGCTTGAGGCTGGTCAGCACGTGCCAGAACAGACCCTTGTCGACACCGCCGTGATCAAAGAACGGGTGCAGGATCAGGTCCCTGGACTCCGCCCAGACGTGAGCCGGAGACGGCAGGCCGACATAGGAGTCGCCCGCCGCGATCTGCCAGACGCCGAGAATGACCAGCAGGGTGAGCAGCGGCGGAAACACCGCCGCTGCGATCTCGCCGGCCCGCCTGGAAACCTCGGCAAGACCCGAGGTGCGGGTCTCACCCGATGAATGAGCGACGGGTGCGATCGCGACCGGCTCGGCGGGCGAGAACGAAGGTTTGGGAAAGGTCATGGCCGCGCCCTCCCCTAGACTAGCTTCTTGATCGGCTGGCTGGCCAGGTAGGCGCCCGGATTGGCCGGGTCGAACACCTTGCCGTCGAAGAAGCGCTCGACGCCGCGGCTGTCGCCGGCCGGGCCGGTCTGGCCGATGGCCTTGGCCGCCGCGCGCCAGATGTCCGAGCGGTTGACCTTGTTCACAAGGGCCTGGGTGTTGGTCTTCTGCGGCAGCACGCCCCAGCGGATGTCCTCGGTCAGGAACCACAGGTCGTGCGACTTGAAGGGGAAGCTGGCGTTGTCGGCCCAGAACTTCATCCGGTGCGGCGAGTTGGTCAGGGTTCGGCCGTCGCCATAGTCCACCGTGCCCTGCAGGCGGGGCAGGATGTCGCCCATCGGCACGTTGACGTACTGGCGGCCCGAGACGATCGAGCACATGGCCGGCAGGTTGCTGGCCTTGTCGCACCACAGAGCCGCTTCCTGCACCGCGGCGGTGATCGCCTGGGCGGCGCGCGGATATTTGTCGACCCAGGCGGCGCGCATGCCCAGCGCCTTTTCCGGGTGGTTCATCCACAGCTCGGAGGTCAGGCAGGCGGTGTAGCCGACCTTCTGATTGACCAGCTGGCCGTTCCACGGCTCGCCCACGCAGAAGGCGTCCTGGGTGCCGGCCTTCATGTTGGCCACCATCTGCGGCGGCGGGATGACGATGGTGGCGACGTCGGTTTCGGGATTGATGCCGCCGGCCGCCAGCCAGTAGCGGACCCACAGATCGTGGGTGCCGCCCCGGAAGGTCATGGCCACCTTGGCGATGTTGCCGGCCGCCTTCATCTGCAGGAACTTGGCCTTGGCCCCGGCGCTGTTCAGCCCGACCTTGACCGCCTTCAGGTCGTTGCCGACCGAGATGCCTTGGCCGTTCGTATTGAGGCGGGCCAGGATGTACATGGGCGTCGGCGCGCCGCCGGTGATGGCGCCCGTGCTCATCAGATAGGGCATGGGCGACAGGATGTGGGCGCCGTCGATGCCCCCGCGCTCCGAGCCGAGCACAAGGTTGTCGCGGGTGGCGGCCCACGAGGCCTGCTTGACCACTTCCAGGTCGGGCAGGCCGTGCTTGGCGAACAGCCCCCGCTCCTTGGCGATGATCAACGGGGCGGAGTCGGTCAGGGCGATGAAGCCCAGGCGGGCCTTGGCGACTTCCGGTCCCATGCCGGCGGCGTGGGCACCCGCCGGGAAGGCGGCTTTGACGGCGGCGACGGTGGCGGCCGCGCCCAGCAGGGCGTTGCGGCGGGTGAGGCTCACTTCAGAGCCGGCGAGGGTCTTGTCGGTCTTGGTCATGATCTTCAGGTCCCGCTGGGGCTTAGAGTTTGTATTCGAGGGTGATCCAGCCCTTGGTCCGCGACGGCGGCGGCGTCGCCGTGCCCAAAGGCACGGTCGTCTCGCGCTTGAAGTCGGCGTACTTGAACTGGATCGAGAGCTTGGGATTGATCGCGGCCGTCAGCTGGACGTCCCACTCGCGGCCCAGATCCGCGCCGGTCTTCTGGTCGTTGAAGTCGTGGTAGCGCAGCAGGACATCGGTGTTGAACCAGTAGGTCCGCTTGAACCGGGGCTTGGCGTTGAAGGTGAGGTTGGCGTCCTCGATGCCGTCGACGAAGCTCTTGTTGCCGCCCGGCGAGACGAAGGCGTCGCTCCAGCCTTGGAAGGCATGGACGGTGGCAAGGGGCGTGGTGAAGCCGCGCGTCCCGTCGCCTTCAAGCGACTCGTAAGCCGCCTTCACCGTGTAGATGTCGAAGGTGGCCGCGACGTCGCCGCCCCAATAGGCCAGGTCGAAACTGGGCGTGTTGTGGCGGTAGTCCGTCTGCTGGGCGTAGGTGGCGTTATAGGCCAGCTGAAACAGGTTGACCCAGGTCTTGCCCGAGGCCTTCACGCCCTTGGTGATCGACGAGTTGACCGCCGAATTGCCGAAGTCGAGCGCGTAGACGAAGCCTTGCAGGCGCAAGGCCTCGGCCGGCGACCAGGTGGCGTTGAAGAGGTGACTGTCTGAGTCCCAGTCCTTCAGCTCGCCCAGGATGCGGTTGATGTGGGTGACATAGGCGTAGGTCGCCTTGAACCGGCCCAGGGCGAGGTCGGCGCGGAAGCCGTCTATCGTCTGCTCGTCCTGGCGCCAGCCGACATTGCCGACGAAGCGCTGGTCATCCAGCAGGATGCGCTGGCGGCCGGCGGTGACCTGCAGGGCGGCGCTGGGCGTCCAGGTCAGCTGGGCGCGGTTCAGCTCGGTGACGTCGGGGTCGTTGACCACCGGGTAGCGGGACTTGTCGGCGCCGTTCAGCGGGGCGGTCGTCGCGCCGGGCACGTTGACGGCGTAATGCTCCTCACCGACCTGACGGACGTCCTCGAACTCGACCAGCGCCTTGACGCCCTGGAACTCGGCGGTCTCCCAGCCAAAGCGGGTGCGGACGGTGAAAGCCGAGGCGTCATCCTTCAGCGTAGCGGTCTTGGTCTGGTCGACGGTCTCGTAGCGCGCGCGAACCTCCAGGATCAGCTTGCCGGCCCCGATCTGGTCGCTGATGGTCGGCGGCGGCGCAAGCGGCGGCGGTTCGGCGGCCGGCTCGGCGACGGCCTCGACCGTGGCGTCAGCGGTCGGCGTGGCAGGAGCCGGCGCCTCCTGGGCCCAGGCCGTTCCGCCCAGCATCAGAGCGCAGCCAGCCGAGCCGCACCGCAGCATTCCTCGCAGATTTTTCATTGCCTCAATCCCCCAAGGCCAAAAAAAAACGCCCGGTGAGACCGCGTGTGCGATCTCTCCGGACGTCGTTGTCCATTTCATACCGACGATTGCGTCACCGTCGGCGGCCCTCTCGGGCCAGCGCGGAACCTCGTTGCCCCGCGTGTCGCCCTTAGGAAGGGATCGGCCGCTGACCTGCGGCAATCGAAAAACGGCGTTCTCGCCTACGGCGCTCCGTCATCGGCGTATTTTTGCACAGCTGAACAGCAAATCTCAGCAGGGGCCTGCCCGTATTCCGCGCGTTTGTGCGACCCCAAGGATCCCTGCGCCCTGCCCCGTCAGATGCTCAAGCGGGTGATCGGGAAGCCGGCGGCATAGAGTCCGGCAGCTTCGGGACTAAACTCCAGGCCATCGAACAGAACCATGGACGGGACATTCGCGGCCTCCGCGAACGCGCCTGCCGGCTCGATGACAGGGCCCAGCGAGATCGCCGCGGCTTGGAAGAGGTCCGGGCGATAGACCATGTCAGCTATGCGCCCAAAGTCCTGGTTCACCTCAACCTGGCCCCAGCGCGCCATTTGCGACAAGAACCAGAGGGCATGCTCCCGGCGCGGCAGTCCCGCCGCCCCGTCATGAAAGACGATCTCGTCTTCCAAAGCCCAGGCTATGGCCTCAGCGGGCGCGCCGATGTGTTCGGGCAAGGCCAGCAGCTCCACAAGCGTCTGACGATGGGCTGGATCATCAGCCCAGGCCGAGGCCCGGATGATCGCCCTGAGGGCGGCGCGAAGCTCGTCTGGATAGGTCGCGGCCCACTGCGCCTTGACCCCGAACACCTTGTCGGGCGAGCCGGGCCAAAATTCCGAGGCCTTGATGAGCACCTCTCCCAGCCCCTCGTGCAGCGCGACGGCGTTCCACGGCGCGCCGACGCAGAACCCATCGACGCCGCCCGATCGCAGTTGCTCGACCATGCGCGGCGGCGGCGTGACCACCAGCTTGATGTCCCGGTCCGGATCGATCCCGGCCTGGGCCATCCAGTAGCGCAGCTCGTAGGCGTGCATCGAATAGGTGAAGACCACGGCGAAGGTCAGAAGCGGCTCACCGGACGCCCGGCGCTGTTCCAGGAGCCGCGCCAGGGGACGCGCCGTGATCGGCCGCTGGGCCATGCCTTCGGGATCGACCTGGCGCAAAGCGTCGGCCAAGACCGTCGAGACCGTGATGGCGCTGCCGTTGAGGTTCAGGGCCATCGGCGCGATCATCGGCACGGCGTCGCTTGCCACCCCCAGGGTGGAGGCCAGGGCCATCGGCGCCAGCATGTGCGCCCCGTCCAGGGCGCCAACCGTGACCTTGTCGCGAAGGGTCGCCCACGAGGCCTCACGGCTGAGGCTGACCTCCAGCCCTTCTTCGGCAAAGAAACCCAGGGCCTTGGCCACCACCAGTGGCGCGCAGTCGGTCAGGGGGATGAAGCCCAGGCGCAGATCGACGAGACCGCTCACGAGGCGTCTCCTTTCAGAATACCCGCGAAGGCCATCAAATCGGCGGCCACCGCGCCGATCGGCCGGCCCTTGTCCATGGCCAGCTTGCGCAGCAGACGATAGGCGCCGTCCTCGTCCAGACCCCGCTCCTTCATCAACAGGCCCTTGGCCCGTTCGACGATCTTGCGAGACTCCAGGTCGGCCTTGGCCTTGGCCAGATCGCCGCGTAATTGCTGGGTCAACGCAAAGCGACTCATGGCCACGTCCAGGATCGGCCTCACCCGCCCTGGCGCAAGGCCATCAACGATATAGGCCGCCACGCCCGCCCGCACGGCTTGCTCAGCCAGCCCCGGTTCGGAGCGATCGACGAACATCACCACCGGGCGAGCGTTGCCATGCGTAACCTCCCGCAAGCTCTCGAGGGTGTCGCGGTCGGGACTATCGGCCGCGATGACCACCACATCGGGGGCAAAGGCCGCCACCTCCCGTTCATCGAAAAGCGCCGCCTGCCGCACCTCGAGCGGATCAATGCCCAACAGGCCTTCGGCAACCAGGGCAGCTCTCGCGGGATCGGGGTCGATGACGAGGACGCGCATGAAGAATGCCTAGGGCCGAGACGGCTTGAACAGGAACCAGCGCAGACGCTGTGAGCCGCACAACCTCGCCGTCGCCCATGTTTTATACAGTTGAGCCTTGATCGCGGGCGCCGCCCTCATTCGACGCCCCGACTTGGCTATCTCGTTTGAAGCGCGGCTTTCGCCCTCCAGAAATAGTGGCTTGTCAGCCGCCGGTTAGCCCCATGAACAATACGCAACTGCCGCCGGAAACGCGTCTTCATATGCTTGGAGCGCGTCAGGCCGCGCTTACCGAAGTCCTGGAACAGTTCAACCGCCTCACCGTCGCGGCGCGAGATGAAGCCAGTATCGATGGCGGACCAACGGCGCTCGAAAGCAGCTGGCGTCGACTGCATCATTGGCTTGCCGAAGCGGGCCGTGAAAATCTCATCGAGCTTTCGCTCATACGCCATGAAATGGCGACCACGTGCGACCATACTGACGCGCCGCGGAAGGCCAAGCACTGGCTATCCAAATCCGGAATATTCAGCCGCTTCAGACCAACCCGGATGTCCAGATAACTTTCGTCGTGTGTCTGCGCGATGTCCTCGCCTTCGCCGGCAGTATCATGACCTCCGACAACGAAACTTCCCAAAAGCCCGAGAAGCGCCAGGAGCAAACCCAAGGGGCGCTCCAGAAACAGGACACTCAGCGCTGCGGCATGCCGGCTCTGAACGTGTGGAGCGGGCCAAAGGCGAAGACCGCCGAGTTCGCGTCTTTGATTTCGGATGCCTGCAAGGCGGGTGCCAGAGCAGCGAGAGTAGCTCAGATTCCCAGCTTGTCGAAGAATACGCGGTTGCGCATTTCGGCGTCCTTGCGAATTTTGTCCCAGCTTAGGACCTCGATGTAGAGCCGTATATTCCCGCGCCATTGGAACCAGCCCAGGCCATCGGGCATCGGGACAAACTCTTTTTCATCGCGCAGCCAGTCTTCGACCTTCTTGGTCAGGTCCAGCACGACGTAGCCGTAAAAGGGCGTCGTGTCGGAGACCTTGATGTCACGACCTTTCGGCGTGGTGAATTTGCCGGCGCGGA
Organism: Caulobacter sp.; assembly: GCF_965279145.1. NCBI lineage: Bacteria > Pseudomonadati > Pseudomonadota > Alphaproteobacteria > Caulobacterales > Caulobacteraceae > Caulobacter > Caulobacter sp. Next base: position 1,023,488 of record NZ_OZ257139.1, read on the forward strand.
ACTTGTTAACGTAGCGCACGATCTGATCGACGGGGTCCTCGTCAGATGAGGGGTTAGCGAAATCCTGCCGGAGCGGGCGCTTGAACTCGAAAATGATGATCGGATTGCTCGGATCGTTCTCTCCGCGGAACGCGACCTTCCGGTTGAAAATCGAGACATCGGCGCGGTCAGACTGCGGCCCATCGATAGGGAGGTCGGAGGTAAGGTATTCCGTGAAGTTCAGGCGCTCATCCAAGATCCACAGATTGTGGTCCTTGTAGTCCAGCTGCAGGCTGTCCTTGCGCCGCGGGATAATGATGTCGTGGACCTCGCCCTCCGATCGGTAGTGGCCGTCGGCGTCGACCTCAAGCGACTTTTCGAACAGGTCCAACACGCATTTGCGCATCGAGACATAGTGGATGAGGTCGTTCTTACTGGTCTGGGAAATACTGCTCACGACCTTAGCGACTTGATCGCCAAGGCCTGAGATGTCGCCCTTCGCTAGGATCGAGGCGACCTCCGTGCGGGCTTTGATCTCCAGGTCATGCTTGCTCCGCTGCAGGTGCAGCTCGATGTCCAAGGGCGAGGGATGCATCGGCAGCGACGTAAAGTCCGCGTCCTTGGCGACGCTGGCATGCCAAGGCGCTTTTTCGGCGACGTAGTCCTCGATCCGCTTCAACTTCCGCTCACGTCGCGTCGTGATGTCCGCGCCCATCGCAACACGCGCGACCTCGGCGGCCGCCTGCTCGATCTGGGTCTGCGATACCCCGAGCAGCATGTCGGACTCCTTGCCGAACGAGAAGGCGCCCCGTTCAAGCGAGACGTTGTCGTCGAGATAGGCGCCGTAGACATAAGCTTTGACGATGTAGTTGCGGTCGCGCCCGTCGCTCTCCGGGAAGCTGGTGTCGAAGAACTCGTCCGCGAACTCCGGCACGTAGGTGTGGATCGGGACGTTGGTAACTTCGCGCCGGTGTGCGACCAGGCTGATTTTGCTCTTCTGGGTGCGGGGCGAATAGAATTTGAAAACGCGGACCCGAAAGTCGATCGGTGCCCCTGACGAGTCGAAGCTTAGATCCGCGCCAGCCACGTCCAACTCGACGATCTGGCCCTGGCCGGCGCTCACATAGTCGTTCAGCACGACCCGGTTCTCGCCGCCCGCCTCCTCGACGGTGATGGTAGGGCAGACCTTTTCGTCCACGAGATAGGGCAGCAACTTCTCGACCAGGACCCGAGCAATGATGTCGATGCTGCGGTCCGTCATCTTGACGTGGCGGGCACCCGAGATAGTCACCGTCGTTCCGGTCGCGCGTTGGTCGGTGGCCTCGACCTCCTCCCGCTCGATGATGGAGTTCTTCGTCCCCATGTCGAAGGTGCGCCGTCGGAACTGACCGCCCTCGCTGAAGACGCTGTCCACGGTCAGCCGGTCATAATATTTCAGGCAGGTGAAGCGGCCGAACCCCTTCCCGCCGAGGGCGAGTTTGTTGGCAGTATAGAGCGTGTCGAAGGCGTCTCGATTAACTTGGGTGAAACCTACTCCGTCGTCGGACACCGCAAAACCGTCGACTTCCGGCGTACCCGACTCGAACAGATCTGATTCTTGCGAGCGCAGCACGACGACGCGAATGTTCCCCGAAACTGCCGCATCTTCGGGAATTGCTTGGATCGCATTGACGATCAGCTCGATCACCGGCGTGTAGACCGTCGTCCCAGAGCGGATTGTGTCGACCGCGCGTCGGATGTCGATGTTGCTCATTCTGCTCCCCCGCCCAGCTCTTTGTGCTGGCACCGGGCTCGCCGGCGGTCTTGATGTTTTCTATACCACGACCCCGGGTATGGTCCCGCTTAAGCTGGAGCTAGACCGTGGACGCCAGACTGTTTCTGAAGGAGCGAACCCGCTTCATTCGATATTTCTACGACAACAGTGTCGCCCCGTTCGCCGAGATCAAGGCGGCGATCGAGGAAGAGCGGCCCCCATTCGACGCCCCCCCCTACGACGAGTCGGGCGAGCCAGCCTTTTTGTCGGAATGGGAGGATGCCCACGCGGCCATCGACCTCGCCGGTCTGACGTGCGTCTCGCTGCTCACCGACAGCCTAAAGCTCTACCTGGAAACCCTGAAAAGCCATGTCATTGGCTTCAAATTCAGCGGGACGCAGAAGCAGCTGAGAGGCATGTGGAAGCCAGGGTGGATAACTGTCTACAGGCGGGTCCTCGGTGAAATCCTAGGGACCGATTGGAGCGGCTGCCCCGTGGACTTTGGCGTGCTGGAGCAAGTGGTCCTGGCCCGCAACCGTGCGCAGCACGGAACGGACCTCACGTCCCTGAGGGTCACCCACGACACCAAGACCCTCGGCAAATTCCCTCGGCCGTTTTTTGCCAACAGCGCCGAAATCGATGCCCATGAGCCGCGTGATGGCTCCTGGGCGTACATCTTCAACCCTGCGGTCGAAGTACGCCGAGACACGTTGTTCGCCGCCATCGGCGAGGCCGAGGCGCTGGCCGACTGGATTGACGCCCAAGAGGATCGGGTCTGGGCTTGGCGCACCAGTAAGAAGTCGGCGCCGGAGGCCGACGCCTAGCCTGGGACGCCGACGTCTATTGCGACGTCCAGATAAGCTATCCGAGCAAGTCTCAGCCGCTCGCCTACGCCGCCATCCCTGCCTGCAGGCCTCGGATCTGGCCTTCCCGGAAGCGGACTCTTCCAACGTCCGAGAAGGGTCAGCAGACGGCCATAGTCGGTCATCGCAAGGCAGGCGTGGGCGTGGGGCCCAGCCCAAAGGCCTGGCCGATCGTGAACGGCGCGGACCATTCCGCGTCGCCAGAAGCTCGACGAAGTGGTCCAGCAACTCCAGCGGGGAGAAGCTGTGTCGCGCCTTCAGGCGCCCCTCCAACTACGCGCAAGGGAAGCTCTTGAACCGCTTGCGATCTACCCGCGCGACCTCCAGTCACAGAGCTCCGGACAGTATGTCAGCGTAGACGATTCCGGCCTGCAATCGACCGCGCTTCCGTGCGACGCGCCAATAACCCAGCAGCATAGTAGGGTGTAGTAGGGCTGTAGTAGGTCGGACCTTTGTAATCTATGAGCTTTTTGCCACTCCCGTAGTATGCCCTGTAGTGAGGTCGATTTGCGGCGCTTCCATATATAGTCAGGATTTCAAGCGCTTAGTGCCACATGACCATGTGCGTATGGTGTATGAGCTAGTTAAGGGCAGCAATCTGGCGCTTTTGCTGACAGTCGCACAGGCCCTCCTGTGGGTCCCAACCCTCGTCGATGGCTTGTCCATCGACATCGCCGCAGAGCAAGTATGCGTTAGTATGCGTTGGTATGCGTTAGGCTGCAAAAGTATGCGTTTGTATGCAAAAGACGCAGGTCCTTAGTATGCAAAAGTATGCGTTTGTATGCGTTAGGCTGCAAACTCAGCCCGATAGCGCCCTGCACAGTCCACGATCGCTTGATTAGGTGGCGAGGGGTAGCTTGGGGGTCATTGGCAAGGGCTTTCTCGCCCACCCGCGCCGTCGCAACTCCCGTCCCCGCACCGAGCTTCCCTTTGCGCCCGACCCTGCTAATCCACGCCACGGACTCTCGCTCGTCAGCGTCGCGACTGTGCTTGGCAACTGGCCCTCGGCGGTAGCGGAGCCGATCGCGTAGCGCGCCTCCCACAAGGCGCCGTAGCAAGCGGGCGGCGCAGCGGCGGCCCTGTCGAGCGTATCATTCCCAACATAGACGTACCAATTCAGGGCGTCTTTGTACCCGATGCGGTCGGTTTGTGGAGACTGCGCCAGGGGCTGATCAGCGCGCGTCCCGGTGTATGATCCACGATGAACCGATGTGTGATCCACGATGCAGTTTCGTTGAATTCATTAGGAAAAATTACGACCTCGAGGGATCTGGCGTGACCTCTGTCGGCAAACGATGCGGGACCTAAGATACAGCGATGTGTGATCCACGATGCACCGATGTGTGATCCACGATGATCCTTCATTGAAATCATTGGGTAAAATCACGAGCTATGATCGCGATGTGTGATCCACGATGCACCGATGTGTGATCCACGATGCAGTTTCATTGAATTCATTAGGAAAAATTACGACCTCGTGAGACCTGGCGCGACCTCTGTCGGCACGCGATGCGCGACCTAAGATACAGCGATGTGTGATCCACGATGATCCTTCATTGAAATCATTGGGTAAAATCGCGAGCTATGATCGCGATGTGTGATCCACGATGCCCCGATGTGTGATCCACGATGATCCTGCATTGAAATCATTGAGTTAAAATTGCGGGCTGTGACCGCGATGTGTGATCCACGACGCTAGAATCTCTGCACGTGGGGCGCGGGCGCAATCCTAGCCGCGTGACACCAATCATCCCCACTTCCCGGTATATCGAGTAAACAGAATAAACAGTTTTAGACTTATTTTTTCATCGCGCGCGTCGCTGGCAATAATGGACCGCTATCGCACCCAAGCTTGAAATCCGTTCGCGCAAATGTCACCGCAAGTGACTTGGATTTTTTCGTAGTGAACTGTCGATTAAGCTTTCTTTAGGGAACAGTACCCAAAATGTTCCTCAAGTTAGCCCACGAAAGGGCGATTTTTATATATTTCGGACAGTCACATGAGTTTGGGCCCCACGACCGAAATCCGATTTAGGGAAGCCTTCTCGGCTGGGGCATTGATCACCGCAAAGGCCGCAGCGAGCCTGCTCGGTGTCGATGTGGACACGCTCAGCGAGATGACTGCGCAGGGCAAGATCCGCGCCGTGCCGCGAGGAAGAAGGCGCAGCTACTCCGAAGCGAGCTTGCGCTCGTTCGTGGAGGGCGCCGAGCAAGTCTGGGAATTTAAACCAAAGGGAAAGGCGCCTGCAGTGCGACGCGCGCGGCCAACGCCATTCTCTGAGAGACCTGGGCGCAATCCGCCCCGTGCCGGCGCATGACTGTCTATCTGAGAGGTACGTCGCGGTTCTGGGCGTATGACTTTGTCTACAAAGGCCGGCGCTACACCGGCTCCACCGGTGTGGAGACCCGCCGAAAGGCAGAAGAGGTCGAGCGCAAAGTCCGAGGCGATGCGGCGCTCGGTCTTTATGACGACCAAGCCAGAATGACTCTGGATGATGCTGCGGGCCGGTGGTGGGCGGAGGTCGGTCAAGAATTAGGGTCGGCTGTTGACGTCGAACGCCGGCTAGAAATTCTCTTGCGGTTGATCGGCAAGGATACCCGCCTCGTCGACATCACGACGCGCACCGTCGCCAAGGCCGTCGAGCGCCGCCGCCGCGAGACCTATACAAAGGCGCCCGACAAGCCGGGCAAACCGGCGAAACGCTACGCTTTGGCCAACGCCACCGTAAACGCCGACATCATCATGTCACTGCGGAGGATACTGCGCCGCGCAAAAACGGTGTGGGAAGTCAAACCGCTCGCCGAGATTGACTGGCGCGCCCTAACCCTGCCAGAGCCGGAACCGGAAGTGCGCCTCTATTCCGCAGAACAGTGCGCGGCCTGGTTGGAGCAATGCGACGCGCCTGCTCGGCTCGCCCTGCACATGCTGCTGACCTATGGCCTGCGACTCGGAGAGCTTTTCTTCAAGCTCGATGCGTTCATTCCGGAAGGCCCCCGCCTCGTGTTGAACAAGCGGAAGAAGGGCGCGCATCTGCTGCCCCTCCGCGTCGATGATGGCAGCCAGATTGCCGCCCGCGCCTCTCGCGCTGCAACCGCGAAGTTCGACACGATCTGGTTCGACGAGGTTAGGCACCCATCGCGCGGAATGCGGCCGGGAAAGATCGAGTTGCGCGCCCTGACCTACTACGGCCTTCAAGCCCGCCTTCGCGGCGCAGCCAAGCGCGCAGGGATAAAGCTTCCGCGTCTGATCCACGGTGCCAGGCACCACGCAGGAACGACCATGCTGAGCAAGAGCGGCAATCTCCGCCTCACCCAGCAACTGCTGGGTCACGCCGACATCAAATCCACGATGCGTTACGCCCACGCACTGGAAACGGATCTGAGAGCCGCGCTGGAGACGTCAATACCGCTAGAAAAATTTGTCAAATAAGCGCCGAGAGGGCCGAAATGAGATTCAAAGGTCGAGAATTCGCAGGCTATTTGGCGCTGATCTGGCTGCGCACCGGCCCCGCCCCAAGGCCTATGCCATTTGCGCTGGATGAGCGCGACGAGGAGGCCGCCATGGACGCCGCCTATGAAAGTATTATAAGAAACAAATCCCACTATACAGCTGCCGGCCTTGAGGTTCGCACTGAGGTTTGGGCCCTTCATATGATCGATGAAATAGCAAGTACCGGACATCCAGAGCAATTTGTCGGAGCCTGGTGTCTCAGTCGAGATGGAAATTCGATGCGAGTACATTCGAGTCTCGAATACATTGATCCTAAAAATCTCTGGAAAACATAAAAACACAATCGCGGCGTCGAACAACGAAGCGCAACTTCGACGCCGTTGCCTTGCGCACGTGAACCGGTATGACCATCAAGCTTCCACTTTGGCTTCTACGCCGCCTAGTCAAACGACATCCTTGGCTTCTGTCGAAGAGCGGCACGGTCTCGCGGCCGCTGGTCTTCGGGATTTTGTTCTGGGAACTGACGATCGATACGGCTTGGGCGCTTTCAGACGATGAACGCGAGCGCCTTATTCTAGAGCGGGATGCCGGTATGCTTTAAGCGCCTATGGGGGACGCTCGTTCTGACGACTCTACCCGGCGATTTGCCTTAGAGGTCAGTCAGCCAATCATTCAGGGCGTCGCACGCCGCCTCCGCCAAATAGGCCGATATTTGGATGCCTAAGACGACACGCGCCAGTTCAACGTGCGGGACGCGTGCGGGACTATTCCGCAATATTCCCGCAGCGCCTCGACCAAACACGGAATTTTCTAGTATTTACAGCATTATACGGCTCACTTGCTTCGCTTTCCTAAAGCGAAGGTCAGGGGTTCGAGTCCCTTCCGGGCCGCCAAAATATTTAATTAAATCAATGACTTATTCAGAATTTGGTCAGCTTTCTTGGCGGCGAAAATCAGAACAAACCCGGTCGTGCGGGGGTGGGACCCAATTCCCCGCAATAGTCCCGCATACTGTTCTGCGTGCGTTCTTGGGTTTTGCTGGGCGGGCAGCGCTATGTGGTTCATGCGATGGCGCCTCTAGGCTTCGGTCAGGAGAAGGGGTCTGGGTGCAGGCTGGCCGAGCCGCCCTGCCCATGGCCTCCAATATCACCTCGCCATTGTCCGATTAGCTCCGCGGCGTCCCGCCTTGGTGAGCGACCAAACAGCCGGGCGTATTCGCGACTGAACTGTGATGGACTTTCATAGCCAACACGATCAGACGCCTCAGCGGCTCCCAACGCCTCGCTCACCATCAATCGTCGCGCCTGGATAAGGCGGATTGTCTTGTGGAATTGCAGTGGGGTCATGCTGGTCACCGCCTTGAACCGCCGGTGGAAGGCCGAGACGCTCATGGCCGCCAGACGCGCCAGATCTTCAATCGGCGCGGGCTGATCGAAGTGTTCACGCATCCATCGGACGGCCGCGTGAATGCCAGAAAGCGCCGCGCCGGGCGTGGCTATGTCGCGCAGCAACCAGCCCTGCGGCCCCTGGAGCACGCGATAGAGGACTTCACGCTCATAAGCAGGCGCGAGGATGGGAATGTCTTCCGGCCGCTCCGTCAGCCGCATCAGCCGAACCCAGGCGTCGAGTAGTTCCGGCGTCGTCGCCGCCACGGAAAAGCCGGCTCCCTCGCCGGCCAGGAGCGGCGCCTGTTCCAGAAGCGACGCGATCACAGCGCGATCCAGCGTCAGGCTGACGGCGAGATAAGGCTCTCCAGTCGGCTCGGCGTGGACCGTCCCTATCGCCGGCAGATCGACCGACATCACGAAATAGGTCGCCGGATCATAGCGCAGCGTCTTGCCGCCAATGGTCATGGATTTCGATCCTCGCAGGATCAGATTGATCATCGGCTCGTAGACTGCGGCCAGTTCGTGCTCGGGGATGACCCCCTGCGCCATCGCCAATCGCGGTATCCCGGTCTCGGTCCGCCGGTTCTCGGCGCGGGCCGCGAGACGCCGCAACTCGTCCAAGGACTTTTCCATGCGAACTGCTTGCGCGGCCGTTTTGCCCCGCGCAAGCACAAAGCAGGATCAGGCAAGGATCAGGCAGGATCTCCCAGCGCCGAAAGAGCCCCGCCGGCCTATCTCCCGCGCCTCAATCAGCGCGGAGAGCGGACATGTCAGTCGTCATCATCACCGGTGCGAGCCGGGGCCTGGGTCGGAGCGCGGCCCTGCAGTGCGCCCGGCGCGGCATGGGTGTGATCGTCACCTACAACAGCCATCCCAAGGGCGCCGAGGAGGTCGTCGCCGGCATCGAGGCGATGGGCGGCAAGGCCAAGGCCCTGGCGCTTGATGTCGCCCAGGTCTCGAGCTTTACGGCGTTTCGCGACGCCGTCAGCCAGACGCTTGAGGCCCATTGGGCGCGCGACCGCTTCGACTTCCTGGTCAACAACGCCGGCCATGGCCTCTTCGAGCCGATCGCCAGCGTCACCGAAGCCCAGTTCGACGGGCTCCTGAACGTCCACCTGAAAGGGCCGTTCTTCCTCACCCAGGCCCTGCTCCCGCTGATGGCCGACGGCGGAGCCATCGTGAATATCACCAGCGCCACCACTCGGGTCGCCACGGCGGGCGTCGCCCCCTACGCGGCGTTCAAGGGCGGGCTCGAGGTCCTGACGCGCTACATGGCCAAGGAGTTTGGCGATCGGCGCATCCGCGCCAACGCCATCGCGCCGGGGGCGATCCGCACCGACCTCGGTGGAGGCCTTAACGCCGAATTCGAGACGCTGCTTGCGGGGCAGACCGCCTTGGGCCGCGTCGGCGAGCCGGACGACGTCGGTCGGGTGGTGGCGATGTTGCTGTCCGATGAGAGCGCTTGGATCAACGCCCAGTCGATCGAGGTGGCTGGCGGCTACCTGATCTGACGCGAACCTGGGGCGCGATCTAGCCAAGCCCTCGCGGCGCGGCAGTCGCATCGTGCGTCGGAGCGAGGCAGACGTCGTGCCTGCCCCCAAACCAAGCTTGGAGACTGACATGACTGACGAGATCGCCGTTCGCGAGGTTATGGCTCGCTACGTCCGCGCCGCCGACCAGAGAAACGGAGCCGCGATGGCGGCGCTGTTCGTCGAGGGTGCCACTGTCGAGATCCACTATGACAAGGGCGGCGCGGACCAGTTGCTGGGCGTCCTGGATGGCCGCGAGGCGATCGCCAACGCGGTCAGCGCGATGATGCGTCCCCATCCTCCGCGCGGCTGGAGCCACCACACGACGCACGACGCCTTGGTCTCGATCGACGGCGATGTCGCCGAACTCGACACCCAGTTCGTCGTGTTCAACGTCTTGGGCGCGGAGGAGCCGGCCGGCGGATGGCCCGCCACGGCGTCTGGAGCCCAGGGCGCCATCACCCCGATCGAGTCTGGCTACTACCGGCCCACGCTCCAAAAGCGCGACGGCGCGTGGCTGATCCAGACGCACAGGATCTATCACGACTTGCCGATGGCCTTTCCCCGCCAAGCCGACTGAACTGCCTTGGCGTCGCGCCCGAACGTACCCACGACGAAGCGTTTGCGCCCCCCTTGCTCCGAAGAACGCTCGGGCGGTCGGCGAGCCGATAGCCGACACACTCGTGACCTTCGCCTCCATTGGCAAGACGACGCCTTGGCCGAAGCAAGGCGGCAGTCTGCTGGAGCTCGCCGAACAGGCTGGGCTCGAGCCCGCCTCCGGTTGTCGAATAGAGGTCTGCGGCGCGTGCCGGACCGCGGTGCTGTCGGGCGGCGTCGCCTACGAGGTCCCGCCGACAGCCGAACACGCGCCGGATGAAGCGCTCCTGTGCTGCGCCAGGCCCACGACCGATCTCGTTCTCGACCTCTAGCGATCAAGGCTTCCCATGACCAAGCCCACCCCGGCCGAGGCCATCGAAATCACCCGCTTCCATCTCGCCGAGGGGCTGACGATCAGTGATTTCATCCGCGCCAACGCCGACGTCGATCCCTGGCTCTCACGCCAACCCGGCTTCGTGTCGCGGCGTATCGCCCAGGACGCGGACGGCGAGGTCATCGACATGCTGGTCTGGGAGAGCGCCGCGCAAGGCCGGGCCGCCGCCCATCGGCTGATGTCCGAACTCGCCGACTCGCCCGTTCACGACGCCATCGACCAAGGGACCGTTTCTTGGACGGTCGCGCCGGTGTTCCACCGCCTGGACGCCGAGACCGCTCAGGCTGGATGACGGGGCCGAAGGCGGCGTTCAGCCAAAAGCGGGCGGCCCGGCTTCAAGCCCGCTGAGGAAGCAAGGCGCAGGGTCTGGAGACGCGACAGGTTGCTGCGCGCCGACATCTCCAAGGAAGAAGACATGAGCGATCCCCAAACCCTCTCGCGCCAAGGCGCGGCCCTCGCCGTCGTCGTCGCCGCGCTGCTGGGCGCCCAGCCCGGCGCAGCGGCCGCCCAGACGCCCTACGCCAACATCAACAAGGCCGCCGCGGCAGCCGACATCACCCTCAAGCCGCTGCGCGGCGGGGTCTATCTCGTCGAGGGATCCGGGGGGAACATGGCCGCGATCGGCGGTCCCGAGGGCCTGCTGCTGGTCGACGACGGCATCGCGCTTTCGAAGGCCAAGATGCGCACCGCGCTCAAGCGCGTGGGCAAAGGCCCGCTGCGCTATGCGATCAACACCCATTGGCATTGGGATCACACCGACGGCAACGGCTGGGCGCGCCAGGACGGCGCGGTCGTGGTGGCCCACGCCAACACCGCCCGCCACCTGGAGGAGACCATCCGCGTCGAGGAATGGGGTCACACCTTCACCCCGGTCGCGGCCGGCGCGCGCGCCGACATGCGCATCACCGCTTCGACGACGATCGCTTTCGCCGGCGACCAGCTTGTCCTTCGCCCGTACGCCCCGTCCCACACCGATGGCGACCTGTCGGTCTATTTCCAAGGCGCCGACGTCCTGATGACGGGCGACACCTGGTGGAACGGCCTCTATCCGTTCATCGACTATGTCGCCGGCGGCGGCATCGACGGGATGATCGCGGCCGCCGACGCCAGCATCGCTCAGGCCGGGGCGCGCACGATCGTCGTTCCAGGCCATGGCCCCGTGGGCGGGCGCGAAGACCTGGTCGCCTATCGCACGATGCTCGCGACCATCCGCGACAACGTCGCCCGGCTCAAGGGCCAAGGCCTGACGGTCGATCAGGTGATCGCCGCCCGTCCGACCGCCGCCTTCGACGACGTATGGGGCAAGGCGATCATCAGCCCCGAACTCTTCACGCGCCTCGTCTATCGCGGCGTGTAACCGGATCCGAAGCCCAATTCCCCCAGACGGTCGTCGCCCCCACCCCTAGCGGCGAGACGTCCAGGGCTTCGGTAGGCTCGTCGCCCCCTCCCCCCGACGGGGCGACGAGCCGATCACGCGCCGTAATCCCCCAACGAGTGACGCATGGCTTCAAGCGTGGCGATCATGGCCCGCATGGCCGCGGGATTGTATTCGCTCTGTCCCTCCACGCCGTGCCGGAGCTCCACGGCCCGCCCGTCGCCCAAATCCATGTGAAACATGTTCACGGTCACGAACCGCTGACCAGCAGGGGCGCCGTCCGGAGCTAGCTCGCGCGCGCCGGCCTCCGTGTCGACATCGCCAAGCTGCGCGAATTGGCCATTGAGCAGCGCCTTGAGCGCGGGGTCCAGGCTTCCGCCGGAAGGTCCCAGCACCTTCAACGAAAAGCCGTTGGCGGTGTCCGCGCCGAACAGGCTCGTTGGGCTTTGCAGCGACGCCATCTTGGACGGCGCGGTGGGATCCGTGGGCGAAGGCGAAGCGGGCGGCGCTGCCCCCTTTCGCGCCAGGGCCGCGATGGACTGCCCGACCGTCAGACCCATGATGCTCATGATGGAACGCTCCTCAGTCTGTAACTGCAGAAGCCATCGCAACAAGCGGGCCACGGATCAGACGTACAAGGCGCGACCTGCCCGTTCCCAAAACCATCACGCGGGCGGCGGGATCTGCCTACGCCGCCCTCCAACCTGCCCAGCGGCGCGTCGTGCCGATCACCTGGGCAAGCGTTCAAATCCCGCCAGGACTTCCGCCAAGGCGGCGGGGGCGGACAGAAACGGCGAGTGGTCCGCGTCGAGCATGGCGCGTCCTGTCAAAGTCAGACGCGCGCACATCGCCGCCTGGGTCTCTAGCGGGATCGTCTCGTCGCGGGCGCATTGGACATAGAAGCGGGCGACCTTGGCCGGCGGATCGCGCGTCAACGGATCGACCGCTGGCCCAAGCGCCTGCCAGGTCGCGCAATGGTCCGCCGCCCAGGCGGCCAAGTCGGCGGGACAGCGCGTGTAGAAGGCCGCGAGACGATCCTCCCGGCTCAGCGCCGCCACGCCTTTTTCGGCGTCGATGATCATCCTGGGAACCGCGCGACCCGCCGGGCCGAGGTCGAGCGCCTGAAGATGCGTCTCGCCGCCGAGCGGCGCGCTGGCGGCGACGTAGACGAGCGCTTCGACGCCCTGAGGGCGCATCGCCGCGGCGGCGGTGATCGCCGCGCCGGCGAGGGAATGGCCCACCAGCCAAACCGGATTTTCCCCCATGGCGGCCGTGATCGCTCGCGCGCAGTCGTCCAGGCCCACAGCGCCCAGCGCGTCCGGCGCTTCACCGACGCCAGGAAGGTCGATGGTCTCCACCACGTGCCCTTGGCGCTGGAGCAGCTCCCCGAGGCGCGACCAGCACCAAGCGCCGTGCCAGGCGCCGTGAACGAGGAGAAAGCGCGCCATGGATCAGGACTCCGAACAGGTGAGGACTTGGAGGTATGAAAACGGCTCCTCGCGCTCCCGGGCGACCGCCGCGAGGTCGGCGACCAGCGCCTTGGGGTTCAAGGCGACGTGTGCGGCCCGCAGACGGGTGGCGACCGCTAGGGCGATCGATGGTTCCTCCGACCAGACCGCCGCGCTCGGCCGGCCCGGCAGGGCGTTGGCGATGGCGATCGCTTCATCCAGATCGCCGTAGGGAATCACCGTCGCGACCGGCGCCCAGGGCTCGCTGTGGACGAGGGTCATTGTCGGCGAGACATTGGCCACCAAGGTCGGGCCCATCACGGCGCCTTGCCTCGGCGACGCGTCATCGCCACGCACGACGATTTCGGCGCCGGCGGCCGCCGCCTCGTCCAACAGCGATGCGGCGCGCATCCGCGCCGACTCGGAAATCAGCGGTCCGATCACCGTCCGAGCGTCTCGCGGATCGCCGACGGGCAGCGTCCTGGCCAAGCTGGACAAGGCCTCGACCAGTTCCGCCTGGCGATGTCGCGGCGCCAGCAGGCGGCTCGGATTGGACGGGCCTTGGCCGCTGGCCAAGAACAGGCGTGGCCCGAGCGCTGAGATCACCGCGCCCAGGTCAGCGTCCGGCAGCAGGATGCCCGTCGCGCGACCATGCAGGCCCAGGACGAGCGACTTGCCCGTCGCCGCGCGCGCGCGAGCCAAGTCGGCGGCCAGCTCGGCGGGGCCGGAGAAAGCCAGCCAATCGATCTCGGAATGCGCCGCCATCCCGAGGCAGGCGGCGTCGTCGGCGACCACGATGTTGAACACCCCGTCGGGAAGCCCCGCCTCGGCCAGCAGTTCGCCCAGCCACTGGCCGTCCAGCGGGCAGGCCGGCGGAAGCGCCAAAATCATGGAGCACCCCGCAAGCAGGCTCGGCAACAGCCAGGACACGGCGCTGGGCTGGGTTGCGTTCCAGGCCGTGATGGCCGCCACGATCCCGGCGGATTGTCGCTGATCGGCGCGCGGCCCGCCGACCGCCCTGCGCGCTTGGGCCAGGCGAGCTTCGCCAGCCTCCAAGACCTGAGCCATCAAGTCGCGCGCCGCCGTCACGGGGACAGCGGTCTGGCGGACGCTCAGCAGGACCAATTCATCGACCTGCGCGCGGTAGAGACTCCAGAAGCGCTCAAGGATCGCCAAGCGCGCTTGATGGGTCGCCCCCGACCAACTGCGCCGCTGAAGCGCCTGGCGCGCGGCCTGGACCGCCAGCTCGATGTCGGCCGGGCTGGCCAAGGGCGCCTGACCAAGCCAGGCGTCGTCGTAAGGAGACCGGACCTCAACGCGCAGGCGGCCGAGCGGCGTCTGTCGCCGGCCGTCAATGAAGTTACGCCGATAGGAGAGCATGTCGTTATGAGCTCTTTCGCGATCGCCACGCGGCCACGCAAGGCGCTCCGGACGGCTTGTCAAAGCCTGCGGCGCCGGCGGCGCGGCCGCCAGTTCAAGGGTGTGAAGCGGCGTGAAAGCGTCGGGCTTAGGCCACCGCTGACAGCATGTCGGCGGCCCTCCGGGCCAGGGGACCGTCGTGGTCGGGCATCTCGGACAGCAGCTGTCGCACACGCTCACGCCCCTCGCCACGCGCCTCCTCATGGGCGTCCCGGGTCAGCAGCACCGTGGCCGCCGCGAGTTCCAGGCTAAGCGCCGAACCCGCTCGCGCGGCCTCCAATGCTTGCAGCGCATAGCCGCGCCCGACCTCTTCGCCGTCGCCCGCCAGCACCTCGCTGGCGATCAGATAAAGCCTTGGCAGGTCGTAGTGCTGGCCGATCGCGCGGGCGTCCTCCAGCGCCGCGAGGATCCGCCGACGCGCCTTGGCTTGATCGCCCAGGGCGTGGAGCCCCCGGGCGAGGGTTCCGGAAAACGCTGGCGAGAGGATGCGGTGGGCTTCCCGATCCAGCCGCTCCAGCGCCTGACTGAGCCCTTCGACCCCTTCGGCGTATCGCCCGCGACCGATATCCAGCTCACCGGCCAAGGCCAGGCCCACGCCATGATAGGGGCCGATCCCGTGCCGCCCCGAATGCTCGACCAGGCGGGCCACCAGGCGCTCGGCCGTTTCCCAGTCCTCGTCCCATAGCGCGACCGTCGCGGTGTAGATCAGCGCGATGCACAGGCTGACCGGACGGCCTCCGCGCTCAGCTTCGGCCACGGCGGCCTCGCCCACCTCGATCGACCGCGCGCGCTCGCCGCGAAGCCAGAGCGCGCGGCACAGCACGATCATCGCGCGCACCTTGTGGTCGTAACCAAAAACATCCGCGCCGTCGGCGTCGGCCGCAGCCCAGTAGGCAAAGCCGCGGTCGATCGCCTCCTGGGCCAGACGTTGGTCCGAAACCAGGTGGAGCGATGTGCCAAGCATCCATTGAGCCAGCGCCGCCCCGCCCGGATCGCGCGCGGGGTCGCAGAGCTCGGCGCATTGGCGACCACAGTCGAGCGCCGCGGAGAACTCGCCGAGCCGCGTGAGAAAGATATGCTGGCCCGCGAGCAGCTGCACCTGGTCGGAGCGCGCCCCCAAGCGCTCGGCGAGCGCCAGGCCGCGCTCGATCGTCTCGCGAACGGCGTCGTGGTTGCCCCGACCGAACATGCGAGCGATGGCGACGGCTTCCAGCAGCCTCAGTTCCTCGCCCCCTCCGCGCCGCGCCTCGGCGAGCCTGTTCAGCGCCCGCACGCACCAGGACTCGCACTCCTCCAGCAGCGCGCGCGACAGCAGCAGAGGCGCCGCGCCAACGGCCAGGCTGGGGAAGAGGTCGTCCGGACGGGCCCCTTCGGCCCATCGTAGCGCCGCGAGCACATCGCCGATGGCGGGCGGCGCCGAAGGGGCCCGTCTTTGGAATAGCGAGGCTTCGGGTCCGCCTCCGTCGGCGAGGCGCGCGAGAACCTGCGTGGCGTGGCGCTCGGCGATGACCTCCGCCTCCCCGCTGCGCGTCAGCTTGGCAAGGGCGTAGGCCCGGGTCGTGTCGAGCAGACGGAACTGCACGGGACCTGCTCCCCCGTGGGAGGTCCAGATCAGCGACTTGTCGACCAGGCTGGTCAAGGCGTTGGCCACCTCGAGCGCGTCATCGCCCACGTCTCCGGCCAGGGCATGGGCGTCCTTCAAGGTGAAGGGCCCGGTGAATAGCGCAAGCCGCCGCAGCACCCGCCGGTCGCGGTCGCCCAGCAGATCATGGCTCCAGTCGAGCAGCGCCTGCAGCGTTTGGTGGCGCGGAGCGGCGTCGCGGCGTCCAGGCCATTGCAGGCCCAGGCTCTCGTCGAGCAGGTCGGCGACGCCTTTGAGGCCAAGGGCGCCGACGCGACTGGCGACGAGCTCGATCGCCAGCGCCAGGCCATCCAGGCGTCGGCAGATGTCCCCGGCCAGGCGCGTCTCCGCCGCCGTCCATGGACCCCGCCGCCCGCTGACCTCGGCGCGCTCGATAAAGAGCTGCACCGCGGAATAGCCGAGCGGCTCCCGCGCGGCGCCGGCGTCATCGGCGGGCGGGAAGGTCAGGGGTTCGAGCAGGTGGACGGTCTCCGCCTCCACGCGCAGAGCCTCGCGGCTGGTGACCAGGACGCAGTAGGCGTCGAGCCGGCGGGTGAGCCGATCGCAGAACGCCGCGACCGCTTCGACGAGATGTTCGCAACCGTCCAGGACCAGCAGCAGGCGATGGCTGGCCAAGGCGGTGAGCACCGCCGCCTCAAGTTCGCGGCCCGGGCCGTCCAGGCCCAAGGCGGCCGCGACCGCCTTGACCAGGCCGGCTTCGCCATCGGCCGCGCTGAGATCGACGAACACCGGCTCAATCCCCGCCCGCGCCTTCAAGGCCTGGGCGACCAGCGCCGCGACGGTGGTCTTGCCCAGACCGCCGGCGCCGACCAGGGAGATCAGGCTCCGCTCGTCCAGGGCCGCCACGAGGCGATCGACGACGTCTTCGCGGCCGATCACGCGCGCGGCGGGCAGCGGCAGGCGCGTGGAGAGATGCTGAGCTGGCGGCGGAAGGGCGGAAGGCGTGGCCTGTTCGGCTTCAAGGTTGAGCCAACGCACCGGCGCGACGAAACAATAGCCGCGCCCGACCACGTTCTCGATGTAGCGCGCGCCCTCTTCGCCATCGCGCAAGGTCTTGCGCAGGCCCGAGACCGCGACCCTGAGGTTGGATTCCTCGACCGTGAGGCCTGCCCAGGCGCGCTCGATTAATTGTCTATGGGTCAGCACCCGGCCATGCTCGCCAACCAGCGCGATCAGGACCTCGAGAGCGCGCGCGCCGACGGCTACGGGGACGCCCTGCCGCGTCAGCAATCGCTGCTCGGGAGCGAGCACATAGGGTCCGAATAGCGCCTGGCGTGCGCCGCCGGCCTCGCCCGTATCTATGGCGCGTGGATCTCCCAAACGGCCTGTCCCTCATAAGACGCCGATAGAACCGCGGCGGACGCAGCTGTCAGCGCCGCGCGGTCCGGCGACTTAACCACAGTCAGGTTTCGTGGGCTTGTCCGCAAGCGCGTTCGTTCAAGTCACCCCGCGGTTCTTGGCTCTCGCCGCCCGGCGTCTGCAAGCCCTGGAGGCGCCCGAAGATGACGCCGGCCTCGCTGCGGGCGAGGACAGCGCTCAGGTCCGCCCAGGTCTCCGAGCGGACCGCGCGGTAAGGCCGAACCCGTGCTGGGGGTGGCGGCCTCACGCGACCGCCTCCGCAGCGGGCCACGAGGCTTGGACGGCTCGGCGCTCGCCCCGGTGATCGCGGCGCCAGGCGGCCGGGGGGCAGCCGTAGTGCTTGCGAAAGGCGCGGGTCAGATGGGCTTGGTCGCATAGCCCGCAAGCGTAGGCGATCTGGGCCAGGCCTTCGTCGCTGCTCAGCATCATGTGCCGAGCCCGCTCCAGCCGCTGGCGCATGATGTAGTCCGAAGGCGTCAGGCCGAAGGTGAAGTTGAAACAGCGGCCAAGCTGGCTGGTGCTGATGCGGATCACGCTGGCCAGCTCGCCGACCTGGATGGTCCGTTCGATATTGGCCTCGATGAACTCGGCCAAGCGGCGCACTCGCCAGCCGGAGAGGCGCGCGCCCTTGGCGCGGGGCGGCGCGGTCTCGGGAGCAGCCAGCGCGACATCCAGTTCGCGATCGATGATCCGATGCGCCTGGCCCAGATAGGTGCGCGCCGCATGCCGGTCGCGGTCCAGCGACTTGAGCGCGTCGTCGATCAGGGCGCGGACCATATCGTGGCCAGGCGCGCCCCAGGTGGGCTGGTCTGTCAGGGCGATGCTGCGCATGGGAGCCTCCTTGTCGTGATGACAGGAGCATCGCCCCGGATCGCCCCGAGCGCGCGTTAAGCGCCGTGACCGGGCGTGAGGCGTCGCGAAAGCTTTCGCCGCCCCTCGCACAACATCGTTCGCCGGAAGGCTTCACAACGCTTCACATCGCCTGACTCGGGGCTCGGCAAGGACCGTGCGCAGATCGCAGGGCGAACGGCGTCAACGTCTCTCGCCCCTTCAACAGGTTGCAAAAGAGGCCGCCATGCGTCCCCCACTCCCCCCGTTCACCCCCGAGACCGCGCGGCAGAAGGTGCAGGCGGCCGAGAATGGCTGGAACAGCCGAGATCCCGCCGCCGTGGCCCAGGCCTACACGCCGGACAGCGTCTGGCGGAACCGCAGCGACTTCCTCACGGGCCGCGAGGCCATCGTCGCCTTCCTGACCCGCAAGTGGGAGAAGGAGCACGACTATCGGCTGATCAAGGAGCTGTGGGCCTTTACCGAGAACCGCATCGCCGTTCGCTTCGCCTATGAATGGCGCGACGCCACGGGCGCCTGGTTCCGCTCCTACGGCAACGAGAACTGGCAGTTCAACGCCGACGGCCTGATGGAATGGCGCCTGGCCAGCATCAATGACCTGCCAATCAGCGAGTCCGAACGCCTGTTCTTCTGGCCGCTCGGCGCGCGACCGGCCGATCACCCCTCGCTCTCCGACCTGGGTCTCTGATCCCCGCCATCCCCCAACCGACCTCAGGAGAAAGGATCCCCCAATGACCATGCTCAACTGGAACGACTACCGCGATCAGCTCATGAAGGGCGTTGGCGAACTCGGCAAGTTGTCGCCCGACACCGTGCGCGGCTACGCCACGCTCAGCGGCGCCGGGTCCAAGACCGGCCATCTCGACGCCAAGACCCGCGAGTTGATCGCCCTGGCCGCGTCCATCAGCCTGCGGTGCGATGGCTGCATCACCGTCCACACCGAGGCGGCGCACAGGCTCGGGGCCACGCGCGACGAGATCGCAGAAGCGCTCGGCGTGGCCATCGCCATCAACGCCGGCGCGGCCTTGGTCTATTCGACGCGAACGCTGGACGCGCTGGACGCCTTGCCGGCGCTGTAAGTGTCGCGGTCGGACGGCGCGGGGCTTCGGCCCCGCGCCGATCCAGGCGTAGCGCCGTCTTGGCGCCCTCACGTGCGAGCGCCGCGCCGCCAGGCGGCCGGCGTCTGGCCATAGGCCTTGCGAAAGGCGCGACTAAGATGGGCCTGGTCGCAGAGGCCGCAAAGCTGCGCGATCTGCGCCAGGGCGTCGTCGGTCGCGAGCATCAGGCGCTGGGCCATGAGCAGGCGCCTTTGCATGACGAATTCGGACGGTGACAGACCGAACGTCGCCTTCAAGGCGCGGCCAAGCTGCCCCGTACTCATCTTGGCGGCGCCGGCCAGTTCGGCGCTATAGAGCGTGCGCCCGATATTGCCATCGACAAAGGCGGCGATCTGGCGCGCGCGCCAAGCCGGCAGCACGCAACTGACCGGTCCTTTCGAGGCGCCGCTCTCATCTCGCGACGGCGTCTCCAGAAGGGCTCGCGCCCGGGAGACCAGGACCTTGGCGTCCGTGGGATCGGCGGGCAGCGCCGCGAGCGCCTGATCCAACAGGACGGCGACCCTCAGCTGCAGCGGCCGCGTCAAGCGGGCTTCGGAGGCGGCTAACGCCATGGCGATACGCCCGATAGCGCGGCTTCACAGCGCGCAACACAGCACAACACCCCGCGCGGCCCCGGGCGACCTAGTCTGCTCGCCAGGTTCAACGAAGACCGTCGAGCCCCAAGGAGTTCTCCCCCATGAAAACCTGGTTCATCACCGGCGCGGCGCGCGGTCTCGGCGCCCAGATCACCGAACGGGCCCTGCAAGCCGGCGACAATGTCATCGCCACCGCGCGCGATCCGAGCGCCGTCGCGACGCGATTTGGCGAGCGGGCGAACCTGTTGGCCGCGCGGCTGGACGTGACCCAGCCGGCAGAGGCCAAGACCGCCGTTCAGGCGGCCTTGGACCGGTTCGGCGCGATCGATGTCTTGGTGAACAACGCCGGCTATGGCCTGGTGGGCGCGGTCGAGGAGGCCAGCGCCAGCGAGATCGAGCAGCTCTTCGCCGTCAATGTCTTTGGCCTCTTGGCGGTGACGCGCGAGGTTCTTCCGTCGATGCGCGCCCGGCGCGGCGGCCATGTGATCAACATGTCGTCGATCGGTGGCTACCGGGGCGCGGCGGGCTTTGGCGTCTATTGCGCCACCAAGTTCGCGGTCGAAGGCCTGTCGGAAGCCCTGCAGGCGGAACTGGCGCCGCTGGGCGTCCATGTCACGGCGGTCGAGCCAGGCTATTTCCGCACCGACTTCCTCGATCCTGCTTCGTTGAAAATCAGCGCGCCGACGATTGCCGACTATGCCGGGACCGCTGGCGCCGTCCGCACACGGGTGGGCGGCCTCAATCACCAGCAGCCCGGCGATCCGGCCAGACTGGCCGACGCGGTCCTGCGGTTGGCCAACATGCCCGCGCCCCCGGTGCGCCTGCCGCTTGGCGCCGATACGGTCGCGGCGATCGCCGCCAAGCACGCCCGCGATAGCGAGATCCTCGCGACCTGGGGCGGATGGGCGGCGGACACCGGCCATCAGGCCGATTAGACGTCGAGAAGGACTGTCGGTGGCCCTTCGTGGGCCGCCGACGCAGGCGTCATGGATGCGCGACATCGACGACGACCTTGCCGCCAGCCCGACCACTCGCCAGCGTTCCATAGGCGGCGTCCAGCGCATCCAAACCGAACCGGCCAGCATGCAGCCGCGGCTTCAGCAACCCCGAGTCCGCCAGGGCCGCCACTTCGGTCAGGATCTCGCCGAAGTGGCGGCGGCCTTCACCGCTCAACAGTGGCTGGAGCGTGAACACCCCCGAATAGGTCGCCTGCTTGAACGAGAGCGGCGCCAGCGCGTGAACGCCCCAGCCCAGGCAGCTGACCACGTGGCCGAACCTTTTGACGGCCTGGAACGACGCATCCAGGAGGACGCCGCCGCCGGTGTCGTAGACGACCTCGAAGCCGGCGCCGGCGGTATGCTCGGCGACATAGTCCTCGACCGATCGCGCACCGTCGATGGCGACCGCGCCAAGGCCGCGCAGGTAGGTCTGATCCTCCTCGCCCAAGGCGGTGGCGTAGACCCGCGCGCCCTTGGCCAGCGCGATCTGGACGGCCAGGTGGCCGACGCCGCCCGCGCCGCCTTGGACAAGCACGGTCTGACCCGGCCGGATCTGGGCGCGATCGACGAGGCCCTCCCAAGCGGTGATCGCCACCAACGGAAGGGCGGCGGCGGCGCGCGCGTCGAGGTTCGCCGGTCGCTTGGCGAGAAGGCGCGCGTCGACGGACACGTACTGGGCGTGGGCGCCCTGCAGTCCCCCGACGCCGCCGATGAGCCCGTAGACGCGATCGCCAGGCGCGAACCCTTCGACACCCGCTCCAACGGCTTCCACCTCGCCCGCCACGTCCATCCCCAGCACCGCCGGCAGCGGATTGCGGGCGTGCGCCGCCTGTTCGGCGCGGATCTTCAGGTCGAGGGGATTTAGGCCGCTGGCCTCGACGCGGACAAGCACCGCGCCTGGGCCGGGTGTCGGGCGTGCTACGGCCTGGAGGGTGAAGGGGCCGTCGCGAGAGTCGACGACAGCGGCGGTCATGGTTTGGGTCGGGCTCATCAGAGCAGCTCCGGTTTGGTTGAGCCCAGAAGATCATTCAAACAGGATTGACTGGAATAGAAGACTTGGCACGATATCCATTCAATTTTGAATGGATTAGGCATGGCGCCGCTGGAGTGGAACGACCTACCGATCTTCCTCGCGATCGCGCGTGAGGGCACGCTGGGCGCCGCAGGTCGTCGGGTTGGCCAATCGCAGCCGACCATGGGCCGGCGGTTGAAGGCGCTTGAAGCAGCGATTGGCGCGGCGCTGTTTCAACGCACCGCTGACGGGTTCGTCCTGACAGACGAAGGCCTGACGCTCCTGGTCCATGCCGAACGCATGGAGACCGAGTCGCTGGCCTTGCTTCGAGCGCTGTCAGGCAGCGACGCGGCGCTGGCCGGCGAGCTCCGCGTCTCCTGTTCGGATTGGTTCGCCCGCGTGCTGCTCGCGCCGGTTCTGGCCGAACTGGCTGAGCTCCACCCTGCCGTGGTGGTCGAGACCTTGACCGATCCCCGCATCTACAGCCTTGCGCGACGGGAAGCCGACCTTGTCGTGCGCATGGTTCCGTTCAGCGAAGCCGAGGTGATCGCCCGCCGCCTGGTGACAATCACGTACGGCCTATATGGTCGCCCCGAGGCCTGCGTCGACCCCATTGGAGACGGCGAGGGTCATGCCCTGGTGGTGATGGACACCGCGTTCGGCGGCATGCCCGACGTTGCATGGATCACGCGACGTCTGCCGCGGGCCAGGATCGCCTCGCGCAGCAACAGTCGCGAGGTGCAGGCCCAGCTTTGCGCGCTGGGCGCCGGTCTGGCGGTGCTGCCGCGCCCGCTGGGCGACGCCGCCCCTGGCATCCAGCGTATCGAATTGGATGAGAACCCGCCAAGCCGCACCCAATGGCTAGGCTACCATCGGGACCTGCGGCGCCTACCGCGATTGCGGGCCCTTGCCGACCTGCTGATCGCGCGGATCCCCACCCTCGCCTATTAGCCCCGCCGCGATCGTCCCTCATTGACCGTCTGGCGCGCGGCGTCACGCCCCAAGCGGGGGACGATCGCGCCGAGGCCCTATCGATCCAAAGAAGGCTCGAAGCGCTCAAGCCCTGCGCGAACGACAGGATCAGGTTCCTCCCGACGCCGACCTCGTCGGTCATCATAGGAGGTTTGAAATGAGCGAGCGTTCGACCAAGAACCAAGCCGCGTCACGACGCGCGGTGATGACGTCCGGCCTAGGCCTGGCCGCCCTCGCCGCGACCCCGACGCTGTCGCCGTCCGCGGCCCTCGCAGCGGCCGCCCCCGCTACGTCGCGGCCGAGCAGCGGCCTGATCAAGACCAAGGACGGCGTCGAGCTCTTCTACAAGGACTGGGGCCCGGCCGGCGGACAGCCGATCATCTTCCATCACGGCTGGCCCCTGACCGCCGATGAGTGGGACACCCAGATGCTGTTCTTCGGCGGCCAGGGCTTTCGGGTCGTCGCCTTCGATCGGCGCGGGCACGGCCGCTCGACCCAGACGAACGACGGCAACGAGATGAACGCCTATGCCGCAGACACGCACGCCGTGGTCCAAGCCTTGGGTCTGGCGAATGCGGTCCATGTCGGCCATTCGACGGGCGGGGGCGTGGTGACCCGGTATGTGGCGCGCTTCGGGCGCGGCGACCACGTCGCCAAGGCGGTGCTGATCGGCGCCATCCCGCCGATCATGCTGAAGACCGCGGCCAACCCCGGCGGTCTGCCCATGGAGGTCTTCGACGGCTTCCGCGCGGCTCTGCAGGCCAATCGCGCCCAATTCTACCGGGACGTCCCCGAGGGGCCGTTCTACGGCTTCAATCGTCCTGGCGCGAAGGTCAGTCCGGGCTTGATCAACAACTGGTGGCGCCAGGGCATGGCCGGCGGCGCCAAGGCCCAGTACGACTGTATCGCGACCTTCTCCGAGACCGATTTCACCGAAGACCTGAAGACTATCCAGGCGCCGGTGCTGATCATGCACGGCGAGGACGACCAGATCGTTCCCATCGCCGACAGCGCGCACCTGGCCATCAAGCTGCTCAAGAACGGCACGCTGAAGACCTATCCCGGGTTTCCGCACGGGATGGCGACGACGCAGGCCGACACGATCAATCAGGATCTACTGGCCTTCATCCGCGGCTAGGCCGTCGCCAATTCGCGATCGGAATAGCACTTGCTTGTCGGTGGCCCCCTGTGCGGGCCCTGCAAACAGCGGGAAGCCGATCACCACACGAGGCCAAGGCCAAGCGCGGCGATAACTTGAAACGACTGCGCGGCCTGACGGGCATCAGGCCGCGCACGCCCGCCCTCAGAATTTACCGCTCAGGGAGACGCCGACCAGCCGCGGCGCGCCGCGCACGAAAGTCGGGAAGGTGAAACTGTCGCCCGTATTGCCGGCGTCCAGCAGATACTTCTTGTTCAGGAGGTTGGTGGCGAAGACCTCGACCGCCCAGGGTCCCGCGGCTGGCCGCTCGAGACGCACCCGCAGATTGAGAAGGCCGTAGGCGTCCTGATACTCGTCGACGACGCGATCGCGAAGACCGGGCGCGGTCGGCAGCAGCGGCAGCTGCAGGTCCCGGCGATCATTGGCGTCGTCGAAGAACACCTTCGACCGCCAGGTATAGGTCGGCAGGACGCTCAGGACGCCGAGGGCGCCCAGGGATCGGGAATAGGCGGCTCCGAGCGAGACACTGTGATCGGGGGCCAGGCGGAACTGGTCGCCGTCATAGGCGCCGCCCGAGAACCGCGCGTGCGAGTAGGCATAGGTTCCGAACAGCTCCAGCGCCTCGCTCGGTCGCCAGGTGGCCTGCAACTCCGCGCCCGGCGACTTGGCCTTGCCGGCGTTGATCGTCACCAGCTTGCCGCCGTCGAACTTCTGGGTCTGGAAGTTGGCGTAGTCGTAGTCGTAGATCGAGCCGTTGAGCCTCAGGCGGCCGTTCAGGAACGCGGCGCTGGTCCCGACTTCGAACGAGTCCACCTCTTCCGCCGGAAGCGTCTTGGCGGTCAGGCTCGTGCCCGGCAGGCTGCCCGGGGTCAGGGAGATGACGTCCGGCCGGCGGCCGTGCGCGAACGACGCCCACACCGAGACGTTGGGGGTGAACTGATAGCGGCCGACCAGGCGATAGGTCCGCCCGTCGAAGCTGCCGCTCTTGGAGATCAGGGCCTGCGGCTGCGTGAAGAGGCCGAACGCCGGCAGGGGCGCGCCGGGTGTCAGGAGGGCCGTCAGAAGGGCGCGCTGAGTCGCCGGACTCGTCGAGCCCAGCGCGCCGATCAGCACCCCGAGACGGCTGGTCCCGTTGAGCAGATCGCCCTGGACGGCCGAGGTCTTGTCGTCCTTCGTCCACCGGACCCCCGCAGTCAGTTCCAGGGCCTTCACCGGCTTCCAGGTCAGGTCGCCATAGACATCCAGCGAGTCGGTCTCACCGTAATTGATCGACTGTTCGTAGTGGTTCGGCTTCAGCGACGAGACCAGCGAGGTGGCGACCGTGGACGTGGCCGCGCCGAAGGCCGGCGAAAGCGCCGCCGTCAGGAAGCCGGTTCCGATCGCCTGGGCTTCGGCCAGGCTCGGGGTCGAGCGCGTGGGCGTGGTGATCAGCAGGCCGCTCAGCAGGGCGAGGGCGTAACGCTCGTCGTACATCGCCGACAGCCGCTGGCTACCCTTCTCGTGCAGGTAGGAGACGCCGGCGAAGCCGGACAGCGGGCCGGCGTCGTCAAACCGCAGCCGCAGCTCCTGGCTCCATTGCTCGCCGCGGGCGTCCTCGGCGCCCTGAATGAAGGGCATGGACGACCCGTCGGGGTCGTTGGTCTCCAGGCTGTCGAACTTGCGCCAGCCGCTGATGCTGGAGAGGGTCCAGGCAGGGGTCAAGCGCCAGTCGCCCAGCAGGGTGGCGGTGTTGACCGTGCGGTTCAGGCCCGTCTCCGCGCCGCCTTCGAACCCCGCCGCCGACCGGTTCAGGCGGGCCGGCGCATAGGGGCTGATCTCGCCACCGGCCGGGACGAAGGTTCCGGACTTGAACGCGGTGCCGCTGTTGTCGTCGTGGTGGTGGTTGACGATCAGGTCGAAGCGAACCGCCTCGGCCGGCCGGAAGGTCAGCACCCCGCGATAGGCCTGCGCCTTGGCGCCCTGGAGGGGATCGCCGCCCTCCAGGTTCTCGACCCAGCCGTCGCGATGGCGCACGGTGGCGGCGAGCCGGAGCGCCAGCTTGTCGGTCGCCAGGGGCAGGTTGGCCATGCCATAGGCGCGGTAGTAGCCGTCGCTCCCGACCCCCAGTTCGGCCGCAGCGGACGCCTGGCCAACATCGGCCTTGTGCTGGATGACGTTGATGCCGCCGATCAGGGCGGCGCGACCGAACAGGGTGGCTTGCGGCCCCTTGACCACCTCCACCCGGTCCAGATCGAAGAGCTCCATATAGGCCCCGCGGTTGCGGGAGGCCGAGACCCCGTCATAGAAGATCGCCACGCGCGGCTCGTCCTGGGCGCTGCCGCTGTCGGTGGTGACGCCGCGCACGACGAAGCCGGCGTTGTTGGCGCTTTGCTCCTGCACCGTCAGGCCGGGCGTGAAGGCGGCGAGTTCGTCGAACTTGGTGATTCCGACCTTTTCGAGGAAGTCCGAGCCGTAGGCGGTGACCGCCATGGGGACTTCACTCAGGCGTTGCGCCCGCTTCTGCGCGGTCACCACGATGTCGGCCAGGGTGGTCACGCCGTCGGCCTCCGAGGCGCCGGCCGGGCGGTCTTGGGCGGCGGCCGCCCCGGTCCATCCCATCCCCAAGACGAGCGCGAGGGCGCCGCCCGAGACACTGCTGCGCGAGACCCATCGGCTCAGAACTGAAACGCTCACCATCCCCTCCACATAATTTGACGGTGATGATCTGATCTCACGGATCACCTTTTGCTAACAGTGAAGGTTTTATGGCTCCGCTTGCGCGGCGGGCGGCCGGGCCAGGGGAAGACGGACCATCACGACCCCGCTCAGAACCGCGGCCACGAACGGGGCGGCGGCGGCGATGACGCGCAATCCGTCCGCGGCGGGCCCCTCGCCCGCCTCGCCCGCCCGAAAGCCCATCCCGGCCAGGATCCATAGCGACAACGCGGTCCCGAGCGCCTGGGCCAGACCGTAGGTCAGGTTGAACGACGCGTAGAAGACGCCAGCGCGGGCGCCGCCGCCCTGGCGTTCCTCGTCGGCCACCAGATCGGCGACGATCGAGCGCAGCAGGGTGTATTCAGCGCCCCAGGTCAGGCCCTTGGCGGCCGAATAGGCGGCGAAGGCCGCGATGTCGCCGGCCGGCAGGACCAGCGGGATCGGCGCGACCAGCGCCATCAGGGTGAACACGCCCAGCAGGGCCCGCCGCTTGTCGGTGCGCCTGGAGACCGTCAGCCAGATCGGCAGGGAGACCAGGCAGCAGAGCGCCTGCACCACGAGAAACGACGCCGTCCAGTTCGGAAGCCTCAGGGCGTCCCGGACCAGGAACATGAAGACGCTGGACCCCGCCGCCTCGGCCGCGCCGACGAGGAAATAGACCAGAGAGATCCGCGCGAAGGCCCGCTTGGTGAAGGTCAGGCCGAACGCCTCCGCCAGGCCGCGCCAGCTGAGCCGCACCGGCGGCGCCTTGGCCTCGGGGGTGAAGGCGATCAACGCCGCCACGGCCAAGGGCAGAGCGATGATCACCGTCCATCCCATCAGGGCCATCTGTTGCGACGGCGAAGCGCCGCCGGTGCGCTCCAGGATCGCGGGTCCCAGGACGAACACCGGCAGGGACAGGGCCACGGCCATGGTCTTGGCCCCGAAGATCCGCGAGCGCTCGTCATAGTCGTCGGAGAGCTCGGCGCCCCAGGCGCCGTGGGCGACGACCACCATCGTCCAGCCGGCGAAGAGGACGCTCATCCACGCCGCCACCCAGGGCGCCGACATGCCGGGGGCCGCGAAATAGAGTTTCCAGGTGGCCAGCAGCGCCAGGGGCGCGCCCGCCAGGATCCAGGGCCGGCGCCGCCCGATGGGAGTGTGGGTCGCGTCCGTGAGCGCGCCCATGATCGGGTCGTTGAAGACGTCCCACAGACGGCCGATCAGCAGGATCCAGCCGACGGCGGCCAGCGGCAGGCCGACATGCTCGCTCAGGAAGGCGGGCATGAACACCGCCATCGGGACCAGATAGCCGGTCGCCACGAAGGCCGGCGCGGAAAGCGCGCCCAACTGCACCCAGCTCAATCGCCGCAAACGCTGGCCAGCCACGAGACCTCCTCCTCAAGGCCGCGAGAACGGGCCGTCCTGGAAGGCCGCCGCGAGGAACCGCGCGGCCATCGTCTCGTGCCCCCGCGCGTTGGGATGCACGCGATCGGGCAGGTCGGCCGCGTCCTCGGCTGAAAACAGGGTCGTCCCATCGATCACGGCCAGCGCCGTGTCCCCTTCGGCGCGGCGTTGCTCCACGATCTCGTCGAGAATTCGGCGGACGTCGGACACGGTCAGGGCGCCGTCGGCCTGGGCATGCGGGCGCGCCAGAGCCTCGTAGCCGCCCCCGGCGAGGCGGCGCAGCGGTCCCGGCGTCTCTTCCAGAAGCGGACAATGGATCGGCGACACGACGAGGACCGGCGCCGCCGGGGCCAAGGCGCGCAGCGTGTCCAGGAAGGCATGAACCGCGCCCGCGAAGGTCCGTCGGCGCAGGGTGTCGGCGGCGATGACATTGACCCCCAGTTCGAGGCTGATGAGGTCGGCGGACGCCTCGCCCAGAACGCGGGCCATGAAGCCGTCCAGGTGGCACTCGCCGGCCAGGCCCAGGTTGAGCAGGTCCAGGCCGGCCCCGCGCGCCACCAGGGCGGGCCAGGTGCGGGCCGGCCCCGCCGCCTCCATGCCATGGCTTATAGAGCTGCCGTAATGGGCCCAGCGCCGCGCGCCTTCGGGCGCCGCCGCGAGCCCCGCGCCGCGTTCGAGGCGAAAGCCGCGCACCTCGGTGATCGCCGCCTGGGGCAGCCACGCCTCGATCCGCTTCTCGCCAGGACCAAGATCGAAGCGCAGGGTCTGCGGCCGCCCCGGGGTGAAGCCCGTCGCCGCCTCCCCGACCACGACCGTATGTCCGTGGCGCAGATCCCGCGACACCAGCGCGCCGTTGCAGCAAAGGTCGACGATCGCCCGCCGCCGCGGCTCGCCGTCGAACTGCAGGCCGGTCTCGAGCAGGTCGATTTCCCAGACGGCCGAGGTGGTCACGAAGTCCAGGCGGACGCCGCTGGTCATCCCGGCCATCAGCGCGAAGGCCGGGCCGGGCGAGCGGGGGCGGGTCCAGTCGGGCAGCCGCGAGGGGGTCAGCCCTTCGGCGTCGCGGCGCACGCCGAGCGCGCCGCGAACCCCGATCCTTGGGTCGTCGAGCGGGATGGCGTCGAGCAGGCTCATCCGCGCATGGCGGCCACTTGCCGCAGGCGTGGCCGCCAGTGGTCGAGGCCCGGGACCACGCGCCCAGGCGTCTTGGCGGCGTCGTCGGCCTTGCGCAGCAGGATCGCGTCCTGCGCCAGGGGATTGGCCTCGAAGACGGCGACCTCGTCGGCCGTCAGCGGGCCGCCCTGCAGGGCCAGGGTCTGGACGCTGACCGGCGACAGCACGCCGGCATAGTCCTGCTGCTTGGCCACCAAATAGCGCTTGGCGACCACATGAAGCTTGACCAGGTCCGCGACCCGGTCGCCGAGCACGCGCCGCACCGCTTCGCCGCCCACCGCGTCGTGAATGCCGATGTGGCATTGGCCATGACAGACGTCGTGCACCAGGCCCGCGACCTGCAGCTCGATGTCGGCCGGCGCCGCCGCCTCCAGCTCGGCCGCGCATTGCAGGCTGTGCTCGAGTTCGTAGAGCCCGGGCTCCTGCATCGGCATGGTCGCGGTCTCTTCGAGGAAGGCCTCCAGTGCGTCGATCGTGTCGAAATGAGTCACCGGGGCGCGGTCCGTCTGCGTCATGGTCAAGTCTTTCCTTTGTTGTAACTAGTCGCGCGGCGGCCAGCGGCCGACGCCTCCGTCCTCGACCAGCATGCCGGTCAGCGCCCGATCCAGATGTTCGGCCCGCCACTGCAGCAGGCCTTCGGCCAGACCCAGGCGGGCGGCGGGGTCCGGCAGGGGCGTGCGCCAGGTCGGATCGGCGGCCAGATCGAAGGCCAGCGAGGAGCCGTCGCCGAAATGCACATAGGCGGCCGACGCGGTGCGATGGACCGAGAGGTTCTGGCGTTCCAGCACGCGGTTGCGCGGCCAGCCGTGCGCGTGGGCGCGCAGGGCGCTGAAGCGCCAGTCGAACTCCCAATGCGCGGCGTTTCGCCACCAGGACGGGTCATCCTCGCCCTCCAGGAAAGGCGTCAGGGGCAGGCCGTCGCACTGGGCGGGAACGGGCAGGCCGATCGCCTCGCACAGCGTCGGGAACCAGTCGACGTTCTCGGTGAACCGGTCGACGGTCACCCCTCGCGCCTTGCCGGGCCGGGGGTCGCGCATGATTCCCAGGACATGGAAGCTGGCCTCGAAGAAGCCGAGCTTCTGGACCAGCCCGTGATCGCCTAGCTGTTCGCCGTGGTCGGACGTGACGATGATCAGCGTGTCGTCCCACCAGCCGCGATCCTCGAGGGCGCGCCACACCCGACCGAGTTGATCGTCGACCTCGCTGACCATGCCGAAATACTGCGCCTGCATCCGCGCCAGGGCGACAGGATCGGCAGGGGCGGCGAGCTGCGGATGCGCCAGCAGGGCCGCATGCAGCCAATGGCGCTCGGCGCTGGGCGGGATCGGCGGCGCCGCCGCGCCGGGCGCGTAGAGGCCGCCGAAGCGGCCGGCGGCGGCGAAAGGCTCATGCGGCCTGAAATGGCTAAGGTGCGCGAACCAGGGCCCCTCCTGCCGATCGAGCCAGTCCACGAACTGGTCCGTCAGAAAGGCGGCCAGGCTCACCGTCTCGGGCCGGTCGCCTTCGGAGGCGAGCGCCTCGACGCCGTCGTCGGGAACCTCGAATCCCTTGTCGCGCAACCAGTCAATCCAGGGCTGCGGGCGGGCGGGGCTCAGATGGCAGACCGGGTCGAACCCCGGCAGGACCTCGTCATAGCGGCTCAGGCGCGGATCGTCCGGGCCGGTGGCGTCGCGAGGGTCGATGCTCTGGTCGGTGTAGCCGAACAAGGCCGGCGCATAGCCCGCGCGCCGCGCCGCCCTGGCCATGTTGTCGAAGCGGCGATCGAGCGGGGTGCCGTTCGCCACCACCCGATGGTTCATCTGGTAGAGGCCGGTATAGAGGCTGGCGCGGCCAGGTCCGCAGGGCGCGGCCTGGCTGTAATGGCGCGCCAGCCGAAGGCCGTCCCGCGCCAGACGATCCAGGTTCGGCGTCCGCACCACGGGGTGCCCCGCGCAGGACAGACAATCCCCTCGGAACTGATCCAATGTGACGAGCAGCACGTTCATAGCTGCTCTATATCACCTTAGAATGATGTTTAAATGACGAACATCACTTTCCGTTATGGGCGAGCCCGACGAACGCCTCCACCGAGGGAATCTGCAGATTTTCCGGGAGAGTCACGAGATAGAAGCCCGCGCGATGTCGGCCGTCGTCGATGTTGACGACGCGCAGGCGTCGGTCGTCGTCGGCCTCGCCGCGAAACACCAGGGCCAGGCCCAGGCCGGCGGCCACCGCCGAGCGGACGGCGGTCGTGCCGGTGACGGTCAGCGACGGCCCCGCCCACTGGCGGTAGGGCGAGAGAGCGGCCTCGGTCAGGGCGCGGGTGACCGAGCCCGCCTCCCGAAACACCAAGGGCTCCTGCGCGACGTCGCGAAGCTGGGCCGCGCCGGAGCTGTAGCGCGGGTCGTCCCTGGGCAGGATCAACTGCAGGTCCAGATCCTCCAGGCGCTGGCATTCCAGCTGGGCGTCCGGCTCCAGGAGGGAGCAAAGCGCCAGGTCGATGCGGCACTCCAGCAGCTCCTGCCGCAGGTATTCGGAGTTGCCGCTGGACGTCGAAAGCTCGACCTCGGGATAGACCTGGCGAAAGCGCCCCAGGACCGGGATGGCGAGCGAGGGACTGGAAAAGCCGACGGTCAAGCGTCCCTGACGCAGGGCGCGGAATTCCCGCGCGATGTCCTCGATCTCGCCGACCTTCGCCAGGGCGAGACGCGCGCGGACAAAGACCTCTCGGCCAATGTCCGTCAGCATGAGCGTCGCGCCCCGGCGGTTCATCAGCCGCGCGCCCAGGGCCTGCTCGAGCGCGCTGACCTGGTTGGAGATGTTGGGTTGCGACACCCCCAGGCTCTGAGCCGCCTTGGAGAAGCTGCCGTGCTCGAAGGCCTGGATGAATGCCCGCAGGGCGCCGATCGTGACGCTGGGCTCCCGGCGGGCGGCGGGGCGAGGCGATGTATCCCGGGGCTCTGATTTCGTCATGGGAGGTGGATACGGGCAGACGCGGCGGCGATCAACGCGCGCCTGCGGTCGTTCAACGGCGGTTGCGACGTGACATCAAGGCCAACCACGTCCCGCCCGCCTCGCGCCGCCAAGTGGATGCCTGGATTGTCGGCTGGGCGCCAGGTGTTCCCGTTGCCGAGGACGGCGCGCTCTGAGCCTCGCCGCTGCCGGAAAGCGGCCCTTCCAAACTTCCCAGATGAGTTGAAGGCACGCCCGGGCTTCCCGCCCGAAAGCCGACGTCGAGGCGTCGCTGCAGGCCCCCCACATAGACTTGAAGGGGACAGCCACCCAAAAAAGCGGGGCTCCGTTTCCGGAGCCCCGCCATCGTCCGCCGGAGTGAACCGACAGACGTCTTCGATGATCTGAAGCCGGCCCTAGGCCTGCATCGTCCAGCCTTCGACGCCCATGGCCGCCTGGCGCAGGGCTTCCGAACGGGTGGGGTGGGGGTGGCAGGTGCGGGCCACGTCTTCCGACGAACCGCCGAACTCCATGGCCACGCAGTATTCGCCGATCATGTCGCCGACATTAGGACCCACCATGTGGACGCCCAGGATGCGGTCGGTCTTGGCGTCGGCCAGAACCTTCACCTGGCCTTCGCCCTCGTGGTTGATCTTGGCGCGGCTGTTGGCCGTGAAGGGGAACTTGCCGACCTTGTAGGCGACGCCCGCGGCCTTCAGTTCTTCCTCGGTCTTGCCCACCGTGGCCACTTCGGGGCTGGTATAGATGACGCCGGGGATCAGGTCGTAGTTCACGTGACCCGCCTTCCCGGCGATCAGCTCCATGCAGGCCACGCCTTCGTCCTCGGCCTTGTGGGCCAGCATCGGACCGCTGGTCACGTCGCCGATCACCCACACGCCCGGAGCCGTGGTCTTGAAGTGATCGTTAGCGATCATGCCGCGCTTGTCGGGAACGACACCCACGGTGTCGAGACCCAGGCCTTCCGTGAACGGACGACGGCCGATGGCGACCAGCACGTAGTCGGCCGAGATCTTCTGGGCCTCGCCGCCAGCGACGGGTTCGAGGGTCAGGTCCACGCCCTTGGCCGTGGCCTTGGCGCCGGTGACCTTGGCCCCCAGCTGGAACTTGAAGCCCTGCTTGGTCAGGCTGCGCTGGAACACCTTGGCGGTCTCGTCATCCAGGCCCGGGCAGATCCGATCCAGATATTCGACGACGGTGACTTCGGCGCCCAGGCGGCGCCAGACCGAGCCCAGCTCCAGGCCGATGACGCCGGCGCCGATGACGACCAGGCTCTTGGGCACTTCCGGCAGCGACAGGGCGCCGGTGGAATCGACGATGCGCTTGTTGTCGACGCTCACGCCCGGCAGCGGGGTGGGCTCCGAGCCCGTGGCGATGACGATGTTCTTGGTCTCGAGCGTGGTTTCCGAACCGTCCTCGGCCTTGACCACGACCTTGCCGGCGCCCGCGATGCGGCCCCAGCCCTTGATGTAGTCGACCTTGTTCTTCTTCATCAGGAACTCGACGCCCTTGGTCAGGGCTTCGACGCTGTCGGCCTTCTGCTTCATCATCTGGGGCAGGTTCAGCTTCGGCTTGACGTCGATGCCCAGGGTGGCGAACTCATTGCCGGCCGCGGCGGCATACAGTTCCGACGCGTGCAGCAGCGCCTTGGAGGGCATGCAGCCGACGTTCAGGCAGGTGCCGCCTAACTTGCCGCGTCCTTCGATGATGGCGACCTTCAGGCCCAGCTGACCGGCGCGGATCGCGCCATTGTATCCGCCGGGACCGCCCCCGATGATGACGACGTCGTACTGAGCCATGGATCTTCGCCTTCAGGACGCGCCGGAAGCGGCGCCGGACAGAATATGGGGCCTCGCCGGCCGCATTGTCAGACCTTTGGAGGCGGGAGTTCCTTAGAGCGCGAACGGTTAAAACGAAACCCGCTTTCGACGCTTCGCACGCTGAAACGCACGCGAAATCCAGCCTTTGGTCATCGGGCCCCGCTCCGCCTGCCCCTAGGTGACCGCCAGGCGATCCACGCACCCTGAAAGGGGAGCATTGCGGAAGCCGTGGCGGCGAGCGAGCCCCTTCCCTCTCCCGCCAACGCGCCCTAGCGTCGCGCCCATGCTTCGCGCCCTCGCCCTCGCCCTGACCCTGCTGACCGCCGCCCCGGCCCTGGCCCAGACCGCGCCCGCCGAGGGCCGCCCGATCATCACCGGTCAGTCCCTGACCCTGGAGTCGAAGGTCCTCAAGGATACGCGGCGGATCAACGTCCACCTTCCGGCCAGCTATGCGAAGGCGCCCGACAGGACCTATCCCGTGCTCTACCTGCTGGACGGCGGCGAGCAGGAGGATTTTCCGCATATCGTCGGCCTGGCCCAGCTGGGCGAGCTGTCCTGGACCTTTCGGGAAATGATCGTGGTCGGGATCGAGGGCGTCGATCGCAAGCACGACCTGACCCACCCGACCCGCGTGGCCAAGGAGCTCAAGGACCTGCCCACCAGCGGCGGCTCGGCCGCCTACCGGCAGTTCCTGGGCGAAGAGCTGAAGCCGTGGATCGCGGCCCGCTATCGCACCAGCGGCGAGACCGCCTTGATCGGCGAATCCCTGGCTGGCCTGTTCGTGGTCGAGACCTTCCTGAAGCAGCCGGCGCTGTTCGACGCCTATATCGCCGCCAGCCCCAGCCTGTGGTGGGACGATCAGGGCCTGGCGCGCGGCGCCGCCGCCGACCTGACGCGCTGGCCGGCGGGAGAACGGCGGCTCTACCTGACCATCGGCGACGAGGGGACGACCATGCAGGCGGGCGTCGACAAGGTGGTGGCCGCCCTGAAGGCAGCGCCGCCCAAGGGCCTGACCTGGACCTATGATCCGATGCCGCAGGAGCATCACAGCACCATCTATCATCCGGCGGCGCTGAAGGCGTTCCGCGCGGTGTGGCCGGGGCCGAGACCGGACTGAAGTCAGGCGGCCCAGTCCTCGACCTTCAGGCCTTCAACGCGTTGGAACTCCCGGACATTGGAGGTGACCAGGGTCCAGCCCCGCGCCAGGGCTTGGCCGGCGATCAGAAGGTCGTAGGGGCCAATGGGCTGACCCTGACGCTTGAGCGCTGCCCGAACGCGCGCCGCGACAATGACATCATCCTCGGTAAGCGGCTCGACGACGATATCCCGCAACGCTTCGCCCATCTTGAAGGCCGCAGCAGCGGGATCGTGGCTGGCGGCTATGCCAAACTGCAGCTCATGATACACGACAAGCGACGCCACCATCGAGGCATCAGCCAGCACCGCTTCATTGTAGCGACGGCGGACCATGGGTTGGCGGCGGCGGATGAGATCAATGAAGACGTTGGTGTCGAGCGAGCGGATCACCAATCGAAATCGCGCTCTTGCATCGGCGGCTGTTCGCGTTCCGGAAAGTCCACGCCCATGGCATCGATGCGCGCCCACATGGCGTCCAGGTCGGCCTGCGTGCGTCGAGCCCTGCGCACGATGGGCTCCAGGACCACAGCTTCGCCCTCGCGGCGTACGGCCACCTCTGTGCCCTCAAAGCGAAACGCCTTGGGCAAGCGGACGGCCTGGCTGCCGCCGTGGGTGAACAGCTTGGCGCGGGCGGGTTCGATATCGATCTTGGCCATGGCGACATTCCGTAGCTACAGACCGTAGATACATCAAAGAGTCACTTGATTCAATGTCGCGCCGAAAACGCTCTGGCGCCTATGGGAGATTCAGCCAAGCCGCCAAGCCAAATGTCAGGTTCAGGAAAAGGGCAAGCGCTGTTCGCGCGCCCCCAACGACAGCCGAGGTTGAGGGACGTTGGATCTGGCCGTCGTTTGCCAAGGCCAAAACGCAAAAGGGGCCGCTTGCGCGGCCCCTTCGACGTTCGACGGTGCGCCGGGACTAGAGTTCCAGCAGCAGGCGCTGCGGGTCTTCCAGGGCTTCCTTGACCTTGACCAGGAAGGTCACGGCGCCCTGGCCGTCGACCACGCGGTGGTCGTAGCTGAGGGCCAGGTACATCATCGGGCGGATCTCGATCTTGCCGCCCACGACCATGGCGCGTTCCTTGATCGCGTGCATGCCGAGGATCCCCGACTGCGGCGCGTTGAGGATCGGCGTCGACATCAGCGAGCCATAGATGCCGCCATTGGTGATCGTGAAGGTGCCGCCCTGCATGTCGTCGATGGCCAGCTGGCCGTCGCGGGCCTTCTTGCCCAGCGCGCCGATGGCCTTTTCGATATCGGCCAGGCTCATGGCGTCGGCGTCACGCACGACCGGAACGACCAGGCCCTTGTCGGTGCCGACGGCCACGCCGATGTCGTAGTGGTTCTTGTAGACGATGTCGGTCCCGTCGATCTCGGCATTGACGTCCGGCACGGCCTTCAGGGCGGCGACGACGGCCTTGGTGAAGAACGACATGAAGCCCAGCTTCACGCCGTGCTTCTTCTCGAACACGTCCTTGTAGGAATTGCGCAGGGCCATCACCGCGCTCATGTCGACCTCGTTGAAGGTCGTCAGCATGGCGGCGTTGTTCTGGGCTTCCTTCAGGCGACGGGCGATCGTCTGACGCAGGCGCGTCATCTTCACGCGCTCTTCGCGCTCATGGATCGGACGCGGGGCCGACGGCGCGGCGGCCGGAGCCGGGGCGTTGGCGCGGGCTTCCAGGGCGGCCAGGGCGTCGCCCTTGGTCACCCGGCCGTCCTTGCCGGTGCCGGCGACGGTCGACAGGTCCAGATTGTTCTCGGCGGCGATGCGGGCCGGGGCCGGGCTGACCGGCGCGGCGGCGGCGGCAACGGCCACGGGGGCCGGAGCGGCGGCGGCGACCGGAGCGGGCGCGGGAGCCGGGGTCGGCGCGGGGGCCGGAGCGGCGGCCTTCGGCGCGGCGGCGGCGGGAGCGGCCGAGGCGGTCGCGCCTTCGGTCACAACGCCCAGAACCGTACCCGGAACAACCGTCGCGCCCTCTTCGGCGCCGATGGCGCTCAGCACGCCGTCGGCGGGAGACGCCACTTCCAGGCTGACCTTGTCGGTCTCGAGCTCGATGAGGATCTCGTCCTTCTTCACCGCCTCGCCAACCTTCTTGGTCCAGCGCGCGACCGTCGCTTCGGTGACGGATTCGCCGAGGGCGGGGGTCATGATGTCGGCCATGGGTGTTCCGATGTCTCTCGTTTTTGCCGGTCGGGTGTGAAGCGGCCCCGCCATGACGGCGGGGCCTTATCGATAGAGTTAGGCGAAGGTCTCGTCGAGGAAGGTCTGGAGTTCCTTCATGTGGCGGCTCATCAGACCCGCCGCCGTGGAGGCGCTGGCCGGACGGCCGATATAGCGCGCGCGCTTGGCCTTGATGTCCAGCTTGGCCAGGGTCAGCTCGATCCACGGATCCACGAACGTCCAGCCGCCCATGTTCTTGGGTTCTTCCTGAACCCAGACCAGTTCGGCGTTCTTGAAGCGGCCCAGCACGCCCATCAGCGACTTCATCGGCCAGGGGTAGAACTGCTCGAGGCGCAGCAGATAGACGTCGTCGCGACCGCTCTTGGCGCGGGCGTCGACCAGGTCAAAATAGACCTTGCCCGAGCAGATCACGACACGCTTGATCTCGGCGTCGGGCTTCAGGGTCACGCCGCCGACGTCGCAGCCGGCTTCGGCCCCGTCGAGCATCACGCGGTGGAAGGACGAGCCTTCCGCCAGGTCGGCGATGTTGGAGACCGCGCGCTTGTGGCGCAGCAGGCTCTTGGGGGTCATGATCACCAGCGGCTTGCGGAACTCGCGGTGCATCTGGCGGCGCAGCGCGTGGAAATAGTTGGCCGGCGTGGTGCAGTTGAGCACCTGCATGTTGTCTTCGGCGCACGACTGCAGGAAGCGCTCGAGACGGGCCGAGCTGTGCTCGGGGCCCTGGCCTTCATAGCCGTGCGGCAGCAGCATGACGAGGCCGCTCATCCGCAGCCACTTGCGCTCGCCCGAGCTGATGAACTGGTCGATCACCACCTGGGCGCCGTTCACGAAGTCGCCGAACTGGCCTTCCCACAGGGCCAGGGTGTTCGGGTCGGCCAGCGAGAAGCCGTATTCGAAGCCGAGCACCGCCTCTTCCGACAGGGCCGAGTCGATCACTTCATAGTGCGCCTGGCCGGCGCGGATGTTGTTCAGCGGCGTGTAGTGCTCCTCGGTCGTCTGGTCGATGACGTCCGAATGGCGCTGGGTGAAGGTGCCGCGAACCGAGTCCTGGCCCGACAGGCGAACCGGGAAGCCTTCGTCGAGCAGGGTGGCGAACGCCAGGTGCTCGGCGGTGCCCCAGTCGAGGCCCTCGCCCTTTTCGATGGCTTCGCGACGGTTCTCGATGACGCGCTTGACGGTCTTGTGGGCGTCGATGCGGTCGGGGATGGTCGTGATCTGACGACCGATCTCCAGCAGGCGGGTCGCCGGGAAGGCGGTCGAGCCGCGACGCTCCTCGTCGGCGGGCGTGGCGAGACCGGCCCACTTGCCGTCCAGCCAGTCGGCCTTGTTGGCCTTGTAGGTCTTGCCGGCGTCGAATTCCTTGTCGAGGAAGGTCTCGAACTCGGTCACCCAGGTGTCGACTTCAGCCTGGCTGATCACGCCCTCGGCGATCAGGCGGTTGCCGTACAGTTCGCGCGTCGAGGGGTGACCCTTGATCTTGGCGTACATCAGCGGCGAGGTCATCGTCGGGTCGTCACCTTCATTGTGACCGAACCGGCGGTAGCAGAACATGTCGACCACGACGTCCTTGCCGAACATCTGGCGATATTCGGTGGCGACCTTGGCCGCATAGACCACGGCTTCGGGATCGTCGCCGTTGACGTGGAAGATCGGGGCCTCGACCATCAGCGCCACATCCGACGGATAGGGCGAGCTGCGCGAATAGCGCGGGCTGGTGGTGAAGCCGATCTGGTTGTTGACGATGAAGTGGATGGTGCCGCCCGTGCGGTAGCCCTTCAGGCCCGACAGGGTGAAGCACTCGGCCACCACGCCCTGGCCCGCGAAGGCCGCGTCGCCGTGCAGCAATAGCGGCAGCACGTGGCCGCGACCGGCGTCGGGCTGTTCGCGCAGCGTGAAGGCCTGCTTGGCGCGGGCCTTGCCGATCACGACGGGGTTGACGATTTCCAGGTGCGACGGGTTGGCCGTCAGCGACAGGTGGACCTTATTGTCGTCGAACTCACGGTCCGACGAGGCGCCCATGTGATACTTGACGTCGCCCGAACCCTCGACGTCCGAGGGCAGGCTGGTGCCGCCCTGGAACTCGTGGAAGATCACGTGATAGGGCTTGCCCATCACGGCGGCCAGCACGTTGAGGCGGCCGCGGTGCGGCATGCCCAGGACGATGTCCTTCACGCCCAGCGAACCGCCGCGCTTGATGATCTGCTCCAGCGCCGGGACCATGGCCTCGCCGCCGTCGATGCCGAAGCGCTTGGTGCCGGGGAAGCGCTTGTGCAGGAAGCGTTCGAAACCCTCGGTCTCGATCAGCTTCTTGAAGATGGCGACCTTGCCCTCCTTCGAGAACACGATCTCCTTGTCGCGCCCCTCGATGCGCTCCTGCAGCCAGGCCTTCTCGTGGGGGTCGGAGATGTGCATGTACTGCACGCCGACATTGCCGCCATAGGTGCGGCGCAGGATCGACAGGATCTCGCGGATCGTCGAGGTCTCCATGCCCAGCACGAAGTCCAGGAAGATCGGACGGTCATAGTCGGCTTCCGAGAAGCCGTAGGTGGCGGGATCAAGCTCGGGGGCCGGCGGCTTGGGCTCAAGGCCCAGCGGGTCAAGATTGGCGGCCAGGTGACCGCGCATCCGGTAGGCCCGGATCATCATGATGGCGCGCAGGCTGTCCAGGGTCGCGGCGCGGACGGCCTCGGACGACGACCCGGGGGCCTTGGCCTCGATGGCCTTGGTCATCTTGGCTTCGACGGCGGGCGCCACCGACGGCCACTGGCCGTCGAGGGCCGAGAGCCAGTCGGGACGGGCGGTCGGAACGGCGCGCGGGGTCCAGGCCGGGTCCTTGGCGGCCCGCTGAACCTGGTCGGCCTGTTCCTTCAGGGTGGAGAAGAAGGCGTTCCACGAGGGTTCGACCGAATTGGGGTCGGTCGCCCACCGGGCATACAGGTCTTCGACGAACGCCGCATTGGCGCCGTAGAGGAAGGAGGTCTCGGTCAAGACCTGATTGATGATGCCTGCGTCGTCCGCCATGGTTCTTCGCCTTAGATCCGTCGGTCTACGGGACCGGTAACCCAGGCCCGTAAATATAGTGTCTCAATCACCCGGGCGCCCGTCGAATAGGGGGCCCAGGTGATTTTTTCGGATCGTCGACTGGCGGTCGCAAAAAACCTGGGCCCCGCGAGGGCGGGGTTTCGGTGTCGTCTTAGCCCTTCAGGACCTCAAGCAGGGTTTCGCCCAGCTTGGCCGGCGACGGCGAGACGCGGATGCCCGCGGCTTCCATCGCGGCGATCTTGTCTTCCGCGCCGCCCTTGCCGCCCGAGATGATCGCGCCGGCGTGGCCCATGTGACGGCCGGGAGGAGCCGTACGGCCGGCGATGAAGCCGACCATGGGCTTCTTGCGGCCGCGCTTGGCTTCGTCGGCCAGGAACTGGGCGGCTTCTTCTTCGGCCGAGCCGCCGATTTCACCGATCATGACGATCGACTTGGTGGCTTCGTCGGCCAGGAAGAGTTCCAGGATGTCGATGAACTCGGTGCCCTTGACCGGGTCGCCGCCGATGCCGACCGCCGTGGTCTGGCCCAGGCCAGCGTTGGTGGTCTGGAACACGGCTTCATAGGTCAGGGTGCCCGAACGCGACACGACGCCGACCGAACCGGCCGAGAAGATACCGCCCGGCATGATGCCGATCTTGCACTGGTTGGGCGTCAGGACGCCCGGGCAGTTGGGGCCGATCAGGCGCGACTTGGAGCCTTGCAGCGCCTTCTTCACCTTGACCATGTCCAGCACCGGAATGCCTTCGGTGATGCAGATGATCAGGCCGATCTCCGCGTCGATGGCTTCCAGGATCGAGTCGGCCGCGAAGGGAGGCGGCACGTAGATCACCGAGGCGTCGGCGCCGGTGGCTTCCTTGGCTTCGCCGACCGTGTCGAACACCGGCAGGCCGATGTGCGTCTGGCCGCCCTTGCCGGGGGTCACGCCGCCGACCATCTTGGTGCCGTAGGCGATGGCCTGTTCGGAGTGGAACGTGCCCTGGGCGCCGGTGATGCCCTGGCAGATGACCTTGGTTTCAGAACCGATGAGGATCGACATTTAGCGAGCACCCTTCACGGCCGCGACGATCTTCTCGGCGCCGTCAGACAGGTCGTTGGCGGCGATGACGTTCAGGCCGCTTTCCGAGATGATTTTCTTACCGAGTTCGACGTTGGTGCCTTCCAGGCGCACCACCAGCGGAACCTGCAGCCCGACTTCCTTCACGGCGGCGATGACGCCTTCCGCGATGATGTCGCAGCGCATGATGCCGCCAAAGATGTTGACCAGGATGCCCTTCACGGCCGGATCGGCGGTGATGATCTTGAAGGCCGCGGTGACCTTCTCCTTGTTGGCGCCGCCGCCGACATCGAGGAAGTTGGCCGGCTCGGCGCCGTACAGCTTG
Source organism: Caulobacter sp. (assembly GCF_965279145.1). Taxonomy (NCBI): domain Bacteria; kingdom Pseudomonadati; phylum Pseudomonadota; class Alphaproteobacteria; order Caulobacterales; family Caulobacteraceae; genus Caulobacter; species Caulobacter sp. Next base: position 1,065,129 of record NZ_OZ257139.1, read on the forward strand.
ATGATGTCCATGGTGGCCATGGCCAGGCCGGCGCCGTTGACCATGCAGCCGATTTCGCCATCGAGGGCGATATAGGCCAGGTCGAACTTGCTGGCTTCGATTTCCTTGGGGTCTTCTTCGCTCTCGTCGCGCAGCGCCTTGATGTCCGGGTGGCGATAGAGAGCGTTGCCGTCGAACGACAGCTTGGCGTCCAGAACCTTCAGGTGATCGTCGGCGGTGACGATCAGCGGGTTGATCTCCAGCATGGCCATGTCCTTGGCCAGGAACGCCGTATAGAGCTGCGTCAGCAGCACGGCGGCTTCCTTGGCCAGGCCGCCGGTCAGGCCCAGGGCCTTGGCCAGCGCGCGCTGGTGGGTCGGCCACACGCCGGTGGCGGGGTCGATCGAGAAGCTGTGGATCTTCTCGGGCGTGGCGTGGGCCACGTCCTCGATGTCCATGCCGCCTTCGGTCGAGGCGACCACCGAAACCATCGAGGTTTCGCGGTCGACCAGCAGCGACAGGTAGAATTCCTTGGCGATGGCCGCGCCTTCCTCGATGTAGAGGCGGTTGACCTGCTTGCCCTTGGGGCCCGTCTGGTGGGTCACCAGCACGCGGCCGAGCATTTCGGCGGCGTTGGTCTTGACCTCATCGGCCGTCTTGACGACGCGAACGCCGCCCTTGGCGTCGGGGCCCAGGCCCTCGAACTTGCCCTTGCCACGGCCACCGGCGTGGATCTGGCTTTTCACCACGAAAACCGGCGTGCCCAGCTTTTCAGCGGCGGCGAAGGCTTCTTCGGGAGTGAAGGCGGCGAAGCCGCGCGGAACAGGGGCGCCGAACTCTGCGAGTACGGCTTTGGCTTGGTGTTCGTGGATGTTCATGAGGGCCCGGTCTCGACGACGGCTTTTCTGAAATGTGGCCGGGTTATAGGAGCGTGATTTCCCAGGCGCAACCGCGCTTGGCCTATAAGGCGCCCACTTGCGCGGTTCTTATGTCCGAAAGGACAGCGGCGCCGCCATCGTGAGCGCCTCGGGCAAGGAAGCCCCTGACCCTACGACACTGTTACCGGTCACACACGCAAGACCCTCCCGCGCGGCCCCGCCCTCGCCCGCTCCGCTTTCCATCACGCGCCTTTTTGAAATCCCGGAGGCGCCCGACGCCGGCTAGGGATAGGGCCACGGCCACCACGGCCCAAAGTGTCGGCGCCTACCGCCGCCAGATCACCTTGACGCCAAGGCCGCCGCGCAGTTGGGGCCGCAGCTCGACAGGCGGCTTGGGCGGCGCGTCGGCCACCACGGCCGTATCCCAGCTGAGCCTGTAGCGCACCAGATAGCCATCATGGTCCGACAGCCGAGGCCCCGACCGGGATGCGTCGAACAGGGTCTCGATCCGGATGGGCCGCACGGTTACGGGCCCGGCGCTGGCGAAGGCCTGCAGGTCCTGAGAGCGCAGCCACGGCCGAGGCGTCGACGGATCCAGGGCCTGGCCCTCGCAGGGATTGGCGGCGCGGTCGCAGAATTCGCTGACCACCTGGTAGGGCCGCTCGGCGGATCGATAGTCATAACGGTCGGGGGCGTTGCGAACATTGAAGTCGCCGCCGACCAGCAGCGGCCGATCGACGTCGCGATGGGCGTTGATGAAGGTCATCAGCTCTTCGGTCTGCAGGTTGTGAGCGCGCAGCGACCGGGCGATCGGCACCCTGGCGGCCCGACGCGAATTGAGGTGGGTGTTGACGATCTCGATCTGGCGGGGCGCGCCGGGCAGCGCCAGGCTGGCCAGCATCACCCCCTTGTTAGCCAGACAATCCAGGCCCGCGCAGTAGCGGTAGGGCGTGTCCTTGACGTCCGTGATCGGCGCGTCGCTCAGCATGTGCAGGCCGGCGCCGGTGAACTTGCCCCACCCCTCGCCGAATGACGGATAGCGCACCGTGGCGTAACGCCGCCCGCCCTCTGGCGCCGCGCCCGAGGCGCGTTCGGAGCGGCTGGGCCCGCGCGCCCAGTAGTGGTAGCCGCTGGCCTTGACCAGGTCGCCGACCTCGCCGCGAAAGCCCTCCTGGATCAGGACCACATCGGGCTGGCGGCCGGCGCGTCGCATCGTCGCCAGTTCCGCCCCGATCGCCTTCAGGGCCTTGGCGCGGCCGCTGGCCAGCGGCCAGGGCAGGCCTCGGATATTGTAGGTGAGCACGCTGATTTCGGTGCTGTGGGCGCCCTCGTGGGGCGAGGCGCCGAGATCCGTCAGGTCGGCCGTCAGGACCGCCAAGGCGGGAACCACGGTCAGAGTCGCCAAAGTCATCATCGCCGCTCCCAGACATGCGGGCCGCTTTGAAGGACGATTCAGACCGTAATCGTCCTCAAGACGGCGCGTAGTTCAGACGCAGCCGGATGTTTACTGAGTTCCTTGCCGGCAAGTTCTGTCTCCGCTGAGTCGGCGACGGCGAAGTGAATCAGACGCGAAGGTTTTGTTGCTTGGGCCAAACGGGGCGCGGCGCAACGCCGCACCCGGGCCGCCGCAGTCTCAACGCTTGGGCGAAACCGATGCCGTCGCCCGTCGCTCCAGCTTGCCCCAACCGACGCTGCCGCCGCGCACGGCGGCGACCACCGACTTGATCACCACATAGTACATCAGCTGACGGTAGCCGAAGCGCTGGATGGGCAGGAACGGCAGGTCGGCCCAGGGCGCGCGCTTCTCCAGCGCCATGCCCAGGGCTCCGGCCGACAGGTCGACCAGGATGAAGACCGCCCAGTAGAGCAGCCCCTGCAGGGTGTCGTCCGGCCGCCACTCCAGCGGATGGGCGACCGCGCCATAGAGGCCCGAAATCAGGCTCCAGACCACCGCCAGGTCGACCAGCGGCGCGGCCACGGCCAGGATGATCTGGAACAGCCAGATCTGCGGCAGGGCGATGAAGCCCAGCACCGGGTTCTTTCGATTGAACATCGCCGAGCGATGCTTCCACACGCATTGCAGCGTGCCGAACGACCAGCGGAAGCGCTGCTTGAGCAGGCCGCCCACCGTGTCGGGGGCCTCGGTATAGGCGCGCGCCTCCGGGTCGAAGGCCACCTTCCAGCCGGCCCGCTGGCAAGCGATGGTCAGGTCCTGGTCCTCGGCCAGGGTGTCGGACGGATAGCCGCCCAGCGCGTCCAGCACGCTCTTGCGCCAGGCGCCGACCGCGCCGGGCACCACGGTGACCGCGCCCAGGGCCGACAGCGCGCGGCGCTCCAGGTTCTGGGCCGTGACATATTCCAGGGCCTGCCAGCGGGTGACGATGTTGAGGCGGTTGCCGACGATGGCGTTGCCGGCCACGGCCCCGACCTCGGGATCCTGGAACCAGCGCAGCAGCTGGCCGATGGTTGAGGGGGGGAACAGGGTGTCGGCGTCCAGGGCCACCACATACTCGCCCTTGGCGGCGGCCAGGCCCTTGTTGACCGCCCGCGCCTTGCCGCCGTTCTTGAAGCGCATCAGCGTCACGCGCGAATCATCGGCGAAGGCCGCCTTGACCTGGGCCGAGGTGCCGTCGGTCGAGCCGTCGTCCAGCACCAGCACTTCCAGATTGGTCCAGTCGGACTCCAGGATCCGCGCCACCGAGGCGGCGATGACCTTTTCCTCGTTGAAGCAGGGGATCAGCACCGAGACCAGCGGACCGTTCCCGACATCCAGGTCGGGCGGGGTCACGGCGGTCCAGCGGTGCACCAGGGCCAGGCTGGCCAGGAACACCAGCCGCGCCACGCCCAGGAAGATCGCGGTCAGGAACAGCACCGTCATGCCCGTCCGCATCCAGCGGAAGAAGTCGAAGCCCAGCCGGTCCAGGGCCAGCTCGACGCCGTCGCGCGAGGTCGGCGGCATGGCCTGGGCCGGGGTCATGCCGGCCAGTTCGCCCACCGTGACCAGCCGATAGCCCCGCGCCCGGATCGCGTCGATCAGGCCCGGCAGGGCCGCCACGGTGCGGCTGCGATCGCCGCCCGCGTCGTGCAGCAGAACCACCTGACCCGGGCGATTACCCGGATGGTCCAGTCGATCAAGGGTGCGATCGATGATCGCCTGGGGATCGGGCTTTTGCCAGTCGTCAGTGTCGATACGCAGGCCCACGGTCATGTAGCCCAGGGTCTGGGCGATCACGAGCGGCGCCACCTCGTGCGGGGTCGAGGGCTCGGCGTCGCCGAAGAACGGCGGGCGGAACAGTCGCATCGAGCGGCCGGTGATCACCTCGAACAGGCGCTGGGTGGCGTTCAACTCGACCTGCACCTGGGCCAGGGGCGTCTCGCCGATATTGGGGTGGGTCCAGGTGTGACCGCCGACGTCATGGCCTTCGCCGACCTCTCGCGACACCAGGTCCGGACGATTTTGCATGTTCTCGCCGATGACGAAGAAGGTCGCCGGCGCGTGCTTGGCCTTGAGGATGTCGAGGATCTTCGGCGTCCAGCGGCCATCGGGACCGTCATCAAAGGTCAGGGCCACCAGGCCCGGCTTCTGGCCATAGCGCTCGATGACATAGGAGCTGGGAAGGACGTCATAGCTCTCGTCCGAGACCAGGGCGGTGTCGGGATCGAACTCCAGGCTGCGCTTACCCGGCGTCGGCAGGGACGAGACGTGCAGCACCTCGCCGCCGCCGTCGAAATCCACCCCCTGGCCGGTGGCCAGCTCGCGCAGGCTGGCGGGATCGGCCTTGCCATAGGGCTTGCCCAGCAGGTTCCAAACGCCCGGATCCTCCATGCCCATCCGCCACAGGCCATAGCCGCGCGGCCGCCAGGGGTCGGAGACCTTGATCTGGTTGAACAGGGTGACGGCGTCGAGGAACCAGACCTCGTGATTGTCGCCGTTGTCGTCGGTGTAGGCATAGGTCGGGTTCAGGGCGTTGTCGTCCATGCGGATCGTCGCGCCGCTGTCCTGGGCGTTGCGCATGGCCTCGTGGAAGGTCGCCGCCGCGCCGGAGGCCCGCTTGCCGTCGGGCTTCAGCGTCCAGTCATAGCCATAGGCGCCGAGCGCCAGGATCGTCCGGTTGGGGTCCAGCCGCTGGAAGCGCTTTTCCAGCTCGGTCTCGTACCAGTCCTGGCCGGCGTTGGGGCCCGGATCGCCCAGGGCGTAGTGCTGGTCGTAGGCCATCAGCACCAGGGCGTCGGCGGCGTCCTGCAGGCGCTTCAGCGGCCAGCCTTCCTCGTCGAACGGCGCGGTGACCCACACCTCGCGGCCCGAAGGCTTCAGCGCCGCGCGGACCTCGGCGAGGAAGCCGGGATAGGCCGCCAGCCCCTTGGGCGACAGGGCCTCGAAATCGAGGATGTAGCCGCCGTAGCCGTGACCATTGGCCAGATCGACCAGATGGCCGATCAGCGCCTTGCGGGCCGCCGGACTGGTCAGCAGGGCGTCGGCGGCCGGGCCGTTGAAGGCGGCGTTGGCCGAGTTGTGCACCAGCGGCAGCACGGCGGGATGGTTGGAGGCCGAGGCGATGCGGGCCACGCCCTGCGGGTCGTCGGTCAGATCAACCTCGCCGGCCGAGCCCTTGATGGCGATCCACTGCGGCGAGACCACGTCCAGCTTGTCGATGTTGCGGCGCAGGCTGTCGCGCGAGTCCTCGTCCCAGGGGACATAGAAGCCGACGTTCAGCGGGCGCTCGGTCTTCCCATTGGGCGCGACCTTGGGATGGGGCACGCGCCGCCAGGTCCGGGCCAGCCGATGCCGGCGCGGCGTTTCCTGGTGCAGCGAGGTCAGGACGTGCGGGTCGCGCAGCGGCGCGTCGGGCAGGCGCGGCGCGAAGGCCAGGGTCGCCAGGAAGCCGGCGACCACCGCGGCGACCACCGACAGCACGATCCCCAGGATCAGCTTGGCCCGCCTGTCCCGTCGCCCGGAAGGATCATGGAAAACGTGCCGGTCGTCGGGAGTCATGGGCGTGCTCGTGGTTCAAGCGGCTCTTGATCCCCGATCTTGGCCTAACCGTGACCGTTTCGCGTCCCTGAAACAGCGCGGCAATCTGTCGTCGTCAGTCGACCCAGTCGCGCTTGAGCCGGCGCGAGGCCAGGATCAGCAGGATGGCGCTGGCCACATAGAAGCCCAGACCGAAATACAGGGCGTGGCGCATCGACTCGGCGCCGTAGCGCGGGGCCAGCAGGTCGGAGACATAGCCGAAGAACCACAGGCCCACGGCCAGGCCCAGCAGGTTGTTGATCAGCAGGAACAGGGCCGAGGTCGTGGTCCGCATCGAGGCCGGGGCCAGGTGCTGCACGGCGGCGACCACCGGACCCAGCCACGCCAGGTTCAGGCCGGTGGGGATCAGGAACAGCGCGAAGGCCAGCACCAGCGAGTGGACGTTCATGGCCAGCAGGAAGCATGGCAGGGCGATCAGGAAGCAGATGGCCGGCGCCAGGGCGTAGGCGGCCTTGTTCTTGGCGCCGAACCGGTCGGCCAGCACGCCGCCCAGCCAGATGCCCGCCACGCCGCCAAACAGCGACAGGGCGCTGTAGAACAGGGCGCGCTCGGTCAGCGACAGGCCAAAGCTGCGCTGGAAGAAGGTCGGCAGCCAGAAGGCCACGCCATAGCCGCAGATCGACGAACAGGCCGCGCCGAACGACAGCAGCCAGAAGCTGGGCTTGGGCATGATGGTGGCCAGCACCGCGCCGAAGGCCGGGGCCTTGGGCGCCTCGACGGGCGCGACCTCGCCGGGCTCGCGGTCCATCCCGCCGCGCACCGGATCCTTGACCACCCACTTGAAGATCGGGGCCAGCACCACGCCGGCCAGGCCGACCGCGATGAAGGCGAAGCGCCAGTTGACATAGGCCGCGATCAGCCCGCCGAACAGCACGCCCAGGGCCGTGCCCAGGGGGATGCCGAACGAATAGACCGCCAGGGCCCGGGCGCGCTGCGACTTGGGGAAATAGTCGGCGATCAGCGAATAGGCCGGGGCCACGCCGCCCGCCTCGCCCACGCCCACGCCCATGCGCGACAGGAACAGGCTCCAGAAGCCGCCGGCGAAACCGCAGGCGATCGTGAAGCCGCTCCACAGGGTCAGGGCCGTGGTCATGATCCAGGTGCGGCTGACGCGGTCGGCCAGCCAGGCCAGCGGCACGCCCAGGGTCGTGTAGAGCGCCGCGAACGCCACCCCGCCCATCAGCCCCAGCTGGGTGTCGGTGAGATGCAGGTCGGCCTTGATCGACCCGGCCAGGATGCCGAGGATCTGCCGATCCAGGAAATTGAAGGTGTAGGCGAGGATCAGCATCGCCAGCACGACGTACCGATAGCGCGAGCCCGGCTGCTCGATTTGGCGCTCGCCCATGATCGTCCCCACTACGTTTTACGCAAAGAAATGGCGTCGGCGCGTTGCAGCGCGCCGACGCCAGTTTTTACCTAGATCAGAATGCCAGTTCGACGCTCGCCGACACCGTACGCGGCGGGCCGTAGAAGCCGATGACCGAGTTGTTATACGTCGCGACGCCGAAATTATAGCCGCCCGTACGATAACGCTCGTCCGTCAGGTTCTTGCCGGTCAGGGACAGCTTGTAGCCGCCGCCCGGCGCCGTCCAGATCGCCGTCAGGTCCACCAGGGTGAAAGCCTTCTGGTCGAGCAGCGGCAGGGGCTGTTCGAACTGCTGGTAGCTGTCGCGATAGCTGACCATCGGGGTCACGGCCAGCAGGCCGCCGGCCACGTCGGTCGTCCAGGTCAGGCTGACATTGCCCGTCCATTCCGGCGTGTTCTGGAAGCCGTACAGGTCGGCCACGTTGACCACCTGGCCGCCCGCCGGAATCACCTGCGAAGGGTTCAGCGGGTTGGGCGCGCCGGCCGGCACGAAGCGGTTGAAGGTGTCGTACTTGGCGTGGATGTAGCCCAGCGCCACGCTGCCCGACAGGCTGGCGGCCAGCTTGGCCTTGGCTTCGAACTCGACGCCGTACAGGGTCGAGGCGCCGGCGTTGTCGATCGAGCTGGCGATGCCGCTGGGCACCACCACCTGGGTCGAGACCTGCTGGCCCTTGTACTTCGACAGGAAGGCGGCCGAAGCGAACGAGACGCGACGGTCGAACAGATAGCCCTTCAGGCCGGTTTCGTAGGCGTCGACCGTTTCGGGTTGATAGCCATTGACGGTCTGCGGGGTGATCAGGGCGTCGCCGCGCATGTCCCAGCCGCCCGACTTGAAGCCCTTCGAGTACGAGACATAGGTGTTCAGGTCGTCCGACAGCTCGTACGACGCCGACAGGCGCGGCGTGAACTGCGAGAAGGTCGTCGTGGCGCTGTAGTTGGTGCGCGTCTGCAGGATCGGACGCTGGGCGCCGCCCTGGAACGGCGTCGGCGTGGCGCCCAGATAGAACAGGCGGAAGGTGTTGCTGCGCTTGTGATCGCGCGTGGCGCGGGCGCCCAGCGAGACCTTGAACTTGTCGGTCAGGTTGGCGCTGAAGTCGAAGAAGGCCGCGAAGCTCTGGGTGCTGACCTTGCCGCCGTCGGCGATGGCCAGGCCCAGGTTGCCGGCGATGGTGTCGAACTCGCCCGAAGCCTGGCTGTTCATGTAGTAGAGGCCAAACACCCCCTGGACGTTCTCGTCCGAATAGACCGCCTGCAGTTCCTGCGAGAACGACCGGTCGTCATACTTGGCCGGCACGTCGAGGGTCGGCAGCGGGGTGCCGTCGAAGTCGATGACGGTCTTGGTGTGACCCTTGCGGCTGGCGGTGATCGACTTGAGGGTCAGGTGGTCGGTGGCGTCGTACTGGCCGGTCAGCGACACGCCTTCGGTCACCACCGAGTTCTTGTCGCCCAGGCCCGCCTGGGTGTCATAGACGTCCAGCACCTTGTAGCCGCCCGTCAGGGTCGGCAGTTCGCGGTGGCCGTGACGCGGGTTGGAGTCGTCCTCGACCTTGTCATAGGCCAGGCGGAAGAACAGGTCGTCGGTCGGCTTGTACTCGGCGCTCAGGCGGATGGCCTGGACGTCCTTGTTGTACTGCTCGGCGCCCGTGGTCAGGTTCTTGCCGAAGCCGTCGCGCTTGTAGAGGGCGTAGGCGCCGCCCACCGACAGGCCGCCGCCGATCGGCGTCTGGGCCGAGACCAGCAGGTCGGTCTGGTTATAGCTGCCGTAGGTGCCCTTGATCTTGGCCTGAGGCTCGTCGCCCAGGCGCTTGGTCACGTACTTGATCGCGCCGCCGATGGTGTTGCGGCCGTACAGCGTGCCCTGCGGGCCGCGCAGCACTTCGACGCGCTCCACGTCGAACACGTCCAGCACCGCGCCTTGCGGGCGATACACATAGACGTCGTCGACATACAGGCCCACGCCGGGCTCATAGCCCCACAGCGGATCCTGCTGGCCGATGCCGCGGATATAGGAGATCAGGGTCGAGTTCGAACCGCGGGCGGTCTGCACCGTGATGTTCGGGGTCGTCTGCTGCAGGACGGTGATGTCCGCGCCGCCCTGGCGGGCCAGGGTCTCGCCGCTATAGGCCGAGACGGCCACCGGCACGTCCTTGAGATTTTCCTCGCGCCGACGCGCGGTGACGACCACCTGCTCGACTTGCAGGTCGCCCTGGGCGGCGGCCGGGGCCGCGTCCTGGGCCGAGACGGCCGTCGCGGCCGCGGTCCATGCAGCGCCAGCCAGCAGCGCAGCCTTCCACATCGATGTCATTGGGTTTCCCCTCCCTTGTGTTCCGCCCACCCGAACCGGGTCCTTTTGGCGGACACGTGTTCGGAGCTCGCGAATTCATCGAACCGCGAATTGCCACACTGTCACTCAACCGGCGTATTCGCGCCAGTCTTTTTTCATCAGATGATGAAATGGTAATTCAGGCGACGGACGATGCCTGGTTCTGGCGGGCGATCACCGCCTCGAACCCCGCCGCGCAGTAGGCGAACAGGCGGGCGCGCACGGCCTCCAGATCGCTGGAATGGCACTCGCCGTCCGACAGCGAGTCGATCCGGCCGGTCTCGGAAAGGGCCAGCATCATCGAGCCGGTCAGGAACTGGTAGCACCAGAAGAGGTCGCGATACGCCGCGTCCGGACGCGCGGCCTTCAGGGTCTCGACCAGCTTGTGGACCACCGGATCGAAGAACCGCGTCATGGTCTCGCCGCCCCAGACCGGGGTGTTGTTCACCTGGGCCACCAGCACGAAATAGTTCTTCCAGCCCTGGCCGCCCTCCTGGGAGATGCGCAGCAACGGCTCGATGAAGGCCTCGATCACGCCCTCCACCGTCATGCCCCCGGCATGGGTCTTCACATACAGGTCCATCGAGGCCAGGCGCGCCTGGTTGAGGATCTCGGCCCGGCGCAGGAACACCGCGTCGAACAGCTCGCGCTTGGCGCCGAAATAGTAGTGGATCAGCGCGGTGTCGACGCCGGCCTCGGCCGCCACCTGGCGGGTGGTGACGCCATAGAAGCCGTGACGCGCGAACAGGCCCTCGGCCGCGTCGAGGATGGTTTCCTTGAGGTCCAGACCCTTGGCCTTGGACGGTCTGCCACGTCCGCCGGGACGGGCGAGGGGCTTGGCTGCGGTCATTCGACTCTCGGGCCTGCCTTGATTGCGCTGCCCCCGGATGGCGCATCCGGGAGAGCGTGGCAAGGTGGATGAGGCGCGGGCGGTCCAGGTTCGCGCTCGCCGTCGTACGGACAACAGACGGGCCCGGGGTCTGTTTGGTCGGGATCGGACATAAGATCCTCCCCCTAGCGGGGGAGGTGTCGGCCCCCGGGACCGGCCAGAGGCCGGCCCTAGGATAAGCTCCGCCGACGGAGGGGAAGTGCTGCTGAGTCATTGCGGTCTTCCCCCGCCGGCCTCCGGCCGCCTCCCCCTTCAGGGGGAGGATCTATCGCGCTCCATCCTCTGCGTTCAGCGAATCGAACGCAGCAAAATCAATCGCTTCCAACTTTCTCGCCCTTCTGTATCCCCCGCTCCAAAAACGGGTGGATACTTCTCCTTGTCCCCGTCGCAAGGGGAGGGCGCCTAGTACCGGCCCAAAGCGGCGATGGGTGATGAAGCTGAGCGGGGCCGCGACGCCCTGGATGGCGGGTCGAAGCGTGTGGGCTGTCTCAGAAGGACGGACCGCACGCCGAGGGGCCCGTCGGCCGAGCGAGCGCGGGTCGAAGAGGGCGGGGATCAGAAGCCGCCTATCGCACATCGTCGGCGTCGAGACGGATTAGCCGATCGACAAGATGCGCGCCCGTCCGGGGGTTAATTGGGAATCAGAGCTGAAACCGACGCTCGTGTGCCCCAATCCTTACGGTCAAGAACAGCTTGGCGAAGCGGACTGGTCGAGCCGAAACGCAAAAACACATCACGGTCTCCGGGTTCGCCCCGGCCGCTTCGCGCCTCCCCACTAAACTCAGCGAGTGATCTCGCGTGAGGCTGAAAAGCCGTGCGTTCCAAGATCCTCTCCCCGTGGGAGAGGGGTCGCCCAAAGGGCGACGGAGAGGGGATGCCATGAACAGAAGGGACTTCCCCCTCCGGCCCTTCGGGCCACCTCCCCCGCCAGGGGGAGGATCTTGAGGCCCGCCAGGCCCTCCTCAGCCCAGGAACACATGCCACATCAACCGTCCCGGCAGGAAGGTGAACAGGCCGGCGATGACCAGCCCCCCCACGAACATGCCGGTCATGGTCCGGCGATGCCGGCGAACATCGCGGCGCTTGATGGCGAAGATCCCCATCGGCAGGGCGATCAGGGTCCAGCCGCTGATCAGATGGATGAAGCTGAAATGGCCCGGATTGATCACCTTGATGAACAGCGAGCTGATCGCCGTCAGGGCCATGGCGGCCACCCAGATCCAGCCCAGACGCTTGTGCAGGCCCGTGCCCTTGACCCCGGCCAGCAGGACCGAGCCGATCACGAAGGCGGTCACGGCGCCGGCGATGTGCAGCTGGATGACCAGCGGCGCGGCGGCCAGCAGGGCCAGGTCCGGCGCGTGGGGATGAAAGCCCGCGCGCTCCAGGAACCGGACCGGCGCGGCGACCACGCCGGGGTTCGCCGCCAGGATCGCCATCGTCACGACGCCCAGGCCCAGGACGCCGAAACGTCCGCTCAGGGTGGCGCGTCGCATTGACTTGTCTTGATCGGCCATCTTCATCTCCATTTCGCGGTGGCGCCGCCTCGCGCCGTCGATGTCCCGTTCCTGGAGCGCCCCACCTCGTGCCTCAATCGTCGTTGCGTCAGTCGCCGCCCTCGCTTCGTGAACGGCTGGCCGACGCCGTTCACGCTTCGCGAATGGCGCTGACTCGCCGGGAAGCCTTGCGCGGCTTCGCGGTCTCGGCCGTGGCCGGCGTGTTCCTGGCGATGGTCGGCGCCTTCGGGATGAACAGCGCGCCGCTGCCGGTCCGCCTGGCCTACTGGGTCGGGCTGTGCGTGGCCGGGGCCGTGGTCGGCACGGGCGTCAGCCAGGTCGTCGGCCGCGACGGCCGCGCCGACGAGCGGCCGTGGCTGTACGGCGCCCTGGTCTGTATCGGCATCACCCTGCCCTTCACCGTGGTGGTCTGGCTGGTCACCGAGCTGGCGTTCAGGGGATCGGCGCGGCCTGAGGCCCTGCCCTACTTCCTGCCGCCCGTCTTCATCATCACCGCGGCGATGACGGCGCTGAACGCCCTGGTCCAGCGCAAGCCGCCCGAGACCCACGCGGCCCCGGCCGGCGCGCCGGCGCCGCGTTTCCTGGATCGCCTGCCGCCCCGGCTGCGCGGCGCCCAGCTGTTCGCGGTCCAGGCCGAGGACCACTATCTGCGCCTGCACACCTCGAAGGGTCAGGATCTGATCCTGCTGCGCCTGTCGGACGCCATCGCCGAGCTGGAGGGCATCGAAGGCGCCCAGACCCACCGCTCCTGGTGGGTGGCCAGGGACGCGGTCGAGGACGCCCGGCGCGCCGACGGCCGGGCCGTCCTGTCGGTGCGCGGCGGCGTCGAGGCGCCGGTCAGCCGGGCCTACGCCAAGGCGCTGCGCGACGCCGGATGGTTCTGATCAGCCCCGCCGCGCCCGCCACTCAGCCGCCGTCTGGCCCCAGAGGTCGATGACATGATCCTGGTACGGCGCCGGCATCCGACCCGGTCCGCGATTGATCGAACCCAGACGCTGGGCGACCTTTTGCGATCGCGTGTTTTCGGGGTCGATGCAGTGGATCACCTCGTCCCAGCCCAGATGGTCGAACACCCAGTCGATCGTCGCCGTCGCGGCCTCGACCGCATAGCCCTTGCCCCAGGCCTCGCGGGCCAGCCCCCAGCCGACCTCGGTTCCAGGCCAGTCCTCGGGCTGCCAGGGACCGATCCGGCCCACCCACTGGCCGCTGGACTTCTCGATCACCGAGAACATGCCAAAGCCCTTCAGCACCCATGAACCGGCCATGGTCGCCATGAAGCGCCAGGCGGGCGATCGGGGCTGGACGCCGCCGATGAACCGCGCGGCCTCGGCGTCGGCCATCATCCGGGCCCAGGCGTCCAGGTCCTCGCTGGCCGTCGGGCGCAGGATCAGGCGATCGGTTTCAAGCACGGGACCGGGCGCGACAGTCATCGGACGTTCCTTCTCTTCAGAGCACGCAGGCGGCCAGGCCGTCGCGGCGAACCGTTCCCGAAGCCCGGGTGATCTTGCGCGACCGCTTGGCGACATACTTGCCCGGCTTGACCACCTTCCACTTCAGCGGGCTGGGCAGGATGGCGGCTAGGCGGGCGGCCTGGGCCTGGGACAGCTTGTCGGCGCCGATCCCGAAATAGCGGCGCGAGGCGGACTCGGCCCCATAGATGCCAGGGCCGTATTCGATGGAGTTCAGATAGACCTCCATGATCCGCTTCTTGCCCCAGAAGGTCTCGATCAGCACGGTGAACCAGGCCTCCAGCCCCTTGCGGACATAGGAGCGCCCCGGCCACAGGAAGATGTTCTTGGCGGTCTGCTGGCTGATGGTCGAGCCGCCGCGGATCCGGCCGCCCTTCTCATTGCTGGCATAGGCCTTCTGCAGGGCGTCGAAATCGAAGCCGTGATGGTCGCAGAACTTGGCGTCCTCGGCGGCGATCAGGGCGCGCGGCAGGGCCGGCGAGACCGTGTCGATCGACCGCCAGCGATGATCCAGGCCCTTGCCCTCGACGGCGCGGATGACCATCAGCGGCGTGACCGGCGGCGGCACGAAGCGGAACACGATCACCGCCAGCACCGGCCCCGCGACCAGCACGATGAACAGCGCCAGAAAGATATTCCGCAACAGCTTCACGTATCGTCCCCAGATCCTGCTTGTCTTGACGCTGCGGCCGGATGCTAGCGACCTGAGACGTCCCTGTCGCGGGGGCTTGAAAAGCAAGAGCCTGGGAGTTCGGAATGGATGTTCTCGACGCCGTCAATCGCCGCATGTCGGTGCGCGCCTTCAAGCCTGATCCGGTGGACGGGACCGTCGTGCGCGACCTGCTGGAAGCCGCCGCCAGGGCGCCCTCGGGCGGCAACCTGCAGCCGTGGCGCGTCCAGGCCGTCTCGGGCGAGCCGCTGAAGGCCCTGCTGGCGACGATGCAGACGCGGGTCGCCTCGCCCGACACGCCGGAATACGACGTCTATCCGGCCAACCTCTGGGACCCCCTGCGCAGCCGCCGCTTCCAGGTCGGCGAAGACCTCTATGGGGCGCTGGGCATTCCCCGCGAGGACAAGATGGCTCGCCTGCAATGGTTCGCCAGCAACGGCCAGGGCTTCGGCGCGCCGGTGCAGCTGTTCTTCTCGATCGATCGCCGCTGCGGCCCGCCGCAATGGAGCGATGTGGGCATGTTCATGCAGACCTTCATGCTCCTGGCCGTCGAAAAGGGCCTGGACACCTGCGCCCAGGAATTCTGGTCGCACTATCACCAGGTGGTCCATGACCATGTCGGCCTGCCCGAGGGCCACATGCTGTTTTCCGGCATGGCCCTGGGCTATCGCGACGAGACCGCCCCGGTGAACACCTGGCGCTCGCGGCGCGATGCGTTCGAGACCTGGGGCGAGCTGAAGGGGTTCTAGCCCGCGAAGGTCCGGGGCGCGCTGATGTCGGGGATGTCGATGACCCCCGCCTCGCCGTCCTCGTCGCCCCAGGCCAGACGCTTGCCGTCCGGAGAGGCCGCAAGGGCGCTGATCGCGGCGCCCTTCTCGGCCTTCAGGGTCTCGATTCGGCCGTTGCGCATGTGCGCCGCCCAGATTTTGCCGTTGTCCTGGCCGGCGAACGCCACCGGCTGGGTGTCGAGCCCCGCCACCCGGACCACCATCGAATCGCGTGAGAACCCGATCTCGGCGGCTTCCTTGCCCATCGGGCCGCTGGCGCCGGCGAACGGCCAGACCACCGCGCCATTGGCGCCGGCCGTGACCATCAGGGCGCCCTTGTCGAAGAAGGCCATGCTCTTGATCTTGGCGGGATAGCCGCCCATCCGCATGTCCTTGCCGTCGCCCAGGCGCCAGCCGTGCAGCTGATTCTCCTGCATCGAGGAAACTAGGAACTTGCCGTCCGGACTGAAGGCCACGGCGATGTGGCTGCCGGCCCATTTCAGCACCTGCGGCTTCTGTTCCGCGATCCTGGCCCACCACAGCTGGGCGCCGCCATAGGCGGCCGTGGCCAGGCGCCGGCCCTTGGGATCGAAGGCCAGCCCAGAGACGGTCTTTTCGTGGGCGAAGACCCGCGAGAAGGCCGGATCGGCCACGTCGATCACATGCGCCTCGCGGCCGGCGGTGAAGGCGATCAGGCCCGAGGCGGGGCTGGCGGCCACGTGCTCGATCCACTTGCCCCGAACCTCGGCCAGAACAGTGGCGACCACCTCGCCGCCGTCGATTCGGCTCCAGACCAGACGGCCGTCGTCGCCGCCGGTGATCAGGCCATGACCCGACGGATGCACAACGGCGCAAAGGGCCGCGCCACCCATGGGGCCGCCATGCGCTTCGACGGTGACATAGCCCTCTTCGCTCTGCAGGCGAACGGTGCCGTCGCCCAGGGCGAAGGCGGCGCGACCGGACTTGTCGAAAAGAGCGGCGGTGACAAAGGCGTCGAACGAGAAAATCATGCCCGCGCCATACCCCGACAGGGCCGTGGCGCCTAGCCGGACGGCGCCGGCGCCCTCTCCGATGCGAACGGCGTTACCTCACAAAGAGTCAAAAAGGGGGTTGCCATTGCGCTGCGTCGTCGGGCTTTACTTCCGAGCCCGTCTGAGCCAGACGTGGCGACCTAACAATTGCGGGACCGCGAGTGACGCGGCCCTTGGGAGACAGTCAGGCTATGGCGGCTAAACTCTCTGGCGGTGGCGGTGGTCGCTACTCTCTCGGCCAGAACTCCGAAATCAACGTCACGCCCTTCGTGGACATCCTGCTGGTTCTGCTGATCATCTTCATGGTCGCCGTCCCGATGGCCACCGTGGCGATCAAGGTTGACCTCCCGCCGGCGACGATCCCGCCGCCCAACGCGCCCAAGCCCAAAGAGCCGGTCTTCATCTCGATCCAGAAGTCGGGCGCGCTCTATGTGGCCGACAAGCAGACCAGCCTCGACAACCTCGAGATCGATCTAGACGCCAAGTTCGCCGCGACCGGTCAAGCCGGCGCCAAGGACGATCAGCGCGTCATGATCCGCGCCGACGCCGACGTGCTGTACGCCGACTTCATGGGCGTTCTGAACCAGCTGCAAACCGCTGGCTGGTACAAGGTCGGCCTGATCAACGAAGACATCCACTAAGGATCTTCGGCGACAGCCAAATTCGAAGAGCCCCGGAAGCGACGCTTCCGGGGCTTTTTCTTTGCTCCCCGGCCAATCGTAAAAAATCGTGCCGTGGGCGAGTTCCGCTCGCCCACGGCACGACGCTTGAAACCGACCCTCCCTGAAGGCCCTGGCCGTCCCGTTTCCGAACAGGACGGCCCCAGGGAAGATCCGGGAGAGCCGAATGCTCAACGAATGGAACAGCGAAAGCGCCGCCAACCAGGGCGTGTCGATCGAAGGGGTGCGGATCAACCTCCCGACCCTCGACACCGCGGCCACCGCGGCGATCCGCCGGGCGGAACAGGGCGAGGGCTTCACCCTGTTCACCGTCAATCTGGACCATCTCGTCAAACTGGCTTCGAACGACGCCTTTCGCGGCGCCTATCGCCGCGCGACCTATGTCACCGCGGATGGCTGGCCCGTCGTCTGGCTGGCGGGCCGCAAGAACACCCAGCTGCAGCGCGCCACGGGCGCCGATCTGGTCGAGCCGCTGTGCCAGGCCGCCGCCGCCCGCGACCTGGGCGTCTATTTTGTCGGCCCCGGCCCGAGAGCCCAGGCCGGCGCCCTGGAAAAGCTGACCCAGCGTTTCGAGGGCCTGCGCGTCGCCGGCGCCGAGGCCCCGCAATTGCCTTCGGGCGACAGCGCGGCCATGCTGGCGGCCATGGATCTCGACGCCATGGCCCAGCGGATCAACAGGTCCGACGCCCGCATCTGCTTCGTCTCCCTGGGCGCGCCCAAGCAGGAGATCCTGGCCGACGCCCTGGCCGCCCGCTGCCCGGGCGTGGGCTTCATCTGCGTCGGCGCCGCTCTGGACTTCATCTCGGGCGAAGCCCGCCGCGCTCCAGGCTGGATGCAACGTGGCCGGCTGGAGTGGTTCTGGCGGCTGGCGACCAACCCCCGCCGCCTGGCCATTCGCTATGCCGAATGCGCCATGCTGTTCCTGGCCCTCGCCCTGGGCGCGACCTCGGGCCAGCCGCCCTCGACCGTCGCCGCCGAACCGCGCGGCGTGCTGCGATGATCCCGCCGCTCGCCGGCCAGATGGCGCGACGCTCGGTTCTGGCCTCGGCCCTGGCTCTGGCCGCCTGCGGTCGCGGCGCGGGCAAGGCGGCGGCCGACACCGGCCCGCGCGCGACCCGGACGGGTCCTGTTCCGCTGTTGAAAGACCTGGCGCCGTTCCAGATCGGCACGGAGATCGTCTCGGACCAGTTCGGGACGGCGTTCGACGCCGTGGCCGGCTCGCAGTTCTCGCAGATCACCAGCGGCTACGAGCTGAAGATGGAATACATCCTTCAGCCTGACGGCGCGCTCCGCTTCGACGGCGGCGACCGAATCGCCGACTTCTGCACGGCCCATCGCCAGGCCCTGCACGCCCACACCCTGATCTGGTACATCGACAACCCGCCCGCCTTCCAGAAGCTGGAAGGCGACAGAAAGGCGTTCGACACCGCCTATGGCCAATACATCCAGGCCGTCGCCGGTCGCTATGCCGGTCGGGCACGGGCCTGGGACGTGGTCAACGAGCCGATCAATGACGACGGCGAGACCCTGCGCGAGTCGATCTGGACCCGAAATCTGGGCCTGGAAGGACACTTCATTCGCGCCCACGAGGCGGCGCGGGAAGCCGATCCCAACGCCCTGCTGTTCGTCAACGAGTACGGCCTGGAGAGCAATCCGAAGAAGCGGGCCAGGTTTCTGAATTTCGTCGAGTCGATGCTCAAGCGCGGCGTCCCGATCGACGGCATCGGCACCCAGAACCACGTGAATTTCGAGCTGCCGCCCGGCCAGATCACCGCCGCCCTCCGGGACGCCGCCAGCCTGGGCCTGCCAGTGCATTTCTCCGAGTTCGACTGCTCGCTGCAGTCCGACAAGGTCAGCTTCATGTCGCGGACCGACAGGCTCAAGGCCCAGAGCCGCCTCTATCGCGAAGCGATGGAAGCCTTCGTCGCCCTGCCCGAGAAGCAGCAATACGCATTCACCATCTGGGGCGTGCGCGACAAGGACTCATGGCTGCGCACCGCGACCTGGGTCAAGGACCACACCGACGCGCCGCTGCTGTTCGACGACGAGGCCCAGCCCAAGGAGACGTTCTGGACCCTGATCGACGTGCTGCAGGGCCGCTAGGCCAACGCTCCGATCAAATTTTAAGACTAGGTCGATAGCGTCGACCGCACGTTGCGCGGAGGGCTCGCCGATGAGCGGTCAGCACAAGGATTACGTCGCCGGACTGGACGGCCTGCGCGCCGCCTCGGTCAGCATGGTGATTCTGGGACATGTCGGCCTGGGTGACCTGATCCCCGGCGGCATGGGCGTGACGATCTTCTTCTTCATCAGCGGCTTTCTGATCACCCGACTGCTGTGGTCCGAACGCGACAAGAACGGCGGCGTCGACCTGCTGCGATTCTATGGTCGCCGGACCCTGCGCCTGCTGCCGGAAATGCTGGTGCTGCTGCTGGTCCTGAGCTTCATCGTCGGACCGCTTCTGGGTCAGCACATGCAGCCGCTTCAGGCGCTGGCGGGCCTGACCTACTGGACCAACTACTACATCATCAGCGGTCTGGGCGACTGCGGTAACTGCGCCGTCACCGGACACCTCTGGTCGCTGGCCGTCGAGGAGCACTTCTACCTCGTCATGCCCCTGGCCATGCTGTTGTGCGGTTTCGTCCCGCGCAGACTGGCCGCGCTGTTCCTGATCGCGATCATCGGGGCGGCGGCGTGGCGAACCTATGCCTATGCGGTGCTGCACGTGTCGGAAGTCTATACCTACAAGGCCACCGAGTGCCGGATCGACTCGATCGCCTGGGGCTGCCTGGCCGCCGTGATCGAACGCAAATGGCCGGCCGCCATGACGTTTGTTCAGCGCCGAACCTGGCTGGTGTTCGGCGCGGGCGCCGCGACCATGCTGGCGTCCCTGGCCTATCGCGAGCCGATCTTCCGCGAGACCCTGCGCTATTCGGTGCAGGGCCTGGCCCTGGTCGGCATCATCCTGCCGCTGGTGGCCGCGCCCCGCGCCGCGCCTCTGGTCAGGATCCTGGAAATCGCGCCGCTGCGCTGGATGGGCCGGCGGTCCTATGCCGCCTATCTCTGGCACATGCTGGCCCTGACCCTGGGCGGCATGGCGGTGGGCTTCACCGGGATCATCGAGACCGCGCCCCGCTCGACCCAGCTTGCGGCCCTTCCGTTCGTGGTGGCCCTATCGTGGATCTTCGCCGAACTGAGCTACCGCTTCGTCTATACTCCGGCTCAGAAGCTGAAGCCCTACGTGACGCCGGGCCGTAGGCCCGCAGGCGCCTCCGCAACGCACCAGACGATCGAGGCGCGCAGCTAGCGCCACCTTCGATACGCCCACAACCCTGGCGCGATACTTGCTTGTCCTCCTGACGCCGCCATCGAACGCGGCGCATGCAGAGGGACGCGATGACGGCGATCACCAGCGGCGGGACCTTGACCCAGCAGCTCTACCAGCGACTGTTCGACCGCCTGAACACCAATGCCGACGACGCCGTGTCGTTCGATGAGATGAGCGCGGCTGGAACCAGCTTTTCCAAGGCCGACGCCGCCTTCAATGCCCTCGACGCCAACGGTGACGGCCGGGTCGTCCGGGCGGAGATGACGCCGTCGAGCACCTTCGGCGCTGACACGCTGAACGCCATGCTCTCAGCCCAGACCGGTCAAGCGCCTCAAACCCAAGAGGAAATCATCAAAGCCCTGTTCGCACGGGCCGACGCGGACGGCGACGGCGCGCTCAGCGCCGACGAGATGAAGGCTGAAGCGGCGATCAAGCAGGCGGCCGCTCTCGACGCCGGCTACTCGCCAGACGTGACCTACCTGAAAGTGGCTGGGGACAGCGACGGTCTGTTGCAGCGGGATGAAATCATGGTCGCGCGCCGACTGCACATCCCGGCCTCGGCGATCAGATCGATCGACGAACTGCCGGCTGGAATCGCCGATCGGCTGCGGGACGCGACGCGCGCTTATGGCGAGGAACCCGCGGCTGGTGGGCAAGTTTCGCCGCCGTCCGAGCCTTTGACCCCCGAACAGCGGCAAGCCCGGCTGGACCAGATGAGGGCCGACCTGATCGAACGCGATTCAGGCCCGGCGGGAACGACCCGCTATCTGAGCCGTGAACTGGGTGGACTACGCGATCAGGCTCGCGCCGATCTCGACCAGACGCCGATGACGAACAGCCTGGTCAGCCGGTTGATGCAGCAAATCGTGGCGGGCTGGAGCGCCGCGCCCGCCGACGCGCCGTCTCAGACTTAGGATTTTCGGCGCTTGGCCGCGTTGAATCCCCCAGCCATCAGGGCGACGACAGCCAAGGGCGCGAGCAGCAGCAGCCAAACCAGAATGTTGGCGACCAGATGGACGGTGGCCAGCAGACGATCGTTCAGCGTGAAGGCGGCGAGGGTCAAGGCGAAGTCTCCGTCGGACGGCGTTCCAAAACGGCTCGGAACGCCGGTGCTCGAGAGACCCGTCGCAAGGGGGGCGCCAATCGCCCCCGCCGCTAGAGCTTAAGCCGCGCAGGCCTCGAAGCCGGCCTTCAGTTCAGCCTCGTCCAGGTCGCGGCCGATGAAGACCATCCGGCTGTAGCGCTTGTCGGCGTCGGTCCACGCGCGCTGGAAGTCGCCCTCCAGGATCATGTGCACGGCCTGGAAGACCAGACGGCGATCCTCGCCCTTCACGTCGATGATGCCCTTGGCGCGCAGGATGTCGGGCCCGCGACGGGCCAGCAGGTCATTGAGCCAGACGGTGATCTTCTGACCGTCCACGGGCCGTTCCAGGGTCAGGGAGACACCCTTGACCCCGTCATCATGGATCGCGCTGGCGTGGTCATGCCCATGGTCATGGTGATGACCATGATCGTGGCCGCAATGTTCGTCGTGCACGTGGCCATGATCATGGTCGTGATCATGGTGGTCATGGCCGCAGTGCTCGTCATGGACGTGGCCGGCCTCGCCATGAGCGGGGTTGAGGAAGTCCGGCTCCAGCTCGGTGATCCGCTCCAGGTCGAAGCTGTGCTTGCCCAGGATCGCCGACAGCGGAACATTCGAGCGCTGGGCGCGGTGGATCGGGGCCAGCGGGTTGATCCGACGGATCCGGGCCTCAACGTGGCGCAGGTCATCCTCCGACACCAGGTCGGTCTTGTTGAGCACGATCTGGTCAGCGAAGGCGATCTGCTCGACGGCCTCGCGGCTGTCGCCCAGACGCAGCATGATGTGCTTGGCGTCGACCACGGCGGTGACCGAATCCAGCTGGGTGCGGGCCTTGACGTCCTCGTCGACGAAGAAGGTCTGGGCCACCGGGCCCGGGTCGGCCAGGCCGGTCGTCTCGACGATGATGGCGTCGAAGCCGCCCTTGCGCTTCATCAGGCCCGACAGAACCCGGATCAGGTCGCCGCGCACCGTGCAGCAGACGCAGCCGTTGTTCATCTCGAACACTTCCTCGTCGGCCCCGACCACCAGGTCGTTGTCGATGCCGACCTCGCCGAACTCGTTGACGATCACGGCGTAGCGCTTGCCGTGCTTCTCGGTGAGGATGCGGTTGAGCAGGGTGGTCTTGCCGGCGCCGAGATAGCCGGTCAGCACGGTGACGGGGATCTTGCCGGTGGTGGCGGGGGCGATGTTGGTCATGGCCGCTATTTAGGGGGTCGGAAGCCCGGGCGGAAGCCCGCTGTCAGGTCTTGAAGAAGGCTACGGCCAGACCGACCACGACCAGGGCCGCGCCGAGGATAGTTTCCTCGTAGCGTTCCACCCATTGCAGGCCCAGGCGCTTGAACCCGGCCAGGCTGAGGCCCGTGAAGATCAGCATGCCCGCCGAAGTGGCCGCCATCAGCACGGCGCTCAGCACCAGGAACGCCCGCCAGCCGTGTTCCATGCCCGCCAGATAGTAGGGCAGAAAGGCCTCGCAGGGGGACAGGGTAAGAAGCGTGACCAGGGCCGCGATGGCGGCGCGGTCCGAGGCGTAGGCCCTGCGTCCCGCCTCGGGCAGGGCGTGGTTGTGACGGCCGCGCAGGATGTAGAAGACGCCGACAGCGGTCATCAGCCCCCCAACGATCCAGTGGAACACGCCGCCCAGGCTGGGCTGCAGGGCCAGTCCAGCGACAACCAGGACAAGGCCCAGCACGATCGTCAAGCCTACATGGCCCAGCCCCGCCAGCAGGGTGACGCCGAGGGTGCGGCCCGTAGACCACTTCTGCGCGCGGCCAACCAGCACGAACGGAAGCCAGTGCGTGGGCAGGGCCGCGTGCAGGAAGGCCACGGCGAAACCGGTGGCGGCGATCGAGGCGAAGAAGGTTGAGTTCACGGCCAAGGCTATATACTGTTATATTGTAACGTTCCAGCCCAAATCCGAATTCGGACCGGGCTTGCGTTTCCTGCCCGGGAATCTGTCCGAGACCGTTGACTCAACGTCGACCGGCTGTATAAGTCCGCCCCCTCGCCCGCCGGGTTTCCTTGCGGGCGTTCCCTATTTTGCGAACGCACGTTTCTTAAGGCGCTAACCTATGTACGCGGTGATCAAAACCGGCGGCAAGCAGTACCGGGTCCAAGCCGGCGACCTGCTGGTTGTCGAAAAGCTCGACGGTGAACCAGGCGCGGAAGTCGCTTTCGGCGAAGTCCTGATGCTTGGCGAAGGCGAGGCCGTGACGGTCGGCGCCCCTCTCGTGGACGGCGCTGTCGTCTCCGGCACCCTGATCGAAACCCGCAAGGGTGAGAAGGTGAAGATCTTCAAGAAGATCCGCCGTCAGGGCTATCGCCGCACCCGCGGTCACCGCCAGACCGAGTCGGTCATCCGCGTGACCTCGGTCGCCGGCGCCGGCAAGGAAACCAAGTGGGACGGTGTGGTCGATCTGACCCCGAAGCTGATCCTGGACGCCCGCGCTCGCGGCCTCGGCGACAAGGCTGTCGCTGACGTAGCCTCGATCCCGGTCGCCAAGACCGCGGCTCCGGCCGCTGAAGCCGCCCCGAAGAAGAAGGCCGCGCCGAAGAAGGCCGCAGCCGCCCCGGAAGACGGCGAAGCCTAAGCGGCTGCGCCTCTAGAGATTAGGAGAGCAAGATGGCTCACAAAAAATCAGGCGGCTCGTCCAGCAACGGTCGCGATTCAGACGGCCGCCGCCTTGGCGTGAAGAAGTTCGGCGGCGAGAAGGTTCTCGCCGGCAACATCATCATCCGTCAGCGCGGCACGAAGTTCTGGCCGGGCGCCGGTGTCGGCATCGGCAAGGATCACACCCTCTTCGCGCTCGTCGAAGGCGCGGTGAAGTTCGTGACCAAGAAGCATAACCGCACCTACGTAACGGTAGCGCCGACCGCGCAACCGGCCGAGTAGCACGCACTCGACTTTTTCGGGTCGCGCTTCTCGGACGAGAAGACGACCCGGACAGACGAACCTAAGCGGGGAGTCCGGGAAACGCCGGGCTCCCCGCTTTTGTTTTGTCTGCGACGCCATGAAGCACCGAATCGCCATGGCGGCGTCACGGTCCCCGAGCAAAGAGGGGCCGAGAAACCGGGAGGCGTACGATGTGCGTCATCGACATTAGTCCCCAGATCGAGACTCGGCGGATCACGCTGCGCGCGCCGGCCATGGCCGACGTCTCGCGCCTGACGGCGCTGGGCGGCGATCGCGACATTTCCCGCATGACCACGCGGATGCCCTGGCCCTATGGCCGCGCCGACGCCGAAGACTTCGTCGCGCGCTGCCAGGCGCAGGACCGCCGGCGGGACAACACCTTCGCCATCGACCTGGAAGACGAGGGTGTGATCGGCGTGCTGGGCCTTTTCACGCCGCCGGGCGGTCATCTTGAGATCGGATACTGGATCGGCAAGCCCTACTGGGGGCGAGGCCTGGCCACCGAAGCCTGTCAGGGCGCCCTGAGCTGGACCCGGCAAACATGGCGCAAGAAGCTGGTCGTCGCCGGCCACTTCGCCGACAATCCCGCCTCGGGTCAGGTGCTGATCAAGTCCGGATTTCTCTATACGGGCGTCGTCGAGACAAAGCCGTCGGTCGCGCGCGGCGAGGCTGTCGCGACGCGAATGATGGTGTGGCTCGCGTGAGCGCCGGCTAGAGCATTTTCCGATAAGTGTGAAACGGTTATCGGATAGAAAAATGCTCTAAACTTTTGATTTAGAGCCCTTTTCGCCCGACCCCGATGAAACTATCAGGTCGGAAAGGGCTCTAGGCCGCGCGGTGGGTCGCGATGACCTTCTGCGGGCCTTCGCGGAACCGCCTTTCGGCGGTGACGATGCGCTCGCACAGGGCGTCCAGGTCCGACAGCAGGGAATAGGTGGCGTAGATGGGGATTTCCATCAACGCCACCTGGGCCCGCGGCATGAACTCGCAGTACTTTTTCCACGACAGGTGGGCGTCGCGCGCGCTCATGGCTCTCTGGCCCAGCGGGTTCCAGAGATCCAGATCCATCAGTTCGTCCCGGCACTGCTTCATCACCGGCAGGGCGATGTAGAGGAACAGGAAGGTTGGGGTCGCGGCGCGGGTGAACTGGGGTTGGACCTGCATGTGCCAGATCCGGAAGGCCTCGAAGAAGCCCGCCTTGCGGGCGGGGTCCGGCGGCAGCCAGGTGGCGTCCTGATTGATCAGGTCGCCGGCGGCCGCGGAGCGCTTGACCAGTTCGTCGGCCGAACGACCCGCGGGCATGGTTTTCGAAAGCGCGGTGACCGGAATGTTCAGCCGCTTGGCGACGTCGCTATAGGCCACCTGCTGGCCACCCATCGGCGTCCATTGGCCAAACGACGCGGCGTTCGGCGCGGACGCTCGCTTCATAGCTGCCGACTGATGAAGCAGAAGCTGCTCTTCGCGCTTCTTCTCTGCCTGGATGCGGTCGAACTCTTCCTCGTGCGCGGCCTGCTCCTCGGGAGTCATCCAGCGCGCGCGGCCGGGGCCATAGGTGCGTTCGGTGCGATTGATCAGAACAAGCCCGTGCTCGGGGCTCGGCCGGGTTCCGATATCGGTAAGGAAGGCTCGAAAATCCCGCCAGGTCCCGACCACGCCGGTTCCCCGGCTCATCAGGATGTTGCGATGGATCGACGCCTCGCCGGCATACTTCTTACACAGCGTCTGGAGCGTCAGGTCCCGCAGGTCCTTCGCCAATTCCACTCCGACGTCTGGTGCCGTGGTCAACGCTAGCCTCCCCTCCGCCGAGGAAAAAACGGCGGTTTCGCAGCAAGACGCTTTGTCGCACAACGTGTTTTAACATTTCGTCACACGGCCGAACAGCGTTCAATCCGGCCTTCTGTTCACGGCCTTCGCGCCATTTCGGCTCGACGCAGCAAGCGCCTTGGGACAAAAGACGTCCATGAAGTTTTTGGACCAGTGCAAGATCTATATCCGCTCCGGCAACGGCGGCGGCGGCGCTGTCTCGTTCCGACGCGAGAAGTACATTGAATACGGTGGCCCCGACGGCGGCGACGGCGGCCGTGGCGGCGATATCTGGATCGAGGCCGTGGACGGTCTCAACACCCTGATCGACTACCGCTACCAGCAGCACTTCAAGGCCGAGACCGGGATCCATGGCATGGGCCGCGGGCGCCATGGCGCGGCGGGCGCGGACATCACCCTGAAGGTTCCCGTCGGCACGCAGGTGCTGGAAGAGGACAAGGAAACCCTGATCGCCGACCTCGACACGGCGGGCATGACGGTGCGCCTGTGCAAGGGCGGCAACGGCGGCTGGGGCAACCTGCACTTCAAGGGTCCGGTGAACCAGGCCCCCAAATACGCCAATCCCGGCCAGGAAGGCGAAGAGCGCTGGCTGTGGCTGCGCCTGAAGCTGATCGCCGATGTCGGCCTGGTGGGTCTGCCCAATGCCGGCAAGTCGACCTTCCTGGCGGCGGCCACCGCCGCCAAGCCCAAGATCGCCGACTATCCCTTCACCACCCTGACACCCAACCTAGGCGTCGTGGATCTGTCGACCAGCGAGCGGTTCGTTCTGGCTGACATTCCCGGACTGATCGAGGGCGCCTCGGAAGGCGCGGGTCTGGGCACGCGCTTCCTGGGCCATGTCGAGCGCTCGGCGGTGCTGATCCACCTCGTGGACGCCACCCAGGACGACATCGTCGGCGCCTGGACCACCATCCGGGGCGAGCTCGAAGCCTATGGCGACGAGTTGGGCGACAAGTCCGAGATCCTGGCCCTGAACAAGGTCGACGCCCTCGACGAGGAGACCATCGCCGAGAAGGTCGCCGAGCTTGAGGCCGCCACGGGCGTTAGGCCGCGCCTCGTCTCGGGCGTGTCGGGCAAGGGCGTGAAGGAAATGCTGCGCGCCGCCTATCGCGAGGTTCGCGTTCGCCGGGGCGACGAGATCGAGGAAATCGACGAGGAAGAAGACCACGTCCCGGAGACCCCCGGGGGCTGGAACCCGTGAGCCAGGCCCCGGCCGGGCCGCTGGCCAAGGCCAGACGTATCGTCTTCAAGGTCGGCTCGGCGCTGCTGGTCGACGCCGAGACCGGCGCGGCCAACAACGCCTGGCTGAAGGCCTTCTGTGACGACGCCGCGCTCCTGCGCGCCCGGGGGCAGCAGGTGGTGGTGGTGTCGTCCGGGGCCGTGGCCCTGGGCCGTCGCCGCCTGGGCCTGACCGGCCGCCGGTCCCTGACCTTGCCCGAGAAACAGGCGGCGGCCGCCGCCGGTCAATCGCTGCTGATGCGAGCGTGGGAGGAAGCCTTCGAGCCGCACGATCTCGGCGTGGCCCAGATCCTGATGACCCGCGACGATACCGAGATGCGTCGCCGCTGGCTGAACGCCCGCGCCACGGTCGAAACCCTGCTGAACCTGGGGGTCGTCCCCGTGGTCAATGAAAACGACACCGTCGTCACCGAGGAAATCCGCTACGGCGACAACGACCGCCTGGCCGCCCGCGTGGCCCAGTTGGCCGGGGCCGACCTGCTGGTTCTGCTGTCGGACATCGACGGCCTCTACACGGCCGATCCCCGCCGTGATCCGGCCGCCGAGCACCTGGCCGTGATCTCCGAGATAACGCCCAGTATCGAGGCCATGGCCGGCGGCGCGAACGCCGCGTCCGGCGTCGGCACCGGCGGCATGGCCACCAAGATCGCCGCCGCCCGCATCGCGCGCGCCGCCGGCTGCGCCACCCTGATCACCCTGGGCTCGCGCCCGCATCCGCTGCGGGCCATCGAAGAGGGGGCCAAGGCGACCCTGTTCGAGGCCGGAGCCAGTCCCGCCGCCGCCTACAAGGCCTGGATCGCCGGGTCGCTGGCGCCGCAGGGCTGGGTGTCGGTCGACGCCGGCGCCGCCGCTGCTCTGGCCAAGGGCAAGAGCCTGTTGGCGGCGGGCGTCCGCGCCGTCGAAGGTCCCTTCGACAAGGGCGACGCCGTGCGGGTGCGCGACGAGACCGGCCGCGAGGTGGCCCGCGGCCTGATCCGCTACGACAGCGCCGACGCCCACCGCATCGCCGGCCTGCGCTCCGACGCCATCGAGGCGGAGCTGGGCTTCACCGAGGGTCCGATGATCCACGCCGACGATCTGGCGGTCGCGGAATAGCCGTCATGCCGCCGTCGCCCGCTCCGGTCCGGACGCGCGAATGGCGCGATGTCACCCGCGACACCTTTCGCGACGAAATCATGCCGGCCAATCAGCCCGCCATCCTGAAGGGCCTAGTCGCCCACTGGCCCGCCACGCGGGCGGGCCAAACCTCCGACGAGGCGATGGCCGGCTATCTGATGGGCCTGGACGCCGGCAAGCCGATCACCATTCTGAACGGCGGCCCCGAGATCGGCGGGCGGTTCTTCTACACCGACGACATGGGCGGCCTGAACTTCCGTCGACGCTCGGTTCCGTTGGGCGAAGCCCTGAAGGCGCTGCTGTCGTTCCGCCAGAGTCCTGAACCGCCGGCCCTGGCCGTGCAGTCGACGCCGACGGCCGCGGCCCTGCCCGGGTTCAGCGAGGCCAATGGTCAGCCGCTGCTGGACGCCGAGGTCGGACCGCGTATCTGGATCGGCAACGCCATCACCACGGCGACCCATTTCGACATGAACTACAACATCGCCTGCGCGGTGGCGGGTCGGCGGCGCTTCACCCTGTTTCCGCCGGACCAGCTGAAGAACCTCTATCTGGGCCCGCTGGAATTCACGCCGGCCGGTCCGCCGGTCAGCCTGGTGGATGTCGCTCAGCCGGACCTGGACCGCTTCCCGCGCTTCGCCGAAGCCTGGCGGCAGGCGCAGGTGGCGGAGCTGGAGCCAGGGGACGCGATCTACATCCCCTATTTCTGGTTCCACAATGTCGAGTCGCTGGATCCCTTCACCGTGCTGGTGAACTACTGGTGGACCGAGCCGCGCGCCACGCTGGGCCGTCCGCTGGAGGCCCTGCTACACGCCCTGGCCTCGATCCGCGAGCTCTCGCCCAGCGAACGCGAGATCTGGCGCGGCGTGTTCGATCACTTCGTGTTCAAGACCCATGGCGACCCGGTGGCGCATATTCCGCCCGACCGGCGCGGCTCTCTGGGTGAAATGACGCCCGAGCATATCGCCCGCATCCGCGCCATCCTGATCAGCACCTTGAGCCAGGCGTAGCCAGACTCGAAAAACCCGCTAGGTTCCGCCCGTTCCAAGGAGTCCCCATGGCCTATCGGTCCCTGCGCGAATTCATCGACGTCCTGGAGGCGCAGGGCGAGCTGGTCCGCGTGACCGAACCGGTCTCCACCGTGCTGGAGATGACCGAGATCCAGACGCGCCTGCTGGCCACCGGCGGGCCCGCGGTTTTGTTCGAGAATGTCATCCTGCCCGATGGGTCGCGCTCGCCCATGCCGGCCCTGGCAAACCTGTTCGGCACCGTCAAGCGCGTGGCCATGGGCGTCACCCTGGGCGGCGAGCCGCGCACCACCGCCGGTGAACTGCGCGAAGTGGGCGAACTGCTGGCCTTCCTGCGTCAGCCCCAGCCGCCCAAGGGCCTTAAGGACGCCCTGGACATGCTGCCCCTGGCCAAGACCGTCATGGCCATGCGGCCAGGCACGGTGAAGAAGGCCCCGGTGCAGGAAATCGTCCTGACCGGCGATGACATCGATCTGTCGAAACTGCCCGTCCAGACCTGCTGGCCCGGCGAGCCGGCCCCGCTGATCACCTGGCCGCTGATCGTCACCAAGGGTCCCGGCAAGGACCGCGAGGACGACTTCAATCTCGGCATCTACCGCATGCAGGTTCTGGGCAAGGACCGCTGCATCATGCGCTGGCTGGCCCATCGCGGCGGGGCCCAGCACTATGCCCGCCACAAGCAGGCCGGCAAGCGTGAGCCCCTGCCCGCCTGCGCCGTGCTGGGCGCCGATCCCGGCACCATCCTGGCCGCCGTGACGCCGGTGCCCGATACGCTGTCGGAGTATCAGTTCGCCGGTCTGCTGCGCGGGGCCAAGGTCGATCTGGTGGCCGCCAAGACCGTGCCGCTGATGGTGCCCGCCCATGCCGAGATCGTGCTGGAAGGCCACGTCCTGCTCGACGAGTACGCCGACGAAGGCCCCTATGGCGACCACACCGGCTATTACAACAGCGTCGAGAAGTTCCCGATCTTCCAGGTGACGGCGATCACCATGCGCAAGAACCCGATCTACCTGACCACCTTCACCGGCCGGCCGCCGGACGAGCCCTCGGTGCTGGGCGAGGCGCTCAACGAGGTGTTCATCCCGCTGCTGCGCCAGCAGTTTCCCGAGATCGTCGACTTCTGGCTGCCGCCCGAGGGCTGCAGCTATCGCATCGCCGTGGTCTCAATGAAAAAGGCCTATCCGGGCCACGCCAAGCGGGTGATGCTGGGCGTCTGGAGCTATCTGCGCCAGTTCATGTACACCAAATGGGTGATCGTCGTGGACCACGACATCAACGCCCGCGACTGGAAGGACGTGATGTGGGCGATCTCCACCAAGATGGACCCGGCGCGGGACATCACGGTGATCGAGCACACGCCCATCGACTATCTCGACTTCGCCAGTCCCGAGAGCGGCCTGGGGTCGAAGATCGGTCTGGACGCCACCGACAAGCTGCCGCCCGAGACCCATCGCGAATGGGGCCAGGAGATCCGCATGGATCAGGCCGTGATCGACACGGTCAGTGAGAAGTGGGCGCGGCTCGGCCTGCCCGGCGACGGCAAGCCCATCTGGAAGGCGAAGTAGTTCTGGCGGGGCGTGAAATGCGACACCTAACCTTGGCGGTCCTGGCCGCAGTTCTGATGACGAGCACGAGCATGGCCCAGACGACACCCGCGAAAGCCCCCTGGGACCAGGCCTTCCTGCCCCCTGCCCCGCCGTGGCAGGGCGCCAGCCAGGCGTTGATCCGCAGCGCGTCCGATCCGTGGGTGACGGCCTTCGAGGCGGATCCCGCCCACGACTTCAGCCCCAACTATGTCGACACCCGCGCGTGGTTCGATCGGCTGGACGCGGCGTCCGACCTGATCCGCATCGAGCCGTTCGGCGTCTCGCCGCAGGGGCGCGAGATCTATGCGGTGATCGCCAGCAAGGATAGCGACAAGCTCGACCCAAAGAAGCCTCTGCTGCTGGTCCAGGCCGGCATCCATCCCGGCGAGATCGACGGCAAGGACGCCGGGATGATGCTGCTGCGCGACATCGCCTTCAACGGCAAGGCGGGCCTGCTCGACAAGGTCAATCTGGTCCTGATCCCAATTCTCAGCGTCGATGGCCATGAGCGCGCGTCGGCCTATTCACGGCCCAACCAGCGCGGCCCTCGCATCCAGGGCTGGCGCAACACGGCCACCAATCAGAACTTGAACCGCGACTTTCTGAAGCTGGATCAGCCGGAGATGCAGGCCCTCAAGCGCCTGCAGGCCAAGTA
Source organism: Caulobacter sp. (assembly GCF_965279145.1). Lineage (NCBI taxonomy): Bacteria > Pseudomonadati > Pseudomonadota > Alphaproteobacteria > Caulobacterales > Caulobacteraceae > Caulobacter > Caulobacter sp. The sequence continues at coordinate 1,096,495 of NZ_OZ257139.1, forward strand.
TCACGCCGATCTCTATGTCGATGTCCACGTGACCGACGGCATGGACTACCAGTACGACGTCACCTACGGCTTCAATGGCGAGAACGGCGTCTGGAATCGGTCTCCGGCCATCGCCCGATGGCTGGACGGGGTGCTCAAGCCCGTCATGAACAAGAGCCTGGAGGCCGAGGGGCACATCCCGGGCGAGCTGGTGTTCGGGATCGACGAGCATGATCCCAGGAAGGGCTTCTCGGACGGCGGCCTGGGCGAACGCTTCTCCAACGGCTGGGGCGCGGCGGCCCACGTGCCCACCATCCTGATCGAGAACCACAGCCTGAAACCCCATGCCCAGCGCGTTCTGGGAACCTATGTCTTCATCGAGACGGCGATGAAGCTGCTGGCGGAAAAGGGCGGCGACCTGCGCGTCGCCATCGCCGCCGACAGCGCGCTGCGACCGACCGAGGTGCTGGCCAATTTCGTCTCGGACGACAAGCCCGCCTATGTCCGGGCGTTCAAGGGCATCAAGTACGAGACCTATGACAGCCCCGCCTCGGGCCGGAAGGAGATCCGCTGGCTGGGCGAGGCCGATCCCGAGATCTGGAAGGTCCCGTTCTACGGTTCGCATTCCACCCTGAGCCTGAAGCGGCCGGTCGCCTACTATGTGCCCCGCTACCGGGCCGACATCATCGAGCGGCTGAAGCTGCATGGCGTGGCGCTGGAGACCTTGCCGGACGACACGACGCTGAAGGTCGAGATGATCCGCCTGGTTGATCCGAAGATCGCTCCCCGCGCCAATGAAGGCCATGTGCAGATCAGCGTCGATACGGTGACCACCCAGATCCGCGACTGGACCTTCCCCAAGGGTTCGGTGCGTGTCCCGACCGACCAGCCCCTGGGCGATCTGGTCGTGCTGATGCTCGAGCCGCAGTCCAGCGAGAGCGTCTTCGCCTGGGGGATGGTCCCCGAGGTGCTGAGCCGCGTCGAATATATCGAGCCCTACGCCATCGCGCCGCTGGCCGAGAAGATGCTGGCGGCCGACCCCGCGTTGAAGGCCGAGTTCGAGGCCAAGCTGGCCGCCGAGCCGAAATTCGCCGCCGATCCGGACGCGCGCCTGGCCTGGTTCTATCGCCGCACGCCCTTCTACGACGACCATCACCTGCTGTACCCGATCGCCCGCGAACTCGCCCATTAGGGCAGATCGCTTGCCAGTCGGCGCGTGAGAGGGCTTCTATGCGGCCCTCCGCGCCCGGCGCGGCCAACTGAGTAAGGTTTCGCCGATGGACGCCATCACTTCGGGTCACGCCGCCGCCCTCTGGGTGGGCCTGCACGTCTTCCTGATGCTGACCCTCTCGTTGCTGGTCGTGCGCCTGCGCCAGAAGCACAAGGTGGCCCTGGGCGACGAGGGCATCCCCGAACTGGCCCGCGCCATCCGCGCCTTCGGCAACGCCAGCGAGTATATTCCCACCGCCCTGATCGCCATCGCGGTCCTGGCTATCGTCGAGGCGCCGCCCCTAGCCATCCATGTGGCCGGCTTCGTGCTGTTCGCCGGTCGCCTGGCGCACGCCGTGGGCCTGTCCAACAGCGGCGGCACGTCCATCCCCCGCGCGCTCGGCATGGTCGCCACCTGGCTGGCCTACATCTTCATCGGCGTGGCCCTGCTGTTCTACGCGATCGCCTGATCCGGCGCGGCTTGGGAGCGCAGGCGACGCGCTGCGCTTGCCCCCGCCGGTCGGCGTCGTCCATAAGACCCCATGGACGATAATCTGCTAAGCGACGTGGTCTCGGCCGCACTTCGGGCCGGCGCCGACACGGCCGAGGCCGTCTTCGCGCAACGACAATCCCTCTCCGTCAGCGTCCGTCTGGGCGAGCTGGAGGAAGTCGAGCGCGAGGAAGCCCGTGATCTGGGTCTGCGCGTCTTCGTGGGCCAGCGCAGCGCGACGGTCTCCGGCTCCGACATTTCCAGCGAGGCGCGCGCCAAACTGATCGAGCGGGCCGTGGCCATGGCCCGCCTCGCGCCCGAAGACCCCTATGCCAGCCTCGCCCCGCGCGAGCGCCTGGCCAAGGGGCCCTTCCCCGACCTGGACCTGATCGACGCTTACGAGCCCACCGCCGAGGCGCTGGAAACCTCCGCCAGGCTCGCCGAGGAAGGCGCGCGATCGGTCGAGGGCGTGACCAATTCCGACGGCGGCTCGGCCAGCTGGAGCTCGGCTTCGTGGCGGCTGTTCACCAGCGACGGCTTTTCCGGCGCGCACGCGGCCACCGGCCACGCGCTGTCCTGCTCGGCCATCGCCGGCGAGGGCGCCAGCATGGAGCGCGGCGGCGAAGGCCGCTCGGCCCGCCACTTCGGCGACCTGCCCGGCGCCGGCGACATCGGCCGCGAGGCCGGTCGCCAGGCTGTCGCCCGCCTGAACGCCCGCAAGATTGATTCAACCACTGCCCCGGTGATCTTCGAGAACCGCCTGGCCATGTCGCTGATCGGCCCGCTGCTGGGCGCGATCTCGGGCCCCTCGATCGCGCGCGGCAGCTCATTCCTGAAAGACAAGCTGAACCAGCAGGTCTTCGCCCGGGGCGTCAGCCTGATCGAAGACCCGCACCGGGTGCGCGGCCTGGGATCCTCGCCGTTCGACGACGAGGGCGTGGACACGGTGCGCCGCGCCCTGATCGACGACGGCGTGCTGACCACCTGGCTACTCAACACCAGCTCCGCCAGGCAGCTGGGGCTCGAGACCACCGGCCACGCCTCGCGCGGCCTGGCGGGCCCGTCCGGCGTCTCGACCAGCAACCTGACCCTCTCCACCGGGACGCGCGACCTGGAAGGCCTGATGGCGGACGCCAAGACCGGCCTGCTGGTCACCTCGATGTTCGGCCCGTCGCTGAACGGCAACACCGGCGACTGGTCGGTGGGCTGCTCGGGCCTGTGGTTCGAGAACGGCGAGGTCACCGGCCCCGTCACCGAGATCACCGTGGCCGGCAACCTGATCGACATCTACGCCCGGCTGATCCCCGGTTCCGACCTCGAGATGCGCGGAGCCAACAACGCCCCCTCGATCCTGGTCGACGGCCTGGCGATCGCTGGCAAATGACCGACCTGAACCTGATCCTCGACGCGGCGCGAGAGGCCGGGGAACTGGCCCTGAAAGCCCGCGCCGGCGGCCTGAAGATCTGGTCCAAGGAGGGCGGCTCGCCGGTGACCGACGCGGATCTGGCCGTCGATGCGCTGCTCAAGGACCGTCTGGGCGCCGCGCGGCCCGACTATGGCTGGCTGTCGGAAGAGACGATCGACGATCCGGCTCGCCTGACCACCACGCGCCAGTTCGTGGTCGATCCGATCGACGGTACGGTGGCCTTCATGAAGGACAAGCCGTGGTTCGCCGTTTCGGTGGCCGTGGTCGAGAACGGCCGGCCGATCGCCGGCGTGGTTCACGCCCCGGCCCTGAACGAGACCTACGCCGCCGTCCTCGGCGGTGGGGCCACCCTGAACGGCGTCGCGATCTCGCCCAGCGACACCGACGACCTCGAGGACGCCGCCATGCTGGGCGACGCCAAGATGTTCGTGCACCCGGCCTGGACCAATCCGTGGCCGGCCATGCGGGTGGAAAGCCGCAACTCCATCGCCTATCGAGTCTGCCTGGTGGCGGCGGGCGCCTTCGACGCGGCCGTCGCGCTGTCGCCCAAGAGCGAGTGGGACGTCGCCGCCGCCGACCTGATCCGTTCGGAAGCCGGCGCCTGTCTGACGGACCACAAGGGGCGCAGTTTCAGCTACAATCAACCAATTCCGCTGGTTCCGAGCCTAGTTTGCGCCAATGCGGCGCTTGCGCCATTGATCCTTAACCGGGTCGGGCATATCGACCTGCCATAAAGATAATTCCTCGCAGGAACTTGCCCCATCATGCCCGATAAGCAGCTTCTCCATCTCGTCATCGGCGGTGAACTGAAGGATGTCTCCGACATCGAGTTCCGCGACCTCGACAAGGTCGAGTTCGTCGGCGCCTATGCCAGCTACTCGGACGCCCACAAGGCCTGGAAGGCCAAGGCCCAGGCGACCGTCGACAACGCCCATGCGCGGTACTTCATCATCCACGCGCACAAGCTGATGGATCCCAGTTTGGCCTGATAGCCGGGGGGGCAGGTGTCAGCACTCGCCCCCACCGGGTCGCTTCGCGACCGTCCGCCCCCGTAGGGGGCGGATGAGCTCATCTTCCCCCTACGGGGGAGGAGCGCCGCCAGGCGCGGAGGGGGCGAGTCGCCACCCCTATTCCCGTCGCAGAACCTTGTCCGTCAGCATCTTCCCCAACATCCCCGCGCGGAAGGTCTTCTTCATCGCGACGGGGTCGTAGTCGTCGCTTTCGACCCAGTCGGTGAAGCTCAGCCCCTTGGGCTCGCCGCGTTCCAGATATTGCTCGAACACGTAGTCCAGCACGCCGGTATTGCCCGCCTTGATGTGCAGATAGCGGGGCGACAGCTCCTTCATCGCCTCGCGGATCGGCAGGCCCAGACGGTAGTGGGCGTAGAGCACGCTCATGATGCCGGCCCGGTCCGCGCCCGACTTGCAGTGGATCAGGGCCGGATATTCCAGGGTCTCGAACAGCTCCTTGGCGCCGCGCACCCGCTCACGGATGGGGACCTCGCGCGAGGTGATGGTGAAGTCGACCAGGTTCAGCCCCAGGCGCTGACAGGCGTCCTTCTCCAGGGCGTAGAAGCTGCCGTCGAACCCGCCGCGCAGATTGACGATGGTCTTGATGCCGCGCTTCTTCCACCAGGCCAGCTGGAACGGCCAGGGCTGGTTGGCGCGCACCAGTTCAGGGCTCACCCAGTGGGCGTTGGAAAAGCCAAGGCGCAGATAGGCGTGATCGTTCCACAGATAGTGGAGATAGGTCCTGAAGCGCCCCCAAGGCGTGGAGAGGTCGAAATCGGCCAAGGGAGATCCTCTGAAACGTCCGCGCCTAAGTAGGATGGTCCGCCGCGCAATGCAAAACGCGCGGTCATTTCCCGGTCGAGTGATGCGCCGGCGTCCTTGACAGCCCGCCTGTGAAATCCGACCCCTCGCCCATGACCGACGCCGCAGAGCCGCAACCCAGTAACCGCGCCCTCGCCGCGCGGATCTGGCGCGACTACCTCAAGCCCCGCTGGAAGGGCCTGACCGTCTCGCTGGTCAGCGCGGCGATCGTGGCGGCGCTGAACGCCAAGCTGTTCAAGATGATCCAGCCGGCGATCGACGACCTGATCACGCGCCAGACACCCGGCGCGATCGTGTGGATCCCGCTGACCATCGCCGCCCTGGCCATCGGTCGCGGCCTGTTCCAGGTGCTGCAGTCGACCTTCATCAACCGGATCGGCAACGGCGTCGTCGGCGACGTGCAGATCCAGCTGTTTGGCAGGCTGATGCGCGCCGACCTGGCGCGGCTGCGCGGCGCCCACTCCGGCTCCTACGTGGCCTCGGTGCTGTATGACGCCGGCCTGATCCGCGAAGCGGCGACGACCGGCGTGGTCAACTATGTGCGCGAGGGCCTGACCGTGGTCGGGGCGCTCTATGTGATGTTCACCTACGACCCGTGGCTGGCCCTGGGCGTCCTGACCATCGCCCCCCTGGTCAACGCGGTGATGCGCGGCTTTTCCAAACGCACGACCAAGGCGGCCAAGGGCGCCATGGGCGAGACCTCGGCCCTGTCGACGGCGATCATGGAGAGCCTGGACGGGGTCAAGATCGTCAAGCTGGAGAACCGCGAGGCCGACGAGGAAGCCCGCGTCGCCGCCGTCATCCAGCGTCGCCAGGCCCATCTGATCAAGGGCTCGGACGCCAAGGCCCGCGCCACGCCCGCCACCGAGACCATCACCACCCTGCTGGTCGCCCTGGTCTTCGTCTATGCCGGTTGGCGAGCCAAATCTGGCGCGATCACCCCCGGCGTGTTCTTCGGCTTTCTCACCGCGCTGCTCGCCGCAGGCCAGTCGCTGCGCCAGGTCGCCAACCTGCAGACCGTATTCAGTGAGGGCCTGACCGCCGCGCGCCGGCTGTTCTCGGCCCTGGACGTCGAGCCGACCATCGTCGATCCCGCCGACGCCCGGCCGCTGCCCGCCGGTGACAGCACGATCGCCCTGGAGACCGTCAGCTTCTCCTACGGCGGCGACGTCCCGGCGCTGACCGAGGTCTCGATCACCGCCCGCAAGGGTGAGACCGTCGCCCTGGTCGGCCCGTCCGGCGGCGGCAAGAGCTCGATCCTCAACCTGATCCCGCGCTTCTATGACGTGACCGGCGGAGCGGTGACCATAGACGGCCATGACGTGCGATCGGTGACCATCGCCTCGCTGCGCGATCGCATCGCCCTGGTCACGCAGGAGCCGTTCCTGTTCGACGACACCATCCGCGCCAACATCGCCTATGCCCGTCCCGACGCGACCGATGCCCAGATCGTGGCGGCGGCCGAGCAGGCGGCGGCGCATGAGTTCATCACCGCCCTGCCCAACGGCTACGAGACCAGCGTCGGCGAGGCCGGCGCGCGGCTGTCGGGCGGCCAGCGTCAGCGGATCGCCATCGCCCGCGCCTTCCTGAAGGACGCCCCGATCCTGTTGCTGGACGAAGCGACCAGCGCCCTGGACACCGAGAGCGAGGCCCAGGTCCAGGCGGCGCTGGAGCGGCTGATGGCCGGTCGCACGACCATCCTGATCGCCCACCGCCTGTCGACCGTGAAGGGCGCCGACCGCATCTATGTCATCGACAAGGGGCGGGTGGTCGAGACCGGCGCCCACGCCGACCTGATCCGCGGCAAGGGCCTGTATGCCCGTCTGGCCAGGGCCCAGGACCTGGACCATCCGCCCTTGGACGGCCACGAGGGGACGACCGCTTGAAACGCCTGCGCACGCCCTTCGTCATGGGTCTGATGACCCGCCTGTTCGCGGGCTATATCGCCTTCACCTACCGCACCCTGCGCTGGACCCGGGAAGGCCAGGACATCGCCCAGCAGGTTCAGGCTGACGCCCTGGCCAAGGGCGGCGGCGTGATCCTGGCCCTTTGGCACAGCCGGGTGCCGGTGGGCCCCGCGACCTGGCCGCAGGGCTCCGACAAGCCGGAGATCCGGGTGCTGGTCAGCCAGTCGCGCGACGGCGAGTTCATCGCCCAGGTGATCGCCAGGCTGGGCCTGCCGTCCATTCGCGGCTCGTCCCTGAAGAAGACCGACACCGCCAAGAACAAGGGCGGCGAGCAGGCCTTCCGCGACATGGTCAAGTGGGTGAAGGACGGCGGGGCCATGGCGATCACCCCCGACGGTCCGCGCGGTCCCGCCGAGGTCATGCAGAAGGGCGCGGCGGCCCTGGCCCGGGTCAGCGGCGCGCCGGTGCTGTTCGTCGGCGTGGCCATGCAGCCCTGCATCCGCCTCGACACCTGGGATCGCACCATCATCCCCCTGCCCTTCGCCCGCGCCGCCATGGTCTGGGACGGCCCGGTCACCGCCGGCCGCGACGACGATCCGGACGCCCTGACCGCGACCTGGGGCGAGCGTCTGTCGGCCGTCTCGCGCCGGGCCGAGCAATTGGTCGGAGAAGCCGACGGCGCGCCCGTCCGCCATTGATCCGACCGGCCCATGGTGGGATGTAGGGCCATGCCGCACGATCACCCCGGACACGCCCACGATCACCATGATGATCATGATCACGACCATGATCATGAGCACGATCACGCGCATGACCACGGCCATGGTCATCATGGTCACCATCATCACGTCCCCAAGGACTTTGGTCGCGCCTTCGCGATCGGCACGGCGCTGAATCTCGGTTTCGTGGTGGTCGAGGCCGGGGCGGGGCTGTTCACCCATTCACTGGCCCTGCTGGCCGACGCCGGCCACAATCTGTCGGACGTTCTGGGCCTGGTCCTGGCCTGGGGCGCGGCCACCCTGGCCAAGCGCGCGCCCAGCGGCCGTCACACCTATGGCCTGCGCAAAGGCACCATCCTGGCCTCTCTGACCAACGCCGCGTTGCTGCTGGCCGCGACCGGCGCCATCGCCTGGGAGGCCGTCCGTCGCTTCGCCGCGCCGACCCCGGTGGAGAGCGGTCCGGTGATGATCGTCGCCGCCGTGGGCATCGTCATCAACACCGCCACCGCCCTGATGTTCATGCGCGGCTCCAAGGACGACCTGAACGCCCGGGGCGCCTTCCTGCACATGGCCGCCGACGCCGCCGTCTCGGCCGGGGTGGTGGTCGCAGCCCTGCTAATGATGCTGACGGGCTGGCTGTGGATCGACAGCCTCACCAGCCTGCTGATCGTCGCCGTCATCGTGCTTGGCACCTGGGGCCTGCTGCGCGACTCGCTGGACATGGCGCTGGACGCCGCCCCGCGCGGCATCGATCCGGCCGCTGTCCGCGCCTGGCTGGCCGGCCGGCCCGGCGTTTCCGAGGTTCATGACCTGCACATCTGGGCGATGAGCACCACCGAGACCGCCATGACCGCCCACGTGGTGCGCCCGGCGGCCGACGATCACGACCAGTTCCTGCACGACATCTGCTCGGAGCTGGCCAGCAAGTTCAAAATCGGTCACGCCACGGTGCAGATCGAGCACGGCGTCGGCGCCCAGGCCTGCCGCCTGGCCCCCGCGGACGTGGTGTGAGCCTGCCGCTGTCGCTCTGGCTCTACCGGCTCGCCACGGCGGCGCTGGAGCCGGTCGCGCCGCTGCTGCTGAAGCGCCGCGCCTCCCGGGGCAAGGAAGACGCCGATCGCCTGAATGAGCGTCTGGCCCGCCCGACCCTGGCCCGCCCCGCCGGCCCGCTGGTCTGGCTGCACGGCGCCAGCGTGGGCGAGAGCCTGTCGATCCTGCCCCTGGTCGAGCGCCTGCGGGCCGAGCGGCCGGACGCCACGGTCCTGGTGAGCTCCGGCACCGTGACCTCGGCCGAACTGCTGGCAAGGCGCCTGCCCGACGGCGTGATCCACCAGTATGTGCCCGTCGACACCCCCGGCGGCGCGCGGCGCTTCATCGGCCACTGGCGGCCGGACCTGGCGGTGTTCGTCGAAAGCGAGCTGTGGCCCAACCTGCTGCTGGCCGCCAAGGCCGCCGGAACGCGCTTGGCGCTGGTCTCGGCCAAGCTGTCGGACAAGAGCTTTGACGGCTGGCGGGCCCGCCCCTTCGCGGCGCACCTGCTGTTCTCGGGCTTCGACCTGATCCTGGCCCAGGACGCCAGAGCGGCCGAACGCTTCGCCAGCCTGGGCGGCGCGGTCGCCGGCGAGGCCGACCTGAAGTTTGGCGCGGCGCCCCTGCCGGTGGACGAGGCGGAACTGGCCAGGCTGACGGCCGAGTTCGCCGGTCGCGCCGTGCTGCTGGCCGCCAGCACCCATCCGGGCGAGGACGAGATCGTGCTGGACGCCTTCGCCGCCCTGCCGGTCAGGCCGCGACTGGTCATCGTTCCGCGCCACACCGAGCGCGGCCCGGCCATCGTCGAGATGGCCCGGACACGCGGCCTCACCGCCAGCCTGCGCAGCGCCGACCCCGCCGCCCCGACCGCCGAGGTGCTGGTGGCCGACACGCTGGGCGAGCTGGGTCTGTGGTTCCGGCTGGCCGACCTGGCCCTGGTGGCCGGCAGCTTGGTCCCCGGCGTGGGCGGCCACAATCCGCTGGAGCCGGCCCGGCTGTCCTGTCCCATCGTTTCGGGCCCCCATGTCGAGAACTGGCTGACGGCCTATGCCGAGTTGTCGGCGGTCGATGGCCTGGCCCTGGCCGACGCCGGGGTGCTGGGCCATCGCCTTGCCGCCGCGCTCGCCGATCCCGCCCCGGGCAAGGCCCGCGCCGAGCGCGCGGCGGCCTTTGTCGAGTCCCGCGACGCCGAGGCCCGCCAGGGCCTGGCCCGCATCATCGAGCTGGTCCCATGAAGCTGTCGACCCCCCGCTGGTGGTACGTGAAGCGCGGCGGGCCCGCGCCGGTCACCCGCGCCCTGCTGACGCCGCTGTCGTGGATCTGGGCCGCCGCCACCGCCCGCCGCATGGCCAAGGGGCCGGGAAGCGAAGTCGGGGCGCCGGTGATCTGCGTGGGCAATGTCACCGTCGGCGGCGCGGGCAAGACGCCCATCGTCCGCGAACTGCTGCTGACCCTGAGCCAGCGCGGGATCAACGCCCATGGCTTGGCGCGGGGCCATGGCGGCCGGGACAAAGGCCCGACCCTGGTGGACCGCGGCCGGCACACAGCCGCCGACGTCGGCGACGAGCCGCTGATGCTGGCCCAGGACTTTCCGATGTGGGTGGCCCGCGATCGCGCCGCCGGAGCCCGGGCGGCGGCCAGGGCGGGGGCGCAGGCCATTGTCATGGATGATGGCCACCAGAATCCCGATGTCCGCAAGGCCCTGTCGCTGGTCGTCGTCGATGGCGAGACCCGCAATGACGAGTGGCCGTTCGGCGACGGCAAGGTGTTTCCGGCCGGGCCGATGCGCGAGCCGCTGAAGGCGGGCCTGGCCCGGGCCGACGCGGTGATCATTCTGCTTCCGGCCGACCTGCCCCAGGCCGATCCGGCCCTGCTGGCGATGTTCGGCGACAAGCCGGTGCTGATCGCCCGGCTGGAACCCGCCGCCCCGCCACCGAAAGGCCCGCAGGTGGGCTTCGCGGGCGTCGGCAAACCCTGGAAGGTCGAGCGCGCCCTGATCGCCGCCGGCTGCGACCTGGTCGACTTCGCGCCCTTCCCCGATCACGGCGTCTATGACGAGGCCACCCTGAACATGCTGTCGCAGCGCGCGGCGGTCTATGCGGCCGGGCTGGTCACGACGGAAAAGGACTGGGCGCGGCTGTCGCCGGCCTGGCGGGCCAAGGTCACGCCCTGGCCGGTGCGGGCCCGGTTCGAGGACCAGGCGGCGCTGGATGCGGTGCTGGCCAAGGCGGGGCTGTAAATCCTCCCCCTGAAGGGGGAGGCGGCCGGAGGCCGGTGGGGGAAGACCGCACCGAGTCAGCAGCACTTCCCCCTCCGTCGGCTTCGCCGACACCTCCCCCGCTAGGGGGAGGACCTTTACTTCGCCACCACGCCGCCCTTCACCACCGCCGTCACGTGCTGCAGCACCGTCACGTCGCTCAGCGGATCACCCTTCACCGCGATCAGGTCGCCCGCCTTGCCCGGCGCCAGTGAGCCGATCTCGGCCGAGAGGCTGAAGTGGTCGGCGGCGTTGACGGTGGCGGTCTGGATGGCTTCCAGCGGAGTCAGGCCGGCCTTGACCAGCAGGGCGAACTCGCCGGCGTTGTCGCCGTGGGCGCTGACGCCGGTGTCGGTGCCGAAGGCGATCTTCACGCCGCCATCATGGGCGCGGCGAGCCATGGCCAGCATCTTGGGGCCGGCGTCCAGGGCCTTGGCGGTCTGGGCGGGGGTCAGGAAGTTGTTGGGGCCCGTGGCGATCCGGTAGACGAAGTCGCCGGCCATCAGGGTGGGCACCAGATAGGCGCCGTTCTTCTTGAAGGCCGCGATGCTGTCGGCGTCCAGATAGGTGCCGTGCTCGATCGAGTCGCCGCCGGCCTTCAGGAAGCTGTTGATGCCGTCGACGCCGTGGGCGTGGGCAGTGACCTTGCGGCCCATGCGGTGGGCGGTCTCGACGATGGCGGCCAGCTCGGCGTCCGAGAACTGCTGGGCCAGGCCCGCGGCGGTGTTGGACAGCACCCCGCCGGTGGCGGTGATCTTGATGATGTCGGCGCCCAGCCAGACCTGTTCGCGCACCGCCCGGCGGCAGTCATCGGCTCCCGAGCACACCGAGGTCGGCCGCAGCACGTGCATGACCTCCTCGCTGTAGCCGTTGACGTCGCCATGGCCGCCATGGACCGAGACGGCCGAGCCGGCGGCGATGATGCGCGGACCGATCACGTCGCCGCGCTTGATCCCGTCGCGCAGGGCGAAGATCGCGTGGTTCTCGGCGCCCAGGTCGGCCACGGTGGTGAAGCCGGCCATCAGGGTCTTGCGGGCGAAGCCGGCCCCGACCATCGCCTGGTCGGCCGACGACTGGGTCACCTCGTCCAGCCGCGAGGTCGGCCCCTGCTGACCGGTCAGGTGCACATGGCTGTCGATCAGGCCGGGCAGCACGAAGCTGTCCTTGAGGTCGACGACCTTGCCGCCGGGCTCGGAGACATAGCCGTCGGCGATGCGCGCCACCTTGCCGTTCTCGATGACCACGGTCCGGGCGGTCTCGACCTTGCCGGTGGCCGGGTCGGCCAGCAGCCGTCCGGCCTGGACGAACAGGGTCTCGGCGTGAGCCGACACCGCCAGCGACGTCGTCGCCAGAAGGGCGCAGACGCCCGTCGCCAGTTTATGCATCAAGCTCTCAGGCCCCCGCCTTCTGCGCGAAGGTCCAGGCCCCCCGGGCCAGAACCGGCACGCGCGCCTCCATCAGCTGCGCATGGGCGCTGGCGGCGGTGCCGTCACGAACGCGGCCGACGATGCCCTGGCAGATGCCGGCCAGCCTGAAGAGGTTGTAGCTGAAATACCAGTCCAGATTGGGCAGGCCGTCGCGGCCGGTGGCCTTGCAGTAGCGGGCCACGGCCTGCTCGATCGTGGGAATGCCATAGGTCTCCAGGTCGGTGATCTCCGACAGCCCGCCGCGCTGGTCGGACGGCATCACCCAGTTCATCAGGAAATAGCTGAAGTCGGCCAGCGGATTGCCCAGGGTCGACAGCTCCCAGTCCAGCACCGCCACCACCTTCGGCTCGGTGGCGTGCAGGATCATGTTGTCGAGGCGGTAGTCGCCATGGACGATCGAGGTGCGGTCATCCTCGGGGGCCGAACCCGGCAGCCATTCCATCAGCTTGTTCATGTCCTCCAGGTTGGAGGTCTCCGAAGCCTTGTACTGCTTGGTCCAGCGGTCGATCTGGCGCGAGAAGTAGTTGCCCGGCTTGCCATAGTCGGCCAGGCCGACGGCGGCGTAGTCCACATTATGCAGCGCGGCCAGGGTGTCGATCTGGGCCTCGTAGATCGCCCGGCGCTCGGCCGGCTGATAGTCGGGCAGCGTGCCGTCCCACAGGATGCGGCCTTCGACATTGTCCATCACGTAGAAGATCGTGCCGATCACGTCCTCGTCCATGCACAGGGCATAGGCCTTGGCGACGGGGAAGTGGGCCTTGCCCAGGCCCGAGATCACCTTGAACTCGCGGTCGACGGCGTGGGCGCTGGGCAGCAGCTTGCCGGGCGGCTTGCGGCGCAGGACATAGCGCTTGCCCGGCGTGACCAGCTGATAGGTCGGGTTGGACTGGCCGCCCTTGAACTGGCGCACCTCCAGCGGGCCCTGATAGCCCTCGACATGGGCCTCGAGCCACGTCGCCAGCTTGGCCTCGTCGATCGCATGGCGCGGATCGACCGGCTTGGTGCCCGAATTCAGGTCCTGAGCGGACTGTTCAGCGGCCTGCGCCATGCGCTTATCTCCCCAACACTTGTTTGAACGGGAGTTTAGAGGGTGGCGCGCGGGGCGCAAGCATCGATCCTCCCCCTGAAGGGGGAGGCGGCCGTCAGGCCGGTGGGGGAAGACCGCGCCGAGTCAGCAGAACTTCCCCCTCCGTCGCCTGCGGCGACACCTCCCCCGCTGGGGGGAGGACTTTAAAGCGCCCGCCAGCCGATATCGCGGCGATAGAAACCGCCAGACAGGCTGATCTTCTCCAGCGCCGCATAGGCCGCGTCGCGGGCCTCGCGCAGGGTCTCGCCCAGGGCGCAGACGTTCAGCACCCGGCCGCCCGAGGCCACCAGCCGCCCTTCGAACTCGCGGGACGTGCCGGCGTGGAAGACCACGACCTGATCGCCGAAATCGGCGTCGGCGCCCTGGATCCGGCCGCCGGTCACCGGCGCGTCGGGATAGCCCTCGGCGGCCAGCACCACGCAGATCGCCGCCTCGTCGCGCCACACCGGCTTGGCCGCGCTCGCCAGCTCGCCCTTGGCGGCGGCCAGCAGCAGCGGCACCAGGTCGCTTTGCAGGCGCAGCATCAGGGTCTGGCATTCGGGATCGCCGAAGCGGGCGTTGTATTCCACCAGCTTGGGCCCCTCGGGTGTCAGCATCAGGCCGGCATACAGCACGCCCACATAGGGATTGCCCTCGGCGGCCATGCCCTTGACGGTGGGCAGGATGAGCTCGTTCCAGGCCTGGCGCACCAGGGCGTCGGTCAGGACGGGCGGCGGCGAATAGGTGCCCATGCCGCCGGTATTGGGACCCGTATCCCCGTCATAGGCCCGCTTGTGGTCCTGGGCGGCGCCGAACAGCACGGCGGTCTTGCCGTCGCAGATCGCGAACAGCGAGGCTTCCTCGCCGTGCATGAACTCCTCGATCACCACCCGCGCGCCGGCGGTTCCGAACCGCCCGCCCAGCATGTCGAGCACGGCGGCGTCGGCCTGGGCCCGGTCCTCGGCGATGACCACGCCCTTGCCGGCGGCCAGGCCGTCGGCCTTGATCACGAACGGCGCCTGCAGGGTGTCGAGGAAGGCCCCGGCAGAGGGCGCGTCGGTGAACACGCCATAGGCCGCCGTCGGCAGGTCGTGACGGGCGCAGAAGTCCTTGGTGAAGGCCTTGCTGGTCTCCAGCCGCGCGGCGCGCTGGCTGCCGCCGAAACAGGGAATGCCGACTTCGGCGAGCCGGTCGGCGAGGCCGACCTCCAGCGCCGATTCCGGGCCGACCACCACCAGATCGGCGGCGATCTCCTGGGCCAGGGCGACCAGCCCCTCGACGTCCAGCACCTTGACGGCGCGCAGTTCGGCGACGGCCCCGATGCCCGGGTTGCCGGGCGCGGCGACCAGCCGTCCGCAAAGCGGCGACTGGGCGATCTTCCAGGCCAGGGCGTGCTCGCGCCCGCCGGACCCGACGAGGAGGATGTTCAGCTTTTCCATGAGGCCGGGGTGTGGCGCGCGCGGGGGGCCGGGTCAAGGCGCCCAGGGCGCGGGTTCGCGTCCTCGCCGGTTTTCACCGGCGAGTGGGGAGGCGGCGGAGCGTCCGGGCCAGGCCCGGATGAGGGTAGTTGGAGTACCGTTTCGGCCGTGGCCGGAGCGCTCCGCACGGTTGTTTTCCCTCTGGCCGGCACGCGCGGGTCTCGTTCAACCCTTTGCACCACATCCGGGCTGCCCTCCTCGCGACGGACCCAGCCTTGGGCTGCAGCCTCGCCGATTCCGGAGGACCCGGAACGTACCTTCGGACGGGCGGAGGCTTTGGCCTTCCTCCGATGGACAGGTTTACGTCCCCTGTCCTCTTGAACCCGTACAACCGCCCCCACCGCCCGTCAGGTCGCCAGCTGGACGCCCTCCCCTTGCGATGAAGCGAGGAGAAGTATGCGGGCGTTTTTGGGGGTGTTGCGTCGATTTTGGATCGTGACGCTGGATGGGGGGCGGAGGGCGTTGAATTTGCTGGGATCGGGGTGGGGCTATCCTCGTGCGGGCACGGGGATAGAGGCCGGCCGCCGCACGGAACCCCTCTCTCTTTGAGAGAGGGGTTCCGTGCGCGCCGCCTCCGCGCCGGAGGGAGCCGTCGTTACATCTCACGGCGAGACGAGTGGCGGCAGGGTCAAGCAATGATCAAATATCCCACGTGATTGGGGCCCAAGGTTGCTTCTCGGCCCATGCCTTGGCCTGCTCAAGCGTGGGATAGTACGGACACTTCGCCCCGCTGACCGAATAGAGACGTCCATCCGCTCCCAAAGGGACCGGATCGTAGGAGTCGCCGTGAACCTCCGGCCCCTCATAGAGGCAATCGTCGAGCCATTGGGCGTGAGCAGGGTCATGGTCATACGCGACGATCACGACACGTTGTTGGACTGCTCCGTCATAGAGCCACCAGCCACCGAGAACCGGGTCACCTTGGTAGTCATTTAGCGCCATGGCCGGACGCTATCGGCCAGGCCCGAGGGGAACAACCCTCCGCGCCGGATGGAGCCATCCTTACATCTCACGGCGAGACGATCGCCGGTCTGTCCAGGTTGCTCAAGGACGACGCTCCGCGTCGCCGCGGAGCGGCTGGCCGCAGGCCAGTCCTTGACCAACCTGGACAGACCGGCACGCTGCAGCCTCTAAGAGATGTAAGGACGAGCCGGACGCGGGGCGTCGGCTCGCTATCCAAATCGGAGACTTCCGATGTTCATGTGAGGTGTCGACGCCAGGGTCGCTCGCTGGAAAACCACGGCGTGCGCGCAAGCCCATTCAGCGATGATAATCGTAGATTCCAAGCGGTGCCCGGAAGTGACGATGATAGATCTTGAGCCGACTCTTAAACGGATCCGCGCGCTCTTGGCGGAAGATACGGAGCAGAGCGCCACATACGCCGCGCTTGAGGCACGATTGGCACTTGAAAGGGTGTGCTACGACCGACTCCAGCAGCACCACGACTACATTTCGTCCGCGCAGCTAAGGAAGTGGCAGCCTGCCGCCGTGATCAACACTCTAATCGCCGAGGTGGATGAGCACGCCGCAGTGACTCGGACGTTCTCGGTTTCCAAAGGTCCAGCTATCCCTGGAGGAAACCCAGCCGACGAGGAGTACGTGACGGTAGGGACAGAGGTTGGCTTTAATCCGAAATTGGTCGGCGAGCTGTGGAACGCACTCTCTGGGCTGGCGCTGCATGTGAAGCTTCCGAAGAAGCGCGGTGATCACATACCCGACTACGGAGACGCCTGCGCTATTCGCACCAAAGTGGAGGAGGTGCTGACGGAACTGGAGCGCCTCTCTCAAACGACAATGACCTTTTCCGGCTTTGGCCCAGAGGTGTCATTCACATGTTCATGCGGTGAGAAGAATAAGCGCCGGGCTGGTCTGCTAAAGGAGGGCCACTCAACCTTCTGTATAAATCCGAATTGCAAAGCGAGCTACCGCATTACCAAAGATAACGATGAATTCACTTTCGAGTCCGAATTGACCGAGGTCAAATGTGAGAAATGCAACGAGGTGAATTCATGGCCGGTGCGGACCTTTTACTCAATGAAGTACGACCAGACGGCCTCGTTCAATTGCCGTAGCTGCGGGTCTAAGAACTTAGTCAGGTGGCGGTTGATGCGGCGGGTTCGACCGGACGGCGGCCCTACCGCTACCCCCTAAGCCGCCTCAACATCCAGCGAATACCCCGCCGAGCGCACCGTCCGGATCGGATCACCGTCCGCCGAGCCGTTCAGCGCCTTGCGCAGGCGGCCGATGTGCACGTCCACGGTCCGCGCTTCGACATAGACGTCCGATCCCCACACCGCGTCCAGCAGCTGTTCGCGGCTGAACACCCGGCCGGGGTGCTGCATCAGATAGTCGAGCAGGCGGAACTCGGTGGGGCCCAGGTGGATTTCCTTGCCCTGGCGCTTCACCCGGTGGGCGACGCGGTCGATGATGATGTCGCCGACCGTGATGCGGTCGTCGGCCAGGCCCGGGCGGATGCGGCGCAGCACCGCGCGGACGCGGGCGGTCAGTTCCACCATCGAGAACGGCTTGACCACATAGTCGTCGGCGCCGGTGTCGAGGCCCCGGATGCGGTCGCTCTCTTCGCCCCGCGCGGTCAGCATGATGATCGGCACGTTGCGGGTCTCGGCCCGGCCGCGCAGGCGGCGGCAGACCTCGATGCCCGAGACCTTGGGCAGCATCCAGTCCAGGATCACCAGGTCCGGCGCGCGTTCGCTGGCCATGGTGAGGGCTTCCTCGCCGTCGCCGGCGACGCCGATCTGGTAGCCCTCTTTATCGAGGTTGTAGTGCAGCAGGGTGGCCAGGGCGTCCTCGTCCTCGACCACAAGAACATACGGAGTCAAAGCCTGGGTTCCTTAGCGCGGCGTGTCGAGCTTGGGACGCTTGGAGACGATCTCCTCGCCCGTGATCTCGAAGTGAATGATCTCGGCGATGTTGGTGGCGTGGTCGCCGATGCGTTCCAGGTTCTTGGCCACGAACAGCAGGTGGGCGCAGGCGTTGATCGTGCGCGGATCGCCCATCATGTAGGTCAGCAGTTCGCGGAAGATGGCGTTGTAGTGCTCGTCGACCTCTTCATCGCGGCTCCACACGCCGATGGCGCGTTCCAGGTCCGAGGCGCTGTAGGCGTCCAGCACGTCCTTCAGACGGCCCTGCACCAGCTTGCCCATGCGCTCGATCGAGCGGGTCAGGGCGGTCATGGGCTCGGCGTCGGTCAGGATCAGGGCGCGCTTGCCGATGTTCTTGGCCATGTCGCCGCAGCGTTCCAGGCTCATCGAGATCTTCAGCGCGGCGACGGCGTGGCGCAGGTCCACGGCCATCGGCTGGCGCAGGGCGATCAGCTTAAAGGCCTTGCGCTCGATCTCGCCCTGCAGGGCGTCCAGCCGTTCGTCGCGGGCGACGACCTGCTGGGCCAGCGGCGCGTCGCGGCGGGCGATGCACTCGACGGCGTCGGCGATCTGGGCCTCGGCCAGGCCGCCCATGCGGGTGACCTCGGCCGTGAGGTGGTTCAGCTCTTCGCCGTAGGATTTGACGGTATGTTCGGTCATGGCCTGGGTCCTACCGGTTAGCCGAAGCGGCCGGTGATGTAGTCCTGGGTGCGGGTGTCGCGAGGATTGGTGAACATGTCCTCGGTGGTGCCGCTCTCGACCAGCTTGCCCAGGTGGAAGAAGGCGGTCTTCTGCGACACGCGGGCGGCCTGGGCCATCGAGTGGGTGACGATGACGATGCAGAACTGGCTGCGCAGCTCGTCGATCAGTTCCTCGATGCGCGCGGTGGCGATCGGGTCCAGGGCCGAGCAGGGCTCGTCCATCAGGATGACCTGGGGGCTGACGGCGATGGCGCGGGCGATGACCAGGCGCTGCTGCTGGCCGCCGGACAGGCCGGTGCCGGGCTGGTGCAGGCGGTCGGCGACCTCGTTCCAAAGGCCGGCCTTCTTGAGGCTGCTCTCGACGATGGCTTCCAGCTCGGCCTTGCCGGTGGCCAGGCCGTGGATGCGCGGGCCGTAGGCGACGTTCTCGAAGATCGTCTTGGGGAACGGGTTGGGCTTCTGGAACACCATGCCGACGCGCGAGCGCAGGACGACGGGGTCCACCGACTTGGCGTTGACGTCGCTGCCGTCGATCTCGATCGAACCGGTCACCTTGGCCGACGGGATGGTGTCGTTCATCCGGTTGATGCAGCGCAGGAAGGTCGACTTGCCGCAGCCCGACGGGCCGATGAAGGCGGTGACCGACTTGGCCGGGATGTCGATGTTGACGTCGAACAAGGCCTGCTTGTCGCCGTAGAACACGTTGACGTCCTTGGCGCGGATCTTGATCTCGTGGGTCGAGGCCGGAGGATAGATCTTCGGCGCGGCCGTCTTGATCGAGGACGAGGCGACCGAGTCGTCGGGGCTGGCGGTGGTCATGGCGTGTCCCTGGACGAGGGGAAGGGCGGAAGGGTTCAAAATCATGAGGTCTACCAGCGGCGCTCGAAGCGGCGGCGCAGGATGACGGCCGCGGCGTTCATGACGATCATGAAGACCAGGAGGACGATGATGGCCGCGGCGGTGCGTTCATGGAAGGCGCGCTCGGAAGCGTTCTCCCAGATGAACACCTGCACGGGCAGCACGGTGGCGGCGCCGGTGAAGCCTTCCGGAACGCCGGGCACGAACGAGACCATGCCGATCATCAGCAGCGGCGCGGTCTCGCCCAGGGCGTGGGCCAGCGACAGGATGGCGCCGGTCATCACGCCGGGCATGGCCAGCGGCAGCACGTGGTGAAAGACCGTCTGGGTCTTGGACGCGCCGACGCCCAGGGCGGCTTCGCGGATCGAGGGCGGCACGGCCTTCAGCGCCGAGCGGGTGGCGATGATCACCGTGGGCAGGGCCATCAGGGCCAGCACCAGACCGCCGACCAGCGGCGAGGAGCGCGGCACATGCAGCCAGTTGATGAACAGGGCCAGGCCCAGCAGGCCGTAGACGATCGACGGCACGGCGGCCAGGTTGTTGATGTTGACCTCGATGACGTCGGTCCAGCGGTTCTTCGGAGCGAACTCTTCCAGATAGACGGCGGCCATCACGCCCACCGGCACGGCGATCATCGCGGTGATCAGCAGCATCATGGCCGAACCGACCACGGCGCCCAGCACGCCGGCCTGTTCAGGCTCGGTGGAGTCCGAATTGGTGAAGAAGGCGAAGTTGAAGCCGGCCTTGACCGAGCCGTCCTTCTTCAGCTGGTCCAGCCAGTTCAGTTGCTGGTCGTCCAGCTTGCGGTCTTCCTGCGGGGTCGAGCGCTTGATCTGGCCCTTGAAATAGAGGTCGGCGTCGGCCTTGAACGGGCCGGTGACGGTGACGGTCTTGCCGATCAGCGACTTGTCGGCCTTGAGCTGGTTGAGCAGCTGGAAGCCGAAGTCGCGGCTGATCAGGTCCATGACCTTGCCCGAGGTGGTGCCCAGGTCATCGTCCTGCACGCCCAGCTTCTTCATCGTCGCCTCGGCCACGATGTAGTCGTAGTTGACGCCCTCGAGGTCGGTCGTGTCGATGCGGTCCGGGCTGAGATAGACCGGGATGCTCAGGGTGTGGGTCTCGAAGGTGGTGTAGCCCTGGGCCACGATCCGGCCGACCAGCACCACCAGGAAGATCATGGCGATGGTGATCGCGGCCAGGCCCTGGGCCTTGAACCAGACCTCGGCGCGGTGACGCTTCTTCAGGCGGGCTTCCATGGCGGACATCGGCGCGGCGGAACCGACGGGGGCGGTGACGTCAGTCATACTGTTCCCGATACTTCTGGACGATGCGCAGGGCGATGATGTTGAGGCCCAGGGTCACGACGAACAGCGTCAGGCCCAGGCCGAAGGCCGAGAGGGTCTTGGGGCTGTCGAACTCCTGGTCCCCGGTCAGCAGGGTGACGATCTGCACGGTTACGGTGGTGACCGTGTCGAGGGGGTTGGCGGTCAGCTTGGCCTGCAGGCCGGCGGCCATGGTGACGATCATGGTCTCGCCCACGGCGCGGGACACGGCCAGCAGCATGGCGGCCATGATGCCCGGCAGGGCGGCGGGCAGGACCACCTTCTTGACCGTCTCGGACTTGGTGGCGCCCATGGCGTAGCTGCCGTCGCGCAGGCTCTGCGGCACCGAGTTGATGATGTCGTCCGACAGCGACGAGACGAAGGGGATCAGCATGATGCCCATCACCACCCCGGCCACCAGGGCCATCTGGTTCTGGACCTGCATCAGATATTCGGCGACGCCCGGGAAGGGTCCGCCGACCATCATCTCGCCCAGGCCGTTGAAGAAGGCGCGGAACAGCGGCCCGACGGTCAGGGCGGCGAAGAAGCCGTAGACCACGGTCGGCACGCCGGCCAGGATCTCGAGCAGCGGCTTGATCGTCGCGCGCACCGGGCGGCTGGCGTATTCCGAAAGATAGATGGCCGAGTAGAGGCCCACCGGGGCGGCCACGGCCATGGCGATCAGCATGATCAGGAAGGTGCCGGCAAACAGCGGCACCGCGCCGAACGCGCCCTCGGCGGCCACCTGGTCGGCGCGCATGGCGATCTGCGGGCTCCACTCGGTGCCCAGCAGGAACGAGATCGGCGAGATGCTCTGGAAGAAGCGCCAGCTTTCCCAGACCAGCGACAGGACGATGCCCAGGGTGGTCAGGACGGCGGCGATCGAGCAGGCCAGCAGCAGGCCGCCGACCCAGCCCTCGACCCGGTTGCGGGCCCGGAAATCGGCCGAAAGGCGCGGGAAGGCCAGCAGGAAGCCCGCCAGGGCCAGCACCGCGGCCAGACCCAGAACCGAATAGCGGATCAGGTTGTCGATGCGCTTGGCCTCGGCGACCTTGACGTCGAGGGCGGCCTTCAGCTCGCCCTCATAGGCCACTTCGCTGGGCGCGACGCCCTGGGCGATGGCCTGGGCGTCGCTGAAGAAGACGGCCTGGCGGTCGGGGTCCTGGGCGCTGACGATGGCGGGCCGCTGGGCCTGCAGCATGGCGTCCTCGACCCGACCGCCGAACATGGCGCCCAGCAGCAGCAGCATGGCGGCGGGCACGCCGGCCCATAGCGCCGCGTAGCTGCCGTAGTAGCCGGGAAGGGAATGGAGAACGCGCTTGGCGCCGCCAGCGGTCTTCACGGCGCGATTGCGGCCGAGCGTGTAGGCGATGCTCGAAAACAGCGCCAGGAAGATGAGCGAGAGCCAGGTCAGCATGCGTGCGGCGGGGTCTTGCGCGAAGGGTTGCGGAGACGTCGCACAGCGCGCCGTCCCGCCCCGGTAGAGCTATGCCCGCCCGGCGCTGTGCTTATGCGACGGTTACGTGACAGTTTAACGACAGCCCCCGGCCCCTCGTGTCGAAGCCGCCCACAGGGAATGGTGAACGGAAACGCAGCCGTGGCCGTTGTGTGTTTCCCGGGGGGCAAAGCGTTCACGCCCGAGATCGAAAGGGCGAGGCATGACGCTGCAGCAGGGACTGTCGTTTGGTTTGATCGGCGCCACGGTGGTGCTCTTCATCTGGGGGCGGTGGCGCTATGACCTGATCGCCCTGGGCGCCCTGGCCGTGGGCGTCGTCTTCGGGCTGATCCCCATCAAGGCCGCGTTCGACGGCTTTTCCAACGACATCGTCATCATCATCGCCAGCGCCCTGGTGCTGAGCGCCGCCATCGCGCGCTCGGGGCTGGTCGACACGCTGATGGCTCCCCTGCTGCCGCACCTGAAGGACGAGCGCACCCAGGTTCCCGTGCTGGCGACCGTGACCACCGTCCTGTCGATGGCCACCAAGAACGTCGGGGCCCTGGCCCTGATGATGCCGTCGGCCCTGCGGATCGCGCGCAACACCGATGTCTCGCCCAGCAGGCTGCTGATGCCGATGTCGTTCGGCTCGCTGGTCGGCGGGCTGGCGGTGCTGGTCGGGACCTCGCCCAACATCATCGTCTCCGAAGTGCGCCAGCAGGCGCTGGGCAAGCCGTTCAAGATGTTCGACTTCCTGCCGGTGGGCGGAACCCTGGCGGTGATGGCGGTCATCTATCTGGCGTTCGCCTACCGCCTGCTGCCCAAGGCGCGCACCGCCTCGATCGACATGGACGCGGCGCTGGCGGCCAACGCCTATGTCACCGAGGTGGCCGTGCCCGACGGCTGGAGTTTCGAGCAGTCGCGGGTCGCCGACCTGCAGAAATCGGCCGGGAACGCGGTTGTGGTGGTGGCCCTGCTGCGCGGCCGCAAGCGGATGGCCTCGCCCCACCCCAACCGCAAGATCCTGCCCGGCGACGTGCTGCTGCTCGAGGGCCAGCACGAGGCGCTGGACGAGCTGATCGTCAAGGCAAAGCTGAAGCTGACCGACGCCGACCGACCGATCGTCATGGAAGAGCCCACCGACGAGGTGAGGGTCGTCGAGGCCGTCATCGGCGCCCAGTCGGACCTGATCGGCCAGACCGCCAAGGGCCTGACGCTGAACGAGACCTACGGCGTCAACCTGCTGGGGGTCAGCCGGGCCGGCTATCGCATGGCCGGCCGCCTGGCGACCGTGCGGATGCGGGCCGGAGACATCCTGGTGCTGCAGGGCGCAGAACAGCTGCTGCCGGGCGCCCTACAGGCCCTGGGCTGCCTGCCGCTGGCCGAGCGCGAGGTTCGCCTGGGCGGCTTTCGTCACGCCCTGCTGCCGACCGCGATCCTGATCGTGGCCATGGTGCTGGTGGCGACGGGCGTGCTGCCGGTGGCGGCCGGCTTCTTCGCCGCCGCCGTGCTGGTGGTGGCGACGGGCGCCCTGCGCATGCGTGAGGCCTATGCGGCGCTGGATGCACCCGTGCTGGTGCTGGTGGCCGCCCTGATCCCCGTCAGCGACACGGTGCAGGCCAGCGGCGGCACGGACCTGATCGCCGGCTGGCTGTCGGGCGCGTTCCACGGCATGCCGCCGCTGCTGACCCTGACGGCGATGATGGCCGTGGCCATGGCCGCGACGCCGTTCCTCAACAATGCCGCCACGGTGCTGATCGTCGCCCCGATCGGCCTGGGCCTGGCCAAGCATCTGGGCCTGAGCCCCGATCCCTTCCTGATGGCGGTGGCGGTGGGCGCGGGGTGCGATTTCCTGACGCCCGTCGGCCACCAGTGCAACACGCTCATCCTGGGGCCCGGCGGCTAT
Source organism: Caulobacter sp. (assembly GCF_965279145.1). Taxonomy (NCBI): domain Bacteria; kingdom Pseudomonadati; phylum Pseudomonadota; class Alphaproteobacteria; order Caulobacterales; family Caulobacteraceae; genus Caulobacter; species Caulobacter sp. The sequence continues at coordinate 1,120,418 of NZ_OZ257139.1, forward strand.
CGCTTCAGCGACTATGCCCGGCTGGGCGCGCCCCTGACGGTGCTGATCCTGCTGGTCGCGCCCAGCCTGATCGCGCTGGTCTGGCCGTTCGTCGGTCGATGAGGCCCAGGCGGCCGGTTCAGCTCAGCCGGTCGCGGAAGTCGGCGTAGTCGAAGCGCTTGACCAGCCGCAGGGCGTCGTCGGCGCTGTTCCACAGGGCGATGGCCGGCAGGGGCACGCCGTTGAAGGTGTTGGTCTTGACCATCGAATAGTGGGCCTGGTCGAGGAAGGCGATGCGCGTTCCCGGCGTAGGCCGCTGGGCGAAGACGTAGTCGCCGATGATGTCGCCGGCCAGGCACGAGGGCCCGCCGATCCGCACGGCGACGCCGTCCTCGGTCTCGCCCATCATCGCCGGACGATAGGGCGCCTCGATCACGTCAGGCATGTGACAGGTGGCCGAGATGTCGGTGATGGCGACGGGCAGGCCGTTGTCGAAGGTGTCGAGGATCTCGCCCACCAGGATGCCGGCGTCCAGGGCGATGGCCTCGCCGGGCTCCAGATACACCTGGACGCCATGGCGCTGGGCGATCTGGCCCAGCAGCACGACCAGATCGTCGATCCGGTAGTCGGCGCGGGTAATGTGATGGCCGCCGCCGAGGTTAAGCCACTTCACGCCGGTCAGCAGACCTTCCAGCTTGGGCTCCAGCGACGCCCAGATCCGCTGCAGAGGCTCGAAGCCCTGCTCGCACAGGGCATGGACGTGCAGGCCGTCGACGCCCCGCATGTGCTCGGGCCGCAGCTGCGACACCGGGAAGCCCAGCCGCGAGCCGCGCTGGCAGGGGTCGTACTTGGCGACCTCGGCCTCGCTGTGCTCGGGATTGAGGCGCAGGCCGATATCGAAGACCTCGCCCTGGGCGCGCGCCGCCGCGATCAGGTCGCCGAAGCGGGCGATCTGGTCGGGCGCGTTGAAGATCACCGAGTCGGACAGCCGCAGGATCTCGGGCAGATCCTCGCGCTTGTAGGCCGGCGAATAGGTGGTCAGGTGGCCGTGATAGAACTCGCGGGCCAGCCGCGCCTCCCACAGGCCCGAGGCGCAGACGCCGTCCAGGTACTCGCCGACCACATCGGCCAGCGACCACATCGAGAACGCCTTCAGCGCCAGCAGCACCTTGGCGCCGCCCCGCTGGCCGACGTCCCGAAGGGTGGCCAGATTGCGCCGCACCGCCGCCTCGTCGACCACGAAACAGGGCGACGGGACGCGGTTCAGATCAAAGCGCGCGAAAGCGCCGGGACCGGCGGCCTTGGTTTCCATGCTGGTTTCCCGGGGTCGTCAGAAGTCGAGCGGCGCCGCCAGGTCCTGGATCTTCCAGGGCAGGCCGTGCTTGTTCAGCATGTCCATGAACGGATCGGGATCCAGCTGTTCCATGTTGAACACGCCCTGGCCCTTCCACTGGCCGGTCAGCATCAGCGCCGCGCCGATCATGGCCGGGACGCCGGTGGTGTAGCTGACCGCCTGGTTGCCGGTCTCGGCATAGGCTTCCTCGTGATCGCAGACGTTGTTGACGTAGACCGTGCGGGCCTTGCCGTCCTTCTCGCCGGTGGCGATCGTGCCGATATTGGTCTTGCCCTTGGTGATCGGGCCCAGCGAGGCCGGCTCCGGCAGCAGGGCTTTCAGGAACTCGATCGGAATGATCTCGCGGCCCTGGAACATCACCGGGTCGATCCGGGTCATGCCCACGTTCTGCAGCACGTCCAGATGCTTGAGATACGAGTCGCCGAAGGTCATCCAGAAGCGGATGCGCTTGATCTCCGGATAGAACTTGGCCAGCGATTCCAGCTCCTCATGATACATGAGGTACATGTTCTTCTCGCCGACCTGGTCGAAGTCGAACACCTGCTTGTGCGACAGGGCCGGGCCCTCGACCCACTGGCCGTTTTCCCAGTGCCGCGACGGCGCGGTCACTTCGCGGATGTTGATTTCCGGATTGAAGTTGGTGGCGAAGGGCAGGCCCGTGTCGCCGCCGTTACAGTCCAGGATGTCGAGCGTGTCGATCCGGTCCAGCAGGTGCTTCTTGGTGTAGGTGGTGAACACCGAGGTCACGCCCGGGTCGAAGCCGCTGCCCAGCAGCGCCATCAGGCCCGCGTCGCGGAAGCGGTCCTGATAGGCCCACTGCCAGCTGTATTCGAACTTGGCTTCCTCGCGCGTCTCGTAGTTGGCGGTGTCGAGGTAGTTCACGCCGGCGGCCAGGCAGGCGTCCATGATGTTCAGGTCCTGGTAGGGCAGGGCCAGATTGACCACCAGGGCCGGCTTGACCGCCTGGATCAGCGCCGTGGTCGCGGCGACGTCGTCGGCGTCCAAGGCGGCCGTGTCGATGGTCACGCCGGTGCGCGACTTCACCGACGCGGCGATGGCGTCGCACTTCGACTTCGTGCGACTCGCCAGCGTGATGTGCGAGAACACATCGGCGTTCATCGCCATCTTGTGGACGGCGACCGAACCGACGCCACCTGCGCCGATAACCAGCACCCTGCTCATCTGTGCCTCTCCTGAACCCTGACAACCTCGGGCGGCATGACTGCCAATATACGGGGCGGGGGTCTTATCATGAGGATGGTAACTCCGCTAACCACCCTTTGATGACGATAGAAACATCCGCCATCACGTTGGTTTACGGTAAAGTTTACCCTCAGACGCGGCTTTCGTTCCCCTGTGTCGGGTCTTGATCCCCTTTTCGCGGACCGGACGCCGAGTCGGCGCGGCCCGCGCGGCGGTCAAGACAGGGCCAGAGCGACCCGATCCGTCTTCGCGCCGCCCAGAGGGAAGATCATCGCCATAAAACGCCCGCGCGACAGATTATCCAGACGATCACAACAGTCCTCGCGAGGCTATCAACAGATTAATCACGCGTATAGAAACATGAACTCCGTGTAATATATCGCCAATGTAATCTACCTTTCCGCCTTGTAACTTGAGATGAAGGCGTCGGATCGGCAGACCTCTGAAGCGTAAGTTTCTCGGGGGGACCGATGACCAGACTCATTCTGCTGGCCACCACGGCTGTTGTGTTGACCGCCGGCTCGGCCTTCGCCGCCGACGCGCCTCAAACCGCCGAGGCCCCGGCGGCGCGGGACGCCAGCCAGAGCGGCGTTCTGGTCTTCACCCCCGACTTCTTCGCCGCCCAGCGCCCCAACACAGCGCTGGACATGGTCAATCGCGTGCCGGGCTTCTCGGTCAACGACGGCTCGGGCGCGCGCGGCTTCGAGGGCGCGGTCGGCAATATCCTGATCAACGGCGCCCGCCCGGCCTCCAAGAACGACACCGGCTCCAACGTCCTGTCGCGCACCCCGGCCAACCAGGTGGAGCGCGTCGAGCTGATCCGCGGCGGCGCGGCGGGCGTCGACATGCAGGGCTATTCGGTGATCGTGAACGTGATCCTGAAGACCACCAACAGCCGGCAGTCAGTGCTGACCTGGAACGCCCAGCTGTTCGACGGCGGCCACGATGTGTACGGCGGCTCCTACCAGTTCACCGCCCGCAACGGCGACCACAGCTGGGGCGTCACCCTGTCGGACGGCATGGGGACGAGCGACTCCAACGGCCCGGGGCGCACGATCCGCCGCGACGGCGCGGGCGCGGTGACGCGCGACGAATTCTACCAGAACGACGGCTGGGGCGGCGGCAACGGGATCCGGGGCAACTACAACGGGCCCCTCGCCGGCGGCAAGCTGGACGCCACGGCCCGCTACGGGATCAACGACTGGCAGGAATGGAGCCTGCAGCGCTCGCCCGTCGCCCTGCGTGAGAGCAACTACGCCGAAGACAGCAAGAGCGGCGAACTGGGCCTGACCTGGACGCGCCCGCTGAAGCCGAAATGGACCCTGGAAACCCGGGTGATCCACGAGTTCGAGCATTTCGACAACGTCTCCACCGGCGACGAGACCCTGGCCGGCGCGGCCAAGCCCCAGCAGCGGTTCAGCGCCGACGGAAAGTCGTCGGAGTCGATCTTCCGCGCCCTGGTGCGCAACGAGCGCTCGGCGGCCCTGACGATCGAGGCCGGCGGCGAGGTCGCCTACAACATGCTGGACGTTCACCAGGCCTTCGCGGTGGGCGGCGTGGCCGTTCCCCTGCCCTCGGCCTCGGTCAAGGTCGAGGAGACGCGCGGCGAGGCCTTCTCCAAGGTGACCTGGCGGGCAAGCCCCAAGCTGTCGCTGGAAGGCGGCCTGCGGCTGGAGACCTCGACGCTGAAGCAGTCTGGCGACGCCGACCAGGAAAAGAGCTTCTTCTTCGCCAAGCCGCGCTTCCTGGCCACCTGGACGCCGATCGAGAAGAACCAGCTTCGCTTCCGGTTCGAGCGCGAACTGGGCCAGCTGGACTTCGAGGACTTCGCCGCCTCGGCCGAGCTGGAGGACAGCAATGTCTATGGCGGCAATGTCGATCTGGAGCCGGAGCAGCGCTGGATCGCCGAGCTGACCTATGAGCGCCGGTTCCTGGGCGAGGGCATCGTCTCGATCGGCTATCGCCACGACAGGATCATCGGCGTCATCGACCGCCTGCCCCTGCCGGGCGGCCTGTCGGCGACGGGCAATATCGGCAACGGCACGCTGGACAAGCTGTCGCTGAACATCGTCCTGCCGGTCGAGAAGCTGGGCATCCCCGGCGGTCGCTTCACCTTCAAGAACGACTGGAACGAGACCCACGTCACCGATCCCACCACCGGCCGGGACCGGCCGATCTCGCGCGTGCGCCCCACCCAGGCCAATCTCGGCTTCCAGCAGGATCTGGTCCGCTACAAGACCCAGTGGGGGGTCAACTGGCTGCCGCTGCTGGGCCAGGGCACCTACGGCCCCGACCAGGCCAGCACCTGGCGCGGCGCGAACTATTACGAGGCCTTCGTCGAGTACAAGCCGACCCCGACCCTGGCGATCCGCGCCCAGCTGAATATCTGGGACGACTATACCCAGCAGCGCATCGTCTATGCCGATCGCACGACGCGGGCGGTGTCGTTCATCGAGGACCGCGCCATCGACCCGAACACCTTCGTGTCGCTGCGGGTGCGGCAGACGTTCTAGGGCGGCGCGGCGTCAGGCCTCGGCCGGCGCCGCCACGGCTGCCTCGACCTCGGCCCCGGCCTTGCACATCGGCAGGTAGACGCCGAACATCGCCCCCTCGCCCTGGATGCTTTCCACCGTCAGGCCGCCGCGGTGGCGGTTCATGATGTGCTTGACGATGGCCAGGCCCAGGCCCGTGCCGGAGCGGTCGCCGCTTTTCTGGCCTTCGACACGATAGAAGCGTTCGGTCAGGCGCGGCAGGTGCTCGCGGGCCAGGCCCGGCCCCCGGTCGGTGACGCGCAGGGCGGCGTAGCGCTCGCCGGCGGCGTGGTCGGGCGTCAGCAGCGACATCCGCGCCGCCGTCGGGTCACGCGGCGCGGCGGCCGCGTCGGCGGACAGGCCGGGATAGAGCTCGATCCGCACCACCCCGTCGCGCGGCGTATATTTGATCGCGTTGTCGATCAGGTTCTGGATCACCTGGATGATCTGGTCGCGATCGCCCTCGACCACCGCCGCGCCGCGCGGCGGCAGGACGGGATCGAAGCTGACGGCCTTTTCCCGGGCCTGGGGGGCCAGGGCGTCGATGACGTCAATGGCGGCCATGGCCAGGTCCACCCGGCCCAGCGGGGCGATGTGCTCGTTCAGCTCGATGCGCGACAGGCTCATCAGGTCATCGATCAGCCGCGACATCCGCTCGGCCTGGGCCAGCATGATGCCCAGGAACTTGTCGCGGGCCCCGGCGTCGTCCTTGGCGTGGCCGCGCAGGGTCTCGATGAAGCCCGACAGCGAGGCCAGCGGCGTGCGCAGTTCGTGGCTGGCGTTGGCCAGGAAGTCGGCGCGGGTGCGCTCGCTGCGGCGGGCGTCGGTCTCGTCGCGCATCACCAGCAGCGCCAGGCGCGTGCCCTCGGGGCCCTCGCTGAGCGGACGGGCATAGGCGATCCACGACCGGCCCTGGGTGCCGCCGGTCTCATATTCGACGGCCCGCTCGATCTCGCCGAACAGGGCCTCGTCCACCGCCTCCAGCACCTGGGGATTGCGCACGGCGGTGACCAGCAGGGTTCCCTCGCGCTGGATCCGGAAAAGCTCGCGGGCGGCGGCGTTGGCGAACACGAAGCGGCGGCCGGTCAGGTCATCGGCCTCCTCGGCGGCGATCACCATCAGCGGATCGGGCAGGCGCTCCAGGATGGTGGCGAACGGCGCGCCGCCAGGCTTGGCGGCGCCGGAGCGGGTGGTGGGCGCCAGGTCATCGACGGGATGGACCGGGACCTCGGCCGCGCGGCGACGGGCGTTCAGATAGAGCCCGCCCGCGCCCGCCGCGATCGCCGCCATCACGGCCGGACCCGTCTGGGCCGCGCCGGTCATGGCCAGGATCAGGATCGTCGCCGGACCCACCATGACAGGCAGGATCGATCGCGCCGCCACGCGCGGGCCGGTCAGGAAGGATTGTTTCGCCGGCGACATGGACACCGCGCCTTGATTCTCGCCGGAAGGGATTCGACGAACCAGATATGGCGCCCTGATACGCCATGCGATAGACGGTTGGCCGCTCTAATGCGTGTCCGTCGCGTCGCCTACCGCAATTTCGCCGCAACGTGACGCAAGTTAGGGTCTGGGTTCTTCTCCGAGGTAACGTACGTAATGAAGCGCAAGGTCCTGGTCGCGACAGTCGCAGCCGCTCCTATCCTGGCTTTGGCGTTCGGCGCTTCGGCTGAAACCACGGTCTCGACGGCCCGTACAACCCCGATCGCCACCTCCACGGCGACGGGAACGGCGGCCGATGACATCAAGGTGACGGCGGACGGGTCGATCAAACCCACCACGTCGGGAGCCCTGGTCAGCCTCGACAGCAACAACAAGGTCACCAACCTGGGGACCCTGGCCACGGTCGGGGTCAATGATTCGACCGGCGTGCTGATTCTGGGCGGCAAGACGGGATCGCTGACCAACTCCAACTCGATCTCGCTGACCGAGGACTACACCCCGACCGACACCGACTCGGACGGCGACCTCGACGGTCCCTTCGCCAAGGGCAGCAACCGCTTCGGCATCCGCCTGACCGGCCCTGGCGCCTTTACCGGCGACATCATCAATGACTCGACCGGCGCGATCGCGATCGAGGGCAACAACTCGGCCGGCGTCTCGCTGGAAAGCCAGCTGATCGGCAACTTCACCAACAGCGGATCGATCACCGTCCTGGGCGACAACACCGCCGGCGTGCGCGTGAACGCCCCGGTCACGGGCAAGGTCACGCTCGGCGGAGGGATCAGCGTCCAAGGCGCCAACGCCGTTGGCGCGGCGCTTGATTCCAACATCAGCGGCAATGCGACCCTGAACGGCTCGGTGACATCGACCGGCTATCGCTACACCTCGCGCGCCGGGACCAAGGCCGCGCTGGACGCGCTGGACGCCGACGACCTGCTGCAAGGCGGCCCCGCCGTCCGCGTCGGCGGCGACGTCGGCGGCGGCCTCCTGCTGCAAGGCGTCAGCAACTCCACCGCCGTGGGCGCGGATGGCAATATCACCACCACGACCGTCACCTCGACGACTTCGGGCACCTCAAGCATCACCAGCTATGGCGCCGCGCCGGCCCTGCTGATCGGCTCCGACACCCGCAACGTCACTCTGGGCGCTGTCGGCGCCTCGGACCTGTCCTTCGGCCTGGTGGCCAAGGGCTCGATCACCGCCTCGGGTGTCTATGACAAGGTCAGCGCGACCGGCGTCCAAATCGGCGGCGGCGCGGGCGGCTTCAGCACCACCCTCGCCGGCGGCGTTCGCAACGACGGCCAGATCAGCGTGACCGCCAGCGAGGCCGACGCCACCGGCCTGAAACTGGGGTCAGGCGCCTCGGCCAACACGATCCTCAATCGCGGCTCCGTCGCCGCCAATTCCAGCTCCTATGCGGCGTCCGGCGTAACCGCCAGCGCCCGGGCGATCGTGATCGGAACCGGCGCCGCCGTAACGGCGCTGAACAACACCAACACTATCGCCGCCCTCAGGACCGGCGAGACCGGCGACGCCGTCGGCATTCTCGACCAGTCCGGCACGCTGAAGACGATCACCAACACCGGCACGATCCGCGCCCTGGTGGCCGCGCCCACCACGACGAACACGGGCGCCGCCGCGACCGCCACCGCAAAGGGCTCGGCCATAGCCATCGACCTGCGCGCCAACGCCTCCGGCGTTAGCGTGATCCAGTCGGGGCCGTCGTCCTTCACGTCGACCAGCACGTTTCCGTCGACCGACACCGTCACCACCACCACCAGCGCCGCGACCGCCCCCACCGCGCCGGCGATCATTGGCGACGTGCTGTTCGGCGCCGGCGACGACAGCCTGAGCGTACAGAGCGGCAGCCTGATCGGCGCAATGTCGTTCGGGGCGGGCGCCGACCGCCTGACCATCGACGGCGGCGCGCTGGCCCTTGGCAACCTGACCGACAGCGACGGCCGTCTGGCCATCACCGTCGGCAAGGGCAGCCTGGGCATCGCCAACGCCGCGACCATCAACGCCACCAGCCTCAATGTCGGCTCGACCGGCAAAATCCTGTTCACCGCCGATCCGACGGCGGGGACCAACACCCGGCTGGCGGTTTCCGGCGCGGCCAACATCGCCAGCGGGGCCGAACTGGGCATCCGCCTGACGGGCCTGGTCAAGCAGCCGACCACCTACACCGTCGTCACGGCCGGCACGCTGACGGTCGGCGCGCTGGGCAGCGGCCTGCTGGCCGATTCGCCCTATCTGTACGTCGCCTCGGGCCGCTCGGACGCCAACAACGTCTATATCGACGTGCGTCGCCGCACGGCCGCCGAGATCGGCATGAGCCGTTCGGAAGCCGGCGCCTATGACGCCGTGTTCGCGGCCCTGGGCAATGACAGCGGAATCGCCACCACCTTCCTGGCCCAGAACGGCAAGGACGGCTTCCTGAACCTGTATGACCAGATGCTGCCCAACCAGGGCGAGGGTCTGTTCGCCTCGCTGCAGTCGGCCAACCAGATGATCTCGGCCGCTACCGCCGTCCGCCCCGACAAGGGCGAGCGCTATGGCCCCGACAGCCTCTGGATCCAGGAAATCAACTCGCTGGTCCGCCGCGACGATGGCGCCACCCAGGGCTCGGACAACCAGGCCTTCGGCTTCGTGGCCGGCTATGAGGCCATGGGCGACGCCGGCGGGGCGCTGGGCCTGACCCTGGCCTATGTGAACGCCGAGGAACACGACACCCGCGCCCAGGTCGGCGAGCAGACCACCGCCTCGTTCGTGCAGGGCGGCGCCTACTGGCGTCGGTCGATCGGCGCCTGGACCCTCAACGCCGGCGGCGGCGCCGGCTATGGCTGGTTCGACGGCGAACGTCGCTTCATCGCGCCGGACGCCAACAGCGACGGCGTGGCGGACCTGATCCGCAAGTACAGCTCCAGCTGGAACGCCGCCACGGCCAACCTGTTCGCCGGCGCGGCCTATGAGGCCAAGTTTGGTCGCTACTTCGCCCGCCCCGAGGGCCGGGTGGACTACGTCATGCTGCGCGAGGGCGCTCATGGCGAAAAGGCCAGCGCGGCCGAGGGCAAGGGCAGCGCCCAATCGATCGCTCGCCGCAACTCCAGCAACCTGTCGGGCGAGTTCGGCATCGCGTTCGGCGCCGACTACGGCAAGGAGCTGTGGTGGCGCCCGGAAGTGCGGGTCGGCTATCGCCAGACCCTGGCGGGCCAAGTGGGCGATACCGTCGCCCGCTTCACCGGCGGCAGCCCCTTCACCCTGGCGGCCCTGGACGACAAGCAGGGCGCCGTGACCCTGGGCTTCTCGCTGAAGGCCGGCACGCCGATGTCGTACCTGGCCCTCGAGGGCGGCGCCGAGGCCACCAAGAAGCAGAAGCGCTACAACCTGCGCCTTGCCGGCCGAGCGATGTTCTAAAGGCTGATCCGGCGGGCGTCTCAGACGCCCGCCGGGCCCGACCTGGGGCCATTTCGATCCGTCAACGGATTGAACTTAAACCTTGTAAACCCTTCATCTCATTGGTTTTAAACGAGATTCGCGGACCGACCGCGACGATAGGTCACGCCTCCAGAAAATCTCAAAGCCGCGTTTCCTAATCTCCATTTAACTACTAGGAATAATCGTCTTCCCTATCACCAACAGGCCGACGCCCGTCGCGGCGCCGGAAGGGGAAGATCCATGACCACCACCAAGACCGCCTTGCGCGTCGCGCTGATCGCCGGCGTTTCGTTCCTGACGATGGCCGGCGCCGCCTCGGCCCAGACCGCCTCGCCCGCCGACGCCGAGGCGCGCATCGCCGCCCTCGAAGCGCAGCTCAGCGCCCTTTCCAGCCAGATCGCCGACCTCAAGGCCGCCACCGCCGCCAGCCTCAAGGACGTCCGCGCCACCCAGAGCGCCACCACCGTCAGCATCGCCGGCGGCAAGCCGACCATCGCCTCGGGCGACGGCGCCTTCAGCGCCACCTTCCACGGCGTCATGCAGCTGGATGTCGCCCAGTATTATCAGGACAAGGGCCTGCCGGCCGTGATCGGCAACGCCCGCGATCTGAATAGCGGCACCAATTTCCGCCGCGGCCGCCTCGGCGTCGACGGCAAGGCCTTCAAGGTGTTCGACTACGGCATCCTGCTCGACTTCGGCGGCGCCGGCACGGACGGCGCGACCGTGCTGCAGGAGTTGTATCTCCAGTACAACTACGCCCCCTTCAAGGTGAAGGTCGGCGCCTTCGCTCCCAATGTGGGCCTGGAAGACGCCGCCTCGACCAACGGCGCTCTGTTCCCCGAGCGCCCGTCGGCCGCCGAGGCCGCGCGCGGCCTGGCCGGCGCGGACCGTCGCATCAGCCTGCAGGCCCAGACCGTGGGCGAGCGCTGGATCCTGTCCGGCGCGGTGACCGGCGCCAAGGCCGGCGACGCCCAGACCTTCGACGAGCAACTGGGCTATGTCCTCCGCTTTGCCGGCACGCCCCTGAAGGGCGAGGACTGGCTGATCCACGCCGGCGTCAACGCCAGCGGCGTGATCACGCCGGCCCAGACCACGGCCCTGACCGGCGCCTATGGCGTCACCCTCCAGGACCGGCCGGAACTGCGCGTGGACGGCCAGCAGCTGGTGTCCACGGGTTCGGTCGATGCGACCGGCGCCCAGCACTACGGCCTGGAACTGGCGGCGCAGAAGAAGAACCTGCTGATCCAGGGCGAGTACTTCGACTACAAGATCGAGCGCCGCAACGCGGCCGCCGGCGTCAGCGATCCGAAGTTCACGGGCTGGTACATCGAGGGCGGCCTGGTGCTGACCGGCGAGACCCGCAAGTACAACACCGGAACCTTCGCCTTCGACGCGCCGACGATCGCCAAGCCCTTCGACCTGAAGAAGGGCCAGTGGGGCGCCTGGGAGCTGGCGGCCCGCTATTCGGTTCTCGATCTGAACCATCACGAGAACGCCGTCCTGGCGGCGGACCGCGTGCGCGGCGGCGAACAGACGATCTCGACGGTCGGCGTCAACTGGTTCCCCAATTCGGTGACCAAGTTCTCGCTGGACTATCTGGATGTCAGTATCGACCGCAAGGACCCGGCCGGCGGTCTGGTTGGCCTCAGCCAGGACTATCAGGCCGTCAACTTCCGCAGCCAGTTCGCGTTCTAGTCAACAGGCGCGTCTGCCCCTCCCCTAAGACCTCCACGAAGGATCGTCCTCATGAGCGAATTCTCAAAGTCCCCCTCTCGCCGCGGTGTCCTGACGGGCGCCTCGGCGGGCGCAGCGACCTTGGCGACATCCGCCATGATGGGCGGTCCGGCGTCGGCCCAGGGCGTCAAACCGCTGACCCTGCTGAACGTCAGCTATGACCCCACGCGGGAGCTCTACAAGGACATCAACGCCGCCTATGCCGCGTACTGGAAGGACAAGGTCGGCCAGACCCTGACCATCAACCAGAGCCACGGCGGCTCGGGCAAGCAGGCCCGCTCGGTGATCGACGGCCTGCAGGCCGACGTCGTCACCCTGGCCCTGGCCTACGACATCGACGAGATCGCCGCCAAGGCCAAGCTGCTGCCGGCCAACTGGCAGTCGCGCCTGCCCAACAACTCCACGCCCTACACCTCGACGATCGTGTTCCTGGTCCGCAAGGGCAATCCCTGGAAGATCAGGGACTGGGGCGACCTGATCAAGGACGGCGTCGACGTCATCACCCCCAACCCCAAGACCTCGGGCGGGGCGCGCTGGAACTATCTGGCCGCCTGGGCCTGGGCGCTGAAGCAACCCGGCGGCAGCCCGGCCAAGGCCCAGGCCTATCTGGAAAAGCTGTTCAAGAACGTGCCGATCCTCGACACCGGCGCGCGCGGCGCGACCACCACCTTCACCCAGCGCGGCATCGGCGACGTGCTGCTGTCCTGGGAGAACGAGGCCTATCTCGCGCAGGAGGAACTGCCGGGCAAGTTCGACATCGTCTATCCGTCGATCTCGATCCTGGCCGAGCCGCCGGTGGCGCTGGTCGACAGGAACGTCGACCGTCACAAGACCCGCCTGGCCGCCGAGGGCTATTTGAACTTCCTCTACAGCCCCCTGGCCCAGGACCTGATCGGCAAGAACCACTACCGTCCGCGCGGCGCGGCGGCGGCGGCGGCGAAATACGCCAGCAAGTTCAAGAATATCCCGCTGGTCACCATCGACGACACGTTCGGCGGCTGGAAGAAGGCGCAGGCCACCCACTTCGCCGACGGCGGCCTGTTCGACAAGATCTACCAGCCGAAATAGGCGCGCGCGCCGACCGCTGATCGCGAGGCGGTTCCTCCCCATTTGTCGCCTCGCGCGCGCGGCGTGGATCCCGGCGGGATTCACGCCGCGCTCTTTTTCGGCCATGTTGGAAACCCGACATAGCGGGAACCCGCCCCTTGCCGGCGCGTTAGCCGCGATGTTGAGCGATGTTGTGGGGGATTGAATGCCAGATCGGCCGATCACATGACGGATGTCTCCGAGACCTCGCGGCTCGACCTCGAAAGACTGGTCGCCGAGCGCACCCTGGAGCTGACCCAGGCGCTGGAGCAGAAGACGGCCCTGCTCCACGAGGTGGACCACAGGGTCAAGAACAACCTCCAGCTCATCTCGTCGCTGCTGCTTCTGCAAAATCGCCGCGTCTCGGACGTGGCGGTCAAGGCGGCGATGCGCGGCATGCTGGACCGGGTCAACGCCATCGCCACCGTTCACCGCCGCCTGTTCCAGAGCGAGGACGTCGAGCGCTTCGACGTCTCGGCCTTCGTGCGCGACCTGGTGGCCGACGTGATGGGCGGCGGCGGTCGCGACGATATCCAGTTCAACCTCGATCTGGAGCGGGTCGATGTGGCGGCGGCCAAGGCCGCGCCCCTGGCGCTGGTGATCAATGAGCTGCTGTCCAATTCCATGCGTCACGCCTTCCCGGACAGCCGCGCCGGGCGGATTTTCGTGGGCATCACCCGGACGGACAACGATTTCCGGATCGAAATCACCGACGACGGCGTTGGTAGGGAGAATTCGGCGAACACGTCCGGTTTCGGCCTGACGATCGTTCAGCTGCTCTGCCAGCAGCTGAAGGCGCGGTGCGAAACCACGGACGCCTCGCCCGGTACGCGCGTTGTGATCAACTTGCCCGTAAACGGCGCGCATCATTAGCTCGGGCGAGGATGTGCCATGAACGAGCAACCGCTCGGCGTTCTGATTGTCGAAGACGAGGTCCTGCTGGCCACCGAGCTTGAGTTCCTGCTCGAAGAGGCCGGCTGCTGCTCGCTGGGCCATGCCATGAGCTCCGACGAAGCCGTCACCCTCGCCCACGATCTGAAGCCCGACCTGGCGCTGGTCGACGTGCACCTGCGCGATGGCCCGACCGGCGTCGAGGTGGCCCGCACCATTCACGCCGACTGCGGCGCCGTGGCCCTGTTCATGACCGCCAACGTCAAGCGCCTGCCCGACGACTTCGCCGGGGCCTGCGGCGTGATCGGCAAGCCCTATTCCAGCAATGGCGTGAAGATGGCTCTGGAATATCTGACCATCTGCATGCGCGAGGGCCAGGCCCCCGGCCTGCCCCCCGTGGGCCTGACCCTGTCGCCGGACTATCTGGCGCTGTGGGGCCTGAACAGCCTGCCCAAGGCGGGCTGACCGTGGCCGCCTCGCCAGCGGCCGTCGCCGTGGGCGTGACGGCGGCCCTGCTGTCGATCACCAGCTTCGCCCCGCAGATCTTCAAGATCTGGAAGGCGCGCGACGCCTCGTCGGTGTCGCTGCGCACCTACATCGTCACCGTGATCGGCTTCACCTGCTGGACGGCCTATGGCGTGATGATCCAGGCGTGGCCGGTCGTGGCGTCCAACCTCGCCTGCCTGACGATGTCATCGGCGGTGCTGATCATGAAATGGCGCTTCGACCGCAAGGCGATCTGAGCGTTTTCCCCATCCTGTTTTAAGTGACAGGGGGGGCGGGGTCCGCTATCGAGACCCGCCCTTTTCGAACAGGATCCGCAACCTTGACCGACGCCGCCGAGGAAGCGGGCTGGGCCACCGCCAAGACCCTGGCCGAGGCCCTGCCCTACATCCAGATCTATGACCGCGAGACGGTGGTGATCAAATACGGCGGTCACGCCATGGGCCAGGAAGACGTGGCCAAGGTGTTCGCCGCCGACGCGGTGCTGCTGAAGCTGCTGGGCGTCCATCCGGTGGTGGTGCATGGAGGCGGTCCGCAGATCAGCCGCATGCTCGAGCGGGCCGGCGTCAAGTCGACCTTCGTGGACGGCCTGCGCGTCACCGACGAAGCCACCATGGAAGTGGCCGAGATGGTGCTGTCAGGCGCCATCAACAAGGAAATCGCCAACTGGATCACCCTGGCCGGCGCGGAAGCCGACGTCCGGGGCGTGGGCCTGTCGGGCAAGGACGCCCGCATGATCACCGCCGAGAAGGTGACCCGCACCAAGCGTGATCCTGACAGCAATATCGAACAGGTCGTCGACCTGGGCTTCGTGGGCGAGCCGACCAAGGTCGATCCGCACATCATCCAGGCCCTGCTGTCGTCGGAAACCGACTACATCCCGGTGATCGCCCCGATCGGCGTGTCCGAGGCCGGCCAGACCTTCAACATCAACGCCGACACCGTGGCCGGCGCCCTCGCCGGCGCGCTGAAGGCCAAGCGGATGCTGATGCTGACCGACATCGCCGGCGTGCTGGACGCCAATGGCCAGCTGATCCGTCAGATGACCATCGCCGAAGCCCGCGAGCTGATCGCCACCGGCGTCGCCAGCGGCGGCATGATCCCCAAGCTGGAAAACGCCATCCACGCCGTGGAATCGGGCGTCGAGGCCGTGGTCATCCTGGACGGCCGCCGTCCGCACGCCATGCTGGTGGAACTGTTCAGCGAACATGGCGCGGGTACGCTCATTTCCAAATGAGCGCCGACCTCGCCCATATCGAGACCTGGCTGTTCGACCTCGACAACACCCTGTATCCCGCCGAGAGCGAATACATGGCCCTGATCGAGGGGCGGATGACCGATTTCGTCGAGCGCGAGACCGGGCTTCCCCGCGACGAAGCGCGGGCGCTGCAGAAGAAATACTATCAGGAGCACGGCACCACCCTGGCCGGGCTGATGGCCCACCACGGCATGGCGCCCAAGGCGTTCCTTGACGAGGTGCACGATGTGTCGATGGACCGGCTGGTCCCTGATGCGGCCCTGCGCCAGGCGATCGACAAGCTGCCCGGCCGCCGGCTGATCTTCACCAATGGCTCGCTGGGCCACGCCGAGCGCGTGCTGGGCCATCTAGGTCTGGACCACCTGTTCGAGGACGTCTTCGCCATCGAGACGGCCGACTATGTGCCCAAGCCGGCCCTGGCCACCTTCGACAAGATCGCCAAGCGCCACGCGATCCATCCCCCGGCGGCGGCGTTCTTCGAGGACAGCGAGAAGAACCTAGTTCCCGCCGCCCGGATGGGCATGACCACCATCCTGGTCGGCGCCCACGCGGCCGCCTCGACCTCGGAATTCGTCCACCATCGCACGCACGACCTCGCCGGGTTCCTGACCTCGGCGCGCCTGAAGGACCTCTAAGCCATGACCACGACCGTCAGCCTTTCCGACCTGCAGACCGAAGTCGAAGCCGCCTGGGAGGCCCGCGACGGCGTCTCGACCGCCACCACAGGCCCGGTCCGCACGGCGGTCGAGGAATCGCTGCTGCTGCTCGACAGCGGCAAGGCGCGGGTCTCGGAAAAGATCGACGGCGAGTGGATCACCCACCAGTGGCTGAAGAAGGCCGTGCTGCTGTCGTTCCGCCTCAACCCCAACACCGTCATGCGCGCCGGAACCCTGGGCGGCGCGGTCGGCCCGTGGTGGGACAAGGTGGCCAACAAGTTCGACGGCTGGGACGCCCCCAATTTCGAGGCCGCCGGATTCCGCGCCGTGCCCGGCGCGATCGTCCGCCGCGGGGCCTATGTGGGCCGAAACGTCATCCTGATGCCCTCGTTCGTGAACATCGGCGGCTATGTCGATGAAGGCACGATGGTCGACACCTGGGTCACGGTCGGCTCGTGCGCCCAGATCGGCAAGCATGTGCACCTGTCGGGCGGCGTCGGCATCGGCGGCGTGCTGGAGCCCCTGCAGGCCAACCCGACCATCATCGAGGACAACTGCTTCATCGGCGCCCGTTCCGAAGTGGTCGAGGGCGTGATCGTCGGCGAGGGCTCGGTCCTGTCGATGGGCGTGTTCCTCAGCGCCTCGACCAAGATCGTCGACCGCGCCACCGGCCAAATCCACATCGGCAAGGTGCCGCCCTACAGCGTCGTCGTGCCCGGCAGCCTGCCCGACAAGAACGGCGGCCCCAGCCTCTACTGCGCCGTGATCGTCAAGACGGTGGACGCCCAGACGCGGTCGAAGACCTCGATCAACGACCTGCTGCGGGACTGATCAAACCGCTCGGCCTGACCCCGTCAGGCCGAGACCCCGAACACCGCGCCGACCCCGGCGGTCAGGGCCATGGCGATCGCGCCCCAGAAGGTCACCCGGACCACGGCCTTGACGATGGGCGCGCCGCCCGCCCGCGCGCCGATGCCGCCCAGCAGCGCCAGGAACAGCAGCGAGGCGACCGACACCGCCGCGACGATGACGCCGGACGGAACGAGGATCGCCGTGACCAGCGGCAACGCCGCCCCAGCGGCGAAGGTCATGGCCGAGGTCAGGGCCGCCTGAATGGGCCGGGCGGTCGTGATCTCGGAAATGCCCAGCTCCTCGCGGGCGTGGGCGCCCAGGGCGTCCTTGGCCATCAGCTGGACGGCGACCACGCGAGCGACCGCCGGTTCAACCCCGCGCGCCACATACAGGCCGGCCAGTTCGTCGAGTTCGGAGTCCGGCTGGGTTTCCAGCTCTGCCTTTTCCCGCGCCAGGTCGGCGCGTTCGGTGTCGGCCTGCGAGCTGACCGAGACATATTCGCCGGCGGCCATCGACATGGCGCCGGCCACCAGCCCCGCGACCCCGACCACCAGGATCTCGCCCCGCCCCTGGGCGGCGGCGGCGACGCCGACGATCAGGCTGGCGGTCGAGACGATCCCGTCATTGGCGCCGAGCACGGCGGCGCGCAGCCAGCCGATGCGCTCGATCAGATGGCGCTCGCGGTGACGGATCATGGGGCATCTCCTGGGGGTCATTAGCCAAAAGCCTATCAGGCGCGCCTGACCTTGACCTGCGTCAAGTTCGTTCAGGTCGCCTAACGCTTGCGTCCGCCCTCGACCTCATAGGGCGTGCCGTCGCGATGCCGATACCCCTCCTCGCCCTCGCGCAGGATCAGGTCGATGTCGGGATAGTCGCAGCCGTCGGTCTGCGGCGCGCGCGTGCCCATTTCCAGCAGCACGGCCACACTGTCGGAGCGGTTCTGGATGTGGTGGCCGTTGGCGACGCCGGCCTTGAAGCCCGCGCAGTCGCCGGCCCGCAGGATCGTCTCGCCCTCATCCTCGACCAGCACCACCTCGCCCTCGATCACCCAGGTGAACTCGTCCTCGGCGGTGTGCCAGTGGCGCTGGCTGGTCCACTGGCCCGGCGGCAGGCGCAGCAGGTTGACGCCGAACTGGGTGAGGCCCACAGCGTCCCCCAGCTTCCAGCGCTGGCGGCCCTGACAGGGCGCGTCGTAGGGCGGCGGATAGGCCGTGCCGAAACGGGTGGGCGCGGCGTCGATGTCGATCTTGGGCATGGGCGCTCTTGGAAGAAGCTTGCGTGGTTTGCGTCAGGCCGGAGGGAAGCCTAAAGCCAGCATCATGACCAGCCCCGCGCCCGTTCCTGTCAGCATCGATCCCGTCGACCTGGCCCAGGCCCTGATCCGCCGCCCCTCGGTGACACCGGCCGACGAGGGCGCGATGGACCTGTTGCAGCGCCAGCTGGAAGGCCTGGGTTTTACCTGTCGCCGGATGAAGTTCGGCGAGATCGAGAACCTGTACGCCCGGCGCGGGACCGCGCGGCCCAATCTCTGCTTCGCCGGCCACACCGACGTGGTGCCCGTCGGCGACGACGCCGCCTGGACGCAAGGCCCGTTCGAAGCCGAGATCGTTGACGGCGTGCTCTATGGCCGCGGCGCGGTAGACATGAAGAGCGCCATCGCCGCCTTCGTGTCAGCCGTCTCGCGGATGCCCGAGACGCCCGGTTCGATCAGCTTCCTGATCACCGGCGACGAAGAGGGCGTGGCCGAGGACGGCACGGTCAAGGTGGTCGAGGCCCTGGCCGCCGAGGGCGAGATCATCGACCACTGCATCGTCGGCGAGCCCACCAGCGCCAATCTGCTGGGCGACATGGTCAAGATCGGCCGGCGCGGCAGCATCAACGCCTGGATCACGGTCGAGGGCCAGCAGGGCCACGTGGCCTATCCGCATCGCGCCGCCAATCCCATCCCGATGCTGGTCTCCATCCTGTCACGCCTGCAGAGCCGGGTGCTGGACGAGGGCTATGAGGGTTTCCAGCCGTCCAACCTGGAAGTCACCACCATCGACGTGGGCAACACCGCCACCAATGTGATCCCGTCCACGGCCCGGGCGCGGGTCAATATCCGCTTCAACCCGGCCCACAGGGGCAAGGACCTGCAGGCCTGGATCGAGCACGAATGCGCCGTCGCCGCCGAGGGCTTCAAGGCCCGCGCCGAGGTGCTGTGCAAGATCAGCGGCGAGGCCTTCCTGACCCAGCCCGGCCCGTTCACCGACGTGATCGTGGCCGCCGTGGGCGAGGCGACCGGACGCGCGCCCGAGCTGTCGACCACCGGCGGCACCAGCGACGCCCGGTTCATCCGCGCCCTGTGTCCCGTGGTCGAGTTCGGCCTGGTCGGCTCGACCATGCACCAGGTTGACGAGCGCGTGCCGGTGGACGAGGTGCGCGCCCTCGCCGACGCCTACACCGCCCTGATCCGCCGCTATTTCGAGGCCTTCGCCTGATGGTCCGCGCCGCCCTGGGCAGCTGGCCTTTCTGGGCCCTGGCCTCGGCAGTGTTCGCGGCGATGACGGCGATCCTGGCCAAGGTCGGCATCGAGGGCGTGGGCTCCAACCTCGCCACCTTCATCCGCACCGTGGTGATCCTGGCCTTCGCCGGCCTGATCCTGACCCTGTTTGGCGAATGGCGGGCGCCGGGCGAGATCTCGCGGCGCTCTTGGATCTTCCTCGTCCTGTCGGGCCTGGCCACCGGCGCCTCGTGGCTGTGCTATTTCCGGGCCCTGAAACTGGGCGACGCCAGCCGGGTGGCTCCGATCGACAAGCTGAGCGTCGTGCTGGTGGCCGTCTTCGCCGCCGCTTTCCTGGGCGAGCGGCCCTCGGCCGTGAACTGGCTGGGCGTGGCGCTGATCGCCGCCGGAGCGGTGCTGGTCGCGGTGCGGGTCTAGACCATGGACGACTTCTCGATCGATCAGGTGCTGGCCGAGGTGGCCGTGCTGGTGAAGCCGCACTTCGGCAAGGGCCGGCCGGCCGACTACATCCCTGAACTGGCGACCGTGCCCGGCCACAAGTTCGGCATGGCCGTGCGGATGATCGACGGCGGCGAGCACGTGATCGGCGACGCCGACGAGCCCTTCTCGGTCCAGAGCATCACCAAGGTCTTCGCCCTGGGCCTGGCCCTCAACCGCTTTGGCGACGAGGTGTGGCGGCGCGTGGGCAAGGAGCCGTCGGGCACGCCCTTCAACCACCTGTCCCAGCTGGAGGCGGAAGGCGGCGTGCCCCGCAACCCGTTCATCAACGCCGGCGCCCTGGCGATCACCGACCACCTGCTCGACACCGTCCGCGATCCCGCCGCCCTGGTGCGCGGCTTCGCCAGCGTGCTGGCCGACGAGGCCGTCGAGATCGACGAGGCGGTCGCCGCCTCGGAACTGGCCACCGCCCACCAGAACCGCGCCATCGCCAACCTGATGCGCGGCAAGGGCACCATCATCCACGACCCCGAGGCCGTGGTCGCCGCCTACTGCCGCCAGTGCGCCCTGACCATGAGTTGCCGGCAGCTGGCCCGGGCGATGCTACCCCTGGCGGCCGGGGGCTTCTCGCCGGTGATCCAGGAGACCATCTTCCCCGACCGCCTGACCCGGCGCCTGAACGCCCTGCTGCTGACCTGCGGCATCTATGACAGCGTCGGCAGCTTCGCCTATCGCGTCGGCCTGCCGGCCAAGAGCGGCGTCGGCGGCGGCATCGTGGCCGTGGTTCCCGGCAAGGCGGTGATCACGGTCTGGTCGCCGGAGCTGGACCGGTTCGGAACCTCCGTGGTCGGAACAGCGGCGCTGGAGGCCTTCGCGCAATTGACCAACTGTTCGGTGCTGTAGCGCCAGGCGCTTGACCCGCATCAAGGCGGCGGCGCGGCGCCCGTGAGAGCCCTCCTTGAAGGAGGCCCTCATGGCCAAGCGCATTCTCGTCCTTCTGGGACATCCCGACTGCCGCCCCGAACGCTTCGGCTCGGCCCTGGCCAGCGCCTATGTCGACGCCGCGACGGCGGCGGGCCATGAGGTGCGGCGCATCGATCTGGCCGATCTCGACACGCCCTTCCTGGCCGGCCAGTGGGAATTTGAAAGTCCGCCGCCGCCCCCGATCCTGGCGGTGCAGCAGGACATCCTGTGGGCCCAGCATGTCGTCGTGCTGTTTCCGCTGTGGCTGGGCGCGACGCCGGCCAAGCTGAAGGCCCTGCTGGAGCAGGTGTTCCGCGCCGGCTTCGGCCTGGAGCAGAGCCCCCGGGGCCCCCTCCCCAAACTCAAGGGACGATCGGCCCGTCTGGTCGTGACCATGGGCATGCCCGCCATCGCCTTCTGGCTGATGTTCGGCGGACACGGCCTGCTGGCCCTGGAGAAGGGGATGCTGGGCCTGGCCGGGATATCGCCCATCCGCAAATCGGTGATCGGCGGCGTGGAAATGATCGGCGGCCGGGGCCGGCTGAAATGGCTGGCCCGTATGCGGCGGTTCGGCAGGTTGGGGGTCTAGTCGGATCTGCGAGCACGTTTCATGCTTCAGAGCGCTGAAACACCAAAACCCCGCTCATCCCCGCGAAAGCGGGGACCCAAGCGGCGCTTGGTCCATAGGCGATCGTGACGGATCCAAGCTCAGCTTGGGTCCCCGCTTTCGCGAGGATGAGCGGTTGAGGGTTCATACCCCACGCCCACCAGATAGAGCCCGTCGGCCGGGGCCACTGGTCCACAGGCCGTGCGGTCCTTGGCCTCCAGCGCCTCGCGCACGTCGGCCGCGCTCCACCGGCCGATCCCGACCTCGACCAGGGTGCCGGTCATAGACCGCACCTGCCGATGCAGGAAGCTGCGCGCCTCGAACGCCAGACAGACCGCCTCGCCCTCGCGCCACACGCGGGCGACGTCCAGCGTCTTGATCGGCGACTTGGCCTGGCAGTGCATGTCTCGGAAGGTCGTGAAGTCGTGCAGCCCCACCAGGGCTTGAGCGGCCGCGTGCATGGCCTGCGCATCCAGCGGCTTTTTGACGTGCCAGACCCGGCCCTTGTCCAGGGCCGGCGGGGCGGGCCGGTTGAGGATGCGGTACAGATAGCGGCGCTCATTGGCCGAGAACCGGGCATGCCAGTCGCCCTCGGCGATCTCGCACGCCAGGATGCTGACCGCCTCGCGCGTCAGGTGGGCGTTCAGGGCGTTCATGACCGTCTGGGCGGGCCAGTCGCGCTCGAGATCGACATGGACCACCTGCCCCGTCGCATGGACGCCGGTGTCGGTGCGGCCGGCCGCCGCGATCCGCAGTTCCTGGCCGCAGAAGGCCTTCACCGCCGCCTCGATGGCGCCCTGCACCGACGGCAGGGTCGCCTGGGCCTGGAAGCCGTTATAGGGCCGGCCATCATACTCGACGAGGAGGCGGTAGCGGGGCATCAGGCCAGCAGGGTTCCGGCGGACAGCGGGAAGCCCCGGATGAAGTCGCCGGCGTCCTGCACGCCCTTGCCCTCGCGCTGGGCCTTGAGCAGGCGCACCGCGCCGTCTCCGCAGGCGATCAGCAGGCTGTCGTCCAGCAGCGCGCCGGGGTCTCCCTGCACGTCCTCGACGCGAGACAGCAGCGCCTTCACGCGCACCGGGCCCTTGTCCGACGGCGCCTCGAACCACGCGCCGGGGAAGGGCGACAGGCCGCGGATGTGGCGGTCGACCTCGGCGGCGGGACGGCTCCAGTCGATGCGGGCCTCGGCCGACTTGATCTTCTTGGCGTAGGTCACGCCGTCTTCGCTCTGCGGCGTCTCGCGGGCCCCGCCGCGCTCGATGGCCCCCAGAGCCACGGGCAGCATGCGCGCGCCGACGGCGGCCAGCTTGTCGTGCAGCGAGGCGGCGGTGTCGACGCTGTCGATCCGCACCTGCTCGGACATCAGGATCGGGCCCTCGTCGAGACCCTCGCTCATCCGCATGACCTGGACGCCAGTCACCGCGTCGCCGGCCATGATCGCCCGTTGTATCGGGGCCGCGCCGCGCCAGCGGGGCAGCAGTGAGGCGTGCAGATTGAAGCAACCCTCGCGCGGGGCGTCGAGGACGGCCTTGACCAGGATCTGGCCGAAGGCGACCACGACGGCGGCGTCGAGATCCAGGGCCTGGAAGGCCTCGATCTCTTCGGGCGTCTTCATCGAGACCGGCGTGCGCACGGGCAGACCCAGGCCCTCGGCGAAGGCGTGGACCGGCGAGGGTTTCAGGTCCTGGCCGCGACCGCGGGGCGCGGGAGGCTGGGAATAGACACAGACGATCTCGTGGCCCGAAGCGACCAGTTCGGCCAGGCAGGCGACGGCGAAATCAGGGGTTCCGAGGAAGGCGATGCGCATGGGCGCGGTTTAGACGTCCCGACGCCGCAAGGAAAGCTTCGGGGGACGGCGCGCTCGGAACCTTGACCTTGGGCGACCGTTGTTTCCCCGACATATCGTCCAGGAGCTTCACCATGCGTTCCACCCTGATGTTCGCCGTCTGCGCCGCGGCCCTGTCGCTGGCCGCCTGTTCGGACCAGCACGCCACCCAGATCAAGGAAGGCGCCAAGGCGGTGGGCTCCGACGTCAAGGACGCCGCCCACGAGATCGCCACGGACCCCGACGTCAAGGAAGCCGGCACGGCGATCAAGGAAAGCACCAAGGAAGCCGGCGCGGACCTCAAGGAAGCCGCCGGCAAGGCGACCGACAAGATGCAGGAAGCGGGCGAAAAGGCCGGCGACGCGGCCAAGGAAGCGGGCTCGGACATCAAGGCCGGCGCCAAGAAGGCCGGTCAGGAAACCAAGGAAGAGGTTCACGAGGCGACCAAATAAACCCGCTCATCCCCGCGAAAGCGGGGACCCAAGCGGCGCTCATCCAGATGTCCTTGCGGAAGGCCCAAGCTCAGCTTGGGTCCCCGCTTTCGCGGGGATGAGCGGTTGGTGTCAGGCCGCCCGACGCGCCTTCTTCACCTTGGTGATGGCGCGGTCGCGGCGCAGGCGCGACAGGTGGTCGATGAACAGCACGCCTTCCAGGTGGTCCATCTCGTGCTGGATGCAGACGGCGTACATGCCCTCGGCCTCGTCGACGACGGTCTCGCCCTGATAGTTCTGGTAGCGCAGCGTCACCTTCGAGGGGCGCTCGACGTCGTCGTAATAATCGGGCACCGACAGGCAGCCCTCTTCGTAGCCTTGCGTCTCTTCCGAGGTCGACAGGATCTCGGGATTGATGAAATAGCGCGGGGCCGGCTCCTCGCCCTCGCGGGCCAGGTCCATGACGATCAGGCGGATCGGCTCGCCCACCTGCACGGCGGCCAGACCGATGCCGGGGGCGTCGTACATGGTCTCCAGCATATCATCCATCAGGCGGCGCAGATCGTCAGTCACCGCCTCGACAGGGGTGGAGATCTTCTTCAACACGGCCAGATCGGCGGCGTTATCGACGGTGAGGATGCGACGGATAGACATGATATCTGTCAGGTAAGGGTCTCATTCCCGAGCGTCAAGGTGGGGGATTGTCCCGTCGAAAGCTTGGTCAGGGCCCGAACACCCTGTTCCACCGGCGCCAGTTCGGCAATTTCCTTGCCTTCGTGGTCGACCGACAGGTCCTCGAACCGGCGGGCCTGGGTCAGGACCTGGCTCTCCAGAGAGCCGACGAACTGGTTGTATTTGCCGACCGCGCTTTCCAGCGCCTTGCCCACCGCGCCGGCATGGGCGCCCATCACCGCCACGCGCTTGTAGAGCTCGCGCCCCACGGCGACGATCGCGGCGGCGTTCTTGGCCTGGTCCTCGACCCGCCAGCCATAGGCCACCGCCTTACAAAGGGCGAACAGGGTGGTGGGCGTGACCAGCAGCACCCGCTTGTCCATGGCCTCGGTCATCAGGTCGGGCAGACGCTCGAGCGCGGCGGCCAGGAAGCTGTCGCCGGGAACGAACATGGCCACGAAGTCGGGCGAGCCTTCCGACGCGAACTGGTCCCAATAGGTCTTGGCCGACAGGCTGGTCATGTGGGCCCGCACACTGGCGGCGTGGCGCACCAGGGCGGCCTCGCGCAGGCCCTCCTCGGTCATTTCCTGGGCTTCCAGGAAGGCGTTCAGCGAGCACTTGGCGTCGATCACGAACACCGCACCGCCGGGCATCCGCACCTTGACGTCGGGCCGGCGCCGGCCCTCGTCGGTGTCGACGCTGAACTGCTCCTCGAAGTCGAAGCGCTTGTTGAGGCCGGCGGCCTCCAGCACGTTGCGCAGGGTCTGCTCGCCCCAGCGGCCCTGCACGCCCGCGCCGCGCCGCAGGGCGGCCGACAGCTTGCGGGCCTCGAACTGGGTGGCGGTCGAGGCTTCCATCAGGGCGGCGATCTGGGCCTTGAGGCCGCCGGTTTCCTCGGCGCGGGATTTCTCGACGGCGGTGACCTGGGCTTCGAACTTGGCCAGGGTCTCGGCGACGGGCTTGAGTTGGGCTTCCAGTCGGGCCGTAGCCAGGGCCTCGCGGCTCTTGAAGTTCTCGTCGGCCCGCTTGATCAGAGCCTCGGCCACGGTGTTGGCGGTCATGGTCGCCTGCTGGGCGGCCTGGGCCCGGATCAGCTCGGCCTGGGTGGCCGACTGGTCCTCCAGCAGCCGCGCCCGTTCGTCGGCCTGGACCAGGCGTTCGTTCAGCTGCCAGGCGCGCGCGTCGGCGGCCGCGGCGCGCCGGCTGGCGGCCAGCGCCCAGAGGGCGGCGGCCAGGGCCATCAGGGCGAAGACGATGGCGAGGATCAGGAACGGATCGGAAAAGTTCATGCTCCGTTCTTAGCCGGAGTCGGGGTCGCGGGGAAGGCGGCTTCCGACGCTGACAGGGAAGGCGATGACCGCTTTTGACGCAAACCTATCTTGTCATCCCGGCCGCAGCGCAGCGGAGAGCCGGGACCCAGGGGCCAAGGCGGTGCGGTTGCCCCTGGGTCCCGGATAGCCTCTGCGAGGCTTCCGGGATGACAAGGTTTTTGGAGCTACAAACCTAGTAAGCGCAGTCGGTGAACACCCGGCTGACATCGCCCTTCCAAGCGCCGTGGTACAGTTCCAGCAGCCGGTCGGCCCGCGTGCGGCCGGTGGCGGCGATCTCTTCCAGTTCGCCCAGATAGATCGTCTCGTCCAGGAAGCCGCCGTTCATGTGGGCCCGGCCCTTCAGGCCCGACTTGGCGATGGCGACGAAATCCCGCGCCACGTCCTGGGCCGAGCGGCCGGCGACCATGGCCTTCAAGCCCAGCTTCGGAACGTCGCGGCGCAGGCCGGCGCGGTCTTCCGGCGTCCAGTCCTTGCAGAGGTCCCAGGCGGCGGCGAGAGCGGCGTCATCATAGAAGACGCCGGTCCACAGGGCCGGCAGGGCGCAGAGGCTGCTCCACGGGCCGGCGTCGGCGCCGCGCATTTCCAAATAGGTCTTCAGCCGCACTTCCGGGAACAGGGTCGTGGTGTGGTCGGCCCAATCCTTGATCGAGGCGCGCTCGCCCGGCAGCTCATCGATCTTGCCGTCGATGAAGTCGCGGAAGCTGCGGCCGGCCAGGTCAATGTATTTGTCGCCGCGCTTGGCGAAATACATCGGCACGTCCAGGGCGTAGCGGGCGTAGCGTTCGAAATCGAAGCCGTCCTCGAACACGAAATCCAGCAGGCCGGTGCGGTCGGCGTCGGTGTCGGTCCAGACATTGGCGCGCGACGACAGGAAGCCGTTGGGCTTTCCTTCCGTGAACGGAGAATTGGCGAACAGCGCCGTGACGATGGGCTGCAGGGCCAGGCTCATGCGGAACTTGGCGACCATGTCGGCTTCGGACGAGAAGTCGAGATTGGCCTGCACCGTGCAGGTGCGCAGCATCATGTCCAGGCCCAGGCCGCCGACCTTGGGCATGTAGTTGCGCATGATGACGTAACGCCCCTTGGGCATCACCGGCACCTCTTCGCGCTTCCACACCGGCGAGAAGCCCAAACCCATGAAGCCCAGGCCCAGCTCGTCGGCGACGGTCTTGACCTCGTCCAGGTGCTGGCCGGTCTCTTCGCAGATGTCGTGCATGGTCAGCAGCGGCGCGCCCGAAAGCTCGAACTGGCCGCCGGGCTCCAGGCTGACATTGGCGCCGTTGCGCTCCAGCCCGATGATCGTCGGGCCTTCCATCACGGGCGTCCAGCCGAAGCGCTGCAGGCCGGTCAGCAGGGCGTGGATGCCCTTGTCGCCCTCATAGGGCACGGGCGCGTGGCTGTTCAGGTAGAAACCGAACTTCTCGTGCTCGGCCCCGACGCGGAAGGCCTCCTTGGGCTTGGAGCCCGAGGCGAAATAGGCGGTCAGGTCTTCGAGCGTCAGCGGACGCTCCTGCAGGCTAGCGATGTCGGCCATGAGCCGTCTCTCCCCAAGGTCTCATACGCATTGAGTAGGGAGAGGCCCTTCCCCCCGACCAGCCGCGAACTCGTAACGCGCAATTGGGCGTTTTCTTTGCGAACCTCAAGAGGGCGTCTTTGCTTTAGCTTTCCCGCCAGTCGCCGGCCGCCGCCTGCCAGAGGGTCAGGGCCGAGATGGCGGCGGTGTCGGCGCGCAGGATGCGGGGGCCCAGTGACACCGGCGTGACGAACGGCAGGGACCGCAAACGCTCGCGTTCTTCCGGCGAAAAGCCGCCCTCGGGACCGATCAGGATGGCGGCGGGCGCAGCGCTTCCGGCCAGGGCCTGGAAGGCCGGCCGGGCGTCGCCGCCCTCGTCGCAGAACACCAGCCTGCGGGCCGGGTCCCAGCCGTCGAGGATGTCGGCGAGTTTTTCCGGATCCTCCACCGTCGGCACGTCCATCCGGCCGGTCTGCTCGGCGGCCTCCATGGCGATGGCGTCCAGACGGCCCAGCTTGACGAAATCGACATTCGTCCGGCGCGTGATGGCCAGCCTCACCCGGCGGACACCCAGCTCGGCGGCCTTTTCGACGATGGTCTCGACCCGGCCGCGCTTGACCAGGGCGATGACCAGGTCGAGATCGGGCCCCAGCGCCATCGGGCGGGCCTGGTCGTCCACCTTCAGCAGCGAGCCGCGCTTGCCGGTCTCGGTCAGGGTGGCGCGCCACTCGCCGTCGCGGCCGTTGAACAGCAGCACCTGGGCGCCGACGGCCTGGCGCATCACCGAGGTGAGATAGCGCGACTGGTCGAGGGTCAGGATGACGCCGTAGCCGGCGGCGAGGTCCTGGGGAACGAAAAGACGGATCATGACCTCCTTCTAGCGCAACTCCCCCTTCTGGCGGTAGGCTCCCGACATGACCAAGACCGCTGACTACGAAGAAGAGCTCGCCACCCTGCAACTGGCCCTGATCGCCCTGCAGAAAAAGGCCATCAAGGACGGCTGGAAGATCCTGACCGTGTTCGAGGGCCGCGACGCCGCCGGCAAGGACGGGGCGATCGCCCGGATCACCGAGCACTTGTCGCGACGCAACACCCTGGTCGTGGCCCTGCCCAAGCCGTCGGACCGCGAACAGGGCGAATGGTATTTCCAGCGCTATGTCGAATGGCTGCCGGCCAGCGGCGAGGCGGTGCTGTTCAACCGCTCCTGGTACAATCGCGGCGGCGTCGAGCCGGTGATGGGCTTCTGCACGCCCGAGCAGCATGCCCAGTTCCTGAACGACGTGCCCGCGTTCGAGAAGATGCTGGTCGACAGCGGCATGCGCTACGGCAAGTTCTGGCTGGATATCAGCCGCGAGACCCAGGCCGAGCGCCTGAAGGCCCGCCGAGAGGATCCGCTGAAGGCCTTCAAGGTCAGCGACCTGGACGCCGTGGCCGAGGCCAAGTGGGACGACTACACCGCCGCCCGCGACGAGATGCTGACCCGCACCCATTCCGAGGCCGCGCCCTGGATCTGCGTCCGCGCCGACCACAAGAAGGCCGCGCGGCTCAACATCATCCGCTGGCTGCTGCACTCGACCGGGGAGAAGAAGCTGCTGAAGGGCGTTGCCAAGCCCGACCCCGAGGTGATCTTCCCGTTCGAGGTTTCGGCCCTGAGCGACGGCCGGCTGGCGCGCTGAGCCCTTCTCCCCTTGCGGGAGAAGGTGGCGCGAAGCGCCGGATGAGGGGTCGCGCTGTGTCGTTCGAGGATTGGCGGCGACGCCGACGGACAAGGTTTTCGACCCCTCATCCGTCGGCTTTCAGCCGCCACCTTCTCCCGCAAGGGGAGAAGGGAAGCCGCTATTTCACCCCGTACAGCGCCATCACGTCCTTGCGGAACGCGGCGCCGCTGTCGGCGCGGCTGTAGAACATGTGGCCGCCCGGATAGAGGGCCAGGCTGACGCGGCCGGCCACGGTGGCGGGCATGGCGTCGACGATCAGGCGCGAGGCGAAGAACGGGCACGACAGGTCGTTGTAGCCGTGGACGATCAGCACCTTCAGCTTCGGGTCGACCGAGACGATCTTGCGCAGGTCGCTGACCGACTCGGTGTCGGCGCCGCGACCGCGATCCCACAGGCGGTTGACGCCGTTGGACAGGGCCTCGTAGCGCGCCTCGGGCTTCCAGCCGACGGTGCGGGTGGTGAAGTCGACGATGGCGCTGGTGGTCGGCGCGATGATCGAGTCCAGGATCGGGTCGTTGGTCTCCTGTTCGGGCGCGAACGGGAAGGGATCGGCCGAGGTGACGTTGCTGTCATAGCGGCTGCCCAGCCGGCCCTTGTCGCGGAACACCTCGCGCAGGAACGACTGGGTCTCCAGCCGCCCGCCCGCCCGGCGCACATAGTCCGGATCCAGGCCCGTCATGGCCGAGACCCTGGTGGTCAGGCGGTCCAGGGCGGCGGGGTCGGAGCCCTTCATCAGGTCGACCATGTATTCGCCGCGCGTATAGTCCTCGACGGCCTTGATCGCGTCGGGCGTCAGCTTGCCGTCGCGCTCGAGTTTCGCGGCGGCGATCGAGGGCAGGGTCCACATCGACGGCAGGGGCGAGACCTCCTGCCCCTGGCGGCCGGCGCTGGTCAGCAGCGGCGAGACCAGCACCACGCCCTTCACCGCCACGCCCAGGTCGGTCTGCAGGGTGTAGGCCAGGCGCGGGCCCCGGAAGCCGCCATAGCTTTCGCCGACGATGTATTTAGGCGAGGCCAGGCGCTCGGTCTTGACCAGATAGTCGAAGACGATGCGCGACAGGTAGTCGATGTCCTGCTTGACGCCATAGAAGCGCTTCTTGGTCTCCTCCTCCGTCGTCAGGCTGCGCGAGAAGCCGGTGCCGACCGGGTCGATGAAGACGATGTCGGTGAAGTCCATCCAGCTGGCGGGGTTATCTTCCAGCTTGACGGGCGCGGACGGGCTGTCGCCCTCGGCGCCGAACTGCACGCGCTTGGGACCCAGGGCGAAGTTCAGATAGACCGACGCCGCGCCCGGGCCGCCATTGAAGGCGAAGGTCAGGGGACGATTGGGATCGCGAGGGCCGTCCAGGGTGTAGGCGGTGAACGCCACCTCGGCCACCTTCTTGCCCTTCTCGTCGCGCACCGGCAGCGAGCCGACCGTGGCGGTATAGCTGATCACCTTGCCGCCCACCGTGGTGGTCTGCTTGACCGACTTGTCGGCCGGGAAGGCCGGCAGTTCGAGGGCCTCGGCTTTCGCGGGCGCCTTGGCGTCCTGGGCGAAGCCGCCGCCCGCCGCGCCCAGCGCCGTCGCCAAAACCAGGCCCGTCAGCGCGGCCTTGAATGAATTTCGCATGCACACCCCCGAAATGAGGCTGAAATTGCTAGTGCATCGACGCCAGCTTCACAACGGCGCCCGGGCGTGGTCCTGTTCCCGCGAGCGAGGATTGACCATGGACCAGACCGCAAGCCCTTCGACCCGGGTCACGACGGCCGTCCGGCTGGGCGTGGGTCTCACCCAGGGCGTCCTGCTGTACCTGTTGCAACACGCGCAGGATCTCAAGGCCTGGCCCGCCACCCAGCCCCTGCTCTTCGCGCCGCTGGTGCTGACGGCCGCCTTCGCCCCGTTCGTGATCCTGGCCGGGGTGGGCGCCCTGCGCCGGACCAGCCTGATCGTCTGGGGACTGATCGCGGCCGCCTTCGCGGCCTATCTGGCCTTCCACGGCGCCTGGAACGGCGTCGATGGCGACAAGATGCCAGACGCGCCGGTGTTCCTCGCCATCGCCGTCGGCCTGTTCATCGCCCACCACCTGATCCAGCCCGCCCAGGCCGAGCGCAAACTCGTCGCCAGCTATCACGGCTATTTCGACGTCACCTGGATGCACGGGGTGCAGATGGTGCTGTCGGTCGGCTTCACCGGCGTGTTCTGGATCCTGCTGTTCCTGGGCTCGGCCCTGTTCAAGCTGATCGGCATCGAGGCGTTCCAGAAGCTGATCACCGAGCCGGCCTTCGCGATCCCGGCCACCACCACCATCTTCGCCGCCGCCGTGCAGCTGACCGACGTGCGCTCGACCCTGGTGCGCGGCGTTCGTACAGTTGCGCTGACCCTGCTGGCCTGGCTGCTGCCGCTGATGGCCCTGATCGCCGCCGCCTTCCTGGCCAGCCTGCCGTTCACCGGGCTGGAGCCGCTGTGGAAGACCAAGGCCGCCACCGCCCTGCTGCTGACCGCCGCCGCCCACCTGATCGTGCTGATCAACGCCGCCTATCAGGACGGCGAGGACGCCCCGCCCGTGGTCCTGAAATGGGCCGCGCGGCTGGCCGGCCTGCTGCTGGTGCCGATCAGCGCCCTGGCCGCCTATGGCCTGTCCCTGCGGATCGGCCAGCACGGCCTGACGCCCGAGCGGGTGTTCGCCGCCGCCTTCGTGGTGATCGCCGCCGGCTACGCCCTGGGCTACACGATCGCCGCCTTGCGGCCGGGCGTCTGGATGAAGGGCCTGGAGCGCGCCAATGTGGCGCTGGCCTTCGTCAGCTTGGCCCTGCTGATCGCCCTGTTCACGCCGATCGCCGACCCGGCGCGGCTGTCGGTGAACGATCAGGTGGGGCGGCTGGAGCGGGGGACGGTGAAGGCCGAGAAGTTCGACTACCAGTTCCTGCGGTTTGACAGCGGGCGGTATGGCAAGGCGGCGCTGGAGCGGCTGAAGACCAGCAAGGTGGCGGGGGTCGCGGCCCGCGCCAAGGCGGCTGCGGCACTGAAGATCAAGACCGCGCCGGTTATCGAGAAGATCGATCTGTCGAAGCTGACGGTCTATCCGGTCGGCCGCGCCCTGCCCGAAAGCTTCCTGCGCCAGGACTGGCGCGACGACTCCGGATCGGGCTGCATCGGCCAAGGCTCGCAGTGCTCCGCCCTGCTGCTCGACGTCAATGCGGACGGGAAGGACGAAGTCCTGCTCGCCAGCGGCGCCAGTTTCGACGTGTTCAGCTTCGACGGCGCGCGGTGGCGCAAGACGGCCGAGACACCCTATGTCTGCGACGCCGTTGATCTGGCCGCCGCCCTGAAGGCGGGAACTGTCCTGCTGGCCGAGCCCACGCCGCGCCGGGATATACTGGTCGGCGGACGCAGGTTGTTCCTGGTTCCGGCGGGTGACGGCTGCGCCGGCGCAGAATCCAAATCCGACCGTCCAAAAGGCCCACCGGTCGCGCCAAGCCCCCTCAGCAACGCGCCTTTCTAACCCACGCCCTCGCTCACCGCGTTCAACCGCGCATAGACCCCGCTCTTGGCCTTCAACTCGGCGTGACGGCCCTCTTCCACGACACGGCCCTTCTGGAACACCAGGATGCGGTCGGCGCCGCGCACGGTCGACAGGCGGTGGGCGATGACGATGGTGGTGCGGCCGGCCATCAGGGCCTCGGCGGCGATCTGGACCTGGCCTTCCGTCTCCACATCCAGCGACGAGGTGGCCTCGTCCAGCACCAGGATCGGGGCGTCAGCCAGGAAGGCGCGGGCGATGGCCACGCGCTGGCGCTCGCCGCCCGACAGCTTGACCCCGCGCTCGCCGACCAGGGTGTCATAGCCCTTGGGCAGGCCCAGGATGAAGTCGTGGGCGTGGGCCTTGCGGGCCGCCGCCTCGATCTCGGCGCGGGTCGCTTCGGGGCGACCATAGGAAATGTTCTCCAGCAGCGTGCGGTGGAACAGGGCCGGGTCCTGCGGCACCACTGCGATGGCGCGGCGCAGCGAGCCCTGAGCCACCGCCGCCACGTCCTGGCCGTCGATGACGATGCGGCCGCCCTGCAGGTCGTGCAGGCGCTGGATCAGCTTGACGAAGGTCGACTTGCCCGAGCCCGTCGGCCCCACCAGCGCCACCCGCTCGCCGGGCGCGATGGTCAGCGAGAAGCGGTCGTACAGGGGCGCGCCCGCCGCCTTGTAGCGGAAGGTCACGTCCTCGAAGGCGATGGCGCCGGGGCCGACCTGGAAGGCGGGGGCGTTGGGCGCGTCGGCGATCTGCGGAGCCAGGCGCGCCCAGGCGGCCACATCCTCGGTGTCGTCCAGGCCCTTCTGCAGCATGCGGATGTTCTCGCCCATGTTGCGCAGATAGCCGCTCATCAGCATGAAGGCGGTGATCGCAAAGGCGACGTCGCCGGGCGTGGCGGTGCCCTGGCTCCAGCCCCAGACCATCGAGCCGGTCAGCCCGGCCTGCAGCAGCACCAGCAGCAGGTTCTGGCCCAGCCACACGTCGGTGAAGCGGCTCCAGGTGACCATCACCGCGTCGCGCCACTGGGCGGTGACCTCCGCGATGCGGGCCGTCTCGCGAGCCTCGGCCCCGAAGCTCTTGACGGTGGGGTTGGAGGTCACCGCGTCGGCCAGCGCCCCGCCGATCCGGGAGTCCAGGGCGTTGGAGCGCAGGTTGCTGGGCCGCACATAGCGCTCGGTGACCACCAGATTGGCGCCCATATAGGCCGCCACCACCACCAGCGAGACGACGCCGGCCAGCGGCTGGCGAACCAGCATCATCAGCGACAGGCCCGCCAGCACGATGATCCCGGGACCCAGCCAGATGGTCGCGGCGTCGGTGACGCTGTCATAGCCCCACATCGCCCGGGTCAGCTTGCGCACCGTGGCGCCGGCGAAGCTGTCGGCGTGCCAGTCCGACGAGAACGCCTGCACCCTGGCGAAGCCCTCGTTGGTCATCTCTTCCATGTTGCGGGCGGCCAGCGGGATCCAGAACCGGTGCGAGATGTTGCGCACCACCGCGAAGGCCAGATAGACGCCGACAAACACCCACAGGGCGGCCCAGGCGGCCGGATCACCGCGCGGCCTGTCGACCACCGCGTCGACCAGACGGCCCGAGGCGTAGGGCATGGCCAGATCGAAGCCGATCGCCGCCAGGGTCAGGCCCACGCCCAGCGAGAACAGCACGGGCCGCCGCCCCCAGAACCGCGCGATGAAGCCCAGGACCTGCCGATTGGACAGGGCCCGCTTGCGGACGCCGGTTTCGTCCTCGTCGTCGATGAAGTCGCTCATGATGCGGGGGTAGATAGGGGTTTTGCCGCGCGCAGGCGACCCCGCTAGCGCCTGCGTCCGCCGCCAAACGGCCGCCAGCGCAGGAACCACCGGATCGCCGGACCCACGATCGGGGTTCGCAGCAGGGGCCGCACGGCGTGGGGCCGGGTCTTCAGGAAGCAGACCACCGCCCCGATCCAGAACACCGTGGTCGGCATGCCCGGCGTGACGATGCCCACGGCCCCGATCGCCACCAGGGTTCCCCCCAGACCATCGACCGCCCAGCGCTCGGCGCGCGACAGGCGGCGGCGGCGGCGGCGGCGTGGTCTGGGATCATTCGGGGGCGGAGCCGTCATCGCCGAAACACTATCGCTGAAATAGACAACCGTCATTCCCGCCCTTGTGGCGGGAACCCCTTTATCCGCCGCAGGTGCGGAAGACTGGCGGGCTAGCCCCCACGGCGCTTCACTCGCAAACTGAACCAGGGGTTCCCGCCACAAGGGCGGGAATGACGGCGAAATGGAGCCTTAGGCTTCGCAAACCCCGCCGATGCGACGCGGCGCCGGGCGGTTCAGCCGGCGTCGAATGCGCGGCCCGAACTTGGTCGCCGACAGCAGTCGCTGGACCATGGCGTCGTCTCCGCCGCGGGCAAAGGCCCGGCTGGCCGCCGTCCAAAGCCCGGTGGTGACCACCGCCGGCATGGCGATTCCGGCCAGGCCGCCCAGCATGAGCAGCGTCCAGCCCAGACCTCGGAAGGCCAAAGCGGCGGGATCGGCGGGACGGGCGGTGGACATCGGAAAACTCCTGATCGGCAACGGTGAGGGGGAGGACGGCGGGCGGGGGTTTGGCCGCCCTCCCCGAACCGTCGAACAGTCCCGGGGGCGGGGACCTATTCGGCGGCGACGGGAGCGTCGAAGACGATCCCGAGACGTTGGGCCACCCCGGCGGCATAGGCCGGGTCGGCGTGGTGGAAGTGAACCAGCTGGCGCCGCTGGATCTCGACCGGCACGCCGTGCATGGCCGCAGCGATGTTGTCGAACAGCTGGCGCTTCTGGTCGGCGTTCATCAGCCGGAACAGGTCGCCCGGCTGGGTATAGTCGTCACTGACCCCGCGATGGTCGAAGCGGTCGGCGTCGCCCGACAGCGGCAGGGCCGGCTCGGCGAAGCGCTTGTCCTCGACCGGACCGCCGAACGAGTTGGGCTCGTACCAGGCGTTGGTGCGCGGCGGGCTGTCGAAGCGCATCGCGCCGTCGGCGTGCTGGGTGTGAACCGGGCAGCGCGGACGGTTGACCGGCAGGGACTCGTAGTGGGTCCCCACGCGATAGCGGTGGGCGTCGGCATAGGCGAAGATCCGCGCCTGCAGCACCTTGTCCGGCGAGAAGCCGATGCCCGGCACCACGTTCGAGGGGCTGAACGAGCTCTGCTCGATCTCGGCGAAATAGTTGTCGGCGTTGCGGTTCAGCTCGACGATCCCGACCTCGATCAGCGGATATTCCGCATGCGGCCAGACCTTGGTCAGGTCGAAGGGGTTCCAGCGGAAGGTTTCCGCTTGAGCTTCCGTCATCACCTGGATGCAGAACTTCCAGCGCGGGAAGTCGCCGCCTTCGATGGCCTCGAACAGGTCGCGCTGGGCGCTCTCGCGGTCATTGGCGATGACCGCATCGCCCTCGGCGTTGGTCCAGGTCTTGATGCCCTGCATCGACTTGAAGTGGAACTTCACCCACACCCGCTCATTGGCGTCGTTGATGAACGAATAGGTGTGGCTGCCAAAGCCGTGCATGAACCGGTAGCCCTGCGGCAGGCCGCGATCGGAAAACAGCGTCGTCACCTGGTGCAGGCTTTCGGGGCTGAGCGACCAGTAGTCCCACATCGCCGTCGGCGAGCGCAGGTTGGTGACGGGGTGGCGCTTCTGGGTGCGGATGAAGTCGGGGAACTTCAGCGGATCGCGGACGAAGAACACGGGGGTGTTGTTGCCCACCATGTCCCAGTTGCCCTCCTCGGTGTAGGCCTTGATCGAGAAGCCGCGCACGTCGCGCTCGGCATCGGCGGCGCCGCGCTCACCGGCCACGGTCGAAAAGCGCATCAGGATCTCGGTCTTCTTGCCGACCTCGGACAGGAACTTGGCCCTGGTGAAGCGGGTGACGTCCTGGGTGACGGTCAGCGTGCCATAGGCGCCCGAACCCTTGGCGTGGACCACCCGCTCGGGGATGCGCTCGCGGTTCTGGTGGGCCAGCTTTTCCAGCAGCTGGTAGTCCTGCATCAGCAGCGGGCCGCGAGGGCCGGCGCTGAGGGAATTGTTGTTGTCGGCGATGGGCGCGCCGCCCGTCGTGGTCAGGATCTTGTCGGTCATGTTGGCCTCCGCCGTGTTGGTGCGCACAAGGTGAAGGTTGCGGGGCGATAAATCCAATTGATCGTTTTTCTCGACAGCATTGACTGAGACTATGACAGCCAGCGCTGGACGCCCCGCGTCTTCCCGGTTTGGCAGAAGCTCGCTAAGCCTGCGCCATGACCGCCATCCTGCCCGACGCCGCCGCGACCAACTGGGTCGACCGCCACGCGCCACCGGCCCTGCGCCCCTGGCTGAAGCTGGGCCGGTTCGACCGGCCGGCGGGGATCTGGCTGCTGATGCTGCCCGGCTGGCAGGGCATCGCCCTGGCCGGGGCCGAGAAGGGCCAGTGGCCAAACCCGTTGCTGCTGCTGGCGGTCTTCGTCGGCGCGGCCCTGATGCGGGCGGCCGGCTGCGCGTTCAACGACATCGTCGACCGCGACTTCGACGCCCAGGTCACCCGCACGGCCATGCGGCCCATCCCGGCGGGGCTGATCAGCGTCAAGCAGGCCTGGGCCTTCGTGATCGGCTGCTGCGGGGTCAGCTTCCTGATCCTGATCTGCCTGGGCTGGCTGGCGATCGGGCTGGGCGTGCTGTCGCTGGGTCTGGTCGCCGCCTATCCGTTCATGAAGCGCATCACCTGGTGGCCGCAGGCGTGGCTGGGCCTGACCTTCAACTGGGGCGTGCTGCTGGGCTACGCCGCCGCCACCCATCACCTGTCATGGTCCGCCGCCCTGCTCTACGCCTCGGGCCTCTTCTGGACCCTGGGCTACGACACCATCTACGCCATCCAGGACATCGAGGACGACGCTCTGGCCGGGATCAAGTCCTCCACGCGCAGGCTAGGCGAGAGGGTGCAGATCGGCGTGGCGGGCTTCTATGCCGCGTCCTTCGTGCTGGCCGTGGCGGCGGCCTGGGTCGGCGGTCTGGGCGCGCTGTTCCTGCCGCTTTCGGCGCTGTTCGCCGTGCACCTGTCGCGGCAGGCGGCCGCCGTGCGGATCGATGACGGGGCCGGGGCGCTGAAGCTGTTCAAGTCCAACACCGTGGCCGGCCTGGTGCTGTTCGCGGCGCTGGTGGCGGGGCTGTGGAAGCCGGAGACGCGGTTCTAAGTCCGTTAAAACTGTCATCCCGGGCGTAGCGTAGCGCGCCGAGCCGGGACCCAGGGGCCGCCGCGTTGCGGTTGCTCTAGGTCCCGGCTCTCCGCTTCGCTGCGGCCGGGATGACAAGGTTTTTGACGGCGCTATTTAGAACGGCCCGTTGCTGTAGATCCGCTCCATCCCCTTCTCCAGATCGGCCAGCCGCCGGTCATAGGCTCGGTTCAGGCAGGCCTTGTTGGCCCCGCACTTGCGACGGTCGTTCAGCCATTCCTGCTGCTGGTCCATCAACGCGCCGCGTCCGCCCATGGCCAAGGTGCGCTTGTTGATTCCGTACAGCTCGTTCATCCGCACGTCCTTGTCGTTGAGGGCGCGTTCGGCGCAGATCGCCTTTTCGTCGGCGGTGCGGGCCTTCCTGCAGTCGAAGCTGGCGGCGCTGGCCGAGCCGGCGATGAAAGCCAGACCAAGGGCGAGGGCGGGGATCAGGCGGCGCATTTCTCTCTCCGGGAACCGTGACGTCGGGTCATCCTGTCAGGCCTAATCTGAATGTGCGATGATCGTTCCATGGCCGTCGCATCGCGCGTCAAACCCCTGGACCTGTTCACGCCCGAAGAGTGGGCGAAGATCTCGGCGCGCTCGTCATGGCGCGGGATTTTCATGGTCGGCCACGCCTGGGCCGTGATCCTCGCGGCCGGCGCCCTGTTCGTCGCCTTCCCCAATCCCCTGACCTATATCCTGGCCGTGATGCTGATCGGCGCGCGGCAGCTGGGCCTGGCGATCCTGATGCACGAGGCGGCCCATGGCGGCCTGCACCCGAACCTCAAGGTCAATGACTGGATCGGCGAGTGGCTGTGCGCGGCGCCGATCGGCGCGTCCCTGGCCAGCTATCGCCCCTATCACCTGACCCATCACAAATACGCCCAGCAGGCGCAGGATCCCGACCTGATCCTGTCGGCGCCGTTTCCGACCACGCGACGGTCGCTGCGCCGCAAGATGATCCGTGACCTGACGGGCCAGACCTTCTTCAAGCAGCGGTTCGGGCCCCTGCTGGGCAAGCTCAAGGGGGATCAACCGAAAGGCGCGATCTTCACCGGCGAGATCGCGCGGCAGAAGCCGTTCCTGCTGTGGAATCTCGGCCTGCTGGTCGTGCTGTCGGCGCTCGGCCTGTGGTGGGCGTGGCTGGCCCTGTGGATCGTGCCGATGGCGACCTGGTTCCCGCTGGTCACCCGCCTGCGCAACATCGCCGAACACGCCCTGGTCGCCAAGGACGAGCCCGACCCGTTCCGCCACGCCCGCACCACGAAGGCCAACTGGATCGAGCGCGCCCTGATCGCGCCCTACCACGTCAACTTCCACGCCGAGCACCACATGTTCATGCACACCCCGTGCTGGAACCTGCCGCTGGCGCACCGGCTGCTGGAGCGGAAGGGGCTGACGGAGGGCATGCTGACCGCGCCGGGCTATCTGGCCGTGCTGAACGAAGCCTCAAGCAAGGTCCCGGCCTGAACTCAATCCGTCATTCCCGCTCTGACATGACGGGGATGCACCGACGCCGGCAACCTCGGTCGCTGGCCCCAAAGCGGACATGGTAATCGCCTGTTCGGGGTGATGAGCAGACGTTGTCATGTGTCGATGAAAAACGGCCCGACGTAGTTCCATTGAATGCCGACAACGATGCCATCCCTCAGGCGGAGGGCGACAACTCCATTCTGCCAACTCGTGTCGCGATAGACCGCCTGTGCTTCCCCTACCAAGACTGGATAATCAAGATATTGGACGGAGCTGTTTGGCTCATTGGACCAGCCGGCCTTGTGGTAGGGCTTGCCGACATTGGCCTGCTGTCTCAGCGCGCGATCAGCCTCGCTCCAAGTATCGCCAATGTGGACGCCCAGTTTGCCTCCCTGCTCAATCGATCCGTGAGACTGCCGAAGAAGAATGGCGGTTCGCTCATCTAGCGGCCCGAACTTGGCCCACCCGGTCAAACCGACGCCCAAGGCCAACACGGTCGCCAAGATGATCAGCCAAGTCCTCATTCGACGAGACTATCGTCGCTACCCACAAAGGCAATCGAACGTCGCCTTTGGGTCGAAGCATGCGTTGGGCTTTCGGCCGACACGGACATTCAGATCGCCACCGCGGGCCATTGTTCAGTCTCGGGTGACTCCCGCCCTTGTGGAACGACGGAAGATAAATGAGCATGCTTGATGGCCTCGCCAATGCTCTAAGCGCGCCATGATCGACCAGACGCTGGAAGGCCGCCGCGCCTTCATTCTTGAAAACACCCGCGTCCAGCCACCGCCGCATGCGCCGGAGCTGTCGTTGCACCTGGCCGACGAGATCACCCCGATCTGGAAGCTGACCGAGGAAGCCCTGGAAGAGCTGGGCCTGCCGCCGCCGTTCTGGGCCTTCGCCTGGGCCGGGGGTCAGGCGCTGGCGCGCTACATTCTCGACAACCCGCAGATCGTGGCCGGCAAGACCGTGGTCGATTTCGCCACCGGCTCGGGCCTGGTGGCCATAGCGGCGATGAAGGCCGGCGCGAAAAGCGTGCTGGCCAACGATATCGACAGCTTCTGCGAGGCGGCGGTCAGCGTGAACGCCCAGGTCAACGGCGTGGAGATCGCCTTCACCGACCGCAACCTGCTGGACGCCCCGCCCCCGGCCTGCGACGTGCTGCTGGCCGGCGACATCTGCTACGAAAAGCCGATGGCCGAGGCGGTGATGACCTGGCTGCGCCAGGGCCGCGCCGCCGGAGCCGCCGTGCTGATCGGCGATCCGGGCCGCACCTATTTCCGCAAGGACGACCTGATCAAGCTGGCCGAATACCAGGTCGAGACCACGCGCGAGCTGGAAGATTTCGCCGTCAAGCGCACCTGCGTCTGGACTCTGCCGTGACGGCCTTTTAGAACATTAGAAGAACACTTCTGGAGATCGCGACCATGCGCGAAGACGGCAAGATCGACTATATCGAATGGCCCGCGACCGACCTGCCGGCCACCAAGGGCTTCTATCAGCAGGCCTTCGGCTGGGCCTTCACCGACTATGGCCCCGACTACGCCGCCTTTGAAGGCCAGGGCGCCGACGGTGGCTTCACCACCCCGCAGGAAGGCTCGACCGACAAGCCGCTGGTGGTGCTGTACGCCCACGACATCGAGGCCATGGCGGCCAAGGTGACGGCCGCCGGCGGCGTGATCACCGCGCCGATCTTCAGCTTCCCGGGCGGCCGGCGGTTTCACTTCACCGACCCGTCGGGGAATGAGCTGGGTGTCTGGAGCGAGATTTGACGTTTTGATCACCGCTCATCCCCGCGAAGGCGGGGACCCAAGCGGAGTCAGTCAGTGAGCCCTGAAACTCGGCTTGGGCCCCCGCCTTCGCGGGGGTGAGCGGATGGGTGGGGCCTTTGCGACTGAAGCCCCCGCAGCATCAAACCGTCACATCCCGCCGCTAATGTCCGCCAGCGGAGCATTTGGGGCGCGGGATGGCGGACAGGTCGTGCGGGGACTGCGGTCTCTGCTGCAAGCTGATGGGCGTGCAGGCGATCGACAAGCGCCCGCACACCTGGTGCCAGCATTTCCGCAAGGGCGCGGGCTGCGCGATCTATGAGACGCGCCCCAGGGCCTGCGCCGACTTCTCCTGCTACTGGCTGCGCGCCGAGGGCCTGGACGACCGCTGGCGGCCCGACCGCGCGCGCTTCGTCCTGCACCGCGAGCACGACGGCCAGACCCTGATCGTCGAGGTCGATCCGGCCTCGCCCCAGGCCTGGCGGCAGGAACCGTTCTATTCGACCTTCAAGACTTGGGCGGCGCGCGGCGCGCCCAAGGGGCTGACCCTGAACGTGCTGGTCGGTCGCCGCGCCTATGAAATCCTGCCCGATCAGGACATCGATCTGGGCGAAGTGCGAGCGACGCCGGCATGACCGACACCCCCCTCACCAAGAGCTGCGGCGACTGCGGCATGTGCTGCAAGGTCCTGCACATCAGCGAGCTGAACAAGGACGCCGGCGTCTGGTGCGGCCACTTCAAGAAGGGCGGCGGCTGCGGCAATTACGAGGCCCGCCCCTCGGCCTGTCGCACCTTCACCTGCCTGTGGCTGACCTCCGACAAGCTGGGCCCCGAATGGCGGCCCGAAAAGGCCGGCTTCCTGATGTACGCCAAGGACGACGGCAAGCGCCTGAACGTCGTGGTCGATCCCGGCAAGCCCGCCGCCTGGAAGCGAGAGCCCTATTATTCGCGGCTCAAGCAGATGTCGCAGCGAGCCTATGACGGCTACGAGCTGATGATCTGCGTCGGCGACCGGCGGATCGTGATGTTCCCGTCCGAGGACGTCGACCTGGGCGTGCTCAACACCGACCACAAGGTGGTCAGCGGCTATGTCGAACGCGACGGGGCGCAGGTGCCGTTCGCCATGGTGCTGAGCGACGCGGAGTGAAACTCCCTTCCCCCTTGATGGGGGAAGGGCTGGGGATGGGGGTGATGCGGCGGCTCAGCCGGCAAGCGCCCTATAACCCCCACCCAACCCTCCCCCATCAAGGGGGAGGGCTTTAAAATTTGGGCCGGAAATCCCGCGGCGCCCAGCCGAAATCCGTAACCGCGTCGCGGCTGTCGAAGGTCAGGTCCTGGCCCATCCGCGTGGCCATGGCCGCCGTGGCGCCGGGCAGGAACGGCGAGGCGGCCTTGAGCATCAGGCCAAACAGGGCCGGCGGCAGCGAGAACACCACCGGCCGCCGGCGCATCCCCTCGAACACCCGCGTCGCCATGGCGTGATAGGTCAGGGTCTCGCCCCCCACCAGGTTATAGGCGCGGTTCTCGGCGGCGGCGGACTGGGCGGCCGCGACAGCGCCGATCGCCAGGTCCTGCGCGTGGACCGGCTGGCGCAGACCATCGCCGGGACCCGACAGCGGTAGGATCCCGAAGCGCCGGATCAGCCCGGCCAGGCGGCTGACATTGCCGTCGCGGCCCTCGTCATAGATCAGGGTGGGCCGCAGGATGGTCCAGGCCACGCCGTTGGCCGCGCAGAACTGCTCCACGTCCGCCTCGGCCTGGGCAAGGCTGGCGGCGACGGCGCGCTCCTCGGGAACGTCGGAGGCCTGCTTGGTGAAGCGGCTGGTCGAGGAGAAGGCCACCAGCCGGGTCATGCCGTTGGCCTTCAGGGCCGGCAGGGCGGCGGGCAGCAGCCAGATCGGCGACAGCGAGAACACCGTCGCCACCGGCGGCAGGGCCTCGTCCAGGTTGGGATCGGACAGGTCGGCGTCCAGCCAGCAGGCCTCGCCCGACGGCGGGCGGCGGCTGATCGCCACCGGATCGACGCCCGCCGCCCGCAGGCGGTCCAGCAGATAGCCGCCGATCAGACTGGTCGCGCCCAGCACCAGCACCGGCGTCTTGAGGGTATTCTCGGCGGTCATGATGCTCATATAGTCAGGGAACGGGAGGGGCGCCCATGGCCATGACATTCGACGCGGTGCGCGCCTATGCCTTCGGCCTGCCCGGCGTGACGGACGGGACCAGCTACGGCTATCCGTCGATCAAGGCGCACGGCAAGTTCCTGACCCGGCTGCTGGACGACGGCGACAGCCTGGTCTGCCCCGGCGTAGGCTTCGACGAGCGCGAGATGCTGATGCAGGCCCAGCCCGAGGCCTTCTATTTCACCGACCACTATCGAAGTTATCCCTACGTCCTGATCCGCCTGTCGCACGCCCATCCGGGCACGGTGCAGAGCCTGCTGCTGCGCCAGTGGCGCGCCACGGCGCCGAAGAAGACGCTGAAGGCCTGGGACGCCGTACACCCGACGACGGAGACCGCATGAACGCCTGGCGCATCCTGATCGCCGCCGTCGCCTGCCTGGGCCCGGCCCTGCAATACGGCCTGATGATCC
Organism: Caulobacter sp.; assembly: GCF_965279145.1. Lineage (NCBI taxonomy): Bacteria > Pseudomonadati > Pseudomonadota > Alphaproteobacteria > Caulobacterales > Caulobacteraceae > Caulobacter > Caulobacter sp. Next base: position 1,163,890 of record NZ_OZ257139.1, read on the forward strand.
ACGACGAGAGCTGGGCGACGGGCCCACAGAAGTCCGTCGAGTTCTTCAGCTACTTCACGATCATCAGCAATATCCTGGCCGCCGTGGCCCTGACCGCGCCGCTGCTCGCCCCGGCGTCTGGCCTGGCGCGCTGGGCCGATGCCACGTCGACCCGGATCGCCATCGCCGTCTATCTGGCGATCACGGCGGTGATCTATCACACCCTGCTGGCCCACCTGTGGGACCTGCCGCCCTGGCGCCAGGTCTCCTCCCACATCCAGCACACGATCACCCCGGCCCTGTTCCTGATCGACTGGCTGTGGCGCGGCGGCCAGGGCGAGGCGCGGTGGAGCGCGGCCGTGAGCGCCGTGCGTATTCCGGCGGTCTATGGCGCCTGGACCCTGATCCACGGGGCGCTGTCGGGCTTCTATCCCTATCCGTTCCTCAACGTGGCCAAGCGGGGCTATCCCGCCGTCCTGGTGACCATGGCGGTGATGTTCATCGGCTTTCTGGTGGTCGCTTTGGCGTTCACCGCGTTGCACAGGGCGCGGGCCAGGCTGGCGCCCATGCAGGCCGACCCTATATCGGCGTAGAGCGTGATAGCCGAAAGTGCGCGCGGTTTCGGCGGCGATCACGCTCTAGATGTTTGAGTCACACTCCGGAGTCGTCCATGTCCAAGCTCGTTCCCGCCATCCGCTCGGGCGATGTCCTGATCCCCGCCATCGGTTTCGGCACCTGGCAGCTGGACAACGGCGCGGCCCAGCCACTGGTCGAGCAGGCGCTGGAGATCGGCTATCGCCACATCGACACCGCCCAGATCTATCGCAATGAGCGCGACGTGGGGGCCGGCATCGCCGCCAGCGGCGTCAAGCGTGACGAGATCTTCCTGACCACCAAGGTGTGGATCGACCACTTCGCCGACGGCCCGCTGCAGGCCTCGGTCGAGCGCAGCCTGGAGAAGCTGAAGGTCGACCACGTCGACCTGCTGCTGCTGCACTGGCCCAAGCCCGACGTGCCGATGGCCGAAACGATCGCCGCCCTCAACGACGTGAAAGAGCGCGGCCTGACCCGGGCCATCGGCGTCTCCAACTTCCCCTCGGCCGTGCTGGCCCAGGCCCAGGCGCTGTCGAAGGCCCCGCTGGCCACCGACCAGGTCGAGTACCACCCCTATCTGTCGCAAAAGGCCCTGATCGCCGCCGCCCACGCCGCCGGAACCTCGATCACCGCCTGGTCGCCCCTGGCCCAGGGCAAGGTGGCGCAGGACCCCGTGCTGATCGCCATCGGCGAGGCCCACGGCAAGACCCCGGGCCAGGTCACCCTGCGCTGGCTGATCCAGCAGGGCGTGATCGCCATCCCCCGCACCAAGACCCCGGCCCGCGTGGTCGAGAACTTCGACATTCTCGACTTCGAGCTGACGGATGCCGAGATGGCGGCGGTGTTCGCGTTGGCGCGGCCGGATGGGCGGATTGGGGACTGGATCGACGCGGCGTTCACGTGGGATGTGGACTGAGGCGCCCGAACTTGACAAGACGCGCCCAAACTCGCCCTCTGCGATGATATTTGCGGATTGAACGCGGAGAGTGAGCTTGGCGCCGTGGTTGTCTCGCAGCGCGACGGCGTTGGTCGCGCTGGTCCTGACCGGCGCCGCCCCGGTCGATCTTCCGCTGGATTCGCTGCTGAAAAGCCCCGAAGCGGCGCGCACCTTCGACTACTGGCGACTGCGGGAGGGGCGCGATCCGCAGGCCATCAAGGCGCTGGGTTCGACCATCACCGCCGACGATGACCGGGTCTGTCGCAGCGACGCCGAACGTGAAATCAAGCTGGGGCTGCAGACGGCGGCGGAGGCGCCCTCGCGCAGCCAATGGCAGGCCGACAGGACGGCGGGCGCCGAGGCCGTCCGGCTCTACGACGCGGCGCGGGACAAGGCCTTGGCGGGCCAGCCCAGCGGAGCCAAGGGCCTGGACGAAAACCTGCCTGTCTATCTGGCTCAGTCCAGAGCCGCCAAGACCTCGCTCGGCCGCGAACTGCTGCGCCGAATGGCCGCCGAGCAGGCGCCGATGGTGTCATGGTCCGCGCCCTGGACCGAAGGCTTGGCGGATGGGGCGCAACTGCGGCTCTTCGCCGTCCTGGAGCACGAGCAGTGCGTCAATGCCCACGCCAACGCTGAGTGGTTGAAAGGCGAAATCGCGAAACAGGGCTGGCCGACAATCTCCCGGGACGGCGCAGAGGCGGACAAGGCCGCCTGGATTCTTGTGCAGCACGCCGACCATGACCCCCAGTTCCAGAAGGACGTTCTGGAACGGTTGACCGCGTTGCGGACCAAGGGCGAAACCAACCCCAGCAACTACGCTTATCTGCATGACCGCGTCGCCGCCAATGCTGGCCGTGAGCAACGCTATGGCACCCAAGGCGGCTGCAAGGCCGGACAATGGACCGTCAAGCCGCTGGAGGATCCGGCCAATGTCGATCGCCGCCGCGCCGACGTCGGCCTCAAACCTCTGGCCGACTATGTCGCCCTGTTCCGCTGCCGGGCCTGACGGCGCCTAGGCAAAGCTCGCTCAGCCTTCAACTGGATCAACAGGGCGTTCGGGTGGGACGTGGCGTGGCGGAAGGCGGAGGTGCGAGGAGCGGACCAAGCCCTTTCCCGTTCTCCCCGGCGAAAGCCGGGGCCCAGATCGAACCCCGAGAGCTGATCGCGCTTGGCGAGGTCAGAAGGCGCATCATCCCCAGACGCTCAGGCTGAATCTGGGCCCCGGCTTTCGCCGGGGAGACGGATGAAAAAGAGTAAAGTGCGGACCTTCACAGCGTCGGCAACGGGTGGGGAACGGACAGGTCCTGCGTCCTTCGAGGCCCGCTGCGCGGGCGCCTCAGGATGAGGTGCTCTACTGCTTTCCTCATCCTGAGGTGCGAGCCAACGGCGAGCCTCGAAGGACGCAGGGCGCTGGCCAGGACAGATCCTCCCCCCCTCTGGAGGAGGTGGCCCAGCGGGCCGGAGGGGGCAGCGCGGCGCTAGCCCATATGGAGCTCCACTCAACTCACACCGGCGCGGCCCCCTCAGTCGCTCCGCGACAGCTCCCCCAGAGGGGGAGCATCGGGCGTCCGCCTAGGCTCGAAAGCGCCCTTTGCCTTCCCGCCAAAAAGCCGACGCCCCCGCGTCGGGCCAAGCCTTACATCTCTTGGAGGCTGCAGCGTGCCGGTCTGTCCAGGTCAGTCAAGGACGACGCTCTCGCGTCGCCGCGGCGCGGCGGCCCGCAGGGCCGTCCTTGAGTGACCTGGACAGACCGGCGATCGTCTCGCCGTGAGATGTAAGGAGGGCTCCCTGCGGCGCGGAGGTGAGCTTGCGCCTCTCCACTACAGCACCGTCATTCCCGCCCTTGTGGCGGGAACCCCTCTGTCCGCCGCAGGTGCGGGAGGGGCGAAGGGCGCACGCCCTTCGCTGGCGCTTCACGTGTCGCCTGAACCAGGGGTTCCCGCCACAAGGGCGGGAATGACGGTGGCGTTTAGGGGGCGCTCTATCCCCGTCCCGCCTCGGGGATAACCCCACTCCCACCCCAGCAAATTCAACGCTCTGACCCCGCCACCCAGCGTCACGATGCAAAATCGACGCAACACCGTTCAAAACGCCCGCATACTTCTCCTCGCTTCATCGCAAGGGGAGGGCGTCCAGCTGGCGGCCTGACGTGCGGTGGGGGCGGTTGTGCGGGGCCACCGGTCGGACGAATGTCCGGGCCGGACGGCTTAAAGTGAGGACAGGGGACGTAAACCTGTCCATCGGAGGAAGGCCAAAGCCTCCGCCCGTCCGAAGGTTCGTTCCGGGTCCTCCGGAATCGGCGAGGCTGCAGCTTGAGGGCTGGGTCCGTCGCGAGGAGGGCAAGCCCGGATGGGGGTGAAGGGTTGAACGAGACCCGCGCGCCCCGGCCAGAGGGATAACAACCGTGCGGAGCGCTCCGGCCACGGCCGAAACGGTACTCCAACTATCCCCATCCGGGCCTGGCCCGGACGCTCCGCCGCCTCCCCACCTTCAGCGGGCCAACCGCGTGAAGCCGAAAAGCCGTGTCTCGGGCGCCAAAGCTCACTCCGCCTTCAGACAAACGAGGTTCCCCCTCGCCACGAAAGCGCCTAGGTAAGGCTCAACCTGAGCATATCTTGGGACGGTAGGGCAGATGGACGACGCGGGCGTCAGCTTGCAGGCGACGATGGTGGCGATGGGCGAGGCGGCCCGTGCGGGCGCGCGCGCCTTGCGTCTGGCCTCGGCGCAGCAACGCACCGTCGCGCTCCACGCCATGGCCAGGGCGATCCGCGAGGACGCCGCCAAGATCCTCGCCGCCAATGCACGCGACATCGAGCAGGCCAGGGCCAACGGGCTGTCCGGCCCGATGCTGGACCGCCTGCTGCTCGACGAGACGCGCCTCGAGGGCATGGCCCAGGGGGTCGAGACCGTGGCCGCCATCCCCGATCCGCTGGGCGTGGCCACCTCGCGCTGGACCCGGCCCAACGGCCTGGACATCAGCCGCGTGCGCACGCCGATCGGCGTGATCGCCATGATCTATGAGAGCCGGCCCAACGTCACCGCCGACGCAGCGGCGCTGTGCGTGCGCTCGGGCAATGCGGTGATCCTGCGCGGCGGCTCGGAATGCCTGGCCTCGAGCCTGGCCATCCACGCCGCCATCGTCCGGGGCCTGGAGGCCGCAGGCCTGCCCGCCAGCGCCGTCCAGGCGGTGAAGACCGCCGACCGCGCCGCCGTCGGCCTGCTGCTGACCGGTCTGGACAAGACCATCGACCTGATCATTCCGCGCGGCGGCAAGAGCCTGGTCGCCCGCGTCCAGGCCGAGGCCCGCGCCCCGGTGCTGGGCCATCTGGAAGGCCTCAACCACGTCTTCATCCACGCCGGCGCCGATCTGAAAAAGGCCGCCGAGATCGCCCTGAACGCCAAGATGCGGCGTGTGTCGGTCTGCGGCTCGGCCGAAACCCTGCTGATCGACAAGGCCGCCGCCGGCAAGCTGCTGCCGCCGATCGCCGACCTGCTGATCAAGGCCGGCTGCGAACTCCGCGGCGACGCCGCCGCCCGCGCCATCGAGCCGGACATGAAGGCCGCCGTCGAGGCCGACTGGACCACCGAATATCTGGCCCCAATCCTGTCGGTGGCCATTGTCGACGGCGTGGCCGGCGCCGCCGACCACATCGCCCGCTACGGCTCGGGCCACACCGACGCGATCGTCACCGAGGACGCCGCCGCCGCCGAGGCCTTCGCGGCCGAGGTCGACAGCGCCATCGTGCTGATCAACGCTTCCACCCAGTTCGCCGACGGCGGAGAATTCGGCTTCGGGGCCGAGATCGGCATCGCCACAGACAAACTCCATGCCCGCGGTCCGGTCGGGGCCGAGCAATTGACGACATTCAAATATGTGGTTCGCGGGACCGGCCAGACTCGTCCCTGAGGCCGGCCGACCAGGCGCGCAGCGTCTCGGGTTCCATCTGGAACCGGGGATGCGCGTCGGGCTGTTCGGCGGCAGCTTCAATCCGGCGCACGAGGGTCACGCCCACGTCGCCGAGACCGCCTTGCATCGCCTGAACCTCGACAAGGTGATCTGGCTGGTGTCGCCGCAGAACCCGCTGAAGTCGTCGGCCGAGACCCGCCCCCTGGCCGAGCGGCTGGCCGGCGCCCGGCGACATGCTCGCGGCAATGCGATGATCGTTTCGGACGCCGAGACGCGGCTGGGCTCGCAATACACCATCGACACCCTGCGGGTGCTGCGGGCCCGCTATCCGGGCGTGAAGTTCGTCTGGGTGATGGGCGCCGACAGCCTGGCCACCTTCCATCGCTGGCGGGGCTGGACCCAGATCATGCGCGAGGTTCCGGTGGCGGTGATCTCGCGGCCCTGGGCGGCCCTGAAGTCGCGCACCTCGCCCGCCGCCCGCCGTTTCGCCCACGCCCGCCGGCCCGCCAGCGCCGCCGCCACCCTGCCCGACGCCACCGCCCCGGCCTGGGTCTATCTGACCGGCCCGCTGAACTTCGCCTCGTCCACGGCGATGCGCGAGCGGCTCAACAAGGCCCCCTAAATCGCCTCCAGGCCCGCCCGAAAAGGGCTGACCCGGACTCTGAACCTGGTCGCGTGATCGCCGCCGAAACCGGCTTCCACTTTCGGCTATCACGCTCAATCGAGCGCCACTGCACGCAACCCCTCACCTTTTCGACTCATCCATGCTATGAGGAGAACCCGCGCGACCCCATAAGGAGCATTCCGCTGCGTAGCGACCCCGCGCAAATTGCGCACGATGACACGGCAGCCGCCGAGTCCTCGACCCACAAGCCAGACCTCAGTCTGGACCAGAGCATCAAGGCTCTGGAGACCCTGATCCTGTCGCGCCTCGACGACGACAAGGCGCAGGACATCGTTCACATCGACCTGACGGACAAGAGCTCGGTGGCTGACAGCCTCATCGTGGCGTCCGGCCGTTCGCACCGTCACGTCGGCGCCCTGGCCGACCACATCATCCGCGCCCTGAAGGAAAACGGGTTCGGCAAGGCGCGGGTCGAAGGCCTGCCGCACTGCGACTGGGTGCTGATCGACGCCGGCGACGTGGTGGTTCACCTGTTCCGCCCCGAGGTGCGCAGCTTCTACAATATCGAGAAGATCTGGGCGATCGACGCCCCGCACCGGATCGCCAGCACGGCGAACTGAGACTTTTCATTCCGTCATCACCCGGTTTATCCGGGTGACCCAAGCTGAGTTCCCAGCGAAAATCTGGCCATCTCGGCTTGGGTCCCCCGGACGAGCCGGGGGATGACGATCGAATAGATGAAGCTCACCATCCTCACCGTTGGAAAGCTCGGCCGCATGGTCGAGGCCCAGATGGCGCTGGACTACATGTCCCGCGCCACGGCGTCGGGCCGCGCCCTGGCCCTGGGCCCGGCCGAGATCATCGAGGTCGAGGCCCGCAAGCCCGGCAAGGCCGCCGAGGCCGAGGTGCTGCGTCCGCATCTCGAGGGCGCCCATGTCATCGCCTGCGACGAGCACGGCAAGGTTCGGCCCAGCCGCGCCTTCGCCGAGCATATTGGCCGACTGCGCGACGATGGGACGCGGAAGGTCGTGTTCCTGATCGGCGGGGCCGACGGCCTTGATCCGACCATCCTCGCCAACGCCAACGAAACCCTGGCCTTCGGGCCCCAGACCTGGCCGCACGCCCTGGCCCGGGCGATGCTGGCCGAGCAGATCTATCGCGCCGTCACCATCCTGGCGGGCTCGCCCTATCATCGGGATTGAGGCAAGAGAGCGGGAGATGCTTCGCCGCCCCTCGCCCGTCGCCCTGTCCGTGATCGCCTTCGCCCTGGCCCTGTCGGCGGCCGGCGTCGGCCTGGCGCGCCAGGACCAGCGGGCCCGCGACCGCCAGTCGGCCATCGACACCCGCCGCGAGATCGAAGACCTGCGCGGCGAGCTGTCGCGCCTGGACCATGCCAGGGTGGCGGCCGGCGACGATGTGGCCCTCAAGCGCGCCCGGCTGGAAGCCCTGAACGCCCGCGAGGCCTCGGTGCTGGCCGAGCTGGGCCGCGACCGCCACCGCCTGGCCCGGCTGCTGTCGGCGCTGCAGCTGTTCCGGCGCAATCCGCCGCCGGCCCTGCTGGTATCGCCCGGCGACGCCCGCGACGCCGTGCGGGCCGCGATCCTGATCCGCGCCATGACCCCGGACCTGCAAAGGCGCGCCGACGCCTATGCCCGCCAGGCCTCGGCGGTGGGCGCCCTGCGGCGCGAGGCGGCGGCGGCGGCGGCCGAGCTGTTCACCGCCGAGAGCGTCGTGGCCGACCGCAAGGGCGAGATCGAGCGCAAGATCATCGAGAAGACCCAGCTGGAACGCGCCTACGCCCAGCAGGCCCTGGTCGAGGCCAGCGAGCTGCGCACCCTGGGCGCCCTGACCGATGGCCTGCCCAGCAAGACCCCCACGGGGCCCCTGACCCTGGCCTCGCCGGTCGCCGGCCCCATGATCCGCCGCTTCAACGACACCCTGCCCGCCGGCGGTCGCTCGCCCGGTGTCGCGTTCCGCGCGGAAAAGGGGCGAACCGTGACCAGTCCCGCCGCGGGAACCGTCGAATATGCCGGCGCGCTGAGCGGATGGGGCGTTGTCTTGATCCTACGGGCCCAGGGCTCCTACCATCTGGTGCTCGCGGGCCTGGATCAGGTTTCGGTGGCGCCCGGACAATCCGTCGCGGCCGGAGCCCCGATCGGAAAGATGTCGGATCATGTATCCTCGGATCAGGAGCTCTATCTGGAGGTTCGCGAGGACGGTGTTCCGGTCGATCCCGAACGGTGGATGAAGCGGGGGTCGCCGTAGACGGCTTTTTCAGCAATGATGGCCGCAAATAGAACGTTCTTGCCCGGGATGGTCGGGGACGAGTCATCAAGAGTGCGACGTTCGCGTCGCGAGGGAGCCTTCAGGGCCTAATGCGCAAGTACCTGCTCATCGGAGTTTCGGCCTTTGTCCTCGGCGCGGGGACCATGGCCTATCTTAGCCCCATCGCCCAGGCGAACATCCCGCCCAAGACCAAGACCTACAAGCTGCTGGAACTGTTCGGCGACGTGCTGGGCACGGTCGAAGACCAGTATGTGGCCGAGGTCGATGACAAGAAGCTGATCGAGGCCGCTCTCGACGGCATGCTGACCAGCCTCGACCCGCATTCGGGCTATCTGTCGCCCGACAGCTTCGAGGACATGCAGGACACCACGCGCGGCGAATATGGCGGCCTCGGCATCGAGGTCACCAGCGAAGAGGGCGTGGTCAAGGTGATCTCGCCCATGGACGGCACGCCCGCCGCCCGAGCCGGCATCCAGGCCGGCGACTACATCACCGCCGTCAACGGCCAGAGCGTGCTGGGCCTGACCGTCAACGAGGCCGTCAAGCAGATGCGCGGCGCGGCCGGCGAGCCCGTCACCCTGACCATCGCCCGCGAGAAGACCGACCCGTTCGACGTCAAGCTGATCCGCGAAGTGATCAAGCCCAAGGCCGCCATCGCCCGCATGGAAGGCGACTACGGCTATGTGCGCCTGCCCGGCTTCAACGAGAAGGCCACCGAGGCCCTGGTCGCGTCGATCAACGACCTGAAGGCCAAGAACCCCAAGATGAAGGGCCTGGTCTTCGACCTGCGCAACAATCCGGGCGGTCTGCTCGACCAGGCCGTCAGCGTGGCCGACGTGTTCCTGGACGGCGGCGAGGTGGTCAGCCAGCGCGGTCGCGATCCCCGCAACATCCAGCGCTACAACGCCCGCCCCGGCGACATGCTCAACGGCCTGCCGGTGGTGGTGCTGATCAACCAGGGCTCGGCCTCGGCAGCTGAAATCGTCGCCGGCGCCCTGCAGGACCGCCACCGCGCCGAACTGGTCGGCCTGACAAGCTTCGGCAAGGGTTCGGTCCAGACCGTGATCCCGCTGCGCGGCGGGGCGGACGGCGCCCTGAAGCTGACCACGGCGCGCTACTTCACGCCGTCGGGTCGCTCGATCCAGAAGACCGGCATCGCGCCGGACCTCGAGGTCGCCCAGACCCGCGACCAGGCCCAGGACATCGCCAACCGCGTGTGGTTCAGCGAAGCCAGCTTCAAGAACGCGCTCAACGCCGACGAGGGCAAGGCCCGCCAGGGCGCCCACACCCCGGCCGAAGCCCCGCCCGCGACCTTCGACGACAAGAAGGACGACTTCCAGCTGCAGCGCGCCCTGGCCGTGCTGAAGTCCGGCTCGGTCGCGGCCACGCCGAAAATGCCCAAGCCGGCCGCCAAGATCGCCGAGGTCACGGCCAAGGCCGCCGCCATGGGCAAGCCGCCGATCGAGAAGAAATAGGCCTCGCCAAAGGCCCCCGTCTTCGTGACGGGGGCCAATTGGTCGCAGGTTCTTGTTAACCATAAATTTGAAGCTTGCCGGCTAGGGTCGTCGACGATGGCCGCCATGTTCTCCCGCAAGCCCGCCTATGCCGCCGCCGCGCCGGTTTCGGACGCGAACGGAGACCTGCGCGCACGCCTGATGGCGGCCGTGGCCAATCCCTATATCGCCGCCAGCGGCGCGGCCTTTCTGTTCCTGATGTCGCTGGCGGGCCTGGTCCTGGTCACGGGCGATCCCAAGGCCGGCGCGCCGTCCATCCGGGTCGAACTGACCAAGATCGGCGCCACCAAGAACGCGCCCGAAGGCTGGAAGGAAGCCCTGGCCAATGAGGGCGAGCACGAAGCCGGCTTCGTGCCCGACACGCTGGACCTTTCGGCCAAGCCGATCGTCAACGCACCGGCCGAGGCCTCGATCTCCTTCCCCGGCGAGACCGACGCCGCCCCCGTCCACGCGCCCGGCGGCGCCCTGCCCCAGGCGCCGATCGCGGGCCTGTCGGGACCCGGTCCCGGCGGCGCGCCCCTGCCGATCATCGCCGCCAATGGCAGGACGGCGGCGGAGGCCTATGCCCGGCCGTTCACAGCCAACGGCCGCCCCAAGGTCTCGGTCGTCATCGGCGGCCTGGGTCTGAACCCCCAGACTACCCGCGCCGCCATCGAGACCCTGCCGGGCGAGATCACCCTGTCGTTCGCGCCCTATGCCGAGGGCCTTCAGGGCTGGATCGACCTGGCCCGCGCCAACGGTCACGAAGTGCTGCTGGAAACCCCGATGGAGCCGGCCGACTATCCGGCCAACGACCCGGGCCCCTACACCCTGATCGCCGCAAACCGGCCGGAAGACACCGTGCGCAAGCTGGAATGGCTGATGTCGCGCGCCACCGGCTATTTCGGCCTCAGCAACTATCTGGGCGCCCGCTTCGTCGAGTCCGACGCGGCGATGAACACCTTCAACGCCGCCCTCAAGTCGCGGGGCCTGGCCTTCGTCGATGACGGCCTGGCCGCCCGGCGCGGCGGCGCGATCCCCCGCGCCTCGGCCGACCGGGTGATCGACGACGACCTGTCGGCCGAAGCCATCAACATCCAGCTGCGGGCGCTGGAGACCGGCGCCGGCGCGCGCGGCCAATCCCTGGGCTCGGGCTTCGCCTATCCGGTGACCATCAATCAGGTTCGCGCCTGGGCCGCCGGCCTGAACGCGCGCGGCATGCAGCTGGCCCCGGCCTCGGCGCTGGCCCGCCGATGACCACGCCAGACGATCTGCCCAAGCACCGGCCCAATGTGGGCGTGGTGCTGTTCCATCCCGACGGCCGGGTCTGGCTGGGCCGCCGCAACCAGCAGCCGCCGCCGCACAACTGGCAGTTCCCGCAGGGCGGCGTCGACGACGGCGAAGACCTGCTGGACGCCGCCCGTCGCGAGCTGGCCGAAGAGACCGGCGTGACCTCGGTCGTCCTGCTGGACCGCACCCCCGGCTGGATCGCCTATGACTTCCCGCCCGAGTTGGTCGGCTCCAAGCGGGCCCGCGGCTGGCTGGGCCAGAAGCAGGTGTGGTTCGCGTTCCGTTTCGTCGGTGCAGAGACGGAAATCGACCTTGAAGCCCATGGCGAGGTCGAGTTTGACGCCTGGCGATGGGGAAAGCTCGACGAGACCCCCGAACTGATCGTACCCTTTAAACGGGGCGTCTACGAAATCGTGGTCGCCGCATTCAGCAAGTACGCGGGCGACTGATCGCCCCGACTGGGAGAGCGATCGGCATGGCCAAGACCATTCTGATGATCCATGGCTTCGGCTGCGCGGGCGACAGTTGGGCGCCGGTGGCCGAAAGGCTGCGCGCGGAGGGTTATCGCGTCGAGACCCCGACCCTGCGCGCCGAGCAGCGCAAGGTGTCGGCGCCGGGCGCCGGCCTGGCCGATCTCGGACTGGCCGACTATGTCGCCGACATGAGCGCCCTGGCCGCCTCGCTGGCCCAGCAGGACGGTGAAGCCCCGATCGCCTTTGGTCACTCGATGGGCGGCATGATCGCCCAGAAGCTGGCCGAGGCCGGCCTGATCGCCGGCGCGGTGCTGTTCGCTCCCGCCTCGCCCGCCGACGCGCGCGGCAGACCCAAGCTCTCGCCGGTCTTCGCTTTCCTGAACGCCGCGCTCATGCCCAGTCCCGAGACCAAGACGGTCAAGCAGTGGAAGACGGGCTTCAAGTGGGGCGTGATGAACGCCGTGCCCGCCAGCCGCCACGACGCGCTCTACGCCAGGATGGTCTTCGATTCCGGGCGCGTGCTGTCCAACCTGGCCTGGCCCGACAAGGATCCCCACAAGACCGCCACGGTCGATGTCGACAAGGTAAAGGTGCCCCTGCTGGTGGTGGCCGGCGCCCTGGACCGTACGACGCCGGTCGATGACCTGCGCCTGGTCGGGCAGAAATACTCCGCCGTCGGCGGCGACTATGTCGAATATCCCAACAACGCCCACTGGCTGATCGACGAGCCCGGCTCCGACGTGATCCTGGGCGACGTCATCGCCTGGCTGAAGAACAAGGCCCTGGTCGTCGCTCCGGCCAAGCCGGCGCCCGCCGCCGCTCCCGTCGCCGCCCCGGTCGTCGCCAAGGCCCCGGTTGAGAAGGCCCCGGCCAAGGCCGCTGCGCCCGCTGCCGCTAAGCCGGCCAAGCCAGCGGTCGCCAAGGCCGCCGCGCCCGCCAAGGCGGCTGCGGTGAAGGCCGAGCCCGCGCCGAAAGCCGCCGCCAAGCCCAAGGTCGTCGCGGCCAAGCCCGCGCCGGCCGCCAAGGCCCCCGCGAAGGCGGAGGCCAAGCCCGCTCCCGCGAAGGTCGCCGCCAAGCCGAAGGCCACGCCCAAAGCCGCGCCCGTCGCAGCGCCGGCCAAGGTCGAGACCAAGGCGCCCGCCGCCAAGGCTCCGGCCAAGCCCAAGGGCGCCGCCGCCAAGCCCGCTGCTGCGCCGAAGGCCGAGGCCCCGGCCAAAGCAAAGCCCAAGGCCGCCGCCAAGCCTGCGCCGACCAAGGCTCCGGTCGCCAAGGCGGCCGCTGCGCCCAAGGTCGCAGCGAAGGCGCCGGCAGCCGCGAAGCCGGCTGCGACACCAAAGCCCGCCAAATCTTCGCCTAAGCCCAAGAAGAGCGTGTAGGTTCAAGCCGTCGGCTGTTTCGCCGACGGCGTTCGAAAGGCGTCCATGCCCGCACCCGTCATCATGGTCCACGGCGCCTTCTGCGGCGGCTGGACGTTCGACCTGTTCCGCCAGCCTTTCGAGGCCGCGGGTCATGCGGTGTTCACGCCCGATCTGCTGGGGCGCGACGGCCAGGGCGCCGTCGCCGGCCGGTCGATGACCGACTTCGCCAAGCAGATCGCCGTCCTGTGCGAGGCCTGCGACGAGCCTCCGATCCTGATCGGTCACTCCATGGGCGGCCTGGTCGCCCAGATGGCGGCCGCGCGGGCCAAGGTCTCGCGACTGATCCTGCTGGCGCCCTCGCCGCCCTGGGGCGTGTCGGGCGCGAGCCTGGAGGAAGCGGTCTCGGCCGTGAGCCTCTATGCCCTGGGTCCCTACTGGCTGCAGGCCGTGGCGCCCGACTATGGCGTGGTCAAGCGCTACAGCCTCGACCGCCTGGAGCGCGCCGATCGCAAGGCCCTGTACGCCCGCATGACGGCCGAGAGCGGCCGGGCCCTGTGGGAGACCCTCAACTGGTGGCTCGACCCCTTCATGACCACCAGCGCCGCGCCCTCGGGCGCGCCGACCCTGGCCATCGCCGGCGGCAAGGACGTAATCCATCCGCCCGCCACCGTTCGCCAGACAGCCGCGCGCCTGAACGGCGTGGTCGAGGTGTTTCCGGAGATGAGCCACTGGCTGCCGGGCGAACCGGGCTGGGAGGCCGTGGCGGCCTCGTGCCTGACCTTCATCGCGGCCGAGGATCGCGCGGCGGCCTAGAGCATTTTCCGATAAGTGTGAAACGGTTATCGGATCGAAAAATGCTCTAAACTTTTGATTTAGAGCCCTTTTCGTCCGCCCCTGATGAAGCCATCAGGTCGGAAAGGGCTCTAGGCTTCAGTTATTTCGGCACAATTTTGCTTGTCATCCCGGCCGCAGCGCAGCGGAGAGCCGGGACCCAGGGCCACTGCAGTGCGGTTGCCCCTGGGTCCCGGACAGCCTCTGCGAGGCTTCCGGGATGACAAGATTGTAGAGATGGAAGCGGTGTTCACGCCGTCGGCGTGAACACCTTCAGCCCCAGGATACCCGCCACGATCAGGCACAGGCAGGCCAGCCGCGCCGCCGTGGCCGGCTCCTTGAACAGCACGATGCCGACCAGGGCCGTGCCGACCGCGCCGATGCCGGTCCACACCGCATAGGCCGTGCCGAGCGGCAGGGTCTTCACCGCCCAGCCCAGCAGACCCATCGACAGCGCCAGGCTGATTGCCGTCAGAGCAATGGGGATCGGGCGGGTGAAGCCTTCGGTGAACTTCAGGCCCACGGCCCAGCCGATCTCGAACAGACCAGCGATGAAGAGAATGATCCAGGCCATGACGCACACCAAGAACTTGGGGTCGTCCCCGGAAACGCGAAAAGGCGCGGGGTCGTCCCCGCGCCTTTCCTAGATAGAACCGGCCCCGTCGAGGGGCAAGTCAGCCTTAGCGGCTGGTGGTGCTGTACAGGATCTGGGCCTGTTCGAAGTTCTTGCCCACTGACGAGCCGTCCGGCTTCTTCAGGCGCATATAGACCAGGCCGGCGGCGCCGTTGGCCCAGGCGTCGTCCCACGAGACGGTGAAGCGGCGGAAGTCGCTACCGGCGATCTGGTCGTTGCGGATCAGGCGCAGCTGCGGGCTGTTTTCCCACGTCGCCCAGTCGTGCAGGGCGGTGGCCAGGGCCTGGGCCTGCTCGTCGCCCTGAGCGTACTGGATGGTGAGGGTGCAGACGTTCTTGTTGGAACCGGGGTTGTCCAGGGCGATCAGGTAGGGCTTGCCCAGGTCCATCACCCACTGTTCTTTTTTCTTCTTCAGACCGGCCGCCTTGACCAGGGCCTGGAAGTCGCCGCCGACCACGGCCGGCTTGCAGATCTTGTCCAGCACGCCCAGCACCTGCAGCGCCAGGGGATCGGTTGAGGGCGGCGGGCGCACCGGAGCGACATAGGTGTCGGCGGGCGCGGCGGTGGCGGCCGGAGCCGGAACCACGGGCGCGGCGGCCGGGTCAGCCGGAGCGGGCGCGGGAGCGGGCGTCTGGGCCGGAGCCGCGGCCGGAGCGGCGGCTGGAGCCGGAGCGGTCTGCTCCTGGGCGACGGCGGCGGTCGAGACCGCGCCAAGGGCGATCAGGCTGGCGAGCGCGAGGCGCATTATCGAGATATCCCCAACAGGCAAGAGGTCGGCATTAAAACCGACAGACGGTCCCTCGCAACCCTTATGGCGACAGATTGCGACGGAGATGAGGCCACAAGTGTAATTTTAATCGCCAAGTGCGCGCGGATCTTCCCGTCAGGCGCGAAAACGCCTCCGACCCGGGCGGGACGGAGGCGTTTCCGAATCAGTATCGAAGAGGCTCAGACCGCTTCGACGGCGTGCTCGGCCAGGATCGTCAGGCCATCGGGACCCACGTCGGCGAAGCCGCCCTGGATGTCGAACAGCTTGGTGGTCGCGCCGTCCTTCACGGTGACGCGGCCTTCGCGCAGCGTCGTCATGAACGGGGCGTGGTTGGCCAGGACCCCGAAGTCGCCTTCGGCGCCGGGAGCCTGGACCATGTCGACCTCGCCCGAGAACAGTTCGCGTTCCGGAGCGACGAGAGAGAAGTGCAGCTTAGCCATTATTCCACGATCTCCACGTCGCCGAGAGCCGCCTCGACGTCTTCGTCGGTCTGGATCTCGGTGCCGCAGAACGGGCAGAAGCGGATGGTGGCCAGCACGACGCCGGTCTCGCCTTCTTCTTCCCGTTCGCCAAGGTTGAGCAGGATCAGGCCGCTGTCATGCTGGACGAGCGCGTCGGCCGGGTCCGAAGAGACCGCGTCCTCCAGCTCCTCGCAGCAGAAGCCGACCAGATCGTGTTCGTCGGTCATCAGGCTTCGCTCGCCAGCTTTTCGGCCTTGGCCACGGCTTCCTCGATCGGGCCGACCATGTAGAAGGCGGCTTCCGGCAGGTGGTCGTATTCACCGTCGACGATGCCCTTGAACGAGCGGATCGTGTCCTTCAGCGCGACGAAGGCGCCGGGGGTGTTGGTGAACTGCTCGGCCACGTGGAAGGGCTGCGACAGGAAGCGCTGGATCTTGCGGGCGCGGGCGACCGTCAGCTTGTCCTCTTCCGACAGCTCGTCCATGCCCAGGATGGCGATGATGTCCTTCAGCGCCTTGTACTGCTGAAGCACTTCCTGGACCGAGCGGGCCACGTTGTAGTGCTCTTCGCCGATGACCAGCGGGTCCATGATCCGCGAGGTCGAGTCCAGCGGATCGACGGCGGGGAAGATGGCCTGGGCGGCGATGTCGCGCGACAGAACGGTGGTGGCGTCCAAGTGGGCGAACGAGGCGGCGGGCGCCGGGTCGGTCAGGTCGTCGGCGGGCACGTAGATGGCCTGGACCGAGGTGATCGAACCCTTGTTGGTCGAGGTGATGCGCTCCTGCAGGTTGCCCATCTCGGTGGCCAGGGTGGGCTGATAGCCCACGGCCGACGGGATGCGGCCCAGCAGAGCCGACACTTCGGCGCCGGCTTGGGTGAAGCGGAAGATGTTGTCGACGAACAGCAGCACGTCCTTGCCTTCTTCGTCACGGAAGTATTCCGCGATCGACAGGCCGGTCAGGGCGACGCGGGCGCGGGCGCCCGGGGGTTCGTTCATCTGGCCGTAAACGAGGGCGCAACGCGAGCCTTCCGTCGAGCCGTTGTTGGCCTTCGGGTCGGTGTTGACGTTGGACTCGATCATCTCGTGATAGAGGTCGTTGCCTTCGCGGGTGCGTTCGCCCACGCCGGCCAGAACCGAATAACCGCCGTAAGCCTTGGCGATGTTGTTGATCAGTTCCTGCATCGTCACGGTCTTGCCGACGCCGGCGCCGCCGAACAGGCCGATCTTGCCGCCCTTGGTGTAGGGGCACATCAGGTCGATGACCTTGATGCCCGTGACCAGGACTTCAGCCGTGTTGGTTTGCTCGGCGAACGAAGGGGCGTCGCGGTGGATGGTGCGGAAGATGTCCGACTTGATCGGGCCCTGTTCGTCAATCGGCTCGCCGATGACGTTCATGATGCGGCCCAGGGTGCCGGGACCGACCGGAACGCGGATCGACTCGCCGGTGTCGCGCACGGCCTGACCGCGAACGAGGCCTTCAGTGGCGTCCATGGCGATGGCGCGGACGGTGTTCTGACCCAGGTGCTGGGCGACTTCGAACACCAGGCGCTGGCCGGAAGCCTGGTTGACGGTTTCCAGGGCGTTCAGGATCGCCGGCAGCTCGCCAGTGAACTCGACGTCGACGACGGCGCCGATGACCTGAACGAGCTTGCCGGTCGCCGCGCCGATGGTGGCCGGAGCGGCCTGGGTCGCCTTCGGAGCCGCGGCCTTGGGGGCGGCGGGCTTCTTGGCGGCCGGAGCCTTGGCGGCGGCGGCGGGAGCGGCGGCGGCCGCCTTCGGAGCGGCGGCGGGCTTCTTCACGGCTGCCGGCTTGTCAGCGGCGGCGGCGGGAGCCTTAGCGGGGGTCTTGGCCATGGCGTGCGGGTCTTTCGTGCGTGCTCGTGCGTGCGTTTTTTACGTTAGGCTTTTGATCAGACGGCTTCGGCGCCGGAGATGATCTCGATCAGCTCCTTGGTGATCTGGGCCTGGCGGGAACGGTTGTATTCGAGGGTGTAGCGCTTGATCATGTCGCCGGCGTTGCGCGTGGCGTTGTCCATCGCCGTCATCTGGCTGGCGTAGAAGCCGGCCATGTTGTCGAGCAGGGCCGACAGGATCTGGACCGTCAGGTTGCGCGGCAGCAGGGTCTCGAGAATGGCCTCTTCCGAGGGCTCATACTCATAGACCGCTGAAGCGCCGGTCGTCGGAGCGGCCGAACCGTCAACGACCGCCGGGATCAGCTGCAGCGCCGTCGGGGTCTGGATGACCACCGACTTGAAGCGGCTGTAGAACAGCGTGACCACGTCGATGTCGCCGGCCTCATAGAGGCGCGTGACGACGTCGGCGATCGGCTGGGCCACCGACAGGGTGAACTGGCGATAGGCCGACAGGTCGAAGTTCTCGACGATGCGGTCGGCGTACAGGCGGCGCAGCTGGGCGGTCGCCTTCTTGCCGACGCAGACGATCTTCACGTCCTTGCCTTCGCGGATCAGGCTGTCGATCCGCTCGCGCGAGGCGCGGACGATCGACGAGGTGAAACCGCCGGCCAGGCCCCGATCGGCGGCGGCGACGATGATCAGGTGCCGATCATCGCGACCCGTGCCGGTCAGCAGGGCCGGAGCCCCGTCGCCGGACACCCCGGCCGCCAGGTTGGCGATCACCGCCGCCAGACGCCGGGCGTAAGGACGCGCCGCTTCGGCGGCGTCCTGGCTCCGGCGCAGCTTGGCTGCGGCCACCATCTGCATCGCTTTCGTGATCTTCTGCGTCGCCTTGACGCTAGAGATCCGATTGCGCATTTCCTTCAAGCTGGCCATTCGGCGCTACTCTCTCCGAGCGTTCCGAGGGGGCTTAGGCGAAGGTCGACGAGAAGCTGTCGAGCGCGCTCTTCAGCGTGTTCTCCAGGTCCTTGTCGAGGGCCTTCTTGGTGCGGATGCCGTCCAGCAGATCCTTGTGCTGGCTGTGCAGGCGGGCCAGGAACTCGGCCTCGAAGCGGCGAACCGCCGAGGTCGGGATCTTGTCCAGATAGCCGCGCGTGCCGGCGTAGATCACGCAGACCTGCTCTTCGACGGCCTGGGGCGCGTACTGGGGCTGCTTGAGCAGCTCCGTGAGGCGCTCGCCGCGGGCCAGCATCTTTTGCGTGGAGGCGTCGAGGTCCGAACCGAACTTCGCGAAGGCGGCCATTTCGCGATACTGGGCCAGTTCGCCCTTAATCGCGCCGGCGACTTGCTTCATGGCCTTGATCTGGGCCGACGAGCCGACGCGCGACACCGAGATACCGACGTTCACGGCGGGGCGGATGCCCTGGTAGAACAGGTCGGTTTCCAGGAAGATCTGGCCGTCGGTGATCGAGATCACGTTGGTCGGGATGTAGGCCGAGACGTCGTTGGCCTGGGTTTCGATGATCGGCAGAGCCGTCAGCGAGCCCGAACCGTTGTCTTCGTTCAGCTTTGCGGCGCGTTCCAGCAGGCGGGAGTGCAGGTAGAACACGTCGCCCGGATAGGCTTCGCGGCCCGGCGGGCGGCGCAGCAGCAGCGACATCTGGCGGTAGGCGACGGCTTGCTTGGAAAGGTCATCATAGATGATCAGGCCGTGCAGGCCGTTGTCGCGGAACCACTCGCCCATGGCGCAGCCCGAGAACGGCGCCAGGTATTGCAGCGGGGCCGGCTCGGAGGCCGAGGCGACGACGACGATCGTGTATTCCAGAGCGCCGTGCTCTTCGAGCGTCTTGACGATCTGGGCGACGGTCGAACGCTTCTGGCCGATGGCGACATAGACGCAATAGAGCTTGGCGCTCTCGTCCTTGCCAGCGTTGGCAGCCTTCTGGTTCAGGATGGTGTCGATGGCGACGGCGGTCTTGCCGGTCTGACGGTCACCGATGATCAGTTCGCGCTGGCCGCGGCCGACGGGGATCAGGGTGTCGATCGACTTCAGGCCGGTCTGCACGGGCTCGTGCACCGACTTGCGGGGGATGATGCCCGGCGCCTTGACGTCGACGCGGCGACGCTCGGTCGAAACGATCGGGCCCTTGCCGTCGATCGGCTCGCCCAGCGGGTTGACGACGCGGCCCAGCAGGCCACGGCCGACCGGAACGTCGACGATCTCGCCGAGGCGGCGGACTTCGTCGCCTTCCTTGATGGCCTGGTCCTGACCGAAGATCACGCAACCGACGTTGTCGCGCTCCAGGTTCAGGGCCATGCCCTTCACGCCGGCTTTCGGAAACTCGACCATTTCGCCGGCCTGGACGTTGTCCAGACCGTAGATGCGGGCGATGCCGTCACCGACGGACAGCACCTGGCCGACGTCGGACACGGCGGCTTCTTCGCCGAAATTGGCGATCTGCGACTTGAGGATGGCCGAAATCTCGGCGGCGCGGATGTCCATGGCTGTCTTGGGCTCTCTGCGATTTTTATCTTTTGACGCGCTTATAAGGCTTTAGGCGCGCTTCAGGGCGAATTTCAGGGAATCGAGCTTCGAACGGAGCGAAGCATCGAACAGGCGGGAGCCGACACGCACCTTGACGCCGCCCAGGATGGACGGATCGACGCGGGTCGAAAGTTCAGGAGTCTTGCCGAGGGCTTCGGCGAGGGCGGTCTGGACGCCCTTGAGCTGGGCGGCGGTCAGGACGGTGGCCGAGATCACCTCGGCCGAGACGACGCCGCGATGCTTGGCCGACATTTCGGAAAAGGCGGTGATGGCGCCCATCAGGTCGCCCGCCCGGCCGTTGCTGGCCACAAGGCCAAGGAACTTGGTCGTCAGCGGCTGGAAGCCCGCCTTCTTGGCGATCGCGGCCAGGCCCAGAGCTTTGTCCTGGGCGGAGAAGGCCGGCGAGGCGACAAGGCGACGCAGATCGGCGCTGTCGGCGTACATCGCCTTCAGCGACTTCAGGTCGGCCTCGACCTTGGTCAGTTGATTGCCTTCGATCGTCAGTTCGAACAGGGACTGCGCATAGCGCTGACCCGCATCCGTCGCCTTGGTTTCGTCCGCCACTTGGTATCCGCCCGGTGCGTTGCAATGGCCGCGGACAAGAAGATTAACCCTTGTCCCGGCTTAAAGGCTTGAGCACGCTTGAAAAAAGCGCATGGAGGGCCGGCGCTGATGCGCCACCCCGTCCGAAGCCGCGCGCCTGATAACACGGGCTTTTCGCAGTCGCAACCAAAGCGGCGCGATCAGGCCTCGACGCGACGAAAGACGGCCGACGCGGCCGCCGCGAGGCTTCCGTTACGGCGCCGGGCTTCGGCCTGGGCGAAGACGAGGCTTCGGGTCGAGCGTTCGACCCAGGCCCGGACAGCCGCGCCGGCGTCTTCGCCGTCGGGACCGTAGTCGACGGTCATGGAGGAAGGGCGGGACTGCGCCCCGGCGACATCGCGCAGGGCGGCTTCAAGCTGGGCGGCGAGGGTCGTTGTCATGAGGAGCCAAGTTAGCCGAAGATCGGACAAAAGAAAAAGGGCGGCGGGACAGGCCCGCCGCCCCATCAAGGCGAATGCTCGAGGAAACAGCCAGACAGGGCGAGATCGCCCCAACGCGTCTGGGTACTGGGTAGAACCTTATTTCGAGGCGACGGCGGCGCCCTTGGCCGAGGCGTTGCAGCGTTCCAGGTCGTCGGCGTCGAGCGACTTGGCTTCGCCGCCGAACGCCGACACGCGGCCGACTTCCTTGGCCAGCGCCTTGCAGGACACGGCGGTGATGGCGCGCGAGGGAGCCGACAGCGAGACGCATTCAGCGCCGTCGCAGACGAACACGGCGCCGCCGGCGACAACCTTGGTCTTGGCGGCGACGGGCGCTTCGAGAGCGGCGGCGACGCGGCCATCGGCCAGGGCGGCGCCGGCGAACATGGAAACGGACAGGGCGGCGACGGCCGCCAGGGTGCGGAGCTTCATAAGAGCCCTCCAACGTTCAGGGGAGTTGTGAGAAGATCGGTGATCGGCGAAAAGCGTTACTGGTTGTCCTGACTTCGGGGATGCAGGCGTCGGTATCCCCACCGACGCCACGAAGTCGAACTAAGCAGTGCTTAGATATCAGCGCCCCGAAATTGCGCAAGCGAAATTTATTCGCGTTAAGTTTTTTTTAGAAACGGCGAGTTTCACGGAAAACGGCGAGGCTGATCCGCGCGCGGTCGTCGCTCGGCGGCCCTTCGCCTAGAGCCCCAGGATGGACTCGATCCGGCTCTCGGCCTTCTGATGGATCTGGCGGTCTTCAATCATGCCCTGGACCCGGGCGTAGCGGCCGTCCTTGCCGGCCTTGCGGCGAACCTCGTCTCCGGTCAGCACCGTGACGGTCTTGGGGTCGGAGATGGTTCCCATCACGGCCGCGAGAACCGCGCCGATGAAGGCCACGCCCACCGGTATGGCCGCGCCGACCCAGTCCTCGCCGAACAGGCCCTCAAGGCGGCCGATCAGCACTTCGCGGTTGGGCTGGCTGTGCAGCATCTCGATCAGCATCAGGGCGCCGCCCTCGACCCCGGCGATCAGCAGCACCGCCACCGCGACGCCGAGAAGCCGCGGCCGGACGAACAGTCCAAGCGCGGCGCCAAGGATCGCGGCTGTCGCCATCATGATCATGGCGACGATCGTACGGCCGGGCTGGTCAAGGCCAGGTTAAGAACGACGTTCCGCAACGGCACGATTTGGCCGTGACCAAGCGACGCGCATAGTCGGCTCCAGACACCAAAAAAAGACGCGAGGGAGGCTAGGCCATGGACTTCACCTTACCGCCGGAACTGACGGCCTATCTGGCCGTGCTGGACCAGTTCATCGAGGACGAGATCGCGCCCCTGCAGGCGCGCGACGACAATGAGCGCTTCTTCGACCACCGCCGCGAATGGGCCCGCACCGACTGGGACGGCGGCGGCCTGCCCCGCCATGATTGGGAAGAATTGCTGGCCAAGGCCCGCAAGCTGGCCGACCAGGCCGGCCACTACCGCTTCGCCCTGCCCCGCGAATTCGGCGGCCAGGGCGGCTCCAACCTGTGGATGGCGGTGATCCGCGAGCATCTGGCCAGCAAGGGCCTGGGTCTGTTCAACGACCTGCAGAACGAGCACTCGATCGTCGGCAACAATCCCTTCGTGCTGATGATCCGCGACTTCGGCCGGCCCGACCAGCAGCACCTGATCACCGACATGCTCGACAAGGGCGCCTTCCGTCCGACCTTCGGCCTGACCGAACCCGACCACGGCTCGGACGCCACCTTCATGGAGACCCGCGCGGTGCGCGAGACCCACAAGGGCGAGAGCGGCTGGCGGATCAACGGCGAGAAGATGTGGACCACCGGCATGCACGCCGCCACCCACTGCTGCCTGTTCGCCCGCACGTCCGGCGAGGACGGCGACGCCAGGGGGATCACCGCCTTCCTGGTGCCCGCCCATACGCCCGGCGTGAAGATCGAGGAGTACCTCTGGACCTTCAACATGCCGACCGACCACCCGCGGGTCAGCTTCACCAATGTGTGGGTCCCCGACAGCGCCATGTTCGGCCCCGAGGGCGGCGGCCTCTCGCTGGCCCAGCACTTCGTGCACGAGAACCGCATCCGCCAGGCCGCCTCCAGCCTGGGCGCGGCGACCTTCTGCATAGAAGAGAGCGTCAAGTACGCCCGGATCCGCAAACCGTTCGGCAAGCCCCTGGCCGAGAACCAGGCCATCCAGTTCCCGCTGGTCGAACTGGCCAGCACCGCCGAGATGCTGCGCCTGCTGATCCGCAAGACCGCCTGGGAGATGGACCAGATGACCAAGCCGGAGGTGGAAAAGCGCCTCTCCGACAAGGTCTCGATGTGTAACTACCAGGCCAACCGCCTGGTCTGCGAAGCCGCTGACCGGGCCATGCAGGTGCATGGGGGCATCGGCTATTCGCGCCACAAGCCGTTCGAGCACATCTATCGCCACCACCGCCGCTACCGGATCACCGAGGGCAGCGAGGAGATCCAGATCCGCAAGGTGGCCGCCTGGCTGTTCGGCTATCTGGGTCCGCGCCGGAAACAGTTTGCGGAAATGGAGAAGGTTTAATTTCGAGCGACCTGACGTGGATCAAGCGACGCGCTATCTAACGTGGGTATGCGATCGCTCGCGTCCCAGGCGGCGGTGTCATGCTGAAAAGGGCGCGCCTGTTTCACGTCTCGGGCGTTGCTTGATCCGGACAAGGCTCTTGGAGGGCTGAATGAATCTTTTCGCCAAAACCGCCATGCGCGTCGCCGTGGTCGCCACCCTGGCCGCCACCCTCGCCGGCTGCGGTATCAACACCATCCCGACCCAGGACGAGGCGACCAAGACCGCCTGGGCCGAGGTGCAAAACCAGTATCAGCGCCGCGCCGACCTGGTGCCCAACCTGGTCGCCACGGTGAAGGGTTATGCCGCTCAGGAAAAGGGCGTGCTGGTCGAGGTGACCCAGGCCCGCGCTAGCGCCACCCAGGTCAAGGTCGACGCCTCGACCATCACCGACCCGGCCGCCTTCCAGCAGTACGCCGCCGCCCAGGACAAGCTGTCGGGCGTGCTGGGCCGACTGATGATGATCCAGGAGAACTATCCGGACCTGAAGTCGAACCAGAACTTCATGGCCCTGCAAAGCCAGCTGGAAGGCACGGAAAACCGCATCACCATCGCGCGGCGCGACTACAACGAGACCGCCCAGAAATACAACACGACGCTGCGGACCTTCCCCAGCATCTTCTGGGCCAAGACGCTCTACAGCAGCCAGAAGCCGGCCCAGCTGTTCCAGGCCACGGCCTCGGCGCAGAGCGCGCCGACCGTCAGCTTCGACTCGGCGCCGCCCGCCTCGGCTCCGGCTCCGGCTCCGGCTCCGGCCCAATAGGGTGAACACCCCAGCCAAAAACCTTGTCATCCCGGAAGCCTCGCAGAGGCTCTCCGGGACCCAGGGACCGGCGCACAGTGGTCGCCCCTGGGTCCCGGCGCTACGCGCTGCGCGCTCCGGCCGGGATGACAAGACGGGCATGGGCGGCTTGGTGATCGCGGTGCTGGCCGCGCTCTACCTCTGTCTCTCCCTGGCCCTCCCCGCCTTCGCCGCGCCGAAGTTCCCGGCCCTGTCCGGACGGGTGGTCGACGAGGCCAACATCCTCTCGCCCCAGGTCGAGCAGGACCTGACCGAAAAGCTCAAGACGCTGGAAGACACCACCGGCCGCCAGGTCGTGGTCGCCACGGTCCCGACGCTGCAGGGCTATGAGATCGAGGACTATGGCTACCAGCTGGGCCGCACCTGGAAGCTGGGCCAGAAGGACAAGGACAATGGCGCGATCCTGCTGGTCGCGCCCAATGACCGCAAGGTCCGCATCGAGGTCGGCTACGGTCTGGAGCCGGTCCTGACCGACGCCCTGTCCAGCGTCATCATCCAGAGCGCAATCATTCCGAAATTCAAGGCCGGCGACATGGAAGGCGGCGTGGTGGCGGGGGCCGACGAGATCCTGGCCCAGCTGTCTCTGCCCGACGACCAGGCCAAGGCCAAGGTCGCCCAGGCCGCGCAGCCCCAGGCCAGCCAGAGCAGCGGCGGCGGTGGCGGCCTGGCGGCGATCCTGGTCGTCCTGGTCATCTTCTTCCTGATCACCCGGCTGCTGTCCGGACGGCGCGGCCGTCGGCACGGCGGCGGCCTGGGCTCGGCCCTGCCCTGGATCATCCTCAGCGCGCTCAACAGCGGCGGACGGGGCGGCGGCTCCGACTGGGGCGGCGGTGGCGGCGGCGGTTTCTCCGGCGGCGGCGGCTCGTTCGGCGGCGGCGGAAGTTCGGGGAGCTGGTGATGCGAAAAATGACTCCCGAGGACCAGGCCCGCATCGCTTCGGCGGTGGCGGCGGCCGAAAAGACCACCGCCGGCGAGATCTTCTGCGTGCTGGCGCCCGAGGTTTCCGACGATCGCGAGACCCCGCTGGTCTGGGCGGCGGCCACGGCCCTGGTGCTGCCGGCGGCGGCCCTGCTGGCCGGCCTGCGGCCCGACATGCTGACGAGGCTGTTCGGCGGCTGGACCGTCGGCCACGCCACCGCGATCGACACCGCCATCTTCTCGACCCTGACGGTCTATATCGCCCTGCAGGCGGCGGTGTTCATCCTGTCGGCCCTGTTCGTGTCGATCCCGCCCGTGCGCCGCGCCCTGACGCCCGGCGCGCTGAAGACGGCGGCGGTCAAGCGGGCGGCCATGGACCAGTTCATGAGCCACGGCCTGCACCTGACCCGCGACCGCACCGGCGTGCTGATCTTCGCCGCCTTGGCCGAGCATCGCGTGGAGGTCATCGCCGACGAGGGCATTTACAAGGCCGCGCCCAACGCGGTCTGGGACGCGGTGGTGGCCGACCTGGTGGCGGGCATGAAGCAGGACAAGGTCGCCGATGGCTTCGTCGCCGCCGTCGCCCGGGTGGGCGAGATCCTGTCCAACCATGTGCCGGTGCGTCAGGCCGACACCAACGAACTGCCCGACGGCCTGACCATCCTGCCCAAACGGTAAACGACAACGAGACGCGCCATGTCCAGCATCGACCCAACCCGCGAGCAGTTCGACGCCTTCAAGGGCCTGCCGCGCGACACGCCGATCCAGATGCTGAACCTGGTGCGGCTCAAGGCCGTCGCCGACTATCCGGTCGATCATCCCGAGCGCGGCAAGGGCCGGTCGGGGCTGGACGCCTATCGCGCCTATGGTCGCGAGACGGCCGCGCTGTTCGCGAAACTGGGCGGCCGGCAGATCTGGGCGGGCAAGCCCGAACTGGTCCTGACCGGGCCGACGGACGAGCGCTGGGACCTGGCCTTCATCGCCGAATATCCCAACGCCGGGGTCTTCTTCGCCATGGTCACCGACCCGGACTACCGCGAGTTCGTCAAGCACCGGCAGGCGGCGGTCGAGGACTCGCGGCTGATCCGGCTGTCGCCGCTGACGCCGGGCGAAGGCTTCGGGGAGTAAGGCTACTCCGCCGCCAGGGCGATCGGCGCCGACCTTGCCCCGCGCACCAGCCGCCCGGGCAGGGCGCCTGTCGGCTCGCCGTCGCGATAGGTGACGGTCCCCGCCACGATGGTCGCCACATAGCCGCGCGCCGTCTGGGTCAGCCGCCGACCGCCGGCCGGCAGGTCGTAGGCCACGCGCGGCGCCTCCAGGCTCAGGCCCTCATAGTCGATGACATTGAGATCGGCCCGATAGCCCGGCGCGATCAGGCCGCGATCCATCAGGCCCACGGTCTGGGCGGTGTCGCGGGTCTGCATCGCCACCATGGTCTCCAGCGCGATGCGCGGACCGCGCGTGCGGTCACGGGTCCAGTGGACGAGATTGCTGGTCGGGAAGCTGCCGTCGCAGATCATGCCCACATGCGCCCCGCCGTCCGACAGGCCGGGCACGGTGTCCCTGTGGTTCAGCATCGCGAAACTGGGGTCCAGCGAGCCGTCGGCATAGTTCAGGAACGGATTGTAGAGCATGCCGCGCCCGCCGTTCTCCAGCAGGACGTCCAGCGCCACCTCGGCCGGATCGCGCCCCGAGGCCGCTGCGCGGGCGGCCACGGTCATGTCGGCGGTCGGTTCATAGTCGGGAGCCGCCGCCATGGGGAAGAGATTGTCCCAGGCCCGCAGGGTGCGGATCGTGAACGGCCCGGCGGCCTCGCCGTCATAGGCCAGCAGGCGGGCGCGGAAGTCGGGGTCGGACAGGGCCGCGACCTTGTCGGCCAGCGAGGCCTTGGCGATCTCGCCGAAGACCGGGTTTTGGCTGAAGGGGTTGAGGGTCAGCTCCAGGCCAAACAGCACGCCCACGGGGCGGCCGCAGACCTGGGCCTTCATCGGCTGGCCGGCGTCGACGGCGGCGCTCAGTTCCGCCAGCATCGCCTTCCAGCCGTTCGGCGAATGGGGACTCTGAACCAGCGAGAACGACAGCGGCCGGCCTGACGCCTCGACGATCCGGCGGACCATGGAAAGCTCGGCCAGCCCGTCGGGATGGAAGTCCGAGACCAGTTGCAGCACGCCCTTGCCGGCGGCGGCCAGGCCCATGGCGATGCCGGTCAGCTCGTCCTCGCCCGCCGTCAGGGTCGGGGTGGGCTGGCCGTCGCTGGTGCGGTGATTGAGGGTGCGCGAGGTGGAAAAGCCCAGGGCCCCGGCCTCGACCGCCCGTTTGGCGATGGCGGCCATGGCGGCGATGTCGGCGGGCGTCGCCGGCTCGCGATGGGCCCCGCGCTCGCCCATCACATAGACCCGCAGGGCCGCATGCGGCAGCTGGGCGCCGATATCGACGTCGAAGGCCCGCGCCTCCAGCGCGTCGAGATAGTCGGGAAAGCTCTCCCAGTTCCAGGGCAGGCCCTCGGTCAGCACCGGGAAGGGAATGTCCTCCACACCCTCCATCAGACGGATCAACCGGTCGCGGTCCTCCGGCCGGCAGGGCGCGAAACCGACGCCGCAATTGCCCATCACCACCGTGGTCACGCCGTGGCCCGAACTGGGCGTCATGCGCGCGTCCCAGGTCGCCTGGCCGTCATAGTGGGTATGGATGTCGACAAAGCCGGGGGTGACCAGACGCCCTCGGGCGTCGATTTCCTCGCGCCCGGCGGCCAGATCTGGCCCGACGGCGGCGATCAGGCCGCGCCGGACGCCCACGTCGGCGACGAAACCTGGCGCGCCGGATCCGTCCAGCACCGTGCCGCCGCGCAGCACCAGATCATAGGCGTGATCCGCCATGGCCGCCGCCTCCCATATATTATCGTTGTTAACCAGCGTCCGCCCACCTGCCGCGAACGTCAAGCCGCTTTACGTTCGCGTGACCTTTCCCGCGCGGAATTCCGAGTCTAGGGTGGCCGCCAATTCAAACTAACGTTTAACGGGGAGAAGCGCCCAATGCGCGAAGCGGTCATCGTCTCTTACGCCCGCACCGGTCTGGCCAAGTCCAACCGCGGCGGTTTCAACAACACCCACGGCGCGGCCATGGCCGGTCACGCCATCCAGCACGCCGTGTCGCGCGCCGGCCTTGACGGCGGCGAAGTCGAAGACGTGGCCCTGGGCTGCGGCGGTCCCGAAGGCGCCACCGGCATGAACGTGGCCCGCAACGCCGCCATGTGGGCCGGCCTGCCGGTCACCACCTCGGGCCAGACCATCAACCGCTTCTGCTCGTCGGGCCTGCAGGCCATCGCCACGGCGGCCAACTATGTGCGCAACGACGGCGCCAATGTCGCCATCGGCGGCGGCGTCGAGTCGATCTCGCTGGTGCAGGGCGGCGGTCACATGAACCGCTTCCACATCACCGAAGAGAAGCTGATGGGCACCCATCCGGCCCTCTGGATGGCGATGATCGACACCGCCGACATCGTGGCCAAGCGCTACAACATCAGCCGCGAATACCAAGACGAATACGCCCTGCGTAGCCAGCAGCGCATCGCCGCCGCCCAGGCCGCCGGCCTGTTCAAGGACGAGATCGTCCCGATGGCCACCAAGATGAAGGTGGTCAACAAGGAAACCAAGGAAGAGAGCTTCGTCGACTACGTGGTCGACAAGGACGAGTGCAACCGCGCCGACACCACCCTGGAAGGCCTGGCCAGCCTGAAGCCCGTCATGGGCGAGGGCAAGTTCGTCACCGCCGGCAACGCCAGCCAGCTGTCGGACGGCGCCGCCGCCGTGGTGGTGATGGAAGCCGCCGAGGCCGCCCGTCGCGGCCTGACCCCGCTGGGCGCCTTCCGCGGCTTCGCCGTCGCCGGCTGCGAGCCCGACGAGATGGGCATCGGCCCGGTCTATGCCGTGCCGCGCCTGCTGGAACGCCATGGCCTGAAGGTCGACGACATCGACCTGTGGGAACTGAACGAAGCCTTCGCCAGCCAGTGCCTCTATAGCCGCGACAAGCTGGGCATCGATCCGGAAAAGTACAACGTCAACGGCGGCTCCATCGCCATCGGCCACCCCTTCGGCATGACCGGCGCCCGCTGCGCCGGCCACCTGCTGATGGAAGGCAAGCGTCGCGGCGCCAAGCTGGGCGTGGTGACCATGTGCATCGGCGGCGGCATGGGCGCGGCGGGTCTGTTCGAAATCTTCTGATTTCGATCAGGACGGACAAGAGGCGCCCATCACTTTTGAAGTGGCTGAAATCGCATTCGCGATTTCAGCGCGGCGCGGCGGGTCTGTTCGAGATCTTATAGCGTGAATGAGCCCTCCCCCTCGATGGGGGAGGGTTGGGTGGGGGTGATCGGGCGCTTGCCGGCTGAACCGCCGCGTCACCCCCATCCCTGCCCTTCCCCCATCAAGGGGGAAGGGAATCGAAAATCGGGCCGGAACCCTCCATCGGGGTCCCGGCCCGTTCCGTATTCTGGCGGTGCTTGAACCCCGCGCCTTCGTAACCATCTGTGTTGCTGAAGGCGGATCACGCGATGTTCGCGTCGACGCCAGACCAGAGACCCGCCATGGCCATCAAGGCCTTCTTCGCCCTCGCCCTCGTACTGTCCGTCGCCATCGGCCTGCTCATTCCCACGCCCGGCGCCGGCAGGCCGCAGGCCAAGACCTCCGCGTTCCAGACGATCGAACTGCGACACAGCTAGGGTTTGGGCTGGGCCGTCAGCTGGTCGGTGTGATCGGCGCAACCCGCCAGCGTCTCCCCGTCGATCCACACCTCGGCGCGGAACCGGTAGACGCGGTCCGACATGCCGTCGGTGCAGACGCCCGGCGTCAGGCGCACCACCAGCCGTCCCTCGCCTTCCCTGGCGCCGTTTGAGTCCCACACCCCCTGCTGGCCGTCCAGCCGAACGCCGGGATTGGCGTTGCTGACGTCGGGATGATCGGGCCGCGTCAGGGCGACGCCGCCTGACCGGATCCTGACGGTCCAGAACGGCTCGGTCCCCAGCACGTCGATATCGCCGGTATAGTCCGGCCCGCTGGCGGCCGGCGCATCAGCGGGCGGTGTCGCCTCCTCCGAAACGCCCATCGACTCGCCACAGGCGGCCAGGGTCAGGGCGGCGGTCACGACCAGAGCAAGCGTGGCGATGGTGCGAAGCATGGCGGCGGCTATCCCCTTTTACCCGACTGAGGCTAGACTCCGGCAGCATGACTCGAAAAGCCTCTCGCACCTTCCTGGAATTCTTCGCCGGCGGCGGGATGGCCCGCATCGGCCTGGGAGACGGCTGGTCGTGCGCCTTCGCCAACGACTTCGATCCGGTCAAGGCGGCGACCTACCGCGCCAATTTCGCCGACGCGGCAGAGCATTTTCATGAGGGCGACGTTTGGGCGATCGAGTCGCAGACCCTGCCGACCACGGATCTGGCCTGGGCCTCAAGCCCCTGCCAGGACTTCAGCCTGGCCGGCGCGCGAGCGGGTCTGAGCGGCGGCCGGTCCTCGGCCTTCTTCGGGTTCTGGCGGCTGATGCAGGCCCTGAACGCCCAGCAGCGCGGGCCCGACACCATCATTGTCGAGAACGTCGTGGGGCTTTTGACCTCGCACGAGGGACGCGACTTCACCGCCCTGTGTCAGGCCCTGACGGGCGAGGGCTATCGCTTCGGCGCGCTGGAGGTGGACGCCTCGCGCTTCACCCCGCAGTCGCGGCCGCGCGTGTTCGTGGTCGCCACCCGCAAGCCCGCCGACGCCCTGAGCGGTCCCAGCCCCTTCCAGACCCGCGCCGTGAAGGCCGCCTACGACCGCCTGCCCGAAGACCTGCAGGCCGGCTGGATCTGGTGGGGTCTGGACGCGCCGCCGGCCCGCAACACCGACCTGGCCGCCATCCTCGAACCCGACGCGGATGCGCGCTGGAGCAGTCCGGAGAAGACCCGAGCCCTGCTGGCCCTGATGGCCCCCGCTCACCGCGCCGCCGTGGACCTGCGCGTCAGGACCGGCGAGCGCGCCGTTGGCTCGGTCTTCAAGCGCATGCGGGCGGGCGAGCAGCGGGCCGAGGTGCGGTTCGACGGCCTGGCGGGCTGTCTGCGCACGCCGCGCGGCGGCTCTTCGCGCCAGACCCTGCTGGTCATCGACCAGGGCCAGATCCGCTCGCGCCTGATCAGTCCGCGCGAGGGCGCCCGGCTGATGGGCCTGCCCGACGGCTACGCGCTGCCCGGCAGTCAGACCGCCGGATTGCACGTGATCGGCGACGGCGTCGCCCCGCCCGTGGTCCGCTGGCTGGCAGAGCGCCTGCTGGAGCCGCTGGTCGATAGCAAATCTGCAAGCCTTGCCGCCGAATGACCCGCTGACAGGCAAAACCCCACGCCGTAAGGTGAGATTAGACCCGCCAACCTTTCGCGAGAAACTCCCATGGCCGATGGCGCCCCCTCCTATGATGCGGCCCGCTTCAAGCGTTCCGGGCGCGGCAAGATCTATGACTCCATCCTCGACACCATCGGCGACACCCCGCTGATCCGCCTGCCGCGCCTGTCGGCGCAGATCCAGCCCAAGGGCGAGGTCGTGGCCAAGCTGGAGTTCTTCAATCCCCTGTCGTCGGTGAAGGACCGCATCGGCGTGTCGCTGATCGAGTCGCTGGAGGCCCAGGGCCTGCTGACGCCGGGCGACACCATCGTCGAGCCCACCAGCGGCAACACCGGCATCGCCCTGGCCTTCGTGGCCGCCGCCAAGGGCTACAAGCTGATCCTGGTCATGCCGGAAAGCATGTCGATCGAGCGCCGCAAGATGCTGCTGCTGCTGGGCGCCAAGCTGGAACTGACCCCGGCCGAGAAGGGCATGCGCGGCGCCGTCGCCCGCGCCCAGGAGATCATCGAGGCCACGCCCAATTCGGTGATGCCGCAGCAGTTCGAGAACGCCGCCAATCCGCTGATCCACCGCGTCTCGACCGCCGAGGAGATCTGGAACGACACCGCCGGCGCCGTGGACGCCGTGGTCTCGGGCGTCGGCACCGGCGGCACCATTTCGGGCGTCGGCCAGGTGCTGAAGGCCCGCAAGCCCGGCCTGAAGATGATCGCGGTGGAACCGGAAGCCTCGCCGGTGCTGTCGGGCGGCGCGCCCGGCCCGCACAAGATCCAGGGCATCGGCGCCGGCTTCGTGCCGGGCATCCTGGATCGCGGCGTGATCGACGAGATCGTCCAGGTGTCGAACGACGACGCCTTCGCCATGGCCCGTCGCTCGGCGGCCGTCGAGGGTCTGCCGGTCGGCATCAGCTCGGGCGCGGCGCTGACCGCCGCCTTCGACCTGGCCCTGCGCGACGAGTACGCCGGCAAGCTGATCGTGGCGATCATCCCCAGCTTCGCCGAACGCTACCTGTCCACGGCCCTGTTCGAGGGGCTGTAGGCGCCCGGCCCGGCGTCGCCTCTATGGCGAGGCGACGCCGAGACCCTTCGCGATGACCACCGACGTCTATGACAAGGCCAAGCGCTCGGCGGTGATGGCGCGGGTGAGGAGCCGGGACACCAAGCCCGAGCTCCTGCTGCGAAAGACCCTGACCAGCCTGGGCGCCCGCTATCGCCTGCAGCGCAAGGACCTGCCGGGCAGGCCCGACCTGGTGATGCCGGGGCGCAAGCTGGCCTTCTTCGTCCACGGCTGCTTCTGGCACGGCCACGACTGCGCGCGCGGCGCCCGCGTGCCCAAGGCCAATCGCGACTACTGGCTGGCCAAGGTGGCGCGCAACAAGGCGCGTGACACCGCCTCGGCGCTGGCGCTGGAGGCCGCCGGCTGGCGGGTCGAGACGATCTGGGAGTGTCAGATGAAAGACGCGCCGGCCCTGAAAGCCCGGTTGGCGGCGATTCTGGATCAGACGGCCGCGGCCGGCGTCAGGCTCGCCCCGTCCCGCTCGTCGCCGGACAGAACCTGAGCCAGGGCCGCATAGAGTTCGATCGGATCGATCGGCTTGGCCACGTGAGCGCCCATGCCGGCGGCCAGGCAGGCCTCCCAGTCCTTGGGCGTGGCCGAGGCGGTGACGGCGATCACCGGAGTGTCGCGGTTGGGGCCCGAACCGGCGCGCAGGATCCGGGTGGCCTCGCGGCCGTCCATGCCGGGCATGTAGACGTCCATCAGCACCGCGTCGAAGACCTCGGCGCCCAACAATTCCAGGGCCTCCTCGCCGGACTCGGCCAGGGTCGCCTCCACGCCGAACGGCTGCAGGACCAGCTCGATGGCGCGGCGGTTGACCACGTGGTCATCGACCACCAGCACCCGCGCCCCGGCGATCGACGGGCCCATCTCGCCGACCTCCGGCGCCTGGGCGTGCTCCAGAGCCAGTCGCACGGTGAAGGTCGCGCCGCGGCCCGGGGGGCTTTCGACGGTCAGGTCGCCGCCCATCAGCCGGGTCAGCTCACGGCTGATCGTCAGACCCAGGCCCGAGCCGCCGTGCTGGCGCACGACAGAGGCGCTGAGCTGGTCGAAAGGCGTGAACAGGCGCGGCAGCGATGCGGCGGAAATCCCGCGACCGGTGTCGCTCACGGCCACCGTCAGGTGGTGGACCATGTCATCGCTGACACAGCCCAGTCGCACGGTGATCGCGCCGCGTTCAGTGAACTTGATGGCGTTGGACAGCAGGTTGTTGAGCACCTGGCGCAGGCGCAGGGCGTCGCCGGCCACCCAGCGGGGCAGGCTGGCGGCCCCCTCGACGCGAAGGCGCAGGCCCTTGCGAGCGACGTCCGGCCGCCAGAAGCGCAGGGTGTCGGACACGGTCTGGCGCAGGTCGAACGGGGCCTTCTCGATGGCCATGCGGCCGGCCTCCAGGCGCGAGAAGTCCAGCAGATCGTTGAGCAGGGTTCGCATCAGGCCGCCGGCGTCGCTGATCAGTTGCGCGTGGACCTTGGAGCTGGCCTCGGGAACCTCGCTGTGCAGGCGCGCCGCGCCCGCCAGGATGGCGCTGATCGGGGTGCGCAGTTCGTGGCTGATCATGGCCACGAAGGCCGACTTGGCGGCGACGGCCTCCTCGGCCTCGTGCCGGCGGCGCTCGGCCTCGTCCTTGGCGGCGGCCTCGGCGCTGAGGGCCGCCGACAGCGTCCGGTTGGCGACCGCGACCGAGCCCACCAGCAGCAGGGCTCCAAACCACAGGGCGTTGGCCAGGGGCGCGCCCGGATTGGCCATGCGGGCGATGAAGGGCACGATCAGCAGATACAGCAGATGCGGCGCCGCCGCCGACAGGGTCGCCAGTCTCAGGCTGGCGTTGACCGCGATCACGTTCAGCAGGGATCCGGCCAGCAGCATGGCGCCCAGGGTCGGGGCGAACCGCTCGTGCGAGGCGAACAGCGGGATCGAGAGCGAGCCGAAGATGGTCGAGGTCAGGACCGGCGAGCAGGCCATGGCCCGGCGTCGCCATCGGGACGGAACGCGTTCCGGCTCAAGGATGATCGGTCGCCCGACCCACAGCTCGACGCCCTGGGCCAGGGTGTAGAGCCCGGCCCAGACCCATACCCATTCCATGCGGATATAGAGGTGCAGCAGGACCGCGATCATCAGGGTGGCGGTCAGGCGGAAAAGGGTCGCGGCGCGTCTCGACGCCGCGGCGCGCGCGTAGTCTCCCTGCGGCTGCTCAACCCCCATCGGCGCCAGATCCCCCCCCCGGTTGGCCGTTACATCCTGTCGCGCTGGCCATCTGTCCCGCCGAGACCCTAAGATGACGTGAAGCACCACCTTTCCGTCAATGGTCCGGAACCCGACATTTCCTTGGGTTGCTTGCAATTTTAATGGCGAACGCGACCGCCCGGGGATTCAGGAGAGGTATATTTTACCCCATCGGCACGGATAACGCCACATTCTGGGGATCAGGGCTTGGCGCCGAACACCCGCTCCAGATCGGCCTCGTCCACACCGTCGATCTCGAGCCGTTTGAGGCGCGCGGTCGCGCCGGCCGCGAGGCGCACGGCCGATCTGGGAACCTTCAGGCTCTTGGCGATGAACGCCGTCAGGGCGGCGTTGGCCTCGCCCTCGACCGGGGCGCTGGTCACCCGCACCTTCAGATAGGGACGCCCCTCGGCGTCCGCGGCCCAGCCGTCGGCCCCGTCGCGCCCACCCCGGGGGGTCAGGCGGACGGCCAGGATGACGGCCAAGGCGGTCGGCCTAACCGAGCGCGGCCACCAGCGGGCCGGCCAGATAGACGTTGAACAGGATCTGGATGACCTTCAGCGCCAGCCACGCCACGATCGGGCTGATGTCGATGCCGCCGATGCTGGGCAGGACCCGCGCGATCGGGTTCAGGACCGGATCGGTCAGCCGCTCCAGCATCATCAGGATCTGACCCACCACGCGATTGCGGGTGTTGATGATATCGAACTGGACCAGCCAGCTGACGATGGCCCGCACGAAGATCAGCATGATCAACAGGCCGATAATCGTATTGAAGAGCCAGACGATAGCCGAACCCATGGTCGTTCCTTTGCGTGACGTGTCGCAGGGGGATGTAGCGCTTCGACCGCCTAAGTCCAAGGGCGCGCATTCCCCCGCTTGACGCGAGCCCCGGCCCGCCTTATTCCCGCGCTTCCTTGGGGCCGTAGCTCAGATGGTAGAGCGCCTCGTTCGCAATGAGGAGGTCAGGGGTTCGATTCCCCTCGGCTCCACCAAGGACCTCTAAGTCGTTGAGTGACTTAGAAACTCCGCAAAATCAGCAGCTTAAAATGATCGAGCCTCCTGCGTCTGCTACACACGATGCAGAGGGTAAGATGCCGACTGGTCTCATTCGTCGCGGGGCTCGCTACTCCATTCGACGCCGCATCCCGCTTGATGTGCTGCATCACTACCCGCCGCCGAAGAAGGAAATCACGCGGGCGCTCGGGACTGCCGACCCGAAGCATGCAAGAAAGTTGCTGCCGCTGAAATGGGCGGAACTTGAGCGGGAGTTCGATGCTCACCGCGCAAAAGGCGTGCGGACCACCGATGGCCAGTCCCGTGCGCCCGCATCGCCACCCACAGTCGCGAGCAAGGGAGTTGACCCTTTCGCCACCATGAGCGAGGCCGAGTGGATCCACCACATCGAAGGCGCTGAGCTTAACCAGCAGGAGGAAGACTTCGCAGATGAGAGGCGCGAGGCTTTGGATGAGTATGAACGCAAGATTATGCCCGGAGACGGCTCGGGCCTGACGTCCGAGCAGAGCCTCGCTCGCGACCTTGTGACGCACCAAGCTTACTTTAGGAAAGTCGCCGAAGAACAAGCCGCGATCGCCAGATCGGAGATAGAGCGGCTTCGCGCCGCCCAAGCCCAACAGTCCGCGCCCAATCTTAGCGGAAACACAGCCACTCCCGTAGCTGCGGTGACCAGCGAAACGCCCCTCGATAAGGTCGTCGACAAGTGGGCAGTAGAGCGAAAAGTCGACCCGAAAGGGGTCGATGCACACCGGGCGGTTGCTCGCTGGTTTAATGAGCGCACGGGCGACCTCCCAGTGGAGAAGATCACCAAACGGGATGTGCTCACCTTCAAGGACAAGCTGCTGGCGGAAGGTACGACAGCAGCCAACGTGAAGGTCAAACTATCGCGCCTGCGGACCCTGCTGAACTACGCCGTATCGAATGACTACATCCCGGTGAACCCGGCCCAGGATGTCACGCTCATCGTACCGGACGCGGAGAAAAACAAGCGCAAGCCCTTCGACCTTCCGTCGCTCGCGGCGATCTTTGGCAGCCCGATCTACGCGCAAGACGAACGTCCGACCGAGGGCAGAGGCGAGACTGCCTACTGGCTTCCGCTCCTCGCGCTATTCACGGGTGCGCGCATGGAGGAGTTGGGTCAGCTCCGTCCATCCGACGTGCGGGAGGAAACCTATCCCGACGCCGACGAGGAAGAGCGGACGGCCTGGTTCATTCATGTCATGGAAGACGAGGAAGATGACCTCAAGCTCAAGAACGCTGGCAGTGAACGCGTCATTCCTGTGCATCATTCGCTAGTGCAGCAGGGCTTCATTCGTTTCGTCCAGGCCGCCAAAGATGTGGGACAGGCTCGGCTCTTCCCTGCGCTCCGACCGAACAAGTATGGGCGTCTGACCGCGAAGTGGGGGGAGTGGTTCAACGACTATAAGCGCCAAGTTGTTGGTATCACCGAGGGGCGAATGGTATTTCACTCGTTCCGTCACACCTTCAAGCGGTACGCCCGCCATGTGAAGATGGTCGAAGGCGTGCAGCGGCAGATCATGGGTCATAAGGGCAAGGACGCTGCTGACGACTATGGCGACGGTTACACGCTTCACCAGCTTGTCGAAGGGATGCGCCAGTACAAGGTGCCGGGGTTCAAGCTCCCGCCGCTGCCGCCTGCCTTCAGGGCGGGTGACTAGCTCATACCCTCGCACCACTTCGTGGAAGACGTGGGTTGAATGACCGTAGAGTGCAGGCGTCACGGAACTCTATGGCCCGCGTCTGCGCGCGCTTGCGCTCCCTAAAGCCCTGCCGCCGATATGATTTCTGAGGGCTTCACGCTCATTGCTTCAGCTATGCGCACGATGTTCAAGAACGTGATGTTCCGTTTCCCGCGCTCGACCTCACCCATGTGCGAGCGATCCACGCCTGACGCGTCCGCCAGAGCCTCCTGAGACATACCCAAGGCCAGCCGCTGCGCACGGATAGCCGCGCCCAGCTTCAGCAGGCGTTGATCGCTATCTGTTTTTCCTGAGACCCGTGGCACGGCCGGGAAGGTCGCGAGATGCGGGATTTTCAACCACGGGATTTACGCACCAAAATGAGGCGCCTATAGGTGATGAAGCTCACCGGCCGAAGCCCACCGGGTTCAATGGTGTGAGCCACAGGGGAACGCCATGCTGGGATGGATCAAGAACACTGCGCGCAAGAGCGAGGCCGCCGTTCTCGTTCAGCAGGCGCTAGACCACCACATCCTCATGGGCATGAAGCCGTTCGATACGGATAAGGTCTCCAACGCACTTGTGGCGCTGGTCTGGGACAGAAAGCCGGAACTGTTTGAGGGCAAGATGGGAAAGCGGCCGCATAAGATGTCTGTCGCAGCAATCGCTCTCGCTACAGGCCTTCACGAGTTCGAAGACGGCGGCGTTGCGCAGAAGACAATCTTGCTCGCTCTAGGCGCTGTGCTCATGGAAATCGCGAACAACGGTAGATTTTATGATCTAGGCGGTGCTGATCAATGGATGATCGATAGAGCCGATCAGGCTTACGGCGAGATAAGCGAAAAACTTCAGCCGAGCCAGGATGCTATTCTCGGTAGCTTTGTGTAATACTCCGGGCAATCCGCGATCATCGAGCGTATTTGAGACAGATTGCTCTCTCGCTTTCGCAGCTCACGTATTCCGTCGTTCTTATTATATGCCCGTGCTCATACAGACATCTATCAAATGTCGACATGCTGCCTAATGACTACTCCCATATGTCATATTCGGTGATTTCACATCGATATGCTTACCTTGGATTGTAAGATAGAGGTACGTATTCTCTCCGGGCATATTCCAGTAAATAGATGCAGCCCATACGCGGTAGCGCACAGCCCTTGCGCAGGATCAGGCCGGGGAGTGAGCCCACTCCACAAGGCTTCTGTGCATGATGGTAGCGAAACCCGGCCAAGCGCCATCTGTGCAAGATGGTATCAAAACCCCTGATCAGCCCTCGCCATTCCGTGCCCACCAGAGCCCAAAACGAGCGCGTTGGCCTCGCAGGTGCTTCAGTGAGCCAAACCGGCCACAACGCGGCCCGAGGGGGGCGGCATGGCCCATCTTGGTCAGCCTCCCGCTGCGCCGTACCGCTTCACCGTGGCCTCTGAAATCCCGAAGTGCCGCGCCGTGTCGCGGATCGACCGTCTCTCCTCCCCGACACCCCGCCACGCCCTCACAGAAGCCGCGTCGCAGGCCTTCGGACGGCCGAGGCTGTCTTTCCCTCGGTGCGTCTTCCCCGTGGCCTGTAGCGCCGCCCTGGCGGTGGCACGTCCCGCCTCCGTCCGTTCCCTGATCTTGTGGCGCTCCATGTCCGCCACCTGGGCGAGGACCGCGAGGATGATTTCCCCCACGCCCCTGCCAATCTGCCCGAGGCCGTGAATGTCCACCGTCACGCCCATATCGAGCAGGCTGCGCACGGTGGTCTGCACATCCAGCGCATCCCGGCCTAGCCGGTCCACCGCATAGACGCAGACTGTATCGCCCTTGCGGAGTTGCCCTAGCAGCTTGGCGAAGCCGAGCCTGTCTGCAGCCATGGTCCCGCCGCTGACGCCGATGTCCTCATACTCAGCATCGAACTGACCGCCCAACGCATGGCGCTGAGCTTCAATGCTCTGATCCCCGGTGCTGACCCGGTAGTAGGCAAGGCGGTGGTTCACGGCGGATAGCTCACAAGTTAGGGGCTCGATTTCCCTAGCTCATAACCGTGGCTCAATAAGCCCGTCAAGTACCTTTAGAGCCACGGCTTATAACTTACAACTTATGCGCCATCGCACCTCATGACGGCCACGCCGAAACAAGCTGAGTTGTCCGCCCAAGCCCGCGCCAGCAAGCACCTAGTTCTCGCTCATCCCTAAACTTTCACCCGCCAACAACGCGACAGGCCTCGCTGTCACCAGCGCAGTACGGGCGGCGAGGCGCAGACGAAAGCCGTTCGCCCGAACCCACCCCAAGGGGCAACCCGGCTCATCAGAGTTTCATGAATGCCCCTCGCGAAAGCACATCATTTTTTCGGTCCACGAGAAATCTCGTGGTCAAGGTTGAGCCAGAGTGGGATTGTTGCACCATGCTCAAGACCTTCACAGCGATACGGGACGAAGCGCACGCGCACCGCGAATGGTTTGAAGTCGTAGGCCAGAGCCTTGTTACCCAAGCGGTGCCGCAAAGCGTATTCGCCCTAGCGTCTACGTTCTGCGCAAGCGGTGCGGAACTGGATGGCCGCCCAGTCACACAGTCAGATTGCAATGTCGTCGTTGCGGCCCTCGTCCAGTCGTTGAAGGTGTTCGAGGACTGCAAGCTGATTAGCGGGACCGAGGAAGTTCGCTTCACCGAAAGGCTCCGCCTGCCGGTGTCAGAGCGCGCCGCCCAACTCACATCGCGCGGAAGGGCAATCCTGGCGCTTCCGCATTGGCAGATCGAGTTTCTGTTTCAGCGCCACCTTATAGCTAAGCTTATTCGAGGGGCGTGGAAGCCGTTCGCGGGTGCCGTAGCTGTCGCGAGCACGGTGGCTGGAGTGCTGAAGTTGATACTGTTGTGGCGCTCCGAACAAGCTGCGGTGACAGGCGCGCTGGTTGGCGCTGCGATGCTGATTGGCCATCTATGGCAGCATCGCCGATGAGCAACATTTACGCGCACCATGAAATCGGCGCCCCAAATAGTCGATCATGAGCAAGGGTCTCAAGATAACGCGCAATGCGCCCTGCCCTTGCAGGAGCGGCAGGAAGTTTAAACACTGCCACGGGAAGCTTTCTAAGGACGGCCGCTTTCCTTCGAAATCATTGGATGCGTCGGACCTGCCACCAGACTTGATTAGCGCGATCAAAAATATGAACGCCAAAGTGCAGCGAGAGCTTTCTTGGCCACAAGTCCACGGTGCAATCCTTCCTTCCGCTCACACCTCGATGGGGGACGGACGCCGCTTAGCTTCCGCTGGGAACGCCCTCTGGCTGCTTGAGCACGATGAGACGTGGCACGGCTTTCTGTATGATCTATTGCGCGAGCAACTAGGTAATGATTGGTTTAATGCCGAACTCTCCAAGTCGCCTGAAGAACGTCACATATTGGCACGTTGGTATATGGAGGTCTGTAAACTTGAGTTAGATGATAATCAGCGCTTCACAAAGTGGACACCACTTCAGGATACCGGCGCAACTCTGGCGTTTAGATCAGTAGCTTATGATACCTTCTGCATGATGCAGGCAATGAGCCTGACCCCCAAACTGCTCGCTCGCCTACGTCACCCCGACCAGTTTGAAGGAGCGCGGTATGAACTGTGGGTGGCCGCAACGCTCGCTCGCGCTGATTTCTCGCTGGAGCTTTTGAACGAGGATGACCGGCGCTCAAGGCACGGGGAACTGATTGCGACCCATCGCAAGTCCGGCTCAAAGTTCTGGGTTGAGGCTAAGAGGCGACACCGGCAAATCGACAAGGTCGTGGGCAATGCTGGGGCAGTGCAAGTTGACGTTCAGGGATTGATCGCAGATGCGGTCGGTAAGCCTGCCAATCATGCTCGATTGATCTTTATCGACGTCAACCTCCCACCATGGCACGGAACAATAGAAAATGCGCCGTGGGTTCGTCAGTTTAGGACTTCAGTCAACGTACTGGAAAGACAGCCTCTATATAGGGGACGCGATGACTTGCGCGCCTATGTCATGGCGACTAACCACCCCTACCATTATAACTCAAATACGATACCAGATCCTCGGCATCATTTCATTGGTACGAGTTTCAATATGCCAGACCTCGATCCAAGGAGGCTGAATGAGCAGCATCCCGTCATTATGGAGCTAATGCACTCGATCAGTCGCCACTTTGCGATCCCGGACCAGTTTCTTTGATCCTTAGGTAGCCAAGTGAGACCGCCCTGCGATGTGACGGCGCAAGGCGCTTCTCAGTCGCCCCATGCTCTGCTACACAGGCGCACCACAAACGTAGCACGCAGCGCTTGTTAAGTAGTTGATTTTGCTGGACTGGGGGCGTTTCCCCTCGGCTCCACCAAGGACCTCTCCCCAGACATCCTCGTCCGTCGCGCGTCGCTATGTCGGGAACCCGGCAGTCGCGCGCCGCGCCAGCGGTCATAGTGCCGTTTCCCCGCCCGGACGCCGGACGCGGGGCCGAGGCCCGACATGACCTTCTTTTGCTACGTCTATTCGCGGGATTCGGATGTCCCCCACATGGAGGCCCTGGGCAGCCCGACTCTGGCCGACGCCAAGGCCCGGGCTCGCCGGATGCTGGATGAGCACGCCGCCACCATGCGGGCCGAGCTGTTCCACGACGATTTGCGCGTCGCCATCATCGCGCCCGACGAGATCGATTGCGCCCACGCGTCAGGCTGATCGCCGGGGCATGTTCATCCCCCTTTTGGCCGCAGCCGCGTCATTCTGACGCGGAATAGACCCGCGACGACTCGTCACAGGCTTCAAAGCCGCCCGTTAACGGGATATCCGTCGCCTCACGTCATGGTCCCGGAAAGCGTTCGACAGAAATTCGAACCGCGAGGGATGACAGAATGCGCGCGACGACAGGCCATCACGCCAAAGGAAAGACTTGCCGAACCCTGGCTGGCCTTCTGGCGGCGGCCTCTGCTCTGGCGGTCTCTGGCGCGGCGTTCGCAAGAGACGACAAGGCGGCCGCGCTCGACCTGAGCGTCAACTACACGGCCGATGTCGCCGGCGTGGTCAGCGGCGGCGTCGCCAAGCGCGGCCGCTTTCTCGACAATCTCGACATCGCCGCCGACCTGGATCTGGACAAGGCCCTGGGCTGGCGCGGCGCCACGGCCCACGCCCTGCTGCTGAACAACAGCGGCGGCATGCCCAATGACGACGCCGGAACGGCCCAGGGCATCGACAATATCGAGGTCTCCCGCCATCGCACCCGTCTGTTCGAGGCCTGGATCCAGCAGTCGTTCGCCAACGACAAGGCCTCGGCCCTGGTGGGTCTCTACGACCTCAACAGCGAGTTCTATGCCGATGACTCGGCCGGCCTGCTGATCGCGCCCGCCTTCGGCATCGGGTCGGAACTGGCCGCCACCGGCCCCAACGGCCCTTCGATCTTTCCCTCCACCGCCCTGGCGGTGCGGCTGAAATGGACCCCCGCCGAAGACGTCTATGTCCAGGCCGCGGCCCTGAACGCCGACGCCGGCGTGCTGGGCGATCCGGGCGGCGTCGACACCTCGTTCAACCACGGCGCCCTGCTGATCGCCGAAGCCGGCTGGACCGGCGCGGGCAAGGTCGCGGTCGGCGCGTGGCGCTACACCAAGAAGCAGGACGACATCCGGGATCTGACCCCCGCCGGCGATCCGGCCCAGCGCAACGCCGTGGGCGCCTATCTGCTGCTGGAGCATCGACTGACCGGCGAGGACGCCGCTCGCCAGGCCACCGCCTTCGCCCGACTGGGCGTGTCGGACGGCGACACCACCGACTTCAGCAGCGGCTGGCAGGCCGGCGTGCTGGTCGAAAAGGTCTTCGCCAGCCGTCCCGACAGCGCCTTCTCGTTCGGCGTC
The DNA here is from genome assembly GCF_965279145.1 of Caulobacter sp. Lineage (NCBI taxonomy): Bacteria > Pseudomonadati > Pseudomonadota > Alphaproteobacteria > Caulobacterales > Caulobacteraceae > Caulobacter > Caulobacter sp. The sequence continues at coordinate 1,207,435 of NZ_OZ257139.1, forward strand.
AACCAGGCCTATTTCTCGAAGAAGGCCCGCGCCGCCGCGATCGACGCCGGGGGTCGGCTGAAGCGCGCGGAATCGGCGATCGAGGTGACCTATTCCGACAGGATCGGCCCGGTCACCCTGCAGCCCGACCTGCAATATGTGATCGACCCGGGCGGCGACGCTGGCATCGGCCACGCGCTGGTGGCGGCCCTGCGCGTCAGCTTCGGGTTCTAGGGCGCTCGTCCGAGGCGGAAGACCGCCTCGCGATGAAGCAGGAAGCCGTTCCCCCTCACGCTATCGCATGCCGTTGGTGTCCAGAACGCCCGGAAAGGTGCGACAAGGCCGGACGCCGGTCCGCCACCGCCGGAAGCGCCGAGGTCAGTGTCGATCCCGGATCATCGCGCCGCGCGCCCGTCCGGCAAGCATCCATCCTTCGTCATATGCGATAGCCCTGGGCCGAGCGGGGGCGGCGGCCTCCACGCTCCCCTGACACGAAAACGGGCTCCCCGGTCGCCCGGGGAACCCGCCTCTTATCGCCCCCCAGTGGGCAATCGGATCAGAACTCTTCCCAGTCTTCCTTGACCGCGGCCGCGGTCGAGCCGCGCCCCGGGCGAACGGCGGTCTTGGGTCGGGCGTGGTGAACGGGCGCGGGCGCCGCGCGGGGCGCCTCGGCGGCTCCGCCCGCGGCGACCTTGAAGCGGCCGACCAGGCTGGAGAGTTGGTTGGCCTCGCCTTTCAGCGCGTGGGTCGCGGCGGTGGCCTGCTCGACCATGGCCGCGTTCTGCTGAACCACCTGGTCCATCTGGTTCACGGCCTGATTGACCTCGTGCAGGCCCGTGGACTGCTCGCTGGCCGAGGCGGCGATCTCGTTGACCAGGCTGTCGATCGAGGCGACCTGCTCGACGATGCGGCGCAGCGCCTCGCCGGTCTGGCCCACCAAATCGACCCCGGCGCCGACCTGGGCGGTCGAGGTCGAGATCAGGGTCTTGATCTCCTTGGCCGCGTCGGCCGAGCGCTGGGCCAGGGCCCGCACTTCCTGGGCGACCACCGCGAAGCCGCGACCGGCCTCGCCCGCCCGCGCCGCTTCGACGCCGGCGTTCAGGGCCAGAAGGTTGGTCTGGAAGGCGATCTCGTCGATCACGCCGATGATATTGCCGACCTGTTGCGAGGAGCCCTCGATCTGGGTCATGGCCGCGACGGCCTGGCTGACGATCTCGCCCGAGCGCTGGGCGTCGCCGCGCGCGGTGGCGACCACCTGCGAGGCTTCCTTGGCGCCCGAGGCGGTGCGGCGGACCGTGGCGGTGATCTCGTCCAGGGCGGCGGCGGTTTCTTCCAGGCTGGCGGCCTGCTGCTCGGTGCGACGCGACAGGTCGTCGGAGGCGCGAGCGATCTCGTCGGAGCCGGCGCTGACGCCGTCGGTGGTGGCGGCGATGCTCTTCATCGCGTCCTGCAGACGTCCGGCGGCGGCGTTGAAGTCGGTCTTCAGCTGCTGGGCCTTGGGCGCGAACTCCACCACGATGCGGTGGGTCAGGTCGCCATTGGCCAGGCGGTCCAGGGCCTCGCCCAGAGCGCCGAACGCAACGGCGTCGGCCTGGATCTCGGCGGCCTTGTCGGCCTCGCGCTCGGCGCGTTCGCGCTCGGTCAGGGAGCGCTGGCTGGCGGAGTCGCTTTCCAGTCGCTCCTTGGCGATGGCGGCTTCCTTGAAGGTGGTGACGGCGGCGGCCATCTGGCCGATCTCGTCCTTGCGGCCGGAGGCGGGCACCTGGATCGTGTGATCGCCCGAGGCCAGGCGGCGCATGGCGGCGGTCATGGCGGCCACCGGCGCGGCGATGCCGCCCGACAGCATCAACCCGCCGACAACGGCGATGGCGGCGGTGATCAGGATGCCGATCGCCAGGGTCAGGGTCGAGGCGGCGGAGGCCTTCTTCTGGGCGGTGGCTTCGGCGGCCAGGACCCCCTCGCTGTCGGTGACAATGGCTTCGATGGCGTTCTCGACAGGCTCGACGGCCTGGTCGGCGACGCCGTCATGCTTGACCAGTTCGATGGCCTGCGGACGCGTGGCCGGATCGGCCCCCAGGCTCTCTCCCGGCTCGATGGCCTGCTTGCGGTATTCGGCATAGGCGGCGTCGACGGCGGCGATACGGGCCAGACCCGCCTCGTTGCCGTCGGCCAGCTTGCGCAGCTCGTCCAGGGCGCCGAGGAACTTGGGCTTGTGAGCTTCTTCCAGGCGCTTGACGTAATAGTCGTCGCCCGACAGCAGGAAGCCGCGCAGCGAGTTCTCCTGGCGGGTGAGGCGGAAGGCGGCCTTGTCGGCGGCGCGCAGCGCTTCATGCGCGCGCTCGGTCCGGGTGACCGACTTCTCGTAGCCCAGCTTATTGGCGTAGAGCGCCCCACCCATGAGCATGATCGTGGCCAGCATGACCGCGAACACGGCCATCAGCTTGTGGGGAATTCTCAGATCGCCGAACGACAAAACACCCTCCTGGGTTTAGCTTCAGCGCCGGAAAACCTTCAAAGACACAGGCAGTTACCACCCGAGCCCCAACCTCGGCGCCAGCCTAGCTGTGCCATCGGAAGAGTTTCCGCGGGATTAACCGTGACGCGGCGTAAGGTCGCGGCCAGGGCAATGTCGCTCATTTTTTGATCAGTGCGCCTCATCCCAGTTGAGCGCGGCCCGCGCCTCCACCGTGAGAGGCACCGAGATCGCCACGGCCGGTTCGGCGGCCTTCTCCATCACGTGACGGGCGACAGCGCAGGTGGCCTCGGCCTCGGCTTCCGGGGCTTCGAAGACCAGTTCGTCGTGCACCTGCAGCAGGACCCGGGCCGACAGCCCGGCCTCGACCAGGGCGGCGGGCATGCGGATCATCGCCCGGCGCATGACGTCGGCCGCGGCCCCCTGGATCGGGGCGTTGATCGCCGCGCGCTCGGAGAACTGCCGCTGCGCCGCCGACTTGGCGTGGATCTCGGGGATGTTGATGCGGCGGCCGAAGATGGTGCTGACATAGCCGTGCTGACGCACGAAGGCCCGGGTCTCGTCCATATAGGCCTGGATGCCGGGGAAGCGCTCGAAATAGGTCTTGATATAGGCCCCGGCCTCGCCTTGGCCGATGCCCAGCTGGTTGGCCAGGCCAAAGGCGCTGATGCCGTAGACGATGCCGAAATTGATCGCCTTGGCCCGGCGGCGCACGTCGGACGGCATGCCCTCGATCGGCACGCCGAACATCTCTGACGCCGTCATGGCGTGGATGTCCAGGCCGTCCTGGAAGGCCTTCTTCAACTGCGGGATGTCGCCGATATGGGCCAGCAGGCGCAGCTCGATCTGGCTGTAGTCGGCGCTGATCAACACCTTGCCCGGCGCGGCCACGAAGGCCTTACGGATCTTGCGGCCCTCCTCGGTGCGGATCGGAATGTTCTGCAGGTTGGGATCCGACGACGACAGCCGCCCCGTGGTGGTCGCCGCCAGGGCGTAGGAGGTGTGGACCCGGCCGGTGTCGGGCGAGATCGCGGCGATCAGGTTCTCGGTATAGGTGCCCTTCAGCTTGGACAGCTGGCGCCAGTCCAGCAGCACGCGCGGCAGTTCGTGCTCCAGGGCCAGGGCCTCCAGCACGTCGCTGTCGGTCGACCACTGGCCGGTGGCGGTCTTCTTGCCGCCCTTCAGGGCCATTTCGCCAAACAGCACGTCGCCGACCTGCTTGGGGCTGCCCAGGTTGAACGGGTGGCCGACCAGCTGCTGCGCCCGGGCCTCGAAATCGGCCATCCGCATCGAGAACTCGTTGGAGAGCCGGCGCAGGGTCTCGGGATCGACGCGGATGCCGTCGTTCTCCATCGCCGCCAGCACCGGCGGCAGCGGACGCTCCAGCGTCTCATAGACCGTCAGCAGCCCCTTGGCCGCCAGCTGGGGCTTGAGCACATGGTAGAGCCGCAGGGTGACGTCGGCGTCCTCGGCGGCATAGGCCGTAGCCTCGGTCAGGCCCACATGCTTGAAGCTGATCTGGCTCTTGCCCGTACCCGCCACCTGCTTGAACGGGATCGGCTTGTGGCCCAGCCACAGCTCCGACAGCTCGTCCATGCCGTGACCGTGCAGACCCGCCTCCAGCACGTAGCTGATCAGCATGGTGTCCTCGATCGGGGCCACCTGCACGCCATAGCGCGACAGCACGGCGATATCGTACTTGCCGTTCTGGGCCACCTTCAGCACCGCCGGGTCTTCCAGCAGGGGCCTGAGGACGGCGATCGCCTCGGCCAGCGGGATCTGCTCCAGGCTGGCGGCCGTCTCGAAGGCCAGGCCCTCGGCCTTTTCCTCGTGGGCCAGCGGGATGTAGCAGGCCTCGCCCGGCGCGACGGCCAGCGACACGCCCACCAGGCCGGCGGTGGCCGAGCCCAGGGCGTCGGTCTCGGTGTCGAAGGCCACGACACCCTTGGCGCTCGCCCTGGCGACCCAGGCCTTCAGGGTGTCGAGGTCGCGCACGCAGGCATAGGCGCTGGTGTCGATGACAGCCGGCTGGGCGACCGGCGTCGCGGCGGCGCGGGCGGCCGCGCCCATGTAGGAGACCGTGGCCACGGGCGCGCCGGGCGCGGCGGCGGGCCCTCTGTCACCAAGCGGGCGGTCCAGGCTGCGCGGCGCCGCGGCGGCGCTGCCGTCCCCGACCCGGCGGGCCAGGGTGCGGAACTCCATCGTCTCCAGGAAGGCGGCCAGCACGTCCTTGTCGGGCTCGCGCAGCACCAGGTCGCTGATCGGTTCGGGCAGCGGCGTGTCGCAGTCCAGCTGCACCAGCTGGCGCGACAGGCGGATCTGGTCGGCGAAGTCGATCAGGGTCTCGCGGCGCTTGGGCTGCTTGATCTCGCCGGCCCGGGCCAGCAGCGTGTCGAGGTCGCCATACTCGTTGATCAGCTGGGCGGCGGTCTTGATCCCGATGCCCGGCGCGCCCGGCACGTTGTCGACGCTGTCGCCGCACAGGGCCTGAACGTCGACGACCTTCTCGGGATAGACGCCGAACTTCTCGAACACCTGCTCGCGGTCGATCCGCACGCCCTTCATCGGGTCGTACATCGACACCCCGTAGCCGACCAGTTGCATCAGGTCCTTGTCGGAGCTGACGATCACCGTCTCGCCGCCCTGCTCGCGCACCCGGCAGGCATAGGCGGCGATCAGGTCGTCGGCCTCGTAGCCGGGCAGCTCGATGGCGGGCACGCCAAAGGCCAGGGTCGCCTCGCGCACCAGCGGGAACTGCGGGATCAGGTCTTCCGGCGGCGGCGGCCGATGGGCCTTGTACTTGTCGTAGAGCTTGTTGCGGAACGTCTTTTCCGAATGGTCCCAGATCACCGCCAGGTGGGTGGGCGTATCGCCCTGCATGTCGCGCAGCAGCTTCCACAGCATGTTGCAGAAGCCCTGCACCGCGCCCACCGGCAGGCCGTCGCTCTTGCGGGTCAGGGGCGGCAGGGCGTGATAGGCGCGGAACAGATAGGCCGAGCCGTCCACGAGGAACAGCCGCACGGGCGCCCCCTCTGCGGCGGGCGTCGAGGCGGGCGCGGAATCGGCGGGAGCGGCGGTGTCGGTCATGGCCGGAACATAGGCCGGACCCCGTGCGCCGCAAACCCTCCCGCCGCCTCGCGAAGACCATTGGCAAGACGCTCGGCCGTGGGTTAGGCTCTACCCAAGGCTGCAAGCCTTCATCGCCCACGTTCAGGCGGCGATGGGTTCCGGGGAGTTTTCCGATGCTGCGTTCATGGACCCTGGCGATCCTGGTCGCCGCGATCGCCGCCCCGGCCCTGGCCCATGACGATGACGACGACGCCCCGGGCTGGCGTGCGCAGTTCATCGCCGGCGCCAAGCCCGCCGACATCAAGGCCGCCTATCCCAAGGCCGCCTTCGACCAGAAGATCTCCGGCGACGTCGCTTTGGCCTGCGTGGCCGACGCCGACGGCCGGCTCAAGGACTGCAAGGTCTTCCAGGAAGATCCCGCCGGACAGGGCTTCGGCGCGGCGGCCCTGACGCTGGTCGGGAAGGAGCGGATCAAGACCAGGGACATGTCGGGGGCCTCGGTCGCGGGGCGGCCGGTCAAGACCTACTTCCAGTTCCTGGCCCCAGGCGACGCCAATCCGCAGTGGGTCAGGAAGCCGAGCAGCGCCGATCTGGCCGGCGTCTTCCCCACCGCCGCCGTCAAGGCCTCAAAGGACGGCCGCGCGGCCATCAACTGCGACGTCACCGTCGAAGGCTTCCTGCAGAACTGCAAGGTGGTGTCCGAGGACCCGCCCGGCCTGGGCTTTGGCAATGCCGGCCTGCAGCTGGCCCCGCAGTTCCGGATGAGCCCGAAGATCCGCGGCGGCAGGGCCATGGCCAGCGAAATCACCGTGCCGATCATCTGGGCGGGACTGACCAACGGCAATCTGCGCCCCACCGGCCAGAGCCTGGTGCTGGACCCGCCCTGGATCCAGGCCCCGACCGTCGCCGAGGTGACCGCCGCCTGGCCCGCCGAGGCCGGCGACCTGCCCTCGGGTCAGGCGGCCCTGCGCTGCGACGTCAACAAGGCCGGCGGCCTCACATCATGCGACGTCATTTCCGAGAACCCCAAGGGCAAGGGCTTCGGCAAGGCCGCCAGGACCCTGTCCCGATCCTTCAGGATCAATCTGGGCGGCGACCCCGCCAAGGACCATGACAACTACAAGATCGACGTGCCGTTCCGCTTTCGCAATCCGGCCACGCCCGACACCCGCAGGGTGACCAAGCCGCGCTGGATCCGCTCGCTCAGCCCCGAAGGCATGGCCGACATCTACCCCGTGGCGGCGATGAAGGCCGGGGTGATGGCCGGCCTGGGAACGGTGACCTGCCAGATCACCGCTCTGGGCGAACTGACCGACTGCCAGGCCGCCGGGGAGGAGCCCGCCGGCCTGGACTTCGCCGCCGCCGCGATCAAGGCCGCCGGCGTCATGCGGATGAACCCCTGGACGCGCGAAGGCGACCCCGTCGAAGGCCTGCGCATCACCCTGCCGATCCGGTTCAGTTGGGAAGGACCGGCGGACGAGGACGACAAGGCGCCGGCCAAGCCCTGACGCCTATAAAACGCGCCCGCGACGGGCCCAATCCGGGCTCGCGGGCGGCGTGGCCTTTTGAAGCCCCCCAAAAGCGTCGAAAACCTGCTATGGTGTGTGACGCGCTGATGTCAGCGCCGTTTCCATCAGCGAAATAGCCCTCTCGGCGTCACGGCTTCGCGAACGGTCACCGGACCGGATCGCGTGGCCGCGCATTTCGCGCGGACCCAGAAAGTAACATGACAAAACGCGCCGAAATCATTTGGGCCGCTCAAAACGGTCGTCACAGCACCTATGAGCGGATCACCCATATCGGCGGCGGCGTAGCCAATCCCTGGAAGCTGACGATCAAGGACGCCATCAAGCTGGTCGACAACGGCAAGTGGCGCTTCTTCGTGATGCGCGACGGCGTCGAGGTGAAGGTCGAGGCCCTGACCAGCCGCACCGGCTGCCGCTATCTGAAGACCGCCAACGACCGCAACGAACCGCACGACCTTCTGACCCTGCCGGATTTCCCGGCCGAGGAAGAGACCGCCGCGCCGGCCCTGACGGATCAGGCCACCGCCTGACCTGTGGGCGGGGCGACCCGCCTTGATAAGCCGTGATCCGGCGCCCAGTTAGGACCAGCCAGCCCTGTCTGGCTGGAGTCCTGCATGCTGGTCCTGATCCTGTGCGCGGCCCTGGCCGTGATGATGATCTTTCCTGACACGCCGACCGGAAAGACCCTGCGGCGCCTGCTGGTCGAAGCGCCGGCCAGGACGCTGTCGCGCCTGACACCCGGCCACCTGCTGATCGCGCTGGCCTTGATCGGGATGAGCGTCCTGGTCGCGGCTCTGTTCGAGACAGAGGGCCTGCGCCTGCTGGGCATGGCCCTGCCGGAGGGCCTGGCCTGGCTCGCGGCCTTCGATGTCGCGACCTTCCTGGATATCTTCGCCGCCGCCGCGATGATCGCCGCCACCGCCCGCCTGCGCGCCCTTCAAGACCTCGCCCGGTCAGCCCGGACCTGGGCCCGATCCCTGGCGTCGCGGATCCCGCGGACGCCCCGGCGGGCCGGTCGCGGCCGCCGACGCCGCTCGCCCCGGCCCGGCTCACCGCCCGCCAAGGGCGATGACGGCGAGGGCGCCTGGCCTGCGGCGTGGGCGCCCGCCTGGGCCTAGGACGCGGTTGGCTTCCATCGAAGCGACCACCCCAAATCCCCGTCTCCCCGGCGAAGGCCGGGGCCCAGATTCATCCGGAGCGTCTCGTGGGTTTCATCTAGGTCCCGGCCTTCGCCGGGAAGACGGGAAATTTGGATGCGTGATTCAATCTGAAGCAAACTCGCCCTAGCCCGCCACCAGCTTGCCGATCGCGGCGATATAGGCCGCGAAGGCCACGCGGCCGGCCTCGGTCATCCGCGCGCGGGTCAGGGGCTTGCGGCCCAGGAAGCTCTTGTCGATCGACACATAGCCGGCCTCCTCCAGCTTGCGCAGATGGATCGACAGATTGCCCTGGGTGGCGTCGAGCACGGTCTTCAATTCGGTGAAGTCGGCGACCTCGACGTCGGCCAGATAGGCCATGATGCCCAGGCGCAGGCGGCCGTGGATCACCTCGTCGATGCCGCCGATGTCAAAGGCGCCCATGGCGGCTCAAACCTCGCGGCGGGCGTCGCGCGCCATGATCGCGCCGGGCACGGCCAGCCAGGCGAAGCAGGCCAGGGCCGCCACCAGGTTGAACGTCGGCGTTCCGATCACCAGGCCCATCACCACCGACGTCGTCAGACAGCCCAGCGAGACCGTCAGCATCCAGATCTTCCAGCGCAGCATGAAGGCCACGTACCAGGCCGCCCCCTGCAGGGCGAAGACCACACACGGATAGAGCATCCAGATCATGAAATCGTGCTGGCGCCAGGCGTTGACGCCGAAGATCGCCATCAGCGCGATATTGGCCAGGCCCGCGCCCCCGAAGGCGGCGTTCAGTGCGCGCGAGCCCGTGCCGGCGCCGACGCCCTTGGTCTTGTCCCGGACGATCAGCACCACCATCACCAGCACGAACAGCAGGGTGCAGCCGGCCACGAAGGCCAAGGTCGCCGACTCCGACAGCTGGATCAGGTTGATGGACTGCCCCCAGTGCACCAGGGTCTCGGCTCCATAGATCAGGCCGGCGGCCATGTAGATCAGCGCCCCGGCCATGCGCGGGCGGCCGCCCTGCTCCACCACGGTGCGCATATAGGCCAGGTCGTCCTGGGCCGATTGGGTCTTGGCGGTCATCGGGAGGGTCCCCCTCGGGCGTCTGGCGCGGACGAGCCCTCGCCCTGGCGGCTCGCAGGATGAGTTAGCGCAGACAGGTTTATTTTGTAAACTTGTTTTTGTATCGAGCACGGGGATCGGGATCGCGCTGTCCACGGATGGGCACGGGGATCGACGCCCCAGATCCTCCCCCTGAAGGGGGAGGCGGCCGGAGGCCGGTGGGGGAAGACCGCATTGAGTCTGCAGGACTTCCCCCTCCGTCGGCTTCGCCGACACCTCCCCCGCTAGGGGGAGGACCGACGCGAGCATCCAGACAATCGACGCAGCCGCGTTCAAACCTGCCGCATAATCATCTCACCTCGTCGCGAGGAAAGGGCGCAAGGCCAGCGACCATGGCGGCGGCGGGGTGTGATCGAGCGGGCAGCTCAATCGATGGCGGGAGGAGCGCTTTGCGCTCCGGGCCGTCAACCTCGTTGTTCTCTGGCGGCGGTCGGCCGTGGAAAACTAAAACGACGTGGCTTCGAGGGTCGAGCGAGCAACAGGCGGGCTGAAAGGCCTCGCGGTCCAGGTGGGAGTCGCTCTCCCCCTGCCCGTCGGAGGCGTCGAGGGCGAGGCGATAACACCGCCGGGCCGGAAGCGCTTTCGCCAGAACGATCACGCGGAGCGTCGGTCTTCGTCGAAACGGTAATCTCTAACTCACATCCGGACGTGGTCCGGACGCTCCGCGACCCTTTCCATCACTCAGCGAGATTTCGCGTGAGGCTGCAACGCCGTGTCCGCCAGACTGGCCCCCTCCGCGCCTTCGGCGCTCCTCCCCCGGCGGGGGAAGATGAAGACGCCGCCCTTAGGGCAGAGGTCTCGGTTTGCGGTGCTCGTCGATGGCCACGAAGGTGAACATGCCCTCGGTGACCTTGTGGGCCTGCTCGCCGTCGCGGCGGCGACGCCAGGCCTCGACCCCGACCTTCAGCGAGGTGCGACCGGTATGCACGACCTTGGCGAACAGGCTGACCTCGTCGCCGACAAAGACCGGGCTGATGAAGGTCATGCCGTCGATGGCGATGGTGGCGCAGCGGCCCGCCGCGCGGTGGAAGGCGATCGAGGCCGCCGCCAGGTCCATCTGCGACAGCAGCCAGCCGCCGAAGATGTCGCCTTCGGGATTGGTGTCGGAGGGCATGGCGATGGCGCGCAGCACCGGCGCTTCATGCGGCCATTCCGCCGCCGCCCAGGCCTCGGCCAGGGTCTCGGCGCGGCGCGAGGGCGGGATGTCGTTCACGACCTAGTGGCCGCCGGAGCCTTCATAGACCCCCGGGGCCAGACGCTCGTCCTCGTCATGGCCGGCGGCCGTGGTCGCCACGAAGCGGCGGTCGCAATAGGGGCAGTCGACGAAGCCGGCCGCGCCCAGTTCCAGCCAGACGCGCGGATGGCCCAGGGCCCCGCCGACGCCGTCGCAGGCGATGCGGTGCGAACGCACCATGATGGTTTCCGGCGCGGGACCGGCGCCGATGGCCGTGACGGTGACGTCCATGGCGGTCGGAGCGGTGGCGGTGACGGTCTTGGCCTTGCGCGCCATGTTCGAAAAACCCTTGAAGTCTGGACGCGGCCTTGGCGTGGCGGCGATGCAGGCATACCTATGCGACCTGTCGCGCCGCCGTCAATTCAAGCCGCGCGCCTTGCGTGTTCTAACGTCCCTTGCGGGACCTGCTTTGGCCCCTTCGTCCCGTTCGGGACCTGTCTGGACGTTCCATGGATCTGCCCGCCTACGCCATCGAAGCCGAAGGCCTGTTCAAGACCTACGCCGCCACCAAGACCTCCCCCGAGAAACGCGCGCTGAACGGCATCGACCTGAAGGTGCCACGCGGCTCGATCTTTGGCCTGCTGGGGCCCAATGGCGCCGGCAAGTCGACCTTCATCAACATCCTGGCCGGCCTGACCCGCAAGACCAGCGGCACGGTGCGGATCTGGGGCCGCGATATCGACCAGCGCCCGCGCGACGCCCGCGCCGCCATCGGCGTGGTGCCGCAGGAACTGGCCACCGACGTCTTCTTCACCCCGCGCGAATCACTGGACGTCCAGGCCGGCATGTACGGCGTGCCCAAGAACGAGCGGCGGACCGACGAACTGCTCAACGCCCTGGGTCTGTCCGACAAGGCTAACGCCTATGTGCGCCAGCTGTCGGGCGGTATGAAGCGTCGCCTGATGGTGGCCAAGGCCATGGTCCACCAGCCGCCGGTGCTGATCCTCGACGAGCCGACCGCCGGCGTAGACGTGGAACTGCGCCGCCAGCTGTGGAGCTATGTGAAGGGCCTGCACGACCAGGGCGTCACCATCGTGCTGACCACCCACTACCTGGAAGAGGCCCAGGAGCTGTGCGACCAGATCGCCATCGTCAATCGGGGCGAGGTCGTCGCCTGCGAGCCGACCTCGATGCTGCTCAAGCGCATGGACAGCCGCAATGTGGTGGTCACGCCGGAACAGCCGGTGACGGCGGCTCCGGTCCTGGCCGGCTTCGAGACGAAAATCCGGGCCGGCGGGGCCTTCGCGGTCAGCTATCGCACCGGCCAGTCCAGCGTCGAGCAGGTGCTGGCGGCGGTGCGGGCCAGCGGCATGCTGATCAAGGACATCGCCACCGAAGACCCGGATCTGGAGGATGTCTTCGTCTCCCTGACCTATGGCGACCCGAACGCGGCCGATCCGACCAAGGACTGACCAGGAGCGCTTGCGTTCCCGAAGCGCTTGGACAAACTCCACCGCTCAAGTTGGGGGTGCGTTGATGAGTTTCCTGGAAAAGCAGTTCGGGCTGAAGGCCCAGGGCACCAGCCTGCGCACCGAGGCGCTGGCCGGGTTCACCACCTTCCTGACGATGGCCTATATCGTCATCGTCAACCCGACGATCCTGGGCGAGGCGGGAATGCCCGTGGCCGCCGTGGCCGCCGCCACCTGCCTGGCGGCGGGGATCGGCTGCATCCTGATGGGGCTGATCGCCAACTATCCCATCGCCCTGGCCCCGGGCATGGGGCTCAACGCCTATTTCACCTACACCGTCGTGATCGGCATGGGCGTGCCCTGGCAGACGGCCCTGGGCTGCGTGTTCCTGTCGGGCGTCGCCTTCCTGGTGCTGACCGTGGCCGGGATCCGGCAGCTGATCGTCGGGGCCATTCCCCGGCCGCTGTTCTCGGCCGTCGCGGCGGGGGTGGGCCTGTTCATCGCCTTCATCGGGCTGAAGGAAGCCGGCATCATCGTCGCCAACCCCGCCACCACCGTGGCCCTGGGCGACCTGACCAAGCCGACCGCCGTCCTGGCGATCCTGGGCCTGCTGATCATCGGCGCGCTGATGGTCTGGCGGGTGAAGGGGGCGATCCTGATCGGCATCCTGGCGGTGGCCGTCGCCGGCTGGTTCATGGGCCTGACCAAGATCGCGCCGGGCGGCTACAGCCTGGCCGAGCTGTCGGCGACCGCCTTCAAGCTCGACATCCCGGCCGCCCTGAACCTTGGCGGCGGAAAGGGCGGCGTGGCGATGGCCATGACCCTGGCCGAGATCGTCTTCGTCTTCCTGTTCGTGGACCTGTTCGACAATGTCGGCACCCTGGTGGCCGTCACCAAGAAGGCCGGCCTGGTGGCGCCGGACGGTTCGATCCCGCGCCTGAACCGCATCCTGATGGCCGACTCGGTGGCCACCATCGCCGGCTCGATGGCCGGCACCAGCACCGTGGTCAGCTATATCGAGAGCGCCTCGGGCGTGCAGGCCGGCGGCCGCACGGGCCTGACGGCGGTGATCGTGGGACTGCTGTTCCTGGCCACCCTGTTCTTCGCGCCCCTGGTTCAGGCCATCCCAGCGGCGGCCACCGCCCCGGCCCTGATCCTGGTCGGGGCGATGATGATCGGGGCGCTGAAGGAGGTGGACTGGGAAGAGCCCGGCGTGGCCATTCCGGCCTTCCTGACGGTGATCACCATCCCGCTGACCTTCTCGATCGCCAACGGCCTGGCCTTCGGCATCACCAGCTACGCGGCGCTGAAGCTGGTTCGCGGCCAGGCCCGCCCCGCCGACTGGCTGCTCTACCTGCTGGCCGCCCTGTTCATCGCCCGCTTCATCTACCTCGGACAAGAATAGGAGAGCCACGCAAGAGGCCGTTTGCGCCCGCCCCGCCTTTCGGCTAAGACGCCGTTCCCCGCAAGGCGGACGCACTCGTAGCTCAGCTGGATAGAGCGCTGCCCTCCGAAGGCAGAGGTCACAGGTTCGAATCCTGTCGAGTGCGCCAGACTCCTCACATCGCTAGACGAACCGGTAGCCGACGCCCGGCTCGGTCACGATGATCCTGGGCGCGGCCGGATCGTCCTCCAGCTTCTGACGCAGCTGGCCGACGAAGACCCGCAGGTACTGCACGTCATGCTCATGGGCCGGCCCCCACACAGCGGTCAGGATCTGCTTGTGAGTCATCACCTTGCCGCCGCCCCGCGCCAGGCAGGCCAGCAGGTCATACTCCTTGGGCGACAGGCGGACCGGCGCCTGGCCCCGGGTGATGCGGCGGTTCAGCAGATCAACCGTCACCGCGCCCGAGGTCAGGACCGGTTCGGCGCCGTCCTGCTTAAGCCGATGGCGCAGGGCCACCCGTAGCCGGGCCAGCAGTTCGCCGACCCCGAAGGGCTTTTCGACATAGTCATCGGCCCCGGCGTCGAGCGCGTCGATCTTCTCGGTCTCGCGGTCGCGGGCCGACAGGATCAGGATCGGCCCCTCATAGAAGGCCCGCGCCCTGGCCAGCACCTCGCGGCCGTCCATGTCGGGCAGGCCCAGGTCGAGCACCACCGCGTCGGGGGCCTTGCGGGCGATTTCGCGCAGGCCCGACGTGCCGTCGTCGGCCCGCACGCACTCATAGCCGGCGGCGTCGAGGGCCGGGCCCAGGAAGCGGTGGATCTGGGGTTCATCGTCGATGACGAGGATGCGGGGGCGCCAGGCGGTCAAAGCATGTGTCCAGGGGTGGGCGTGTCCTTGCGCAGGCTGATCAGGATCCGCGTGCCGCGTCCATCATGGATCGGGCTGGCGGCGGCGATTCGGCCACCCATGGCCTCGACGAAGCCCTTGGCGATCGCCAGGCCCAGGCCCGAACCCTTGCCGCGCTCGCCCTTGCGGTCGCTGGCCTCCTCCATGCGGCGGAAGCGCTCGAACACCCGCTCCAGCTCGGCGGTGGGGATGCCCCTGCCCTCGTCCTCGATCGACAGCACGACATTGCCGCGATCCTCGTAGGCGGCGACCTCGATGCGCGAGCCGTCAGGGCTGTAGGCGATGGCGTTCTCCAGGATGTTGACGATCGCCTGCTCCAGCAAAGACCCATCGGCCCGCACCATCGACAACGATGCCGGATAGTCGCGCGACAGATCCCGCGCGCCGAGGCGACGCTCGACCCGCTCGATGGCGGCGGCCAGCACGTCGCGGACGTCGATCCAGTCGCGACGACTGACCAGGGCCCCGCCCTCCAGCCGCGTCATGTCCAGCAGGTCTCCGACATAGCGATTGAGCCGCTCGGCCTCCTCGCGGATCGACAGCAGAAGGTCGGCGCGAACCTTGGGCTGCAGCGACTTGCCGAAGTCGATCAGCGTCGTCGCAGCGCCCAGCACCGTCGACAACGGCGTGCGCAGGTCGTGGCTGACCGAGTTGAGCAGGGCCGAGCGCAGGCGGTCGGACCGGCGCAGGGCCTCGGCGTCGGCGGCCTGGTCCGCGAACTCGGCGCGCTCCAGGGCGACGGCGCCCTGGTCCAGCAGGGCGGCGGCGAAGCGCTCGTCTTCCTCGGCCGCCAGGGCCTTTGGGTCGAGGCCCGCGACGCCCGAGCGCGCCTTCACCCCCTGCAGCGGCCGGAAGGTCCAGGCGGCGTTGGGCAGGGTGCCAGTGCCCGCGCCGGCCGGCTCGCCCCGCTCCCACGCCCAGCGGGCGGCGGCCATGTCGGCGGTCGAGAGCAGGGCAAGCTTCGGCGCGCTGGCGGCCGTGGCGATCTCGCCGTCGGCGGCGGGCAGCAGAACGACGGCCGCGCCGCCGGTGGCGGCAGCCAGCTGTTCGGCCAGGGCCTCGGCGGCCGTCTCCTTGCGGGCCGCGCCCGACAGGCGACGACTGGCGGCCAGCAGCGCGGTGACGGCCGAGGCCCGCCGGGCCGTCGCCCGGGCCTGGTCGCGCACACGGCCCGTCAGCCACCCCGTGGTCAGGGCCACGGCGAAGAACACCACGAAGGTCAGGACATCGGCCGGATGGCCGATCCAGATCGTCAGCCGGGGCTCCAGAAAGAAGAAATTGTAGAAGAAGGCGGCCAGGGTCGCGGCCAGCACGGCCGGCCAGAAGCCGAACGCCAGCCCGCTGACGAGTACGCTGAGCAGGAAGATCATCGCCAGATTGGCGTTCTCGACCCGCTGGTCGATCACCATGGACAGCGCCCCAGCCAGCGCGACCAGCAGCGTCGCGGCCAGATGTCCGCGCCAGTTGACGGCGCGCGACGACGGGCTGCGAGCGACGACAGGCTCGGCCGTTGTCGGGCCCTCGGTGATGATGTGCAGCGCCACCCCGGTCGAGGCCTTCAGCAGGGCGGGGGCGAGAGAGGGGCGGAGCAGACCGCGCCAGCCCGCATGTCTGGACCGGCCCAGGACGATCTGGGTGACGTTGTTGCGGCGTGCGAAACCCAGGGCCCCGGCGACGAGATCATCGTCATTGAGCACCACGGTCGCCGCGCCCAACTGCTCGGCCAGCTTCAAGGCCTCGTTCAGGCGCACGCCGCGCTGGGGATCGCCCGCGGCGGAGCCGCTGGGGCGCTCGACATGGGCGACCGTCCAGGGGGCGTCCATCATCATGTCCGACAACCGCCGGCCGGCCCGCACCAGGGAAGCGGCCATGGCGTCGGGACCGATCAGGACCAGGATGCGCTCACCCGCCGCCCAGGGCCCCTCGACCCCGGCCCGCTTCATGGCCTGGTTGAGCTGATCGTCCACCGTCTGGGCGGCGCGGCGCAGGGCCAGCTCGCGCAGGGCCGTCAGATTTTCGGGCTTGAAGAAGTTGTCGGCCGCCAGCCGCGCTGTCTCGGGCACATAGACCTTGCCCTCGGCCAGCCGCTGGCGAAGCTCCGACGGCGTGATGTCGATCAGTTCGATCTCGTCGGCCCGCGACAGGGCGCTGTCAGGCACGGTTTCGCGCTGGCGGGCCCCGGTGATCCGCAGCACCACATCGACCAGGCTTTCCAGATGCTGGACGTTCAGCGTGGTCCAGACATCGATGCCGGCCGCCAGCAGCTCCTCGACGTCCTGCCAGCGCTTGGGATGGCGCGAGCCCGGCGCGTTGGAGTGAGCGTACTCGTCGACCAGAAGCAGGCCGGGCTTGCGCCGCAGGGCTCCATCGAGATCGAATTCCAGATAGGTGCGATCGTTATGCTCCAGCGGAGCGCGGGGCAGAACCTCCAGATCCTCAAGGAGACTCTCGGTCTCGGCGCGGCCGTGGGTCTCAACCACGCCGACCAGCACCTCGCCGCCCGAAGCTTGCAGCTTGCGGGCGGCGCTGAGCATCTCGAAGGTCTTGCCCACGCCCGGAGCCATGCCCAGGAACACCTTGAGCCGTCCGCGACCGGGGCGGCCGGTCGCGGCGAGCAGGGCGTCGGGATCAGGGCGGGGCGGTTCGTCTGGCGTCATCGCAAACTCAGGACCGGGCCTCGCGGTTCAGGGCGTCGAGGGCGAGGTTGACCTTGAGCACATTGACCCGGCTCTGGCCAAGAAAACCCAGCGTCGGACCACGGGTCTGGGCGGCGATGACCGCTTCCACGCGGCCTGGGGCCAGCTTTCGCGCGGCGGCGATGCGGGCCGCCTGACGCTGGGCGTAGGCGGGCGAAACATCGGGATCCAGGCCCGAGCCGGAGGCGGTGACCGCGTCGACCGGGATGGCGCCTGGGCCGGCGGCGCGCAGGGCGTCGGCGTCGGTCTTGACCCGGGCGGCATAGTCCGGGTTCAGCGGACCATAGTTCGAGCCCGACGAGGCGGCCGCGTCATAGCCCTTGCCGGCCGCTGACGGGCGCGGATGCAGATAGGCGTCGCCGGTGAAGGCCTGGCCGATCAGGTTCGAGCCGACGACCTTGCCGCCCGAGCGGATCAGCGAGCCCGAGGCCTGGGCCGGGAACAGGGCGCCCGCCGCGCCGGTGACGGCCAGGGGATAGGCCAGTCCCAACAGCACGGTGAAGAACAGGGTCGAGACGATGGCGGGACGAAGGTGGGAAAGCATGGCGCTTGTCCTTTGGACAGATCAGGCCGCGCCCAGACAGGCGCAGGCGACGACGATGGCGATCATGGTCAGGGAGGCGATGAGGTCCTTCATGGCCTCAGGCCAGACCGAGGGCGGAGACCAGCAGGTCGATCAGCTTGATGCCGACGAACGGCGCGACCACCCCGCCCAGGCCGTAGACCAGCAGGTTGCGTGACAGCAGCCTGGCGGCGCCGACGGCCCGATAGCGCACGCCGCGCAGGGCCAGCGGGATCAGGGCCGCGATGACCAGGGCGTTGAAGATCACCGCCGACAGGATCGCGCTCTGCGGGCTGTGCAGCCGCATGACGTTCATGCCGCCCAAGGCCGGCAGGGCCGCCACGAACAGGGCCGGGATAATGGCGAAGTACTTGGCCACATCGTTGGCGATCGAGAAGGTGGTCAGGGCGCCGCGCGTGATCAGCATCTGCTTGCCGACCTCGACGATCTCCAGAACCTTGGTCGGATCGCTGTCGAGATCGACCATGTTGCCGGCCTCGCGGGCGGCCTGGGCGCCGGTCTGCATCGCCACACCGACATCGGCCTGAGCCAGGGCCGGGGCGTCATTGGCGCCGTCCCCGCACATGGCCACCAGCCGTCCCTTGGCCTGCTCGGCGCGGATCAGCCGCAGCTTGTCCTCGGGCGTCGCCTCGGCCAGAAAGTCGTCGACACCGGCCTCCGAGGCGATGGCGGCGGCCGTCACCGGGTTGTCCCCGGTGATCATCACGGTGCGCACCCCCATCAGTCGCAGTTCGGCGAAGCGCGCCTTGACGTTCGGCTTGACCACGTCCTTCAGGTGGATGACGCCGACCAGGGCGCCATTCTCGCTGACCGCCAGGGGCGTGCCGCCGGAACGGGCGATGCGGTCAACCGCCTGGCGAAACTCGGCCGGCGTATCGGCGTCAGTCAGGCCCTGCGAGCGGACCACCGCGTCGACCGCGCCCTTGCGCCAGCTGTCCTTGCCGGTGTCGAGACCCGACTGACGGGTGACGGCCGAGAACGGGATCACGGCGGCCCCCTCGGGGATCTCGGCCGTCAGTCCCGCCTGGCGGGCCAGGTCGACGATCGAACGGCCTTCCGGCGTCTCGTCGGCCAGGGAGGCGTTCAGCGCGGCCCGCATTGCCGTATCGGCGCGGATGCCGGGGGCCGGGATCACCTCGGTGGCCATGCGGGCGCCAAAGGTGATGGTGCCCGTCTTGTCCAGCAGCAGGGTGTCGATGTCGCCCGCCGCCTCGACCGCGCGGCCCGAGGTGGCCAGCACATTGTGCTTCATCAGCCGGTCCATGCCGGCGATGCCGACGGCCGACAGTAGGCCGCCGATCGTGGTCGGGATCAGGCAGACGAACAGCGCGCCCAGCACCATCGGGTCCAGTTTCACGCCCGAATAGGCGCCCAGGCCCAGCAGGGTGACGACGGCGATCAGGAACACCAGGGTCAGGCCGGCCAGCAGCACGGCCAGGGCGAGTTCGTTGGGCGTCTTGCGACGGTCGGCGCCCTCGACCATGGCGATCATGCGGTCAAGGAACGACGAGCCGGGCTGCGAAGTCACCCGCACCTTGATCCAGTCGGAAACCACGGTGGTGCCGCCCGTGACGGCCGAGCGGTCGCCGCCGCTCTCGCGGATCACCGGAGCGCTTTCGCCGGTGATGGCCGCCTCGTTGACGCTGGCGACGCCTTCGATGATCTCGCCGTCGGCGGGGACCACGTCTCCGGCCTCGACCAGGATGATCTCGCCCAGGCCCAGCTTGTGGGCCGGTGTCGGAATCCAGGTTCCGGTCGTCGGATCGATCAGCAGCTTGGCCTTGGTGTCAGTGCGGGCCGCGCGCAGGCTGTCGGCCGCCGCCTTGCCGCGCCCTTCGGCGACGCTCTCGGCCAGGTTGGCGAACAGCACCGTGGCCCAGAGCCACAGGGCGATCTGGATGGCGAAGGCGGCGGGCTGGCCCGAGCCGATCGCGACGGCCGCCGAGACGGTGGCCAGAACGGCGACCACCTCGGTGGCCAGGATCACCGGATTGCCGACCAGCTTGCGCGGATCCAGCTTGACGAAGGCGTCCTTGACCGCGCGGGCGATGACCGGGGCGGTCAGGCCGGCGCCGAGGCTGGACTTGGTCTGCTCGCCGACCGAGGCGGCGGATGCGGAAGACATGGAGGTCGTCCTTGAATGAGGAGTCATGAAGCTCAGCGCGCCGCCGCCAGCACCTGGAAGTGCTCGACGATCGGGCCCAGCGCGAGCGCGGGGAAGAATTGCAGGCCGCCCAGGATCAGAATCACGCCGATCAGCAGGCCGATGAACAGGCCGCCATGGGTCGGCAGTGTGCCCGCCGTGGGCGCTAGCTTCGGCTTGGCGGCCAGAGATCCGGCCATCGCCATCACCGGCACGATGTAGGCGAAGCGGCCCAGGATCATGCAGAGGGCCAGGCTGGTGTTCCACCAAGGCGCGTTGGCGGTGAGGCCCGCGAAGGCCGAGCCGTTGTTACCGGCCGCCGACGAGTAGGCGTAGACGATCTCTGTCAGGCCATGCGGTCCATGGTTCAGCAGGCCCTGCAGCGCCACCGGCAGCACGGCGGCCACGGCCGAGAAGCCCAGGATCGCGATCGGGAGGATCAGCACCGCCAGCATGGCGTACTTGATCTCCCGGGCCTCGATCTTCTTGCCCAGATACTCAGGCGTGCGACCGACCATCAGCCCGGCGACGAACACGGCCAAGAGGGCCATGATCACCATGCCGTAGAGGCCCGAGCCGACACCGCCGGGCAGGATCTCGCCCAGCTGGATCAGGAAAAGGGCCACACCACCGCCCAGGGGCGTGAAGCTGCCGTGCATCCCGTTGACGCCGCCGTCCGAGGCGCCGGTCGTGAAGGCGGCGAACACAGCGGTCGACGCCGCGCCGAAGCGGGTCTCCTTGCCTTCCATGTTCGGACCGCTGGCGACGCCGGCGGCCTGCATCGCCGGTTGCGGCGTCAGGGTCTCGGCGGCGTAGATCGCGCCGGCTCCGGCCCCGACCAGGATGACCATGGCCGCGACGAGCGCCTTGGCTTCCTTGCGGGCCATGGCGACCCGGCCGAAAGCGATGACACAGGCCAGGCTGAGGACGTTCATCCCGACCGTCTCGATCAGATTGGTCCAGGCGTTGGGGTTCTCGAACGGATGAGCGGAGTTGGCGTTGAAGATCCCGCCGCCGTTGGTGCCGAACTGCTTGATGATCTCCTGGCTGGCCACCGGGAACAGGGCCAGGGTCTGGGCGCCGCCCTCGACCGTGACGGCCTGAGCGTTCGCGGCCAGGCTCTGCGGCACGCCCAGGGCGACCAGGGCCAGGGCCCCGAGGATGGCGACGGGCAGCAGGACGTAGAGGCTGATGCGGGTGACATCGACCCAGAAATTGCCCAGGTCCTGGCCGCGATTGGCGGCGAAGGCCCGCGCGACGGCGGCGGCGATGGCCAGGCCGGCGGCGGCCGAGACGAAGTTGTGGGTCGTGAGGCCCGCCATCTGGGTGAAGGTCGAGACCGTCGCTTCAGGGACGTAGGACTGCCAGTTGGTGTTCGTCACGAAGCTGACGGCGGTGTTGAACGCCAGATGCGGCGACAGGCCGCCAAAGCCCTGCGGGTTGAACGGCAGCACGCCCTGCAGGCGCAGGATAGCATAGAGCAGCAGGAAGCCGGCGGCGCTGAAGGCCAGAACACTGGCCGCATAGCTCAGCCAGGTCTGGCCCTTGGCGCGATCGACGCCGAACGCCGCATAGGCGAACGCCTCGACGGGCTTGAGAATGGGATCGAGCCAGGTCCGTTCACCGGTCCAGACCCGCGCGAGATAGAGGCCGAGCGGAACGCTCAGCAAAACCGTCAGGCCGATCGTGAACACGATCTCGGCCCAGCCCCGCCAGTCCATGCGAGGTCTCCTTGTTGTCTCGAGGAAATCAGAAGCGGTCGGGGCGGATCAGGGCCGCGACCATGTAGACGCCCAGGCCGATCGCGGCGGCGGCGTAGAGCAAGGTGAGAAGCATCGGCTCACACCTTGCGCAGCAGACGCGCATAGAGGCCCAGGAGCGCGAAGCTCCCAAGTCCCAGCGCGATGAAGATGAGATCCGCCATGGGGCGCCTCCGGTGAAACTGGACCGGAGGGATGCGCCTCAAGGGCGTCAGGATGCGCCGGGGAAGACAAGCCCCGCGCATAAGGGCCGCATAAGGATCAGGCGGCGGCGGACTTGGCCATCGGCGGCGCCAACGTGACCGACTCCTTGGTCTGAACCAGGCAGCCGTACCATCCCAGACCCTTGTAGGTCTCGTAGCCCGGGGTCAGGGCGTAGCCGACGGTAAGGTCGCCCTCGGCATAGCTGCCCATCGCGCCTTCCGAGGTGTTGAGCGGGAAGGTCTCGGTCAGCACGCCGCGACCGTCCGAAGCGGCCAGGACGCGGCCCTTCTGGTCCAGCAGCATCACCCGCGAACGGCCGCGCTCCTCGGTGGTCAGGCGCACGCCGTCGACCACGGCCTGGGCCTGCGGCTTCCAGTCGAAATGCACGCCCAGCACGCCCAGCACCTTGCCGTTGCTCAGACCGCCGTCGCGAATGGCGGTGGCGTAGGTGGCGACGGGGGCCTCATTCAGCGCCTTCACCCGCTCGATGTCACAGGCGATGAAGTCGTCGCCCGTGGCGGTCTTCATGGCGTCGCGGAACCAGGGGGCGTCGGCCACCGAGATATTGCGAGCGCCGGGGTAGCGATCGGGACGCCCCGTCGCCACCACCTTGCCCCGGGCGTCGCAGATCCACAGATCAAGATAGACGGTGTAGGCGTCCAGGATCACGCCCAGCCGCTGGGAGGCATGACGAGCGCTGTCAGGCGAGGCGTCGTCGACACAGGCGACCACGGCCGAATCGGTGGCCCACCAGCGGACGTCGCAGGTGCGCTCATAAAGATTGCGGTCGACGATCTCGATGGCGTTCAGCGCGAGGTCGGCCAGGCGCTGACCACGCATGTGACCCAGGATCGCCCCGCCGATCGCGGTCAGCTCGTCGAGGTCGGCGCGCACCTGGCTTTCCAGAGCGGCGGCCACGGCGTCGATCTCGGTGGAGATCTTCTTGAACTCTTCAGCGACGATGGCGAAGCCCTTGCCGGCCTCGCCGGCGCGCGCCGCGACGATCAGGGCGTTGATCGAAAGCATCTTGGCCGCGCGGTTCACGCGGGCGATCTCACCGATCTTTTCCCCGGCTACCGTGCTCAGGCGCTCGGACAGGTCCAGAATCCGTTCCGGACGCAGACTGGCGTCTTGTTCCAACCTAGGCGAGCCTCACGCAAATACTGAACCGAATCAGTGAAGGCTCGCGCAAAATGACGCTCGCGTCACGCGCACATCTCACCCTCAGCCGCAGATCAATTCCTTTCAGCCGTCAGGCGAAAAAAGTCTGGCGTAACGGCGGTATTTTAGGCCTTGAGCGCTCGAAAAGCTGGCATTTTGCCTTCAGCGCCTAGGGCGTCGCCGCGCCTCGAACGACGAGGGCGGTCAGGTATTCGCGCGGGGTTCTGGGTCGATCCAGACCCAGGCGGCGGAGACCGCTCACAAGCGGATCGCCGCGCAGACCCTTCCAGGCCAGGGCGACCATCGCTGACGGATCGGCTTGCGCGGCCTTCAGGCGGCCCAGGACGGGAAGCAGGGCAAGTTCCTGACTGTCGAAGTCCGAGCCGAACGGCAATGCGGGCGTCAGGCCGGCCGCCTTGACCGAAGCGAGCGCGGCGGAGACACGTTCGGGCGTGTTGTCGCGGAAGGCGGCCGGGATCGCATAGTCGCGCTCGATCTTGCCGGCGGCCTTGGCGGTGTCGAGCAGCGGTCCCTGAAAGCGGGTATCCGTGACATTCAGCAGAGCCGCGATGACGTCGCGGTCGGTGCGGCCGCGAAGGTCGGCGACGCCATATTCCGTGATGACGATATCCCGCAGGTGGCGGGGTATGGTGCCGTGGCCATAGGACCACAGCACGTTCGACGCCGCCTTCGGGCCGGCGCCCCGCACGGCGTCCAGCGTGATGACCGACTGGGCGTCGTCGAGAGCGAAGGCCTGGGCGACGAAATTGTACTGGCCGCCGACCCCGCTGACCACGCGGCCATCTTCCAGCCCATCGGAGACCACCGCGCCCAGCAGCGTGACCATCATCGCGGTATTGATGAAGCGCCCGCCGACCCGCGCGGCGCGCTTGGCGTCTTCGTCTCCGTAGAGCTCGTTGATGCCAGAAATGGCCTTCATCTGGAATTTGGCGCGGTCCTCGCGCGGCATCTCGCGCAACGCCGTATAGAAGGCCCGCGGGCCCAGGAAGAAGCCGCCATGCAGCACCGCGCCCTCGATCTCGCGCTTCAGCACGCCCGCCTTCCAGAGATCGAGCAGGCAATCGACGAACATCTCGGTGGCGGCGTAGAGGCCGTGCTCGAAAGGCTCAACGTGGCGAGGCGCGGCGCCGGGTGACAGCCGCTCCAGGGTCTCGCGGAAAGCGCCGGTGTGGCGGTGGCGGACGATCAGCGCCTGCGCCACGGCGTCGCTGATCGAGCCGATCCCCATCTGCAGGGTGCCGCCGTCGGGCACGAGACTGGCGGCATGAAAACCGATGGCGTAGTGGGCCTCGCTGACCGGCTCCTTGGGCGGGGCAAACAACGGGAACTGCACAGCCTCGCCGTCGAGCACGTGGCTGAAGGCTTCCCTCGGCAGATCGCCGTCGCCGGGCATGAACGGCAACTCGTCATTGACCTGGCCGACCAGCAGGAAGTCCGCCCTGCCCGCCTTGCGCGCCGCCAGCAGGTCGAGGGTGATGTCGGTGTTGCAGGAGAGGCTGTAACGATCCCCCTCCCGCGCCACCAGCTGGGCCAGAACGTTCACCCCGCGATCCATCAGATAGCGCGCGGCATGGGTGTAGTTGGCCGAAATGTAGCTGCGCTGAGCGCTCTCGACGCCCAGCCGCGTGCCGGCCTGGAAGAAGAACTCATCGACCTGGATATTGCCCGGCAGGGCGTCACGGCGCTGGACCTCGGCATAGGCCAGGGCCGGATAGCCGCCCATGGTCCGCGCGATGATCGGCCCCAGGAACCGCGCCTCCAGGTCCGACTTCGGTCGAGGCGGCTCCAGGGTCAGGGCCGAGAACACGTGCAGATGGATCGACGGATCGGCCATGGCCCGCGCGAACAGGGCGTTGGCCACGTGGTTTGCCTTGCCCAGCCCAAGCGGCAGGCCCAGCACGACCTTTCGGCCGACCTTGTCGATGATGGCCTGAGCCAGGAGGTCGGGGTCGGTGAAGTTGGCGGTCATCTCGCCAGTTTGGACCATCCCGTCACCGGCTTGAAGCGCTGGTCGCGCCTAGCCTCGCGTTCGTTCCGCCGACCCGCGGCGCGCCAACGCCCCGGCAAGGGACATCGCAGCCGCCCCGGCGCGGTGCGCCAGGGCGGCTGATGGAAGCGCCGCTTGGTCGCCGGCCCTAAAGCCCTCCAGCGCCGCCGAACTTGTGGGTCAGCTGCAGGTAGTAGCTGCGCCCGGTCGAGTCGAACCAAGAGGTGTCATAGTAGGGATAGCTCGAATAGGTCGGATCGCGCTGCGGCCCTTTGTCCAGCAGGTTGTCGACCGCCAGGCTGATCCGGGTGGTGTCGTTCAGGTCGTACTGGATGGTGGCGTTGTAGAGATAGCTCTCCTTGATCCAGCCATCCTCGGCGTAGTTGGGCAGGCGATCCAGGCGCTGGCCATGCACGCCCAGGGTCAGGCGATTCAGGGTCCAGTTGATCGAGCCGGTGCTCTTGGAGCGCGGGATGTCGTACCCACTGTCATAGGCCAGCTGGTTCTCGATCGGATCACCCGGATACTGACGGCTGGTGTGATTGTGCACCCAGGTGTGGGTCAGGCCGAAATTGAACGTTCCAAAGCTTTCGGTCGGCCAGCGATAGTGGGCGGCCACGTCAACGCCGCTGGTCTTTTCAGTGGCGACATTGATCGGATTGAT
This sequence comes from Caulobacter sp., assembly GCF_965279145.1. Classification (NCBI taxonomy): domain Bacteria; kingdom Pseudomonadati; phylum Pseudomonadota; class Alphaproteobacteria; order Caulobacterales; family Caulobacteraceae; genus Caulobacter; species Caulobacter sp. The sequence goes on from NZ_OZ257139.1 coordinate 1,232,883, forward strand.
CGTCACGGTCGCGATGGCGCCCGGATTGATCGCCGCAGTCAGCGAGTTGCGGGTCACGCGGGCCAGGGCGTCGACACAGGTTGGCGACGACGCGCTGACCGCCGTACCGGCGCTGGTCTTGCCCAGCCGGCAGTCGGCCTCCTGGCGCAGCACGCTGTCCAGGCTCATGTCGAGTACGGCGTTGTCGAGCTGAACGCGGAAGTAGTCGACCGAGATGTCGAAGTTGCGAACCGGTGACCACACCGCGCCATAGTTCAGCGACTTGGAGGTTTCCGGCTTCAGCTTGGCGTTGCCCAGGCGAACCTTGACCAGACCCTCACCGGCATAGCTGCAGTCGCCGATGTCTTCATTCGGCTCCTCGCTGCGGCAACGATAATAGTCCGTGCCCGAGGGGTGGCTGATGCCTTCCTTGGCGAATACATAGTGCAGGTCGGGAGCCCGGAAGCCGGTGCCATAGGCGCCGCGCACCAGCAGCGTCTTGACCGGACGCCACTCAAGCCCGCCGTTATAGGTGAACTTGTCGATGGTGTTGCCGCCGTATTTGTAGCCGTCGTAACGGCCGGCGGTGCTGAGCTCGAGACTCTTGAGCAGTGGCGCGCGGAACTCGTAGCCAGCGCCCCAGCGCTTGCGGGAGCCATCGCCGTCGGCGTCACGCAGACCGTAGTAATAGTTCTGGGTGGCCAGCGGATCGAGGCCCAGCTTGTAGGACTGCTTGCCCAGCTCGGCGACGGCCGCGAAGCCGACCGGACCGGCCGGCAGGGTGAACAGGTCGGCCTTGTTGACCTGGAACGAGACGCCCTGCTGACGGGCCACCGGCTTGTAGGTGGTGCGGGCGGTGATCGAGTCGAACTCGGCCACGGTCAGAGGCCTGTAGAGGCGGGCCGGATCGGCGTTGAAGATCGGGTAGCCGCTGTCGTCATCGACGCCGCGCTGCGCGCCCAAGAACAGGGCCGTGGCCTTCGAGGTCACGACCTTGGGCCAGCTGATCGACGACTTGTACTGGCTGAAATTATAGAAGGCCTCATAGTCCCAGCCGCCGCCCAGCGAGCCCTTGACGCCCGGGGTGATGCTGAAGGTGCGCGAGACGTTCTTGATGTAACCCTTGCTCAGGCCACCCATCTCCTCGGGCGTGAAGTTGCGGTGCCACAGATCCAGCGCGCCCGTGAACTGGTTGTAGAAAATGCCGTCTTCGCTGCCGTTGGCGTCCTGGTATTCCCAGTTCAGCACATCCTGGAACTGGCGCGTGCGGCTATAGCCGGCGGAGATGTCGGCGAAGAACGACAGGTCATCGGTCTTGGCGTAGGTCAGCGAGGCGACGACATTGGCGCTCTTGCGTTCGCTGATGATGGTGCCGTAGCCGATCGAGCTGTAGCTGCCGCAGTAGTAACCGGGGCCATAGTCGTCCAGAGCATCGTCATAGGCTCCCCAGCGCGGCCGGCTGGCGTACTCCACGGAACCGCCATTCAACTTGCCGAGGCTGGCGCAGGTGGCCTTGCCTGGATCGACATATTCCTCTGCGTCGGGATCGATGCGGAGGAAGTCGCGGCGCGCGATGCGGGCGCGGGCCGTAGGGGCGTCCTTGGTGCTGTCCTGAATATCGCGGTCATAGGCCCAGAGCGGCTTCTGGTTGACGAACTCGCCGCCAATGACGAGGTCGAAGTCACCCTGCGAAAAGCCGCTGGAGACATTGACGCGCTGGCTGCTGGCGCCGCCGTGCTCGAGACCGCCGAAGGTGACATCGACGATCGTGCCGTCGGCCTTCTTCTTCAGATTGAAGTTCACCACGCCCGAAATCGCGTCCGAGCCATAGACGGCCGAGGCGCTGCCGCTCAGCACCTCGATGCGGTCGATCATGCCCAGCGGGATGGAGGAGGTGTCGGTGAAGGCGCTCTTGCCGTTGAACGGCAGGGGGAAGTCGGCGATGCGGCGACCGTTGACCAGCACCAGCGTGTGGTTGGGACCCAGGCCGCGCAGGTCGACCTGCTGGGCGCCGGGCGTCCAGTCGGCGCCGCTGGACGACTGCTGGGTCTGGGTCTCGCCGGCGTTCTGGGTGAGACTGCGCAGCACGTCAGGCACGCTGTTGAAGCCGGCGGCCTTGATGCTCTCACTGGTGATGACGGTGACCGGGGCCGGCCCCTCAGTGGCGATCCGGGGAATGCGCGACCCGGTGACGACCAGGGCCTCGACCGCGTTCTCGTCGGTCTGCGGGGTGGACTGCGCAAGCGCCTGACCCGTGATCATCAGGCCCGCCGCGCCGGCAAGGGCGCTGGCCCTCAGCAGATGCATTTTCATCATTGTCCCCTCATTTTGGCGGCGCATCCATTCCCGTGGACAAGCCGGACGCCGGGTTGCACCCCCAGACCGCTTCATGTTGGATTGCATTTCGCACAAATTGAAAGCTGAAAAGATCAAATTGTCAGATTTGATGGACACAATGTGTTCCGCGTGCAGCTTTGATGCACAGAGCCCGGATCGGTGGCGTCGGCGCGGAAAAGCCTCGGCGGCGGTCCGGCGCGAGGCGGAACCCTGGACCTGGCGCGATACGCACGCGCAGGGTCGCACGAGGCGAGGACTGGACATGATGCTGGCTAGACTTTCGGCGATCGCGATGGCGACGGCCCTGTTCCTTCCCTTCGCCGCGCGCGCGGCCGATGCGCCCGCCAAGGGTCCCGACGCCGTCGGACCGGGCTACGAGTATTATGTGATCGGCGACATCGCCGCGCCGACGCCGGGCAAGACGGGGCCGCTGCTGGCCCTGATGGGGGGCGGCGACTGGCCGATGGACGCCTTCCGGCAGTTCGTCAAGCAGTCCGGCGGCGGTCACATCGTGGTGCTGCGGGCCCGCGGCGGTCGCGAACTTCAGGACGAGATCTACAAGGACGTCGGCGGCGTGGCCTCGGTCGAGACCCTTGTGATCCACGACGAGGACGCCGGCGAAGACCCCAAGCTGCTGGCGGTCATCGCGCGCGCCGACGGGATCTTCTTCGGCGGCGGCGACCAGAGCAACTACATCCGAGCCTGGAAGGGCACGGCCCTGAACAGGGCGCTTGACGCCCATGTAAAGGCCGGCAAACCCATCGGCGGCACCAGCGCCGGCCTCGCCATTCTGGGCGGCTATTCCTACGGTTGCCTGGATTCCATCAGCATCACCTCGCCCGAGGCGCTGAAGAATCCCACCGGGGCCAGCGTCACCCTGGTGCGCGACTTCCTGCATCTGCCCTATCTGTCGAAGGTCATCACTGACAGCCACTTCGACAAGCGCGATCGCCAGGGCCGCCTGGTGGCCTTTGTCGGCCGGTTGATCCAGGAAGAGGGCGATCCATCGATCACGGGCCTCGGCATCGACGAGGGCACGGCCATGCTGATCGACGGCGAGGGCGTGGGCCGGTTCTATGGCCCCGGTCACGCCTGGCTGGTGCGACCGATGGCCAGGCCCGCCACGATCATCGCCGGCAAGCCCCTGACCTATGCGCCCTTCCCCATCATCGGCGTCGGTCCGGACAGCCGCCTAGACTTCAAGACCTTTAAGGTCACCAAGCCAGCCTTCACCTTGACCGCCCGGGTCAAGGACGGCGTGCTGATCCGCAGCGACCGCTGACCGCCTGTTTCCTCGCGTTCCTTCCTTCGAGCTCCCGCCCGGGGCTGACACCGATCTGCTTAAGAGAGTTGCGATGATGACTTCCCGTATCCGCTCGCTCGGTCTTTCGATTCTGGCCCTGTACGCGGCGTCCGCGCCGGCCATGGCGGCCGAGGGCAAGTGGTCGCTGGCCGTTCATGGGGGGTCTGGTGTTCTGGATCGCGCCGACCTGACGCCCGAAAAGGAAAAGGCCTATCGCGCCGGTCTCGACGCCGCTCTAGAGGCGGGGGCCAAGGTGCTGAAGTCCGGAGGCTCCAGCCTGGACGCGGTCGAGACGGTGGTGCGGACCCTGGAGGACAATCCGCTGTTCAACGCCGGCAAGGGCGCGGTCTTCACCGCCGAGGGCAAGAACGAGCTGGACGCTTCGATCATGGACGGGGCTACCCTGAAGGCCGGGGCCGTCGCGGGCGTGACCCGCACCCGCAACCCGATCAGTTTGGCCCGAGCCGTGATGGAGAAGTCCCCGCATGTCATGCTGACGCGGGAAGGCGCCGACCAGTTCTCCAGGGAGCAGGGCCTGGAGCAGGTCGACCCCAGCTATTTCCGCACCGAGGAGCGCTGGAAGCAGCTGGAGACCTGGCGCAAGGACCATCACGCGGTTCTGGATCCCACCCACCTGTTCGGCACCGTCGGCGCGGTGGCGCTGGATCAGTCCGGGCACATCGCGGCCGCCACCTCGACGGGCGGCATGACCGGCAAGCGCTGGGCGCGGGTCGGCGACACGCCGATCATCGGCGCCGGCACCTATGCCCGGGATGGCGTCTGCGCGGTTTCAGCCACGGGATCGGGCGAGTACTTCATCCGCGAGACCGCCGCCCGCCGGGTCTGCGACCGCATCGCCTGGAAAGGCGAGGACGTTCAGACGGCGGCCGACCAGACCATGGCTTCGATCACAAAAATCGGCGGCGATGGCGGCCTGATCGCCATGGACGGCCAGGGGCGGGCGGCCTTCGGCATGAACGACCTGGGCATGTATCGTGGAGCCATATCGTCAGCCCTGCCGACGCCGCGCACGGCGATCTACACCAACGAACCTTCGCCGAAGTGAGCCCGATGGTCCGGACAGACTCAGGGAGGAGCCGATGAAGTCGGACGACCAGAACCTTGCCGAGGTCGACCGGCGATTGCTGGCGATGCTGCGCGAGGACTCGCGTCAGCCGGTGACCAAACTGGCCGCCGACCTTGGGCTCTCGCGGGCCAATGTCTATGCCCGCCTCAGCCGCCTGGAGCAGGATGGCGTCATCCAAGGGTACACCGTCCGCCTGGGCAGCGACTATGACCGCCGCCAGATCCGCGCCCAGGTCATGATCAAGGTCCAGCTGAAGCTCGCCAAGGTGACCGAAGAGGAATTGGCCGCCATCGCCGAGCTGTCGGCCCTGCACGCCATCAGCGGCGAGTACGATCTGATCGCGCTGATCGAGGCCGAGACCGTCGCCGAACTGAACGCCCTGATCGACCGCATCGGCGCTCTGGAAGGCGTTGAGCGCACCACCTCCTCGATCCTGCTGGCGACCAAGATCCTGCGCTGAGGGGCGCTGGCGAGCGTTTCTCTCGCAACACCGGCCAAACACGGCGTTTTTCGAGGCCTCCGCCAAACTAAACTCTCCGCGATGAGTGAGGGAGTTCAGCCTTGATCGCCGTCGAGATCGCAAGTCCGGCCTTCCTGGGCGTCGCCGCTGACCGCGGAGACGCAGCCCTGCGGGCCCATGTGATGATCCAGGTCGCGCCGCGCGACGCCGCCGAGGTTGGCGCGCGCTTGGCCGAGATGACCGAATTGACCGCTCTGCACCAGATCACCGGCGACTATGACCTGGTCGCCGTGGTCGAGGCCGGGCGGGCCGAGGATCTTGAGCGGACCGTGGACCGGATCCACGCCTTGGCCGGCGTTCGGCACGCCCTGGCTTCGGTTGTCCTGCCCCGCCGCCCCGCCATCCGCCCCCTTCACCCGGCTACAGGCGACTGATTGTCCCCGCCGGCGCGCGGGTCATCGGTCTCGAACCCAACTGACGACGTCTATAACGAGGTGCTGTCGTGGAACTGCCCTATCCCTGCCTGATGTTCCTCGGAGACGTGGACCGGGTCAGCGCCAAGACCGCTTCAGGCGTGGCCCACTGGCGTCCCGACGCCTGCGTCGGTCAGCTTCGCCTGCCCGGCTGCGCGGCCGATCTGGGTCTGGCCGACATGACGCCCAAGGCCGCCCACGCGGCCGGGGCCCGCTCGCTGCTGCTGGGCGTGGCCAATGCCGGCGGCTATATCCCGCCCCATTGGGAAGCTGTCATGATCGAGGCGCTGGAAGCGGGACTGGACCTGGTCTCGGGCCTGCACACACGCATGGCCAGCCTTCCCAAGGTGCGGGAGACCGCCGAGCGTCTGGGCCGAAAGCTGATCGAGGCGCGGGAGCCGTCGCCAGAGTTCCTGGCGGTGGGAACCGGCGAAAAGCGCGCCGGCCTGCGTCTGCTCACGGTCGGCACCGACTGCGCCGTGGGCAAGATGTACGCGGCCCTGGCGATCACGAAAGAGCTCAAGGCGCGCGGCGCCGAAGCCGACTTCCGGGCCACCGGCCAGACCGGCATCTTCATCGCCGGGTCCGGCGCGCCCATCGACGCGATCATCTCCGACTTCGTCGCGGGCGCGGCTGAGCAACTGAGCCCCGCTGCCGCGCCGGACCACTGGGACGTGATCGAGGGTCAGGGCTCACTGTTCCATCCGGCCTATGCCGGCGTGACCCTGGGCCTGCTGCACGGCAGCCAGCCGGACGCTCTGGTGCTGTGCCACGACGCCACCCGCACCGCCATCGACGGGCTGGAGACCTTCCCCACGCCGTCCCTGGCCGAGGCCATCGCCCTGAACCTGCGACTGGCGTCCCTGACCAATCCGGCCGTCCGGATGGCCGGGATCTGCATCAACACCTCGCGCCTGACGCCCCAGGCGGCGGCCGACTATCTGCGCGACACCCAGGCCGCCCTGGGCCTGCCGTGCTGCGATCCCGTGCGGACCGGCGTTGCGGCCATCGCCGACCGCCTGCTGGCGCCGCAAGCGCGCTCGGACGCCGCCTGATGCGGCTGACCGCCCGGATCGAAGCTCACGCCTTGACCGAGCCGTTCGTCATCGCGCGCCACGTCTATACCGAGGCCAATGTGCTTCACGTGGAGATCGAGGCGCGCGGCGCGATCGGACGAGGCGAGGCGGCGGGCGTCGACTATCTGGGCGACACGCCCGAAGCCATGCTGGTTCAGGTGCGGGCCCTGGCCCTTGAGCTTGAGGCGGGGATGCTTCTGGACCGCGCCGTCCTCGCGACCTGCCTGCCGCGCGGCGGCGCGCGCAACGCCGTTGACTGCGCGCTGTGGGACCTGAAGGCCAAGCTGACCGGCGTTCCGGTCGCCGTGCGCGCGGGTCTGGCCCCGCTGCGTCCGATCGAAACCTTCGTCACCCTGGGCATGGATGCGCCCGCCGCCATGGCCGCCAAGGCCGCGCGCTGGGCCCCCGACTTCCCCTGCTTGAAGGTGAAGCTGGGCGATACCCTGGACCTGGAGCGGCTGGAGGCGATCCGCGCCGCCGCCCCCCGCGCCCGCCTGATCGCCGACGCCAACCAGGGCTGGACGCTGGAGCAGCTGAACGCCTACGCCCCCAGCCTTTCAGCCCTGGGCGTCGAACTGGTGGAGCAGCCCCTGCCGGTCGGACAGGATGACGCCCTGCTGGACTATCGGGGTGAGGTGCCGCTCTGCGCCGACGAGTCGTTCGACGACCGCGCCGACCTGGACCGCATCGTCGGGCGCTACGCCTTCTGCAACATCAAGCTCGACAAGTGCGGTGGCCTGACCGAGGCCTTGGCCCTGACGCAGGCCGCCCGCGCCCGGGGCCTGCGACTGATGATCGGCTGCATGGAAGGCACTTCGCTGGGCATCGCCCCGGGGTTGCTGGTGGCCCAGGGCTGCGAGGTGGTCGACCTGGACTGCCCGATCCAGCTGGTGAGCGATATCGAGCACGGGTTCGGCTATCGCGACGCGATCCTGCATCCTCCCTCGGCCGCCCTGTGGGGTTAGTCGTCGAGGTCTCCGGCGGTGGCCAGCAGCTTGGCCAGATCCAGCCCCGCCTCGCCCTTCAGCTTTTTGGTCACCGGGAAAGTCACATAATCGAAGGGCGCGTTCAGGGTGTCGAGCAGCCGCTCCATGATCGTCTGATAATGCTCGATGCCGAAGGCGGCGACGGTGATCAGATAGTCCACCTCGCCCAGCACGGCCTGGCACGCGATGATGTTGGGGTCCGCCGCGATGCCGGTCTCGAAGGCCTTGGCCTTGGCGTAGGAGAAGTCGGTGAGCTTGATCTGCACCACGAAGGTCGAAAGCTTGGCCAGCCGGCCCAGATCCACCTCGGCGTGATAGCCGCGAATGATCTTGGCCTTTTCCAGCTTCTTCATCCGCTCCCAGCAGCGCGACGCCGACAGGCCCACGGCCTCGCCCATCGCGGCCTTGGTCACCCGCCCCTGCCTGTGCAGCAGGGCCAGGATCTTGATGTCGATGCGGTCGATGTCCTTGCGCGGGTCGTTCGACGTCATCCCGAAATCCTTGCTGATGTCGCCTTCCTGCTTAGCGCAAACCACGCGCGGGGTAAGGTCGCGATCGCCACAAGGCCCTGGCGATCCTGTCGCCGGGAGGGCGGGAAACGGCGAAAACCCTCGCCGGCGCGCGCTATTCTGAACACCGGACTCCGGAAGGCCGAGACATGACCCGCAACCTCTCCCGCGCAGCCATCGCCCTGGGCCTGTCGCTGCTGATGACCTCCACCGCCCTGGCCTCGACCCTGATCGTCGGCGCCCGCGTGGTGGACGGTACGGGCGCGCCGTCGCGAGCGGTCAGCGTCCGCCTGGACGGCGACCGCATCGTCGCGGTCGGCAAGCTGGCGCGCAAGCCCGGCGACACGGTGGTGGACGCCAAGGGCCTGGTCCTCGCGCCGGGCTTCATCGACGCCCACAGCCATCACGACCGGCAGGCGGAGCAGACGCCCGCCATGACTCCGGTCACCGCTCAGGGCGTCACCACCATCGTCGCGGGCCAGGACGGCGAGTCGTCGTTTCCGCTGAAAGCCTACTTCGCCGGCCTGGAAAAGGCGCCGCTGGCCATCAATGTCGCCTCCTATACCGGCCACGGCTCCCTGCGCGAGCGGGCCATGGGCGCCGACTACCGGCGCGCCGCGACGCCGGCCGAGATCGCGGCGATGCAGACTGAGCTGAAGGCCGATCTCGAGGCGGGTTCGCTGGGTCTGTCGACCGGGCTGGAATACGACCCCGGCATCTTCTCGACCCCGGGCGAGGTCATGGCCCTGGCCAAGACGGCCGCCGCCGGACATGGCCGCTATATCAGCCATCTGCGCAGCGAGGATGTGAAGCTGGACGCGGCGATCGACGAGATCATCGCCATCGGCCGCGAGGCCAAACTGCCGGTCCAGATCTCGCACCTGAAGATCGCCATAGTCGACCGCTGGGGGCAGGCGCCGCAGATCCTGGCGAAGCTGGACGCCGCCCGCGCCCAGGGCGTGGACATCACCGCCGACGTCTATCCGTACGAGTACTGGCAGAGCAATCTGGCGGTGCTGTTGCCGGAGCGGGACTTCAACGATCTGGCCGCCGCCCGCTTCGCCCTGACCAAGCTGACCACCCCGGCCGGCATGCGGCTGGCGGTATTCGCGCCCGATCCGTCGCTGGTGGGCAAGACCATCGCCGACATCGCCGCCGAGCGGCAAGCCGATCCCGCCGAGACCTATCTGGCCCTGACCCGGCAGGCGGAGGCCTTTCACCTGGCCCATCCGGAGGTCGATCACGTCGACGCCGTGATCGGCACGGCCATGACCGGCTCCGACATCGACGCCTTCATCGGCTGGGACCATGCCGTGATCTGCTCGGACGGCATGACCCACGGCCTGCATCCGCGCGGCTTCGGGGCCTTCGCCAAGATCCTGCGGGTCTATGTCCGCGAGAAAAAGATCCTGACCCTGGAGCAGGCCGTCCACAAGATGACCGCCCAGACGGCGGCCCAGCTGGGTATCGCGGGGCGCGGGACGATCGTGGCGGGGAACTTCGCCGATCTGGTGCTGCTGGATCCCGACACCGTCGCCGACCGCTCCGACGTCGCCCATCCCAACGCCCTGGCCACGGGCGTGGCCAAGGTCTGGGTCAACGGCGTGATCGTGTTCCAGGACGGCCACGCCACCGGCGCGCGACCCGGATCGGTCGTGCGGCGGGCTGGCTCCTGAACCTCAGTCGCTAGACGTCGACCTCGGCGTCCAGCGCGTTCTCCTGGATGAATTCGCGGCGCGGCTCGACCAGATCGCCCATCAGGCGGCTGAACATGTCGTCGGCGTCGTCGGCGTGGTTGACCTTCACCTGCAGCAGGGTGCGGGCCTCGGCGTCGAGGGTGGTTTCCCACAGCTGGTCGGGGTTCATCTCGCCCAGGCCCTTGTAGCGCTGGATGGACAGGCCCTTGCGGCCGGCGTCCATCACCGCGCCCACCAGGTCCATCGGACCACGGACAGTCGTCGACTTGTCCTTGCGACGGAACACCGCGCGGCCGCTGAAGATCTCGGCCAGGGCCCCGGCGCGCTCGGCCAGGCGGCGGGCGTCGGCGGCGTTCAGCAGGCCATCGTCCAGCACCACGCTCTCGGTAACACCGCGACGCACGCGCTTGAACACAAAGGCCGTGTCGCCGCGTTCGCCGGTCCACAGGCCATCGCCCTCCTCGGCATAGAGGTCGAGACGCGCGGCGGCGGCGGTGATGTCGGGGGTCTCGCTGAGCAGGCCGGCCAGGGCCGTCTGCTCCACGGCGAAGGCCGGCGCCCGGGCGGCGAGGCGGTCGATATTGCCCTTGGCCTGACGGCACAGCTGCACCAGGGCCAGCAGGTCCTTGCCCGTGCGGCGTTCGCCCGAGGGCAGGTCCAGTTCGGCCCCGTCGACGCCCTCGTCGATCAGGAAGGCGTCCATCTCGCTGTCGTCCTTCAGATAGCGCGAGGACTTGCCCTTGGCGGCTTTGTAGAGCGGCGGCTGGGCGATGTAGATATAGCCGCGCTCGATCAGCTCGCGCATCTGGCGATAGAAGAAGGTCAGCAGCAGGGTGCGGATGTGGGCGCCGTCGACGTCGGCGTCGGTCATCAGCACGATCTTGTGGTAGCGCACCTTGTCGGCGTTGAAGTCGTCGCTGCCAATGCCCGCGCCCAAGGCCGTGATCAGGGTGCCGATCTGGTCCGACGACAGCATCTTGTCGAAGCGGGCGCGTTCCACGTTGAGGATCTTGCCGCGCAGGGGCAGCACCGCCTGGTTGTCGCGGTTGCGGGCCTGCTTGGCGGAACCGCCGGCCGAGTCACCCTCGACGATGAAGATTTCGGACTTGGCCGGATCGCGCTCGGCGCAGTCGGCCAGCTTGCCGGGCAGGCTGGTGATGTCGAGCGCGCTCTTGCGGCGGGTCAGTTCGCGGGCCTTGCGGGCGGCTTCACGGGCGGCGGCGGCCTCGGCGATCTTGGAGACGATGGCCTTGGCTTCGGTCGGATGCTCCTCGAACCAGGTGGCCAGACCCTCCTGCACCAGGCCCTCGACGGCCGGGCGCACTTCGGACGAGACCAGCTTGTCCTTGGTCTGCGAGCTGAACTTGGGATCGGGCACCTTGACCGACAGCACGCAGGTCAGGCCTTCGCGGGCGTCCTCGCCGCCGACGCTGACCTTTTCCTTCTTCGTGATGCCCGAGCTCTCGGCGTAGTTGGTGATGATCCGGGTCAGGGCGCCGCGGAAGGCCGAAAGGTGCGTGCCGCCATCCCGCTGCGGGATGTTGTTGGTGAAGCACAGCATGTGCTCGTGGTAGCTGTCGTTCCACCACAGGGCCAGGTCGACCTCGACCTTGTCCTTGCGGCCGCGAATGACGATCGGCATCTTCAGCAGCGGCGTCTTGGCCTTGTCGAGGTGGCGCACGAAGGCCTCGATGCCGCCCTCGTAGTGCAGCTTTTCTTCCCACGGCTCGGCGTCGCGCAGGTCGCGGAAATAGATCGTCACGCCCGAGTTCAGGAACGCCAGCTCGCGCAGGCGGTGCTCCAGCGTCTTGCGGTCGAAATCGATGAACGCGAAGGTGTCCTTCGACGGGAAGAAGGTCACTTCGGTGCCGGTCAGGGTGGTTCCGGCCTTGGGGCCGTCCGACCGCAACGGGGAATCGCCGGTCTGGGCCAGCGAGGTCACGGCGTCGCCGCGCTCGAAGCGCATCTGATAGCTGAAGCCGTTGCGGTGGATCTTCAGCTCCAGCCAGTCGCTGAGCGCGTTGACCACCGAGACGCCCACGCCGTGCAGACCGCCGGAGACCTTGTAGCTGTTCTGGTCGAACTTACCGCCGGCGTGCAGCTGGGTCATGATGACCTCGGCCGCCGAAACGCCTTCGCCTTCGTGGATGTCGACCGGGATGCCGCGACCGTCGTCGGTGACCGTCACCGAGCCGTCGGCGTTGAGGATGACTTCCACCTTGGTGGCGTGACCGGCCAGAGCCTCGTCGATGGCGTTGTCGACCACCTCATAGACCATGTGGTGCAGGCCAGAGCCGTCGTCGGTGTCGCCGATATACATGCCGGGGCGCTTGCGCACCGCGTCCAAGCCCTTCAGCACCTTGATCGAGTCGGCGTCGTATTCGCCGCCCATCACTTCGGGAGCCGCCATCTGCGAGCCGTCGGCGGTGGTCAGACGGTCGCCCGAATTGTCTTCAGCGGGGCCTTTGGTCTCTTCGGTCATACGTCTTCCAAAGCGGTCAGGCCGGCGTCGCACACGCGAACACCAAGAGCCCGACCTTTGAGGTGGTCGAACAGCGACTCGTCCGTGCCGGTCAGGAAGGCCTGGAGCTTGAGCGCCGTGATTTCGTCAGCCAGAGCGGCTCGCCGGGTGAGGTCGAGATGCGCGGCGACTTCGTCGAGCAATACTATAGGATTCGGCGCGGATTCCGCACGCGAAAGTCGCGCCGCCTGGGCCAAAACCAGGTTCAGAATCAGCGCTTTCTGCTCTCCGGTCGAGCATTCCGCCGCCGGACGGTCCTTCTCGACATGCAGGATGTCCAGATCGCCCCGATGCGGGCCGGTCAGGGCCCGGCCGGCGGCCCCGTCGCGGGGCCGGGCGGCGGCCAGGGCGGTGGCCAGGCGAAGCTCGATCTCGGCGAACTCCACGCCATCCAGCGCCAGCTTTTCCCATTCGCCGGTCAGGGAAAGCCGGGCCTGGGGAAAGGGCCGGTCGCCGCGCCCGTCGATCTCGGCCTGCAGGGCGACCAGAGTGCGGGCGCGGGCCTCCGCCATCAGGGCGCCGGCCTCGGCGAGGCGCGCTTCCAGGGCGGTCAGCCACACGGGATCGGCCGGCGCGCCGCTCTCGAAGGCGTCGGTCAGCAGGCGCATCCGCTCGCGCTGGGCCTTGTCATAGGCGTTGGCGTGGCTGGCGTGGGCGGGTTCGGCGGCGAACACCAGGCGGTCGAAGAACTTGCGGCGTTCGGAGGCGGCTTCCAGGAACAGTCGGTCCTGGGCCGGCGTCAGCCAGATCGGACGAATGTGGTCGGTCAGCCGGCCGGGCGGCACGGTCTCGCCATCGATGCGCACCAGCCGGCGGGTCGCGCCGCCCACCTCGACGCCCGCGCCCAGCTGCACCGGCTCGTCCTCTCCCGCCTCGACCAGGGCCGACACGGCCCACGGCCGCCCCGTCGCCTCGCCGGGCAGCCGCCGGCCCACCTCGGCCAGGCTGGAGCCGCGCAGGCCCTTGCCGGGCGACAGCAGGCTGATGGCCTCCAGCAGGTTGGTCTTGCCGGCGCCGTTGGCTCCGAACAGATAGACGCTGGCCCCGCCCGTCTCGAGGCGGGCGTGCGCGTAGGACCTAAAGTCGGTCAGGGTCAGGGTGTTGATCGCGGCCGACGCCATGGGTGGGTTCTTACGGCAGGTTGGCGGTGGCGTCACGTTGGCTCCCTTCCCTCAAGCCAGACGCCCTTCCCCCATCCAAGGGGGAAGGGAGAAGACACAGGCTCTCAGCCTCACGCGATCTCTCGCTGAAGGGATGGAAAGGGTCGCGGAGCGTCCGGACCACGTCCGGATGGGTTTGAAAAAATACCGTTTCGACGAAGCCGTTCGCTCCGCGTGACCGTTCTGGCGAAAGCGCTTCCGGCCCGGCGGTGTTATCGCCTCACCCTCGACGCCCCCGACGGGCAGGCGGGAGAGCGACTCCCCCCTGGACCGCGAGACCTTTCAGCCCGCCTGTTGCTCGCTCGACCCTCGAAGCCACGTCGTTTTAGTTTTCCACGGCCGACCGCCGCCAGAGAACAACGAGGTTGACGGCCCGGAACGCAAGACGCTCCTCCCGCCATCGATTGAGCTTCCCGCTCGATCACCCCCCGCCGCCGCATCGGTCGCTGGCCTTGCGCCCTTTCCTCGCGACGAGGTGGCTACAGAATACGGGAGGTTTGAGCGCGGCTGCGTCGATTGTCTGGATGCTCGTACAGGTCCTCCCCCTAGCGGGGGAGGTGTCGGCGAAGCCGACGGAGGGGGAAGTCCTGCCAAATCAGTGCGGCGCTCCCCCACCGGCCTCCGGCCGCCTCCCCCTTCAGGGGGAGGATTTGCAGCTCTATCCCCGTTCCCATCCGTGGACGGCGCGATCGCTATCCCCTTGCTCGCCTACCCGAAATACCGCCGCGCGATCTCGATATTGTCCTTCTGCCAGACTCCGGCCGCGCCCATCAGCACGCGCATCATGTTGGTCTGGAAGGTGGCGCGCGCCTCGTCGCGGTCGACAAGCGGGTCGACCGGCCCGTCGAACCGGGCGTCGGCCGCGATCGCGCGGTAGACGGCGTAGTTCATGGCGATCAGGTCGATGCGGTGCTCGGCCCCGCCGATGACCGCCTCGACCTGCTGGTGCCGGTCAGACCAGGTGGCGCAGCCGTCGAAGTCCGTCGCCGCCCACAGGGCCAGCATGTTGTCGAACAGCTCGGCGAACAGGTCTTCGCGCAGCCCCTGAGTCATCCGTTCGGGGGTCATCCGTCCGGCGGATCAGACCCGCAGCGGCATCAGCACGTATTTCACGCCCGGATCGGTCGGATCGACCACCAGCGTGGGGCTGGCCGGGTCGGCGAAGCGGAACTCGGCGATGGGACCGCCGATCTGGCCGCAGACGTCCAGCAGATAGCGGGCGTTGAAGCCGATCTCGAAGGGCTCGCCGTCGTAGTCGACCTCGACCTCTTCGACGGCCTGGCCGGCTTCCATGTTGCGGACGGTCAGGGTGATGCGGCCCGGCTCGATGGCCAGCTTCACCGAGCGGCTCTTCTCGGCCGAGATGGTGGCCACGCGGTCGACGGCCTTGGCGAACAGGTCGTTGTCCAGCGTCAGGATCTTGGCGTTGTCGCGCGGGATCACGCGCAGATAGTCGGGGAAGGCGCCGTCGATCACCTTGGAGGTCAGGGCCGCGCGGCCGAACTCGAAGCGCACCTTCTGGGGGCTGACCTGCAGGTCGACCTGCTCGCCGGCCGATTCCATCAGGCGGCGGGCCTCGGCGATGGTCTTGCGGGGCACGATGATGCCGGGCAGGCCGGCCGCGCCCTCGGGCGCGTCCATCTCGGCCAGGGCCAGGCGGTGACCGTCGGTGGCGACGGCGCGCAGCTTGACCACGCCGCCTTCGTTGACCGTGTGGAGATAGAGCCCGTTCAGATAGTAGCGGGTCTCCTCGGTGGAGATCGCGAACCGGGTCTTGTCGATCAGCCGGATCAGCTCGTTGGTGTCGACCGCGATGCGGGCCGACAGGCCGTCGCTGCTCATCACCGGGAAGTCGCCGGCCGGCAGGACCGGCAGGTTGAAGCGCGAACGGCCGGCCTGGATCACCAGGCGGGGGTCATCGCCGCTGAAGCTGAGCGAGACGTCCGAGCCGTCGGGCAGCTTGCGGACGATTTCGTACAGGGTGTGGGCGGGCGCGGTGATCTGGCCGGGCACGTCGATCTGGGCCAGGCCCTCGTCGATGATCTCCATGTCCAGGTCAGTGGCCGAGAAGCTGAGCGTGTCGCGATCGGCCGAAAGCAGGATGTTCGACAGGATCGGGATGGTGTTGCGGCGCTCGACGACGCTCTGCACATGCCCCAGCGCCTTCAGCAGCGCCGCCCGTTCGATCGTAAGCTTCATATTCAGGTCCAGGTTCCAGAGCCGCCGCCGCTGGAGAATCCCCTGCGCGGCCCCGTCATGATTGGACGGACGACATTAGCGAAATCGCGCGCTTGGGGAAGAGGGCCGAACCCCTTGCGGACACGGAAACCGCGCCTATCTTTTGAGAATCATTCTCAACAAGGAGCGCACGCCATGCGCCTCGCCCTCAAGACCCTGACCTACGCCTCGATGCACCTGACCGTGGCGGTGGCCGTCGCCTACGCCCTGACCCGCGACTGGCGCGTGGCCCTGGCGGTGGGGATCGTCGAACCGCTGGTCCAGACGGTGTTCTTCAACCTGCACGAACGGGCTTGGTCACGCGCCGACAGGGCGCGCGACCAGAAGCGCCGTCAGGACTTGATGTCGACCGAACCGCCCGAGCCGTCGGCGTCCGCGCTGGCGCCCGCATAGGGGTTGGCCCCGCCGGACGAAGCCTCGGCCGAACCGGGCGCCGTCGAGCCCTTGGCCGCCACGGCGACCATGGCCGGACGGATCAGGCGGCCCATCAGCTCATAGCCGGCTTGCAGGAACTGGATGACGCCGCCGGCCGCGACCTCGGTCGAGGGCTGCTCCATCACCGCCTGGTGCAGGTGGGGGTCGAACTTCTCGCCCTTGGCCGGCTCGATCTTCTTGAGGCCATTGCGTTCGAAGGCCGCCAGAAGCTCCTTCTCGGTCATCTCGACGCCGATGATGTAGTTGGTCACCGCCGGGTCCTGCGAGTTGCGCGGGCTCATCGCCGTGGCGCGCGACAGGTTGTCGGCCGCGCCCAGCAGGTCGCGGGCGAACTTCTGGATCGCATAAGCGCGGGCGTCGTTCATCTCGCGCTCGGCCCGGCGCTTGGTATTTTCGACATCGGCGGCATAGCGCAGCGCCTGATCCTTCAGGGCCGCGACTTCCAGCTTCAGGGCCTCGATTTCCTGGGCGGCGTCCTCACCTTCCAGGGCCACGATATCTTCAGTCGGCGTCGCTTGATCGTCGCTCATCACCTAGTCCTTATCCGTCCATCATCCGGCCGAGCACGCGGGCGGTATAGTCCACCAGCGGGATCACCCGGGCATAGTTGAGTCTGGTGGGCCCAATCACGCCGATCGCGCCCAAAACCTTGCGTTGGCCCGTCATATAGGGCGCCGCGATCACGGAGGAACCCGAAAGCGAAAAGAGTCGCGTTTCGGCCCCGATGAAAATGCGCACCCCCTGGGCTTCGCGCACATCATCCAGCAGGCCGATCAGCTGTCCCTTCTGCTCCAGATCGTCGAACAGCATCCGGACGCGCTCCAGATCCTCGCGGGCGCCGGCGGCGTCCAGAAGGTTGGCCTGGCCGCGCACGATCAGGGCGCGGGCGTCGCCCTCGCCCCCGCCCCACGCCGCCAGCCCGTCCTCGACCAAACGCGCCGCCGTCTCGTCCAGTTGCCGACGGGCGGTTTCCAGTTCGGCCCGGACCTCGTCCTTGGCCTCGCTCAGCGTGCGGCCGCGCAGCCGGCTGTTGAGAAAATTGGACGCCTCCTGGAAGGCCGACGGCGTCATGCCCGCGGCGCGCTTCATCAGGCGGTTCTCGACCGTGCCGTCCTCGAAGACCATCACCGCCAGGGCCTGGTCGCCGCCCAGGGCCACGAACTCGACGTGCTTGACCCCGCCCTCGCGGACGGGCGTGACCACGATGCTGGCCCCGCCGGCCAGACCCGACAGGATCGAGCCGGCTTCCGCCAGCGCCTCCTCGAACGAACGGCCGCGCGAGAACAGCCGCGCCTCGATGGCCTGGCGCTCCTCCTGGCCCACATCGCCGACCTCCAGAAAGCCGTCGACGAACATCCGCAGGCCCGCGTGGGTGGGCATCCGCCCGGCGCTGGTGTGGGGGGCGTCCAGCAGGCCCAACTGCGCCAGGTCCTGCATGGTGTTGCGGATCGAGGCCGGCGACAGCGGCAGGCCTCCGCGCGACAGGGTGCGCGACCCCACCGGCTCGCCGGTCTCCAGATAGGACTCCACCACCCGACGAAAGATGTCGCGGGCCCGGGCGTCCAACTCCGTCAGACCGGGGGTGCGACCGAACAACTGCGTCATGGCGTGACGTCAATGACCTCGCTAAGCGACAAAAGCGGCGGACCCTCTTTCAAGTTCCCGTCGCGGATAGGATAAGCGGCCCCTTCTCGCATTCAAAGCCCCTCATACTTTCAAGACATCCGGAGTCAGCCATGCGTCCTTCAAGCCGCGCCCCCGACCAGTTGCGCGCCATCACGCTGGAGACGGGCGTCAACCGCTACGCCGAAGGCTCGTGCCTGATCAGCTTTGGCCACACCAAGGTGCTGGTCACCGCCAGCGTCGAGGAAAGCATCCCCGGCTGGATGCGCGGCAAGGGCCAGGGCTGGGTCACCGCCGAGTACGGCATGCTGCCCCGCGCCACCCACACCCGCGGCCGCCGCGAGGCCGCCGCCGGCAAGCAGACCGGCCGCACCCAGGAAATTCAGCGCCTGATCGGCCGCAGCCTGCGCGCCGTGGTCGACATGAAGGCCCTGGGCGAGCGCCAGATCAGCCTGGACTGCGACGTCATCCAGGCCGACGGCGGCACCCGCACCGCCGCCATCACCGGCGCCTGGGTCGCCCTGCGCATCGCCACGCAATATCTTCTGGACGAAGGCGTCATCAAGACCGACCCGATCATCGGCCAGGTCGCCGCCGTCTCGTGCGGCGTGTTCGCCGATACCCCGGTGCTGGACCTCGACTATGAGGAAGACAGCAACGCCGAGGCCGACAGCAACTTCGTCCTGACCGACGGCGGCGACATCGTCGAGATCCAGGCCACCGGCGAAAAGCGCGGCTTCACCCGCGCCGAGTTCGAGGCCCTGTACGGCCTGGCCGAAAAGGGCATCGGCGAGCTGTTCGCGCTGCAGCGCGCGGCGATCGGGAAGTAACTTTGCTGACTTAAATCTCCGTTCTCCCGGCGAAGGCCGGGGCCCAGATTCAGCCTGAGCGTCTGGGGATCACGCGCCTTCCGCCCTCGCTGGAAGTCGCGGCCTCCCTGGGTTCGATCTGGGTCCCGGCCTTCGCCGGGAAGACGGATGGAGCGTTAGGCGCCCACGCGCCAAAACACCCCCGCGACGCCCCGCCCTCTTGCCGCGGCGCCCGACGAGCCCCAGATTCCAATCCAGAGCAGGAGATTGGAATGCCCTCACCGTTCCCCCCTCCTTTTAGGGGCCATGAAGTCGAAGCCCGACTGCGGCCCTCCGCCGAGGCCTATCCGTTCGACCTGGACCGCGCCCTGGCGTCCGTCGTCGCCCTGGAGGCGCGGGTTCCGTCCGACGCCTATACCGCCGCCATCCTTGGCATCGAGCGCATCGGCAACGGCGTGGTGATCAGCCCCACGGGCCTGGTCCTGACCATGGCCTATCTGATCACCGAAGCGCGCGAGGTGATGCTGACCCTTAATGACGGCCGCCGCGTCTCGGCCCGGGTGCTGGGCTTTGACCCGCGCACCGGCCTGGGCCTGGTCCAGGCCCAACAGCCGCTGGACCTGCCGGTGATGCCGATCGGCTCGTCCAAGGACCTGACCGCCGGCTCGGCGGTGATCGCCGCCGGGGCCGGCGGCCGCGACCACGCCTCGGCCGGCCAGATCGTCACCCGCATGCCCTTCGCCGGCTATTGGGAATATCTGCTGGACGACGCCATCATGGCCGAGCCCGCCCACCCGCACTGGAGCGGCGCGGCCCTGATCGGCCCCAAGGGCGACCTGGTGGGCCTGGGCTATCTGAACCTGGAGACGCGCGGCCGCGACGGCTCGGCCAAGCCGATCAACATGTATGTGCCGGCCGAGCTGCTGCCGCCGATCCTCGACGACCTGGCCCACGGCCGCCAGCCCCACGCGCCGCGCCCGT
This sequence comes from Caulobacter sp., assembly GCF_965279145.1. Lineage (NCBI taxonomy): Bacteria > Pseudomonadati > Pseudomonadota > Alphaproteobacteria > Caulobacterales > Caulobacteraceae > Caulobacter > Caulobacter sp. The sequence continues at coordinate 1,252,557 of NZ_OZ257139.1, forward strand.
GGCTGGGCGTCTTCGCCCAGGAGATCGGGACCCATGTCGTGGTCGTCGGCGTCTCGCCCAAAGGGCCCGCCGCCCGCGCCGAACTGCGCGCCGGCGACGTGATCCTGGCCGTCGACGGCCACCCGGTCTCCGACCTCACCGAATTCTACACCCGCCTCTGGGCCCTGGGCCCCGCCGGCGCGACCGTGCCGCTGCGGGTGCTGCGCGAACACGACGCGTTCGAGGTGGACGTGCGGTCGATGGATCGCGGGGCGTTGCTGAAGACGGGGCGGCGTGGGTGACAGGGCGTCGGTTGGGCGGCCCTGTCAGGTGTGCTTGAGCTTACAGGCGTCAAGACGCGCATCAAGGCCGCTATCGAGCCGACGGTCGGGAGGCGCGGCGAGCCCTCGCACCACGTGGTGAATTGGCGCCTTGGAGGTCGATCTGCTCGGACATCTCCAGCGCGTCGCCGACCTGTAACAACCGTGCTGTCGAGCTTCCTGTGTCCGAGTAGACGTTAGCGCGCCCGCAAGTTGGCGCGAGCTGGCGGCGCCGCGCCCTGACCCTTCTTCCAGACGGGACGCCGGACTGGACAAAGCGCCGCTTTTCGAGTTGAGGCGATGCATGAGCCAAGAGAATCCAGAAGAGAAAGTCCAAGGTTCGTTCTTTGACTCGCGCGGCATGTCGACCCGCGAGGCCGCGGTGGGCTGGGCCCAGGCCCTTAACGTGATGTTCGACGTCCGGATCGGCGAGGGCGTAGACCACTTCCAAGGCCAGGCCGGCGGCTATGCGCTAGATCAGCTGCTCCTCGGACGCAGTCGGTCAACTGCCCAGGCCTTCGACCGGTCTCGCTATCGCACCGCCCGTGACGGGCTTTCGAACTATCTGCTGCAGTTCTACGTCGAGGGCTCCTGCGGGCAGCGCAACAGCGCATCGGAGGCCTGGACCAGGCCTGGGGATTTGCTGATCATCGACCTTGCCCAGCCGCTGGCCACCGCGACCAGCGACTTCGAGAACCTCAACCTCTTCATTCCCAGGCGTTTGCTGGCGCCCCTGCTCACAGCCCCGGATACCCTCCACCTGACTGTGCTGCGCCGGGAAGAGCCGCTCGTTGCGCTGCTGCTGGGGCACCTGCAGATGCTGATCGAACTGGCCCCGTCCCTGACGCGCAGCCAGGCCGCCAAGCTGGTGCGCCCCACCGTGGAGTTGGCCGCGGCCACGATCAATGGCCAGATCGATGACACCCTGGCGACGAGCGCCAACCAGTCTCTGCTGGAACAGATTTGCCACTCCCTCGAAACCCAGCTGACAGACCGCTCCCTTACGGCCGAAACTGTCGCCGGCCGGTTCGGCATATCCGAGCGCAAACTCTACTACCTGTTCAAGGAGTTGGGCGGATTTTCCGGCTATGTCCGCCAGCGCCGGCTGCACGCGGTGCGCGCGCGGCTGGCCGAGCCGGAGGCCGGGCCCGAGACGATCGCCAGCATATCCGAGGTCTACGGCTTCACCCATCGGTCCAGCTTCGTCTCGGCGTTCCGCGGCCTCTATGGCATGACGCCACGCGAATTCCGCGGCTTGGCGGCCGCACGCGCGCCCATGCTCGACGCCGGCTCGCCCGCCGACTGGCGGCGCTGGATCGCCGAGCTGCGCTAGACCGCACAAATCGCCCGGTGAAATTGCGCTCCGCCGTACATTGAGCCGCAGGCGCCCGGCGTTCACTTTCCTTTCCCCCAGAGCTCCTTTCCTTCCACGCCTGAACAAGCGTTCAAGGCAAAGATCGATGAGCATTTCCGGGTCCAAAACCTATGCCAGCCGTGATGGCGTTTGCCTGTGCGACTGGGACAATGACGCCCGGAACGACTACGCCCGGCTGGTGTCGGACCCCCGCGTGATGGCCTTCATTTCGGATGGCAAGCCTCGGTCGTTCGAGCAGGCCGCCGGCGAGGTAGACGCCTTCAATCTGGAACTTCAGACGCGCGGCTGGTCACGCTGGGCGGTGAGGCGCGAGGAAACCGGCGAGTTTCTTGGCTATTCGGGGTTCGCGCAGAAGGAATACGGCATCAATTTCGGCCAGCGCTTTTTTCCCAAGCTGTGGCGCTCAAGGGCGCCGATGGCGGCGGCGCATCTGGCCCTGGAGTACGGGTTCCTGAAGCTGGGCTTCGATCAAATCCATACCTTGACCAACCTGAACCACACGATGGCGATCCGGCTGAACCGCAATTATCTGGGCGTCGACGATGACTATGGCGTCGTCTGCGACACGTCGTTTGGTCCTCACCTGCGCATTGACGTCACCCGCGCCATGTTCCTGTCCGGGCTGCAGCGTAACCGTCAGCGGATCTTCGCCCGTGCGGTCAGCGCCGCTGGGCAAGACGCGACCCCAGACTTCAGTCCCCCGGCGACCTTGGCATGACGCGCACGCCCCCCGAGGTTCCGGTAAGCCGCCTGTGCGACCTGGAGACGTGGCGCGCCGGAGCAAGCCCGCCCCTATGGTATTGGCCGCTCGGGATCGCCCTGGCGGCCAGCCGGCTGGCGCTGGCGATCCTGGCCGCGCCGCTGGCCATGGCGTTGCCCCCCAGCGCTTCCTCGCGGCTGTTTCCTCTGATCCGCCGGGCGATGGGCGTGCGCGTCATCACCAACCTCCCCCGCGAAGAGGTCGTCCGCCTGACAGACGGCTGCGTGGTGGCCCTCAACCATGTCAGCGTGTTCGATCTGCTGGCGGTGTGCGGTCAGCCCCAGGCCTGTATCGCAATTGGCCAGGACGGCGGCGCGCTGGGCCGGGCGAGCGTCATGCCGCTGGCGCGCGGCTCGGGCGCTCAACTGTGGCGTGTCGCCGACCGCAAGGCGCTGGCCCGCCACATCGCGGCTTGGCGCAAGCATCCCTCCGGAACCAGCCTCTACGTGTCGCCGGAAGAGACCATCGGCAACCAGCAGGGCCTGTTCCAGTTCCAGCCGAGCTTTCTGGGCCGCGGGTTCCCGGTCGTACCGACGGCCCTGCGCCTGAGCACGCCCTTTGGCCTGAACGCCGATCCGCTGTTGTCGTCCAAGCCGGCCAACTTCCTGCGCTTGCTGGCCATGCCGGCCGTGACGTTCAAGCTGGACTACCTGCCCCGGCTGGCGCGCGCGCCGGACGAGTCCAGAATCGCCTTCGCCAAGCGCGTCCAGCAGGCGATCGCCGACCGTCTGGGCGCCGCCGCCACCGACTGGCGGCCACAGGACAAGCACGCGCTGCGCGCTCGACTGAGGGGTGGCGAGACATGAACCGCCCGCTCTCGGGCTACAATGTCATCTTCGACTATGACCAAACCCTGGTTCCCGAAGAGAGCTTGCAGGAAGTGCTCAAGCTCAGTCTTCGCCGTCGCCGCGATGGTGAGGCCAGACTGGCGGCCCTGCAGGCCCGCTCGCAGCGGTTCATGGCCGGCGCCGCGCGCCCGGAGGATCCACTGATACTGCTGGGGGCCCTGTTGTCGATCCGGCGAGAAGCGATCGACGACTATATCGCCGGGGCGCTGGATCGGATCACGCCGTTCCGCCCCCTGTTCCGGTCGCTGCGCGACCAGGGGGCGCGGCTGTTCATTGTTTCGGCGGCATTCCACGACTGGCTGGGACCGATCGGGGCCGCCTGCGGCTTTCCCGCCGAGGCCATCGCCGCCAACCGCCTGCGCTGGATCGGAAGGCAGGCGATCGGGGTGGACGACTGGGCTCTGCTGACGTCCGTCGACAAGACCGCCCTGGTTCGGCGATGGCGGCGTCGGGGCGCGATGAGCGGACCCACGGTGATGGTCGGCGACGGGGCCAGCGACTTGGCCATCCACGCCCGCGGCCTGGCCCAAGGCTTCGTCTCCGCCAGCCACTACGCCCATGGCGTGACCGCCAACGGAGACCTCGCGCGGCGCGCATCGACGATCGAGGATCTGGAGCCCATGATCGTGGACCTCCTAGTTCGCATCTCCCGATAGAGCTCATCGATCATAAGCCGCCCGGGCGTGCTGGCCCTACGGGTCGCGCGAGTTGACGCGCCCGCCCAAGCGCTGGTTCGGCTGACCTGGCGAGTCTTCTCCAACGTCGTCGATCCGCCGATAGTCGGTCACCGTCCGCCTTCCGGAGGGAAATTGAAGTCCGACGACCACTCATCCTCGCTGATCTCCGAGTCCGGCGTCCGGCAAGGCGTCAAATTGCCCCCACCGCCTCCGCCAGCCTCGGCGCCAGCCACTCGGCCATCTCCCGCTGCCCGGCCTCGTCGGCCAGCAGGTCCTGGCGGACCTCCAGTTCCAGATAGTCGAGGCCGCGCGGGTCGGCGTGGAGGGGGATGGTGTTGTCGGTGTCGTCCATGGCGTAGGGGGCGTTGTCGCCGACCAGGTCGCCCCCAAGGGGACCCAAGTCGGCGCGCAGCCGCGCCAGCACCGCCGACGAGAACGGCGAGTCGTTACGATGCAGGACGCCCAGCGTCCACGGACGGTCGACGCCGCCCATCGACGGGGTGAAGCTGTGCAGGGCGACCAGCACGGTCGGGCGGCCGGCCCGGGCGTCGAGCGTCGCGGCGATGGCGTCCTGATAGGGCTGGTAGATCTCGGCCATGCGGGCCGCGACGGCTTGCGGGATAAGGTCGCGGTTGCCGGGGATGGGCGTGCCGTCGCTGACCGCCGGCATGGCGCCCGGCGCCCCCGGGCGGCGGTTGCAGTCGACGACCAGGCGCGAATAGGCCTGCGCTATGAAGGTGGCGTCCAGCAGGGCCGAAAGGCGCTGGCCCAGCGCCGCGACGCCGATATCCCAGGCGATGTGGCGGTCCAGGGCGTCGCCGGTCAGGCCCAGCTGGCCCAGCGCCCGGGGGATCGTGCGGCCGGCATGGTCTCCCAGAAGCAGAAAGGGCGACGGGGCGCCTTCATTGAGCACAATGACCGGGTGCGGATCACCTGCGACAAGAAGGCGGCTCGACCCCGCGCTCGAATCCACGCCACTTGTGGTCAATGCCTGTGCTTTCGGTCCGCCACCTCACGCGCTACCGGTATCGCAATCCCGTGGCGTTCGGCGACCATCGCATGATGTTGCGGCCGCGCGAAGGTTGCGATCAGCGACTGCTGTCTTCCGAACTGGTGATCGCGCCGACACCCGTCCAGCTGCGCTATGTGCAGGACGTGCTGGGCAACTGGATCGGTGTGGCCCGCTTCAACGGCCGGTCCAGCGAGCTGAGCTTCGAGAGCCAGTTCACCCTGGACCACACGCCCCTGCCCGCCTTCGGCGACGTGCCCGGCCATATCGACGCCTGGGACGCCGGCCGGCCGTTCGCCTATTCCAGCGACGACCTGCCCGACCTTTTGCAGTCGATCACGCCGCAGCACGAGGACCCCGACGGCGTGCTGACGCGCTGGGCCCTGGGCTTCGTGCGGCCGACCGGTGAGACCAGCCTGCAACACCTGCTGGCCGAGATGACCCAGGCGATCTATGCCGACTTCCGATACGGCAAGCGCTTCGAGCACGGGGTGCAGACGCCGCTGACCACCCTGGAGAACCGGGGCGGCACCTGCCGCGACTTCGCCGTGCTGATGATCGAGGCCGTGCGCCGCCTGGGCCTGGCCGCCCAGTTCGTGTCCGGCTACATCCACAGCCCCTCGCGCAAGCAGGCCGCGGCCGAGCGGACGGGCGGCGGCCACACCCATGCCTGGCTGCGGGTCTATCTGCCGTCGTGCGGCTGGGTGGAGTTCGACCCCACCAACGGCATCGTCGGCAATACCGACCTGATCCGCGTGGCCGTGGTGCGCGATCCGCGCCAGGCCCCGCCGGTGCATGGCACCTGGGCGGGCTTTCCGACCGACTATCTGGGCATGGACGTCGAGGTCGACGTGACCAGCCTGGACGGCGAGGACTATCAGGCGCCGTCCTTCAGCGCCTTCGGCTGATCGCGCCGCATCCTCCGGGCCGTTCGCGCGTTGACGTCGAACCCTCCCCCTAATTCCGGCCTCGCCCGCTCGGCGCCCCGGCTCCCTCGCGAGACGACGACGATGCTCATCCGCTACGGCTACGAGATCACGGTCCACTGCCAGCAACCCACCGCCATGGTGACGCTGCTGGGCCTGAGGGACGGGCGCGAGGCCGATGTGCGGATCGCCGAATCCTTCTTCACCACGCCGTCGATCGACACCGCCACCTATCGCGACATGTTCGACAATCCCTGCCGCCGCTTCGTGGCCCCGACCGGCCTGCTGACCCTGTGGAGCGACAGCGTCATCGAGGACAGCGGCGCGGTCGATCCCTATGCGCCCGACGCCCAGTTGCACGACGTGGCCGACCTGCCCGACGCCTGCCTCGTCTATCTGATGGGCAGCCGCTATTGCGAGACCGACCGCCTCAGCCAGATCGCCTGGGACCGCTTTGGCCATATCGAGAAAGGCTGGGCGCGGGTGCAGGCGGTGTGCGACTTCGTGCACGACCACATCACCTTCGACTACAAGACCGCCAGCTCCACCCGCACCGCCTATGAGGTGTATGAGGGCCGCATCGGCGTGTGCCGCGACTATTCCCACCTGGCCGTGGCCCTGTGCCGCTGCCTGAACATCCCGACCCGCTATGTGAACGGCTATCTGGGCGACATCGGCGTGCCGCGCGTCGACCCGATGGATTTCAGCGCCTGGATGGAGGTGTATCTGGGCGGCCGATGGTGGGCCTTCGACCCCCGCAACAACATCCCGCGCATCGGCCGGATCGTGGTGGCCCACGGCCGCGACGCCGCCGACGTGGCGATGCTGACCTCGTTCGGACCGCACCAGCTGAACGGCTTCCGGGTGTGGGCCTATGAGACCGAGGCGGCCAGCCTGCCGGGCCATGTCACCGACACCACCGGCGCGCGGGGCCGCGAGGTTCGGGCGCTGTCGCCGCTGTAGGGCCTAGTCGTCGCTGTCGGGCGGGCCCGACTCGAAGGTCAGCAGGTCGCCCGGCTGGCAGTCCAGCTCGCGGCACAGAGCGTCCAGGGTCGAGAACCGCACCGCGCGGGCCTTGCCGGTCTTGAGGATCGACAGGTTGGCGATCGTCACGCCGACGCGGTCGGACAGCTCGGTCAGCGACATGCGGCGCTCCAGCAGCACGCGGTCGAGGTTCACGCGGACGGGCATGGGCTGGTTCTCCGCGGGATCAGATGGTGAGTTCGGCTTCGCGGCGAAGGCGGGCGCCCTCGCGGAAGACCTCGGCCAGCACGAACACCACCAGGACCGAGAACCAGGCGGTGAGCGTGAACGAGTCGTCGATGACCTTGTTGTTCGGGGCCAGCCAGTGGGCCATGCCCGAGAAGATGTAGCGGCCCACTTCCAGGCCGGCCAGGATCAGGCCCACCACCCGCAGGCGGCGCACATTGTCGGGGTGGAACGGGTCGCCGGCGGTCAGGGTGGCGAAGATCCGGCGCAGGCGCTCGACGATCACCATCCAGCCGCCCAGCAGCAGGGCCCAGGCCGCCAGGGCCCCGGCGAACAGCGGGCCGTCGCGGGTGACGGTCTCGACCGCGTCGCTGATCGGCATGATCTTGGCCAGCAGCTCCGGATTGAAGCTGAAGAGCAGCGCCACCAGGGTGAACAGCGACAGCAGGCTGACGAAGATCCACAGACCCACGTAGATGACGTCGAGAATGATCTTCAGAAAGCTCGAAACCGAGCCGGGCCCCAAGGCGCGCATGGCTGCTTCCCCCTCGCCCTCCCCAGGGCGATCCTTGAACCTGCCCCGCGTCCTGGCGAGGCTTCAAGCCCCTACAGAGTCTGGACCACGAAGGTGATCGCCGAGACCGGAACGCCCACGATGAGGGCGGCGGTGATCAGGGTCATCAGGACCTTGTCGGCGATCTGGAACAGCTTTGCGGCGGGCATCGAGGTGGATCCGTTGAGGTGGCCGGACGACGTCGGAAGATCGGCGTCGTCCATGCTCAACAGATAGGCGGCGATTTGGGTTCCAACAATGCTGAATATCGATAAACGATATTAAACTTTAGCAATGATGGCGCGATGGCATCAGGTGAGTTGCACGGAAGTCACAACCATCGAGTCCCGCCGGCTCGCGGCCTCGAACCAGGCGGCCAGAGCGGGGCGGCCATCACGCCAGTCCAGCACCTGGCGGGCGTCGAAATAGGACAGCTGGGCGGCGACGGCGATCTGCGCGATCGTCCATTGATCGGGGGTGAAACCCGCAACCTCCAGCAGGTCGAGACCGGCGACGATGGCTTTCAGCTGGCGCTCGATCAGCTCGGGCCGCTGGTCATCGGCCGGCCGCATGCGCTCGCGCACCACGGCGATGGCGGCCGAGCCCATGCCGTCGGCCAGGGCTTGCAGGGTCAGGGCGCGCCGGCGGTCCTGGCCCGAAGCCGGGATCAGGCCCGCGCCGCCCGCGGCGTCGAGATGGTCGCAGATCACCGCGGAGTCGAAGAGGATCTCGCCGTCGTCGAGGATCAGGGTCGGCACCTGGCTGAGCGGATTGATCGCGCGCAGGCTCTCGTCGGTGAACGGGGCGACGGTCTCGAGCGTGATCGCAGCGGTCAGGCCGTTTTCGTGAGCCACGACGCGAACCTTGCGCGCAAACGGCGACAAGGCGGAGTAAAGGAGCCGCATTGATGATTTCCTCAAGGAGCCGACGATGGCGCTGAGACTGGAGCCTGGGCTTAAGCTCGTAGTGGCCACGCACAATCCCGGCAAGGTCCCCGAGATCGCCGCCCTGCTGGATGGCCGGTTCGAACTGGTCTCCGCCGGCGCCCTGGGCCTGCCCGAACCGGAAGAAACCGAACAGACCTTCGTCGGCAACGCCCTGCTCAAGGCCCGCCACGCCGCCGACCTGTCGGGGATGATCGCCCTGGCCGACGACTCGGGGCTGTCGGTCGCGGCGCTGGACGGCTCGCCCGGCGTCTATTCGGCGCGCTGGGCCGGCCCCGGCAAGGATTTCGCCCTGGCGATGGCCAAGGTCGAGGAACGGCTGGAAGAGACCGGCTCGGACGACCGCGGCGCCTGGTTCACCTCGGCTCTGGCCGTGGCCTGGCCCCATGGCCCGTCGGTGGTGGTGCAGGGCGAGGTCCACGGGACCCTGGCCTTCCCGCCGCGCGGAACGCAAGGCTTCGGCTACGATCCGATCTTCGTGCCCCAGGGCTTTGACACCACCTTCGGCGAGATGGAGCCAGCCGCCAAGGACGCCATGAGCCACCGGGCCCGCGCGTTCGAGAAACTGAAGGCGGCGTTGTTTGAGTGACACTGCAAAAACCTTGTCATCCCGGCCGCAGCGACGCGGAGAGCCGGGACCCAGGGGCAACCGCGATGCGCAGGCACCTGGGTCCCGGACAGCGCTACGCGCTTCCGGGATGACAAGGGAGGGGAACGGGCGCTTCCATGGCTGAGCTCCTTCCCCTCGGCGTCTACATCCACTGGCCCTACTGCGCGCGCATCTGCCCCTATTGCGACTTCAACGTCGTGCGCGACCGGGGGCGGAGCGCCGAGCAGGCGCAGCTGGCCGACGCCACCGTCGCCGACCTGGTGGCCCAGCGCGCCCTGACCGGACAGCGCCGGCTGCTGTCGATCTTCTTCGGCGGCGGCACGCCATCCTTGATGGATCCCGCCCAGGTCTCCCGCGTGATCGAGACGGCCAAAAGCCTGTGGAGCGCGGCCGACGATCTGGAGATCAGCCTGGAGGCCAATCCCACCGACGCCGAGGCCGGCCGCTTCGAGGCGCTGGCGGACGCCGGCGTGGCCCGGCTGTCTCTGGGCGTCCAGTCGCTACACGACGACGCCCTGGCCCTGCTGGGCCGCAACCACGACGCCGGATCGGCCCGGCGGGCGATCGCCGTGGCGGCCCGCGCCTTTCCGCGCCTGTCGATCGACCTGATCTATGCCCGCCCCGGCCAGACCGTGGAGGCCTGGCGCGCCGAGCTGGAAGAGGCCCTGGCCATGGGCCCCGAGCACGTCTCACCCTACCAGCTGACCATCGAGACCGGCACCGCCTTCGACCGCGCCGTCGGACGCGGCAGGCTGGTGGTCCCCGACGAGGATCGAGCCCACGACCTGTTCGAGACCACCCAGGCTGTTCTGGAAGCGGCGGGCTTCGACGCCTACGAGGTCTCCAACCACGCCCGGGGCGAGGCGGCGCGCTCGCGCCACAACCTCGTCTACTGGCGCGGCCACGACTATGTCGGCGTCGGCCCCGGCGCCCATGGGCGACTTACCCTGCCCGAGGGCCGCGTCGCCACCACCGCCCATCGCAAGATCGCCGACTATGTCGCCGCCGTGCGAGACACCGGCGTCGGCTTCGAATGCGAGGTCCTGACCCCCACCGACGCCGCCGAGGAGCGGCTGCTGCTGGGCCTGCGGATCGACGACGGCGTGGCCTTCGACGAGGTGGCGATCCTGGGTCTGGCGCCCGACGCCGGCAAGGTGCGCCGCCATGTCGAGCTGGGCCTGCTGGTCGATGATCCGCGCCGCTTGCGCGCCACCCGCGCCGGGCGTCTGGTGCTGGACCGGCTGACAGGCGCGCTCGCGACCTGATAGGAGTGGCCGCGAACCCATTTCGCGCATCGCGCGGTCAGGATCTCTTTTTGAGCCGTCTTCTCGCCCCGCCCCAGCTGTCCGACGCCCCGCTGGCGCCGGGCCTCTATCTGGTGGCGACGCCGATCGGCAATCTGCGCGACATCACCCTGCGGGCGCTGGACACCCTGCACGGCTGCGACGTGCTGCTGGCCGAGGACACCCGGGTCTCGGGCAAGCTTCTGGCCGCCTATTCGATCTCCAAGCGCCTGGAACGCTATGACGAGCACGTCGCCGACCGGGTGACGCCGAAGATCCTGGAGCGCCTGGCGGCCGGCGAGCGGGTGGCCATGGTGTCGGACGCCGGCACGCCGATGGTCTCCGACCCCGGCTTCCGCCTGGCCCGGGAAGCCATCGCGGCCGGCCATCAGGTGTTTCCGATCCCCGGCGCGTCGGCGGCCCTGGCGGCCCTGACCCTGGGCGGCCTGCCCACCGACCGCTTCCTGTTCGCCGGTTTCCCGCCGCCCAAGAGCGCCGCCCGCAAGACGTTCTTCGAGGAACTGGCGCCGGTGCGCGCCACCCTGATCTTCTACGAAGGCGCCTCGCGGGTGGCCGACAGCCTGGCCGACATGGCCGCCGTGTTTGGCCCGCGCGAGGCCGCCGTGGCCCGCGAGCTGACCAAGCTCTACGAGACCTGCATCCGCGGTCCGCTGGACGTGCTGGCCGCCGACCCGCGCTTCGAAAGCCCCAAGGGCGAGATCGTCATCCTGGTGGGCCCCGGCTCGGAGGCCCCGATCCAGGCCGGCGACGCCGAGAGCGCCCTGCGCGAGGCCATGGCCCGGCTGCCGCTGGGCGAAGCGGCCTCCGAGGTCGCCAAGGCCCTGGGCCTGCCGCGCCGCGATCTCTACCGCCAGGCCCTGGCCCTGAAGGACGCGGCCAGCGCGGGCGACGCGGGATGACCGCCGCCCGCCGGACCCGGGGCGCCGCGGCGCGCCTGTCCGGCCGACGCGCCGAGGTGCTGGCCGCCGCCTGGCTGATGCTGAAGGGCTATCGCATCCTGGGTTTCCGCCTGCCCACACCGCTGGGCGAGATCGACCTGCTGGCCCAGCGCGGCAAGGTCCTGGCCGTGGTCGAGGTCAAGCGCCGCGCCACGCTCGACGCCGCCCTCGACGCGGTGACCGCCGAGCAGCGGGCCCGCCTGCGCCGCGCCGCCGCCCATATCGTCCAGCATCGCACCGCCCTGCGGAACGCTTCGGTGCGCCTGGACCTTATCGCCTTGGCGCCAGGCCGCCGTCCGCGCCATCTGCGCGACGCCTGGACGGAGGCATGATGACCCGGGACGAGGCCGAAGCGATCCTGACCCGGCTGGGCGAAGGTCCCGACGCCGGCTTTCAGCTGTTCGAGGCGGCCTTGGCCTGCGCCGTCCACGATGATCCCGATCGCGACCCGCAGCCGGCCCTGGCCCTGGCCCGGCAGGCCGCCGAGCGCCTGGCTCAGCGGCTCAAGACCGAGTCCCCCGAAGAGGCCGTGGCCGAGGCCCTGGCCGGCGATCTGCAGCTGACCGGCGACCTGATCACCTACGACCACCCCGACAACGCCGACGTCATCGCCGTCGCCCAGCGCCGCAAGGGCCTGCCGGTGGCCCTGGGCGTCTTCTACCTGCACGCGGCCCGGATGACCGGCGTCGAACTGCACGGCGTCGACTTTCCCGGCCACTTCCTGCTGCGCATCGAGACCGAGGAGGGGCCGCTGGCCCTGGACCCCTTCAGCGAGGGTCGGGTGGTGTTGCCGTCGGAACTGTCGCGCCGCGCCCTGCGGACCGGCCTGATGCCCGACGTCGCCGCCAAGCTGGAACTCTTGATGGCTCCGATCTCCGACCGGGCCGTGCTGATCCGCCTGCAGAACAACATCTTCGCCCGCGCCCAGCAGGCCCGCGACTGGCCCCGCGCCGAGCGCTCGGCGCTGCGGCGGGCCCTGCTCAACCCGTCCGACCACCGCCCCTGGCTGGACGTCGCCGCCGCCCGCGAGGGCCAGGGCGCCCTGGCGGGCGCGCTGCAGGCCCTGACCCGCGCCCAGATCCTCGACGGCGGGGCCGCGATCGCGGCGCGGGCGGCGCGGGAGCGGGTGCGGCTTCGGCTGAACTGAGGCGGGTCGCATCCGCGTGCGCGTCAGCCGGCGTCTTTGACCGGCCGTTAAGTCGTACACGCTAGGGTCGCTGCCCATGACCACTCCCCGCGCCCCCGCCGGCATCACGCCTGAACAGCTCGGCACGCTGAGCCACGAGTTCCGCACCCCCCTGAACGGCGTGCTGGGCATGGCCCGTCTGCTGGAGGGCACCCGTCTGACGGCCGAGCAGCGGTCGTATGTCACCGCCCTGCGCGAGAGCGGCGATCACCTGCTGTCGCTGGTCAATGACGTTCTGGACTTCGCCCGCCTGGGCGCCACGGACATCGAGCTGACGCCCGCGCCGACGGACCTCGAGGGCCTGCTGCGCCAGGTGGCCGAACTGATGAGCCCCCGGGCCCACGAGAAGGGCGTCGAGATCGCCTGGGCCGTGTCGCCCGACCTGCCGATCGTGCTGGCCGACGAGGGCCGCCTGCGGCAGATCCTGCTGAACTACGCCGGCAACGCCGTGAAGTTCACCGAGGCCGGCGGCGTGTTGCTGAGCGCCACGGCGACGTCCGAAGGCCGCGTGCGACTTTCCGTGACCGACACCGGGCCAGGCGTGTCGCCCGACGCTCGCGACAGGATCTTCAAGGCCTTTGTCCAGACCGACGCGACGCACCACACCCAGCTGGGCGGGGCGGGCCTGGGCCTGGCCATCGTGGCGCGGCTGGCCCGCGCCATGAACGGCGAGGTCGGGGTCGGCGGCGAGGTCGGCCAGGGCGCCGACTTCTGGTTCGAGGCCCCGTTCGAGATCGCTTCGCACGCCTCCGCTGACCGGCCGCTGGCCGGCAAGTCCGTGGCCGTCGCCTCGCCCAACGCCATCGTCCGCATCGCCACCGCCCGCCAGGTCGAGGCCGCCGGCGGCCGGGCCTTCGTCGCCGCCGACGTGGCCTCGGCGCTGAAGCTGGCTCCCGCCGACGCCGTGCTGCTGCACGACGCGGCCCTGGCCGGCCCGCGCGGAGCGCTGAAGCCGCCGACCGACCGCCCGGCCGTGGTGCTGCTGACGCCCGACCAGCGCGGCCGCATCGACCGGCTGAAAAGCGCCGGCTTCAGCGGCTATCTGATCAAGCCCCTGCGCGCCGCCTCGATCGTCGCCCAGGTGCTGCAGGCCACCACCCAGAGCCCGCTGCGGGCCGAGCGTCCGGCCGAGGACGACCGCATCGCCGACGCCCTGGCGCCGGGCGTGCGCGTGCTGCTGGCCGAGGACAATCCGATCAACGCCCTGCTGGCCCGCACCCTGCTGGAACGCGAGGGCTGCAAGGTCGATCGCGTGGCCGGCGGCGACCAGGCCGTCGCGGCCCTGTCCAGCAACAGCTACGACCTGATCCTGATGGACCTGCGGATGCCGGGCCTGAACGGCGTGGACGCCACCCGCGAGCTGCGCGCCCGGGGCGTCACCGCCCCGATCGTGGCCCTGACCGCCGACGCCTTCGACGAGGACCGCCGCCTGTGCCTGGGGGCCGGCATGAACGACTTCCTGGTCAAGCCGCTGACCCACGGCGCCCTGCGCGACATGCTGACCCGCTGGACCGGCCCCGCCGCGCCCGGCGTCTGGACGAAAGCCGCGACGCGGGCCAAGGTCGCCGGCTAGTCGGCGGGCCTGTCACCGCCTGGGCGGGGGACGACATGACCGACGACACTCAGGCCGCGCCGAAGAAGACGCTGCTCCAGACCCTGGCCTTCTTCGGCGAGCGTCGCAGCCTGGTGATGCTGGGCCTGGGGTTCAGTTCCGGCCTGCCCTACATGCTGATCTTCGACACCCTGTCGCTGTGGCTGCGCGACGCGGGCCTGTCGCTGGCGGTGATCGGCTTCTTCAGCCTGGCGACGCTGTCGTTCTCGTTCAAGTTCCTGTGGGCCCCGCTGATCGACCGCGCCAAGGTGCCGGTGCTGCACAGGCTGGTGGGCCATCGCCGCGCCTGGATGCTGGTCTGCCAGGCGGTGATCATCCTGGGCCTGCTGGCCATATCCGGGGTCAATCCGGCCGCGAACCTGCCGCTGATGGCCGCCATCGCCGTGATCGTCGGCTTCGCCACCGCCAGCCAGGACATCGTCATCGACGCCTGGCGGATCGAGGCGGTCGATGTCGAGCAGCAGGGCCCGATGGCCGTGGCCGTGCAGTGGGGCTATCGCGGCGCCATGGTCATGGCCGGCGCCGTGCCGCTGCTGCTGGCCGAGCGCTTCGGCTGGAACATCTCCTACCTGGCCATGGCCGTCGCCATGTCGATCGGGGTGATCTCCACGCTGCTGGCCCCGCGCGAGGCGGCCCACGCCATTCGGCCGATCCACACCGACGGCGTCGCCCAGCCCAAGGCCCTGGAAGTGGGCGAATGGCTGCTGCGGCTGGCCATCCTGGTGGTCGGCGCCCTGATCGTCGGCTCGGGCCTGTCGGGCGACGCCAGCCTGCTGTCCAAGTTCGTGGGCGGCGAGGCGCTGGAGGCGGCCTGGAAGGCCAAGCCCAACGGCGTCTGGCTGCAGCTGGCCGGGGTGGCCGTCGGCATCGGCGTGATCCTGGTCGCCGCCTGGCCGATCCCGAAGGTGAAGACCAAGCCCGGCGTCTATCTGTCGACCGCCCTGGGCTCGCCGCTGCTGGAGTTCATGACCCGCTTTTCGGGCGTGGCCGGCCTGATCCTGGCGACCATCTGCGTCTATCGGGTCTCGGACTTCGTGCTCAACATCATGAATCCGTTCTACCGCGACATGGGCTTCTCGCTCACCGAGATCGCCGAGATCCGCAAGGTGTTCGGCATCATCGCCTCGATGATCGGCGTGTTCCTGGGCGGGGTGATCGTGGCCCGCTTTGGCCTGATGCGGGCCCTGATCATCGGGGCCTTCGCCCAGCCGATCAGCAACCTGTTCTTCGCCTGGCTGGCCATGAGCGGCCACAATGTGCCGGTGCTGTTCTGGGCCATCTGCATCGACAACATGGCCGGCGGCGTCGCCGGCACGGCGCTGATCGCCTACATGTCCAGCCTGACCACCGCCGGCTTCACGGCCACGCAGTACGCGCTGTTTTCCTCGCTCTACGCCCTGCCCGGAAAGCTGATCGCCTCGCAGTCGGGACGGCTGGTCGAGGCCTCGGCCATCGCGGCCGAACATGGCGGCCCGATCGGCGCGCTGAAGGGCCTGTTCACGCGCCTGCCGCCGGAGAGCTTCACCGCCGCCGGCGCCAAGCTGGGCGTCAGCGCCCCGGCCATGGCGGCGGGCTATACGGCCTTCTTCATCTACACGGCCCTGATCGGGGTGGTGGCCATCGTGCTGTCGTTCATGGTGGCGGCGCGGCAGGGGGATATCGGCAAGGCGGCGGCGGAAGAGGCGGCGGTTTAAATCCTCCCCCTGAAGGGGGAGGCGGCCGTCAGGCCGGTGGGGGAAGTGCGCAATGACTCAGCAGTACTTCCCCCACCGTCGCCTGCGGCGACACCTCCCCCGTTAGGGGGAGGACCTTGCGATCAAACTCCCAGGCACACCACCTGCGCCACGCGCAGATCCCGCCGCAAACCATCCGCGACGCGGCCATAGTTCTCGGTGGTGATCGCCTCGCCCATGGCGGTGTCGGCGCCGTGGCGGCGGCGGGGGCCCAGCAGGGTCTTCAGGGTCTCGGGCGCCGTGGTGTAGATGCGGCCGCGACGCGGGCTCTCGGCCACGGTCACCCCAATCACCCGGCCGGCATTGTCGAGCGCGGGCGCGCCCGAAAGACCGGCCAGGGTGCCCTTGAGATTATCGGTGCGGCCGACCTCGGCCCAGACCAGCACCGGCTCGGTGCGGGCGCCGCGACCATGCACGACCAGGTTCTCGCGGCCCAGCAGGCGCGAGGCGGCCTCGCCCGGATGGCCCTGCGGGAAGCCCGGATGATAGGCGCGGGCGCCGCGACGAAGCGGCTCGTTCAGGCCCAGCGGCACGGCCGGCGCCCCGCCCTCGGTGGTCAGGATGGCCGCATCGGCGCGCGGGTCGATGGTGATGCGCGCGGCCACGCCGCGTCCGTCGGCCACGACGATGGCGGCCGACTTGCAGCCGTCGACCACATGGCGGGCCGTCAGCCAGGTGCCGTCATCGCCCACCGAGAAGGCGGTGCCCGATCCCGGCTCGGGCTTGGCCGGCACCTGCACCACGATGGCGGGGTCGAACGGTGAGGCCGGGCCCAGCGGCAGGCCCTCCTCGCCCGGCACCGGCGGCGGCGGCGGCGGGGCGTCGGAGCGCTCCTGCCGGCCGACCGCGACGATCAGCAGGGCGCTGACGGCGGCGGCATAGACCAGCCAGTCGGGAAGCTTGGGGAAATGCACGGGACGTCGCCCTCGCTTTTCCGGATCAACCGGCCACGGCGGCGGCGAGGATCAGGGCGGTGGCCAGCTTGGCGCCCACCAGCAGGGCGGCGGCGGCGACCTCGCCCTCATGGATGCGCTCGGGCAGGCCCTGCAGGACCATGTCGGTGACGCGGAACACCAGCAGCTGCACGGCGATGGTGGCCGCGCCCCAGATGACGATCTCGATCACCGAGGTCGAGGCCATCAGCGACACCGCCAGCGGAATGGCCAAGCCCACCATCACCCCGCCCAGCGACAGGGCGGCGGCGGAATTGCCCTCGCGGATCAGCTTGATCTCGCGATGCGGGGTCAGCATCGCATACAGCGTGGTGCCGATGATCAGCATGAACAGCGTCACGCCGGCGTGCAGCAGGGTGACGGGGAACCCCGTGGCGAAGGCCTGGACCTCGGGCGACTGAAGCTGGGACGGCATGAACGCGATAACCCCCGGAACTGATGGGTGATGACTATCACGGGTTTGGGAGGGTGCGTAGAGGGGGCTTGGCGGCCAGCGCCATGCGTCCTTCGAGGCTCGCCTTCGGCTCGCGCCTCAGGATGAGGACGGTTCTGAATCCCTCATCCTGAGGCGCCCGCGCAGCGGGCCTCGAAGGACGCACGGTTCGAGCCGCTTGCTTACGCCCCCTCGTCCTCGTCATCATCCAGCACACCCGCCATGGCCGCCATCGACAGCTGGCGCAGGGCCGAGGCGCGGACCTTCTCGCTCTCGCTCTTCAGCTGGCCGCAGGCGGCGAGGATGTCGCGGCCGCGCGGCGTGCGGATCGGCGAGGAATAGCCGGCCTTGTTGACGATGGCGGCGAAGGCCTCGATCGCGGCCCAGTCCGAGCACTGGTAGTCGCTGCCGGGCCACGGGTTGAACGGGATCAGGTTGATCTTGGCCGGAATGCCCTTGATCAGCTTGATCAGGGCGCGGGCCTCGTCCGGGCTGTCATTGACGCCCTTCAGCATCACATATTCGAACGTCACCCGGCGGGCGTTGCTGATGCCTGGATAGGCGCGAATGCCGGCGATCAGCTGCTCCAGCGGATACTTCTTGTTCAGCGGCACCAGCACGTCGCGCAGGGCGTCATTGGTGGCGTGCAGGCTGATGGCCAGCATCGCTTGCGTCTTCTCGCCCAGGGCCTGGAGCTGGGGCACCACGCCCGAGGTCGAGACCGTGATGCGGCGACGCGAGATGCCGATGCCCTCGTTGTCGCTGATGATCTCGATGGCGTCGGCGACCGAGCCCATGTTGTAGAGCGGCTCGCCCATGCCCATGAACACGATGTTGGACAGCAGGCGATCGTCCTTGTCGGACGGCCACTCGGCCAGGTCGTCCTTGGCCACCTGCACCTGGGCGACGATCTCGGCGGCGGTCAGGTTGCGCACCAGGGCCTGGGTGCCGGTGTGGCAGAAGCTGCAGTTGAGTGTGCAGCCCACCTGGCTGGAGACGCACAGGGCGCCGGCCCGGCCGACCGACGGGATATAGACCGCCTCGACCTCGATACCGGGGGCCATGCGGATCAGCCACTTGCGGGTGCCGTCCTTGGACACCTGGCGCTCGACGATCTCGGGCCGCGCGATGGTGAACACCTCGGCCAGCCGGGCGCGGGTTTCCTTGGCGACGTCGGTCATCATCGCGAAGTCGGTGACCCCGCGATGGTGGATCCAGCGGAACACCTGCGTAGCCCGCATCTTGGCCTTGCCGTGCTCGGCGACGCCCGACTCGGTCAGGGCGGCGATCATCTGCGGCCGGGTCAGGCCCGACAGGTTGATCAGCGGCTTGGGGGCAGGCGCCGCGCCGGAGACGCGCGACAGATCAAGGGTGACGCTCAAGGGGCGGTCCGGGGTCGGGGATTTATGGGGTCGGGGGCGGGATATAGCACTTGGCGGGGGTTTTTCCAAAATCAGGCTCCCTTCCCCCTTGATGGGGGAAGGGTTGGGGATGGGGGTGACTGCTGAGCTGGCCGCAAAGCGCCGCGCTCACGATCATCCGCCGTATCACCCCCACCCCTGCCCCTCCCCCATCAAGGGGGAGGGGTGACAAGACTAGACACCCTCCCCGCTCAGGCCCATATCCGCCTCATGCGCACGCACGACGCCGATGTGATCATCGCGGGAGCCGGCATGGCCGGTTCGACCCTGGCTCTGGCCCTGGCTTCGGGGGGGCTGAAACCCCTGCTGGTCGACCCCCAGCCGTTCGAGGCCCAGCTGGCCCCGACCTTCGACGGGCGCTCCTCGGCCATCGCCTATTCCAGCTTCCGCCAGTGGCGCGCGATCGGCGCGGGCGAGGCGCTGGAGCCTCACGCCCAGCGGATCGAGCAGATCCTGGTCACCGACGGCCGCACGCCCGGCGCCGCCGCGCGGGGCGCCTCGCCGGCCTTCCTGCGCTTTGATTCCAGCGAGATCGCCGACCGCTCGGACGGCGAGCCCCTGGGCTATCTGATCGAGAACCGCCAGATCCGCGCCGCCCTCTCCCAGGCCGTGACCGACAAGGCCATTCCGGTGATCGCGCCGATGGCCGCCAAGGGTCTTGAGGTCGACGCCGCCGGCGCCCGCATCACCCTGGCCGACGGCCGGGTGCTATCGGCCCCCCTGGCGGTCAGCGCCGAAGGGCGCGGCTCCGTCCTGCGCAAGGCGGCCGGGATCGGCGACATCGGCTGGGGCTATGGCCAGAGCGGCGTGGTCGCCACCGTGAAGATGCAGCGCCCGCACGAGGGCGTGGCCCACGAATATTTCCTGCCCAGCGGCCCGTTCGCCATCCTGCCCCTGACCGACAACCGCGCCAGCCTGGTGTGGACCGAGAGCACCGCCCGGGCCGAGGCCCTGCGCGGTGCGCGGCCCGAAGCCTTCCACGCCCACCTGATGCGGCGCTTCGGCGAGTTCCTGGGCGATGTCGAGATCGTCGGGCCGATCTTCGTCTATCCGCTGTCGCTGCTGCTGGCCGAGCGCATGGTCGCCCCGCGCCTGGCCCTGATCGGCGACGCCGCCCATGGCGTGCACCCGATCGCCGGCCAGGGCCTGAACCTGGGCCTCAAGGACGCTGCGGCCCTGGCCGAAGTGCTGGTCGAGGCGATGCGCGGCGGCGAGGATATCGGCTCGGACGTGGTGCTGGAGCGCTACGCCCGCTGGCGGCGGTTCGACACCGTGACCAACGCCCTGGCCTTCGACGGCTTCGTGCGCCTGTTCTCGAACGACAACCCGATCCTGCGTCTGGCGCGGGGCATCGGCCTGGCGGCGGTCAACCGCATCGCCCCGGCGCGGCGGTTCTTCATGCACGAGGCCGGCGGCGCGGTGGGCGACCTGCCCAGGCTGCTGCGCGGGCAGGCGATCTAGCCTCGCGGCTACTCGCCGTCTTCCAGCGCGCGGGCTTCTTCCGGCAGCATGATCGGCACGCCGTCACGGATCGGATAGGCCAGCTTGGCCGTGCGGCTGACCAGTTCGCCGCGCGCGCGGTTGTAGTCGAGCGACGCGCGGGTGACGGGGCAGACCAGAACCTCAAGCAGGCGCGGATCGATCTCGGCGGGCGGCGGTGTGGGGGTCGCGGTCATGCGTCATCTCTACCGGCGAGCCTTCCCTCTGGATAGAGGGGGCTACTGAATGGAGGGGGGATCGTCGTCGTCGCCGACGGCCGCGTCGATCTCCAGCAGGGCCACCAGGGTTTCGCGGCGGTCGGCCATGGTGGGGGCCTCCAGCAGGGCCTGCTTTTCCATGGCGTCGAACGGCAGGGCCATGGCCAGGCTGTTGATCAGGGCGTCGGACGGCGCGGACTCGGCGCTGGTCCAGTCGATGGCCAGGCCGCGATGGTCCAGATAGCGGCGCAGGGCGGCCAGCAGCACCTTGGGATCCATCGGCGGCGCGCTGCTCTCGGAATCCTCGCGCAGGTCGGCCTCGAAGGCGGTGAAGTCGGCGCGCACCTGGCGATAGGGCGTGCGAACGGGCAGTTCCTCGCCCGCGCGGAAACGGCAGACGCCGGTCAGGGTGATCAGATAGCGGCCGTCGCTGGTCTCGGCGAAGCTGGTCACCCGCCCGGCGCAGCCGATCGGGGCCAGGCCCGGATGATGGTCCTCCCCGCTCCCGCCGCCCAGGGTGTGGCGGGTCTGGATCATGCCGATCATCCGCTCGCCCGACATGACGTCGTCCAGCATGTTGAGATAGCGCGGCTCGAAGATGTTGAGCGGCAGCTGCCCGCCGGGCAGCAGCAGCACCCCGTCGAGCGGGAACACCGGGATCACCAGCGGCAGGTCGCTGATCCTTCGAAAGGCTCCCGGCATGGGCATGTCCCTAGCTGAACAGGATGGAGGACAGGCGCTTGCGGCCCGCCTTGGCGACTTCAGACATGGCGCCGGCGGCCTCGAACACGGTCAGCAGCTGCTTGCGGGCCGCCTCGTCGTTCCAGGCGCGGTCGCGGGCGATGATCGCCAGCAGGTGGTCGGACGCCGCCTGCAGATGACCGGCGCCGGCCAGGGCCTTGGCCAGCTCGAAACGGGCCTCGTGGTCGTCGGGATCGGCGGCCAGGCGCGCTTCGAACGGGGCGGTCTCCGATGGGGCGTCGGCGGCCAGGGCGAGGGCGGCGCGCACGCTTTCCAGCTGGGCGTCCTTGGCGCCCACCGGGGCCATGGCGGCCACCTCGGCGGCGCGTTCCAGATCACCGCCGTCCAGATAGCAGCGGGCCAGACCGCCCAGCGCCTTGACGTTTTCCGGGTCCATCCGCAGGGCCTCGGCATAGGCCTGAGCCGCGCCGCCCAGGTCGCCCAGGTCCAGCGACTCCTGGCCCATGGCCAGCAGCGCATCCAGATCGCTGGGAGCCGGCGGGCCGGAGATGCGGGCGATGAAGGCCTTGATCTCGCTCTCGGGCACCGCGCCCTGGAAGCCGTCGACCGGCTGGCCGTTGACGAAGGCATAGACGGTGGGGATCGACTGCACGCGCAGCTGGCCCGAATAGCCGGGGTTCTTGTCGACATCGATCTTGACCAGCTTGACCGCGCCGCCGGCGGCGGCGACGTGCTTTTCGAGCGCCGGGGTCAGCGTACGGCACGGGCCGCACCAGGTGGCCCAGAAGTCGACGATGACCGGCTGGGTCTTCGACGCCTCGATGACGTCGGCCATGAAGCTGGCGTCCGTGCCGTCCTTGATGTGCGCGCTTTTCCCGCCGGCTTGAATGGGGGCGGGCTTTTCGCCGATCAGGCTCATCGGAAGTCTCTCATGCAGGCGGAAACGCGGTAACGGGGAAGATGGTCCCTCGAGGCGACAACCGCAATCGGGGGGAATGCTTAAGACGCGACGACCATCGCCTCGAAGTCGACGATCATCGGCTCGACCCCCAGGGCGGCCAGGAAGGCGCGCAGGCCCGCCTGGCTGACCGCCGTGGTGGCGTCATTGCCCAGCGGGTGGAAATTGACCGGGTCGGCTTTCGCCAGGGCCGCGTCGAGCACGAAACGGACGCGATGCTCGGTGTCGTTGATCAGCCCGAAGGCGGTGACCGATCCAGGCCTCACGCCCAGCGTCTCCACCATCAGCGCTTCCGGCCCGAACGACAGCCGGCCCGAGCCGATCACGTGGTGCAGGCGCTTCAGATCGATCACCGTCTCGCCCAGGGCCGAGATCAGCCACAGCTGGCCCCTGGCGTCCTTGAGGAACAGGTTCTTGGTGTGGCCGCCGGGCATGGCGGCCTTGATCTCCAGCCCTTCCTCCACGCGGAACACCGGCGGGTGATCGAGGGTGGAATGGGCGACGCCATGGGCGTCGAAAAAGGCGAACAGGTCAGCGCGGGTCTTCATGGGAGGGTTTTAGGGGGAGATGACGCAACGTTGAATACCCCCTGATCCGTCTCCCCGGCCTTCGCCGGGGAGACGGAGGGGGCTGGACTGGGCGTTCGGGAAACTGGACGACGTCGCCTCGCGAGCGCTAAGCAGACTCAAGGGTCAGGAACAGGAAGACAATCGGCATGGAACTGGAGTGCTATCCCACCGAGAACCGCCCGCCCGAGATCGTGCCCGGTCGCCCGCAGCGCGCCTGGATGGATCACTTCGCCGACCGCCACCCCTATCGCTGCCTGCCGCTGTCGATGGCCAACACCTCGGGCTGGGAAATCCTGTGCCCGGTCGGCTTCTCGATGACCTGGGACGGCGGCGCCCACCAGAACTGCATCACCTTCCGGCCCGACCATCCCTATCCGGGCTTTACCGATTTCGTGAAGTCGCACTTCTCGCGCGGTACGGTGACCTTCCACACCGGCTATCTGTTCCGCACCCCGCCGGGCTGGTCGACCCTGACCATGGGTCCGCCCAACCACATCAAGGACGGCATTCAGCCCTTGGCCGGCCTGGTCGAGACCGACTGGCTGCCCTTCCCGTTCACGATGAACTGGCTGTTCACCCGCCCCGGCACGGTGCGGTTCGAGAAGGGCGAGCCCTTCTGCTTCATCATGCTGATCCAGGACAAGGCGATGGACAACGTCCAGCCGGTGATCCGCTCGATGAACAGCAACCAGGACCTGCGCCGCCAGTACGACGCCTGGGCCGACAAACGCACCGAGTTCAACAGCCTGATCTTCAAGCGCGACCCCGAGGCCACCAAGGAGGCCTGGCAGCGCTACTATTTCAAGGGCGAATACCCCGAGGAAGTGCAGGCCGAGGCCCCCAGCCACCACGTCAACAAGCGCCGGCTGAAGGCGCCCAAGGTGGGGTGAAGGCGGGCGCCGCCGGGCGCCGCTAGGCCGCCTTCACGGCCGAGACGATCGACTTGACCACCTTCTTGACCAGGGCCGGATCGTCGCCCTCGGCCATGATCCGGATCAGCGGTTCGGTGCCGGAGGGCCGCACGACGATGCGGCCCGAGCCGTTCAGCTGGGCCTCGCCGTCGGCGATGGCCTCCTTGACGCTCTTGGCCTCCAGCGGCTTGCCGCCGGCGAAGCGGACATTTTCGAGAAGCTGCGGCACCGGCTCGAACTGACGGCCCAGGGCGCTCATCGGCCGCTGCGTCTCGATCATCACCGCCAGCACCTGCAGCGCGGCGATCAGGCCGTCGCCCGTGGTCGAGAAGTCCGACAGGATCACGTGGCCCGACTGCTCGCCGCCCAGGTTGAAGCCACCCTCGCGCATCCGGGCCATCACGTAGCGGTCGCCGACGCTGGTGCGCTCCAGATTGAGCCCCTTGTCGGCCAGGAAGCGCTCCAGACCCAGGTTCGACATGACGGTGGCCACCACGCCGCCGGCCTTCAGCGTACCGGCCTTGGCATAGGCGGCGGCGATGATCGCCATGATCTGGTCGCCGTCGACGACCACGCCCTTCTCGTCGCAGATCACCAGCCGGTCGGCGTCGCCGTCCAGGGCGATGCCGATATCGGCGCGATACTCGCGCACAAGCTTGGCCATGGCCTCGGGATGGGTCGAGCCGCAGTCGGCGTTGATGTTGGTTCCGTTGGGCGCGATGCCCACCGGGAAGACCTCGGCGCCCAGCTCATACAGCGCCTGGGGCGCCACCTTGTAGGCCGCCCCGTGGGCGCAATCGATGACGATGCGCAGACCCGCCAGGCTCATGTTGCGCGGGAAGGTCGCCTTGACGATCTCGATGTAACGGGCCTGGGCGTCATCGACGCGCTGCACGCGGCCCAGGCCGCGCGGCGGGGCCAGGCCCTCCTGCAGGCCCTCGTCCATCAGGGCCTCGATCTTCAGCTCCTGGGCGTCCGACAGCTTGTAGCCGTCGGGACCGAACAGCTTGATGCCGTTGTCGGCGAAATCATTGTGGCTGGCGCTGATCATCACGCCCAGATCGGCGCGCATCGAGCGGGTCATCATCGCCACGGCCGGGGTGGGCAGAGGACCGAATAGCCGCACGTCCATGCCCACGCTGGCGAAACCGGCGACCAGGGCTGGCTCGATCATGTAGCCCGACAGCCGGGTGTCCTTGCCGATCACCACCAGATGGCGGCGGTCGTCCTGAGACCGAAACAGCTTGCCGGCGGCGAGGCCGACCCGAAGCGCGACCTCGGCGGTCATCGGATGCTGGTTGGCCTGGCCGCGGATGCCGTCGGTGCCGAAATAGGCGCGCTTGCTCATGGTCGTCTTCTGGTCTCGATTTAGCCGTGCTGGAACGCGAAACGATCCGAAATGCAGATTTATGAGGGACGGGTCTGCACGAATGCTAAAGCCCGACCTCGAAATCCCGCGGTAGCAATAGTCCCACCGCCGCGTTCTACAAAGGATCATGGCCCATGTGCGGCATCATCGGCATCGTCGGAACCAGCCCCGTCTCGGTCCGGCTGATCGACAGCCTCAAGCGGCTGGAATATCGCGGCTATGACTCGGCCGGCGTCGCCGCCGTCGTCAACGGCAAGGTCGAGCGCCGCCGGGCCCAGGGCAAGATCAGGAACCTCGAGGCCGTGCTGGCCGAACAGCCCCTGGTCGCCCAGAACGGCATCGGCCACGTGCGCTGGGCCACGCACGGGGCGCCCAATGTCAAGAACGCCCACCCCCACACCGCCGGCCGGGTGACGCTGGTCCACAACGGCATCATCGAGAACTTCGCCGAGCTGAAGGCCGAGCTGGCCGCCGCCGGCCGGGTGTTCGAGAGCGACACCGACACCGAGGTCATCGCCCACCTGATCGACGCCGAGCTGGCGACGGGCCTTGAGCCGCTGGACGCCTTCAAGGCCACGCTGGACCGCCTGACGGGCGCCTACGCCCTGGCCGTCCTGGTCGAGGGGGCCGACAACCTGATCCTAGGCGCGCGCCGGGGCAGCCCCCTGGTGGTCGGCGAGGGTGACGGCGAGATGTTCCTGGGCTCCGACGCCCTGGCCGTGGGCCCCTTCACCAACCGGGTCACCTATCTGGAAGAGGGCGACTACGTCGCGCTGGACCACACCTCGGCGCGGATCTTCGACGCGTCAGGCGCGGCCGTGACACGGCCGGTCAAGGTCGTCGCCACCTCGGCCGTGATGCTGGAAAAGGGCAACTACCGGCACTTCATGGAAAAGGAGATCCATGACCAGCCGGAGGGCTGCCAACGCACCATCGCGGCCTATGTCGACGCCCTGACCGCCCGCAGCGCCATGCCGGGCGATATCGACTTCAAGGCCCTGGAGCGCATCCAGATCGTCGCCTGCGGCACCTCCTATATCGCCGGGGTCATCGGCAAGTACCTGATCGAGCAGTTGGCCGACCTGCCGGTGGACGTCGAGATCGCCTCGGAGTTCCGCTATCGCCAGCCGGCCCTTCGGCCGGGCTCGCTGGTGATCGCCATGTCGCAGTCGGGCGAGACCGCCGACACCCTGGCCGCCCTGCGCTATTGCCAGGCCCGGGGCATGAAGAGCGCCGTGGTGGTCAACGCCCAGGAATCGACCATGGCCCGTGAGGTCGACGTGGTCTGGCCGATCCATTGCGGCGTCGAGATCGGCGTGGCCTCGACCAAGGCCTTCACCGCCCAGGTCAGCGTGATGATCGCCCTGGCCGTGGCCGCCGCCAAGGCGCGCGGTCGCATCGACGACGCCGAGGAGCAGCGCCTGGTCCGGGTGATGCTGGAAGCCCCGCGCCTGATCGCCGAGGCCATCGGCCTGGAAGACGCCCTCAAGGAGATCGCCGTCGACATCGCCAAGGCCCGCGACGTGCTGTTCCTAGGGCGCGGCCCGATGTCGGCCCTGGCCCTGGAAGGCGCGCTGAAGTTGAAGGAGATCAGCTATATCCACGCCGAGGGTTATGCCGCCGGCGAGCTGAAGCACGGCCCGATCGCCCTGGTCGACGACCAGACCCCGATCATCATTCTGGCGCCCTATGACAGCTGGTTTGAAAAGTCGGCCTCGAACATGAGCGAGGTCATGGCGCGCGGCGGCCAGGTGGTGTTCATCACCGACCCCGAAGGCGCCAAGCACGCCCCGGCCGGCGCGCGGGTGGTGGTCACCGCCCCGGCCAGCGACCCGCTGGTCTCGGCCCTGGTGATGTCGGCCCCGATCCAGCTGCTGGCCTATCACGTGGCGGTGGTGAAGGGCGCGGATGTGGATCAGCCCCGGAACCTGGCCAAGTCGGTGACGGTGGAATAGGGGCTCCAGATCCTCTCCCTGTGGGAGAGGGGTCGCCCGAAGGGCGACGGAGAGGGGATGCCATGAACATCTAGCGACTTCCCCCTCCGGCGCTTCGCGCCACCTCCCCCGCTAGGGGGAGGATCCAGGCCTCCTAAGCCATATAATCCCGCGTCAGCGGCGCCCCGTCCCGCCGCTTCGCCAGCTGGATCTGGAACACCATGTGGCCGCCGTGCCGGAAGCCCATCTCGGCGCCGGCCAGATAGAACTCCCACATCCGCCGGAACCGGGCGTCGAACAGCGCCGGGATCTCCGGGTCGGCCATGAACCGCAGCCGCCAGTGCTTCAGCGTCTCGGCATAGTGCAGGCGCAGGATCTCGATATCGGTAATCCACAGGCCCGCGTCCTCGATCGCCCTGACGATCTCCGACAGGCCCGGGATGTAACCACCCGGGAAGATGTACTTGTTGGTGAAGGCGTTGGTCGCGCCCGGCCCCGAGGCCCGGCCGATCGAATGGATCAGCGCCACGCCATCGTCAGCCAGCAGCCGCTTGATCGTCTGGAAATAGGTGGCGAACTGCGGCGCGCCGACATGCTCCAGCATCCCGACCGAGACGATGCGGTCGAAGGTCTCGTCCAGGTCGCGATAGTCGGTGAGCCGGAACTCGACCTGGTCCTCCAGCCCCGCATCGGCCACCCGTTCGCGGGCCAGGGACAGCTGCTCGGTCGACAGCGTCACCCCGGTCATCCGGGCCCCATGGTCCCTGGCCAGGGTCATCGACAGCCCGCCCCAGCCCGAGCCGATGTCCAGGGTCTTCATGCCGGGCTGGATCAGCAGCTTCTTGCCGATATGGGCCTTCTTGGCGACCTGGGCCTCTTCCAGCGTCATGTCGGGACGCTCGAAATAGGCGCAGGAATACTGCATGTCGGCGTCGAGGAAGCGCCGGTAAAGGGCGTTGGAGACGTCGTAGTGGTGAGCCACATTGCGGCGCGAGGCCACGCGGTCATTGACCTGCTGCACGCGCCGCTTGATCGCCTTGCGAGTCCGCGTCGCCCATGAGCCCCGGCCCTTGAGGCCCCGCGAACCGCCCTCGCCAACGATGCGCAAAAGGTCCCACATCGAGCCCTGTTCGAGCACGATGTCGCCGTCCATGTAGCCTTCGCCCAGGCCCAGGCCGGGATTGGCGACCAGCCTTCGCAGGCCCCGGCCGTTCAGCCGCATCACCACCGGCGGGCCCGTACCGTCGCCCGCCTTGAGAACGCGCCCCCCGGGCAGATGCGCCGTGAGGTCGCCGGTCCTGATCATCTTGCGCAGGAGAGCTTCGATCATGATCCCGATTATGGGTATCCTGGCCGCCAAGGAAAGCCGGGAGGAAAACATGGCCTTCACAATGACGCCGGTTGGCCGGGTCGAGGGCGGTCGCGATGTTCCCGAGGATGACGACTGGGGCGCCAGCCGCGCCCGGATCGCTCTTGACCCGGAGCAGTTCGACGGCGAGGCGCTGATGGGGCTCGAAGCCTTCAGCCACGCCGAGGTGATCTATGTCTTCGACCGCGTCACCGACGCCCAGATCGTCACCGGCGCCCGCCATCCGCGCGGCAACACGGACTGGCCCAGGATCGGCATCTTCGCCCAGCGCGGCAAGAACCGGCCCAACCGCATCGGCGTCACCGTCTGCCGCATCGTGGCGGTGGATGGCCTGAACCTGGAGGTCGAGGGTCTGGACGCCATCGACGGCACGCCGGTTCTGGACATCAAGCCCGTGATGGCCGGCTTCGCACCACGGGGCGAGCACCGCGAGCCCGACTGGTCGCGGCAGATCATGGAACGCTACTGGTAGCCCTCAGTCTTCCGCCTCGAGGTCGCGAACCTCCAGGGCGCTGAGGATTTGCTCGGGATCAACCGGCCGGGCCATGGCGTCGGTCTCCGCATCCGTCCGATCCCGGATGGACGGCGAGTCCTGGCGCAGGGCCTCCAGCAGTTCGACGATCTTGGCGGTCTTCTTGTCGGCGACGATGGCCATCTCCAGTGTCAGCTGCGCGCGGCGCTCCGACAGCTGGTCGCTGCGCCTCTGGGTGACCAGGATCAGCACCGCGACGAACAGGGCCGCCAGGGTGGCGCTCAGCTCCAGCCAGGCGAAGGCCGCGCCATGCACGCCTTCCGGAGAGCGGCGGGCGTACAGGATCCAGGCCGCCACCCCGGCCGCCAGAGACAGGGCGAACAGCGGACGGCCCAGCAGGTCGGTGACGCGGTCGATGCCGTGCTGAAGTCCGGAAGACCCCTCGTGGTGCTGGCGGTGCAGGGCGGCCAGCGAGTCGACCGACGCCTCGACATGCTGGTCAAGGTTCTCGTCCGCCGGGGGTTTTCTCTCGACCTGGGCTTGGCTCATGCCTCGAAAACGCGCGCGCCGGCCGGACGATCCCGGCTCAGGCCCCCAGCATGCCCCAGCAGATCCCGACCTGGCCGCCCCAGTAGAGGAACCAGATGGCCCAGGCGGTCAGTCGCGGCGAGCCGAAGAGCTTGGCCCCCTTGAACAGGTCCAGCGACAGGATGGCGTCGGAGGCCATGAAGGCCAGCGCCCCCGCCGTGGCGGGCCAGAAGCGCAGCGGCAGCAGCAGGGCGGCCAAAACCATGCAGACGATGGCCGCGACATAGGCGAGCACCGCAAGACGCAGCGGCCCCAGCGACGCCCAAAGGGCGCGCAGCATCAGGCCCGCCGCCGCCACCACCGCCAGGGCGCTGATCCAGAACACCGTGTCCGGCGACGCGCCATGGGCGCCCAGCAGCGGAACATAGATCCCGTGACCGATCAGGAACGCGGCCAAGCCAAAGGGCAGCCAGCGCTTGGGGTCCCCGGCCAGGAAGGCGTCGCCCAGAGTGCAGAAGGCCAGGGCGATGGCCAGCAGCGGCGAGCCGCCTTCCAGATAGGCGATGACCGCCAGCGCGCCGACCGCGCCGCACTTGACCAGGGCGCGCGGGGCCGACGGGGGGCGTTCGACGAAGATCAGGCCGTAGGCCAGGGCGCAGGCGGCCGACAGCCCCCAGAGCCAGGGCTCACTCATCGGCGGACAGCTTGGCCAGGAACGCCTTGGCGGCGTCCTTGTGGCGGGGCTTGAGGTTCTTGCCGACGATGGCAATGACGGCGGCGATCACGGCGGCGTCGTCGGTCAGACCCAGGGCCGGCAGCACGTCGGGGATCACGTCGGTGGGCAGGACGAAATAGGCCAGGGCCGCCATCATCATGCCCTTGGCCGCCGTAGGGGTGGTCGGATCGCGGGCGCACCACCACACCGACAGGGCGTCGGCGGCGAACGGGATCTTCGCGGCGGCCTTGCGGATCTTGGGCAGGAAGCCGCGTTCGACGCGCTCCTCGTTCAGCTTCACCGTCGCCGGAACCAGGGCCTTGGACGGATCGAGGATCTGGTTGACGTCGGGGGACGGTTTGGCGTCGGCGCTCATCGGTCTAAACCTTCTGCAACAGCGAACTTAAACGCAAACCTCGAGGGAACGTCCATGAAACTCGACAACACCGTCGCCGCCGTCGTCACCGGAGGCGCTTCGGGCCTCGGCGAAGCCACCGCCCGCGCCCTGGCCGCCCAGGGCGTCAAGGTCGCCATCTTCGACATGAACGAGGCCACCGGAGAAGCCGTCGCCAAGGATATCGGCGGCGTGTTCTGCAAGGTCAATGTCACGTCCGACGCCGATGTCGACGCCGGCTTCGAAAAGGCCCGCGCCGCCCACGGCCAGGAGCGCATCCTGGTCAACTGCGCCGGCACCGGCAACGCGGCCAAGACCGCCAGCCGCGACAAGGCCACCGGCGAGACCAAGCACTTCCCGCTCGACGCCTTCGACCGCATCATCCAGATCAACCTGGTCGGCACGTTCCGCTGCATCGCCAAGTCGGCCAAGGGCATGCTGGACCTGGCGCCGCTGGAAGACGGCCTGCGCGGCGCGATCGTCAACACCGCCTCGGTCGCGGCCGAGGACGGCCAGATGGGCCAGGCGGCCTATTCGGCGTCCAAGGGCGGCGTTGTGGGCATGACCCTGCCGATCGCCCGCGACCTGATGAGCGAGGGCATCCGCGTCAACTGCATCCTGCCGGGCATCTTCAACACCCCGCTGATGAACAATGCGCCCGAAGCCGTGAAGGCGGGCCTCGCCGCCTCGGTGCCGTTCCCCAAGCGCCTGGGCAACCCCGAGGAATACGCCCACCTGGCCCTGACGATGATCACCAACGACTATTTCAACGGCGAGGACGTGCGCCTCGACGGCGGCATCCGCATGGCGCCGCGCTAGACCGCATAAAAAAGCCCTCCCCCTTGATGGGGGAGGGTTGGGTGGGGGTGACCTCGGCCGTGCAGCTGAACCGCCGCATCACCCCCATCCCCGGCCCTTCCCCCATCGAGGGGGAAGGGAGATGTTTCTACTTCTTCGGCGCCGGCATCACGATGCTGCTGGCCAGGTTGCTCATGATCTCGCGGGCGTCATAGGCGCGCGGGTCGCCCTCGGGCTTCTTGCCCTTGTGCATGACGATCTCGGCCCCGGCCTCGAACTTCTCGATGGTCCGCACCTCGGCGCGGTCGGCGAAGAAGGGGTCACCCCAGAAGGGGTCCCAGCTGCGCCAGCCATAGGACGGGCCGAAATAGCGCCAGGACGGACGCCAGTAGCCGTAGGGATAGCCATAGCCAAAGCCGGGGCGCGCGAACGGATCGGCGTCGACCACGGTGCGCGCCGTGCGGTCGGTGCGGCGGTCGGCGGTCTCGAACCAGTCATAGCCCTGCTGGGTTGTCAGCTCGGCGGCGCGATACAGCAGATAGCGTTCGACCGTCTCGCGGGCCGTCAGGCTGTTGCCGGCGAACGACACGCGATAGCGGTCGGCCTCCAGGCGCTGTTCGGAAAAGCCACCGGTGACCGCGCCGGAGACGGCCTTCGGCTGGTAGGGGGTAGCGGTGGCGCAGGCCGACAGACCGGCCGCGAGGGCCAGGGCGCCGACCAGGGCGAGTTTCTTGAGGGACATTTGCGGCGCTCCTTGACGCAGAGTCGTGGGCCTAGATCTTAACTCTGGCGACGCTTTGTGGTTTCGCCAAGGCCCGTTTGATTTCCGTCCTGAAATCAGCCGCGCGAAACGATCAGGATCGCGGCCGAAATCAGCAGTCCCCCGACCAGGAACGCAAAGCCCCGGCGAAAGCCCGGCTCGTTCATGCGGGTGGACAGCGCCGCCCCGCCCAGACCGTAGGAACTCATGCTGATCAGGTCCATGCCGATGGTGGCGCAGGCGAACATCAGCAGCTGCGGGGCCAGGGGCCGCTTCACGTCGATGAACGGCGGCAGGACGGCGGTGAAGAACAGGATGGCCTTGGGATTGGCGATCTGCACCATGAATCCATCGACAAAGGCCGAGCGCCCGGCCCGCACCACCGCCTTGGCGTGGCTCTCGGCGTTCCTGATCCCGGCCAGGATCGACTTCAGCCCCAGCCAGACCAGATAGGCCGCGCCGGCCAGCGCCAGGATGTGGAAGGCGGCCGGGAAGGCGATGATCAGCGCCCCCAGGCCCAGGGCCGAGCCGGCGAACCACACCAGGGTGCCGCAGTTCATGCCCAGCACCGAGACCAGCGCCGCTCGCTTGCCGCGCTCCATGCCGGTGGCGATGGCGAACAGGTTGGCGGGCCCCGGCGTGATGGCCATGACGAACATCGTGGCCAGGAAGGCGCCGTAGCGGGCGGGATCGACGGGCAGGGTCATGGTGACGCTATAGGATGAGCCCCGCCCGTCGCAAAGGCGCGATCAGGCACCGACCACCGCCAGCATCCAGATCGCCCGTCCCAGGGCGCCAAACAGCAGCACCGCCGTCGCCAGGGCCTGGATCATGAAGCCCAGCTCGCGCTTTTCCGGCGCCTGGGCGTAGCCGAGGGCGTAGATCACGCGGCCGACGATCCAGATCACGCCCAGGATGGCGGCGACCATGTCGTTCCAGTAGATCGCGAACAGCCAGATCGACGGCAGAAAGATCGGCAGCCATTCCAGCGTATTGGCCTGAACGCGGATGTGGCGCTCCAGCTCCGGATCGCCGGTCATGGCCGGAGCGTGGATGCCGCTTTTCTTGCGCGCGCCGCCAACCCTCATGCCCATCCAGACATAGGCGAGCAGCGCCAGCAGCGTGACGATCGTGACCCAGGAATGCGGATGCATCTTCGGTGGTTCTCCCCTTTTTCGCGAACCGCTTTTGCGCCAGCGCAAGGCCGGTTCGTCGTGAAGGGGCTAGAGCATCATCAATCGCCGCGCGAGGCCAGAGCCCAGCCGCCCCCGGTCAGGGAACCGGATCGGGCGCCCGCTCGCTTTAGCGGCGACACGACCCTTTCGCGCGGAGGCTTCGAGCCATGCGAGTTCAGTCCACGGCGATCACCGAGATCGATTACCGCCCCGAACACGGCAAGCTGTTCGTCACGTTCCATGACGGCGACGAATACGTCTATGTCGGCGTGCCCGAGCGGATCAGCCAAGCCTTCGCGCGCTCGGCCTCGAAGGGCCGGTTCTTCCAGCGCGTGATCCGGGATCGCTATCCCTACAACCGGGTGTGACGGGAGCGGAATGAGAAAGGGCGCCGCGAGCTCAGCCCGCGACGCCCTTCCGATTTCAGCTCAGAAACCTGATCCTAGCGCTTGTCGCGCTTGGCCAGCACGCGCAGGCGCAGGGCGTTGAGCTTGATGAAGCCGCCGGCGTCGCGGTGATCGTAGGCGACCTTGCCTTCCTCGAACGTCACCAGGTCCTGATCGTACAGGCTGTAGGGGCTGGTGCGGCCGATGATCGAGACATTGCCCTTGTAGAGCTTGACGCGAACCTGACCGGTGACCTTGGCCTGGCTGTAGTCGATGGCCGCCTGAAGCATCTCGCGCTCGGGGGCGAACCAGAAGCCGTTGTAAACGAGCGATGCGTATTTCGGCATCAGCTCGTCCTTCAGGTGCATGGCGCCGCGATCCAGGGTGATGCTCTCAATGCCGCGGTGGGCGGCCAGCAGGATGGTGCCGCCCGGGGTCTCATAGACGCCGCGCGACTTCATGCCGACGAAGCGGTTTTCCACCAGATCGAGGCGGCCGATGCCGTTGTCGTGGCCCAGTTCGTTGAGCTTGGTCAGGATCGTGGCGGGCGACATGGCCACGCCGTCGATGGCCACCGCGTCGCCGCGCTCGAAGTCGATCGTGAAGACGTGCGGCTTGTCGGGCGCGTCCTCGGGCGAGATCGTGCGCATGTGCACGAACTCGGGGGCCTCGACGGCGGGGTCCTCCAGGACCTTACCTTCCGACGAGCTATGCAGCAGGTTGGCGTCGACGCTGAAGGGCGCTTCGCCGCGCTTGTCCTTGGCGATCTGGATCTGGTGCTTCTCGGCGAAGTCCAGCAGGGCCTCGCGCGACTTGAAGTCCCACTCGCGCCACGGGGCGATCACGTGGATGTCGGGCTCGAGCGCGTAATAGCCCAGCTCGAAGCGCACCTGGTCGTTGCCCTTGCCGGTCGCGCCGTGGCTGACGGCGTCGGCGCCGACCTTGCGGGCGATCTCGATCTGCTTCTTGGCGATCAGCGGGCGGGCGATCGAGGTGCCCAGCAGGTACTGGCCCTCATACACCGTGTTGGCGCGGAACATCGGGAAGACGTAGTCGCGCACGAACTCTTCGCGCACATCCTCGATGAAGATGTTTTCCGGCTTCACGCCCGCCGCCAGCGCCTTGGCGCGGGCCGGCTCGATCTCTTCGCCCTGGCCCAGGTCGGCGGTGAAGGTCACCACCTCGGCGCCGTACTCGGTCTGCAGCCACTTGAGGATGATCGAGGTGTCGAGGCCGCCAGAATAGGCGAGCACGACCTTCTTCACGGGCTGTTTGGCCATGAGCGGGGATCCTTGGTCGAAAACACGAAAAGTTCGGCGCGTTCAACGGCGCCGGGGGCGGCGGGTCAAGCTTTAAAGCCTGCCCTCGTCCTGTAACGTTCTGATGGCGAAGCGCAGATGCAGCAGCTGGGCCAGGGCCAGCACCGCCGCCAGGGTGGCCCTGACGCACAGCAGCATCAGCGCCTCCAGCCCCTCGACCTTGAAGGTGGCCCCCGACAGGGTGAAGGCGAAGATCAGCGCGATCGAGACCAGCGGGATCAGCAGCAGCCCCGCCGTGCGCGGCGCGCGCCAGGTGGCCTGGCCGTTCAGGCCCCACTGCATGGGCACCGCCACGCCCTTGGGAATGCGCTTGAAGGCGCCCAGGGCGGTGGAGGCGATGATCGCCATGGCGGCGATCGACAGGCCGTCGCCGATGACGCGCAGAGCGGTGCTCATCGCCTAGACCGTCACCTGCGCGCCCAGCTCGACCACGCGGCCGGGCGGGATCTTGAAGAAGTCGGTCGGGTTGGCGGCGTTCTTCATCAGGAAGATGAACACCCGGTCCTGCCACAGCGGCATGCCGCTGTTGGCCGACGGCACGATCGAACGACGGCCCAGGAAGAAGCTGGTGGCCATGATGTCGAACTTCAGGCCCTGCTTGCGGCAGACGGCCAGGGCCTTGGGCAGGTTGGGGCTTTCCATGAAGCCGTAGGTGATGACCACCTTCTTGAAGTCGTCATTGACCTTCTCGATGAACACCCGGTCGTCCTCGGCGACGCGCGGGGTCTCGGCGGTGCGGACGGTCAGCACCACGTTGCGCTCGTGCAGAACCTTGTTGTGCTTGAGGTTGTGCATCAGGGCCACGGGCGTCATGTCCGGATCCGAGGTCAGGAAGATGGCCGTGCCGGGGGCGCGATAGGGCGCGCGGGCGCGGAGGATCTCCATCAGGTCGACCAGGGGCACGCTGTCGCGGCGGGTCTTGTCGGCCAGGATCTGCGAGCCGCGCACCCAGGTGGCCATGATCGTGAACAGCGCCGCGCCGATCAGCACGGGCAGCCAGCCGCCGGTGAAGAAGCGCAGGGCGTTGGCGCTGAGGAAGGTCAGGTCCAGGGCCATGAACGGGATGATGAAGCACAGGGCCACCGGCAGGCTCCAGTTCCACAGGCGGCGCATGACGATGAAGGCCATCCAGGTGGTCACCACCATGGTGCCGGTCACGGCGAGGCCATAGGCGTGGGCCAGGGCCGACGAGGTCTGGAAGGTGAACATGATCGCCATGACGCCGACCAGCAGCATGGTGTTGAGCTGCGGCACGAAGATCTGGCCCGACTGGGTCTCGGAGGTGCGGCGCACGTCCAGGCGCGGCAGCAGGCCCAGCTGGATGGCCTGCTGGGTCAGCGAGAAGGCGCCGGTGATCACCGCCTGGCTGGCGATGACGGTGGCGGCGCCGGCCAGCAACACCAGCGGCAGGCGCAGGAATTCCGGCGCCATCTCGAAGAACCAGTTCAGTTCGGGGAACGGCACGCCGGCCTTTTCGGCGGCGTCGAAGGTGGCGAGGGCGAAGGCGCCCTGGCCCAGATAGTTCACGGCCAGACACGGCAGGACGAAGAACAGCCAGGCCGACTGGATGGGGCGCTTGCCGAAATGGCCCATGTCGGCCGACAGGGCCTCGGCCCCGGTCACGGTCAGGAACACCGCGCCCAGCACCACGAAGCCGGTCAAGCCATGGCCCGCCAGGAACTGCACCGCGTAATAGGGGCTGATCGCCTTGAAGATCCCGGGATTGTCCAGCAGATGATAGGCGCCCAGGGCGAACATCACGCCGAACCACAGGGCGCAGATCGGGCCGAACAGGGCGCCGACCTTGGCCGTGCCGCGGCTCTGGATGAAGAACAGGCCCAGCAGCATGACCGTCGCGATCAGCAGCACCACCTGATTGGTGACGCCGTGCTCCAGGGCCGGAATGGTGCGCAGGCCCTCGACGGCCGACAGCACCGACATGGCCGGGGTGATCACCGCGTCGCCGTAGAACAGGGCCGCGCCGGCCACGCCCAGGCCGAAGATCAGCATGGTGCGGCGACCGACGGCGTGTTGCGCCAGGGCCATCAGCGAC
The DNA here is from genome assembly GCF_965279145.1 of Caulobacter sp. Taxonomy (NCBI): domain Bacteria; kingdom Pseudomonadati; phylum Pseudomonadota; class Alphaproteobacteria; order Caulobacterales; family Caulobacteraceae; genus Caulobacter; species Caulobacter sp. The sequence continues at coordinate 1,289,456 of NZ_OZ257139.1, forward strand.
AGCACCCCGCCCTCGCCCTTGTTGTCGGCGCGCATGATGAAGAACACGTACTTGATCGTGACGATCAGGATCAGCGCCCACAGAGCCAGCGACACCACGCCATAGATCTCGCCGCGCGTGACCCCGTCATGCGAGGCCGCCGCCAGGGCTTCCTTGAAGGCGTAGAGCGGGCTGGTGCCGATATCGCCGAACACGATGCCGACCGAGCCCAGCGCAAGCGCCAGGAAGCCGTGACCCTTGGGGCCATGGCCGTTCTGATGCGGGATGTCGGAAGAGGCGGGGGCGCAATCCGGGGTCGGCGCGCTGGAGGCTTCGGAAGCCATTCAATGTCTCCGGGCGCGCCCACTCGCAAAATGCGCTGAGCGGACCCATATCGATCAAGCGCGGCGCGATACACCCAATCCGATCCGGGTTCAATCGTCACGCTGCGTCCGCGCTACCAGTCAAATGGGCCCAAGGCGAGTTTTTGATTGAACGCCCGCATATCGCCCTTAGGTTCCTGACGAGATGTCCGACAGTCAAAAGTTTCCCGTGGCGGCTCACGCCCTCGCCTATCTGGCGCACAAGCAGGCCTTTTCGGCCGATCGTGCGGTGGCGAGCGCCGAGCTGGCCGCCTCCGTGCCGACCAATCCGGTCGTGGTGCGACGGGTCACCGCCATGCTGGGCAAGGCCGGCCTGATCGGGGCCCGCGCCGGCGCCAATGGCGGGGCCTGGCTGCTGAAGCCGGCCAGCGAGATCACCCTCGACGTCGTGCTGCGGGCCGTGAACGGCTGCGCCCACCTCGGCGTGGCTCCTCCGGGGGTCAAGGGCTGTCCCGTCGGCGAGAAGATCCCCGACGCCGTCCGCGCCGCCATCACCGCCGCCGACACCGCCGCCGCCGAACGCCTGGGCCAGATCACCGTGGCCGACCTGCTGGGCGACGCGTCGCACTAATTTCCTTCTTCCCTTGTGGGAGAAGGGATTTATCACAACTGAACCGCGCCCCAGAAAAACTGCACCAGCTTTTGTTGCCGATCCCCCTGGCGAAACCGGATGGCGATATTAGGTAACCGCTACAGGTTCAGTTTCTAAACAGGGGATATCCCAATGACCACCGTCGCCATCGTCTATCATTCGGGTTACGGCCACACCGCCGTCCTGGCCGACAAGGTCGCCCAGGGCGTCCGCGACGCCGGCCAGACCGCCGTGCTGCTGCCCATCGAAAGCGCCGCCCAGGACTTCGCCCCGCTGATCGAGCAGGCCTCCAAGGCCGACGCCATCATCTTCGGCGCCCCCACCTACATGGGCGACGTCTCGGGCGTGTTCAAAGTGTTCGCCGACGCCACCGCCGGCGTCTTCTTCACCGGCGGCTGGAAGGACAAGCTGGCCGCGGGCTTCACCAACTCGCACAGCTTCGCCGGCGACAAGGGCCACGCCCTGGAAAGCCTGACCATCCTGGCCGCCCAGCACGGCATGAACTGGATCAATCTGGGCCTGGCCCCGCCGAACGTGACCGCCGCCGAGCGCGGCCCCGACACGATCAACCGCGTCGGCTCGTTCATCGGCCTGGCCGCCCAGTCGGACAACGCCTCGCCCGAGATCACCCCGCCGGCCGGCGACCGCGAGACCGCCCGCCTGCTGGGCGAACGCGTCGCAAAGGCCGCCCTGCGCTGGGCCAAGGGCGCCGACGCGGCGCTGGACAAGGCGGCCTAAAGTATCTGGCTCGTCGCCCCTCCCCGACGAGCGAGCCGTCACGCAGCGCGAGCCCGCGCCGTGACCCGAAGGGGCGCCGATCCCCCCGGCGCCCCTTCCCCCCTTTCCGGGTTCTCTTGAACCAAATCGCCCGCCGTGCTGGTCTCCCGCGACGTTTCGCTTTCGTATTGGACACCTCGCATGGCCCGCCGTCTCGCCCTGGTCACCGGCGCCTCCGCCGGCATCGGCGCCGCCTTCGCCCGTATCCTGGCCAGCCACGGCTATGACGTGGCCCTGACCGCGCGCCGCGCCGACCGCCTGGAGGCCCTGGCCGCCGAGATCCGCCTGCGCTACGGCGTCGAGGCCTACGCCATCCCCGCCGACCTGGCCGATCCGGCCGGGGTCGACACGGTGCTGGCCGGGGTCGAGGCCCAGGGCCGCGTCGTCGACGCCCTGATCAACAACGCCGGCTACGGCCTGCCCGGGACCTATGCGACCACCGCCTGGGCCGACCAGGGCAAGTTCCTGCAGGTGATGCTGACCTCGGTCTGCGAGCTGACCCACAAGGTGCTGCCGGGCATGGTCGAGCGGCGGTTCGGCCGCATCGTCAATGTCGCCTCGCTGGCGGGCCTGGTCCCCGGCGCGGCCGGCCACACCCTGTATGCGGCGACCAAGGGCTTCCTGGTCAAGTTCTCGCAGAGCCTGCACCTGGAGAACCTGTCGACCGGCGTGCACGTCAGCGCCCTGTGCCCGGGCTTCACCTATTCGGAATTCCACGACGTCAACGGCACCCGCGCCCAGGTCAGCCAGTCGCTGCCCGAGTGGCTGTGGCTGGGCGCCGACGAGGTGGCCGCCACCGGCTACGAGGCCGTCGAGGCCAACCGCCCGGTCTGCGTCCCCGGCGCGCCCAACAAGACCATCGCGGCGATCGCCAAGGTGCTGCCCGACGACTGGGCCCTGGCCCTGATGGCCAACCAGGGCGGACGGTTCAGGAAGGTCTGATTCTCTCATCCTCCCCCTTTTGGGGGAGGGGGACCGCCGAACGGCGGTGGAGGGGGCTCAGCGGGCAAGGCGTCTGCCTCTTGCCCCCTCCGCGCTGCGCGCTCCTCCCCCGGAAGGGGGAAGATGAAACGCCTACTTCGCTTCGGCGTACGGCGCCTTGGCGTCCTGACGCACCAGGCCGCGCGTGGCGTCGCCGACGCCGATCAGCACGAACTGCACCGCCAGGGCGCACAGGATCAGGCCCAGCACCCGCACCACGATGCTCATGCCGATCCGGCCCAGCACCTTGCTGATCAGGGGCGAGGCCCAGAACACCGCCACCAGCACCAGCGACACCGCCGAGATCACCCCCACGCCCAAACCCAGGCCCGCCCAGCCGAACGGCTTGGCCTCGGCGGCGTAGATGATCACCGTCGAGATCGCGCCCGGCCCGATCAGCAGCGGCATGGCGAACGGCACGATCAGGCGCTCGAAGCGCTTCTGGGCGTAGACCCGCGCCGACTGGCCCTCGATACCCTCGGCCGCGTCGGCGAACATGGTGGTGAAGTCGTCGCGCAGCATGTCGAGGCCCAGGATGAACAGGATCACCCCGCCGGCGATGCGGAAGGCCGGCATCGAGATGCCGAAGAAGGCCAGCAGACCCACGCCGGTGAAATAGAAGAAGATCAGGAAGGCGGCGACGAACAGGCCGATATAGACGGCCACCATCCGCCGGCCCGCCGCGGCCGCGCCCAGGGTGGCGGCGGCGAACAGCGGCACATTGCCGATCGGGTCGATCAGGGCGAACAGCGCGACGAAGAAGTTGACGGCGAGTTTGGCCTCGGTCATTCGACGTCCTTACCTTTCAAAGCGCCCGATCAAGCCCTTTCCTAGGGTGATCGCCCGCGCGCGCCAACCCCTGGGGCCCCGACCATGACAGAGACCATGACCGCCGACCCGCGCCTGATCGTCCCGCTGGACCTGCCCACCGTCGATGAGGCCCGCGACATGGTCGAGCGGCTGGGCGACGCGGTCAGCTTCTACAAGATCGGGCTGGAACTCTTGGCCACCGGCGGCATGGGCCTGGCCGGCGAGCTGAAGAAGAGCGGCAAGTCGGTGTTCCTCGACTGGAAACTGCACGACATCGGCGCGACCGTGGAGCGCTCGGCCCGCGTGCTGGCGCAAGCCGGCTGCGACCTGCTGACCGTCCACGCCGAGCCGCAGGTGATGCGCGCCGCCGTGCTGGCGCGCGGAAGCTCCGACCTGAAGATCCTGGCCGTCACCGTGCTGACCAGCCTGACCGACGCCGACCTCAATGAGATGGGCTACGCCTTCGGGGCCCGCGACCTGGTCGAGCGCCGCATCCGCCAGGCGCTCGACTGCGGCGTCGACGGCGTGGTCTCAAGTCCCCATGAAGCGTCTTTGGCCCGCGAGATCGCCGGGCCCGACTTCCTGGTGGTGACGCCCGGCGTGCGCCCCTTCTGGTCGGCCAAGAACGACCAGGCCCGCGCCGCGACGCCCGAAGCCGCCCTCCGCGCCGGCGCCAGCCACCTGGTCTGCGGCCGCCCGATCACCGCCGCCAACGACCCGCGCGAAGCGGCCCTGAAGGTGGTCGCGGAGATGGCGGGGGTTTGACTTCACCCCTCCCCCTTGATGGGGCAGGGGCAGGGGTGGGGGTGATACGGCGGATGATCTTGAGCGCAGCGCTCTACGGCCAGCTCAGCAGTCACCCCCATCCCCGACCCTTCCCCCATCAAGGGGGAAGGGAGATCATTTCACCACCAGCGCCACGCCCCGCGCCCTGGGATCGGCCACTGGACCCGGCGTGCGGCCCACCACCTGGATGGCTTCGATGTCGCCATTGTAGTCCTGGGTCTCGGCCACATAGCCCCGCGCCGCCAGCGCTGACTTCAGCGTCTCCGACGGCGGAGCATAGGGCTCGAAGAAGATCGTGTTTTCCGGCAGCAGCTGATGGTGGAAGCGCGGCTGCTTCTGGGCGTCCGCCAGGGACAGGCCGTGATCATAGACGTCGGCCAGCACCTGGAACACCGAGGTGAAGATCCGCGAGCCGCCCGGCGTGCCGATCACCATCGCAACCTTGCCGTCCTTGGTCAGGATCGTCGGCGTCATCGACGACAGCGGCCGCTTGCCCGGCGCGATGGCGTTGGCCGCGCCGCCCACCACGCCGAACATGTTGGGCGCGCCGGGCTTGGCCGAGAAGTCGTCCATCTCATCATTGAGCAGGAAGCCCGCCCCCTCGACCACCACGCCCGAGCCGAACCAGCCGTTGAGGGTGTAGGTGTTGGACACCGCATTTCCCCATCGATCGACGATCGAGAAGTGCGTCGTCTGCGGCTTTTCCAGCCCCGGAACCACCGCCTTGGTCGGCGAGGGTTTGGCCGGGTCGATCTCGCCCGCGCGGCGGGCCACATAGGCCGGGGCGATCAGGGCCGCGACCGGAACCTTCACAAAGTCCGGATCGCCCAGATATTCGGCCCGGTCGGCGAACACCCGCTTTTCGATCTCCGAGACCAGATGCATGTATTGCGGACTGTTCAGCGCCACGCCCTCGAACAGCTTGCCGGCGTCCTGCTTCATCAGCAGCAGCTGCATCAGGGCGATCCCGCCCGAGCTGGGCGGCGGGCCGGTGATCACGCCATAGCCGCGCCAGTCGGCCCGCAACGGCTCGCGCCACACCGCCTTGTAGGCCGCCAGATCGGCCTTGGTGATCAGCCCTTTCACCGGGCCGCGCGCCATCTGGGCCACGATCAGGTCGGCGGTCTGGCCTTCATAGAAGGCCTTGTCGCCGTCCCTGGCGATGCGGGTCAGGGTGTCGGCCAGGGCCGGCTGGCGGAACATCTGGCCCGCCTTCAGCCCGCCGAAATGGGCCTCGAAATTGGTCTGGGCCAGCGGTCCGCGACTGCCGTCCAGAATGCCGATCAGCTGCGGCGTCACCATAAAGCCGTCGCGGGCATAGCCGATGGCGGGCGCCAGCACGGTGGCCCAGGGCAGCTTGCCGAACCGCTTGTGGGCCACGGCCATGCCGCGCACCGTGCCCGGCGTACCGACGGCCAGATTGCCATACATCGACCGCTCGGCCACCGGCTCGCCATCGGCGCCCAGGAACATGTCGGCCCGCGCGGCGGCGGGTGCGGTCTCGCGGTAGTCGAGGAAATAGGGCTTGCCGTCGACCAGCAGGGTCATGAACCCGCCCCCGCCCAGATTGCCGGCCTCGGGATAGGTCACGGCCAGGGCGAAGGCCGTAGCCACCGCCGCATCGACCGCGTTGCCGCCGGCCTTCAGGACCTGCTGGGCGGCCAGGGCGCCGTAGCGGTCAGGCGAGGCGACCGCGCCGGCGGTAAGGGCGGGTTGCGGCTTGGCGGCGGGCTTGGCGAGCGCCGGCGGCGCGGCGAACACGAAGGCGGCGGCGAGCGCCGCGCAGAACCGGGCGAACAGACGCAAGACAACGGCCTCCCTCGTATGAGACCCCGACGTTAGTCGATACTGGCCGCGCTAGAAGCCCTGGCGACGAAACACGCCGCGAATTTCGGAGGGCAGGACGGAATGGAGCACATCCCCACAATCAACCGTCATTCCCGCCCTTGTGGCGGGAACCCCTGGTTCAGCTGAACCGTGAGCCGCCAGCGAAGTGCGCGCGCACTTCGCCCCTCCCGCACCTGCGGCGGACAGAGGGGTTCCCGCCACCTGGCTTGCCCTCGGGCCGGTAAAGCCGGTCCCGGGGGGCGGGAATGACGGTGATGTATTGTATGGGCGCAAGCCCGCCTTCGCCCTCCGCGAAGGGAGCCATCCTTACATCTCACGGCGAGACGATCGCCGGACTGTAGAGGTCTCTCAAGGACCGGTCTTCGACCGGCCGCGCGCGGCGGCCCGGAGGGCCGTCCTTGACAGACCTCTACAGTCCGGCACGCTACAGCCTCCAAGAGATGTAAGGATGAGCGGGACGCGAGGCGTCCGCTTTCTGAATAGGAGCGAACGTCAGCTCCCGACCCTTAGCGGACATTCGGAGGTTGCTCAAATGGACCAGTCCGCAGGCTGAGCCCAGATGATGACGGATTTAGGCGTCTGTTGCTGAAGCTCCTCAACGAGATGGCCGGGGATCTCCAACCCAGCTTTGCGCTTCGGTGGTACCTTCGAAAAACCCTGTTGAGCTAAGAACCTCAACACCGCTTCACGTCGATCACCTGGGTCCATGCCCCAGACGCTGACGGAGCGGCGCTTTCTTGCATGCTCAACGAGCTCGTTCGGCTTCTTGGTGTCGCCCAGAGATACCCAGACGACGTCCTTCAAAAACCGCTCGATGTCCAAAGACGAGAACAGCAGCGCGTCCAGTTCGGCCACAAGGTGGTGAGCCGCGTTAATCAGGGACGCAACCTCCTTGAATGTTGCCGGACGCATAGCGTCATACCCACCTAGGAGCATCTCGACGTCGAGACCACTAAACCGAGCCGAAATTTCCGCTCGGCTGGACCGCAGCACCTCGAGATGCCGCTCGGGTGCATCCCGATCCGCTTCAGCGTGGGCGCTCCGATTTCGCCAAGCCACCATCAAGAACACTATTGCTAGTGGGATGGGGTCGAGGCTCTTGAATTGCCGCTCAGCGGCTTGCAGCTTCGCAAAAATGCTTAAGCCTGCAGAGTCTAGTTCCTTCCGAAACTCGGCTGATTGCACCAGCGCCGGTTTACGCACCGCATCGCGAAGATATACATCCACCGAATCAACGGCGCGGATCAGCGCCATGTCCAAAATCAACCGCCGGCTCCGCTTGGCTGAGCTTACGGCATCCTTTGGCGACCACACCGTTCGGAGATCTTTGGGAACTTCAGTCACGACGCCGCGCTCGACCCCATCCAGGCCTACTAACGCCGTAATAATCAAATGATTGGCATGGCCGAGGAGGCTCTTGAACGCGCTTCTGGGTTGGCTGCGCGCGAGGTAAAGCGTCATGCGGTCCTCAACTGTGGTGCGCTCGGCGCGTTTTGAACGCACATCATCCGCTCTAAGAAAGCCGAAGCTTGATGAAGGCGGCTGCTCTACCACTTGAGCTACGAGCGCGGGCCAAACGTTGCGGCACAACCTGGTATTGTCAAGACGGTGACAGCTCAGCCTAAACGCTGGAACACCCCTCGTAGCGTCCGCCTCCCACCCTTCAGGGATGTTCGTTGCGACGGCTTGTGAGCGGCTTAGCTGCGATTAAGCTATCGGCATGACGGACGTTAGACACGTACGGGCGCGATGGCCCGATCCAGAAGTGCCCAAAGGTTCGCCGGAATGGCTGCTCGACGAACGAGGCGATGCGGTCACGAGAACGATCGAGTTCTTCGTTGATGGCAGGATCACACGCAACAGCATCGAGATCGAGGAACGCGGGGGCGTGCGACGCCCCTCACTCATCGACACCTCCCTGGCCGAGGGTTTCGACGGCGTCGATCTTGAACCCATCGCGAGCGACGAGTTCGAAAATGCTTGGGTCCTAGGCAAGGACACGCCCTTCTGGAACGTCCGTTAGCCACCCCTTGTTGACATTCGAAAGGTCCGCTGCCGGGCACCCTCATTCGTTGCGTTATTGATGGCGGGCGTCAGCAGGCGTTCCTAAAGCGGCATTTGCCGGGATGTCTCCGAGCGCCGTATTAGCTTACGTTCGGCCGATGATCTGGTCCCCGCCCAAGGAACGTTCGACGACACTTCTCAACGCCGTCCGTGTTTTGAGGATTTTCTCGCGCCTCGTTGAAATGAAGCGTTCCCTAGAGGCGGCCAGTCCAGATCCCAGGTTAAATTTCTGGAATATTCAGTACGGCGGGTTGATGAACCTGAGCGTGATCGAATGGTGCAAACTCTTCGGTAGCGACAATAATAACGACCTTCACTGGAAGAACGTTTACGCCAATCGCATCGACGATTTCCGAAGCCGAATGATCAAAGCAAGCGGCGTTTCGCCCTCGGTTTGGACGGCTTACCACAGTCACCTTAAAAGTTGGCGTGACCAAGAATTCGCGCACCAGGATATTGATGCGCCACCTCGCGAGAATTACCCCCATTTCGATATTGCTCTGGCCGTAGCGCGCTTCTACCACGCTGAACTCATCGCCGAATTGGACGACCTGAAGGTGTCGTCACTGCCGAAAGACTTGGACCAATGGCGAAAACGCTATCGGGCAGAGTTCGACCTCGCGGCCCCCGTTGCACTTGCCTCAACTGCTCACTTGGCGAGACGTTAAGAACGGGACTGCCTGCGCGGCATCGAGCGAGCGCTAAATGCGGACTGTGGGCTCGGACATCCGTGCATGGTGGAGCGCAGCGAAGCTCGAAGCAACCTCCGCGTCCCACCCTTCTCAGACCCTCGCCCTGTCCGGTTTCGGGCGGCCGCCTGATTTCCGTTCCCGCCTTCGAGAGCAGAGACGCCCGGGCGCCCTCCCTCAGAAATCCACCGCCACGCCCTTGCGCTCCCAGTCGCCGAAGCGGGTCGGCTCGGGGCCGTCGCGGCCGCCTTTTTCTTCGGCCATGGCCACGGCCTGCGCGGCGGCGCGGCGGGCGGCGGCTTCTTCCAGCGCGCGGCGGGCGGCCGGGGTCAGCGCTTTGTCGGGCGCGGCGCCCAGGGCCTCTGGAATCGGGGTGTTTTCGATCTCGGACATGGCGGTTTCATAGCATGAAGCCTGCGCCAAATCATCCAAGCCCCTTGCGCTCCGTCGCGTCACAAGGCACGGCGGAGCGGTGACTCAAGAACTCAATGACGGCCTGCCCGCCCGGGAAGCCGCGCTTACCCTCATCGACGCGGCCCTGTCGCGTCGCGGCGGCATCGACGAAGCCGCTTCCGCCCACGGTTTCCGCTTCCTGGAGCCGCGCGAGCGCGCCTTCGCCCGCGCCCTGGCCATGGCCGCCCTGCGCCGCCTGGGACCGATCGACCGCGCCCTGTCGGCCAAGCTTCAGAAGGAGCCGCCGCCGCGCGTGCGCAACCTGCTGCGCCTGGGCGCCGTGCAGGCCTTCTATCTGGAGGTGCCGGCCTTCGCCGCCGTCGCCACCAGCGTCGAGATGGCCGGGGCCAACAAGGCCAGCCGGCCGTTCAAGGGCCTGGTCAACGCGGTGCTGCGCGGCCTGTTGCGCGACGGTCCGCCGTCGGATGATCCCGAACACCTGGCCCCGCCGTGGCTGATCTCGCGCTGGACCAGCGCCTGGGGCGTTGAAACGGCGCGCGCCGTCGCCTCCGAGATCGCCAAGGAACCGGCCACCGACCTGTCGCTGAAGGACCCCGCCCTGGCCGAGTCCTGGGCCGAGCGGCTCGAGGGCGAGGTGCTGCCCGGCGGAACCCTGCGCCTGGCGCGCAAGGGCGACGTCGCCGCCTGGCCGGGCTTCGAGGAAGGCGGCTGGTGGGTGCAGGACGCCGCCGCCGCCGTTCCCGCTCGCCTGCTGAACGTGAAAGCCGGCGAGACCGTCGTCGACCTGTGCGCCGCGCCGGGCGGCAAGAGCCTGCAGTTGGCCGCCGCCGGGGCCGTCGTCACCGCCGTCGACCGCTCGGCCGCCCGGCTGGAGCGCTTGAGCGACAATTTCCGGCGCATGAACCTGACCGCCGAGGTCGTGGCCGCCGACGCCGGGGCGTGGGACGACACCCGCACCTTCGACGCCGTGCTGCTGGACGCCCCCTGCTCGGCCACCGGCACCTTCCGCCGCCATCCCGACGTGCTGTGGGCCGCGCGGCCCGGCGACGTGGCCAGCCTCGCCAATGTCCAGGCCCGGCTGCTGGACGCCGCCGCCGACAAGACCAAGGTCGGCGGTCGCCTGGTCTATTGCGTCTGCTCGCTGGAGCCCGAGGAGGGCGAGGCCCAGGTCGAGGCCTTCCTGGCCCGCCGGCCCGACATGCGGCTGGACCCGATCACCTCGGGCGAGGCCGGCGCGCCCGCCGCCAGCCTGACGGCGCGCGGGACGCTGCGCCTGCTGCCGCATCAGCTGGAAGGCGGCCAGGACGGCTTCTTCGCGGCGCGGTTCGTGCGAGCCTCCTAAATCCGTTCTTCCCGGCCTTCGCCGGGGAGAACGGGGTTTGAAACGGGGGCGCGAAGCGAGCGCCCCGCCTTGTCCCACGCCGCGACCCCGGTTAAGCCAAGGGCATGACCGCCGCACCGCTCATCGCCCCATCCATCCTCGCCTCCGACTTCGCCAAGCTCGGAGCCGAGGTCGCCGCCATCGAGGCGGCCGGCGCCGACTGGGTGCATGTCGACGTGATGGACGGCCACTTCGTGCCCAACATCACGCTGGGCCCCGACATCGTCAAAGCCATCCGGCCGCACGCCAAGATCCCGTTCGACGTGCACCTGATGATCAGCCCGGCGGATCCCTATCTCGAGGCGTTTCGCGCCGCCGGGGCCGACATCATCAGCATCCACCCCGAAGCCGGGCCGCACCTGCACCGCTCGCTGAAGCGCATTCGCGAGCTGGGGGCCAAGGCGGGGGTGGTGTTCAATCCCTCGACCAGCCTCGACCATGTCGAGTGGATCCTCGAAGACGTCGACCTGCTGCTGGTCATGTCGGTGAACCCGGGCTTCGGCGGCCAGAGCTTCATTCCCGGCCAGCTGCGCAAGGTCGAGGCCCTGCGCAAGATGGTCGACAGGGCCGGCCTCGACATCATCATCGAGGTCGACGGGGGCGTCACCCCGGCCACCGCCCCGCAGTGCGTCGCCGCCGGCGCCACGGCGCTGGTGGCGGGCTCGGCGGTGTTCAAGGGCGGCCCCGACGCCTATGCCGACAACATCCGCGCGCTCAAGGGCGGCTGAACAGCCCGATGGTCGTCGAACGCTTCGCTCGCGGCTTGAAAGCACTTCCCGCCCCGCCGCGCCCCGGCGTCCTGGCGCGCGCGATCGGCGCCAATATCAAGGCCCATGTCGAGCGCGAGTGGTTCGGCTCGCCGCCGCACCGGCTCATGCTGTCGACGCCGCGCCCCCGGGGCCTGGCCGCCCATCCGCATGACCCCCGGCCGGTCAATGTCGAGCATGGCCGCAAGATCCTGTCGGGCGTCATGACCCTGTCGGGCGGGGCCCTGCGCATGGGCGAGGCCGGCGACCCGTTCGACACCCCCAGCCCCAGCCGCCGCTTCGCCGTGGCCCTGCACCGCTTCGACTGGCTGCCCGACCTGGCCGCCGTCGGCCCCGAGGGCGCGCGCCGCGCCCTGCGGCTGATCGACGACTGGCGCCGCGTGTTCGGCCGCTGGAACGCCTTTTCCTGGAGCGGCGAGTGCCTGGAGCGGCGGGTGTTCCACCTGGCCTGCGCCGCCCGCGCCCTGGCCGCCGGGGGGTCGGACGCCGAGGTCGCCGACCTGACCATGGACCTGGCCCGCCAGGCCCGCCAGCTGCTCAAGGCCTCCGACGCGCCCGACCGCGCGCTGGAACGCGCCGTCGCCGCCGCCATCGCCGGCTGCGTGCTGGCCGACCGGCCGGGCGATGGCCTGATCGACGCGGCCCTCAAGGTCATCAAGGCCCGGATCGACCTGATCGTGCTGCCCGACGGCGGCCACGCCAGCCGCTCGCCCGAGGCCGGGCTGGAACTGCTGTTCGACCTGATGACCCTGGACGACGCCCTGGGCCAGCGCGGCCGGCCGTCGCCCGAGACCGTCACCCGCGCCATCGACCGCCTGGCCAGCGCCGCGCGGTTCTTCACCCTGGCCGACGGCGAGCTGGCCGCCTTTCACGGGGGCGAGGCCGTCTCGGGCCGCCGCATCGCCGCCGCCCTGGCCCATGATGACGGCGGCCCCCGCCCGCCCGACCAAGCGCCGCACAGCGGCTATCAGAAGATGCAGGGCGCCAGCATCCAGGTGATGGCCGACGCCGGCCCGCCCCCGGTCGGCCCGCTCAGCCGCGCCGCCTGCGCCCAGCCGGCCGCCATCGAGATCGTCTGCGGCAAGGACCGGCTGATCACCAGCTGCGGCTGGAGCCCGGAAGCCGCCGGGGCCCACGCCTTCCGCCTGACCGACGCGGCCTCGACCGTCTCGGTGGGCGACGGCTCGGCCGGCCGGCCGCTGTCGGGCTTCCGCGCCCACGCCCTGGGTCCCTGGCTGATCGACGGCGCGACGGATGTGCAGGTCAAGCGCCACGACGGCGACAACGGCGTCTGGCTGGACATCGTCCACGACGGCTGGCGCCGCCTGGGCCTGAGCCACGCCCGCCGGCTGTTTCTCGATATCAACAGCGACGAGCTGCGCGGCGAGGACAGCCTGATCCCCCTCACGCCGGGCGACGCCGCCGGCCCGCGCCGCTATCTGCCCTTCGCCGCCCGCTTCCACCTGCACCCCGACGCCCGCGCCTCGATCGCCCGCGACGGCAAGAGCGTGCTGATCCGGGGGCCGTCCAACATCGGCTGGTGGCTGCGCAACGACGCCGTCGACGTCGAGATCGCCGCCTCGGCCCACTTTGACCACGGCCAGGCCCGCAAGGCCGGCCAGATCGTGCTCAAGAGCCAGGTCCGCCCCGAGGTCGGGGCCAAGATCCGCTGGAAGCTGACGCGGGCCGAGGGCTAGGCGCCCCCTCTAGGTCTGTCCCTTTCCCAACCCGTCCCGTACGCGATCAAGCCAGCCGACAACGGCGCCCAAAGCCTGGCTGCCCTTGCCCAGGAGCGTCGACAGTTCGACCTCCGCGCGCTCGTGAAGCGTCTCTTCAGGCTCGGGCAGCGGCGGCAGGATATGGGCGTAATAGCTCTTGCCCAGCAGTCGGTGCAGCAGTCGCTCGCCGGGAAACGGCGCGTTGTTGTTGAGCGCGCGGGCGGCCTTCAGCATGTTGCGGATGTCGTATTGCGTTGGACTGATGTCGGCGACCTGCTTGGGCAGACCCAGCAAGGTGTAGACGCCGATGCGAGCCGTGCGCACCGAAGCTTCCATCGTGAAGATGATGTCGTTGCTGGTCTCCACGAATTGACCCATCAGGGCAAGATTCGTGCAGCCCTCGGGCACGACCCGGGGACGGTCGCCTGCCGCGCGGGGCATGAACTGCGCGGTGATATAGGGCATCAGGGCCAGACGGACCTTGGTCTGGGCCGCGATGGCGTCGAGCTGATCGACAATGCCCAGATGGAAGCACAGCTCGGCCAGAACCTCCCGGCCCGTGCAGGCCGGCATCGGCTTTTTGACGTGGTTGCCGTCCTTGTCCATCAGCAGCGCATAGACCCACAGCACCAGCACATCGTCCGGCTGGGTCGGGAAGTGGGGCTGGCGGTTGCAGGTGAAGCTCAGCACCCAGTTGGAATCGGTGAAGGTGATCACCCCGCCCGTCGCGGTCTTGCCCGAATAGGGGTCGTTGACCGAGAGTTCCTTCAGCTTGTCGATCAAGGGCGACGGCCTGCAGGTCAGGGTCGCTGATTCCCAGATCGAGCCCGCGACATTGCCGTAGAACTTTTCGGGCTTGCCGAAGATCGGCGATTTCTGGGCCAGGTTCTTCCATAGCGCCCAGTCACTGTCCTCGCCCGGCTCGGCATTGCCCCGATCCAGAACCGGAGCTGTGTCCATGTCGCCATAGGCCGTGCCCTCGGTCATCGAGCCGGTGAGCGCGAAGACCAAATCCCTGGGACCGACGGTGATCGTCTCTGCCTTGCCACCGACCCTGCACTGGATCGCGGTGACGGTGCGATCGCCCCCCTGCCCGGTCATGTCCAGGTCATGGGCCCGGGTGTCGAACTGCACCTTGACGCCCTTGTCTTTCAGAAGACGGATCAGCGGGACGACGAAGCTGTCATATTGATTGTATTTCGGGAAAACGAGGGTCGACATGTCGGCCATGCCGTCGAGCGCATCGAGAAAGCGATGCATATAGAGCTTGACCTCGAGCAGGCTCTGCCAGTTCTCGAAGGCGAACATCGATCGCCAAAGATACCAGAAATTGGTCTCCAGAAAGCTGGCGCTGAAATACTGCTCGATCGTGATGTCGTTCAGATCCTCCTTGCGCTTGAGCAGAAGCTTCAGGATCTCCCATTGGTGAGACTTGCTCAGACCCATGGTCGAGAAGTCGCGGATCTGCCCCTGCTTGTGCATCAAGCGGGCCTTTGACCAGTTCGGATCGTTGTCGTTCACCAGCCGGTATTCATCGAGCACGCTGTAGCCTTCAGGCAGTTCCAGCGCCGGCACGTCCTGGAAGAGATCCCAGAAATTGTCGTAGTTGAAGTTCATCTCGCGGCCGCCGCGGATGATGTAGCCACTTTCCGCGTCGCCGGCGCCGTCGAGCGAGCCGCCGACGATCTCCATCGTATCGAGGATCGTGATGTCCTCGCCCTTCATGCCGCCGTCCCGGATCAGGTAGAAGGCGGCCGCGAGGCCCGCTATGCCGCCGCCGATGATCCAGGCCTTGCGGCCCTCGACCGACTGGGCCGCAATCGGACGATTGCGCATATAGGGGCCCATCATGTCGGGCGGCGGCAACGTACCGCTCGGGCCCTTGCGCCAGAAGCCGGCGCCCGCGTCGGCTTCGATACGGAAGGCGGTTGCGTCCGCTTGATGCGTGCTGGAGATTTTTTCGGTCATGATCTTCCGGCCCTTCGGCGTGACATCTGCGATACCGGCGGCTGCGATGCCGGCTGCCTGTCTACCGATGATGGTACCGGCCGATACTCGACTTGGGTTTGATCTGGCTCACGCGACTCGGAGAAGGGCGCCCCATTCGACGACGACGGCCAGCGAGGCCCCGGCGCCGGCGTGCGGGAAGCCGCGTCTGTCGATCATGGTTCTTGAGTCCCCGCGTGGCGGGATGATCAAAGCCGGTGTGGCGCAGCGGGAAAATCGGGCGCGGCGGCGCCGTGCGCGGCCGATTGTCCGATCGTTGGGCGCCGTTGGACGCAAGCGCAACAGATCCTCCCCCTAGCGGGGGAGGACTTATCCTCGGCGTTCAGCGAATAGAACGATGCAAAATCAATCGCTTATAACTTTCTCGCCCTTGCGTATCCCCGGGTCCGAAAGCTGAGGGATACTGTTCCTACCCACAAGCAAGGGAAGGGACGTCGGCCGGCGACCTGACGGGCTTGTGGGGGTGGTCGAGCGGGAAGCGCCCGTCGGCCGTCGTTTAAGGCCCGGCAGGGTCTGGTGGAGCGGATCGGTCCTTGCGGGGGTCGGACGTGATGAAGCCGGACCGGGACCGCTGGGAACACCCTTGGGCGACGCCCGTCGATGCGCAGCAGGCATGGGCTGAAATCGCCCATGCGGTCTGGACGGGGTCGTCAGCCCCTCCACCCGTCGGGGGCCTAAGGTCGGGAGCGGGTTAAAACCCCGCGTCTCGCAGGCTCACCGGATAACGGATCACGCGGAGCGTTCGTCTTCGTCGAAACGGTAATTGCTATCCCATCCTCCGGGCGAAGCCCGGACGCTCCGCGACCCTTCCCCTCAACTCGGCGGTTTTCGCGCGAGGTCGTAAAGCCGTGTCCGCCAGACTCGCCCCCTACGGATCGCTCCGCGATCGTCTTCCCCCGGAGGGGGAAGATGAAGGGCGGCGATCCCATCTTCCCCCTCCGGGGGAAGACGGCTGCGCAGCAGCCCGTAGGGGGCCAGTGGCCGAGACGCCGCATTGACTCCCCGGCCCCCGCCCGTATTTTCCGCCCCGTTCGTGTGACTGGCGTTGAAGGTGGGCGACCACCGGGGAGCGCGAACCTCATCCGCCGCGCGCCTGGGCTCCCATACCGTCTCGTTTCACCAGACCCGGAGTCCCGCCGTGCCCGCCGCCCCCGACTATCCGTCCGCCCCCGATCTCGTTTCGCCCAAGCGCGCCCTGCTGTCGGTCTCCGACAAGACCGGCCTGGTCGAGGCGGCCAAGGTTCTGCACGAGGCGGGCGTCGAGCTGGTCTCGACCGGCGGCACCAAGGCGGCCATCGCGGCGGCCGGCCTGCCGGTCAAGGACGTGTCGGACCTGACGGGCTTCCCCGAGATGATGGACGGCCGGGTCAAGACCCTGCACCCCATCGTCCACGGGGGGCTCCTCGGGGTTCGCGACGCGCCCGACCACGCCAAGGCCATGGCCGACCACGGCATCGGCGGCATCGATATCCTGTATGTGAACCTCTATCCGTTCGAGGCCACGGTCGCGAAGGGCGGCAGCTACGCCGAGTGCGTCGAGAACATCGACATCGGCGGCCCGGCCATGATCCGCTCGGCGGCCAAGAACCACGGCTATGTCGCGGTCTGCACCGATCCCTCGGACCTGGCCGAAGTGCTGGACGCCCTGAAGGCCGGCGGCACGACGCTCGCTCTGCGCCAGCAGCTGGCGGCCCGCGCCTATGCCCGCACGGCGGCCTATGACGCGGCGATCTCGGCCTGGTTCGCGGCCGCCCTCGGCCAGGACTTCCCGGCCCGCAAGGCCATCGCCGGCGAGCTGCGCCAAGTGATGCGCTATGGCGAGAACCCGCACCAGAAGGCGGCCTTCTACGCCTTCCCCAACCCCCGCGTGGGCGTGGCCACCGCCACCCAGCTGCAGGGTAAGGAGCTGAGCTACAACAACATCAACGACACCGACGCGGCCTTCGAGCTGATCGCCGAGTTCGACCCGGCCCAGGGCCCGGCCGTGGCGATCATCAAGCACGCCAATCCGTGCGGCGTGGCCGTGGGTGGCTCGCAGCGGCAAGCCTATGAGCGGGCCCTGGCCTGCGACCCCACCTCGGCCTTCGGCGGCATCGTGGCGGTCAATTCGCGCCTGACCAAAGAGGCGGCCCTGGCGATGGTCGAGATCTTCACCGAGGTGGTGATCGCGCCGGAAGCCGACGACGACGCCATCGCCGTGTTCGCGGCCAAGAAGAACCTTCGCCTGCTGGTGACCGGCGGCCTGCCCGACGCGCTGTCGACCGGCGACACCTTCAAGAGCGTGGCCGGCGGCTTCCTGGTGCAGTCGCGCGATGACGCGCGGATCACCGCGTCGGACCTGAAGATCGTCACGAAGCGCCAGCCGACCGACACCGAGGTGCGCGACATGCTGTTCGCCTTCACGGTGGGCAAGCACGTCAAGTCCAACGCCATCGTCTATGCCCGCGACGGCCAGACCCTGGGCGTCGGCGCCGGCCAGATGAACCGCAAGGACTCAGCCCGCATCGCGGCCCTGCGCGCCGCCGATTTCGGCCTGAACCTGGACGGCTGCGCCTGCGCTTCGGAAGCCTTCTTCCCGTTCGCGGACGGTTTGATTCAGGCCGCCGAAGCCGGCGCCACGGCGATCATCCAGCCGGGCGGCTCGATGCGCGACGGCGAAGTGATCGAGGCCGCCGACAAGCTGGGCCTCACAATGGCCTTCACGGGGGTGCGGGTGTTCCGGCACTAGCACCTGTCTCTCCGTCTTCCCGGCGAAGGCCGGGACCCAGATCGAACCCACGAGCGGGTGGGGCTTTGAGCGCTATCGAGGGGCGCATCATGCCCAAATGCTCAGGCTGAATCTGGGCCCCGGCCTTCGCCGGGGAGACGGGGGAATATCGAATTGAAGGAACGAGCCATGCAAAGCCTCGCCTGGGGAGCCAAGGTCGCCGACGCCTCGAAGGTGTTCAAGCCGGCGGGCAATGGCCCGTTTCCAGTGGCGCTGATCCTGCACGGCTGCGGCGGCAAGACCCCGTTCCTCGAGGCCTATGCGCAGACGGCGGTGAAGGCCGGCTACGCCGCCGTCGTCGTCGACTCGTTCCGGCCGCGCGGCATGTCGACCCTGGACGGCAAGCTGTTCGTCTGCACCGGGACGACCCTGCAGGGGCTGAAGCGCTCGGCCGACGTGTTCGGGATGCTGGCCTGGCTGGAGGGCCAACCGTGGGCGGACCACCAGCGGGTCTTCCTGGCCGGCTGGAGCCATGGCGGCTGGACGATCATGGACGGCTACGCGATCGGCGTGAACGCCGCCCGGGCCACGGGCCTGACGGACGCCGATCCGATGACGCTGCGGACCCGGGTCAAGGGCGCGCTGCTGGTCTATCCCTATGCCAGCTACCCCTCGCTGACCAGCAGCCGGGGGTGGGGCGCCGGCGGGCCGCGCGTCTGGTCGGTGATCGGCGGCCGGGACCAGGTGGTCGGCTGGAAGGCGCCAGGCAAGGCGCTGGAGCGGCTGAAACGCGACGGGCTGAGCGTGGACACCGTCTTCCTGCCCGACGCCACCCACGCGTTCGACGACGACCGCGCCAATGACCCTCGGGCGAAGTACCGCCCCGACCTTCTGGCCCAGACGCGGGACTATTTCGGAAGAGCCCTGACGGAGACCCTGAGAGCCTAGGCCGCGACGCGCCGGATCGGGGTCGGCCCCCGATAGAGCCGGCGCCACAGCCACTCCAGCGGGCCCATGCTGAAGCGGTCCATCCACCACCGCGACCACAGGATCTGCAGGATCCAGACGCCCACCACGATCAGGGCCAGTACCGGCCGGTCGACCTTGCCATGCAGGCCCAGGCCCCGGCCGCCATAGAAGATCGAGGTCATGATCAGCGACTGGGTCAGATAGTTGGTGAAGGCCATCTGCCCGACCGGCGCCAGGGCCTCGGGGATCGCCTTCCAGAAGCCCGTCGACCGCGAGGCGAAGACCATCAGGCTGACATAGGCCAGGGTCGTCAGCGGCGCGGTGGCCATCTGCACGACACCGCCGATCAGGCCGATAGGCTTGGGCAACCCCGTGACGGCGAAGGTGATCAGCAGCGCCCCGGTCACGGCCAGGGCCAGCAGGCCCACCACGGTGAGGATGACATAGGTCTTCTTCGAGGCCTCACCGGTGAAGACGCCGGTCTTGAAACAGCCCAGGCCGATCATCATCAGGCTGCAGGTCATCAAGGTGATGATCGGCTCGGCCGGCAGCAGACCCAGGCGGTCCCGGGCGTTCTGGATCAGCGACTGCATGAACGTGCCGGCATACTGGGCGGCGGCGGCGCTGTTCCTGGCGGCCTCCTCGGCTGTCTGGGCCGCTTCCTTGGCGGCGTCGTGCGGCATCAGCAGCGAGACCCCCATGCCGACCGCCATCAGAACGGAGAAGCCGATCCAGATCCCGACCCCGACCCTCAACAGGCGCTTGGGCGCCCAGGATCGGGCGAACATGACCAGAAAGCCGGCCAGGGCGTAGCTCAGCAGCACATCGCCGAACCAGATGGCGAAGCCGTGCAGCAGGCCAAAGGCCACCATCCACATCAGGCGCTTGCGCAGGATCAGGCCCTTGCCGGCCTCGGACCGCTCGCCGCCGACCAGGAAGATCGACACGCCAAACAGCATCGAGAACAGGGTCACGAACTTGCGCTGAAACAGCCACTGGGTGATCACCCAGACCGACACCGTGTCGGTCCCGGTTCCATGCGGCCAGCTACGCACGGATTCGGCCAGGCCCGAGGTCACGGCGAAGTCTGGCGCGTTGCACAGCAGAATGCCCAGCACCCCCAGTCCGCGCAGGGAATCCAGCAGGACGATACGGTTCTTGGTCATGAGCCCCCCGGCGTTGAGGCCTCAGCCTAGTCCGGTCCGGCCCCGCCCCACAATCGCGACTTCGGCGTCCGCCGCGCTTCAGGCGTCCGGCGCCCGCTCCGGCACGCCGCGCAGCACCAGGGCGCCGCCGATCATGAACAGGGCCGAGACCGCCACCGCCACCCGCTGGTCGCCGATGGCGCGGGTTCCGACGGCGATCACCAACGGCGCCAGGAAGGCCGTGGCCTTGCCCGAAAGCGCGTAGAGCCCAAACCACCGCCCGCTCTCGCCCGGTGGCGCCAGCTGGGCCATCCAGGCCCGCAGACTGGCCTGGGCCGGTCCAAAGGTCAGGCCGACGAACAGGCTGAAACCCAGGAACATCCGCTCGGAGATGCTGGCGAACAGGCCGCCGCCGGCCAAGGCCGGCGCGACCTTCACGGTGAAGAACAGCGTATCCCGGCCCACGCAGCCGACGCCGAGGGTGCCAAACAGGACCACCGCGACGGCGATCAGCACCGTGGCCTTCGAGCCCAGCTTCTGGTCGACCCGCCCGCCGATGAACGTGCCGATCCCGGCCATCACCGACAGGGCGATGGCGTAGAGGCCCAACTGCGTCGTCGTCCAGCCAAACAGGCCCGCGGCCAGCACGCCGCCAAAGGCGATGAAGCTGGAAATGCCGTCGCCCAGCAGCATGCGACCGATCAGGAACCTCAGCATGTGCGGCTTGGCCGGCAGACCGCGAAGGGTCTCCCACAGCTGGGCCAGCGGCTTGGGCCCGCTGGCGGGCGGCGGGGTGGGTGCGCTGATCATCAGCGGCCAGCTGAACATCAGGAACCAGACGGCGACCATCGGCCCCACGATGCGGTCGGGCTCATGCAGCGCCTTGTCCAGGCCCAGAAGCGGCCTGTCGGGCAGGGAGAAGGCGAAAAGCACGATAAACAGCGAGATCAGCGCGCCGACATAGGCCAGCGCCCAGGCGGTGCCCGACAGCCGTCCCACCTGCCCCTCCCTGGCGACGACGGGCAGCAGGGCGTTCATCACCGATCCGCCCAGCTCGGCGGTCACCCCGGCCACGACCAGGCAGGCCAAGATCGGTAGAATCCGCGAGGCGTCGCCCGGCGTCGCCAGCCACAGCCCCGCGCTGGCCAGGACGAAGGGAACAGCCAGGGCGATCAGCCAGGCGCGAGGATTGCGTCGCGTATCGACGCTGGCCCCGACCAACGGGCTGAAGATGGCGATCAGCAGGCCGGAGAGCGCGCCGGCATAGCCCAGCAGGCTCTGGCCGCGCGCCGCGTCGCCCACAAAGCCGGCGGCGAAGTAGGGCGTGAAGATAAAGGTCGCGATCAGCGCCCAGTACGGCTGCTGGGCCCACTCATACGCCGCCCAGGCGACGCGCCGCCGATCACCCTGGTCCATCTGGTCCCGCCCCGTTCGCGCGCACTCTTATCGCAGGCGCCGGGGCCCTGGATACACGCCCTCTTCCGCCGGAACGGAAGAGGGCGTGTAAATCAGACCGCGTTGGCCAGTTCGCGCAAAGCGGCGTTGGCGATCGTCAGCTTGGCGAAGGTCCAGCCGCCGCCGGCCTGCTCGATATCCTCCACCGTGCGCTTGGCGGCGCGGACACGCTCCATGCGCAGCGCCGCCCACGAGGTGACCGCCGCCTTGGCCGACATCTCGTCCTCGCCGGCCTGGGCGTTGGCCGAGAACTTCAGCACGGCCTGGGTGATCATGGTCTGCTCGCTGAGCAGGTCCTCGATCAGACGACGCACGGCCAGACGTTCGAAGGCGTCGCCGCCGACGAACGAACCGGCCGCGCCCCGCAGCCGGTCGAAGCCAAAGGCCGCGCCGGTCTGGTGATACAGGCGCGCCACGTCCTTGACCGTCCAGCTTGAGGCGCTGGCCAGATCAACGAGGTCGGCCGCGATGGTCAGGGGCTGCAGGGCGGCAACCGCCTGGGCCAGGGCCTCGGGCGCGCCGTCGGCGACATAGGTCTTGACCCGCTTGGCCACGACCTTCTGTTCGAAGGCCGACAGGACAGCGGGCGTGATGCCCCGCAGTTCGGCGACGGAGGGACCATAGTTGTCGACCAGGGTCTTGACCGAGGCCTTGTCGCGGAACGCCCGGCGGGCCAGCCAGAACGTCAGGCTGCGCAGGGCGTAGGCCAGGGCCTTGTAGAGCGCGGTCTGACCCGAGGCCGAGGCCTTGTTGTCGAGGGCCGAGACCTGGTCCCACAGCGCGTCGACACCGAGGATCTCGCGGGCGGCGGTGAAGCCCGTGACCAGGGCGTCGGCGTCGCAGCCGGCGGCGGCCTTCAGACGCGTGGCGAAGGTGGGGCCGCACATATTGACCATCTGGTTGCCGACCACCGTGGCGATGATCTCGCGCTTCAGGCGATGCTTCTGCATCTGGCCGGCATAGCGGTCGAGCGCGGCGGGGAAATAGCCGCGCAGGGTGGCCTCGAACCAGGGATCGTCGGGCGCGTCGGAGGCCACGATGTCGTCGAACAGATCCAGCTTGCCATAGGCCAGAAGCACGGCGAGTTCGGGTCGGGTCAGGCCCTTGCCGGCCGCGCCGCGTTCCAGCAGCACGGTATTGCCCGGCAAGCCCTCGACCTTGCGGTCCAGTCGTCCCCGGCTCTCGAGATCGGCCATGTAGCGGGCCTGGCTGTCGACCTCGGACGCGGCGTCGCTTTCCAGCAGGGTCAGGGCCAGGGTCTGGTCGTAGTTATGCTCCAGCACGTGATGGGCGACATCGTCGGTCATCGAGGCCAGCAGCGTGTTGCGATCCGGCCGGGTCAGTTCGCCCGAACGTTCGAGCAGGCCGGTGAGGATCTTGATATTGACCTCGTGGTCGGAGCTGTCGACGCCGGCCGAATTGTCGATGGCGTCGGTGTTGATATGGCCGCCGGCGCCCCCGGCGCCCAATTGGGCGAACTCGATCCGGCCCGCCTGGGTCAGGCCCAGATTGGCGCCCTCGCCCACCACCTTGACCCGCAGATCCGAGCCGTTGACGCGGATCGCGTCATTGGCCTTGTCGCCGGCTTCGGCGTTGCTCTCGCCCCTGGCCTTCACATAGGTGCCGATGCCGCCCAGATAGAGCAGCTCGGCCCTGGACTTGAGGATCGCGGTCATCAGTTCGGCCGGCGAGACGGCCTCGGCCTTGATCTCGAACAGCGCCCGGACTTCCGGCGACAGCGGAATGCTCTTGAGGCTGCGGGGGAAGACGCCGCCGCCGGCCGAGATCTTGGACTTGTCGTAATCGTCCCAGGATGACCGGGGCAGCCTGAACATCCGGTCGCGCTCGGCCCAGGACACGGCGACGTCCGGGTTGGGATCCAGGAAGATATGACGATGGTCGAAGGCGGCCAGCAGCCTTGTCTGCTTGGACAGCAGCATGCCGTTGCCGAACACGTCGCCGCTCATGTCGCCGACGCCGACCACGGTGAAGGGCTCGGTCTGGATGTCCTTGCCCATCTCGCGGAAGTGGCGCTTGACCGCTTCCCAGGCCCCGCGCGCGGTAATGCCCATGACCTTGTGGTCATAGCCCACCGAACCGCCCGAGGCGAAGGCGTCGCCCAGCCAGAAGCCATAGTCCTCGGCCACGCCGTTGGCGATGTCTGAGAAGGTGGCAGTACCCTTGTCGGCGGCGACGACCAGATAGGGATCCTCGCCGTCATGAATGACCACCGACGGCGGCGGCACGACGTTGTTGTCGGCGTCGATATTGTCGGTCAGGTCCAGCAGACCGCACAGGAAGGTCTTGTAGGCCCGGATCGCCTCGGCCTGGACGGCGTCGCGATCGCCGCCGCGCGGCAGTTGCTTGGGATAGAAGCCGCCCTTGGAGCCGACGGGCACGATCACCGCGTTCTTGACCTGCTGGGCCTTGACCAGGCCCAGCACCTCGGTGCGGAAGTCGTCGCGGCGATCGCTCCAGCGCAGGCCGCCGCGCGCGACGGGGCCAAAGCGCAGATGGACGCCCTCGATGTGCGGGGCCGAGATGAAGATCTCGCGATAGGGCTTGGGCGCCGGCAGGTCTTCCAGCTCGCGGGAGGCGATCTTGAAGCTGATATAGGGCTTGGGCTGACCGTCAGCGGCCGGCTGGTAGAAGTTGGTGCGCTGAATGGCGCCGACCAGGGCGGCGATGCGGCGCAGAACGCGGTCGGCGTCCAGGCTTTCGACGGCTTGCAGAGCCTCGCTGATCTTGGTCTCGACCGCCGCGGCCTGTTCCCGGCGACTGGCCAGATCGGCGACCACCGCCGGATCGAACTTGGTCTGGAACAGATCCAGGATCAGGCGGGCGACGCCGGGATGGTCAGCCAGGGCCTGTTCCTGCACGCCCTGGCTGGGATCCAGGCCCGACTGCTGACGATAGCGGGCCAGGGCGCGGATCAGGGCGGCTTCGCGCCAGCCGATGCCCAGTTCCAGCACCAGGCGGTTGAAGCCGTCGCTCTCAGCGCGACCGGTCCAGATGGCGACAAAGGCGACCTCGAAGGCCAGCTTGATGTCGGCGAAGGTCAGGTGCTCGCCCTGCTCGTCGCGCAGCACGAACTCATGCACCCAAACCGGCTCGCGGACGCCCTCTAGGGTCGAGGGAGAAACCTTGTGCCCGTCCTCGATCAGGGCCTTCAGGCCCATGTGCTCGAGGATCGGCAGGACATCGGCCAGAGGCGCGGCCGCGCCCGGGCGATAGAGCTTGAAGCGGAAGGTCACCGCGCTGTCGCCGTCGCGGCGGAAGGCGCGCACGCGCACCGCCTCGTCCGGGGTCAGGGCGTCGACCACTTCGATGTCGGCCAGGGCCTCGGCGGCGTCGTACTGATCGCGATAGCCTGGCGGGAAGGCGCCGGCGTAGCGGGCCAGGGTCTCGGCCACGCGGCCCGGCGCGCCGCCGTCGCGGATCGCCGCCTCGAAGCGGTCTTCCCAGGTGCGCGCCGTCTCGGCGATGGCGGCTTCAACCGCCGCCAGATCCGGCTCGCGATGATCGCCCGGGGTAACGCCGACGATGAAGTGCACGCGCGCCAGCGGCGCGTCGGAGAAGCTGGGATAGTAGGCCGAGACGCGACCGCCGAAGGCGTCGGCCAGAAGCTTTCCTGCCCGCTCGCGGACACCGGAATCGTAGCGTTCGCGCGGCACGAACAGCAGGGCCGAAATGAAGCGATCAAAGGGGTCGCGGCGGGTGAATAGCTTCACGCGCGGCCGGTCATAGAGGTGCAGCACGCCCAGGGCCATGGACAGCAGAACCTCTTCATCGGTCTGGAACAGCTCGTCGCGGGGCCAGGTCTCGAGAATGTTGCGCAGGCGCTTGCCGTTGTGGCTGTCGGGATCCTTGCTGGCGCTGTCCAGGACGTGAGCCACCTTGCGGCGGATCAGCGGGACGTCATGGGCTGGGGTCTCATAGGCCTCGGCCGTGAACAGGCCAACGAACCGGACCTCGCCGGAGGGCTTGCCATCGGCGCCATAACGCCGGACGCCGACATAATCCATGTATCCGCGACGGTGAACACGCGAACGCAGGTTCGACTTGGCCACCACGATCGGATCGCCGACCTCGATATGGTTGCGGATCTGGCTCGACAGGATCGCCGGCTCGCTGCCCCGGCGCAGCACCGTGCGGGCCTGGTCGCGCAGCACGCCCAGGCTGCCCTCGGGCTGATATAGCGGCTCCTCGGGCGCGTATCCGCCATCGGCTGTGCGGGGATATTCGTAGACCCGGGCGCCCAGGAACACGAAATGGTCCGAGGCCAGCCAGTCGAGGAAGTCCATGTCCTCGGCGCGGGCCTCGGCCGGGATGGCCACCTTGGTGTCACGCAGTTCGGTGATGGTGCGGCGCATCAGGGCGCGCATCGCCTCGAAGTCCTGCACGGCGAGACGGACGTCGGACAGGGCCTCGGTGACGGCGGCGATCAGGGCGGCCTCGCGGTCCTCGCCCACCGGCGCGAGATAGATCTGGATCATCGAGCGGCGCTGGCCGCCGGCCTCGACCACCGGGTGGAACATGGCGCGGACCTGGAAGCCGGCCTCGGCCACCGCGCCCATGATGCTGTCGACCAGGAAGGGCCGGTCCAGCTGGATGATTTCAAGCAGGTCGCAGCGCAGGTCGGCGCCGTCGGCTCGGCGCGCCCGGCGCAGGCGGATGGCCGGCTCCGAAACGTCCGTGGCTTCCAGCCCAAAACGCCAGAAGTCCGCCAGGGCGTGGGCTGTGTCGCCGGCCTCGAAGCCCGGCAGTTCGTCTGCCGACCAATCGTCCTGCGCCTGGGCGACGAAGTCGCGGGCCTGATCGGGAAGGGTATTGATCGCGTGGCCCGAAGCCTGCGCGAAGGCCGTCA
Source organism: Caulobacter sp. (assembly GCF_965279145.1). Lineage (NCBI taxonomy): Bacteria > Pseudomonadati > Pseudomonadota > Alphaproteobacteria > Caulobacterales > Caulobacteraceae > Caulobacter > Caulobacter sp. The sequence continues at coordinate 1,315,795 of NZ_OZ257139.1, forward strand.
CCAGGGGGCCGATGGCCGCCTCCGAAGCCTGGAGGTCGGTTTTTGCATCAGCCATGGCATTTCCTCGCGAATTTTTGGCGACAAACTAGACTTTTCGGGCCGTCGTTCAACCTGGCCGTCGAAAGTACGCAAAGAATCTTGCTGAATTACGACGCGCTGGATCAGCCAGGGAAGTCGGGAGCATCCGGGGAAGCGGAAGCGCCGCCGGTGGGGGGAGACCGGCGGCGCAGACCCGCCTGGGGGGAAGGCGGGCGTCTTCCGCTTCGGACGCGCTGGCAAAGGCCGGCCTCGTCTCGCGGGGTCCGGCTGGGGTGTGTCGGACCCGTCAGAGATAGGGGCCGCTTTCAGGATTTTAAGTCCCCCCCGGCGACTTTCCGTCGGGAGGTCGACTTTGGTTTTTCAGCCTTCGACGTCTCGTCCCCCGGTGTCGTCCCTACCCCCTGGGGATCACCATCCTCCGACAGCAGAATGGCGATCCAGCGCGAGCCGTCGAACTGGGCCAGGATGACCATGAAGGCCACGGTCAGCGGCGTGGACAGGAACATCCCGGGCACGCCCCACAGCGCGCCCCAGACCGCCAGCGACAGCAGGACCACGGTCGGATCCATGTTCAGGCTGTCGCCCTGCATGCGCGGCAGAACAATGTTGCCGACCACGAAGAAGATCGTTTGCAAGGTCACGAACAGGATGATGGCCGGCCAGAAGCTGTCGGGGAACTGCACCAGGGCGAACAGCGGCGGCAGGAAGCAGCCGATGGCGCCGCCCAGAATGGGGATATAGGCGGCCAGGAAGATCAGGAAGGCCCAGAAGAAGGCGTTGTCGAGCCGCAGCGCCGCCATCGCCACCCATGCGCCCACGGCGATCATCAGGCCGGTTACGGTCTGGATCCAGAGATACTGCTCGACGCCGTCGCGGATGCGATGGAACAGCACCATGGCCTTGCCGCGCTCTCCGCCTTGCGGAAACAGGGCCACGATCTTGCGGTTGAAGCCCCGGCGGGACGCGATGATGAAGCCCAGATAGATCAGCACGAGCACAGCGCTGGCGGCGAAGTTCTGCAGGCTCTGGGCCGCGGCGCCGATATAGCGCTGCGGATTGAGCTGGGTGATCAGGTCACCCAGGGTCGGCGCGACATGGATACCGACCGCGTGGGCGAGTTTGGCGATCACGTCGTTGAGCCTGGGGGCATAGGCTTTCAGCTGATCGACAAAGCTGGCGCTGTTTTCAGCCACCACCCAGACCGAAAGGCCAAAGAGCACGGTCAGCAGGATGATCGCCGTCGGCAAGGCCACGCGCTTGGGGAAGCGCGCCTTGGTCGTCAGGACCCGTGAAAAACTGTCGATCATCACCGCCAGGAAGACCGCCAGGGCCAGCGGCGTGAGGATGTCGCGCATCCACAGCAGCGCCGCGCCGCCCGCGATGACCGCCAGGAAGACCACGGCGTTGCGGGTGGCGGCGGGCGACGAAACAGTCATTCAGGGGCTCCAGGAGATCGTAACACTTTGCCTACCGTGATTGGCGCGGCGCAATAGCGCGGTTAGGCTCGGCGCTTCAGTTTAAAGGATGTTGCATATGACGCTGTCGATTGGAGAAGGCGAGATCCTGATCGGGCTGGGCGAAGGCCCTGTCACCCAGAGACTGGATCGCTCCAACCGACATGGCGTCGTGGCCGGCGCGACCGGCACCGGGAAGACGGTCACCCTTCAGATCATGGCCCAAGCCTTTTCCGACGCCGGCGTGCCCGTGTTCGCCGCCGACGTGAAGGGGGATCTGTCCGGCATCGCCATGAATGGCGCGCCCAACGAGAAGATGCTGGCCCGCGCCGCCTCGATGGACATCACCCTGACCCCGGCCGCGCCGCCGACGGTGTTCTGGGACCTGTTTGGCCAGAAGGGCCATCCGATCCGGACCACCATCTCCGAGATGGGCCCGCTCCTGCTGTCGCGCCTGCTGGAGCTGAACGACGTCCAGGAAGGCGTGCTGACCATCGTCTTTCACGTGGCCGACAAGGACGGCCTGCTGCTGCTGGACCTGAAGGACCTGCAGGCCTGCCTGAAATATGTCGCTGACCACGCCGCCGATATCGGCACGCTGTATGGCAATGTCTCGCCGGCCACGGTGGGATCGATCCAGCGCAAGCTGCTGACCCTGCAGAGTCAGGGCGCCGACAACTTCTTCGGCGAACCCGCCCTGAAGCTGGCGGACATCATGCGCACCGACGTCGCCGGGCGAGGCTATGTGAACCTGCTGGCCGCCGACAAGCTGATCCAGTCGCCCAAGCTCTATTCGACCTTCCTGCTGTGGCTGCTCTCGGAGCTGTTCGAGGAACTGCCCGAGGTGGGCGATCCGGAAAAGCCTCGGCTGGTCTTCTTCTTCGACGAAGCCCACTTGCTGTTCAACGACGCCGAAAAGCCGCTGCTGGAAAAGATCGAGCAGGTCGTGCGCCTGATCCGCTCCAAGGGCGTGGGCATCTATTTCGTCACCCAGAATCCGGCCGACATTCCCGACGCGGTGCTGGGCCAGCTGGGCGCGCGCATACAGCACGCCCTGCGCGCCTATACCCCGGCAGACCAGAAGGGACTGAAGGCCGCCGCCCAGTCGTTCCGCGTCAATCCCTCGTTCGACACGGCCGAGACGATCCAGGCCCTGGGCGTGGGCGAGGCGCTGGTCTCGACCCTCGACGCCAAGGGCGCGCCCTGCGTCGTCCAGAAGACCCTGATCCGGCCGCCGGCCTCGCGTCTCGGTCCGCTGACGCCCGAGGAGCGCACGGCCCTGATCGCCAAAAGCCCGGTGGCCGGCCTCTACGACATCGCCCAGGATCGCGCCTCGGCCTATGAGATCCTGCAAGGCCGCGCCCAGACCGCCCAACATCAGGCCGAGCTGGCGCAGGAGGCCGCGGACGAGGAAAAGCAGCGCGCCGCCGAGGAGAAGGTTCGCGCCCGCGAGGAAGCTCGCGAAGCACGCGTCGCGCCGCGTCCCCGCGCCTCAAGCCGCCAGGGCATGGCCGAGACCTTCGCCAAGTCCCTGATCCGCACGGTGGCCACCCAGGCCGGACGCGAGATCATGCGCGGCCTGCTGGGCAGCCTGCGGAAGAGCAGCCGCTAGGCTTCCCCCGGCCGCCTGTCCAGGACGGCGACAAGCGCTTCGCCCAGCTGCTCAACCCGAAAGGGCTTGCGCAGCAACGGCCATGGCAGCTCGGCCGGCGTCATGGACAACCGGTCGCCCGCATAGCCGGTGGTCAGCAGGATCGCCATGCCCGGATCGCGGGCCGAAGCGGCATGGGCCAGATCCACCCCGCTGACGCCCCCCGGCATGATGATGTCCGACATCAGAAGGTCGAACGGCGCCTCCCGGTCCAGGGCCGCCAGGGCGCTGGCTCCGTCCAGGGCCGTGACCACCGAGCAGCCGAAATCCAGCAAGGCCCCTGATCATCTCATCGGTTGCTCGACGGGATGGCAAGCCTTCTTACGCCGCGGTGCGGCGCGAACGCTTGGCGGGCGCCACGACCGGCGCCGCCGAGGGCGTCTTTGCGCCAGTGAGCGTGGTCCACGCGTCCAGAGCCCCCATCGGCGCGGGCCGCCCGATGGCGTAGCCCTGCAGTTCCGCGCAGTCCTCGCCCCGTAGGAAGCTGATCTGCTCTTCGGTCTCGACCCCCTCGGCGACGACCGGGATCTCCAGGCTGCGGCCCAGGCCCAGCACGGCGCGAACGATGACGGTCGCCCGATCGTGGCGATGAATGTTCTCCACGAAGCTCTTGTCGATCTTGATCTTGTCGAACGGGAACGACTGCAGGGTGGAAAGCGACGAGAAGCCGGTGCCGAAATCGTCCATGGCGATCCGCACGCCCAGGGCCTTCAGCCGGCGCAGATTGTCGAGCGCGCGCTGATAGTCCTTGAACAGGGCGCTCTCGGTGATCTCCAGTTCCAGCCGATGCGGCGAGAGGCCGGACTCGATCAGCACTTCATGCACCAGCGTCGGAAGAGTGGGATCGTTCAACTGCAGCGGCGAGAGGTTCACCGCGATGCGCAAGGGCTTCTCCCAGGACGCGGCGTCACGGCAGGCGCGACGCAGGACCCATTCGCCGAGCGGAGCGATCAGGTCGTTCTCTTCGGCGACCGGAATGAAATCCAGCGGTGGAATCATGCCGCGACTCGGATGCTGCCAGCGAACCAGGGCCTCGAAGCCACAGACCTCGCCGTCGGACGCCCGGGCCAGGGGCTGGTAGTGAACCACCAGTTCCTCGTCGATGATGCCCTGCTTGAGATCGCGCGCCAGGGCGCGGCGCTCGCGGATGGACTCGTCCATCTCGCGCTTGAAGAAGCGATAGACGCCGCGGCCGCTGTCCTTGGCGCGGTACAGAGCCATGTCGGCGTTGGCCATCAAGGATTCAGCCGTGCGGCCATCATCCGGGAACAGGCTGACGCCCAGGCTGGCGCACATGGCCAGTTCCTGCCCGTCAAACGTCACAGGGGCCGCCATCACTTCGAGGATCCGGCCAGCGAGTTCGGCCGCGGCTGCGGGTTGGTCGCCGCCCGCCACCTGCACGACGATGAACTCGTCACCGCCGAGACGCGCGGCGAAGGAGGGCGCGCTGACCAGGTCCTGCAGCCGTCTCGCGGTCTCGACCAGCAGGGCGTCGCCCGCCAGATGGCCGTGCTGGTCGTTGGCTTCCTTGAAGTGATCAAGATCGATGCAGATGACCGAAAGGCTCTCGCCCGACGCCTCGACCCGATCGATGGCGGCCGCCAGACGGGCCTGCAGGGAATTGCGGTTGGGCAGGCCGGTCAGGCCGTCATGCTCGGCCAGATAGCGGATCTTTTCCTCGGCCGAGCGGCGCTCACGCAGGTCGCGAACGGCCAGGACGGTCAGGCCGGAGGTCTCGGTGCGGGCGCCGTCGTCCATCAGGCGCGAGAACACCTCGACAGGGATCTCTCGGCCGCCCTCGACAGGCTGCAGCACGCCTTCGCGACGCACGCCTTCGCGCGACGCTTCCTCGGTATTGTAGGTCAGGATCTCGCCGAACAGGGGCTTGCCCGTCAGCTCGTCCAGGGGCGCGCCAACCAGGTCGCAGAAGGCGGCGTTGGCGTCGTTGATGCGACCGTCCTGGACCACCACGATGCCTTCATAGGCGGCGTTGGCCAGGCGGCGAATGCGCTCGAGGGCCGAGCGCGTGGTCTGGGACTCGATCGCCACCGCGCCCAGTCCCCCAAGGATGATCAGGCCGGTGATGCTGGTCACCGCCAGGGTCAGGACGCCTCCGGACAGCATCTGCTCAGGCACCACGGCGGCGGCGTCGGGCACGATGGTGATCGCCCCCATGCCGGTGAAGTGCAGGGCGCAAACGCCGAGGGTCAGGACCCCGCCGCCGATCAATTGCTTGCTCAGAGAGCGGGCGCGGCCAGCAATGACCAAAGCGAGCGTGGCGCCGACAACGCCGAGGAGGACCGAGGCGCCGACCGTGGCGTGTTCCCAGACCACGTCGCCCTGGGTCACGAAGGCTGTCATGCCGGTGTAGTGCATGGACGCCATGCCCAGACCCAGAACCAGGCCGCCAGCGACATCGTTGGTGCGGGTGCGCTGGGCCGAAGCCACCACGAAACCCGAACCCATGAAGAGCACGGCGATCATCAGCGACAGCAGGGTGCCGGTCGGGCTGTAGCCGGTCTTCAGACCCGGGTCATAGGCGACCATGCCGATGAAGTGCGTCGCCCAGACGCCCGATCCGCAGACAAGGCCAGTCAGCAGCAGCCAGGCGGCCCGCACAAGACCCTTGGCGCCGCGCATGCGGGAATAAAGTCTGAACGCCGTGAAGCAGGCCGCGAAGCAAACCGCCGCCGCCACGGCGACCAAGCGATAGTCATGCTCGGCCGTCAGACAGGTCAAAACCTTCAACACACGCGGTCCCCCGGCTCACTGACCTGGGACACTATCGCTTGAGTTACAAATAAACCGTTTCAGCCCCTATGACGTGACCCCCTGAAACTCCTCCAGAAATAACTAGAGACCGCCCCAGGAGATGGGCGGAAGAATGAAGCGATCACGGTTCACGGAAGAACAGATCATCGGGATCCTGCTCCCGCCGACCCGGCCCACATCTTATCCACGGCCCTTGTCGTGATTGGCAGTGTCTCTCTGGCTGTGGTTCCACGGCCAGAGATGGTCAATCGTCCGATTGCCAATCTTAGGTGTTTGGCCAAGCGCTCCTTCAGCGCGCGCCGGCCGATCGCGACGGAGGGTCATGATCGAGGCGGTCCTGGTTTCGCAACGCCGCGAACGACCCAAAAAAGCGACGTTTTAAGTGCTAGCGTTCCTTTCGGTCGATGCAAGAACGCCTGCAACTGGGTCGATCTGAGATTTTGAGGGAATTGGCTGTTGGGTAGGCTATTTTTTAGTGATTTATGGGGTGAAAGAGCGCTTGAATATCAACTCTTGTAGCGCTGGAAACCCCGCCGATGACCGGAGCTCTATGGCTCATTGCGACGATCTGCTTTGTCCTGGCGATCTATCCGGTCACTCTCTATCCGCTGACCCTGTCGTTCGCGCGCAAGCGTATTCCCAACAGGACCTCGCCGGTTGACCCTCGCCCAACCTTAGCGATCTGCATGTCGGCCTATATGGAGGAGCGGACGATCGTCTCGAAGATCGAAAGCCTGCTCGCCATGGCCAAGCTTTATGGGCCCGCCCGAATCTATGTCTATGTTGACGGCTCCTCCGATCGCACCGCCGAATTGCTTGAATCCTATCGGGACCGCATCGAACTTGTCGTTTCCGAGGCGCGCAGCGGCAAGACCGCAGGCCTGAACCGCCTCGTCGAGCTGAGCACGGAAGAGATGCTGACGTTCACGGACGCCAACGTGAATGCGCCGCCCGACTCGCTCGTCACCCTGCTGCAACGCTTCACCGACCCGATGGTCGCCGCCGTGTCCGCCCGGCTCATCTTCGCCAACAACAGCGAATCGGGCACCAGCGGCAGCACGGCGCTGTACTGGGACATGGAAGAGACGGTCAAACGCATGGAAAGCGACACGATCGGACTGGTCGGCGTTGACGGCGCCTTGTTCATGATCCGTCGCTCGGCCTATGTCGCCGCGCCCAATGAACTGATAGACGACCTCTATGTCTCGCTCATGGTGACGCTGAACGGCGGCCTCGTCGTGTCCGAAGGTTCGGTGCTTGTGGAGGAACGGAACGCCAGCCGCTGGCAAGAAGAGTTCCAACGCAAGCGGCGAATCGCCTGCCAGGCGATCAACGTCCACCGCACGCTCTGGCCGCGCCTGCGCAAGCTTCCCACCGGCCAGCTCTACGGCTATCTCGCCCATCGGGTCCTCAAATGGATCGCCCCGTTCAACATCGCTTTGAGCGCGCTGCTGTTCTGGGTGGGATTCGCCCTTTGGGTGGGTTTCGCTCCGGCGATGAGCCTTGTGATGGCGGGCTTAGCCATCGTGCTGGCCCTCAGCGCTGCGGGCCTACGCTATGCGAGGGGCGTGCTCAGCGCGGTGACGTCGCTGATCGGCGTTGGTCTTGGCGTCCTAGACTCCGTGGCCTTGGGTCGCACCTACACGACTTGGACGCCGGCCCCGTCGATCCGCGTTTAGGACGCGGGCGCCTGGTTGGACCAGCTTCGAGGCGTGCGCCGCGAGCCCATAGGGAACAAGTGTATCATTCCGGAGCGATGCGGCGCCAACAGACGGAAAACAACTCAACCATGTCCATGCGCGCCGGCACGCTCACCCAGAGCGTTAATCAACGTCCTATCGAACAGAGAAGCGGCAATTCTCCTGCGCGCAAACACGCCCGCGCCCTTCGTGCTTGACCAATCCCGGCGCACACTCCCCACCTATGGGGATTGAATTGCCATAATATCCGATCGCTTCATGTTTTTGGCGCTCGTTACCGAGACGCTTGTGACATAACACGCCGGAAAGTTTGGCGACACACCACGGCTACGATAAACCGTCTTGCTCCTGGCATACAGTTTTCTGGCCTACAGCTTGCAGATAGGCTCCGCAGCACGACGGTGTGCGACTTGAGGGGACGTCGTCCATGACGGATGTTTGGGGGTACCAGTTGCACGAGCCCGCGCCGCAGACTTGGTCCAATCGCTTGGACGAGATGGCCATCCGCGCCTGCGATATCGCCTTCTCCCTCGTCATCCTGGTCTTCTGCGCGCCCCTCATGCTCATCACCGCCCTCGTCGTATGGGCCCAGGACGGCGGCTCTCCCCTCTTTGGTCACCTGCGCATCGGCCGCGACGGCAAGACCTTCCGATGCCTGAAGTTCCGCAGCATGGTCACCGACTCCGCAGAACGCCTGGCTAGGCTTCTGGAATCCAGTCCCGCCGCGCGCCAGGAGTGGGAGCGCGACCACAAGCTCCGCAACGACCCTCGCATCACCGCCTACGGCGCATTCATACGCAAAACCAGCATCGACGAGCTTCCCCAGCTCTTCAACGTCCTCCGTGGCGAGATGAGCCTCGTGGGGCCCCGCCCCATCGTCGCCAGCGAGGTCCCTCGCTACGGCCGATACATCTCAAGCTACTATTCCGTCACACCCGGCATCACCGGCCTGTGGCAGGTCAGCGGACGCAACAACACCACCTACCGGCGACGCGTCGTCCTCGACGTCACCTTCGCTCGCTCCAGGACCTTCGTCCTCTACATGAAAATACTCTTCGCAACCGTTCCCGCCGTCTTCCTCTCTCGCGGCGCATTCTAACCCCCCTCCCTTCGGCCAAGCGCCTCCAGCCGCGCCCCCTCGGCGAGGCCAGAGGCGCCTCGCCGTCGGGCGAACCTTCCACCAGCATCTCGACGGGACCACCCCCACTCGAAAGTCTGGCCACGGAGACCACAGTGTTCCCAATCGACGCATGGGTCGATGACATCCTGAGGCGTCTTCCCGGCGGTGGTCGCTTGGCCACCATAAAGGACCGTCTGGCGACGTTCGCGGACCAGGGCTTCCAGGGCCTGGGCAATATCCTGGCGGCGTCCCTGTTCGCCCACGCCCTGTCGCGCGACGACTTCGCGGCGATGGGCGTCGCCATCGGAATCTACTATTTCGTGGCCGGCCTGCTGCGCGCAGGCCTGACCCTGCAGTTCATCGTCATCACCGCGCGGCCGGGCGGTTATGAGACCCAGGACCGACAGGCCTGGTTCTGGCTCAACGCCCTCGTGGTGGCCGGCATCACTGTCCTCTTGGCGGCGATCGCCGCCGTGATGATGGCGCTGCGCGGCGGCGCCTCGCCGACCTTCCAACTGATCGCCGTCGCGATGGCCCTGACCGCGGCGATCACGCCCCTGATGCTCCTCGCCGAGTTCGCTCGCCGCCTGCTCTACCAATCCCGGCTCACGGTCGCCGCAGCCCTCGCGTCGGCCGCCCAGTGCGTCGGCATGGTGGGTCTCGCCCTTGTGGCCTGGCGACTCGGGGGCGGTCTTGGACATGTGGTTGCGGGATGGGCCATCGGCGGCCTAGCGGCCACGCTCATCGCAGTCCTGGCTCAGCCCCCCGGGCGCCCCGGCGGCCTGCGTCGCGGGCTGGACCAGTGGTTCGAGAATCCGAGCCTCGTATTCTGGCAGACCCTGAACCACGTCCCCTATTCCATCGCCAGCAGTTCGCTGATCGTCCTGGTCGGCGCGATCGGCGGAGCCGGGGCCGCCGCTGTGTTCAATGTCGCCCGCACCCTCGCCAATCCCGCAGTCGCGGTGGTCAGCGCCATCGACGCCTTGGACAAACCTCGCGCCGCACGAGCCCTCGCTCATGAGGGACTTGGCGCCGTGGTCCACTCCATCCATCGCACCCGACGGCTGCTGGTCGTGCTGACCGGCGGCTATCTTCTGGCTGTCAGCCTTCTGGCGAGTTGGATCATTCCCTTCGCTTTCGGCCCCCAGTACGCTGGCGCCGAGACGACCGTGCGCATCCTCGCCGTAGCCTTCTTCATTATCTGCCTCAACCAACCCTCGGAAAGCCTGTTGATCGTCCTGGGCGAAAGCCGCCTGATGTTCACGATGCGGTGCGTGGCGGCCGTCGTCACCCTGGCCGGCCTCGTCGTCGCGGCACCCCACGGAACGGTCGGCTTCGGAATCTCGGTGGCCGCCGCCCAGGCCATCAACCTGATGCTGCTGGTGTTCGCCGAGAGGCTGGCGCGGCGCCGCTATGCGATCCGCAACGGCGGCGACGGCGGCCGCGACCCTCGCACACTGCTGGCGATGAACTGAGACGAACCATGCTGCTGGACGCCAAGGACAAGCTTCCTGACCTCGACGGCGCCGACGTGTGCATCGTGGGCGCCGGCGCCGTGGGGCTCAGCATGGCCGCCGATCTCGTCCGGCGCGGCCTCAGGGTCCTGTTACTTGAGGCGGGCGGCGAGACGTTAGATGAAGAGGCCAGCAAGGCCGCCTACGCGGGCGAGGTCGCCGAGGGCTCGGCTCATTGGCCGCCCGATACCTATCGCGTTCGCACCCTGGGCGGCACCAGCACCCTTTGGGGCGGCAGGACCATCCCCTTTGATCCGATCGATTTCGAGCGCCGGCCCTGGGTGCCTCATTCCGGATGGCCGATCTCTTATGAGGACGTCGCCGCCTACTACCCCGCCGCCATGGCTGCGGCGGAAGCCGGCCCCTTCGACAGGCGCCCCCCCGGCCCGCTGGTTCCTGGCCTGGACGGCGAATGGCTGGAGACCACGATCGAGCGATTCAGCCGCCCGACGAACTTCTGGTGGCGTTTCCACGGCGACATGACCGGCTCGAGCCGGGCCAAGGTCGTCATCAATGCGCCGCTGAGCGCCGTCCGCCTGACATCAGACGGCGCGGCCGTCGATCACCTCGAGGTCCGCATGCCCGACGGCGCGCGCCGTCAGGTCCGCGCCAAGACCTACGTGCTGGCCGCCGGCGGGTTGGAGTCGGTGCGGCTCCTGCTGGCTTCAAACGATGTGCGTCCCGAAGGCGTCGGCGCCGCCAGCGGGTGGGTCGGCCGAGGCTACATGTGCCACATGTCCGCGACCTTCGGCGAAATCGAGTTCGCCGCGCCGCCCGAGACCATCGCCTGGGGGTACGAGCAGGATCCTGGCGGCGTCTACATGCGACGGCGCATCGCCTTGACGCCCAAGGCCCAGCGCGAACTGGAGGTGATGAACTTCACCGCCCGCCTCCACATCCATGAGGCCAAGGATCCCGCCCACAAAGACCCGATCCTGTCGTTCATCTTCCTGGCGGCCTACCTCGTGAAGTACGAATACAGCCGCGAGAACCGTGAGGCGGATCGCTCGCTGGCGATGATGACGCGCCATCTCGCCAATATCGCCAAGGACCCCCTGCGGCTCGCCCGCTTCCTCGCGGACTGGGGGCCCAAGCGCTACCTTTCCGACCGCCGCATTCCGTCCATCGCCCTATCGTCCAAACTCAATCGTTACCCGCTCGAGTTCCACGCCGAGCAAGCGCCCAATCCCGACAGCCGGATCCTGCTCTCCGAAGCGCGCGACACTTTCGGCATGCCGCGGCTGAAGATCGACTGGCGAGCGACGGATCTCGACTTCAAGACCATCCGAGAATCCTACCGCCTTTTGGGGCGCGAACTGGAGCGTGCGGATGTCGGCAGGCTGACCTTCGACGACGCGCAACTGGAGTCGGTGACCCTGAAGGCCGGAGCCTATGGCGGTCACCACATCGGCGGCCTGCGCATGTCAGCCAGCCCGCGCGACGGGGTCGTGGACGCCGACTGCAAGGTGCACGGCGTGGCTAACCTTTTCATCGCCGGCAGCGCGGTGTTCCCAACCTCCAGCCAAGCCAACCCAACCCTGACCGCCGTGGCCATGGGCCTGCGGCTGTCGGACCATCTGGCCAGGCTGAACGCGCCCGTGCGCCGCGCGGCGGCTCTGGTCATGCCCGCCGCGCGCGCCGCTCCGGACGGCGCCGTGCTGGTCACCGGCGCCACTGGCTTTGTCGGCAAGTCCGTGGCCCGGCGGCTCGCCGCGAGCGGAATTGCTGTCCGAGGCGGCGCGCGCGGCGCGCCGGAGCGGCTGAAGGCCCAACCCTTCGAAGGCGTCGAGTGCGACGTGCTGGATTCGGTGTCGACCCGCGCCTCCCTCGACGGCGTTTCGACCGTCGTGCATTGCGCGATCGGTCCCGCCGGAGACTCGCGTGTGACCCTGGAGGGGACCCGGACGCTGCTGGAGGCCGCCAAGGCGGCGGGCGTGGCGCATTTCATCTTCTTCAGTTCGATGGCCGTGTACAGCGACACTGCGGGCGTCATCGACGAGGACAGCCCGACCGACGCGCCGCAGGGCGACTACGGGCGGGCCAAACGCGCCGCCGAGGACCTTTGCCGCGCGGCGGCTTCGGAAGAAATGGCCGTTACCATCTTGCGGCCGACCCTGATCTATGGGCCGCGGAGCGCTCAGTGGAGCGACCTGTACATCGAACGCCTGGAGACCCGCCGCTGGCGCGCGCTGGGCCACGGCGGAGACGGACTGTGCAACCTGATCTACATTGATGATCTGGCGGACTTCGTGGGCCTTCTGGTGCGCAAGCCTCCGCAGGGTATTGCGGTCTTCAACGTCAACGGAGCCGATATTCCCGACTGGAACAGCTACCTGGAACGCCTGAACGCCGCGCTCGGCCTGCCGCCCCTGCCAACGCCAAGAGGCGTCGGGCGCGGGACCCTGCTGGCGCGCAAGGCGGCGCGGGCGGCTCTGGCGGTGCTACGACGCGTCCCGCTGATCGATAGGTCGCCGCCCTACCAATGGCTGCGGGACTTCGGACTGTTGACGCCGTCAGGCGATGAGCTGGCTCGCTTCCGCGCCCACGCGACGCTGAAGATCGACCGCATGATCGCCTATGGCTATGTCCCCGCCACGACTGTGGACGACGGTGTCTCGGCCATCGTGCGCTGGCGTCAGAACGGCCGGCCCGACTAGATGACCGACACCTCCGTCCTCTGGCTGACGCGTTGGGCCCCCTACCCGCCTCTGCATGGCGGTGACATGATCTATTCGCGCGACCTGCTGGAGAGCCTCGCAAACACGACGCCGGTCCATGCGCTGGCGGTTCGGCGGGACGGCATCTCACCGCCCCAGCGCGCGGGTCTGACATGGTCGTTTGTCGACGCCTCGCCGCCGCATCGGGCCCTGAGCCTCTTGTCACACCTGCCGAACGTCGCCTTTCGCCACAACGCCCGCGCCTATCTCGAGGCGGCCGTGTCCCTGGCGCGACAGTCGCGCGCCGTGGTGGTCGATTTCCTGGGCCTGTTCGATGTCGGCCTGAAGCTCATCGCGCGACTGGACGCCGAGATGGGCCACGCCCGCCCCCCGGTGATCCTGCTCCAGCACAATCACGAATACGCCGTCCGCAGCCAAATGACGGCCGGTGAACGCGCCCTGGCCCTGAAGGCCGCGCTGGCGCTGGACACGGCCAAGGCCCGGCGCCTGGAGTACGCTGCCCTGCGCGCCTGCGACGGCGTCATCGCCTGTACCCCGGCGGACGCCGAGGTCTTCGCGCGGATCGCGCCGCGTACGCCCTCGGTGGTGGCCATGCCGCCCTATCGCGGCGAAAGCGCGCCGCCTCGTATGATCGGCCCGGATACGCCGCGTCGCATTCTTCTGCTCGGCTCGCATGAGGCGCATCATAAGCGCATGGTGTTGCTTCACACCCTAGAGGCCTTGCAGCAAGCCGGGTTGCAGAACTCGGCGACGATCGACGTCGTCGGTCCTGGCGAGAAGGATAGTCTGGAAGCGCGCTTTTCCGGCTTCAACTTCATGGGCTATGTCGATGACCTCGACGCCTACCTCGCCACGGTCCGTCTGGGCCTGATCCCGGATGAGATCGGCGGCGGATTCAAGCTTCGAGCCCTGACCCACGCCTTCCGCCGCGTGCCGATGCTCGCGGTTGAGAGCGCCCTCAACGGCATGGGCTTCAAGGCCGACCGCGACTATGTGGCCGCAAAAAATGTCGTCGAGGCGGCGCGGATCGCCCCGGCGGTGCTCGACGACTTCGATCGCCTGAACGCGGTGCAGGCCTCAGCCTTCGACACCTGCACCGCAGCCTTCGACTGGGCCAGCCGAGGTCGCGACATCGCCGCATTCCTCGACACGCGGGTCGGCCGGCGCGGGCTCGGCTAGAGCCCTTCCGTCCGCCTTTGTGAACAGATCAGGCGGCTTGGGCTCTAGCCAAGCAACCGCCCGGCCAAGGCCACGAGTTCGGCGTGAGCTTCAGCGACGGCGCCCGGCGCGCCGACGGCCAGGACGCTGGCGCGCCCGGCGCCATGCGCGCGCGGAATAACCATCAACTGGTGGGCGGGGCTAGACCGCCCTGCGCCCAACGGCCAGTAGACCGCCTCGGTCAGGCTCACGCCGTCACCAAACAGCGGTTGGATCCTCGCCGTGGCCCCGCCCTTCTCATTCAGGTTCAGTCCGCCGTCCGCGTCCAGACGGCAAGTCCAGTCCGCAGGGATCAGGAAGGTAGGCGAAGCCGGCTGTCCGCGTCCGATCCACCGGTCGACGATCAGGAACACATCCGGGCTGAAAAGCAGCACGTCGCGCTCCAGGCGCGCGCCGCCGTCGAACCACGGCTGGCACCACGCGGACAGGCCCTTGAGGTCCTGCTTCCGGCTCTGGACGACGCCCGCGCGGGACGAACGCCCCACCCTGAACGCGCCTGAGAACTCGATCAGTTCCCGCCCCTCGAGGCGAGGTCCGTTGTGCGAGACGCCGCCGCGTGTGAGATCCCGCTCGCGTCCCGCCACGTAAGAAGACACGCCATAGTCGACGATCAGTCGACGCCCCCCCCAGGACGCCTCGATCGACAGGTAGTCGCTGTGGCCGTGGCCCGGATTGTCACGCGGTCCGGGCGCGCCACCGTCCAGGATCACGGCTCCTCGACCGCTGCGGATCTGGCCGTAGCCTGTCTGCGGAAGCACCGCGTAGAGCTCCTGCGGCGTTTCGACGAAGGCCGAAGCCGGCGGCGCGTCGAACAACGCCGCGTCATTGAACAGCGCGATGTCGCCGTCGGGGTGGCTCATCACCGGAAGGGCCGCAGCCATGCGCGCAGCAGCCTTCGCCAGCCAAGCCGATAGGTCGTCGCCCACGCCAGGCGTGGCGGCGATGAACTGGATCATCGACAGAACATGCGCGTGATAGGTGGCGCTTCGTTCCGCATGGCCGCCGTCGGCCAGGATCTGATCGTCCAGGGTCGCCTTCAAGGTCCGCAGCGCCTCATTGGGCAGGGCCTTGCCCGTGGCCGCGCGCCAAAGCAGGACGGCGACGATGTTGAAGACTAGGTGATTGTACTGGAGGTGGTCTTCCCGCAGCGCGGTGAGCAGCCCTTCGCAGATGTCGCCGTGACGCATGACGGCGGCCAAGGTCTCGGCGTCGGCGTTCCCACGCGTCAGAGCGGCCAGCACGGGGACCAGATTGATCAGGCGGTTCGAGGCCGCGATCGGCTTCCACCCAAGGTTCTTGCTCCAGGAGCCAGCTGCGCCGACCGCCTCAAGCCCCGCCAGGGCGCCGATCAGTTGCGCCTGTGTCTCGGGCGCCGCCAGGTTCGGGACCAGGAAGCCGACATAGGACAGTTCGTAGAACCAGTTGACGTCGGCTTCGGCGGCTCGGCTCAAGACCGACCAATCGAAGCGGTCGAGCGGCGCGATCTCGCGCGCCTGCCCCCGCAGGGTGACGCGCCCCGCCGCAACCTCGCTGGGCGCATTGCTGAAGGTCAAGGCGCGCAGGCGAGCAATCGCGTCCGCGACCTCGTTGATCGCGGGATCGTAGCGCGCGGCGGGAACGTCGATCACGCTGGCGAGATCGGCCACCGGCCGACCGGCCCAGGCGCGCATCGCCTTGCGATGCGCCAGACGCTGCCAGAGGCGCGAAACGGGAACCCGGGCCGAGTGGCGCGCGGTGATGATGAGGTCCGCTGGCTTCACGCGTTGCCTCCCGAGCCGCTCAGGCCAGCGCCAGCCAGGATGTCGTTCACGTGCTTGCGCCAGGAGAAATGATCACGCGCGAAGACCTGGGCGGCCCGACCCAGTCGGGCGCAGGCCTCGGGATCTGCCAACAGCTGGGACAGTCGCGCGCGGATCGCCGCGGTGTCGTCGCCATCGACGACAAAGCCCGTCTCGCCGTCGATGATCAGCTCTGCAGGTCCGCCGGCCTTGCCCACGATACACGCGCACCCCGCCGCCATCGCGTCAGCGATCACGATGCCGAAGCCCTCGACATCCTTGCCCCCTTCGGTGGCGATCTGCGGATGAAGGAAGATATCCGCGTCCAGGAAGAGACCCGGCATCGCGTCATCGGGCACGAAGCCCAGCATCTTGACCTGCTCGGCGGCGCTACCCGCCTCGATCCGGCGATTGATCTCGGCGGTCTGGGGGCCGCGCCCGCCGATCTCGTAGAGAAAGGGGGCCGCGCCGGCCTTGGTGCAGTCGGCCGCCGCTTGGACGGCGCCGGCGATGTTCTTGCGCTCGACCAGACGACACAGGCTGAGCAGCCGGGTCGGGCTGTGGACCGGCCTTACGCGGTTGGGCAGATTTTCGGCCCAGTCCGAAAGGCCGTTCCAGGCGACGATCGTCTTGGACGCGGCGCTGGGCACGCGTTCGGCCAGCATCTGCTTGGTGAAGTGGCTGACGGCGACGAGAAACTGCGCGCGGCGCATCAGCAGGGCCATCAACGCCTTCATCGGACCCTTGACGAAGTTGATCTCGCGTCCGTGCACTGAAATCGCCAAGGGCTTGAGCCCCAGCGCTTCGCCAGGGATCGACAGCCGCCAGGTGATGGCGTGGGTGAAGTCAGGCCGCCCCCCCTTCAGCTCCCGACGCAAGGCGGCGACGAGGCGCGCCATGACCACGGGTTGCGAAGCGGCGCCGACGTCGACCACCTCGACCGCGCCGTCATGGAAGCGGCGGGGACCGGCGCTGGTCGGCGCGAAGACGACCACCTTCCAGCCTGCGGCCGCATAGGCGTGCCCCACGGCGCGGCCATAGGTTTCGAGCCCGCCTTCATCGGGCGTGTAGCCGCGCGCGAGAATCCAGACGGTGGGCTTGCGGTTTGGGCTAGGCATGGAGGAGCGGGTCTCGCGAGGGTCTAAGGGCGCCGTGACGCGGCGGAGTGTTGGCGGCGTTTGAACCAGCGGGGCCGTCATCCGCGCATCAGGGCGTTTTTCGTCGCTGCTTTCCACCGCTTCGCAGGCTGTTTCTTTTAGCGGCCCTTGACGGCGAAGGCCAGTTGGCTAAGCACTCCGGCCGTTCGCCGGCTCCCCAACGGCCAGAAATTGGAAGCATTTGATGGCCCGCAAAGCAAACATCGCCTCGACAGCGGGCGGCGCGGTGGTCAGCCGTTACTTGGGTATGGCGCTCACATTTCTAACCTTCAGTATTCTTTCCCATATGTTCGGGAAGGAGGGTCTAGGCCACTATGCCAGCGCCTTCGGCCTGGCCAGCACGCTGTGCTATTTTCTGGGCTTTGGCGCGCCGGAGGGCGTGGCGCGGCTCGCCGCCGCAGGGGGCCGTAAGGACGCGGCTCACCGCCAGCGGTTGGTGCGCTCGGCCCATGGCCTCGCATTGCTGAGTGGCGCAGGAGTCATCGCGGTCGTCGTGGCGGCCGCGCTCCTGGCTCTGCCCGCCTCGCTACGCTGGAACACCATCTGGACCGGCGTCTGGGTCGTGGGCTGGGGTATTAACATCTCTGCATCGCTGTGCCTGATCGCGTCGGGGTCCGAACGAGCGGGCTCCTTCTTCTTCTATACCGCCGGCGCCTCGCTCAACTTTGTGCTCGTGCTTCTGGCGATGGCGTTGGGCTGGGGGCCGCCGGCGGTGCTGGCGATTTCCGCCAGCAGCTATCTGGCGCTGGGCCTGATCGGCTCGGTTCAAATCTGGCTTGTGTTGAGGCGTGAACCCATCGCCCCACGCGGCGAGAGTCAGGCCTTGGCGCTCGTGAAGGCCGGCGCGCCGTTCTCGGGCGCCCGGATCATCCAGTCAGCTGCGTTGTGGATCCCCGTTTGGGGAGCCGGATTGCTGTCGGGCGTGGCGGCCGCAGGGGTGATCGGCGCGGTGATGCGTCTTGCGGTCGCGGCCGCGGCCGCGATGGCCGCCATTCGCCTGGTGCTGCGGCGGGTCATCGCCGACCAACTGACCTCGGGCCACTACCGACGCCTGGCGATCATGGCCTCGGTGTCCGGGACCATCTTCGCGGGCTTGACGCTGGTCGGGGTGGTGCTGGTCTGGTTTTTCGGCGACTGGGGGCTGTCGCTCCTGTTCGGCAAGAGCTTCGCGGGCAACCGCGCCTTGCTCTGCCTGGCGCTGATCGCGACAGCCGCCGAAAGCCAATTCGGGATCGCCGAGGACATTCTCAAGAACAAGGGCGCGGGCCTGAAGGTCATGGCGGTCCAGGCTGCGGCGATCGTGCTGGCCTTCGGGCCCATGTTCGTCCTGCGCTTCCAAGACATGACGGCCTATGTCGGGGCCTATGTCGGTTACGTGGCGATCACCCAGGCGGCCTATGTGGTCTGGCTAGGCCGCGCCCGTGGCATCTGGATCCGACCGATGTTGAGCCGTCGCGTGCTGAAGACCTTCATGCGCATCCGGCATTAGGCGCTTCTGGTCGGGCGCAGGCGCTCTGACCGCGCCCGAACGTGCTCTGACCTTAGGCCGCGACCGTGGCCCCAGGCCCTGCGGACCGACTTGCGGGCCGTGACAGATACCGCGACAGCCTAGATATCGCGCCTCCGCGTTGCTGTCCCCCAGGATACGCCCCGCGCGTTGGCGCGAGGTCTATCCTGGGGGTTGCTGTGGTTTATTGGGCGAGAGGGATGGCTACTCGAGATAGTATCCCTTGAAATCCCGATAGTAGTAGTGGGGGTCGCCGTAGCCGGATCGCGCCTGGGCGTTGAGATCCACGAGGCTGAGGGCGACCCCTGAGACGATGCCCTCGACGGCGGTGATTTGGTGGATGGCGGCCTGAACGGCGCGCATGGGGGTTCCACGCCATTTGACGATGAGGGCCACGGCGTCGACCTTTGCGGCGAGGATGCGGGTGTCGACGATAGGCAGGACGGGCGCTGTGTCGATGACGACGGTGTCGAAGCGTGCGCGCAGGTCTTCGAGGAGGGCGTCGAAGGCTGGCGAGACCAGGGGCGACTTCATGACGTTGATGTCGCTGCTGAGCGGCAGGAACCAGGCGCCGGATTCAGTATCCTGAACAAGGACCTCGTCGAGCGTGGCCTTTCCGGCGAGGACTTCGAGGAGGCCCGTCTTGGCGCCTGGGGCCATGTTGGCGGTGGCCGACCGGCGGCGCATGTCGAGGTCGACCAGGAGGACCTTTGAGCCGCCGAGGGCGAGCACGCGGGCGAGGCAGATGGAGGTGGTGGTCTTGCCTTCGCCGGGAAGTGCGGAGGTGACTGCGATGATTTTGACGTCGGCGGACTTGTCGCCATGGATGAGGGCCATGCCCAGACCGCGATAGGCTTCGGCGAAGCTGGACATCGGGTGCTTAAGGATGGCCTCGGTCGGCGACTTGGTGGCGGGCTTTTTTACGGCCGAGGTGAGGGTGGGCAGGCTGCCGAGGAAGGCCAGGTTCAGGCGGCGCTCGACGTCGTCCATGGTCGAGAGGCGGACGTTCCAGCGCTCGATGATGAAGGCGACGGCGACGCCCAGGCCCATGCCGAAGATGAGGCCCAGCGCCATGTTGATGACGATGTTGGGCGAGCTGGGCTTGGAGGGCGGCAGGGCGATCGAGTTGATGCGAGCGTCGGCGGTCGCGGTCGACTGCTGGGCCGTGTTTTCCTTAGCGCGGGCCAGGAAGGCTTCATAGAGCGACTTGGTCGCGTCGGCGTTGCGCTGCAGTTGAGCCAGTTCGACGGAGGCGGAGTTGCCGTTGGCCAGTTCGCCGCTGGCGCGGCCGATGCTGCGCTGGACGCTGGCCAGACGCTGTTGGGCGACGTCGACATTGGTGCGCAGGTTGGCGTTGATGCGGCCCAGTTCTTCCTGAATCTGGGCGTCGGTGTCGGCGACGGCTTTGCGCTGGTTGATGACCTGGGGGTGGAGGGGGCCGTAGCGGCTTTCCAGCTCGGCCAGGCGACGGCTGGCGTCGGCGCGCTGCTGGCGCAGGTTGCTGATGACCATGGAGCCGAGGGCGCTGGCGCCGCTTTCGCCGTTGCTGCTGCGGCCTGCGCCGCTCTCGCCGGCGCGTTGCTGGGCGTTGGCCTCGGCCAGCTGGACGCGGGCGATGGCTTCCTGGGTCTTGAGGCTGGAGAGTTCCTGCTCGGTGAGGGTGGAGCCGGAGGCGCTGAGCAGGTTGTTGGCGGCCTTGAAGGCCTGGACGGCGCGGTCGGCGTTTTCGACGTCCTTGCGCAGCTTGTCCATCTGCAGCAGCAGCATGCTGTTGGCCTTGCGGGAGGCGTCGAGCTTGTTGGTGACCTGGTCTTCCAGGTAGGTCTCGGCGAAGGTGTTGGCGATCTGGGCGGCCTTGATCGGGTCCTTGTGGGTGAAGGCCACCTCGAACAGCATGGTCTGGCCCACACGCTTGACGCGCAGGTTCTGGGAGACCGCAGCGATCACAGTGTTGCGGGTGGTGTCGGCGTCGGCGGCGCCCTTGCCGTCCAAGCTCGGATTGAATTGAGGGCTCTTGTCCAGGCGCAGCTTGGTGATCACGTGCTGGACCAGGGCCGGCGACTGCAGCACTTCGGACTGGGTGTCGACCGCAGTGTCCTTACCGCTGTCCTCGACGCTGGCGTCCGTGCCGAACTGCACCTTCTTCGGGTCGAAGAGGATGGTCGTCTTGGCCGTGTACATAGGCGTCTGGAGGAAGGTCAGGCCCGCCGCCAGCGCCAGGACGCCCCCGGCGATCGCCCCGACCAGGGGAATATAGCGGAGCAGGCGCCCGGCCATCCCCGCCAGGTCGTTGGGCGCGGTGGTGGCTTGGCGGTCAGCGGTGGAAACGTCGGTCATCGTGTCCTCAAATGCCACGGGGCGAGCAAGCAGCGAGCCAGAGAAGCAAGTCGCGTGCCGGGCGTGCGACGTCTACCCTAGCCAAACTTCGTAAAGAATATTTTTGCGTCCTGTCATTGGGGCCGGCATCTTCGTTGGAGTCGCCACAAATCGGGTCATCCCATAGTCTGAACGCCTGCGCGTACGCAAGGTCGCGCTATTGTTGTTGCAATGGCCAGAAGGCATTTGTTGACAGATCAGACTTATGCCAAATGACACTCGGCGCTACTCGTACGCCAAGCTCTCGTGACATATTGGTAGAGACGGGGATTTTATGAAGATCGGTATTTTCGGTCTTGGCTATGTTGGCTTGACCGCCGCAGCCTGCCTCACCAAGAGCGGCCATGAGATCGTGGGTTTCGATGTCAGCGAACAGAAGCTGGCGACGGTCATGGCCGGCAAGTCGCCGATCAGCGAACCGGGCCTGGAGGAGCTGATCGCCACCGCCGTGGCCGACGGCAAGCTGACCTGCTTCTCGGCCATCGAGAACCGCCTGGCCGATTGCGACATGGCCATCGTCTGCGTGGGCACGCCCAGCGCCCCGGACGGTTCGCACAACATGAGCTATATCGCCGAGGTGTCGCGCCAGATCGCCACGGCGGTCGACAAGGACCGCAGCCGGCCGCTGACCGTGGTCTATCGCAGCACGATCCGCCCCGGCACGCTGGAAGAGCTGGTCTATCCGATCTTCAGGCGGGTGATGGGCGACAAGGTCGGCGTCATCGAGCTGGTCTACAATCCGGAGTTCCTGCGGGAATCCAGCGCCATCAAGGACTATTTCTCGCCGCCCAAGATCGTCATCGGCACTCATGACGGCAAGCCCAACAAGAACATGGACATCGTCAACGAGGGCCTGGACGCCCCGGTGTTCTACGTGGGCTATCGCGAGGCGGAGTTCACCAAGTTTGTGGACAACACCTTCCACGCCCTGAAGGTGGCCTTCGCCAACGAGGTCGGTCGGGTCTGCGTGCGCCTGGGCATCAGCGCGACCAAGGTCCACGAGATCTTCATCTCCGACACCAAGCTCAACATCTCGCCCTACTACATGCGTCCGGGCGGCGCCTTCGGCGGCTCGTGCCTGCCCAAGGACGTGCGGGCGCTGCAATATATCGCCGGCGATGTCGGCGCCTCGGCCCACGTGGTCGACTCGCTGATCCGCAGCAACGAGGCTCACAAGCATTTCCTCTTCGAGATGTGCGTCAAGGACCTGGCCGAAGGCGCGCGCGTGCTGATGCTGGGGGTGTCCTTCAAGAAGGACAGCGACGACCTGCGCGAGAGCCCCAACATCGACCTGGCCCGCAAGTTCCTGCAGGGCGGCTACAAGCTGTCGATCCTGGACCCCTTCGTGGAGCCCAAGAACCTGCTGGGCCAGAACCTGGGTTACTCGTTCCAGCACCTGCCCGACCTTGGCGAGCTGCTGATCGACCAACAGACCGCCGAGGCTACGGAGTTTGATCTGGTCGTCGACACCTCCGCCCGCTCCAAGGGCTTGGCGCTGAAGACCAAGCGTAAGATCGACATCGGCGCCCTGGCCTAGACGGCGCTCCCGGAAGGCCATCCCGGGGGCCTTGGATCAGATCACGAGACATTTTCGGTGCGACAGCCTTTTCTGGTCTGTCGGAAAAGGGACCTGGCGCGTTAGGGTCGTCCGCACAAGCTTGACCCAGACGCGCTCTGGAACCGGTTCTTTCAAGGGGGCGGCGGTCGTTGCCAACGGACCTACCAAAGCAGATGTGCTGCGACGCGGCTCCGCGACCGCTGAACATTGCGTTCGCCTATAGCCGCGTGCCTTTTCCGATGATGCGGGGCGACCAACTGACGGTCGCCCACCTGCTCAGCTTCCTCAAGGCGCGCGGCCATAACGTCGATTTTTTCACCCTGAACGTGGGTGGGGAGATGAACGACAAGCAGGAGGCTTGGCTGCGCGGCGTCTGCCGCAACGTGAACCTCTACTCCCATTCCCTCCTCCGGGCGGCCTGGGGCGTGGCGCGGGCCCTGCTCAGGGGGCAGCCTCTGCAGGTGGGCTTCTTCCGCAACGGCAAGATGGAGCGAGCGGTCTCCAGCGCCGTCAAGCGCGGCGAATACGACGTCGCCTATGTCTACTACATCCGCAGCGCCCCGGTGGTGCGAGGCCTCTTCCACTCCAAGAAGGCCAGCCTCATCCAGGGCCGGCGCGTGGTGTCCTTCCTGGCCATGCAGCTGTCGCAGACGCTGAACACCGAGCGCATCTTCCGCAACGAGACGGGCCTGGCCAAGCGCTTCATCTACTGGATCGAGTGGCGCCTGCTGCGTCGCTTCGAGGCCCACGTCTGGAAGGACTTCACGCGCAGCGTGCTCATCGGGCCGCGCGATGTGGAGGCGATCAAGGACGTCTGCGCCGCCGAGGGGCTGGCGCCGATCGACAACTGGGTCTACGGCGCCCACGGCACCAACACCGACCGCTTCCTGCCCGCAGCCCCCGAGGAGCTGGTTCCCGGACGCGTCGTGTTCTCGGGCAGCATGCTCTACAAGCCCAACATCCAGGCCATCCAGTGGTTTCTCGAGACCTGCTGGCCCCAGGTGCGGGCCGCCGTCCCCGACGCCGAACTGATCATCCAGGGCCGCGACCCCGTGGCGGAAATCCGCGCCCTCGACGGTCGCGACGGCGTCACGGTGACCGGCTCGGTGCCGGACGTGGGTCCGATCATCCGTTCGGCCACCGTCTGCGTTAACCCGGTGCGCGCCGCCGGGGGCATGCAGAACAAGCTGATCGAGTACATGGCCTCGGCCAAGGCCGTAGTGGCCACCAGCGTCTCCAACGAGGGCATCCAGGCCCCGGCGGGCACCCTGGTCATCGCCGACGATCCGGAGGCCTTCGCGGCGGGGGTGATCCGATTCCTGCAGGCGCCGGACCAGGCGGTCGCCATGGGCCAGGAGGCCCGGCGCTACGTTCTGGAGAACTGGACCTGGGAGGCCCATTTCCTCAAGCTCGAACAGGCGCTTTACGACGCCCTGGACCACGACGGCCACACCCCGCCGGCCATGGCATAAGCTGTTGAAATAGAGCCCTTGCCGATCTGATTGAAACCATCAGATCGGCAAGGACTCTAGCGCCGGTGCAAGGCCGCCACCAACCCACCCAGGGCCGCCTCCAGCCGGCGGGGGCGATAGGCGGCCCGATAGTCCGGCTGGCCCGCGATCATGTCGGGCAGGGGCTCGAGGGGAACAAAGCGGGTGGTCGGGATCACCGGACCGGCGCCGGCGCCGGCCCGATGGATCAGCAGGGTGACCTCGTTGAGATGCGCCAGGAAGTCGGGCGGGGTCGGCTGGGGGCGGCCCTCCCGCAGGGCCCGGACCATCTCGGCCACCCCCAGCAGCTTGTCCTGGGCGTAGACCTCGCGGCGGCGCAGCCAGCTGACGAACCGGTGCTTGAGCGAACGCCCCACGCCCCGCTCGGCCTCGACGCCATGGGATTTCCAGCGCCGCACCAGCTTCAGGCGTCGCCCCCCCAGGCCAAACAGGCGGCCGATCAGCGGTTGGGTGCGCAGGGTGTAGGCCTTGCGCGCGCTCAGGCTGACCCGCGAGAACCGCTCCAGGCGCACCGGGGACTGGTCGTGGAACACGTTGTCGACGCTGATCGCCCCGGCCTGGCCGATCACCGTGAAGCTGTGGTCGCGCGGGGCGACCCAGCTGCAGGTCACCCGCGCCGAAACCCCGTCCGCGAAGGTCAGGCACGCCACCGACAGATCGGGGGTGTCGGCCGGGTCCAGAGGCGTGTCGGTCTTGTGCGCGATCAGGCAGGTGGAGAAGGCCGCCACCGACAGCACCGGCCCAAACAGCGCGCACAGCCACAGCAGGTGGTAGCCGACATGTTCGACCGTGCAGCCCTCCTGCAGCTCCTCGACATAGGGGAACGGCGCGCCGGTCGGGCTGCGCACGGTCTCCAGGCCCATCAGGTGGGCGGGATTGTCGTCCAGCTCGGCGTAGACCAGCACCGGTTTACCGACCGCGCCGTCCCGCACGGCCTTCCAGACCGTGGCCACCGCGTCGCTGTAGAGGTTGCAGGGGGCGCCGGTGAACACCAGGCCGCAGGCCTGGGCCAGGGCGAACAGCGCCTGGGTCTGGGCCAGGTCCGTGGTCAGGGGCTTTTCGGAATAGACGTGTTTGCCCGCCTCCAGGGCGGCCCGGACCACGGCGTGGTGCGCGCCGATGCTGGTAAGGTTGACGACGATCTCGACCGCCGGATCGGCCAGCAGCGCTGCGTAGCTGTCATAGACCCTCAGGCCGTAATGGCGGGCGACGACGGCCGAGCGCGCCAGATCGATGTCGAAGACACCGCAGATCTCCAGCTCGGGATGGGCCCATTGGCTGCGCATATAGATGTCGAAGACGTAGCCGCAGCCGACGAAGGCGATTTTCATTCGGGTCTCTCGGAAGGTTGGGCGCCGGCGCGGACGGCCAGGAGGCGGGCGTAGAGATCGGCGAAGGCCTGGGCCTGGCGGGCCGGCGAGAAGGTCTCTTCGGCGAAGCGGCGGCCGGCCTGGGCCAAGGCCGCGCGCGGCTCGGGCGCGGCCAGGAGCTCGCCCAGGATCTTGGCGAAGCCCGCCGCCTCGCCCGCCGGGGCCAGACGGCCGGTCTGACCGTCGTGGACGATCTCGATATTGCCCTCGACCCGCGAGGCCGCCACGCAGACGTCCAGCAGCATGGCCTCGGCCAGGGAGATCGGCAGCCCCTCCCACAGCGAGGGCAGGACGCAGACGCGCGCCTGGGCCAGCCAGGCCAGGGCCTCGGCCCGGGGCATGGCCGGCAGCAGGGTGACCTGGGCCTCCACGCCCCGGGCGAGAATCCGCTCACGCAGAGCCCCCTCCAGGGGGCCGCCGCCGACCACGAGCAGGCTGGGCCGGGCCGGGCGCATGGCCGCCAGGATGTCGGGCAGGATCAGGGGATCCTTCTGGGGGTGCAGGCGGCCGACGAAGGCCAGGTCGAACCGGCGCTGGGCGTCGGGAACGGCCAGGCCCGGCGGAACCGAAACCCCGTTGTGGATCAGGACAGCGCGCCCCGCGCCCAGCAGGCGCTCCTGGCGCGCGCTCGCCTCATCGCCCGAGGACACGAAGGTCGTGGCCTCGGCCCGCCGGATGCAGAAGCGCTCGGCCTCGCGCCCCAGCCAGCGGAGCGGCGCGGGCTTGCGGCGATAATGGAAGCCATGGACCGTATAGACCAGCGGCGGACGCTCCGAGCGCCTCATCAGGGCCGCCGGCAGGGCCGAGCGAGCGCCGTGGGCGTGGATCAGGTCGATCCGCTCCTGCGCCGCCAACCGGGCGATCTGGCCCGCCAGGCGCAGCCCGGCGGCCCGGCTGGCGAAGTCCAGCCCGACGGTCCTCAGGCCTGCGGCCGGTCCCTGGGCGTGCAGAGGGCTGTCGGCCTGGGTGACGATGAGAGGCTCGACGCCCCACGGCGCCATCTGGGCGCAGAGCGTCTGGACCATGGTGGGCCCGCCGCCCGGCGCGCCGTCGGCGATGACATGCAGGACCCGCATCCCCCGGATCCCTGCCTCAAAACTGCTCGACGCCATCAAAACACCACACCCCTCGCCGAAACGGTCGGCGACGCACGCGCAAGATCAGGCTTGGATATACATGGGGCGTCAACCTGTTGCGGCGTAGTCGATAGAGCGCGCGCGAATCTGGTCGCGCGCCCGCCCTTCGATCTTCAAGTGATCATGCAGCCATGAGCAGCGCGCTCCTCAGCACCGAGCCGACGACCGGGGGGCTCCTGGCCGATGGCGGCTGGTCGACGCGGCTGCGCCTTCTGGGCCTGGCGTTCCTGCTGCTGATGATCAGCAACCCCTGGGAATTCCTCATCAAGGGCATCGTCCCCGGCGCGGCCAGCCTGACCGATCCCAGCACCTCGCGCGCCATCTACGCCAACGCCCACCTGCAGATGGCCCTCAAGGGCGGCATCCTCCTGGCCCTGGGCGGCCTGGCGGCCTGGCGATGGCGCGCGGCCCTGCGCATGCCGCCGCGCTTTCCGCTCCTGTGCGCCTTCTATCTCTATGTCGCCTGCTCGGTGCGCTGGTCGGAGACCCCCGGCAACTCGATCACCGACGTGATCTACCTGACCACGGCCCTGCTGGCCGGGGTGGTGCTGGTGGTCTGGTGTGACGAGCTCAGCGTCGCCAGGGTGATCGGCTACACCGGCCTGCTGATCGCCGGCTTCTCCCTGCTGACGATCCTGGCCCTGCCGCTCTACGGCGTCCACGGCGCCGAGGAGGCGTCCCAGGGCGGCCACGCCGGCGCCTGGCGCGGCGTCTACACCCACAAGAACGCCCTGGGCCAGATCATGGCGGTGTTCTTCATCATCTATGCCGTCAAGGGCCGGGAACTGCTGGGCGCGCGCTGGATCCAGTACCTGGCCATGGCCCTGACCCTGCTGCTGGTGCTCAAGAGCCGCTCGGCCTCGGCCTTCGTGCTCGTGGGCCTGTGCGGCGCGGCCTACGGGGTCTTCTTCCTCATGCAAGGCTTGGCGCGCGTGGTCTGCCTGATGCTCGCGCCGCCGCTGCTGGTCATGGGCCTGGCCCTCAAGGACGTTGCGCTCCAGGCCCTGGGGCGCGGATCGGACTTCTCCGGACGCACCGAGATCTGGAGCGCGGCCTACCGGATGTTCATCCAGCAGCCCCTGTTCGGCTACGGCTACGGCTCGGCCAGCGTCGGAGGGCTCACGCCCTACATCATCGCCCGCTTCCACGCCCAGAACACCCACAACGGCTATATCGACCTGGCCCTGAGCGCCGGCCTCGTCGGATCCCTGCTGCTCTATGGAGCCGTAGCCTGGGCCATCGCCCGCGCGGCGACCGCCCGCGGGCCCCATGTGAGCCTGCTGACCCAGGTGTGCGTGATCTTCCTGATCGGCTGGGGCGCGGCGGCGCTGTCGGAGGTGTCCCTGCGCCCGAACCTGCCGATGGGCGCCCTCGGCTTCGCTATCCTCGTGGTGATGTCTACCCTGACCCGACGGCGCGGCGAGAGCGTTGAATATAGGCGCCCCGCCGATGGCGATGGCGCTTTTTAGCACCCGGGCGACCCGCTCCCGCCTCATGGCGAATGGAGCCTCGGTAGAAATAATTTAAGGCATCTATTCTAAGGATTGGGTAAGTCTAAAGCGCTTGACTGACATCGCGGGGGAAAATTGCGCAAGAGAGTCCTGATCTCGGGCGGCGCTGGTTATGTCGGTCGCGCGCTCTCGCGTGAACTCTACACGACCCATGACGTCTGCGTCGTCGATACGCTGACCTTCGGGCCGGACCGCCTGTCTCCGAAAGACCTTGATCACATCCAACTGGAAACATTGGATATTCTGGACCTGCCGGCGTTGACGGCCGTCGTCGAACGCTTCCGTCCCGACGTGATCGTCCATCTGGCCGCCATCCACTTCATCCCCCTCTGCGAGAACCAGCCCGGCTTCTCGACCGCCACCAACGTCGTCGGCCTGGTCAACCTCCTGTCCGCTTGCCCCCCCGACTGCCGATTCGTCTTCGCCAGCAGCGGCGCCGTCTACGCCCCCTCCGACGACCTGCATGACGAGGCCGCCTCCGAGATCGGCCCCCGCGACGTCTACGGCCTCAACAAGCTGCACGGCGAGGGCTACGTGCGCTATTTCGCCGAGACGCGCCGGCTCTCCACCGTCATCGTGCGTCTGTTCAACGTCGCCGGCCCCGGCGAGACCAACCCCCACCTGCTGCCCGAGATCATCGCCCAGCTGAAGGCGGGCCTCACCACCATCCGCCTGGGCAACATGTGGCCCAAGCGCGACTACATCCACGTCGCCGACGCCGCCCGCGGCTTCGCCGCCGTCGCCCTGCGCGGCGAGGTCCCTCCCGGCGAGACCGTCACCGTCAATCTCGGTACGGCGCAGCAATACTCCGTCGAGGAGATCCTCGAGCGCCTGCGCGCGATCACCGGCCTCGACATCGTCGTCGAGCACGACCCCTCCCGTGCACGCGCGGTCGACCGGCCATATCTGGGCGCCGACATCCGGCGCATCGAGGCCGGCTTCGGCTGGCGTCCCCAACACGACATCCAGGACGCCCTGTCCGACCTCTGGGCCGCCCCCGACCTCAGCCCCCAACTGACCGCGCGCTACAACCTGGCCGCCGAACCCCAGCCCCGCAAAGTCGCCGCTCCATGAAGATCGCGGTCTTCACCGAACTCTACGCGCCAAGCATCGGTGGACAGGAAGCCTTCTTTCGCGGACTGGGCGAAGCGCTCCAAGCCCGCGGCCATACGGTAGACATCTACTGCATCGGCCATGAGCGGGGCCTGGCCCCGACCGAGACCATCGGCGGCCTCGCCGTCCATCGCTATCCCATCGCGGCCACCTACAAGCGCCCCCTGTTCTCGGCCATGCGCCGCGACTGGCCCCAGATGTGCCGCTTCGCCCTGCGCACCCGCGCCGTGGCCAAGAAGGGCGAACACGATTTCTACCTGCTCAACGAATGGCCCCTGCTGCATGTGCTGACCCTGCCCCGCAAGGCCCGCGAGCGCGCCCTCCTGCACTGGTGCGAGGTCCGCGCCTCGGCCTTCTACAGTGTCATGCAGAGCCTGCTGCCCCGCTTCGTTCGCCTCAACGGCGCCATCAGCGACTCGGTGGGCCGCATGATCGAGGCCATGTCCGGCTGTCCCGTCATCACCCTGCCCAGCGGCCTGGACCTGACCCGCGCGGTCTACCGTCCGCGCGCCGAGCGGCGCGATATCGTCACCCTGGGCCGCATAGTCGAACACAAGAACCTGCCCCTGCTCATCGAGGCCTTCGAGATCCTCTGCGACCGCGGCTATGAGGGCCGGCTCAAGATCGCCGGCGGCGGTCCGGACCTGCCCAACCTGCAGGCCCGCGTCGCCGCCTCGCCTCGCCGCGACCGCATCGACCTGCTGGGCGTCGTCAGCGACGAGGAAAAATTCGAGCTCCTGTCGCGCTGCGAGGTCTTCGCCATGCCCAGCCGGCGGGAGGGCTTCCCGCACGTGATCTCGGAGGCCATGTGCTGCGGGCTGCCCGCCGTCACCGCCGACTATCCCGAGAACGGGGCCAAGAACGTGGTGCTGGATTTCGGAGCCGGCGTCGTCACCGGTCAGACCGCCCAGGCTTTCGCCGACGGCGTCGCCCAGGCCCGCGACGATTGGGAACGCTATTCCGCCAAAGGTCTTCAAACGGCTAGAACCTTGGCGTGGAGCTCCATCGCTGAGCGCCTCGAGAGCGAAATTCTTCAGACGTTTGCGGGATAATGGCCTGTGGCGTTGCGATACGCCCGCCCCAAGAGAGCTTGAGTGATATGAGCACCATGGCCGACCATATCGGTGACGGCGAAAGACCGCGGGCCAATGTCGTGGGCGCGATCTCGATGCTGCGCCGCCGGATCGCGCTTTTCCTGGTCGCGGTCCTGGTTTTCGAGGGCCTGGCCATCGGCGCGGCCATGATCAAGCAGCCCAAGTTCACCGCCTCGGCCCGCGTCGTCTTCGATCCGCGCGGCAACGCCGTGCTCAAGGCGCCCGCCAACGATCCGAGCCTCGACTCCATGGCGGTCGACACCCAGGTCGAGGTCCTCAAGTCCCGCGCCACCATCGAGCGGGTGATCAAGCAGAACGGCCTGACCAAGGATCCGGAGTTCAACAAGCAGCTCCCGCCCGGTCTGCTCGCCAGCCTGACCGGCGGCGTCCAGCGCCAGGCCACGTCCAAAGGCCAGGACCCGCTCATGGACGCCACCGTCCAGAACCTCTCCGAGCGCCTGAGCGGCAACAGTCTGGGCCTGTCCTCGGTCATCCAGATCAGCTTCCGCTCGAAGTCCCCCCTCAAGTCCGCCCAGCTCGCCAACGCCTTCGCCGAGGCCTACATCGCCACCCAGCTGTCGGTGAAGACCCAGGCTGCGGCCCGGATGCTCGCCGAGCTCGAAAGCCGTCTGGCCGAACTGCGCGCCAACGCCGAACGCTCCGACACCGCCTGGCGCGAGTATCAGGTCGCTAGCGGTCTGGTCACCACCCAGAGCGCCGCCGGCGCCACCGCCCTGCAACAGGAAATCCAGTCCCTGACCATGCAGTTGGCCGAGGCCCGCGCCGGCCAGGCCATCGCCCAGGCCCAGCAAGGCGTCGTCGCCGGCCTCACCGGCGCCCGCGACACCTTCGGCGAAGCCCAGGAATCCCCCGTCCTCCAGGCCCTCAAGCGCCAGCGCAACGAGGTCAGCGCCAAGCTCGCCGAGGCCAATGTCCGCTACGGCCCCCGACACCCCGAGGTCCTGGCCCAGACCCAGGCCCTCAGGGACATCGAGGCCCAGATCAACGACGAGACCGACCGCGTCCGCCGCACCGTCACCTCCCAGTCCCGCGCCGCCCAGAGCCGCACCGCCGCCATCGAGGGCCAGCTGGCCGCCGCCAACGCCCGCCTGCAGCGCGCCAATATCGCCTCCGTCGGCGAGAGCCAGCTGAAAAACCGCGCCGAGGCCGACATGGCCATCTACCAGACCTTCCTCGAGCGCTACAAACAGGTCTCCGCCGAGGCCGGCATGGAGCGCCCCGACGCCCGGATCATCAGCTACGCCGCCGTCCCCACCAAGCCCAGCTCCCTGCCGCGCTCGCTGATCGCCGCCCTGGGCCTCTTGGTCGGCTGCGCCGCCGGTCTGGTGCTCGTCGTCCTCGTCGAGGCCCTGTTCGGCGGCGTCTACAACACCGCCCAGGTCACCAGCGCCTTCGGCGTCCCCTGCCTGGGCTACGTGCCCGAACTCGAATCCATCCCCATGGCCAGCGGCGGCTTCAAGCGCGGCCAGCGCCCCTCGCCCACCGAGGCCCCGCTCGCAGAACCCCTCTCACCCTTCTCCGAAATGCTCCGCAACCTCCTGGCCGCAGAGCCCTTCAATCTGGGGCAGCATCGCAACTTCACCGTCATGCTTTCCTCCTCGGTCGCCGGCGAGGGCAAGTCCACCTGCTCCATCGCCCTGGCCCGGTCCCTCACCCTCCAGGGCGCACGGGTCCTGCTCATCGACGCCGACCTCATCCGCCACGCCGCCACCCGCCATCTCGGCGCCCCCCAAGCCGGCCTGGTGGAGCTGATCGACGGAACCGCCTCCCTCTCCCAGGTCCTGCAGAAGGACCCCCTCTCGGGCCTCTACTGGATCGGCGTCAGCAAACACGTCGCCGCCCCCGGCGCCTTCGCCAAGCCCGCCTTCCGCGACATCCTCGCCGACCTGCGCGCGCGGTTCGACATCATCATCCTTGACGCCGCCCCCATCCTGGCCACCGCCGACGCCCGACGCCTGGCCCAGGAGGTCGATCGCGTGGTCATGGCCATCCGCTGGTCCAAGACCCCCCGCTCGGCGATCCGCGCCGCCTTCAAGGTCTTCCGCGCGATGGGAATCCCCGTCGCCGGCGCCATCCTCACCCGGGTCGACATGCAAAAGCAGGCCCGCATGGGCGACGCCGACCGCTTCGACGACTACTACCAGTACCAAGCCTATTCGGTCTGAGGCCGTGCCAAAGGCCCAGCCCGACAAAACGCCCACGGTCAGCGTCGTCGTACCAGTCTACAACCGCCCCGACCGAGTCGCCGCCATCGCCGGCGTGCGGGCCGCGGTCGGCACCTATGTGGCCTTCCTTGACTCCGACGGCGACTGGGTGCCCGAAAAACTCGCCATGCTCACCGCACGGCTCCTCATCCCACAAACACTCTGGCGACAAATCCAGAAGCTCGCCCCATAATCACTCGCCATACCCCTCGTAACAAAAACATCAGCGACGTGGCGGCGGCGCCAGAGGGTACTCCAGGCGGCAGGTCAGAGGCAGGTGATCGGACCCCAGAAACGGCCCGGCCTGGCAGCCCAGCGAGCGGACGCCTCGCGAGATCAGGACATGATCGATCGGCGCGCCGATGACCCAGTCATCATACCGCATCAGCACGCGGGTGGTGCGCGGCGACCAGCTGTGGTCGGCGTCATAGAGTTCGGTCTGGCGCAGGAAGTTCTGAAAATGCGGCGACCAGCGCGTGGCGTTGAAGTCGCCCAAGGCCAACCGGACCATCCGCGCCGACGGCGGAGGCGGTCCATGACCGGCCCAGCCTGCCGCCGTCGCCACGCGCATGAAGTAATAGTTGCGTTCCCGCCAAAGATCCGGATCTCGAGGGGATGGCGGGTGCAGGATCGTGCTCTCGATATCCTGGCCATCGACGTTCACAATGGCAGTGAGCGCGACACGATTCTGATCGATCCAATAGTACTCAGCAGATTTGATCGGATAGCGGCTCAGCAGGTCGATCGGCGCATAGGACAGATGTGCGACGACGCGCGCCGAATAGGGATGCGTATCCTTCAAGGTCTCGAAAGCGGCGCCCCAGGGATCGGCAACTTCTTGGACTGCGATCAGGTCGGGCGTCGAGCGCCGCGCCCAGAGCAGAAAGGGGCGCACGTCGGTATTGTTGTAGAGAATGTTGAACGTCGCGACGGTCAGGACCCGACCAGTATGCGGCGGGCGATCGAGGCTTCGAAGCCAGGGCGCGGCCATGACCAGCACGTTGGCTGACAGGATGATGCTGGCGATCAGAAGCAGTCGCGTGCGCGCAATCAGGCAGGCAAACATCAGCGCGCCGGCGGCGATGACCAGCCAGGGCTGAAAGAGCGTGACAAGGTCGGCGGACCAAACCCAAGCGGCCGCCACCCAGGACATGCTGAACGCGGCCAAGATCACCAGCAGGCAGGATAAGGTCACCAGCACCGTGACACGCGGCGGCGTTCTCGGCGTCCGTTTCTTGATGGGCTTTGCGGGCCTTCTCACCCGTTGAGGACCGCGCGTCCCGGGCTTCAGCCGCAGTAACGGCTCGAAAATTCTCGAAAGGTGACGCATCGACTCTCCCGCCGGACCTTGGGCTTGAGGTCGAGGCGATCATCAAAACAAAAAGTGACACGCCCCCGAACGACGGGCGCGCATGGATCGGGCGGCGTGGCGCTTCGATTCCAGAGCACGCCTTGAGGCTTCCCTCAGAAACCACGAGCATAGCGCGCATCGGTCAGCGTGAAGGCATCCTCGCGTACGCACAGTCTAGGTAAAATCAGGCGGCGCGCAACTTCACCAAAGATCTTGAACCGCCCCCCAAAAAAGCCTTTGAGGGCGAAGGAAGGTTCAGGACTTGAAGTCGTGGATCCGTGGGAACCGGCCCAACGCCCTCCGACGGCGGCCCGATGCGATTTCAACGCCCGCCCCCGCCGTCTCGCGAATTACCGCTGCGTCGGATTGTCGGCGGCGGCCGATGCCGGCCTCAGGGTGAACTTGCGCAGGCCTTCGGTCATCGGTCGTTCGACAAGCCGATAAACCAGGAAGCCGAGGAGATTGCCGCCGATCAACGCAGCGACAACGAAGCCGCCGACATGAACCGCCCTGGGCAGTCCTGCGACAGGCAGCATGTTCAGCGCCGTGATGGCCAGAGGATGAAACAGATACGTGCTGAACGAGGCGTCCCCGGCCACGACGAGGGCCTTTTGTGGCCACCATGAAGCGTCACGGTCGGTCAAGGTCGCGGCGGCCACCGCGCCGACGCAGAAAACCCCTAGCGCCAGTTGCCAAACGATCTGCAGGGGAAAGCGCAGGTCGAGGATGACGAACGCCGCGGCGCTCAGGCCCAGCGCCCCAATGGCCGTGGCCAGGGGCCAGTCGAAGCGGATCCGGTCGCTGATCGTTCGCTCGACGAGACCGAGAAGCATGCCGCAAGTGAAGAACAGCATGATCGGATCGGTCAAGAACGCCGCCGGGGTGAGCGGATCGGCGTAGGGAACCAACGGCCTGACAGCGAGGCCTGCCAGCACCAACGCTGGCAGGCTCGCCAGAATGACCGGCAGGCCAAGGCGCCGAGGCATCGTCAGGCTGATGGCGAACAGCGCGTAGAAGAACACCTCGAGATTTAGCGTCCAGCCCTGGCCGACGATGGGCCGCATGACGACATCGCCCGGATTGGCGTAGGGCCAGAACAGCAGTGACTTGAGTATCTCCGCAACGGAGTAATGCTCGCCAAGCTTGGACTTCAGAATGAAATAGACAGCGGTCGCCAGCCAGTAGAGGGGGACAATCCGGATGATCCTACGCCATGCGAAATCCAGTGCGGCGCCGGGGCGACCGAAGCGATGAGCAGAAGTGCGGATCATGATCAATCCGCTTATGGCCAAGAAGGCGGCGACGCCCGCCCAACCTAGAAAGTAGCCGGCTTGTTGCGCAGGCGCCCCAACCAAGCCTCGCGTCGCTAGCGCGGTCAAGGCGTGGTCAGCCACTACCAGAGAAGCCGCGATCGCGCGAAGAGCCTGCAAGTGCGGGAGGCGGCGCATTGAAGCAGTCCATCAAATAATAGGCCCGACCTCAACCAAGGCAAACCCTTGGCCTCCTGGCGGAGAATACTTTACGTTAGCACCGCTGATGTCTTTGTTACAAGATTGTGACGAGTGATTATGGGGCGAGTTTCTGGATTTGTCGCCAGAGTCTTTGTGGGATGAGGAGCCGTGCGGTGAGCATGGCGAGGGTTTTGGGAGAGAGGGCGCGGGATAGGAGGGCTTGGGCGGCGAGGCGTGCGGTTTTTATGGGTTGTGCGCGCAACCGCGCGGGCCCCTGGACGCGCAGTTGGAAGGCCAAGGCGGCGCGCTTTGACAGGAGGGGTGCGGCGATGGCGAGGAACTGGTCGCCGCGAGCGGTGTCGTCATGGGCGCTGAGCCGGTCTGGTCGGGCGTCGTTGCGCCAGACCGAGAGGGGTTCGGCGATCACGAGGTAGTGGAGGCCGGCGGCGTGTAGGGCGATGTAGAAGAGGTGGTCCTCATACTGTCGCAGGGTCTCGTGGAAGGGGTGGTCCATGGCGAGTTCGCGGGCGAGTAGCAGTGCGCTGGCCTGGGCGAACCCTCCGTCGCAGTAGAGATATTCAGCGAAACTTTGGCCGGGCGCGGGACTAAAATCAGGCCGCACTCGGACCCAGCCGTCGGGCATGATCACCTGGGTCTGGGTGACGCAGAATACGCATGCGGGATCTGGATGGGCTTGGACGGCCTGGACCTGACGGGCGAGTTTTTCGGGGGCCCAGTCGTCGTCGGAGTCAAGGAAGGCCACATAGGCGCCGACCGCGGCCCGCACGCCGGCGTTGCGGGCTGCTGAGGGGCCGCGGTTTTCCGGCAGGACGACGAGGCGGAACCTGGGGTCCTTGTCCAGGTCGCCGAGGCTGGGCCGACGCGCGGCCTCGGAGCCGTCGTCGACGAATACGACTTCCCAGTTGGCGAAGGTCTGCCGCCGGAGGGTCTGGGCGATGGCGGCGACTCGGTCGGGGCGGTTGTAGACTGGTACGACGACGCTGACCGTGGGCGTTTTGTCGGGCTGGGCCTTTGGCACGGCCTCAGACCGAATAGGCTTGGTACTGGTAGTAGTCGTCG
This sequence comes from Caulobacter sp., assembly GCF_965279145.1. NCBI lineage: Bacteria > Pseudomonadati > Pseudomonadota > Alphaproteobacteria > Caulobacterales > Caulobacteraceae > Caulobacter > Caulobacter sp. The sequence goes on from NZ_OZ257139.1 coordinate 1,352,159, forward strand.
AAGCGGTCGGCGTCGCCCATGCGGGCCTGCTTTTGCATGTCGACCCGGGTGAGGATGGCGCCGGCGACGGGGATTCCCATCGCGCGGAAGACCTTGAAGGCGGCGCGGATCGCCGAGCGGGGGGTCTTGGACCAGCGGATGGCCATGACCACGCGATCGACCTCCTGGGCCAGGCGTCGGGCGTCGGCGGTGGCCAGGATGGGGGCGGCGTCAAGGATGATGATGTCGAACCGCGCGCGCAGGTCGGCGAGGATGTCGCGGAAGGCGGGCTTGGCGAAGGCGCCGGGGGCGGCGACGTGTTTGCTGACGCCGATCCAGTAGAGGCCCGAGAGGGGGTCCTTCTGCAGGACCTGGGAGAGGGAGGCGGTTCCGTCGATCAGCTCCACCAGGCCGGCTTGGGGGGCGCCGAGATGGCGGGTGGCGGCGTGGCGGATGAGGTCGGCGTCGATGAGCAGGACCCGTGCGCCCTGGAGGGTGAGGGACCGGGCCAGGGCGATGGAGCAGGTGGACTTGCCCTCGCCGGCGACCGAGGAGGAAAGCATGACGGTGAAGTTGCGATGCTGCCCCAGATTGAAGGGCTCTGCGGCCAGGAGGTTGCGGAGCATTTCGGAGAAGGGTGAGAGGGGTTCTGCGAGCGGGGCCTCGGTGGGCGAGGGGCGCTGGCCGCGCTTGAAGCCGCCGCTGGCCATGGGGATGGATTCGAGTTCGGGCACGTAGCCCAGGCAGGGGACGCCGAAGGCGCTGGTGACCTGGGCGGTGTTGTAGACGCCGCCGAACAGGGCCTCGACGAGGACGACGAGCACCAGACCGGCGGCGCAGCCGACCAAGAGGCCCAGGGCGGCGATCAGCGAGCGCGGCAGGGAGCTGGGCTTGGTGGGGACGGCGGCGTAGCTGATGATCCGGGCGTCGGGGCGCTCCATGCCGGCCTCGGCGGAGACCTGTTTGTAGCGCTCGAGGAAGGTCTGGTAGATGGCCATGTCGGCCTCGGCGCGGTTTTTCAGCTGGCTCTCGCCGACGGAGGCGATATTGGCGCGCTGCAGGCGGGCGTTGGCGGCGGCCAGCTGGCCCTCGATGGCGGCGGTGCGGCTCTGGGCGGCGCGGGACTGGGAGGTGACGGTGCGGCGGACGCGGTCGGTCTCGTCGTTGATCTGGGCCTCGATGTCCCTGAGGGCCTGGGTCTGGGCCAGGACCTCGGGGTGTCGGGGGCCGTAGCGGACATTGGCCTCGGCGAGCTTGGCGCTGACCTCGTTGCGCTGGCGCTTGAGGGCCTGGAGGACGGGGGATTCCTGGGCTTCGCCGAAGGTGTCGCGGGCGCCGGTGAGGCCGGCGACGACGCCTTGCTGGGCCTGGGCGATGGCCTGGCCGGCGCGGGCCTCGGCCAACTGCATGGTCAGGGACTGGATTTCCTGTTGCAGGGCGGTGGCGCCGGCGGCGCTCTGGGTGGTGACCAGACCGCTAGCGACCTGATACTCGCGCCAGGCGGTGTCGGAGCGTTCGGCGTTGGCGCGCAGTTCGGCCAGACGGCTTTCGAGCTCGGCGAGCATCCGGGCCGCAGCCTGGGTCTTCACCGACAGCTGGGTGGCGATGTAGGCCTCGGCGAAGGCGTTGGCGAGCTGGGCGGACTTGAGGGGGGACTTCGAGCGGAAGCTGATCTGGATGACCGAGGACAGGCCCAGACTGTTGCCGCTCAGGCGCTCGGAGAGGTTCTGGACGGTGGCGTCCATGAGCGGGTCCTGGCCTTTGGACGTGGCCTGGCGCTGGACGCCGCCGGTCAGGCTGGCGAGCAGACCGGGCGGGAGCTGCTTGTTGAACTCCGGATCCTTGGTCAGGCCGTTCTGCTTGATCACCCGCTCGATGGTGGCGCGGGACTTGAGGACCTCGACCTGGGTGTCGACCGCCATGGAGTCGAGGCTCGGATCGTTGGCGGGCGCCTTGAGCACGGCGTTGCCGCGCGGATCGAAGACGACGCGGGCCGAGGCGGTGAACTTGGGCTGCTTGATCATGGCCGCGCCGATGGCCAGGCCCTCGAAAACCAGGACCGCGACCAGGAAAAGCGCGATCCGGCGGCGCAGCATCGAGATCGCGCCCACGACATTGGCCCGCGGTCTTTCGCCGTCACCGATATGGTCGGCCATGGTGCTCATATCACTCAAGCTCTCTTGGGGCGGGCGTATCGCAACGCCACAGGCCATTATCCCGCAAACGTCTGAAGAATTTCGCTCTCGAGGCGCTCAGCGATGGAGCTCCACGCCAAGGTTCTAGCCGTTTGAAGACCTTTGGCGGAATAGCGTTCCCAATCGTCGCGGGCCTGGGCGACGCCGTCGGCGAAAGCCTGGGCGGTCTGACCGGTGACGACGCCGGCTCCGAAATCCAGCACCACGTTCTTGGCCCCGTTCTCGGGATAGTCGGCGGTGACGGCGGGCAGCCCGCAGCACATGGCCTCCGAGATCACGTGCGGGAAGCCCTCCCGCCGGCTGGGCATGGCGAAGACCTCGCAGCGCGACAGGAGCTCGAATTTTTCCTCGTCGCTGACGACGCCCAGCAGGTCGATGCGGTCGCGGCGAGGCGAGGCGGCGACGCGGGCCTGCAGGTTGGGCAGGTCCGGACCGCCGCCGGCGATCTTGAGCCGGCCCTCATAGCCGCGGTCGCAGAGGATCTCGAAGGCCTCGATGAGCAGGGGCAGGTTCTTGTGTTCGACTATGCGGCCCAGGGTGACGATATCGCGCCGCTCGGCGCGCGGACGGTAGACCGCGCGGGTCAGGTCCAGGCCGCTGGGCAGGGTGATGACGGGACAGCCGGACATGGCCTCGATCATGCGGCCCACCGAGTCGCTGATGGCGCCGTTGAGGCGAACGAAGCGGGGCAGCAGGCTCTGCATGACACTGTAGAAGGCCGAGGCGCGGACCTCGCACCAGTGCAGGAGGGCGCGCTCGCGGGCCTTGCGGGGCAGGGTCAGCACATGCAGCAGGGGCCATTCGTTGAGCAGGTAGAAATCGTGTTCGCCCTTCTTGGCCACGGCGCGGGTGCGCAGGGCGAAGCGGCACATCTGGGGCCAGTCGCGGCGCATGGCCGAGAACAGGGGGCGCTTGTAGGTGGCCGCGATGGGATAGCGATGGACGGCGAGGCCGCCGATGGTCTCGGTCGGGGCCAGGCCCCGCTCATGGCCGATGCAGTAGATGTCTACCGTATGGCCGCGGGCTTGGAGCGCTTCGCCCAGTCCGCGAAAGAAGGCTTCCTGTCCACCGATGCTTGGCGCGTAGAGTTCGGTGAAGACCGCGATCTTCATGGAGCGGCGACTTTGCGGGGCTGGGGTTCGGCGGCCAGGTTGTAGCGCGCGGTCAGTTGGGGGCTGAGGTCGGGGGCGGCCCAGAGGTCGGACAGGGCGTCCTGGATGTCGTGTTGGGGACGCCAGCCGAAGCCGGCCTCGATGCGCCGGATGTCGGCGCCCAGATATGGCCGGTCGACCGCGCGTGCACGGGAGGGGTCGTGCTCGACGACGATGTCGAGGCCGGTGATCGCGCGCAGGCGCTCGAGGATCTCCTCGACGGAGTATTGCTGCGCCGTACCGAGATTGACGGTGACGGTCTCGCCGGGAGGGACCTCGCCGCGCAGGGCGACGGCGGCGAAGCCGCGGGCGGCGTCGGCGACGTGGATGTAGTCGCGCTTGGGCCACATGTTGCCCAGGCGGATGGTGGTGAGGCCCGCCTTCAGCTGGGCGATGATCTCGGGCAGCAGGTGGGGGTTGGTCTCGCCGGGGCCGGCGACGTTGAACAGACGCACGATGACGGTGGAGAGCCGGCGCGTCTCGGCGAAATAGCGCACGTAGCCCTCGCCGTGCAGCTTGTTGAGGCCGTAGACGTCGCGGGGGCCGATCTCGGAGGCGGCCTCGTCATGCAGGTCGTCGGAGGGGGCGTAGACGGCGCCGCTGCTGGCGAAGACGAATCGGCAGTCGGGGGGGCAAGCGGACAGGAGGTTGACCAGGCCGACGACGTTGGTGGCGGTCGAGAAGCCGGGCTGGTTCTCGCAGAGGGGGATGAAGTGGATGGCGGCCAGATGGACGATCACGTCGGGACGGAAGCGTTCGACGACGGCCGTCAACGCCGGCAGGTCCAGAATATCCAATGTTTCCAGTTGGATGTGATCAAGGTCTTTCGGAGACAGGCGGTCCGGCCCGAAGGTCAGCGTATCGACGACGCAGACGTCATGGGTCGTGTAGAGTTCACGCGAGAGCGCGCGACCGACATAACCAGCGCCGCCCGAGATCAGGACTCTCTTGCGCAATTTTCCCCCGCGATGTCAGTCAAGCGCTTTAGACTTACCCAATCCTTAGAATAGATGCCTTAAATTATTTCTACCGAGGCTCCATTCGCCATGAGGCGGGAGCGGGTCGCCCGGGTGCTAAAAAGCGCCATCGCCATCGGCGGGGCGCCTATATTCAACGCTCTCGCCGCGCCGTCGGGTCAGGGTAGACATCACCACGAGGATAGCGAAGCCGAGGGCGCCCATCGGCAGGTTCGGGCGCAGGGACACCTCCGACAGCGCCGCCGCGCCCCAGCCGATCAGGAAGATCACGCACACCTGGGTCAGCAGGCTCACATGGGGCCCGCGGGCGGTCGCCGCGCGGGCGATGGCCCAGGCTACGGCTCCATAGAGCAGCAGGGATCCGACGAGGCCGGCGCTCAGGGCCAGGTCGATATAGCCGTTGTGGGTGTTCTGGGCGTGGAAGCGGGCGATGATGTAGGGCGTGAGCCCTCCGACGCTGGCCGAGCCGTAGCCGTAGCCGAACAGGGGCTGCTGGATGAACATCCGGTAGGCCGCGCTCCAGATCTCGGTGCGTCCGGAGAAGTCCGATCCGCGCCCCAGGGCCTGGAGCGCAACGTCCTTGAGGGCCAGGCCCATGACCAGCAGCGGCGGCGCGAGCATCAGGCAGACCACGCGCGCCAAGCCTTGCATGAGGAAGAAGACCCCGTAGGCCGCGCCGCACAGGCCCACGAGCACGAAGGCCGAGGCCGAGCGGCTCTTGAGCACCAGCAGCAGGGTCAGGGCCATGGCCAGGTACTGGATCCAGCGCGCGCCCAGCAGTTCCCGGCCCTTGACGGCATAGATGATGAAGAACACCGCCATGATCTGGCCCAGGGCGTTCTTGTGGGTGTAGACGCCGCGCCAGGCGCCGGCGTGGCCGCCCTGGGACGCCTCCTCGGCGCCGTGGACGCCGTAGAGCGGCAGGGCCAGGATCGTCAGCAGGGAGAAGCCGGCGATCAGCAGGCCGGTGTAGCCGATCACCCTGGCGACGCTGAGCTCGTCACACCAGACCACCAGCACCACCCCGGCCAGCAGGGCCGTGGTCAGGTAGATCACGTCGGTGATCGAGTTGCCGGGGGTCTCCGACCAGCGCACCGAGCAGGCGACATAGAGATAGAAGGCGCACAGGAGCGGAAAGCGCGGCGGCATGCGCAGGGCCGCGCGCCATCGCCAGGCCGCCAGGCCGCCCAGGGCCAGGAGGATGCCGCCCTTGAGGGCCATCTGCAGGTGGGCGTTGGCGTAGATGGCGCGCGAGGTGCTGGGATCGGTCAGGCTGGCCGCGCCGGGGACGATGCCCTTGATGAGGAATTCCCAGGGGTTGCTGATCATCAGCAGCAGGAACGCCAGGCCCAGAAGGCGCAGCCGCGTCGACCAGCCGCCATCGGCCAGGAGCCCCCCGGTCGTCGGCTCGGTGCTGAGGAGCGCGCTGCTCATGGCTGCATGATCACTTGAAGATCGAAGGGCGGGCGCGCGACCAGATTCGCGCGCGCTCTATCGACTACGCCGCAACAGGTTGACGCCCCATGTATATCCAAGCCTGATCTTGCGCGTGCGTCGCCGACCGTTTCGGCGAGGGGTGTGGTGTTTTGATGGCGTCGAGCAGTTTTGAGGCAGGGATCCGGGGGATGCGGGTCCTGCATGTCATCGCCGACGGCGCGCCGGGCGGCGGGCCCACCATGGTCCAGACGCTCTGCGCCCAGATGGCGCCGTGGGGCGTCGAGCCTCTCATCGTCACCCAGGCCGACAGCCCTCTGCACGCCCAGGGACCGGCCGCAGGCCTGAGGACCGTCGGGCTGGACTTCGCCAGCCGGGCCGCCGGGCTGCGCCTGGCGGGCCAGATCGCCCGGTTGGCGGCGCAGGAGCGGATCGACCTGATCCACGCCCACGGCGCTCGCTCGGCCCTGCCGGCGGCCCTGATGAGGCGCTCGGAGCGTCCGCCGCTGGTCTATACGGTCCATGGCTTCCATTATCGCCGCAAGCCCGCGCCGCTCCGCTGGCTGGGGCGCGAGGCCGAGCGCTTCTGCATCCGGCGGGCCGAGGCCACGACCTTCGTGTCCTCGGGCGATGAGGCGAGCGCGCGCCAGGAGCGCCTGCTGGGCGCGGGGCGCGCTGTCCTGATCCACAACGGGGTTTCGGTTCCGCCGGGCCTGGCCGTTCCCGACGCCCAGCGCCGGTTCGACCTGGCCTTCGTCGGCCGCCTGCACCCCCAGAAGGATCCCCTGATCCTGCCCGACATCCTGGCGGCCATGCGCCCGGCCCGGCCCAGCCTGCTCGTGGTCGGCGGCGGCCCCCTGGAGGGGGCTCTGCGTGAGCGGATTCTCGCCCGGGGCGTGGAGGCCCAGGTCACCCTGCTGCCGGCCATGCCCCGGGCCGAGGCCCTGGCCTGGCTGGCCCAGGCGCGCGTCTGCGTCCTGCCCTCGCTGTGGGAGGGGCTGCCGATCTCCCTGGCCGAGGCCATGCTGCTGGACGTCTGCGTGGCGGCCTCGCGGGTCGAGGGCAATATCGAGATCGTCCACGACGGTCAGACCGGCCGTCTGGCCCCGGCGGGCGAGGCGGCGGGCTTCGCCAAGATCCTGGGCGAGCTCCTGGCCGCGCCCGAGCCGCGCGCGGCCTTGGCCCAGGCCGGCCGCCGCTTCGCCGAAGAGACCTTCTCGCCGGCCCGCCAGGCCCAGGCCTTCGCCGATCTCTACGCCCGCCTCCTGGCCGTCCGCGCCGGCGCCCAACCTTCCGAGAGACCCGAATGAAAATCGCCTTCGTCGGCTGCGGCTACGTCTTCGACATCTATATGCGCAGCCAATGGGCCCATCCCGAGCTGGAGATCTGCGGTGTCTTCGACATCGATCTGGCGCGCTCGGCCGTCGTCGCCCGCCATTACGGCCTGAGGGTCTATGACAGCTACGCAGCGCTGCTGGCCGATCCGGCGGTCGAGATCGTCGTCAACCTTACCAGCATCGGCGCGCACCACGCCGTGGTCCGGGCCGCCCTGGAGGCGGGCAAACACGTCTATTCCGAAAAGCCCCTGACCACGGACCTGGCCCAGACCCAGGCGCTGTTCGCCCTGGCCCAGGCCTGCGGCCTGGTGTTCACCGGCGCCCCCTGCAACCTCTACAGCGACGCGGTGGCCACGGTCTGGAAGGCCGTGCGGGACGGCGCGGTCGGTAAACCGGTGCTGGTCTACGCCGAGCTGGACGACAATCCCGCCCACCTGATGGGCCTGGAGACCGTGCGCAGCCCGACCGGCGCGCCGTTCCCCTATGTCGAGGAGCTGCAGGAGGGCTGCACGGTCGAACATGTCGGCTACCACCTGCTGTGGCTGTGCGCGCTGTTTGGGCCGGTGCTGTCGGTGGCGGCCTTCTCCACCTGCCTGATCGCGCACAAGACCGACACGCCTCTGGACCCGGCCGACACCCCCGATCTGTCGGTGGCGTGCCTGACCTTCGCGGACGGGGTTTCGGCGCGGGTGACCTGCAGCTGGGTCGCCCCGCGCGACCACAGCTTCACGGTGATCGGCCAGGCCGGGGCGATCAGCGTCGACAACGTGTTCCACGACCAGTCCCCGGTGCGCCTGGAGCGGTTCTCGCGGGTCAGCCTGAGCGCGCGCAAGGCCTACACCCTGCGCACCCAACCGCTGATCGGCCGCCTGTTTGGCCTGGGGGGGCGACGCCTGAAGCTGGTGCGGCGCTGGAAATCCCATGGCGTCGAGGCCGAGCGGGGCGTGGGGCGTTCGCTCAAGCACCGGTTCGTCAGCTGGCTGCGCCGCCGCGAGGTCTACGCCCAGGACAAGCTGCTGGGGGTGGCCGAGATGGTCCGGGCCCTGCGGGAGGGCCGCCCCCAGCCGACCCCGCCCGACTTCCTGGCGCATCTCAACGAGGTCACCCTGCTGATCCATCGGGCCGGCGCCGGCGCCGGTCCGGTGATCCCGACCACCCGCTTTGTTCCCCTCGAGCCCCTGCCCGACATGATCGCGGGCCAGCCGGACTATCGGGCCGCCTATCGCCCCCGCCGGCTGGAGGCGGCCCTGGGTGGGTTGGTGGCGGCCTTGCACCGGCGCTAGAGTCCTTGCCGATCTGATGGTTTCAATCAGATCGGCAAGGGCTCTATTTCAACAGCTTATGCCATGGCCGGCGGGGTGTGGCCGTCGTGGTCCAGGGCGTCGTAAAGCGCCTGTTCGAGCTTGAGGAAATGGGCCTCCCAGGTCCAGTTCTCCAGAACGTAGCGCCGGGCCTCCTGGCCCATGGCGACCGCCTGGTCCGGCGCCTGCAGGAATCGGATCACCCCCGCCGCGAAGGCCTCCGGATCGTCGGCGATGACCAGGGTGCCCGCCGGGGCCTGGATGCCCTCGTTGGAGACGCTGGTGGCCACTACGGCCTTGGCCGAGGCCATGTACTCGATCAGCTTGTTCTGCATGCCCCCGGCGGCGCGCACCGGGTTAACGCAGACGGTGGCCGAACGGATGATCGGACCCACGTCCGGCACCGAGCCGGTCACCGTGACGCCGTCGCGACCGTCGAGGGCGCGGATTTCCGCCACGGGGTCGCGGCCCTGGATGATCAGTTCGGCGTCGGGGACGGCGGCCCGCACCTGGGGCCAGCAGGTCTCGAGAAACCACTGGATGGCCTGGATGTTGGGCTTGTAGAGCATGCTGCCCGAGAACACGACGCGTCCGGGAACCAGCTCCTCGGGGGCTGCGGGCAGGAAGCGGTCGGTGTTGGTGCCGTGGGCGCCGTAGACCCAGTTGTCGATCGGCGCCAGCCCCTCGGCGGCGCAGACGTCCTTGATCGCCTCCACATCGCGCGGCCCGATGAGCACGCTGCGCGTGAAGTCCTTCCAGACGTGGGCCTCGAAGCGACGCAGCAGGCGCCACTCGATCCAGTAGATGAAGCGCTTGGCCAGGCCCGTCTCGTTGCGGAAGATGCGCTCGGTGTTCAGCGTCTGCGACAGCTGCATGGCCAGGAAGGACACCACGCGCCGGCCCTGGATGAGGCTGGCCTTCTTGGAGTGGAAGAGGCCTCGCACCACCGGGGCGCTGCGGATGTAGTAGACATAGGCGACGTCGTATTCGCCGCGCTTGACGGCGCTGGAGACCGCTCGCTCCATCTTGCCGTTGCGGAAGAAGCCCACCTGCAGAGGCTGCCCCCTGAGCAGGGCCCGCGCCACGCCCCAGGCCGCCCGGAGGAGGGAATGGGAGTAGAGGTTCACGTTGCGGCAGACGCCGCGCAGCCAAGCCTCCTGCTTGTCGTTCATCTCCCCACCCACGTTCAGGGTGAAAAAATCGACGTTATGGCCGCGCGCCTTGAGGAAGCTGAGCAGGTGGGCGACCGTCAGTTGGTCGCCCCGCATCATCGGAAAAGGCACGCGGCTATAGGCGAACGCAATGTTCAGCGGTCGCGGAGCCGCGTCGCAGCACATCTGCTTTGGTAGGTCCGTTGGCAACGACCGCCGCCCCCTTGAAAGAACCGGTTCCAGAGCGCGTCTGGGTCAAGCTTGTGCGGACGACCCTAACGCGCCAGGTCCCTTTTCCGACAGACCAGAAAAGGCTGTCGCACCGAAAATGTCTCGTGATCTGATCCAAGGCCCCCGGGATGGCCTTCCGGGAGCGCCGTCTAGGCCAGGGCGCCGATGTCGATCTTACGCTTGGTCTTCAGCGCCAAGCCCTTGGAGCGGGCGGAGGTGTCGACGACCAGATCAAACTCCGTAGCCTCGGCGGTCTGTTGGTCGATCAGCAGCTCGCCAAGGTCGGGCAGGTGCTGGAACGAGTAACCCAGGTTCTGGCCCAGCAGGTTCTTGGGCTCCACGAAGGGGTCCAGGATCGACAGCTTGTAGCCGCCCTGCAGGAACTTGCGGGCCAGGTCGATGTTGGGGCTCTCGCGCAGGTCGTCGCTGTCCTTCTTGAAGGACACCCCCAGCATCAGCACGCGCGCGCCTTCGGCCAGGTCCTTGACGCACATCTCGAAGAGGAAATGCTTGTGAGCCTCGTTGCTGCGGATCAGCGAGTCGACCACGTGGGCCGAGGCGCCGACATCGCCGGCGATATATTGCAGCGCCCGCACGTCCTTGGGCAGGCACGAGCCGCCGAAGGCGCCGCCCGGACGCATGTAGTAGGGCGAGATGTTGAGCTTGGTGTCGGAGATGAAGATCTCGTGGACCTTGGTCGCGCTGATGCCCAGGCGCACGCAGACCCGACCGACCTCGTTGGCGAAGGCCACCTTCAGGGCGTGGAAGGTGTTGTCCACAAACTTGGTGAACTCCGCCTCGCGATAGCCCACGTAGAACACCGGGGCGTCCAGGCCCTCGTTGACGATGTCCATGTTCTTGTTGGGCTTGCCGTCATGAGTGCCGATGACGATCTTGGGCGGCGAGAAATAGTCCTTGATGGCGCTGGATTCCCGCAGGAACTCCGGATTGTAGACCAGCTCGATGACGCCGACCTTGTCGCCCATCACCCGCCTGAAGATCGGATAGACCAGCTCTTCCAGCGTGCCGGGGCGGATCGTGCTGCGATAGACCACGGTCAGCGGCCGGCTGCGGTCCTTGTCGACCGCCGTGGCGATCTGGCGCGACACCTCGGCGATATAGCTCATGTTGTGCGAACCGTCCGGGGCGCTGGGCGTGCCCACGCAGACGATGGCCATGTCGCAATCGGCCAGGCGGTTCTCGATGGCCGAGAAGCAGGTCAGCTTGCCGTCGGCCACGGCGGTGGCGATCAGCTCCTCCAGGCCCGGTTCGCTGATCGGCGACTTGCCGGCCATGACCGTCGCCAGCTTCTGTTCGCTGACATCGAAACCCACGATCTCATGGCCGCTCTTGGTGAGGCAGGCTGCGGCGGTCAAGCCAACATAGCCAAGACCGAAAATACCGATCTTCATAAAATCCCCGTCTCTACCAATATGTCACGAGAGCTTGGCGTACGAGTAGCGCCGAGTGTCATTTGGCATAAGTCTGATCTGTCAACAAATGCCTTCTGGCCATTGCAACAACAATAGCGCGACCTTGCGTACGCGCAGGCGTTCAGACTATGGGATGACCCGATTTGTGGCGACTCCAACGAAGATGCCGGCCCCAATGACAGGACGCAAAAATATTCTTTACGAAGTTTGGCTAGGGCCTGTGTTTCGTTGGGGAATTCCCAAACCGGTGATTGTCTGACTCGTAGGGGCCGGCTGACGCGACGCTATGGCCCGCAGGACGACAAATGGGATCGGATCAAGGATTTCCTGCCGGGCCGAAAAGGCCAGCAGACGCATCGCCGGGGACTTCCTGCGCCACCTCACTGCGGCTGCGCCCTACAAGATCTACACCGTGCTGACCGACAATGGCGCGCACTTCACCACGCCAGCCGCCGGTGGCTCAGCGGTCCCCGAGATCAAGCTGGCCCTTTAGCGCGGCGAGCCGGTCCGGGCCCATGGCTTCGAGCTGGCCTGCGTCCAGGCCGACACCGATCATCGCCTCACAAGCCCAAGCATCCCGGGACCAACGGCCAGGTCGAGCGGATGAACAAGACCATCAAATAACCGACCGTCAAACGCTTCTACTGCGAGATCCACGACCAGCTTCGTCCCGCCTCGGCGACTTCATCGACGCCTACAACTTCGCTCGCCGCCTCAAGACCCTGCAGGGCCTCACCCCCTACGAATACGTCTGCGAAATCTGGACAAAAGAGCCCGCCAGATTCAAGGCCCATCCAATCCCTCAACGTCCGGGACTAAATATCTAGAGAAGCCAGCCGCTGAAATTGGTCTGATTGCCGACGAGCAGCAGCATCGCGTCCGCCTTGCCGTCGCCGTTCACGTCGAAAGAAGCCGTGGTGATGTTCGCGCCGGCGTCGTAGCTGATCAGGAGTTCGGCCGGCTTGTTGCTGAACGCGGTAACAATCTGGAACGCCTGATCCCCGCTGACCAGCGTGTTGGCGTCGAAGGCCCGCACATCGATCGTATCGCCAGCGCTCAGGTCCATAATGGTGTCCGGCCTGGCGACCGTCGTGTCCGACAGGGCGGAGGTGTATACAAAGGCATCATTACCGGCGCCGCCGGTCATCTTGTCCGCGCCTTCGTTGCCGAAAAACCGGTCATTGCCGGCCCCGCCATCCATGGTGTCGTCGCCAAAGCTGGCGTAGAGGCGGTCATTGCCGTCGCCGCCCGAGAGGTAGTCATTGCCGTTGCCGGCGTTGATGATGTCGTCGCCGGCTTCGCCATACAAGACGTCGTCGCCACCCTCGCCGTTCAGGGTGTCATTGCCGTCGCCGCCTGCGCAGTAGTCATTGCCGTTGCCGGCGTTGATGATGTCGTCTCCGGCGTCGCCATAGAGGAGGTCGTCGCCGGCATCGCCGTTCAGGGTGTCGCTGCCCGCGCCGCCGCTCAACGTGTCATTGCCCGCGCCGCCATAGATGGTGTCGGCGCCGTCGCCGCCAGACAGCCAGGTGTCGGCGCCGTCGCCGCCATAGATGAGGTCGTCGCCGGCGCCGCCAAAGATAGAATCCGCGCCGCCGTCGCCGGAGAGCGTGTCGGCGCCGTTATCGCCCGAGATCACATCGTCGCCGTCTCCGCCGTAAATGCGGTCGTTGCCGTCGCCGCCGGACAGCCATTTGTCGTTTCCGGCGCCGCCGTAGATCACATCGTTACCCATGCCGCCGTAGATTTCGTCGACGCCGCCGTCGCCGTACAGCGTGTCGTCGCCGTTGTCGCCCGTGATCCCATCGTCGCCGTCTCCGCCATAAATGCGGTCGTTGCCGTCGCCGCCGGACAGCCATTTATCGTTTCCGGCGCCGCCGTAGATCCCATCGTTACCCTTACCGCCGTAGATTTCGTCGACGCCACTGGTCCCGTAAAGGTAGAGGTCGTCGCCGTCCGTGCCCATCACGGTGCTGACGGCTTTGGTCAGGGCGCTGGCCACGGCCGTCTTAGCGCTCGCGGTGACGCCGGAAACGGCGTTCAGGACGCTGTCGTCCGGCTTCGACGAGTAGACGTGGACATAGTCGACCAGCAACTGGGCGGTCTTGAACTGGCTCGGGTCGACATCACCGGGCATGGGGCCACCGATCGCCAGATTCAGGATCATGAACATCGGCGTGTTCATGCCGGCCGGGGTGGCGATCTTGTAAACCGGCACGCCGTCGAAGTACCAGGTGATGTCGTCCTTGGTCCAATCGACGCCATAGGTGTGGAAACCGGCCGTCATGTCGGTGAGGAAGGCCGACTGACCCGTGGTCATTCCACTTGACGTGTTGTCGTGCAGAGTGGTGATCAGCTTTGTCGGATCCTGGCCGATCATCTCCATGACGTCGAGCTCGTACGAGTTCGTCATATCGGCGTTGACCAGCCAGAAGGCGGGCCACGCACCCTTCCCCGCCGGCATCTGAGCCCGGATCTCAAAGTAGCCGTATGTCTGGCTGAAGCTGTGCGCGGTGTTGAGCTGGCCGGACGTGTAGGCTGAGTTGTTGACCAGCGACGCGATCGAGGGGTCCGTGGCTGTAGCAGTGATCGTCAGGACCCCGTCCTTCACCGTCCAGGGCTTCACGCTGCTGGTCGGCGCGTAACGGGAGTCGATGTACCATTCTTGCTCGCCCGGAAAGCGCGAACCGTTGGCGGTGCCCTGCCAATAATAGGAGGTTTCCCACGTACCCTGGCTGCCGTTCCAGAGGCTCAGATTGTTGAAATCGTCACTGAAGGTCAGAACCGCGGTGGCCGACGATGTCATGCTAAATCTCCCGTTCAAGGGAGAAGTTATTATCGATCTGTGAATATAGGTCTGATCAACGCGGCTAAAAAGCTCTATGCAAGATCGGTAAACCTAGAATTTACCATAAACAAATTGCAAATATTTTGAAGTTAATATTTAAAAAACTTCATGTTTTACTCCACTCAGCCCTAACAACTTCGGTAACGCATTGGCGTAACTCTGTTATACTAAAGGTGTGCGACAGCTTAATCCCCGCGACGTGTCGACCCACACCCCATGCGTTCAGAGCTAGCAAGATGAACTCGGACGCGATCGCGGCGATCACCGCGCCAGGCAAACCCCACACCGGAAGGAGGACGATGTTGATCGCCACGCTGGCGACTGCGCTGATCCCCGCATAGGTGACGCGGCGATGCACATTCTGTCCCTGGACCAATACGGCGCTGTAGGCGCTTTGCACGAACCGCAGGGGAATGGTCAGCGAAAGCCAGGCAAGGACGGTGGCTGCGGCGGCGTACTTGGGACCAAAGATCAACGGCATCGCATAGCGGGCCCCCAACGCCGTGCAGACCATTCCGACAAGGCCGATGATCGCCATGGTCGCGACCGAAAGATGCAGAACTCCCCGAAAGGCGGCGGCGTCATGCTCGGCCCATCGACAGATGCGCCCCATGAGGAATTTGGTGAAGATTATGTTCGGCACCAGATGGATCGCGGCGATGATCAGGAGCGCGCTGTTGAACATCGCCGTCTGCTCGGGCCCAAGCACGGCGGAGATGATCAGGATCACGCTCTGGAAGTAGACGATATAGAAGATCGTGATCAGGGCGAACGGGAAGGCGCGTCGCCCGGTCTCGAGCATGCTCGGCGGACGCCTCTTGACGTCGGCCGCCCCCTCAGTGGGCGCGACGTGCCCCGCTAGCCTGACATGGCCATGCACGAACTGCCAGACGACCAACAGAGTTTGGGCCAGAAGCAACAGGCCGATCGCGGCGTACCCGAGGAGCACCGCGTCAAGGGTAAGCGCATGGGCCAGCATCAGCAGGGCGGCGATCAGAAAGCGACCGACCTGCGAAACCGACTGCCAGATCGCCAATCGGCCGAAGCGTTCTTCGAGCTGGTGCTTTACGGAAATGATCTCGACGCCACACTGGCCCAGAAGCATCAAGGCGCATAGCGGCACCACCCCCCAGGGACGATCCATCCCGATCTGGGCGAAGAACAGGAAATAGACCGCCAAGCCCACAAGGCTGGCAAGATTGGTTACCGCGAGCAGCTTAACCGACGGCCACACCCATCGATAGCCCCCGCGCCCCTCCGCCCCGAACGCCTGCACCCAGAACCAGTTCACGCCGAAGGTGGCGATCGGCGACAGCAGATTCACGGCGGCGAGCACCGTGGCGAGATGACCATAGTCGGCCACGCTAAGCGCGCGGGCCAGCAGGAGTTGCGTTGCGAAGGCGAACCCCGCCGAACCAAAGGTGCCACCGAACAGCAACAGCAGCGGCCCCAGTCGCGCAGCGGCGCGAGCAAGGCGACCAGAAGGCAGGTCCTGAACTTGGTTCATCGAGCGTCCGCGTGTCGAGGCGCCGCGCGCTCATACGCCACGTGTGGCGCCGGGCGCCGAACTATCCGATAGTAATCGTGCTGTTGACCAGCGCATGCTGGTCGGGCCGTGATGCGGACCTCTAGCGAAAGATTCAACGTCAAAAAATGACCCACGAAGTCCACGAAGTGTTCAGCCCGAAGATGTCCAAGTCGCGAAGACTCCTTCGGCTTGTCCTCGGGGCTCTGGACCCCCGCGCCTATTTGCATCTTATCCGGATCGTGAACTACTACAATCACACCCACGTCGTCCCGCGGCGCAAGGTCAGGATGGGCGCCGACTGTGCGATCGCGCCGGATGTCAACTTCGCGCACGGCGAGCGGATCAGCCTTGGAAGTCGGGTCAATATCGGCCCGCGCTGCCACATCTGGGCAGGACCTTCCACAAGCGAGATTCGATTGGCCGACGACGTGCTGCTCGGTCCCGAGGTGCTCATCACCGCCGCGACCTACGACTACAATCGCGGCTCACCCGTCAATGCCCAGCCGATGAAGGAGCGCGATATCGTGATCGGCCGCGATGTATGGATCGGTTGCCGCGCCATCGTTCTGGCCGGCGTGACGATCGGCGACGGATGCGTGATTGGCGCAGGATCGATCGTGACCAAGGATCTACCGCCGGGGTCGGTGGCCGTCGGTGCGCCAGCGCGTGTGGTCCACTCCAGGCCGGGCTTCGCGTGAAATGACTTTTGATCCTCTTCTCCGACGTCGGGTCCTGAAGGGCCTGACTACGGTTTCGCTGGTCGGCGCTGCGCTCGCGAGGCCCTACCTGGCGCGTGCGGCGCCAGGGAACGCGGCGGCGCGCAAGCTGCTGAATGGCGTCAAGTCGGCCAAACCCACGACGGTCATGGCGTCACCGCCGTCGATAGTCGCCAAACCGGACTGGGCGGGATCGACGATCTCGGGCGTCTATCGCAGCGAAATGAAGCCGATGATCCGCCCCGATAGTCCGCTGCTGCGTCAAGTCTCGGGCAATCTCCGACAGATGCCACGGGATCCAGCCGCGTTCACCGCCGGCTACATCAGCCATGACGCGGGCGGCGGCCCCGTGAGTGGCTTCTCCAATGGATGGGGTATCGCCTTCCTGTTCTCGGGCTATGGCTTCGACTTCGCGCTCAACGGCTACTACTACGGAGGTCCGAAGCGTTTTCTCATCCGGATCAACGGTCAGTGGACACAAGCGGAGGACAGCGTCAGCCAGACCGAGCAGGTCGCCGTCGTGCAGGTTACCTTCCCCAGCCCGGTGAAAAACGCTCTTGTCGAAATCTTCTTTGGCGAAGCGATCTATCTGTACGGCTTCAATGTCGATGCCCGAGCCAACATAACCGCCCCGCCGGTCGATCCCGCCGAAATCCGGGCCGTCATGCTCGGCGACAGCTACGCACAAGGCTATAACGGCCGAACGCGCCGCTCGGGACTCCCGCATAGGCTCGGCGAGGCGCTCGGCGTTCGAAACATCGTCGCCTCGGGCGTCGGTTCGCAAGGGTGGGTCGCCGCACAGGCCGGCCGTACGCAGTTGGATCGCATCCTTCTGGGCGACCTCGACCGCTTCGGGCCTCTAGATCTCGTGGTTCTCTATGGCTCAGTCAATGACTGGCGGTCGCCCGAGGCGTTGATCCGAGGCAATGTCGCCAAGGGCGTCAAGGCGGCTTCAGAACGACACCCAGAGGCGATCAAGTTGTTCCTGTCCAGCTTCTCCGCCGACGGCGCGGTCGTCTCGCCGTCACGCAACGCCGCCGCCCGAGACGCGGCCCTTGCGGGTGGGGATGACCGCACGGTGGTTCTGGATCTCTTCGCGCTCGGGCTGCCGAGAATTCGTGGCGACCGCACGGTCGATAGGACGCACCCGAACGAGGACGAGTGCCGCGATCTGGCCCAGGCTATCGCCAAGGCGTTCGCTGAGCGCCTGACCAAGATGACCTAGGGCCGGCGCGCGGCGCCGCCTTGAACACCCGCCCTTTCCACGCAAGGAACGTCATGTCCGCCCCCCCTCTTCGCCAACTGTCCGGCAAGCCGATATCACGCCTGGGCATTGGCTGCAGCCGAATCGGGTCCTTCAACAACGACACGCCGATCGCGGAGACCCGGGTCATGCTGGCCGAGGCCTTGGACCTGGGAGTCACCGTCTTCGACACGGCCAACATCTATGGCCAGGGCGACAGCGAACGGGAACTGGGACGCCTGCTCAAGGGACGGAGTGAGCAGGCTTTCGTCGTGACCAAGCTGGGCAAACGGTTCTCGATGAAGATGCGGCTGCTTCGGCCCGTGAAACCCCTGATCAAGGCCGTTCTGCCGAAGGGCGGGCGCGCGGCGGTCACCCAAGCGCGCGACTCGTCGATGGATCCAGACGACTACCGGCCCGAGACCTTCGCACCGACCCTGAAAGCGTCGCTACGCCGGCTGGGGATGGATTGCATCGACGGCCTGATGCTGCATGGCCCGCGCGCGCCCGTGCTTTCCGACGGCGCCGTCCCAGAGGCCCTGGCCGGGCTGGCCAAGCAAGGCCTCGTCCGCCACTGGGGCGTTTCGGTCGACACCGAGGAAGAGCTCCGGCTGGCGCTCGCCATGCCGGGACTGTCGATTCTCCAGATCCCGCTCGACCTGATCGAGGCGATCGCGGGCTCTCCCCTTGAACAAGCCGTGCGCGCGTGCGGCGCCGTCGTCTTCGCCCGTGAGGTGATGCGGTTTCAGCCCGACCTCTCGCCGCCTCAGGCGGTCGCGAGAGCCGCGACCTTTCCGATCATCGACTGCGTGCTGGCCGGCGTTTCAAGCCGCAAGCACATGCGCGAGTTGGTAGCGACGATCCGGAGCTAAGACGAGCGCCCATGCGCAGGGCCAGGCTCAAGTCGAACCGCGCGCCACTCGAGGTTTGAGAACAGGACGCAAGGCGGCGAGGATCGGCTTCTCAAGCAGCAGATGAGTCATCACGCCTGCGACTCCGACCGAGATCAACACCAGGACCAGCAGCGTCGCGTCGAGCGCCGGTCCCAAATCGGGCAGTCGCCCCCGGACCAGATCCGCCGCCTTTATGACGAACGGATGGGTCAGGTAGATGGAGTAGCTGGCTTCTCCCAGCAGAAGCGGAATTCTCCATCCCGCCGACGCCGACGCCGACGGCTGCTCCAGCCATAGCGCCACGGCCATGATGGCGATCGCCGGGAGACCCCATTTGACCACCCGATGTAGGTGAGGCCACGCGCTGTCGCCCAGAACCAGAACGCCGAACATCGTGGCGCCCAGCAGAAGGAGGCTGATGCGGCGGCCAGCCGATAGGGGCCCGGCGGGGGAGCGAAGGCGATAGACCAGACTCAGCCACATCCCCGCGACGAACTCGATCATCAGGGGATCGGTGTAGGTCTGCATCGGGGCCCCACGGGGCGGCGACACCAGGCCCAGACCGACAAGAGCCAGAAGCGCCGCGCTGACGACGGCCAGGCGCAACACCTCGCGCCGGATCAGCAGAGCCGCCGCGAACACCAGGTAGAAGAACATCTCGTTGTTCAGGGTCCAGCCGACAAACAGGACCGGATGGACGGCGCCCGAACCGTCGAAATAGGGGATGAACAGCAGGGACTTGATCAACATCGCCCCGGTCGGCGGCCCGGCCGCGCCGGCAAGCCCCGGAGTGACTAGGGCCATCGCGAACAGGAAAAGCGTGATGAGCCAGTAGATCGGCGCGATGCGGACAACTCGCTTGGCCATGAACGCGCCCGGTCGCCCGAAATCGCCCTGCCGGCTGACATGCGCAATGATGAAGCCGCTGATGACGAAGAAGATATCGACCCCGGCGTTGCCGAAATCGACGGGCATGACGCTCTCGATCGGCGTCAGCACTCGCGCGTGATAGAAAACCACCAAGTAGGCGGCGATGGCGCGCAGGACCTGGACGTTCTTGAGCACGCCGCCACGGTCGCCGCGCGTCTCAACGACAGCTTGCTGAGTCATGACCCGGCCTCGTTTCTCGACAAGAGGCCGGCCCCGGCCTGGCGCGCGGTGGCCCAACGCAGGAAGGGCTTCTCCACCAGCTTGTGGACGGCGACGCCCACCGCCGCGCTGATCACGATCGAGACGACCATCACGATCGCAAACTGAACCGGACCCGTCAGCGGGGCCCGCTTCAGCACGATCTGGACAACCGGCAGGGTCAGGGTGTGAGTCAGGTAGATCGCATAGCTCGCGTCGCCCAGTAGCTTCATAGCCGGCCAGCGCGGCAGGCGCGGCTCGAGCGCGACGGCGCCCAGGACGACGGCCGCAGCGGCGATGGCTCGCCCCACGATCGCGTCCGGCGCATTCCCGGCCCAGACCAGATAGGCGAACCCGAGCGGCGCAAGCGCGCCCAGGGTCAAGGGCGCGGCCTTGGACGCCGTGGCGGAGACCCCCGCGACGGCGATCCAGAGGCCCAGCACGAACGGCAGCAGCTGGAGGCTGGTGTAGGTCCCCGGCGCCGCGCCTTCGGGGGAGAGCCACAGGCCAAGCGCCATCAGGAGAAGGATGATCGCGGAGGTCGCGGCCGCCGGCCTGCGAACCAACAGGCCCACGGCGAAGACGGCGTAGAAGAACACTTCGAAATTCAGCGTCCACCCCGGAACCAGATAGGGCCAGACGCCGGGGGCGAGCGGGCTTTCGTGGGGAACGAACAGCAGCGACAGGACCACATGGCGGATCAGGTCCGGGGTCAGGGCCTCACCCTTGGTCGTCACCTGCAGGCCTAGCATCACAAGCGTCGCGGCCCAGTAGAATGGCGCGATCCGCAAAAAACGCCGCCAGGCGAACGCGCCCACGGTTTCGTCGCGCGCGGCCCAGAACATGATGAAGCCGCTGACCACGAAGAAGATGTCGACTCCCGTCGCCCCCCACGTGGCGTCATGCATCGGATTAAACAGCCAGGTCGCCGGATTGCGGGCGTGATGCGCCACGACCATCAGCGCGGCGATCGCGCGTAGATACTGAATCGACAGCAGCGGCCCGGCGCGCGGTGAGGAATTGGCGACCAACGGCGATGCCCCTCGCAAGGTGTCGCTAAGCGCCACCGCGTCCCCGTACGTGGACCTTCACCGGCGGCGCGGCGTATTCCGGCACCCGTTTGGGCTTGGGCGGCGCGGGGGGGAGCATGCAGCTGGCGACGAGGAATCCCAGGTTTGTCCACGTCAGCACCGCGATCGGGAAGCTGTTGGTGAACAGCACAGTCTCGAACGAATTGTGGACCAGCACCCCGCCAAGATAGACGCTCAGGATGACGCCCGCGGAGTCCACCGGCGCGGTAAACGCTCGATAGCCGATCGCCGCGACCAGCCCGAACACCACGATCAGGCCGACAAAGCCGCCCTGCAACCCGACATTGAGGAAGGCGTTGTGGGTCGAGAACGGGCGCCCCGTCACATCAGAGGCCCTGACCGTGGGACCATAGCCCAAGGGCGGCGCCTCGATGATGGCCTCGGAGATCGAGCCCCACATCTTCTGGCGGCCCGAAAGCATGGAGCGGCCGGTCTGCTTCCTGACCTCGGCGTCCACCAGCCGGAACTCCGGGATTTTCTGGTACTGGGTGTAGACGGCGATCGCGCCGACGCCGATGGAGACCGCCAGCAGGACGGGAATCAGCCGCGCCCAGCGCACCTTGACGAGATTCAGCAACGCCACGCCCAGCGGCATGGCCAGGCCCAGGGCCAGCATCAGGCGATGCCCCGTCGCCAGGGCGCCGCCCAACACCAGCACCGCCAGCAGCACCAGAGGCCCCGCGCCGCGCTCTCCGCGCGCATAGCCGCACAGGAAATTCAACATGGCGGTCGCGAAGATCACCCCGCCCAGTACGTTCTTTTCGCGCCCCGCCGGATTGAGCAGGGCCACAGCGGCGATGGCCAGGCACAGCAGCACGCAGACGACCTGCACGATGATCAGGTACTTGGGATAGTCCTTCGCGCGGTTGCGCAGCGCCCCGCCGACCAACAGCGCCGCCGAAGACAGCACGATGGTCGACACCGAGCGCAGGATCGTCTCCGGGCTGACGTCCGCCGGCGTGCTGGTCAGCGACAGCAACGTCACCCCGACATAGGCGAGCAGCACCCAGCCCACGCTCCCCAGCATGCGGGGCGCGGGATAGACCGAGCCGATGACCGCGAAGACCGCCGCCACGGCGATGGCCAGGTCCAGCCCCGGGCCGTTGGTCAGGTAGGAGTCGATGTTCGAGGCCGCCGAGACGCCGGCGAGCAGGCAGACGGCGGCGATCGACAGCGCCACGGGCCAGCGCGAGTTGTAGTCCGACTCCAGCGGCAGCTTCGACTTGGCGATCACCATGGCCCATTCTCTGACAGCATCGAAACCCCCGACCGCCCGCCTCCCGCGAGCGGTGAAACCCTAGAGCCTTTCCGGGGCGTAGGGAATCATTCGCGACGGATGATCGATCCCCTCGTCGCAACGCCGGCGCGCGTCAGGGTCGCGGGCCGGCGGAAGGGGCGGGAACTGGGACCGGAGCCAGTTGGTAGACGCGCACATAGTCGACCACGAAGGCATCCAGACCCGCCAGCAGCGGACTGGCGCCGCGCCAGTTGGCGCGATCGATCGGCTCGTCGGAGATCACGATCGACAGCGGAACCTGGCACACCCCGCCCGCCGCCGTCTCCCAGACCATGTCTCCGTCGATATAGAACCGGTAGAAGGTCGGCGACCACCACACCGCGTAGGTATGGAAGTTGAAATAATCGATCCGCTTCTGAGGCTTGAAGTTAGCGGTCTTTTCCTCGGGACCGTAACCGTCCCAATGCAGGTTAATCTCGATCCGTCCCGTGCGGCTCGGCGCTTCGAAGATGTCAATCTCGGTCCCGTCGCGCCCCTCGTCGCCGACCCTGTTGACTTCGGGCCCAGTCAGCCAAAACGCGGGGCGGTTGCCCGCCGGTATACCGGGCAGCTTGGCCCGGATCTCGAAATAACCGAACTTCCACCGGGCTCGCCCGCGTCCGTCGACGCCAGCGCCGGCCAGTCGGCCGTCCTTGCGCGTGGTCCGGAAGACCAAGTTGCCCTTACCGTCCAGCACGACGTTGTCGCGAAGGAACCAGCCGTCGCCGCGCGTTTTGTCAGGATGCACGAACCAGGCCTGCGGATCGATGCGCTCGCCGTTGAACTCGTCAGCAAACGCAAGACCCCAAGTCATGCCGTTAGGCGGTGGCGGTAGCGAGTCCATGGGATTTAACCTTCTCTGGGCGAGACGCTCAGTGATGATGACGGATGGAGGGAATTTTGAGTTAAAGCCTGCCTAAAGAATCATCGCTCCATATAGACAACGGCAAGAAGGCTTTCCTTTGACGGGATCTCGGCAAGGCTGAACGCCGCCTTGCCGTTCGCCGTCAATTTGCCAATGGACGCCAGTGGGCCGAAGCCGCTAAATCCGTAGCGGTCCGCGATGGCTAGGCCGCTAGGGATTTTCGCCTGGACCGAGAACTTATTGGGATTTCTATGTCGAACACCCCCGGACAGAGATCAGACGCTCGCTACACCTTTCCAAGCCTTCCTTGGTTGGTGGGCAGCGCGCTGCTCGCAACGTCGATCTTCCCAATTTTCCTCAATAACAATCCCGGGTTCACCCTTAGTGTTCAGCTGCTACTGCCCATGGCCGCCGTGCTTTTGGCAGGGCGCCAATTTATTCAGAATTTTTACTTTCAGGCTGCTGCCGCGGCCTATTTTTTGGTCTTAAGCGTCGTCAACGCTTGGCCGCTGCTATCGGCAGCAAAAGAAGCCTATCAAATCTTACACTTCTCACTTTCGGCCGCACTCCTCCTATTTGCATTCGACAAACGCCCGAAAGAAATGGCTCTCGCCGCCAAGGCTTTGGTGATTGCCAATGTGATGATGATTCCCGCCGTATTTCTTTTCAGATTCGTTCCCTCGATCGAGTCTGCATATGTGCGCTCGGACGTACTCAAGCTTTTCGTCAGCCCCACGGTGATTGAATGGTTTGGCGATGTTGGCAACAACGTCGCAGACCCCGATAAAGCCGCTGGGCTGCTCTACATGAATGGCAATCAGGCTGCAGGGTACTTTGTAGCCCTAGGATGCCTAGCCTATCTGGCTTTTCAGGGCCGTCTCAGGATTGCGTTTTCTGCTTTGATGTTCGCTGGCGTTTTTGCGACCGGTTCGAAGACGCCACTCTTCGCGGTCCCGATGGTTGCACTAACCGTTGCCTTCTTGATGTATACTAAAAGGATGCATGAAGCTCTTCGGTGGTTTTTTATCATCGTCATCCTGAGCCTAGCGACATTTTTCGACGTACTTTTCGGCTTCTCAGGAGAAGTCGGCGAAATTGATACATTCAAGATCCGACTTCGGCTGTGGGCTCGAGCCATTGAACATCTTAACGATTACTGGCTATTCGGCTCAGGCGAAAATTATTGGTATCAACTTTGGTACGATCAGGGCGCGCTTTACTTTACAAAACTCCCCGTTCACAACTACATTCTCCGAATTTTGATGATTGGCGGAATCGGCACCGCCATTTTGATCGTCTCTCAACTCGTACTCATTGAGAGAAAAATCGTTGCACTTGAACACAAGTACGGAACTAGGGTGTATTTCGGATTTGCAGCATTTATGTATATCGCGATCTACTCTCTTGTTGAGAATTTTACCATATTTGGCGACAGTAGAGTTGGCATTGTGCTCGCGTGCTGCTACGCACTTTCGACGACCGATCCATCGAAACTATTCGGATCCTCTACAGTCACGCGTAGACGAGCGCGTATTCCTGTCAAAGTACGTACTCGCAACGCACCCAGCAGTATTTGATTGCTGATTCAAAGAAGCTGCTTGGGAAGCAATCGCGCAAACGCTGTGCGCCTCGCCCACGCAGCACGACTGACACTGGTCGTCTTTCTGGTTCAATAGGAGACCGCATGGCCGAGGCGAAAACCCCCAGCGACCGCGGCAGGATTGATAACCTTCAGATCCTGCGGGCGGTTGCGGCCTTGGCTGTCGTCGTGAGCCATTCCTGCGGCGATGTGATCGACATCTTCGGCGCGGGCTCCGCAATACCGCCGTTGCCGGGCCAGTTTGGCGTCGAGATATTCTTCGTCATCTCGGGTTTCATTATTTGGCATATCGCGAGCCGGGATTTCTCGAAGCCGGGAGCGTGGAAGCACTTCGCCTGGAACCGGGCCTGGCGTGTCATTCCGCTCTACTGGCTGACGACGCTGGCCTATATCGCGATCGGTCGATTGGTCCCGGGAGCGATCAATCGCGACGGTTTCGAGTGGACGCACGTCCTGGCGTCCTTCGTCTTCATCCCGGTGCAAGGCCCCTCGGGGTCGATGAGCCCGATCTATTCGCTCGGATGGTCGCTGAACTACGAGATGTTCTTCTACGCCATAATGGCCTGCCTGCTTGGGCTCCGGGCCCGGACGGCGCTGATCGTGCTCAGCGTGGTGATGGTCGTGCTGGCGTCGCTTCATCCGTTCACGCCGGTCAACACCGCGCCTTGGGTCTGGACCCGGGCGTTTGTGATCGAGTTCCTGGCCGGGGTTCTGCTCTCGGCGCTGTGGGCCCGCTATGCGCGCAGACTGCCCGCGGGGCTGTTCCTACCCGGTCTGGCCGTCGCCCTCACGGCCATCATCGCCTATTTCCAGGCCTCGTTCGGACCCGCGCAGGTCGCCGCCTGGGCTGACGGCGCCGCCTATCCGCTGCGCCCGGAAACCATGGTGATGGCGGTCGGCCTGGTCGCCTTCGGCCTGTTCTGCGCCCAGCCGAACAAGGAGATCTGGATCCGCAAGCCGCTGAAGCTGATCGGCGACGCCTCGTTCAGCCTCTATCTGACGCACATGTTCGTGGTGCGGATCGCCGCCAAGGTCGCCGAGAAGGCGCACGTTGAGCGCTTCCTCTCGCCCCCGATCTTCTGGGCGATGCTTGTGCTGCTTTGCTGCGTGGCCGCCTATTTCAGCTACATGCTGATCGAGAAGCCCGGCGCGGATCTGGCGAAAACGCTGTGGCGGAAGTTCAACCGTCCGGCCGCCGCGGAGAAGGCGGCCTAGGCAAGGCCTTCAAGCGCTTAGACGCCCCTTCATGAAGCATCGGATGGCGTGGCGGAGCGAGAGGGCGCGCCCTCTCGCTCCGCCACGCAAAGAAATACTTGCGTCCCCATCAGCGCCTACTTTCGTTAGGCTCCGCAACGGGCGTATGCCTCACCTAGCTGCTTCCTAGAAAGCGCACACGATCTGAGTGACCGGCTCGATCAGAGAGAGAGCTGCGGACGCGGGAGAGAGGTCCCGACACACGACGGACGAATCGCTAACACCGAACTCTCAGGGGCGCAAACGGTGCTCGGGCGCAGCAGCGAGACCAGTGACGATCTCGCTGCCCTTTGCCGAATGCCGCCTATCGGACCAGAACGATCCCGAACGAGAGCTTGTTGACGTTGAAATTGCCACCCTTGAGCAGGCCCTTCGAGCTCTGCTCCATCCGCGAGAGGCCGGCCGTCAGGCCCAGGCCGCGGTTCAGCAGGTAGGTGGCGCTGGCGCCGAAGGTGGTCCGCTTGTCGTCGCGGTCCAGGCCGACGAAGTTCAGCTTGTCGCGGCCGACCGAGCCCGTGAGGATCAGGTTGCGCAGCAGCTCGTGGTCGACCTGACCGCCGAAGTGGGTGGCCAGGGCGCCGGCGGAGCCGACCAGGCCGCTGTCCTGCAGCTTGCGCTCGGTGTTCAGGGTGACCGTGGTGATCTGGGTCGGGAACCACTCCAGGGTGCCGCCGGCGCTGTAACCGGAGATGTCCTTGAAGGCGGCGCCTTTGAAGTCCTGCTTCAGCCAGCCCACGCCGATATCGGCGCGCAGGACGTTAGTCAGCTGGAAGTTGGCGCCGACCAGGAACTCGGCGCCCTTGGAGTCGCGATCCACGCCGCTGACCGCGGTCTTGAAGTTATTGGTGTTGTGCGTGACCTTGGTGAACAACGCCGTGTCCGGGGTCAGGGCGTAGTCAGCGCGGCCCGTCATCACGGTGATGTCGCGCTCGCGGAACTTCTGGCTGATCACCGCGCCGGCGGCCGTGCGGCCGTCGTCATAGGAGAAGTTGTCGCGATTGGCCGAGCCGGTCAGCCGTACGCGGTTGAACGCGCGGGTGGCGCCGAGATAGGCGCTGCGCTGGTCGAACTGGATCGGCTTGATCGACGCCGTGGGATTGCTGGACGCCGTGCGCTGCTCGACGAAGTGGCCCGCCGAGGCGCCGCCCGTGATGTTGGCGTCACGTAGCACGTCCAGACGGCCCCGCGCGCCGAGTTGCCAGCTGGCGCTGTTCTCTTCGCTGACCTTGGCGTAGCGATCGAACTCGGTCGAGGCGTTCAGCGCGATCTCGTTGCGAGCCCAGTTCGACTTGACCATGACCGACGGCGTCAGGGCCAGGTAGCTGGCCGACTTGGCGTTGGTGTTGGAGCCGTAGAGGTTGTCCGTGTGGATGACCTGGGTGGTCAGCTTGGGATTGACCAGGAACGCGCCGGCGCGGACGCCGAGCGGCTCATACTCAGGATGCGGGCGCTCGCGGACCGCGACGTTCTTGGTGCGCGAGAACGAATTGTTGGTCTGCGCAAAAGCCGGCGCGCTGGGCACGGCGACCATGGCCGCGACAACGATACCGACGCCAGCCCAGTTCAAGTTGCCCTGCATGCTCTAAACCCCCAAGAAGCCGTTCCACATAGCGACGTTGTCGCCTGGCCGCAACGGCCATCGCTAGAGCGCTTTCGATCTAAGTGCGCGCGGTTAAACCGCTCAAACACGCCCTAAGTGCATGAATCTTAAAGCCTCTATGGCTGGCCGTAGGTGCCCGTCTGGCCCGAACCACCACCAGCGTTGATCGGCGGCGCACCCAGCAACGACACGCCGTTGCCGACGCCCGCGCTGGGGCTGATCAGGGCGGCGATCGCGCGCCGCGCCGTGGCGAAGGCGGCAGCAATCGGCGGCGTCCATTGCCCGTCGGCCTTGAGGCGCGCCTCAGCGATGTTCAGCGCCGCCGAGGCGACGCCAGGCGTAGCGCGCGCGGTGGCCAAGGCGCTCTCCAGGAACGATTCGGTGTTCGCCTGCAGCGTCTTGGGGTCGCTGCTCTGAATAGCCTGCTTGACACCGTTGACGATAGCGGCGGCGAGGCTCGCCGAGCCCGGCTCGGATTGCGCATGCGCGGCCGGCGCGATGACCACCGCAGGCACGGCGCAGATTAGCGCGAGAGCGAAGACAAAAGTTGGAAGTCTCATGTCGAGAACCTGATCTGACCCCTGCCGCGTAACTCTGAGTTGATTCTAGCCATGCCTCATCTCTCCCCGAAAATCAAGCTCGTTGAGGCCCGCGACCCAGATTCTACGGCACATTGCCGAGCGTGTGTTGAGTCTAGCGCGATACCTGCCCAAAAAATGGGAATGTTAATGGTTACTATTTTCCGCTGAGCCAAACCTGAGACTCCCAGAAGGCCGCCACAAAGGCCCCCTCCGGATTGCGAATGCTTTCCAGCATAGCGACCAAGACCTTTCGATACTGCCCAGTCGACAACAGCGCATCGAACTCTCGCTTGACCTGAATCCTCGTGGCGGGATCGACCTGCCCCCAGTTCTCAAGGGCAAAGCGGATGCGCCAGACCGCCACCGACTGATCCAGCGGGATCAATTGGTAGGATCGCCGCAACTGCGCCGCTCCGGTCGGGGTCAGCCGCCCTTGCTCGAGCGTATCGATATAGGCCAGGCGCAGGACGCCGGAGGTATTGTAGGGCGAATCCTGGATCGCGGCCAAGGTCGCCCTCCGGGCTGCGGCGAGCCGCGCCGGGTCGCGCCCCCCCTCGATCAGGCGCACGGCCAGCCGATCGTAGCCCGCCGAGACCGGGATGATCCGCTGACCCGCGACGACGACGGCGCCGCCCGCCAACAGGCTCGCAAGCGCTGTAGCCCCGAGCACGGCGACGGCGAGGCCCAGTACGGCCAGGATCGGCGCCCGGCGAAGCTGGTCGCTGGGGTCCTGCGAGGGCCTTAGGGCCAGTCCGACCTGAAGACCCAGCAGCAGCGCGAACAGCGCCGCCACCGAGGGCGTCTGCAAGCCGAAGTCGCTGACGCCATGGATCAGGAAGATCAAGTCCACACCGAACAGCGCCCAGAGGAGACTCGAGGAGACCTTGCGACGGATCGCGCCGACCACGCACAGGCCGATGGCCGTCAACAGGGTCGAGCCCATGCAGAGCGCGCCTAGCACGCCCGCCTCCTCCAGCCATTGGAGGTAAAGATTGTGGGCCGCCCGCATCATCCACAATCGTGGAAACGTATCGGCGGTCAGGTGGGTGCGGTTGAGGATGTCGAACGTCCCCAGACCATGGCCCCACAACGGCCTTTCCAGGAAAACGCCCCAGTGCAGGGCGAACAGCTCGCCCCGGATCGCGGCGTCGGCCGGTGCGGTAAATAACCGCTCGACGAAGGCCCCGCCGAAGGCGACGCCGACCGCCAGCACCACAATCGTAACACCGCCCAAGGCGATGCGGTTCATCGCACCGCTACGCAGCCACTGCGAGATCAGAAGAACGATGAACGCCGCCGCGAACGCCGCGATGGCGCCGCGCGAGGCGGTCAGCATCAGGGCTGTGGCCAGAACGCACGCCACGCCGATCCAGCCAGCGAGAAGCGCCCACCCTCCGCCGCCGGCAAACGTTCGCCGCAGACCCTGCATGATCTCGTAGACGGCAAGCAGCAGCAGAACCGCAAAGACGAGGCCTGCCGTGTTCGCGGTGTGATAGGTAGCAGCCAGGCGTCCCGCGAAGATCGCGGAGTCCATCCCGGCCTCCATCGCCCAGATCGCCCAGGCGGCGAAGACCGCGCCGCCTATGACAAGCCACCTGATAGTGCGCACTGCGGCGCGATGGGTCGCCGCGATAATGGCGCCGAGCATGAACAGGCAGCCAAAGCCCAAGATGACGATCACATCGACGCTGGTCGCCGACGGGTCGAGGCTTCGAGGGCGCCAGCTCCAGGGCGCTGCAGCCGAGGCGAGCACGGTGACGCCAGCCAGAAAGACAATCTGCATCGCCAGCAGGGCCGGCCGACGGCCGACGGCGGCGCCGCTGCCCATTTGCAGGCACTGCCACGCCAGAAGCGCTGCGGCCGAAACGGTCATCAGCAACGCTGACTCCGAGGCCAGGGCGCCCCAAGACGCCTGAAGCGCCAACAACAGAGCCACGACGATCGCGCCGGTCACCGACCGTTGCGCGCCCCACACGTCAGCCTGATCGATCCGTGTCAGAGCCGCAGTCATAAACCTTCATTCCAACGCCAGCTATGGCGATTAAAAGCGCCTTCCCAACTCGCGCCAGGAACGAGTCGATGCCGCACGCTCAACTGGCCGCCGGCGCCGATATCCATACCCAGGCCATCGGGTCACCGCCCGGCGCCTGCCGCTCAAGCCAGCGATAGCCCGTGGCGGACCAAGGCGTCACCCAAGCGGACAGGTTGTCCAGCACATATTCGCCCCGATCGGTGGCGACGAGCAGAACGGCGTGTCCCTCGCCCGCTGGGGTCAGCACCAGGGCGATTGAAAGCGCCTTGGGCGATAGACCCTTTGCAATGAGACTGCGACGCTTCTCAAGCACGTAGTCTTCGCAGTCTCCATAACGCTTCCCCTGCTCAAGCGGCAAGGTCCAATAGTCGCTCGCCCCCCAGGCTGTACGATCGTCGTCAAACTGTATCGCGCGGTTGATTGACTTGTTCACCTTGGTCAACAGCGCCATCGTCTCGCGATCAAGCTGGATCTGGGCGTCGGTATCCGACGTCGCGCGCACGAGAGCCGCGGTCGTGGAGCCCTCCACCGGCGCCTGCTGGAACCGGGCGGCGGCGAAGAGCGCGCTCCAGTCGGCGCGGCGCTCATTGCTTACCGCCCAACCCGCAGACGCGCCACCCGACGCTGAGACCGTCCCGGACGCGGATGACAGGCCGGACGGCGCGGCGTCGCCCCGCGCCACCTCGACCACGCGCTCATCGACGGTAGCGCGTTTCGTCTCGCCACACTCCTGAGGCGTGCGTGCGCAGAACGCAATGAAGCCGGCCGGAGCCGGCGCGGCGGGCCCTATGACCAGCATCGCGCTTGAACTTTCGACGGTGGCGCAGGCGGCCAGACCGTTCAGTGCGGCCACAAGCACGGCGGCCTTCAGAACTCTAACCAGCGACGGGGACATGGGTAAGGCCTCGCAATTGAGGCCCCAACCTGATCCGAATGGAATTAAAATTGATGTTTAAATTATAGTGTATTCAAATTTAACAGCCAAAATCCCCCAAAAAATCAATTAACACGATATAAACGAAGATAAATTATTGGCTAATTTGTATCCTACATCACTAGCAATTCTCAAAATTGGTTATCGAAATAAAAACGCCCAATCCACCGATCGAAAATATACTGTAATGCGCATCGAGATTCCACGGAGCAGGATAAGGTTAATTCCATTGGCAATTTTAGGGATTTCTTAGCTAGCTTTCTTGAACCGATATTTACCCAGACAGCTTCAGATAGGCCATCTCACGCCAGACGCGTGCCGAACCGGCTCATCAGAGGCTCCATTATGTCTGCTCAACGGAAATTCGCGTCAGGGACAGAAGCCTCTCCCAAGACGAAAACGCGCCACGGACCACAACTGGTCGGGGACGGCGCAGTCGCGCAAGCATCCCCGGCCCTCGCGCTCCAGAGCCTTTTGGAACTCGAACTTCGCGATGACCGCTGGCCCGTCCGCCAACGCGCGACCTTCCTGCTGCTGAGCGGCGCCGTCGCGTGGACGGCGATCTTCATCAGCATCTCGGCCATCGCCCACGGACTGTAACGTCAACGCCATCCGGCGACTGGGTCGCTGGATTGGCGTCACGAGACCTTGCTATACCTCCCTGGCGGGGACCTCGGCGCGAGGTTGAGATCCGCTCAAGGGGATTCCGGCTTGACGCCTGACGCAGGGACCAAGAACAGGTCGAGAGAGCAAATCTCCACACCGGTCGAGCCGCCCAAGGGCTTCTTCCCCGGCATTCAGATTCTCCGCGGCGCCGCGGCGATGTTGGTGGTTCTGTGCCACACCGTGGTCCAGATCACGGAGTTCTATGGGCCAACCCCGCAAGCCCTGGGCCTTGTCACCTTCGGCATGTCCGGCGTCGACATCTTCTTTGTCATCAGCGGCTTCATCATCACCTTTGGGTCGACCGGCGCTTCGGCGCCTAACCGATGGCGCTTCCTCGCCAACCGGGCCATCCGAATCTACCCCCTGTATTGGCTGGTGATGACGGCCATGCTTTCGCTGACGGCGCTGGGGCTCTTCTCTTCGATGCGGTCAAGCCTCGGCGAGATCGTCCTTTCCTACCTGCTCGCGCCGGTCGAGCACCCCGTTTTTCCGCTGGCGTGGACGCTCACCTACGAGATGTTCTTCTACGCCCTGATGTTCGGGACATATGGCCTGCGGGGACGCCCCGCGCTCTTCGTGGCGACCAACATCGCCCTTCTCGTCGGGTTCGTAGCCGTCTGCGCGACCGACGCCTTCCACATCGACTTCTTCCGCCGTGGCGAAGTGGTGATGGAATTCTGCGCCGGAATGCTGCTGGCCCTCGCCTATCGCCGGCTTGGCCCCCGCATGATCTTGCCCACGCCCTGGGCCCTAGCACTGGGCCTTTTCGGATTCGTCTGGCTGGCGGCCGGCGTGGTCGCCGCGCCGCACGCTCCGGGCGAGCCCCCCGCCTGGCGGTCTCTGATCTGGGGCCCTGGGGCGGCCATGATCGTCTTTAGCGCGCTATCGATGAAGTCCGGCTCTGGGTGGGGCTACAGGACGTTACTCGCGATCGGCGACGCATCCTATTCGATCTATCTGACCCACGTATTCCTGATCGGGGCCTATCACCTGGCCTTGGCCCGTACGCCGCTGTCCCATTTTGATCAAACCCTGCCCGCTCTAGGCGTAATGGCCCTCAGCGCGCTGGCGGGCCTCGCGAGCTATCGCCTGGCTGAACGCCCGCTGCTGGTCGCCATGCGCCGCCGACTCCTGGGCGAGCGGCGCTCCGCAAGCCTTGGGGTCGCCTAGCGGCCGGCTAGCGCCGATCGCATGCGTCATTGCGCAGATTCGCGGCGCCGCTCTTGCATACGGACCGCACCGAAGGGTCGTGTGATTGTCCGCGCGCCTCAAAAATGCCATTCAGGGACATTAGCGTTCAGGCTACAGTCATCTGTCGGCAATAGAGTGATTGGGCGATCACACTTTTCGTTGGATGGAACCAGGCTGCGCAGCAAAGTCAGCCAGCCAAGCGTTTCGATGAAAGTTACGGAAGACACGATGAACCGAAAACTACTCATCACCACTGTGTGCGGCATCCTGATGGCCAGCGGTTCCAGCGCTTGGGCTCAGGACAGCGCCGCGACGGCGCCCTCCCCTGCGGTGACTAGCGCCGGATCCGTTTCGTCGGACTACGTTCTCGGCCCGGGCGACAAGATGCGCGTGATCGTGTTCGGGGAAGACACTCTGAGCGGTCAGTTCGTCGTTGCGGACAACGGCCTTGTCGCCATGCCGCTGATCGGCGTGGTCCCCGCCGCAGGCAAGTCCGTTCAGGATTTCCAGAAGCGCATCGAAGCCCTGCTGGTGGATGGCTACCTTCGCGATCCCCGCGTCAGCGTCGAGGTGCTGACTTTCCGCCCGTTCTACATCCTCGGCGAGGTCAACAAGCCGGGTGAATACCCCTACACCAACGACCTCAACGTCGTGAACGCCATCGCCAAGGCCGGCGGGTTCACCTATCGCGCCAACACCAAACGGGCTTTTGTGCGCCGCTCCGGCGAGGCTAAGGAGCAGCAGTACGGCTTGGACAGCAAACTGACGATCTCACCGGGCGACACCGTTCGCATCGGCGAGCGCCTCTTCTAGAGCCAGCCCTTCGCGTCGGCCTGAGTGGTCTCGGGTCGGGGCGACCGATAAAAGTCATAGGGCGGCAGGATATCCTGCCGCCCTATTTTCTTGGGTGATGATCAGAGGCCGGCGAGACTACGCCGGAAGTCGAATCACGCCGGAGGGCTCACGTTCAATACTCCGGAGCGTCTCTCGATCCGAACACGGCCTATTCCGCCCCCTCCACGGATCCGCTACGCGCCACCGGCAGGCTCTCTCCATCCACACCGCGCCTCGAACGCGAGGATGATCGGGAGACGTGAGAGCCCGCGTCTTGGCCCGAGCCTTCGGAACTGATCGAGCGACGCCGACGCCGGGGCCGATGCTCGACCACCTCTCGGAAATTGGCGCAGAACAGCATGCACAGCAGCGGGTAGATGGGCACAAGGAAGCCGCCCCCCATGAAGCTGAAGAAGACGAAGAAGCAGATCGATACGCGCCAGTTCGGCGTACGCCAGAAGAGCGCATAGATGAAAAGGGCGTAGAACGAGATGGCGGTGAGTAGGCCATACTCAACTGTCACCTTGGTGAAGGGCCACCAGACGACGTTGTCGGCCTTGAGGATCGAGCCCGCGCCGATGCCCGTATAAAGGGCGTCGTCCCGGTGAAGGAAGTCGACAAGCAGCTTCCAGGGGGCGATGAACCGGTGATTGGCGCTGGTGTTTTGGCGCTGGTACTCGGTGAAACGCCCCGACATCTGATCGAACCAGTTGATCTGGTCAGCGACGATCAAGGCCGCGACGAAGGCGATAGCCAACAATATCCACGTACGCCGGGTGAACCGTGTCAGCAGGAACGGCAAGGTGAGCGCCAGCATGAACAGCCCTGTACCCGCGAAGGTCAGCAGCAGAGCAATGATCAGGAAGGCCGTCGGAACGACCCGTTGGAGATAGACAATCTCCATGACCAACGCGAGACAGAGGAACTGGGAGAGGATCGAAACCTCGGCGAAGAACACGCCATTGGGCTTCATGAACTGTGAGTCTGGCGTGATAGGCTGGATATAGACGAAATTGGGCATGAGCAGCCCAGGCGGGATCATCTCATCCAGGTTGGGCCAGGCTCGCCAGCCTGCAGTCAATTGCACGAGATGCTGCAGCAGCACGATGGCGCCGGCGACCATCATGATTCCGATGAACAACTCCACGATAACGCGGAAGATCCGGGGCGGCACTTCGTAGAAAACCACGAAGGGCGCGTAGATCAGGAGGGCCAGCAGGAAGCTGGTGGTCGACTGGCCCGCCGGTTGGAAGAACGTGCTGACGAAGGCGAAGAAGCAAAACGCGCCGTAGAGCAGCGCGCGAACCTTGTCGACCTTGGGCCTGACCCAGTAGGCGAGAACCGCCATGCCGCCGACTGCCGTCGGGAGGCACAGTTGCAGCAACTTGTCGGACGCCGGCAGACCCACTTTCTGGAACATCGTCAAGGCGAGCATCTGCACGAGAGCGTAAATCAACAACGCCTTCTGAGGCTTTGTCGCGCCACGATAGATGTCGAGGATGCTGGGCTTTGACTTCGAGCGCTTGCTCCGCTCTCGCCGACCGTTGATTGAAATCTGCATGGTTTTAATCGCCCCCAGAACGTCCGCGCCATTCATAGTCAGGCTGCGGTCGCGATTGGCAAGATTGTTGATGGCGAACTTAGCGCCTTGCGGCTGTCGCCTGGATCAAGGTCAGCTTGTCTTCATGAATACGTACAGCGGTCAGAACGCCGCTCGCGTAGGCCCCGGTATCGATGCCCAGCTTTCCCTCTTGGATCTTGGGGGAGTCGACGGGCGTGTGCCCGTAGATCACGAGCTTCCCGGGCATCGGGTCCGCGGCGTCCAGGAACTCGCCCCGAATACCCATGAGGTCCCGAGGCTCCTGACGCTCAAGTGGGACGCCCGGCTTAACCCCCGCGTGGACGAACACATAGTCGCCGATCGCTCGAAAAAGTTCCGTGGCCTTGAGGAACTCTAAGTGTCGATCTCCAATCTTGTGGCGAAGCTCTTGCGCCACCGCATCAAGTTCCTTCTGATCAGCTTCGGGTCCGGGCGGGGACACGCCGTAGGACTGCATAGTGGCCGCGCCACCGAGGCGCCGCCACATGGTCCAAGTGCTCGGCGCGCGCGTGAACTCAAGTAGGTACTGGTCATGGTTGCCGCGCAACATCGTCGCCTTGAACGGCACGTTGTCCGCTAACGCAATCAACGTATCGATTACTCGTTTTGTCTGCAGACCGCGATCAACATAGTCACCAAGGAATACAACCTCAGCTTCGGCGGCGCCGCTCTTCTGAATATCTGAGGTAATTAAGCCGATCATGACGTCGAGTAGATCAGCTCGGCCGTGGATATCGCCAACGGCGTAAATCATGGAAACTCCGTGGTGGGCGCGGGGATTGGTCTTAATTTTTCTGAGGTCTTGAAGTGTAAGAGTATCGCCAACGCGCAGGCGATTTCAAGCCGCTGGCGCATGCCAAGAGGCAGATCGGCGCTGAACACCAGCGCGCCGGCCCCGTCGATCCGCATTTAGGACGCGGGCGCCTGGTTGGACCAGCTTCGAGGCGTGCGCCGCGAGCCCATAGGGAACAAGTGTATCATTCCGGAGCGATGCGGCGCCAACAGACGGAAAACAACTCAACCATGTCCATGCGCGCCGGCACGCTCACCCAGAGCGTTAATCAACGTCCTATCGAACAGAGAAGCGGCAATTCTCCTGCGCGCAAACACGCCCGCGCCCTTCGTGCTTGACCAATCCCGGCGCACACTCCCCACCTATGGGGATTGAATTGCCATAATATCCGATCGCTTCATGTTTTTGGCGCTCGTTACCGAGACGCTTGTGACATAACACGCCGGAAAGTTTGGCGACACACCACGGCTACGATAAACCGTCTTGCTCCTGGCATACAGTTTTCTGGCCTACAGCTTGCAGATAGGCTCCGCAGCACGACGGTGTGCGACTTGAGGGGACGTCGTCCATGACGGATGTTTGGGGGTACCAGTTGCACGAGCCCGCGCCGCAGACTTGGTCCAATCGCTTGGACGAGATGGCCATCCGCGCCTGCGATATCGCCTTCTCCCTCGTCATCCTGGTCTTCTGCGCGCCCCTCATGCTCATCACCGCCCTCGTCGTATGGGCCCAGGACGGCGGCTCTCCCCTCTTTGGTCACCTGCGCATCGGCCGCGACGGCAAGACCTTCCGATGCCTGAAGTTCCGCAGCATGGTCACCGACTCCGCAGAACGCCTGGCTAGGCTTCTGGAATCCAGTCCCGCCGCGCGCCAGGAGTGGGAGCGCGACCACAAGCTCCGCAACGACCCTCGCATCACCGCCTACGGCGCATTCATACGCAAAACCAGCATCGACGAGCTTCCCCAGCTCTTCAACGTCCTCCGTGGCGAGATGAGCCTCGTGGGGCCCCGCCCCATCGTCGCCAGCGAGGTCCCTCGCTACGGCCGATACATCTCAAGCTACTATTCCGTCACACCCGGCATCACCGGCCTGTGGCAGGTCAGCGGACGCAACAACACCACCTACCGGCGACGCGTCGTCCTCGACGTCGCCTTCGCTCGCTCCAGGACCTTCGTCCTCTACATGAAAATACTCTTCGCAACCGTTCCCGCCGTCTTCCTCTCTCGCGGCGCATTCTAACCCCCCTCCCTTCGGCTAACTTGCCGACCACATTATCGTGGAGATGCGCCGCGCGGGATCGTCCGACGCCGTTCTAGGGCTCAAGCACCGGGTAGAGGAAATCGAAGGCGTCGGTAGTGACCACCGATACGCGATAGTGCGCCTTGTCCTTGAAGTTGCTCCTGCCTCCGACCACGATCGAACACCGCTCGCGGGAACAGAGAAGGTCTGCTGGCTCCGCTGCGGGCGGAGATAGTCCGTAGCTCGTGACGAATATATTCCGCTTACGGACTGAACACCCGAGCAATGACGTTCGGAAGCAAGTTTAGGGCAGACCCAGTC
The DNA here is from genome assembly GCF_965279145.1 of Caulobacter sp. Taxonomy (NCBI): domain Bacteria; kingdom Pseudomonadati; phylum Pseudomonadota; class Alphaproteobacteria; order Caulobacterales; family Caulobacteraceae; genus Caulobacter; species Caulobacter sp. The sequence continues at coordinate 1,389,582 of NZ_OZ257139.1, forward strand.
GACACGTCAGGGGCCGGTGATCCGAGCCCAGGTCGGCCCCGACCACGCACCCCATGGAGCGCACGCCGCGAGACGTCAGCACGTGATCGATCGGCGAGCCGAAGACGTACCGTCCTGGCTTCGACAGGATACGGGTTGCTTGCGGGATCAGAGAATAGTCCGCGTCATAGAGCTTGGCCGCGCGAAGGAAGCCGAGAAAATGCGGCGACCACCGAGTCGTGTTCAGGTCGCCAACCACAATCCGATCGCTGGTGTGGGCTCTGCCTTCGTTGGCGAGCCCCCAGCCGAGCCACTGCCCAAGCGTCTTCAGATACAGGTTCCTCAGCGACCAGGCGTCGCGGGCACGCAAGGTGTCAGCGTGAAGAACCATCACGTTGACGGGGCGGCCCTCGATGCTGACGATGGCCGAAACCATCAGCCTATCCGCGCCGAGCGGCGCATAGACCTCCGCCGAGAGGATGGGATAACGGCTCAGCAGTTCAATCCCTCCGTGCGGTTGCTGCTGAACCAGTTCGGGTGACGCGATGCGAGCCGAATAGGGATAGACGTCGTGAAGCTTCTGAAGAACGCCAAGCCAGTTCCACGAAACTTCCTGCAAACCGACGATGTCCGGGCGCGTCTGGCGGAGCCAGCGATCCAAATCGTCGTAGCGCCTGTTCTGGTGCAACACATTGAAGGTGGCGACGGTGACGACGCGGCTTGGCGTGAGCAGCGGCGCGGCCACTCGGGTCGGCGGCGACAGCAGGATGACCAACATGCTTCCCAGCGCAAGCGCCAGCGCGGCCGAGACCAGCTTCAATCGCAACGCCAAGCTTATCAGCAGCAGAACAGCCGCCGGGATGGCGTAGAGCGGCTGGAAGAGGGTCATGACGTCCGCCCACCAGAAGAACGGCGCGGCGAACCAGGCCAGAGCTAGAAAGCCAACGACCACGGCGCAGATCGCTAGGGTGGTGTTCGCCACGACCAAGGCATGGCGCTGTTCTCCGAACACCTCGTCCCGAGCATTCTTCGCCATTCAGCCGCCCCTCGCGCCCCGCACTACTCAACAAACGCGCGGAGAACCCCGACGCCTTGTGAGCCTTAACATGCGGGGGACAGTGTGCAGCGAAAATTGCTAGACCGTTACTGATTTCCCGTCAGGAGCACCAGGGGCTCGGCCGTTGACCGCGGGACGCGCGCGGGCGCCACGCGCTCGCGCAGGTCGGCGTCATGTCGCGCGCGCGACGGAGCAGCCCCTGTCAGGACCAGAGCCCTACGCCGCCCAGCTTGACGCCGAACAGCATGCGATCTCGGCCATCTAACCGGAGACAGGTCAGGACGCCGGTCGCGTAGGCGCCGGTATCGACCCCGATGCGGTAGTCATTGACCATCGGCGCGGTGTCCGTTGAGTGGCCATGAACGATGACCCGCTCGAAGGACCCCTTGTGGTTCAGGAATCGCTCTCGGATCCACAGGAGGTCCTGCTCGGTCTGGGCGTGGATCGGCCGCCCTGGACGAATACCTGCGTGCACGAAAAAGAAGTCGCCGAATTCGACCCCAGGTTTTAGCCCGCGCAAAAACGCGACGTGGCTCGGAGGCATCGCCGCGCGAAGCGCGTCTACGGCCTCGACCCAGGCCGCGGGATCAGCGCCACCCGCGGGAGGCTTCACGCCGTAGGACATCAGCGTGGCGTTCCCGCCAACCCGCGCCCAGCCTGGTCCCTTGTCCGGCGCGTCGAGGACATCGAGCATCATCTGCTCGTGGTTCCCGCGCAGCGCGATAACGGAAAGTCCGGGGATGGAAAGGGACAGCAGCCGGTCGATCACTCCCTTGGAGCTTGGCCCGCGATCCACGTAGTCGCCCAGAAAGATGATGAACCGTGCCACATCCGCGCGCGAAGCGCGGCAGTCCTCAGCGACCCAATCGATCAATCGATCAAGCAGATCGAGACGGCCATGTATGTCACCGACCGCGTAGACGAGCGTATTGGGCGGGATCTCCGCGTCCTGCGGGCGCTTTCGCGCAAGGGTGTTCATGAACGATCGGCACCTTCCCTTAATTGACCGAGACGACGGTATCCCACGGAGATAGTTAGCGGTTAGTACGAACGGAAGCTCGCTGCGCGAATGCCGCACGGGACGGCCCGACCGCCCAAGCGCGTTGTGACGCCCAATGCGGGCCGGCCCGGAAAGGCCGGACAAGCCCGCCAGACCCAGACGCCTACACTCTTGATCATGCTCCGGAGAGAAACGGCCTGACCCGCGCAACCCGTCGCTTTGCTCACGCACGGTCGCAAACGCGCCACCTCAGCGCGCATCCTTAACGCACTTCGCCCGACGGGAGTTCCTGATGGGCTTAGAAGCCCAGAATCATCGCCAGCACCCGCCGCTGGAGCGGAAGATCAGAATGCCTGGCCGGAGTCGTCTAGAAGGGCCCGCGCCAGTCAGCGGCAGCAGGTGATCACCCGGCCAACTGGCGATAGAAGGTCTGAAGCGCCGCGGGATAGTCTGGCCCCGGGAACTTGATCAGGGTGGTCATGGCCGTGAAGCCGATGGCCGAGGCCAGCATCCACAGCGCGCCGCGCAGGTTTGGGGTCAGGCTGATCCCGTTCACCCCGCGCCGCCAGCCATGGCCACGCGCATCTGCTCGGCCTGTTCGGGCGTGATCCCCATGGCCGAAAGGATCGGCGAAGGGGCGTCCTTGTCCCAGGCGCTGCGGCCGCCGACCGTGATGCCGCCATCGACCACGATGTGAGTGCCCGTGACGAACTCGGAATCGTCGCTGGCCAGATAGAGCGCCGCCCGGGCGATATCCTCGGGCAGTCCCGCCTTGGGAATCGGCTGGATCTTGGGTCCGACCTCCGCGACCCGCGCGGCCATCTGGTCGGCGACCTCCCGCGGCAGCCCCATCGAGGCGCCGAAGATCGAGGTGGCGATCAGGCCGGGGCAGATCGCATTGACCCGGATTTTCTGGGGCGACAGCTCAGCCGCCGCGCAGCGGCTCATGTGGATCACCGCCGACTTGGCCGTCGAATAGGCCAGCGGCCCAAAGCCCGCCTGCAGGCCCGCGATGGACGCCGTGTTGATGATCGAGCCGCCGCCCCGCTCCAGCATCAGCGGGGTCGCGTATTTCATGCCCAGGGCCGGCCCCCGCACCAGCAGGGCGAAGGTCCAGTCCCAACCCTCGGCCGTCATGTCGGCGACGCCCAGAGGCGTTCCGCCGTGGCCGGCGTTGTTGAACAGGATGTCGAGCCCGCCGAAGGCGTCCTTGGCCATGTTCACGGCGGCGGCGATGTCGGCTTCGATGGTCACGTCGCACTGGGCGAAGCGGACCTTGTCGGGGAAACGCTTCTCCAGCATCGCGCCCTTTTCGGCCTGCAGGTCGGCGGCGATGACACTGGCGCCCTCGGCCACGAACAGCTCCACCGCCCCAAGGCCGATGCCCGAGCAAGCCCCGGTGATGACGGCGACCTTGCCGTTCAGACGTCCAGCCATGGTGTTGTTCCTTCCCGCTGCGCCCGACCTCTGATGGATCGGTGATCAGCGATCATATTCGCGGAGGAACGGCGGCTTGACTAGCCTTGAACGGAGCGGGCCGTATCGGTTTTCGCGGGCCGAACCGAGCGCGCCCAAAAGGTTCTGCGCAGATCGCTCAAGGCCGGCCCGACCAGGAACCAGGGCTCGACGCAGTAGCGGGAGAACAGGCGGCGCGGATCAGCCATCAGGCGGAACAGCCACTCGACCCCCATTTGCCCCATCCAGCGCGGCGCGGCTTTCTGCACGCCGGCCTCGTAGTCGAAGGCACCGCCGACCGTGAAGTGGACGCAGGGGCCGAGAACGGCCGCGTGGTTCTCCAGCACCCAGATTTCCTGACGCGGCATGCCCATGCCGACCAAAAGTATATCGGGCTTGAAAGCGTTGATGGTTTCGACGACGGCGGCGTTTTCCGGAGAGGAGGCTCGGGCGTCGAAAAAGCCGTGATGGGTTTCCAGGGTGACGCCCGGCCAGTCGGACAGGATCTTTTCCCGCGCCCTCTCGGCCACGCCCGGCTCACCGCCGACGAAGAACACGCGCCAGTTCTCGGCCTGGGCCCGCGCCCAGAACAGGTCGCGCCAATCCAGGTACGTGCAGCGATGAAACTGCCGGCTGGCGTTGCCGATCACCCGCGCCCACAGCAACAGCGGCGTGGAATCAACCTCGACCAGATCGGCCGTCTGGAAGAAGGCTCTGACCCGGGCGTTCTGCCGTATCAGATACAGGCTGTGGAGATTGTGGTTGGCGACAACCGAACTTTCGCCGCGAGCCAGACGACCTGAGACGAAGTGAAAGACCTCTTCGGCGCGGACCAGATCCATGGTCTCGCCCAGCAACCGCACCCGTTCCTCCGGCCGGCGCTTGAGGCGAAACGGACGATCGCCTCCCTGCTGCGGCGAGATTGAACGAGCGGCCTGGGGCATTCTGCGGCTTCCTCTGGAACCGCGTCAGCCTTAGCCAAGCGTCGTAATCATCCCGATAAAACTTGTCCTTAGCGAGGGTTAACCCTGACGGCGAAGCCGCGCTCGCCGTCAGGGATCGGAGCGTCAGTCGTTGGTCACGACGACCTTGCCCATGGCCTTGCGACTGGCCAGATGGGCGATGGCCTCGCCGGCCCGGGCCAGCGGGAAGCGTTCGGAGACGTGCGGCTTGATCTTGCCCTCGGCGTAGAGCGCCATCAGTTCCTTGACGTTCTGGGCATGGCCGGCCGGATCACGAGCCACCGAGGCGCCCCAGAACACACCGACGATGTCGCAGGACTTCAGCAGCGTCAGGTTCAGCGGGATCTTGGGAATGCCCGACGGGAAGCCGATCACCAGGAAGCGGCCGTTCCAGCCGGCGGCGCGGATGGTGGCTTCGGAATAGTCGCCGCCGACCGCGTCATAGGCCACGTCCCAGCCATTGGGCCCGCAGGCTTCCTTGATCAGATTGGCCAGGGCCTTCTGGCCGTCCTTGTCGAACGGTCCGCGCGGATAGACCACGCCGCTGTCGGCGCCGTGGGCGATGGCCAGATCGACCTTTTCCTGGCTGGAGGCGGCGGCGATGACGCGCGCGCCGGCCGCCTTGCCCAGTTCTACCGCCGCGAGGCCGACGCCGCCGGCCGCGCCCAGCACCAGCAGGGTCTCGCCAGCCTTCAGATGGCCGCGATCCTTGAGGGCGTAATAGGAGGTGCCATAGGTGAGAATGAAGGCGGCGGCCTCATCGAAGGGCATGTTGTCGGGGATCTTGGTGCAGCGGCCCTCTTCCAGGGCCAGCTTCTCGGCCATGCCGCCCCAACCGGTCGAGGCCAGCACGCGATCGCCGACCTTGAACTTCGTCACGCCCTCGCCGACGGCGGCGATCAGGCCCGAGACCTCGCCGCCCGGCGCGAAGGGCCGGGTGGGCTTGAACTGGTACTTGTCCTCGATGATCAGCACGTCGGGATAGTTGACCCCGCAGGCCTTGACGTCGATCAGCACCTGGCCGGGACCGGCCACGGGATCGGGCAGTTCTGACAATTCCAGGGTTTCGGGGCCGCCGACCACCGTGCTGAGAACCGCCTTCATCTGTCTTCTCCCGTCTTTATTCGTTAAGAGGCCGGACGCTAACGCAGGGCGCGCGGCCAAGGAAGCGGAATGTCAAACAAACGTTTTAGTCTCGCCCTGCACGGCGGCGCGGGCTCGGCCCCTGGGCATGACTACAGCCAGGAGATCGCTCACATGCGCGGGCTGGTCGAGGCGGCGCGCGACCGTCTGGCCGCGGGGGACAGCGCCCTGGACGTGGCGACCGCCACCGTTGTCGCCCTCGAAGCCAGCGGCCTCTACATCGCCGGCAAGGGCGCCTCGCCCAATGCGGCCGGGGCCTATGAGCTGGACGCCTGCCTGATGGACGGCGCCAGCGGACGGGCCGGCTCGATCGCCACGCTGCAGGGTTTCGAGAGCCCAATCCTGGCCGCCCGGGCGGTGATGGAGAAGACCCCGCACGTGATGCTGGCCGGCGAGGGCGCCATGGCCTTCGCCCGGTCGCAGGGCCTGAAGGAGATCGAGGATCCCGCCAGCTGGTTCACCCAGGCCGGCGCCTTTGAGTCCAACCATCCGCCCGATCACCCCACGGGCACCGTCGGCTGCGTGGTGCGCGACGCCGAGGGACGGCTGGCGGCGGCGACCTCGACGGCTGGCGTGTTCGGAAAGATGCCAGGACGCATCGGCGACAGCCCCCTGATCGGGGCCGGCGCCTGGGCCGACGACACGGTCGCGGTCTCCTGCACCGGCCAGGGCGAGTTCTTTATCCGCACGGCGGTGGCGGTGCAGATCGCCCACCGCATGCGTTTTGGCGGCGAGAGCCTGGAAAGCGCGGCGGCCGCCGCCATCACCGGGGTCGCGGCCCTGGGCGGGGACGGCGGACTGATCGCGATCGACCGCGATGGTCGCGTCGCCATGCCCTTCGCCTCCGACGGCGTCAAACGCGCTGCCCTGCTGCCGGACGGAACGATCTTCAGCGCCGCGTTCTGAGTCGCCGATTGACGGTGGGCACATTGAGGCAGGCGGTCGATTGAACCTGTAATCCTTGGTGGATAGGTTGCCGCCATGCCTGCACACACTGGACAGTGGCTGACCCTGGCCGGCGAGCTGATCGGCCACGCCCCCCCTCCGGTCCTCCGGGCCACCTCCCCCAAAGGGGAGGATCTGCCCGCTATCGGACACCAAGACCCCGCCTACGTCCCCGCCACCTTGAACGTCGCATGGGCGCGCGCCACCGGCTTGCCGTCGGCGCTGACCGTGCAGTCGGCGTAGCACAGGCTCTTCCCCGGCTTGATGAAGTCGGTGTCGAAGGTCAGCCATTGGCCCAGCTTCGCCGCGCCCAGATAGTCGAGGCTCAGCGAGACGGTGACCAGACCATTGGACGGGATCTGCAGCGCCGCCAGCATCACCCCGCACGACAGGCCCATGGCGTTGTCGGCCAGGGCGGCGATCAGGCCGCCGTGCGGGGCGCCGCGGGAGTTGGTGTGGGGCTCGCGGATCTCGATGCCCAGCACCCAGCGGTCGGCGCGGATGTCGGCGAAGATCGGCTCCCATGGCGCGGTCAGGGGGCTCTTGCGGGTATGGAGGACGAAAGGCTCGGGCGGCTGGAAGGTCATGGTCGCGCTCCGTGATGACCAATCCAAACACGCGTTTGAATTGGCGGCAAGCGCGCGGGCCGTGCTAGCGTCACCGTGAAGCGGAGGAGTCGATGGCCAGGAGCGGAGCCAGAGAGGGCGGCGGGCGAAAGCTGGACGCGGCCAAGGTGGTCCAGACGCTGGATAGTCTGCGCGCGCGGGTGTCCGAGCGGTTTCCGGACTCGGGCCTGGCCCAGGTCTGCGCCGAGCTGACGGCCACGGCCCGCACCACCGCCCAGCGCGCCAGGCGGCTGTCGCGGCCCTATCTGGGTCTGCGGCTGCTGGTGCTGGCCATCGTGGTGATCGCCGCGGGGCTGGAGGTTGGACTGTTCGCGCGGCTCGACTGGCTGGCCAGCCTCAACAGGGCCGACAGCTTCGGCCTGGCCTCGGGCCTGGAGTCGGCGGTCAACCTGATCGTGCTGTCGGGCGCGGCGGCCTGGTTCCTGCTGTCGCTGGAGACCCGCTGGAAGCGGATCCGGGTGCAGAGGGCCCTGCACGAACTGCGGTCCTTCGCCCACGTGATCGACATGCACCAGCTGACCAAGGACCCGACCCTGGTGCTGGGGCCGCGCACCAGCTCCTCGCCGGCCCGCGAGATGAGCCGCTTCCAGCTGGCCCGCTATCTGGACTATTGCGCCGAGATGCTGGCCCTGACCGCCAAGCTGGCCGCCCTCTATGCCGGCGAGACCAATGACGCGGTCATCGTTTCGGCGATCAACGATATCGAGACCCTGACCTCGGACCTGGGCCGCAAGATCTGGCAGAAGATCATGATCCTGGGCCAGCTCGACGAAGCGCGCCCCGCCAGCTGAACCGCGACCGGGGCGAGACGTTCAATGTCCATGCGCGCCTTCGCCCACCTGCTGGACCGCCTGTCCCTGACCAGCTCGCGCAACGCCAAGCTGACCCTGATCGAGGACTTCTTGAGGGGCCAGCCTGATCCCGATCGCGGCTTCGCCCTGGCGGCCCTGACCGGGGCCCTGTCATTCAGCGCGGCCAAGCCGGCCTTCATCCGCAAGGCGGTGGAGGCGCGGATGGACGCCCAGCTGTTCGCCTGGTCCTACGACTATGTCGGCGATCTGGCCGAGACCGTCGCTTTGGTTTGGCCCACGCGGCCCGGGGCCAATCGCGAGCCGGAACTGTCCGAAGTGATCGAGGCCCTGCGCACCGCGTCGCGCGGCGAGGTCCAGCGGCTGATAGAGGACTGGCTCGACGCCCTGGATCCCGATGGTCGCTGGGCGCTGCTGAAGCTGATGACCGGCGGCCTGCGGGTGGGCGTCTCGGCGCGCCTGGCCAAGCAGGCCTGCGCCAACCTCGGCAAGGTCGAGATCGGCGAGATCGAGGAGGTGTGGCACGCGCTGGAGCCCCCTTACGGCGATCTGTTCGCCTGGCTGGAGGGGCGGTCGGAGCGGCCCTCGCCCGACGCGCCGGGGCGTTTTAGGCCAGTGATGCTGGCCCAGGCGATCGACGAGGCCGTCGACTTCGCCAAGCTGGATCCCGCCGACTATGTGGCCGAGTGGAAGTGGGACGGCATCCGCGTGCAGGCGGTTTCGGAGCGTGGCGAGCGGCGGCTCTACACCCGCACTGGCGACGATATCTCGGCGACCTTTCCCGACGTGCTGGCGGCGCTGGATTTCGACGGCGCGATCGACGGCGAACTGGTGGTGATCCGCGACGGGGCGCTGGCGTCGTTCGGCGATCTGCAGCAGCGGCTGAACCGCAAGACGGTGGACGCCAAACAACTGGCGAGCTTTCCGGCCGGCATCCGGGCCTATGACCTGCTGCTGGACGGCGAGACAGACGTGCGGTCGCTGCCGTTCGTCGAGCGCCGGGCGCGGCTGGAGGCCTTCGTGGCCAGGATCGACAGCCCGCGCATCGACCTGTCGCCCCTGCAGCCGTTCGAGACCTGGGAGGGACTTGCGGCGCTGCGCGCCGATCCGCCCGAAGGCGACGCGCGACTGTCCGAAGGACTGATGCTCAAGCGTCGCGACAGCGTCTATGAGCCCGGCCGGCCCAAGGGGCCGTGGTTCAAGTGGAAGCGCGATCCCCGGCTGATCGACGCGGTGCTGATGTACGCGCAGCGCGGTCACGGCAAGCGGTCGAGCTTCTATTCGGACTACACCTTCGGGGTCTGGCGCGAGGACGAGCGGGGCGAGCGGTCGCTGACCCCGGTGGGCAAGGCCTATTTCGGCTTCACCGACGAGGAGCTGAAACAGATCGACAAGTTCGTGCGCGACAACACCGTCGAGCGGTTCGGGCCGGTGCGCTCGGTGCGGGCCGATCTGGAGTTTGGCCTGGTGTTCGAGGTGGCGTTCGAGGGGCTGCAGCGCTCGACCCGGCACAAGTCGGGCGTGGCCATGCGCTTTCCCAGGATCAGCCGCATCCGCTGGGACAAGCCGTCGCGCGAGGCCGATGTGCTGGAAACCCTGGAGCGCATGCTGGATTAGGGCCCGGCGTTCACCTGTCGTTTTCCATGTCTGCTTAGGCATGGAGGCAGGAGACCGCGTATGTTCAAGTTCCTGGCGTCCTTGCTTCCACACCTGCCGGCCAACGCCGACGAGCGTTATCGGCAGGTCTTTTCCAGGCTGGGCCTGACGGTGCTGCTCAGCTGGGCGCTGCACCTGATCCGGCGGGACGACCTGATTGTCGCCTGGGTGGCGACCAGTCTTTCGGTGCAGGTGCTGGAGTTCTTCGCGGTGCGGCCCTTCGCCGGCGGCCGGACGCCGGTGCGGCATGTCCAGGCCCATGCCCTGCTGATGTTGGCCTCGATGGTGGCCATGGCCGTGGTCCACGCCGGGGTGGTGACGATCTTCTGGCTCAGCAACCAGCCACCCCTGATGGCCGTGGCCCTGATGGTGCTGGCGGGCGGCGCGCTCAACAATGTCGCCTCGGGCGTCGACAGCCGGCCGCTGTTCTATCTGGGCGCCACGCCCTATGCGATCAGCCTGGCGACCATGCCGATCTGGTGGTGGCGCGGCGCGCACGGGCAGGTGGCGATCCTGTCGGTGTCGGTGGTGTTCTTCATGATGGCGGTGCACGCCACCTGGCTTCGACTCCACCTGGCCCGCAAGGCGGAGATCGCCGCGCGCGAGGACGCTGACGCCCGCCGCATCCAGGCCGAGGACGCGGTGGCCGACCGCGCCGCCATGGCCGCGATCGTCAGCCATGAACTCCGCACGCCGCTGTCGGCGATCCTGGCCGGAGCCCACATGATCCGCCGGGGCGCGCACCCGGCCCAGACCGCCGCCACCGCCGACCTCATCGTCGACGCCGGCCACCTGATGACCGGCCTGCTGACCGACATGCTCGACCAGGCCAAGATCGAGGCGCGGGCCATGAGCCTGGAGAGCCGCGACTTCGATCTGCTGGGCGCGCTGCGCGACGCCACCCGGTTCTGGAACGCCCAGGCCGCCGCCAAGGGACTGAGCCTGCGCGAACCGCCGGGCGAGCAGCCCGCGGTCTGGGTGCGCGGCGATCCCTTCCGCCTGCGCCAGATCCTCAACAACCTGCTGTCCAACGCCGTCAAGTTCACCGAGGACGGCGTGATCGAGCTGCGGCTGGCGGTCGAGGCGGCGGACGACGACAGCCTGGGGGTCGTCATCGAGGTGCAGGACAATGGCCCGGGCATTTCGCCCGAGGCGATGGCGCGGCTGTTCACGCCCTACGCCCAGGCCTCGCAGGAGACCGCCCGGACCTATGGCGGTACGGGACTGGGCCTGGCGGTCAGCCGCCAGCTGGCGCGGCTGATGGGCGGCGAGCTGGACGCCCGGCCCGGCGCCCCTCGAGGCGCGGTCTTCCGCCTGACCCTCAACTTCACGGCGGGGCGCGAGGAAGCCATCGCCAGCACGCCTGCCACGCTGGGCGGCGCGCCGGCCCTCTCGACATTGAAGGTCCTGGCGGTCGACGACCATGAGGTGAACCGCCGGACCCTGGCCCTGGTGCTGGAACCCCTGGGCGTGGCCCTGTCGACGGCGCCGGATGGCCTGGAGGCGCTGCGGCGCCTGGATGCGGAGCGCTTCGACATCGTGCTGATGGACGTCAACATGCCCGGCCTGGACGGGCGCGAGGCGACGCGGCGGCTGCGGGCCGGCGCGGGCCTCAATCGCGACACGCCGGTGATCGGGTTCAGCGCCGGGGTGGCGGTCGAGGAAGTCCAGGCCTGCCGTGACGCCGGCATGACCGACTGGCTGGCCAAGCCGCTGGATATCCGGGCGCTCTACGACGCTCTGGACCGCGCCACCGCGGCCTAGAGTCTCTCAGTTGGCCGACGGCCCGGCGTGGAACAGCCGGCCCTTCTCGGTGATGATCACGGCGATCAGCCCCGCGAGACCCGAGCCGGTGAAGCCCAGGGTCAGGGGTCCCACCGTGCCGTCGAACAGCTGGCCGATCCAGAAGCCGAACAGCGCCCCGCCGATGGTGGTGATGAAGCCCTGAACCGAAGCCGCGGTGCCGGCCAGATGGCCCAGGGGCTCCATGGCCAGGGCGCCGAAGTTCGACATCGTCAGGCCAAAGCAGAACATCATCCCCGCCTGCATGAAGGCGAACACCCATAGGCTCTCATGTCCACTGAGGGCGATCAGGGCGTGGACGCCAGCGAAGGCGATATAGCCGCACAGGGCCACGTGCGAGACCAGCCGCATGCCCAGCTTGCCGACGATGCGTGAATTGATCAGCGACGACACGGCGATGCCCGCCGCGATGCCGGCGAAGATGACCGTGAACAGCTTGCCGGCGCCCAGCACGTCGACGAACACCTGCTGGGCCGAGTTGAGGAAGCCGAACAGTCCGCCCAGCACCAGGGTCGAGGCCAGGGTGTAGCCGACGGCCACGCGGTTGGTCAGGCACGCCTTGAACGCCGCCAGCACGGGTTTGACCTCCAGCGGGACGCGGTCCTGCGGATGCAGGGTCTCGGGCAGCTTGATCGCGGTCCAGGCGATGACCAGCAGGCCGAAGATCGCCAGCACGCCGAAGATCCACGGCCAGGGCGCGACCAGAACGATGGCTTGGCCCACCGACGGGGCGATGATCGGCACGGCCAGGAAGACGATGAACGACAGCGACATCACCTTGGCCATCTGCCGGCCGCTGTAGCAGTCGCGGACGATCGACACCGACAGCACGCGGGTCGCGGCGGCGCCCACGCCGCACAGGGCGCGGGCGACCAGCAGCATCTCGAACGAGGTGGAAAAGGCGCAGAGGGTGGCGAACAGGACGTACAGCGCCAGACCGACCAGCAGCACCGGCTTGCGTCCGAAGCGATCGGCCAGAGAACCATAGACCAGCTGCGCGGCGCCGAAGCCCAGCAGATAGGCGGTCAGGATCCACTGGCGCTGGTTCGGACTGCCCACGCCCAGCGCCTCGCCGATCTGCGGCAGGGCCGGCAGCATCGAGTCGATGGCCAGGGCGTTGGTGGCCATCATCGCCGCGATCAGGGCGATGAATTGCCTGGAGCCCATGCCGGGATGCGGCGTCGGGGTCGGCTCGGCATTGGACATCGGCAACCTCGGTCTGGACGACGTCCGACCTGAAGGCGCGACGCTACGCCCGTCCTATAGCCGCCGGAGATGACAGCCGCCAACCATCGCTGACGGGGTCCTAACCGTTGAAGGCGCGGATCGCGTCGATGATCGTCTGCTGGTCAGCCTCGCCCAGATAGGGGTGCATCGGCAGGGCCAGCACCGTCTCGGCCTTGGCCTCGGTGACCGGCAGGCCGCCGGCGCCGCGCGGGAAGTCGGCATAGGGCGCCTGGATGTGCATCGGCACCGGATAATAGACGGCGGTCGGAACGCCCTGCGTCTTCAGGTGCGCGGCCAGGCCATCGCGGTTCTCGTGCTCGATCACGTACTGCGCCCACACCGAGACGCCGCCGTCGATGACCTTGGGCGTGGCCAGCACCGCGCCGGCCAGACCGTCGGCATAGCGGTCGGCGACGACCTGACGCAACGCGATCTCTTCGGCGAAGATCGCCAGCTTCTCGATCAGGATCGCCGCCTGGATCGTGTCCAGCCGCGAGTTCATGCCGATACGGGTGTTCAGATACTTGGTGTCGTGGTCGAAGGTGCGGCCCACCAGGTCCGGGGCCACGGCCTTGCCGTGGACGCGGTAGCTGTCCATCAGGTCCCACAGCACCGGATCATTGGTCAGCACCGCCCCGCCGTCGCCATAGCAGCCCAGCGGCTTGGCCGGGAAGAAGCTGGTGGTGGCCACATCGGCCCAGTGCAGCGGGTGATGGCCATTGAGCGTACAGCCGAACCCCTGGGCGCTGTCGGCGATCAGCTTCATGCCCTCGCGGTCGCAGATGGCCTTGATGGCCGGATAGTCGGCCGGCTGGCCGAACAGGTCGACCGCGATCACCACCTTGGGCGTCAGCTTGCCGTCGGCCTTCACGCCGGCGATGGCGGCTTCCAGCTTGGCGGGGTCGAGGTTGAAGGTGTCGGGCAGCACGTCGACAAAGACCGGGGTGGCGTCGACCCACGGCACCACTTCCGGCGTCGCGGCGAAGGTGAAGGACGGGCAGAACACCGCGTCGCCCTTGCCGATCCCCCAGGCCATCAACGGCAGGGCGATGGCGTCGGTGCCGTTGGCGCAGGACAGGGCCAGCCTGGCCTGGCCGAAGGCGGCCAGCTTGGCCTCGAACTCGCGAACCTGCGGGCCCATCACATAGGCGCCGCTGTCGAGGACGCCGGCGATGGCGGCGTCGATCCTGTCGCGGATCCGGCGCTGCTGCGCGGCGAGGTCGATGAAGGGCATGCTCATGGGCGGGGCTCTTAGAGGCGGATCGAAGCGAGTTCGAGCCAATTGATGTAACCGACTGTTTCGCCAGCACGAAGCGGGGCCTTGAGGGAACAGGCCGGCGGCCCTCGCCGTTGACCGCTCGTGGCGGGGGCGCCATCGAGAGTTCCATGACCAAGCCGACGATTATTCCGCCCCAAGCCCGCCTCCCCTCGATCGCCAATGTGAGGGCCGACGAGACCATGCTGGGACACTTCCTTGACTGGCTGGGCAAGGTGGCGGTCAATCTGGTGGTGGCCGGGATCATCCTGATCCTGACCTTCTGGCTGGCGGGATGGCTGGCCGGGGTGGTGCGCCGGGCCCTGGGCCGCGTGCACCGGACCAATCCCGACCCCACCCTGCAGAGCTTCGGCGCCTCGCTGGTCCGCTACGCCGTGATCGCCGTGGGCCTGGTGGCGGTGCTGCAGCAGCTGGGCGTGCAGGCCACCTCGATCATCGCCGTGCTGGGCGCGGCCTCCCTGGCCATCGGCCTGGCCCTGCAGGGCGCGCTGTCCAACGTGGCGGCCGGGGTGATGATCCTGATGTTCCGCCCCTACAAGGTGGGCGACACCATCGAGACGGCGACGCGGGTCGGCACGGTCAAGTCGCTGGACCTGCTGTTCACCGAGATCGCCACGTTCGACAACGTCAAGGTGATGATCCCCAACAGCAAGGTGTTCGGCGACGTCATCCTCAACTACTCCACCCACCGCACGCGCCGGGTGGACGTGCTGTTCAAGGTGCCGCTGAAAACCGATCTGGTCGGCGTGCTGAAACGTCTGCGCGAGCGGGCCGAGAGCGATCCGCGCATCCGCAACGAGCCGGCCGTGCAGATCGAGGTCACCGACCTGTCGGAAGCCTTCGCCCAGGCGGCGATCCGCGCCTGGACGGCGCGCGAGGATTTCGCCGCGGTGAAGACCGACCTGATGCTGACGGCTCACCTGCTGTCGGAAGACCCGGCCCGCCAGGACCTGCCGCCGCCGCGTCCGTCCAAGGCGATCGATCCCTCGCCGGCCATGCCGGGCGAAGGCGAGCATCACCTGTTCAGGCTGCCCCGGCCGCGTCGGAGCCGACCGTCGGGGTCGAGCAAGGCTCCCTCCTCGCCCAAGACCTGATCAGCCGGCCCCCAGGCAAAGACGATCGTTCGGGATTTACGAAGTATCGGGCCGCTCCTAGCGTCAGCCCATGACCGAGCGTTTCGCCGCCGATTTCGAGACCCTGTTCCGGACCGTCTATGGGGCCGCCGTGCGGCGCGTGCGGGACAAGCGCGAGCGCCTGTCGCCCGAGACCGTGGCCCTGCTGGACCACCTGGCGGCGGCCGGTCCCCTGACCGCCAGCGAGCTGTCGCGCCATATCGACCGCGCGCCCAGCACGCTGACCGAGATGGTCGATCATCTGGTCGCCAAGGGCTTGCTGACCCGCGACCGCGACCCGGTCGACGCGCGCCGCAGCTTGATCTGGCTGACCGACGCGGGCCAGGCGGCCCTGGTCGAGGCGCGCAATGTGCTTGACCACGACATGCTGGCGGCCGCCGGCCGGCGCCTGACCGCCGAGCAGCGCGCGGCCTTGCTGGATCTTTTCCAGACCTTCGTCACCCAGCTGAAAGGAGTCCGACCATGAGCCATAACTGCGAGAGCTGCGGCATGCCGATCGAGAACGGTCGGTACTGCCAGCATTGCGTCACCGAGGACGGCGTCCTGCAGGATTTCGACACCCGCTTCGAGCGGATGGTGCAGTGGCAGGAGCGGCGCGGCAGCCCGCGCGCCCAGGCCGAGACCGAAACCCTGGCCTATATGGCCAGGATGCCGGCCTGGAAGGATCACCCAAGGGTTCTGGAGCGGCTCTCGACCTGACGACGTCGGGCCGGAAAGGCCTCAGGCCTGACCCAGCGTGCCGCGCAGACGCAGCCATTCCTGCGCGAACTTGCGGCTGACCCCGGCGTCCTCGAACACGACGCGGCGGATCTGGCCGGCGATCTGCGGGGCGTCGTGGATGATCACGAAGGGAAAGCCGTTGGCCGACAGGAAGCCCTGGACGAAGGTCGAGAAGCTGGCGGCCTCGGCGGAGTCGGCGAGGCGGATTTCGGCGGTGGCGTCGGTCGGAACCATGACGGTCTCCCCAGTTGCTGACGCCACCCTAACGCACGAGATCGCAAATGCGAACACAGTTCGCGTAAGCGAAATAATCAGTGATCAGTATGTACGGCGCCAGGCGAACCCGGCGCCGTACCAATCTGAAGCCCTAGAGGATCGATTGGCCGGTGCCGGCCCAATCCTTCATGAACTGTTCCAGGCCCTTGTCGGTCAGCGGATGCTTGAACAGGTCGCTGAACACGGCGGGCGGGATGGTGACGACATCGGCGCCGACAATGGCGGCGTCCTTGACGTGGGCGACATTGCGCACCGAGGCGGCCAGGATCTCGGTCTCGTAGCCATAGTTGTCATAGATCGTGCGGATGTCGCGGATCAGGTCCATGCCGTCGAAGCCATAGTCGTCCAGGCGGCCGATGAAGGGCGAGACGAAGGTCGCGCCGGCCTTGGCGGCCAGCAGGGCCTGGGTCGGCGAGAAGCACAGGGTGACATTGGTTGAGATGCCTTCGCTGGCGAAGGCGGCGCAGGCGATCAAACCATCGCGGGTCAGCGGGATCTTGACCACCACATTGGGGGCGATGCCGGCCAGCTTCGTGCCTTCGGCGATCATGGCGTCGGCGGTGGTGGCGGCGACCTCGGCGCTGATCGGACCGGGCACCAGGTCGCAGATCTCGGCGATCACTTCCAGCATCGGACGGCCGGCCTTGGCGATCAGGGTCGGGTTGGTGGTCACGCCGTCCACAAGGCCGGTGGAGGCCAGATCGGCGATGACCTTGGTGTCGGTGCTGTCGAGAAAGATCTGCATGGGACTCTTGCGCTGAAGTCTATGGGGGCTTGGCCCGGTTTATCGCGATGGGCGGTCCGGCGCCAGCATTCAGGCCTGAATGCCGTCGGCAACCAGCTGGTCGGCCACGCGCCGCACGGCCGGCCGCCAGGGCTGCGGCTCGAAGCCAAACACCCCGGCCAGCTTGCCGCTGTCCAGCGGCGAGCGCGGCGGGCGGGCGGCGGCTTCGGCGAAGGCGTTTTGCGTCGTGGGCTCGAGCCGCGCGCGGGTCTGCGGATCGCGTTCGATGGCCGCCTTGGCGAAATCGAAGCGACTGGTCTGCCCGGCATTGGCGAAATGGAACAGGCCGAACGCGGGATCATCGGCCTTCGCCGCCGCCCAGCGCCCGGCGTTGGCGACCATGAACGCCGCCAGGGCCTCGGCGTCGGTGGGACTGCCGAACTGGTCGGCGACCACCTTCAGCACGTCCCGCGTGCGGCCAAGCCTGAGCATGAAACTCACATAGTTGCGGCCATACGGCGAGAACACCCACGAGATCCGCAGCACCGCCGCGCGAGGATGGGCGAGCACCGCCTGTTCGCCGGCCAGCTTGGAGCGGCCATAGACGCTGATCGGATTGGGCGTGTCGGTCTCGACATAGGGGCGATCGGTCTGGCCGTCGAAGACGCTGTCGGTCGACAGATGTACGAACGGCAGGTCACGCTCGGCGCAGGCCGCGGCCATCGCCGCCGGCCCGTCGGCATTGACCGCGAAGGCCAGGTCCGGCTCGGATTCGGCGCGATCGACCTGGGTGTAGGCGGCGGCGTTGATCACCAGATCACAGTCGGCGGCCAGGATCGCGGCGCGGAGGGCGGCGGGGTCGGTCAGGTCGACATCGTTTCGCGACAGGGCGGTCAGCGCGACCCTGCCCCGCGCCGCCGCGATCAGGGCCTGTCCGACCTGCCCCGTGGCGCCGAACTGCAGGACCTTGAGGGTCATTTCAGGCCGGGAACCCGGTCGCCCAGAACCTCGACCACGAAGGCATGCAGGTCGCCGCCGGGAAACAGGTAGCCGGGCATGCCCGCCCGGCGGCCGGCTTCGACGTCGCTGTCCTTGTCGCCGATGATCACCGCCTGGGCCGGCGTCAGGCCGCTGTCGGCCAGGCCGCGCAGCAGCATGCCGGGATTGGGTTTGCGGTCGGGGTGGTCGGCCACCCGATAGGCCTCCACCGCCGCGTCCTCGTGGTGGGGCGCGAAATAGAAGGCCTCGATCCGCCCGCCCAGCGGCGCCAGCTGCCTCTGCATCTCGGCGTGGAAGCGGTGCATGGCCGCCTCGTCGAAATAGCCCCGGCCCACGCCCGACTGGTTGGTGACCACCATCACCCTAAGCCCCGCCCGGGTCAGCGCCGCCACGGCCTCGCGCGCGCCGTCGATCCAGTCCAGCCTGGCCGGGTCGCTGACATAGCCATGGTCGATGTTGAGCACGCCGTCCCGGTCGAGAAAGACGGCGGCGAGGGGCGGCGAGGTGTCCATAAGGCGAGCTTTATCGCCTGAGAGCCCATCGCAACAAGGCTCTGTCTTGGCGAGAGCGGTAGACTTCGCCTAGAAAACACCCGCACCTGGAGAGCACCCGATGACCGACGCCTTTGACGACGCCGCTCGCCTTCGCGACCTGTTGAAAGGTTGGGCGCTGTCGACCGCCTTTCCGCTGTGGTGGAAGGTCGGCGCCGACCACAAGAACGGCGGCTTCTTCGAGACGATCGAGCAGTCGGGCGAGGCCAAGGACTCGCCGCGTCGGGGTCGGGTGCTGCCGCGCCAGATCTACGCGTTCTCGACCGCCGGCGAGCTGGGCTGGACCGGTCCGTGGCGCGAGGCGGTCGATCACGGCCTGGCCTATTATCTGGACATCTATCGCCGGCCTGACGGCCTGTTCCGCGCGCTGGTCGGTCCGGGCGGCGTGAGCCTGGACGACAGCGCCGCGGTCTATGACCAGGCCTTCGCCATGTTCGCCCTGGGCATGGCCACCAAGGTCAAGCCCGAGCGTACGGACCTGCGCCAGATCGCGGTGTCGGTGCGCGAAACCCTGATGGCCACGCTGAAGCATCCCCTGGGCGGCTTCCACCTGACCGATCCCGAGACCCTGCCCCTGCAGTCCAATCCGCACATGCACCTGTTCGAGGCCTGCCTGGCCTGGAACGAGGTCGACGCCGATCCGGCGTGGCGGGCCCTGGCCGACGAGATCGCCGAACTGGCGCTGTCGAAGTTCATCGCTCCCGACACCGGCGCGCTGCGCGAGTTCTTCGCCGCCGACTGGAGCACCGGTCCCGGCGTCGAAGGCCGCATCTGGGAGCCTGGCCACCAGTATGAGTGGGGCTGGCTTCTGCTGCGTTGGGGCAAGCTGGCCGGTCGCCAGGACGCGATCACGGCGGCCCTGCGCATGCTGGACCTGGCCGAGCAGGTCGGCTGCGACGCCGAGCGCGGCGTGGCGATCAACGCCATGCTCGACGACATGACCGCCCACGACGACGGCGCGCGCCTGTGGCCGCAGACCGAGCGGATCAAGGCCGGCGTGCTGGCGGCCGAGATCACCGGAGAGGATCGCTGGTGGGGCGTGGCGGCGGCCGGCGCCGAGGGCCTGATGCAGTACCTGCGCACGCCCGTGCCGGGCCTGTGGCGCGACAAGCTCAAGCCCGACGGTTCTTTCGTCGACGAGCCCGCGCCCGCCAGTTCATTCTACCACATCGTCTGCGCCATCGGAGAGATGGACCGGGCGGTCTCGGCGAAAGCCGCCCAGGCCTGACGGCCTGGGCGATAGCGTCTAGACCCGCCGGGTGACCAGCAGGGTCGCTCCGGTGGCGGCGGTGACCGAGGTGGCCGCATCGATAGCGGTCAGCGCGGCGTTCAGGGTGGTGTCTCCGGCCAGGATCTGGACGGAGCCGACCGGCAGTTCGACCGTCTCGCCGGCCGCCAGGGTCCAGATCGAGACTTCCGAGTCGCCGACAGTGGTCAGGACGCGTCGCGGACCATCGCCGCGATCACGGCCGGTGGCGATGGCGCGGCCATCCCGCTTGAGGCCGTCGACCAGGGCCTTGACCGACTGGCTGGCGTCGCGATGGCAGACGAGAACGGCGTCGGGCTCGGCGATCACGACGATGTCCGAAAGGCTGATGACGCCGACGAATGGGCCGGTCGAGCGCACCAGGACATTCTGGCTGTCGATCAAGGCCACGTCGCCCGACACGGCGTTGGCCTTGTCGTCCTTGGGGAAGGCGTCCCAGATGGCGTCCCAGGCGCCCAGGTCCGACCACGAGAAGGCGGCGGGGACCACGGCGGCCTTCTGGGTCCGCTCCATCACGGCATAGTCGAGCGAGATCTTGGCGGCGCCGGAGAAGGCGGCCTTGTCCAGCCGACCCACCGCGCCATCGAGGGTCAGAACATCCATGCAGGCGCGCGCGGCGGCGGAAATGCTGGGCTCGAAGGCGTCCAGTTCGCCCAGCAGCACGCCGGCCTTGAACGCGAAATTGCCGCTGTTCCACAGATAGCCGTCGGCGACATAGGACTCGGCGGTGGCGCGGTCGGGCTTCTCGACGAAGGCGGCCACGGCGCTGACGCTGCCGTCCAGCAGGGCCTGACCTGGCCGGATATAGCCAAAGCCGGTGGCGGGGCTGGTCGGCTTGACGCCAAAGGTGACGATCCAGCCCTGGGCGGCGGCGCGGGCGGCGACGACGGCGGCCTCGCCGAAGATCTCGGGCTGGGCGATATAATGGTCGGCGGCCAGCATCAGGGCCACGCCGTCAGGGTCACGCGACTCGACATAGGCGGCGGCGGCGGCGACGGCGGGCGCGGAATCCCGGGCCTCGGGCTCGACCAGCACGGTGACCGGAACGCCGATCTCGGCGGTCTGGGCCAGCACGAAGTCGATCATGGCCCCGCCCGTCACGATGACGATCTCGGCGCGGCCGGGGAGATTGGCCACCCGCAGCACGGTGTCCTGGAAACTGGAATGGTCGCCAATCAGTTTGAGAAACTGCTTGGGCTGGTCGGCGCGCGAGGCGGGCCAAAGACGCGTGCCCGAACCGCCGCACAGGATCACCGGATAGATCGCGCTCACAAGTCCCCCACCATCATTCGACCTCACACCGAGGCCCCTAGCGTCAACTAGCACGGGTATCTTAACGAGCGAATGTCGGGAGTGACTTCCCCATCAATCTTCGCGGATCGCCGTATTGGCGTGCAGTTCCGCCAGCCAGATGTCGGCGGTGGCGTCCGACGGCATCCGCCAGTCGCCGCGCGGCGACAGGGCGCCGCCCGACGAGATCTTCGGGCCGTTGGGCATGGCCGAGCGCTTGAACTGGTTGGCGAAGAACCGGCGGAGGAAGAGATCCAGCCACCGTTTGATCTCGGCCAGGTCATAGGCTTTGCGCGCCGCCTCTGGCGTGCCGACCGGCCAGCCGCCTAGGTCCGCGTCATGCCAGGCGCTCCAGGCCAGGAAGGCGATCTTGGACGGGCTCATGCCGTAGCGGGTCAGGTAGTAGAGATTGAAGTCCTGCAGGGCGTAGGGCCCCACGAAGCTCTCGGTGGCCTGAACCTGCTCGCCGGGCACCAGTTCCGGCGAGATCTCGGTATTGAGAATGTCTTCCAGCAGATCGCCGGTCGCCGCATCGACGTCGCCCGAGGCCGCCACGAAGCGGATCAGGTGCTGGATCAGGGTCTTGGCCACGCCCGAATTGGGATTGTAGTGGCTCATCTGGTCGCCGACGCCATAGGTGCACCAGCCGAGCGCCAGTTCCGACAAGTCGCCGGTGCCCACCACCAGCGCGCCGTTGTGATTGGCCAGCCGGAACAGATAGTCGGTGCGCAGGCCCGCCTGGATGTTCTCGAACGTCACGTCATAGACCGGCTCGCCCCGCGAATAGGGGTGGCCCAAGTCCTTCAGCATCTGCTCGGCGGCCGGGCGGATGTCGATCTCGTCGGCCGTCACACCCATCGCCGTCATCAGCTTCCAGGCGTTGGACTTGGTGCGATCCGAGGTGGCGAAGCCCGGCAGGGTGTAGGCGAGGATGTTGCTTCGGGGCAGGTCCAGCTGGTCCATGGCCCTGGCGGCGACGATCAGGGCATGGGTCGAGTCCAGCCCGCCCGAAATGCCGATCACCAGTTTCTTCAGGCCCGAGGCCTCGACCCGGCGGGCCAGGCCCTGGATCTGGATGTTGTAGGCCTCGTAGCAGTTCTCGGCCAGCTTGGCCGGGTCCGACGGCGTGAACGGGAAGCGCTCGACCGTGCGGGCCAGGGCCAGGTCGCCGGCGGGCGGCGTGAAGTCGAACGGCGCGATCCGGAACGGCGTTGGGGCCAGGCTCGCGGCGTCGCCGAAGCTGACCACCCGCATGCGCTCCTGACGGATGCGGTCGACATCCACATCGGCCATGGCCATCACGGCGGTGGTCGAAAAGCGCGGGGTTTCTGCGAGAAGGGCGCCCATCTCGTGGATGTCGGCGTGGCCGTCCCAGGCGACGTCGGTCGAGCTCTCGCCCGCCCCGGCCGCCGAATAGACATAGGCGGCGATGGCCCGCGCCGACTGGCTGGCGCACAGCAGGCGGCGAGTCTCGGACTTGCCGATGGTGATGTTGCTGGCCGACAGGTTCAGCAGGATCTCGGCCCCGGCCATGGCCTGGGCGGTGCTGGGCGGGGTGGGCGTCCAGACGTCCTCGCAGATCTCGATTCCCACATTGAAGGGTGTCGGGCCGCTGGCCCGAAGGATGATGTCCGTGCCGAACGGCGCCACCTCGCCGGCCAGGGTCACGGTCTTGCCCACCACCCCCGCGCCCGGCGTGAACCAGCGGCGCTCGTAGAATTCGCGATAGTTGGGCAGGAAGCTCTTGGGGATCACACCCCGCACCCTGCCGCCCTGGATGGCGACGGCGGTGTTGTAAAGTCGGCCATCTACGCGCAGCGGCGCGCCCACCACGAACAGCGGGGCCAGCGCCGCGCTGGCCTCGGCCAGGGTTTCGATCGCCGCTTCGACGGCGTCCAGCAGGGCGTCCTGTTGCAACAGGTCGTCGATCGAATAGCCGGTCAGGCCCAGTTCGGGGAACACCAGCACCGCCACGCCCGCCGCGTCGGCCTGACCGACCAGATCGAGAACGCTGGCGGCGTTGGCGGCCGGATCGACCAGCTTGACCTTCGGCACGGCCGTGGCGACGCGCACGAAACCGTGGCGGTAGGGCGAGAAGAACGGAAGGTTCGCCAAGGCGGGCCCCTTAGTTATGCTAAAAATGAGCATAAGTCTCGATCCAGCTATAGCCGGTCCGGCCGTTGTTGCAAAGCATCGATGCGACATCGAAGTGTCATGGGAAGCGCGCCCAAAAGGCCCGCGAAACTTGACCCACGGGGGTCATCGTGCGACCTCGCGCCCGCGCAGCCCTGCAAAACATAACGAACAAAGACGAACGCCCATGCCCGTTTCGCCCATCAAAATGGCCGACGCGATCCGCGTCCTTTCCATGGATGCGGTCCACAAGGCCAAGTCCGGACACCAAGGCATGCCGATGGGCATGGCTGACGTGGCGACCGTGCTGTGGAGCAAGTTCCTCAAGTTTGACGCCGCCAAGCCCGACTGGGCCGACCGCGACCGCTTCGTGCTGTCGGCCGGCCACGGCTCGATGCTGATCTATTCCCTGCTTCACCTGACCGGCTTCAAGGCCATGACGATGAAGGAGATCGAGAATTTCCGTCAGTGGGGTTCGCTGACCCCCGGCCACCCGGAAGTGCACCACACCCCCGGCGTCGAGACCACCACCGGCCCGCTGGGCCAGGGCCTGGCCACCGCCGTCGGCATGGCCATGGCCGAAGCCCATCTGGCCTCGCGCTTTGGCTCCGACATCGTCGATCACCGCACCTGGGTGATCGCCGGCGACGGCTGCCTGATGGAAGGCGTCAGCCATGAAGCCATCAGCATCGCCGGCCGCCTGAAGCTTTCCAAGCTGACCGTGCTGTTCGACGACAACAACACCACGATCGACGGCGTCGCCACCATCTCCGAGACCGGCGACCAGGTCATGCGCTTCAAGGCCGCCGGCTGGGCGGTCAAGGTCGTCGACGGCCACGACCACGGCAAGATCGCCGCCGCCCTGCGCTGGGCCACCAAGCAGGACCGCCCGACCATGATCGCGTGCAAGACGCTGATCTCGAAGGGCGCGGGTCCCAAGGAAGGCGACCCCCACAGCCACGGCTACACCCTGTTCGACAACGAGATCGCCGCCTCGCGCGTCGCCATGGGCTGGGACGCCGCGCCGTTCACCGTGCCCGACGACATCGCCAAGGCCTGGAAGAGCGTCGGCCGTCGCGGCGCCAAGGTTCGCAAGACCTGGGAAGCGGCGCTCAACGCCTCGGCCAAGGCCGGCGAGTTCAAGCGCGCCATGTCGGGCGCCCTGCCCGACGGCGCCTTCTCGGCCGTCAACGCCCATATCGAGGCCATGGCGGCCAGCAAGCCGGCCAACGCCACCCGCGTTCACTCCGGCGCGGCCCTGGACCATCTGATCCCGTCGATCCCGGAAATGATCGGCGGCTCGGCCGACCTGACCGGCTCCAACAACACCTTCGTCAAGGGCATGACGGCGTTCGACACCCCCGACTACGCCGGCCGCTACGTCCATTACGGCGTGCGTGAGTTCGGCATGGCCGCGGCGATGAACGGCATGGCCCTGCACGGCGGCGTCATTCCCTATTCGGGCACCTTCCTGGCCTTCGCCGACTACAGCCGCGCCGCCATCCGCCTGGGCGCCCTGATGCAGGCCAAGGTCATCCACGTGATGACCCACGACTCCATCGGCCTGGGCGAGGACGGTCCCACCCACCAGCCGGTGGAACAGGTCGCGTCCCTGCGCGCCATTCCCAACCTGCTGGTCTTCCGCCCTTGCGACGCGGTGGAAGCCGCCGAGTGCTGGAAGATCGCGCTGGAACAGACCTCGACCCCCTCGGTCATGGCCCTGTCGCGCCAGAAGACCCCGGGCGTCCGCGCCTCCGGCGCCGAGAACCTGTCGGCCAAGGGCGCCTATGAGCTGCTGGCCGCCGAGGGCGGTGAGGCGGCGGTGACGCTATTCGCCACCGGCACTGAAGTGGCGCTGGCCGTCGCCGCCCGCGACATCCTGCAGGGCCAGGGCAAGCCGACCCGGGTGGTCTCGGTTCCCTGCTGGGAGCTGTTCGAGCAGCAACCGGCCGCCTATCGCCAGGCCGTCATCGGCAAGGCGGCCCGACGCGTCGCGGTTGAAGCGGGCATCCGCCAGGGCTGGGACCGCTTCATCGGCGAGGACGGCGGCTTTGTCGGCATGACCGGCTTTGGCGCCAGCGCCCCGTTCGAGCGCCTCTACAAGGAATTCGGCATCACCGCCGAAGCCGTGGCCGCCGCCGCGGCCTGATCCCGATCCAGCCAGGGTGGGCGTCGGCCCGCCCTGGCCAGGGCGTCAGATATCCCAGTCGACGCGGAAGCCGGCTGACTCCGCCAGCGCGCCCATGACGCGCTCGAAGGCGTGCGCCAGCGTGCCGTCGACCTGGCCCAGCTCGGGATCGAACGGCAGGTTCTGCCCGCCCAGCCCCGCCAGAGCCTGGAAGGCCGCGACTCGGCCCCAGAACATCGTTCCCGCCGGAAAGGCGGTCCTGGGTCCGTAGCGAAAGCCCAGGCGGCGCGCGAGATAGGCCACGCCATCGGCGTTCTGGGTCATGATCCCAGGATGGTCGAAGCCGACGCGGGTGTCTTCGCCGGCCAGCAGGCCCAACCTGGGGTCTTGCGCGAACCGGGCCAGGGCCTTGCGGGCGGGCTCGGGCGACATCAGCCCATCCAGCAGGCGATCGCGCCAGGCGGCGCCGTCGGACCGGTGCGGCGACTTCTTGCTGTGCGCCTTGCAGAAGAGGGTGTGGCCCCGGCCCCGGGCGATCTCCAGCGCGGTCAGGAACGGGGCGACGTCGCGGCCGCGATTGGGCGCGGGCGCCAGCACGGCGCCGGGCACGGCGCGCGCCAGGGCTTCGACGGTCTCGTCCGGCCACTGGTCCGGGAAGGTGACGATGACGTCCAGGCTGGCGCGCAGGGGCGCCAGGCGGGCGGCCAGGTCGTCGATCAGGTCCGGATAGTAGATGTGGAACAGCATCACCGCGTCGTGCGCCCGGGGCAGGTCGCGCGAGGCGAGGACGGCGGGGTGCAGCAGAGCGGTGGCCGGCGCCAGGTTGGCGACCGCGCGCCGCAGGGCCTGGGCCGAGGCGTGGCCGTACCAGCGGTCGGGCTCCAGATAGGCGCCCTCGCCCCACTCGTTCCAGGCGTTGACGAAGACCAGTCGCTCGTCCGGCGGCGCCAGTCGCATGCTGCAGTCCAGGGCGGCGCTCGACCACGCATGGAAGCGCTGCGGCGTCGCGCCGTGGAAGATGTTGCTGAAGCCCGGCTTGCGGGCCTCGTTGTCCCAGGAGGGCATCACGCCGGGGAAGATGCGGGCGTCCTGGCGCTGGCCCAGCGCGGCGATCCGCCCCTCGACGATGGCGCTGTAGTCATAGACGCGGCCGCCGAAGTCGGGGTTCAGGCGCTCGACCGTCTCGGTGATGTCGCCCTGGGTCAGGGCGTGGGGCGGGAACTCGACCAGGCCGTCGAAGCCGGCGTCCTTGTAGGCCGAGAAGCCGAAGGCGTTGGTGCAGAGGATGAAGAGCTCGCCGATGCCGATGTCGCGGGCGCGCCGGCGCCAGCGCTCCACCGTCGCCGCCGCGCTGGGCAGGGTGTCGGGGCGATAGACGATCAGCAGGGGCTTGCCGCCGACCCGCACATAGCGCGGCGAGGCCATGTAGCGCGCCAGGTCGTCCAGCAGCGCCCGGTCGTCCTCGGGTGAATGGTTCTGGCCGATCAGGATGTCGGACTCGCGGCCGTCCCAGCGCCGCGTCCAGTTCTCGTTGGCCCAGCACAGGGCGAACGGCAGGTCGATCGCGGGGTCGCCCACGAAGGCGTCGAGCGGCCGCTCCAGCAGGCGCTTTCCCTCGAACCAGTAGTAGTAGAAGCAGAAGGCGTCGACGCCGGCGTTCTTGGCCAGATCGGCCTGGGCTCGCAGCACCTCGGGCACGCGCAGGTCATAGAAGCCCAGCTCGCCGGGCAGGTGGGGCTGGCGATGGCCGACGAACTGCGGCGTGGCCTTGCTGACATTGGTCCACTCGGTGAAGCCCTTGCCCCACCAGCGGTCGTTCTCCGGGAACGGATGATACTGCGGGAGATAGAAGGCCAGCACCCTGGGAGCGTCCGGCGCCTTGGGCGGCGGGTGCAGGGCCGGGGCGGCGAACTCTGGGCTGGTCTGGCCCTTGGCCACGCCGACGGCGTTCAGATAGGCAGCCCGCCACGGGTCTCGGCTGAAGCCGGCCAGGGCGCTGCGGCCCATCGTCATCAGGCCGCGCGGGTTGCGCAGGCTCCGCAGGCCGGTCCGGACCCAGCGGGCCGTGTTTGGGGAAACCTTGCGAAGCCCGGCGCGCAGCAGCCTGCGGGGGGCCGACAGGCGCGGGGCGGCGCCGCTCGGCTCCGAGGCGGGGTCGACGCGAAACGCCTCGATCTCGAACTGGCCCGGCGTCTTCGAGGGCAGGAACAACACCTGCGACAGCGCCCCGGCATTGGTGTGGACCACCACCGCGTAGACGTCATCGCCGACGGGCTTGAGCGCGATCGGCTGGCCCAGTTCCAGGCCGTCGCCCCAGTCGACGATGATGCTGGGGCCGTCGACCACGCCCTCCAGGGCGCGGATCGTCACCGCCACCCGGACCGACGCGACGCCGTCGAAGGCGGGCTGCTCCGCCCGCGTCAGGCGCAGCAGCATGTCGGCGTCGGGAGACAGGGTTCGAAACTGGCCCGGCGGTCCGGCAGCCTCGATGGCCTTCCGGGGCGTGGGGAGCCGTCCGCTCACGCCGCGTTGCTTCTCTCAAGCCACTCGGCGGTGGTGCCGAAGAAGGTCGGCACGCCGGATTCCATGGTCATGACCTTGTTGCAGACCGCCGCGGCCAGCTTGTAGTCGTGGGTGGCCAGGACGACGATCTTGGCGGCGTCGACCATGCCGCTGAGGCGCTCGGTGGCCCGCTTCTGGAACTCGGCGTCGCCGGCGCTGATCCACTCGTCCATGATCATGATCTCGGCGTCCATCTGGGTGGCCACCGAGAAGGTCAGGCGCGCGATCATGCCGGCTGAATAGGTCTTGAGCGGCATGTGCACGAAGGCGCCCAGGCCCGAGAACTCGACGATGTCGGGCATGCGACGCTTGATCTCGCGATCCGACATCATCTGCATCATCGCCAGGTTGCGGATGTTGTCCAAGCCCGAGGCCTCGATGTCGAGGCCGACGGTGATGGAGATCATCGAGCTGATCCGCCCGCGAATATCGACCTTGCCCGAGGTCGGCGCATAGATGCCGGCCAGGATCTTCAGCAGCGAGGTCTTGCCCGAGCCGTTGTGGCCGATCACGGCCAGCCGGTCGCCTTCCTCCAGCCTGAAGCTGACGTCCGACAGGGCGCGGATGTAGCTGACATCCTTGCCTTCCTGGATCAGGCGGCCGCCGACGGCCATGTTGAACACCGCGTTGCGCAGCGACTGGGCCCGAACGCTGTAGAGGTTGTAGTCCAGCGTGACGTTCTTGAGTTCGACGGAACTGCTCATGGGACCTACAACCAGAACACGACGCGAGTGCGGGCGAAGGTCAGGCTGACCAGCGTGACGATGACCGCGACTCCGAGATAGGCGAGCGACGCCATAAGGTCATGATAGGGCACCATGTGCCCCATCAACGGCTGCCGGATGATCTCGAGCAGGTGGCTGAACGGGTTGAGGTCCACGACCCAGCGCATGGTCTCGGGCACCTGCGAGCGCCGCCAGAACACCGGCGTCAGCATGAACAGGCTCTGGGCGACAAAGCCGACCATGTAGTTCACGTCGCGATAGCGCACCGAGATCATGCCCAGCGGGATGCTGACGAACAGCCCGGCCAGCAGCAGGATCGGCAGGGTGATCAGCAGGCTCCAGTGCGGCACCACCGCCAGCTTCATCACGATCAGCACCAGCCACAGACCGACGATCTGGTGCAGGAAGTTGATGAAGATGCGGCTCATCTGCTGGAAGGCGTGGAAGCTCAGCGGCAGGTTTCGCACCTGCATCACGCCGGCCGCCTGCACGAAGGTGCCGGCGATCTCGGGCAGCAGGCCGCCGGCCAGCGACCAGGCGACCACGCCGATCATGATGAAGGGCAGGGTGTCCTTGCTGTTACCACCGAAGATCGAGCCGTAGATGATGGCCAGGGAGAAGGCGGTGGCCAGGGTGGTGCTGGCCATCCAGACCGGGCCCAGCAGGCTGCGGCGGTAGCGGGTGACGGTCTGCTCGACGCTCACCCGCCACCACAGGGGCGTCAGGCGCACACCGCGATACAGGTCCAGTACGGCGGCTTTGAAATTACCGGCGAGGCTCATTCAGAAGCCATTCCTGCTGACGGCGAAGACATTCGGCAACTCACGCGAACAGGTCGGCGTCGAGCGAAACTCCCAAACACCCCTCCCGCCAAAGCGGGCGCCTTCTTAACAGGCCTTGGGAGCTTGGGAAACATTTCATCCGGCGGCGCGACCCGCTGATTCTTCTAGAGGTTTAGGTCGGTTCGACCCTCGGGAACAGCCGCTGATCGCGACGCGCGAGCGCCGGTTTTCACGGCTATTTTTCGGGGATTTCAGCGCCCCGTCGCATGACGGCGCCAAGGGCGGGACGGAGGCTTTTCACAGGCCCAGACGCTGGCCGGCATAGCGGTCGCGCAGCGGTCGCCACCAGTCCTCGCGGGCCAGATACCATTCGACGGTCTTGCGCAGGCCGGTGTCGAACGTCTCCTCCGCCGTCCAGCCCAGTTCGGTTTCCAGCTTGGTCGCGTCGATGGCGTAGCGGGCGTCGTGGCCCGGACGGTCGGGGACGAACCGGATCAGGTCGCGACGCTTCAGGCCCGGCTGGGGCCGCAGTTCGTCCAGCAGATCGCAGATCGCCTCGACCACTTCCAGATTGGTGCGCTCGTTGCGACCGCCGACAGTGTAGCTCTCGCCGACCCGACCGCGAGTGGCGATGGTGACCAGCGCCCGGGCGTGGTCGTCGACATAGAGCCAGTCACGGATGTTGTCGCCCTGGCCATAGACCGGCAGCGGCTGGCCCTCGAGGGCGTTGAGCGTGACCAGCGGGATCAGCTTCTCGGGGAAGTGATACGGGCCGTAGTTGTTCGAACAGTTGGAGACCACCACCGGCAGGCCATAGGTGTGATACCAGGCGCGCACCATATGGTCGGACGCGGCCTTCGAGGCCGAATAGGGCGAGCGCGGATCATAGGGCGTGGTCTCGGAAAACAGCCCCTCGGCGCCCAGGCTGCCGAACACCTCGTCGGTCGAGATGTGGTGGAAACGGAAAGCCCCGGCGGCCTCGGCGTCCAGCGTCCGCCAATAGTCCAGCGCCGCCTGCAGCATCACATAGGTGCCGACGATATTGGTCTGGATGAAGGCGCCCGGCCCGGTGATCGAGCGGTCCACATGCGACTCGGCGGCCAGGTGCATGATGTGGGTCGGCCTGAAGTCGGCGATGGCGCGCGCCACAGCGCCCGCGTCGGCGACGTCGCCCTTCACGAAGGCATAGCTGTTGTGGCCGCGCAGGTCGTCGAGGCTGGCCTCGGAGGCCGCATAGGTCAGGGCGTCGAAATTGAGGATCACCGCGTCGCCCTGGCCGGCGAGGTAACGGCAGACGGCCGAGCCGATGAAACCGCAGCCGCCGGTGACCATGATGCGGAGTTTGTGCTGCGACATACCCTGGAAAGCCTCGGCCATCGAAGAAGACGGCCGTATCCAGTTTTTCCTGTAGTTGCAACCGCGCAGGCCGGAACGCCGGTCGAGGACCGCTAGTCGGTGAACACCACCGTCTTGCGGCCGTTCAGCAGCACCCGGTCTTCCAGGCGATAGCGCAGGGCGCGGGCCAGGACGCGGCGCTCGATGTCGCGGCCCTTGCGGATCAGGTCCTCGGGCGTGTCGCGGTGGCTGATGCGCTCGACGTCCTGCTCGATGATCGGGCCTTCATCCAGGTCGCCGGTGACATAGTGGGCCGAGGCGCCGATCACCTTCACGCCGCGGGCATGGGCCTGGTGATAGGGCTTGGCGCCCTTGAAGCCGGGCAGAAACGAGTGGTGGATGTTGATGCAGCGCCCGGCCAGCTTGGCCGACAGCCCGTCCGACAGCACCTGCATGTAGCGGGCCAGCACGACGATATCGGTCTTCGTCTCCTGGATCAGCTTCCAGAGCGCGGCTTCCTGCTCGAACTTGGTCTCCTTGGTCACCGGCAGGTGATGGAAGGGCAGGCCCGACAGATCGACATTGGCATAGGTCTCGGCCGGGTGGTTGGCGACGACCCCGGCGATCTCCATCGGCAGCTCGCCGATCTTCCAGCGATAGACCAGGTCGGCCAGGCAGTGGTCGAACTTGCTGGCCAGGATCATCACCCGGTAGCGGTCTGTGCGGGCGCGCAGCGTCCACTTCATCGACAGGGCGGCGGCCACCACCGTGAAGTCGGCGCGCAGGGCTTCATGGTCGGCGTCGTCGGCGTCGAACACCACGCGCATGAAGAACTGGCCGGTCTCCTGGTCGTCGAACTGCTGCGCGTCCAGGATGTTGCAGGCGCGTTCGAAGAGAAAGGCGGACACCTTGGCGACGATGCCGCGCTGGTCGGGGCAGGAGAGGGTCAGGATCATGGTCCGCTCCCTCTAGAGGCTTGGCGGGCCGAAGAAAAGCGTCTCGGCGGATGGCGCGGGGACGAAACGGCTCGGCGGAGGCAGAAAACGGTCGGGTTTCGGCAAGGGTATGCCTCGCGCGCGGACAAGATCCGCGATCTGCCCGCGCCCGGCTAGGCAGCGACGAGGCGACGGGTCTAGGCTCCGCCCATGGCATCCTCCTCCGAAGCGCTTTCCGTTCGCGCGATCGACGTCCTGGCCAAGCTGGTCGCGTTCGACACCACCTCGCGCCTGTCCAACCTGGCCCTGATCGAATGGGTCGAGGGCTATCTGTCCGATCTGGGCGTGGCCTCGCGGCGGGTGCCCAATGTCGACGGTACGAAATCCAACCTGCTGGCCAGCATCGGCCCGGCGGTGGAGGGCGGCGTCGTGCTGTCGGGCCATACCGACGTGGTGCCGGTCGATGGCCAGCCGTGGTCCACCGACCCGTTCGTGCTCACCGAGAAGGACGGCCGGCTCTATGGCCGGGGGACCTGCGACATGAAGGGCTTCCTGGCCCTGGCGCTGGCGGCCGCGCCGGATCTGGCGGCCGCGACGTTGACCAAGCCGGTGCACCTGGCCTTTTCCTATGACGAAGAGGTCGGCTGCCTGGGCGCGCCGGACATGATCGAGGTGATCGCCCGCGACCTGCCCAAGCCGGCGGTGGTGGTGGTCGGCGAACCCACCGACATGGTCGCCGTCAGCGGTCACAAGGGCATAGCCAGCTTCCGCGTCACGGTCTCCGGCCGCGAGGCCCATTCCAGCCTGACCCATCTGGGCGTCTCGGCCAACATGGCGGCGATCAGGCTGATGGCGGGCCTTGTCGAACTTTCGGAAAGGCTGGAGCGCGAGGCCGATCCCGCCTCGGCATTCACGCCAAAGGGCGCGAGCCTGACCATCGGCCAGGTCAATGGCGGCACGGCGGTCAACATCCTGGCGCGCGAATGTGTCTTCATCTTCGACCTGCGCACCCCGCCCGGAATGGATCCGATGGCGATCCTGGCCGGGTTCTTCGCGAAGGCCGAGGCGATGGACACCGAGCTGAAGGCCCGCGCGCCCGAGGCCGGGGTCAGGGTCGAGCGTCGCTCTCTGACGCCCGCCTTCGCGCCCGAGGTCGATGGCGCGGCCGAGGCCTTCGCCCGCCGGATGGCCGGCGACAACGGACCAGCCCGTGTCGTGCCCTATGCCGCCGAGGCCGGGCAGTTCCAGGGCGCAGGGTTCTCGACGGTGATCTGCGGCCCCGGCTCGATCGACCAGGCCCACCAGCCGGATGAGTTCGTGGAGATCTCCCAGATGCAGCGCGGCGCGGCCTTCATGGCGCGGCTGATCGAGGATCTTTCGGTTCGGGCGGGACCGGACGGTGGGACATGAAGAGAAGCAGAATAGTTCTGGTAATATTTCTCGCTACTGCGGTCGCTTATATAGCGTGGGCCGCTACGCCATTTAGCAGCACGCGCCTTGCGTTACGCAGCGACTATGGGCGCATTGATTCTGGTGAAATGTTCGGAATTCGCATTGGATTACCAATCCAGTCAGTTCCGCTGAATTTAAACAATCATGGGTTCAAGTTTCGCGAAAAGGACACGGACTCATACTGTCTAAGACATGACAATGGCCCGAATTACCGAGTAAATATCTATACGGACGATAGCTGGAGGCGCGCCACCTTATGTGTGGTTTATGATAGTGGCGCGGTGGTGAGGTATATTGAATGGTCTTACGCAACATTTATGATTGATATGTAGAAAAATTCTCCAATCATTTATCGCCCTTTTGACCTGATAATCTCTGTTTCCGGATCACGAACCGCCGCCCCACGAACGCCACCGGGTCGATCGACATCACCCGCAGAATCGCCAGCGACCCGATCTTGCGCCGGGCCTGAACCGTCCTGCGGTCGGCCATGACCGCCTTGAGATCCGCCCTCTGCAAAGCCGCCCTGATCCCCCGCACCGCCGGCCCGGCGTCGCCCCGGCGCAGGTGCAGCAGCAGCAGGGCGCTTGTCACCGCCACATGCAGGGGCGTGGTCAGCCACAGCAGCACGGGCGGGGTGTTCTTCAGGAAGGTCCAGATGCGGTTGCGCGAGCCATGGAAGATCGCGAAGTCCGAGCGCACCCCGGTGCTGGCCGAGCCCACATGGGCCACGCGGGCCCCGGGCAGCAGCACGGTCGCGCGGCCGGTCAGGCGCAGGCGATAACCCAGGTCGACGTCCTCGCAGTAGCAGAAGAACCGCTCGTCAAAGCCGCCAAGGTCCAGAAACAGCGCCCGGTCGATCAGCATGGCCGCGCCGCACGACGAGAACACCTCGCCCTCCGGCAGGTCGGCCGGCAGCCTGCGGCCATAGCCACCCCGGAAGGGAATGCCCGCCGAGGTCATGTTGTCGCCGGCGCCGTCCAGGCGATCGGGCTCATCGACCGAGGTCTGCAGCGAGGCGAAGCTTTCGATCCCCGGATACCGGGCGACGCCGTCCATCAGGGCGGCCAGCCAGTCGGGTTCGGGATAGGCGTCGGGGTTGAGCAGGGCCAGCCAGCGGCCTCGCGCCCGGCCGACCGCCAGGTTGTTGCCGGCCGCGAAGCCCAGATTGGCGCCGGGCTCCAGGAAGATCAGCGACGGATCGGCCGCCACGGCCGCCTGGGGCGCGCCGTCGGTCGAGGCGTTGTCGACCAGGAGGATCTCGAAATCGGTGAAGGTCTGAGCCTTCAGCCCCGCCAGGCAGCGCTCGAGGGTGGGGCCGCTCTGGTAGGAGACGATGATCACGCTGACCGCTGGCGCGCTCTTGTCATCGGGGATCGGCGCGGGCATCGGTGGTCGGCTCATTTCCAGTCGAGTTCCCGTCATGAAGATCACGCCCCTGGCGATCCCCGAGGTCCTGCTTATCACGCCCGCCCGGCATGGCGACGAGCGGGGCTGGTTTTCGGAGACCTTCCGTCAGGCGGCCCTGGAGGAGGCGGGGTTTACCAGCCTGTTCGTTCAGGACAACCACGTGCGTTCGACCCGGCGCGGCATCCAGCGCGGGCTGCACTACCAGAAGCCGCCCCACGCCCAGGACAAGCTGCTGCGCTGCGTGGTCGGGGCGATCTTCGACGTCGCCGTCGACATCCGCAAAGGCTCGCCGACCTGGGGCCAGTGGGTTGGGGCCGAGCTGTCGGCTGAAAACCGCCAGCAACTGCTGGTCCCCAAGGGCTTCGCCCACGGCTACTGCACGCTCAGCGACGACTGCGAGGTGATCTACAAGGTCACCGACTACTACGCGCCGCAGGCGGAAGGCGCGGTGCGCTGGAACGATCCGGCCATCGGCATCGACTGGACGATGCCCAACAGCGAGATCGCGGCCAATGCGCGGGATGAAGCCGCGCCGCTGCTGAGCGAGATCGACTCGCCGTTCGCGTACTGAAGACAGGGATCGCCAATGACCTTCACCGACCTCTTCTGGACCTCAGGCGAAGGCCTGCCGCTGCACGCCCGAGACTATGCGCCGGTGGGCGACGTCACCGGCCTGCCCGTGATCTGCATCCACGGTCTGACCCGCAACGCCCGCGATTTCGAGGACCTGGCGCCGCTGATCGCGGCCCGCGGCCGTCGTGTTCTGGCGGTCGATGTGCGTGGTCGGGGCCTGTCGGCCTGGGATCCCCAGCCCCTCAACTATCACCCCGGAACCTATGCCGGCGACGTCGTGGCCCTGCTGGCGGCGACCGGGATCGAGAAGGCGGTGTTCATCGGCACCAGCATGGGCGGGCTGATCACCATGGTTCTGGCCTCGTTCAAGCCCGAGGCCATCGCGGCGGCGGTGTTGAACGACGTCGGCCCCGAGCTGTCGCCGGTGGGTCTGGCCCGCATCGCCGCCTATGCCGGCGGGGCCAGCCGGTTCGAGACCTGGCCCGAGGCCGTCGACTACGCCCGCCGCATCAACCAGGCCGCCTTTCCCGCCTATGGCGACGCCGACTGGGACCGCTTCGCCCGCCGGTTCTTCGACGAGAAGGACGGCGGCTACGTCCTGGCCTGCGATCCCGACATCTCGGCGCCCATCAAGGCCGCGGCGGCGGCCGGGCAGCAGGGCGGTTCGGCCCTGGCGCCGGACATGTATCCGCTGTTCCGCGCCCTGACGAAGGATCGCGAAGTGCTCCTGGTGCGGGGCGGCATTTCCGACCTGATCGATCCGCCGATCGTGGAACGAATGTGCGCCGCCGCGCCCCAGATGGCGGTGGTCGAGGTTCCCGGCGTCGGGCACGCGCCAATGCTCACCGAGCCGCAGGCCTGGACAGCCATCACCGATCTGCTCGATCGGGCCCCCTGAGGCGCCGCGAGACGTGCGGAGGCCGGATCGAATGTGCTAGACGCGCCCCCGACGCCCCCTTCGCCAGCTATTGTTCCGCGTCCAGACAGGTAGCCCATGACTCTCGACCTCGCCGCCATCCAGGCCGCCGCCGGCCGCCTCAAGGGCCATATCGAGCGCACGCCGTGCCGCTATTCCAAGACCCTGTCGAAGATCACCGGCGCCGAGGTGTGGGTGAAGTTCGAGAACCTGCAGTTCACGGCGGCCTACAAGGAGCGCGGCGCGCTCAACAAGCTCATGCTCCTGTCCGACGCGCAGAAGGCCAAGGGCGTCATCGCCGCCAGCGCCGGCAACCATGCCCAGGGCCTGGCCTATCACGGCGCCCGGCTGGGCGTGCCGGTGACCATCGTCATGCCCAAGACAACTCCCTTCGTGAAGGTGCAGCACACCCGCGACTTCGGCGCGACGGTGATCATCGAGGGCGAAAGCTATGACGACGCCAACGCCCACGCGCTGAAACTGCGCGAAGAGCAGGGCCTGACCTTCGTCCACCCGTTCGACGACTATGACATCATGGCCGGACAGGGGACCATCGCCCTGGAGATGCTGGAAGACGCGCCCGATCTGGAGGTCCTGCCCGTGCCGATCGGCGGCGGCGGCCTGATCAGCGGCGTGGCCACGGCGGCCAAGGCGCTGAAGCCCGACATCCGCATCATCGGCTGCGAGCCGGCCATGTATCCGTCCTTCACCGCCAAGATGCGCGGCATGACCGCCCATTGCGGCGGCCAGACGATCGCCGAGGGCGTTGCGGTCAAGACCGTGGGCGAGCTGACCTATGGCGTCGCCCGGCCGCTGATCGATGACGTGCTGCTGCTGGAAGAGCCGCACATCGAGCAGGCCGTGGCGCTCTACTGCAATGTCGAAAAGACCATCGCCGAGGGGGCCGGGGCGGCCTCGCTGGCGGCGCTGCTGGCCTATCCGGAACGCTTCCGGGGCAAGAAGTGCGGCCTGATCCTGTGCGGCGGCAATATCGACACCCGCCTGCTGGCCTCGGTGCTGACCCGCGAGCTGGTGCGCGCCCAGCGGCTGGTGAGCCTGCGCATCGTGGGCGACGACCGTCCGGGCCTGCTGTCGACCGTGGCCAACGTGATCGGCGTGATGGGCGCCAACATCATCGAGGTCAACCACAACCGCCTGGCGCTCGACGTCCCCGCCAAGGGCGCGGAGTTCGACATCACCATCGAAACTCGCGACGCCCAGCACACCCAGGAAATCATCGACGCCCTGCGCGAGAAGGGCTACCCGCCGCGGTCGGTTTAGGGCGAAAATCCTCTCCCTGAAGGGGGAGGCGACCGAAGGTCGGAGGGGGAAGTGGCAATGAATGAGCCGCGACTTCCCCCTCCGTCGGCTTCGCCGACACCTCCCCCGCTAGGGGGAGGATTTACGGCCGCTACTCCTTCACCGTCCCCTTCGGCGACCGCAGCACATCGATCAGTTCGATCCTGAAGATCATCACGCTGTTGCCGGGGATCGGACCCTTGTCTTCCGCGCCATAGCCCAAGGCCGGGGGCACATAGAGCATCCACTCGTCGCCGGCTTTCATGCGCTGCAGGGCGATGATCCAGGCCGGCACCAGGCCGTCCAGCGGGAACGAGGCCGGCACGCCGCGCTCGTAGCTGCTGTCGAAGATCGTGCCGTCGATCAGCTTACCCTCGTAATTAACCTTCACCTCGTCGGCGCGCGTGGGGTGCATGCCGCCCTGCGGGCCCGAGCGGATGACCTTGTACTGCAGACCTTCCGGCAGGGTGACCACGCCGGGCTGCTTGGCGTTCTGGGCCATGAAGGCGTCGGCGGCGGCCAGGTTTTCCTTGGCCTTCTTGCTCCCGCAGCCGGCCAGGGAGACAGCCGCTCCGGCGGCCATGAGGGTGAGAACGGCGCGGCGGTGCATGGGGGCCTCCCGGGGACAATCTGGCGGTTGAGCTAGCAGTCTGAGCACGAAGATCAATCGTCCGTTCCCCGGAACCGTCAGGCCGGCGACGATTTCATCGAACGGCGGTGGCGTTTCGCGTGAGCGCCCCCTAGAAACCACCTCCAGTGAAACCGATGAGGCGCTCATGAAACCCGTCCGCAAAGCTGTTCTTCCCGTCGCCGGCTTTGGCACCCGCGTGCTTCCAGGCACCAAGACGACGCCGAAGGAACTGCTGAACGTCGTGGACCGGCCGATCCTGTCCTATGTGGTCGCGGAGGCCCGGGCGGCGGGCATCGAGCACTTCGTCTTCGTGACCGGCCGCAACAAGGGCGCGATCGAGGACTATTTCGACCATCAGGTCGAACTGGAGGCCGCGCTGGCCGCCAAGGGCAAGACCGAGATGCTGGATGAGCTGCTGGCCGAGCTGCCCAAGCCCGGCGAGATGAGCTTCGTGCGCCAGATGGCCCCGCTGGGCCTGGGCCACGCGGTGTGGTGCGCCCGCGACATCATCGGCGACGAGCCCTTCGCGGTGCTGCTGCCCGACATGGTCATGCACGCCAAGACGTCCGCTCTCGCCCAGGCCATCGAGGCCTATGATCAGGTCGGCGGCAATATCGTGGTGGTCGAGCCCTGCCCGCAAGGCCAGGCCCACCAGTACGGCATCGTGGCGCTGGACGGTCAGGACGGCCGCCTGAACCGCATGACCGGCATGGTCGAGAAGCCGCCGAAGGGCACCGAGCCCTCCAACCTGTTCATCAGCGGCCGCTACATCCTGCAGCCCGAGATCTTCGACCTGCTGGCCTCGCAGGAAAAGGGCGCCGGCAACGAGATCCAGCTGACGGACTCGATGCTGAAGCTGATGGGGACTCAGGAGTTCCACGCTCTGGAATACGAAGGCGTCACCTATGACTGCGGCGACAAGATCGGCCTGCTGCGGGCCAATGTCGCCTTGGCGCTGGCCCATCCGGAGCTGGGCTCGGCGGCGCGGACGGCGATCGAGGATCTGCTGAAGCTGTAAGCAAGGTCCTCCCCCTGAAGGGGGAGGCGGCCGAAGGCCGGAGGGGGAAGACCGCAATGAGTCAGCAGAACTTCCCCCTCCGTCGCCTACGGCGACACGTCCCCCGCTAGGGGGAGGACTTCAAGCCCACTCCGCCAACACATCGGTGTCTTCTTCAACGCCCCGCAACGTCGCCGCCCTGTCCGGCGCCAAACGCCGCGCCGCCCACACCGCCGCGCCGCGCACCACCGACGCCGGATCGCTCAACAACGGCTCGACCACAGCCATCAACCCGGCATCGCCGCTGTTGCCGATCGCGTAGAGCACATTGCGTACAAACCGGTCGCGCCCGATGCGCTTGACCGGACTCTTGGAAAACACCGCCCGGAACGACGGGTCATCCAGCACGGCCAGCGCCGCCAGCGACGGCCCCTTCAGCGTCTCCCGCGCATGAAACGCCGCCTCGCTGGAGACCTGGGCGAACTTGTTCCACGGGCACACCGCCAGGCAGTCGTCGCAGCCATAGATCCGGTTGCCCATCGCCGACCGGAACTCGACCGGGATCGGGCCGGCCAGCTCGATGGTCAGGTAGGAGATGCAACGCCGCGCATCGAGGCGATTGGGCTCGGGAAAGGCGTTGGTCGGACAGACATCCAGGCAGGCCCGGCACGAGCCGCAGTGATCGGCTTCCGGCGCATCGGGCGGCAGGTCCAGGGTGGTCAGCACCGAGCCCAGGAACAGCCATGAGCCGAACGGCCGCGAGACGAGATTGGTGTGCTTGCCCTGCCAGCCCAGTCCGGCCCGCTGGGCCAGGGGCTTTTCCATCAGCGGCGCGGTGTCGACGAACACCTTCACCTCTTCCCCGAAGCGTCGATGCATCCAGCCGGCCAGAAGCTTGAGCCGCTTCTTGACCACGTCGTGATAGTCGTCGCCCTGGGCATAGACCGAGATCGCGGCGCGGTCGGGATGATCCAGGGCCGTCAGCGGATCGTGCTCGGGACCATAGTTCATGCCCAGCACCACGGCCGATCGGGCCTCGGTCCACATGGCGGTGGGATGGCTGCGGCGTTCCAGCGTCTCTTCCATCCAGCCCATGTCGCCATGGAAGCCGTCGGCCACGAAGTCGGCCAGCCATTGGCCATTGGGCCAGGCGGCGGTCGCGTCGGCGAAGCCGCACGCATGGAAGCCCAAGCGCAGGGCCTCGGCGCGGATCTCGTCCTTCAACAGCTGGTTCGGGTGACTAGAAGTCGAGGTCGTCATAATGCGCGGCCGGCGCGAGGCCGGGCCAGCGATCGGCCAGGATGGGCCTGAAGCAGGGCCTCGATTTCAGCTTCATGTACCAGGTCTTGGCCGTCTGGAAGTCCTGCCAGGGCACGTCGCCGAAATAGTCGATCACCGACAGGTGGGCGGCGGCGGCGAAATCGGCCAGGCTCATGCGGCGGCCGGCCAGCCAGTCGCGGGTCTGCAGCAGGCCATCCACATAGGCCAGATGGTGGCGCAGCGCCTCGCGGCCGCGGCGCAGGGCCGAAAGGTCCGGGGCGCCCAGCCGCAGCAGGCGCTTTTCCATCTTCTCGTGCAGCAGGAAGCCGTTGACCTCATTGTCGAACTTGCGATCGAACCACTGCAGCAGGCGGCGGGCCTCCGCGCGCTCGCTCGCGTCGCGGCCCAGCAGAGCGGGCTCGGGCTCCTGCTCCTCGATGTGTTCGAGGATGGCGCGGGTCTCGCAGACCACGGTCTTGCGCTCGTTGCGGATCTCGACCAGCACCGGGGTCACGCCCGACGGGTTCAGCGCGATGAAATCGTCGGCGCCTTCCCAGTAGCGAACCTGGACCTCGACAAAAGGCAGGCGCTTTTCCCCCAGCACCAGACGCACCTGCCGCGAGGCGGGGTCCAGGGGGAAATGATGAAGGGTGCGATCGACGCTCATGCCCATTTACGCTCAGGCTGCATCAAAAGAGCGATGCGCCGTTTTGCTTAACAAGAGATTGCTGAACGCCGTTAACCCAAGGAATGCAGGCGTTTGCGTCGCATTTTGGCTCTGGCCGCCCAGGCTTCAGGCGTTCATCCGGCCGATCAGGGCGGTGGTGCTCTGTCCCGCCTTGAGGTCGGCCAGCAGCACCCTGCCGCCATAGCCCAGCACTACGTCAGACCCGACCACCGTCTCGACGGTGTAGTCGGCGCCCTTGACCAGCACGTCGGGACGGAAGGCCTCGATCAGCGTCAGCGGGGTGTCCTCGTCGAACAGCACCACCAGGTCCACCGACGACAGCGAAGCCAGCACCGTGGCGCGGCCGGCCTCCTTCTGAACGGGCCGGGTGGGGCCCTTCAGCTTGGAGACCGAGGCGTCGGTGTTGAGGCCGACGATCAACCGGTCGCAGGCGGCCTTGGACTGGTCCAGCAGCGAGACGTGGCCGGGATGCAGCAGGTCGAAACAGCCATTGGTGAAGCCAACCTTCAGCCCGCGGGCCCGCCAGCCGGCCACGATGGCGCGGGCCTGGTCCAGGTCGGCGATCTTGATCTCGCCCGGCGCGCCGGCGTCGGAATGGGCCAGGGCTGTCAGTTCATGGGCGGTGACCACGTCGGTCCCCAGCTTGGCCACCACCAGGCCGGCGGCCAGATTGGCGAGGCGCGCGGCCAGGGCCAGCGGCGCGCCGGCGGCCACGGCCAGGGCCAGGGTCGCGGCCACGGTGTCTCCGGCGCCGGAGACGTCGAACACCTCGACCGCGCTGGCCGGGATGTGCACGGCCGGCTCGCCGCGCACGCTCAGGGTCATGCCCGCCCCGCCCCGGGTGACCAGGGCCGCCCGCAGCGTCGGGGCCATGGCCAGGATCGCCGCGCCGGCCTCTTCGGAGGCCTCGTCGCTGGCGTCGGTGATGCCAGTGGCCTCGGCGGCCTCCTTGCGGTTGGGCTTGATCAGGGTGGCGCCGTCATATCGGGCGAAGTCGCGGCTCTTGGGATCGACGATCACCGGCTTGCCTGCGGCGCGGGCGGCGTCGATGGCCTCGCGCACGACCTGCGGCGTCAGCACGCCCTTGGCGTAGTCGGACAGCACCACCACGTCGGCGGCCGCCAGGCGCTGGTTGAAGGCGGCCAGCAGGGTCGTCGCCTCGGCCGGCCCACGATCTTCGCGATCCACCCGCAGCATCTGGTGCGAGCCGGAGATGTAGCGGACCTTTTCCGTGGTGCGGCGGGCCGTGTCGGTGACAAGGCGGGCTTCGATCCCAGCTTCCTCGGCGATCATGGCAGCCAGGGCGCGGCCGGCCTCGTCATCGCCGATCAGGCCGATCAGCACGGCCTTGCCGCCCAGCGCCGCGACATTGCGGGCCACATTGCCGGCCCCGCCCAGCATGGCGGTCTCGCGCTCGACGGCGATCACCGGCACGGGAGCCTCGGGCGAGATGCGATCGACGGCCCCGTAGATGAAGCGGTCCAGCATCACATCGCCCAGCACCAGCACGGTCTTGCCGGCGAAGGCGTGGGGCAGTTGGGCCAGGGTGTCGTCCATGAAGCGCGTCTCGAAGCGGTGTTCAGGCCGCTATTGGCCCGTTCAGGGCCGTGGGAGCAAGCCCCTCAGCCGTGATCGCTCTCGGCGAACAACCCGCCATGGCTCTCGGCCTTTCCCCGTGGATCGGGGTGGATGATGATGTCGGCGGCCGGAAAGGCTTCCAGCAGGCGGTTCTCGGCCGCCACCATGATGGTGTG
Source organism: Caulobacter sp. (assembly GCF_965279145.1). Taxonomy (NCBI): domain Bacteria; kingdom Pseudomonadati; phylum Pseudomonadota; class Alphaproteobacteria; order Caulobacterales; family Caulobacteraceae; genus Caulobacter; species Caulobacter sp. Next base: position 1,432,060 of record NZ_OZ257139.1, read on the forward strand.
GGCCTCGGCCAGCGAGATGCCGGCTTCCAGGTCGGCGTGCATCTGCATGTGGACATAGGGGCCCGAGGCGCGGGTGCGCAGCTGGTGCACCCCCAGCAGGCGCGGATCCTCGGTGGCCAGGGCGACGATGCGCTTGCGGTCCTCGTCGGGCAGTTCGCGGTCCATCAGCTGGTGAGAGGCCTCGCCGAACACCCCGATCGCACCCCAGATCAGCCACAGGGCGACCAGCAGGCCGGCGACGGCGTCGATCCAGCCCAGGCCCAGCCAGGAGGCCGCGCCGATGCCGACCAGGGCCACGGCGTTGGAGGCCAGGTCGGCCGCGTAGTGGGCGCGGTCGCCCGAGACGGCGATCGAGCCCGTCGACTTCAGCACCCGGGATTGGGCGACGATCAGGCCCACGGTGAGAACGATGGAGATCACCATCACCGCCATGGCGACCAGGCCCTGCTCGACCGGGCGCGGATGCAGCATGGCGCGGATGGCTTCCTGGCCGATCAGGGCGCCCGAGGCGAAGACCAGACCGGCCTGGGTCAGGCTGGAAAAGGCCTCGGCCTTGCCGTGACCGAAGCGGTGCTCGGCGTCCGGCGGCTCGGCCGCGTAGCGCACGGCGAAGAAGGTGATCAGCGAGGCGATCAGATCCAGGCCGGAGTCCGACAGCGAGGCCAGCAGGGCCACAGAGCCGCTGGCCAGCCAGGCCAGGGTCTTGACCACGATCAGCACCGCCGCGACCGCCACCGACAGGGCGGTGACGCGGCGGGTCAGGGCCTGGGTTTCAGGCGAAAGGGCGGAGAGCGTCATGCCGCCTCCTTAACAAGCGGCGACGCGCGGCCCCAGCGAGAACGACTCGCGCGAGTCGTTCTCGCCTTTGCGGGTCAGGCCGCCTGGCGAACCCCCGGCCCCACATAGACCGATTGCGGCCGGATCAGCTTGCCGCCCGCCAGCTGTTCGCGGGCGTGGGCGATCCAGCCCGCCGTGCGGCCCATGGCGAAGACGCAGGTGAAGCTGGACGGCGGCAGGCCGAGGGCCTCCAGCAGCAGGGCCGTGTAGAACTCGACATTGGTGTCCAGCGGTCGGTCGGGCTTGCGCTCGCGCAGGATCTGGAGGGCCGCCTGCTCGACGGCCTCGGCGAAGGCGACGCGGCCGGGCAGGGTCCTGGAGGCGCCCGACAGCTTGCGCACGGCGGCCTTCAGGGCGTCGGCGCGCGGGTCGCGGACGCGATAGATGCGGTGACCGAACCCCATCAGCCGGTCGCCGCGCGCCAGGGCCTTTTCCAGCCAGGGCCGAGCGTTCTCGGGCGTGCCGATGGCGTCCAGCATGTCGATCACCGGACCGGGCGCGCCGCCGTGCAGCGGACCCTTCAGGGCCGAGATCCCGCCCAGCACCGCCGAGGTCAGGCCCGCGCGCGTCGAGGCGATGACTCGGGCCGCGAAGGTCGAGGCGTTCAGACCATGGTCGCAGACGGTGACCAGATAGGCGTCCAGCGCCCGGGTCTCCGCGTCGCTGGCGGGTTCGCCCCGGGTCATCCGCAGGATGTCGGCGGCGTGCGACAGGGCCGGATCGGGCGCGACCGGCGCCTTGCCGGCCGCGACGCGCAGCACGGCGGGCGTGAAGACGGCCGGGGCGGCCAGCAGCAGCAGGGCGGTGGCGAGATCATCGCCGTCGGGCAGGCGCGCCAGCAAGGCGCGCATGGCCTCGACGGGATCGCGTTTGGCCAGGCCTTCGTCGAGCGCCCCCACCTCGGCGAACACCTTGACCCGGGCCGCGCCCAGGGCCGACGCGAGGTCGGCGGGGGCCTCGTCGAAGAAGCCATCGAACAACAGGTGCGCGGCCTGCTCGAACGTGGTGTGGCCGGCGAGGTCCTCGACGGCATAGCCGCGAATGACCAGGCGGCCATGAGCGCCGTCGACGTCGGACAGAACGGTGTGGGCGGCGATCACGCCTTCGAGCCCGTGGGCCAGACCTTCGGACATTTGAGGTCTCCTTTCGTCGCGCAATTCGCGCCCGCCGTGCTTGATCGTCAATCTTGATCAATATAATCAATCTATATGGCGAACGACTGGCTGGACGCGGAACAGGTGCTGGAACGGCTGGGGATCCGGCCGCAGACGCTCTACGCCTATGTCAGCCGGGGCCGGATCGAGGCCGCCGCCCATCCCGATGATCCACGCCGCAGCCTGTATCGCGCCTCTGACGTCGCGGCGCTTTCCGCCCGCAAGGCGCGGGGCCGGCGCGCGGCGGATGTCGCGGCCGAAGCCATCGCCTGGGGCGAGCCGGTGCTGGCCTCGGCGATCACCACGGTGGCGGGCGGCCGGCTCTGGTATCGCGGCCGCGACGCGGCGGTGCTGGCGCAGGATCACACGCTGGAACAGACGGCGCGGCTGCTGCGCGGCGGCCACGGCGCGGCGCTGAAGGCGGCGCGGACGGGGGAGGTCGTGGCCGGCGAGACCGCCCGAGCTCGACTGTTCAACGCCCTGGCGTTGCGGGCGGGGGCGGAGGCCCCGGCGCGCGGGCGGGCGCCGCTGGCCCTGGCCATGGAGGCCGCCAGCCTGCTCGACGCCGTGGTCGACGCGGCGGCGGGCGAGGTCACCGAAGGTCCTGCCCATCTGCGCCTGGCGCGGGCCTGGGGCGTCGACGCGGCGGGGGCGGACCTGCTGCGGACGGCGCTGGTGCTGCTGGCCGACCACGAGCTGAACGCCTCCACCTTCGCGGCCCGTGTCGCCGCCTCGACGGGGGCGTCGCTGTCGGCCGCCGCCCTGGCCGGGCTGTGCGCCCTGTCGGGGCCGCTGCATGGCGGCATGGCCGCGCGGGTCGAGGCCTTCGTCGCGGAGGCCGATCGGGCGGGCCCCGCCAGGGCCGTGTCGGCGCGCCTGGCGCAGGGATCTTCGACGCCGGGCTTTGGGCATCCGCTCTATCCGGATGGGGACCCGAGGGCGCGGGCCTTGCTGGCGGCGTTCGAGCCGCCGGCTCTGCTGGCGGATCTGCGGCGGGAGACGGAGGCCGCGACGGGCCAGCTGCCGAATATCGATTTCGCCCTGGTGGGTCTGGCCCGGGCGCTGGCCCTGCCGACCGACGCGCCGTTCATCCTGTTCGCCGTGGCGCGCACGGCCGGCTGGCTGGCCCATGCGATCGAGCAGGGGCAGACCGGGCGGCTGATCCGGCCGAGGGCGCGGTATGTGGGCGAGGCGCTGGTGGTGGGAGCTGGCGGGGGGGCAGGACAGGTGTGAGGGGGCGGTGGTGGGGATGCAGGCTGTCGGCGCTGGAAGCGGGCGGCCCGAAGGTCTGAGAAGGGTGGATGGCGGACGCTACCGACTGAACGCCAACGTCAAACTCTCTTCAAATGGAGGCTGGCTGACGGCACTGAACCAGTCCTCGCGGAACCCCGGAAGAGCTTGAAGGTGCTCGACTAGAGCAAGCCATTCACTAGCCTCCTCGTGGCAGAACCACGTGTGGCCATCAGCCTCGACCTCACAACAGATAAGATCGGTGGTGATCTCATCCCGCTTGAAGAAGATCACTTTGGTGATGCTCGACAGAGGGATGTTCGTGGCGGCGGCGTTCAGCAAGGCGGGCATGAACCAACGTCGCAAGAAGAATACATGTGCGCAACGGGTGGTTAGGAAACGTTGCGGGTGACGCTGAAGCCGACACCGACCTCGGCGGTCACAAAGCCTTCTTCACGAAACGTTCGATCAAGATCTTCGCTGAGTTTGACGCCAATCCAGTCGATCTTCGACCAATTCGGATGGTGAAGGTCCACTGTCTCGCCAGAACATCGCTACTGCCGATTTCGTCCATGCCGGACTTGAACAGCGCACTGTTCGGATCTGTGGCCTTTGCACGCCATTTTTCTTCAGCGAGCGCCCTGTTTTCAGGAGACGCGACCAACCAAAAAGCGTCGCCCACTACGGGGGTCTCTTCGGACCCGTAGTCTGGTGAGAAGGCGACAACGACATGCATCGCCGTGATGTGTCATGCCGAGCTAGTGTCCGCAACGGGTCGGAAGCAGCTATTGCCTTCCCGCCCCACAAGCGGGCGCCCTGCGCCCCGCTCATCCTTAGATCTCCTGGAGGCTGCAGCGTGCTGGTCTGGAAAGGTCAGTCAAGGACCGCCTCCGGCGGCCGCGTCGCGGCGACGCGGAGCGTCGTCCTTGAGTGACCTTTCCAGACCAGCGATCGTCTCGCCGTGAGATTTAAGGATGGCTCCCTTCGGCGTGAAGGCGGCGGGACCAAGTCCTCCCCCTGAAGGGGGAGGCGGCCGGAGGCCGGTGGGGGAAGACCGCAATGAGTCAGCAGCACTTCCCCTCCGTCGGCCCCAAGGGGCCGACACCTCCCCCGCTAGGGGGAGGACTTATGGGGACAGGCCGCGCTCAATCCCCGTTCCTGCCAGAACAAACCCCAGCCAGATCAAGCGCTTGTAAAAAACCTGATCGCGCCAATCCTCCGCGTTCAAACCTCCCGCATAATCAATCTCACCTGACAGCACGGGAAGGGCGCACGTACGGCGACCGTTGCAGCTGTCAGGGGTGGTCGAGCGGGAAGCGTCCGTCGGCCGTCGTCTGAAGGCCCGATGGGGTCTGGCGGAGCGGAGCGGTCCTTGCGGGGGCCGAACGTGTCGAGGCCAGGCCCGGACCGCCGGGAACTCCCCTTGGCGACGCCCGCACGATGCGCAGCAGGCATGGGCTGAAATCGCCCATGCGGTCTGGACGGGGTCGTCAGCCCCTCCACCCGTCGGGGGCCTAAGGTCGGGAGCGGGTTAAAACCCCGCGCCCCGAGGGCTCACCGGATAACGGCTGCGCGGAGCGTCTGTCTTCGGCGAAACGGTATTCAACTATCCCATCTTCCGGGCGAGGCCCGGACGCTCCGCAGCCCTTCCCATCAACTCGGCGGTTTCCGCGCGAGGCTGCGAAGCCGTGTCCGCCAGACTTGCCCCCTACTGACCGCTATCGCGGTCGTCTTCCCCCGGAGGGGGAAGATGGGATCCGCGCTTCTTCATCTTCCCCCTACGGGGGAGGAGCGCCGCAGGCGCGGAGGGGGCAAGTTCCTAGCGCCCGCAAACGCCTAGGCCGCGACCTCTTCCGCCGCCAAAGGCTGCGGCAGACGGCTGACCATCTCCTTGGGGCAGACCTGCCAGAACAGGTCCCGCACCCGGTCCCAGTCGCGCAGCAGGCTCTCGGCGAAGGCCGAGTCGGTCTCGCGGGCGTGTTCGGCCACCAGGGAGCGCAGCACGCCCTCCCAATAGGGTGAGGCCAGGCGCTGGACGACGATGCTTTCGGGGTTGAAAGCGCGCTCGAACCGGCCGTGCTGGTCGAGGACGAAGGCCATGCCGCCGGTCATGCCGGCCCCGAAGTTGCCGCCCGTCGGGCCCAGGATCACCACCTGGCCGCCGGTCATGTATTCGCAGCCATTGGCGCCGCAGCCCTCGACCACCGTGGTGGCGCCCGAGTTGCGGACCGCGAAGCGCTCGCCCGCCTGCCCCGCCGCGAACAGTCGGCCCGAGGTGGCGCCGAACAGCACGGTGTTGCCCAGCAGGGCGTTGCTTTCCGGCGCCGCCAGGGTGCGCGAAGGCTTGATCACGATGGTCGCGCCCGACAGGCCCTTGCCGACATAGTCGTTGGCCTCGCCGGTCAGTTCGATCCGCAGGCCCTGGACCGCGAAGGCCCCCAGGCTCTGGCCGGCCGAGCCCTTGAGCTGGACGGTCAGGTGGCCGGCGGGCAGGCCCTTCATGCCGAACTTGCGCACGATGTGGCTGGAGGTGCGGGCGCCGATCGAGCGTGCCGTGCTGCGGACCGTATAGGTCAGCTGCATCTTCTCGCCGCGTTCCAGCAGGGGCGCGGCGTCGCGGACGATCTGGGCGTCCAGGGTGTCGGGCACTTCGTTGCGGCCGACCACGGTGTTGTAGGGCTTGTTGCTGCCCGGATCGGCGCGAACCAGCAGCGGGTTGAGGTCGAGGTCGTCGAGGTGCTCGCCGCCGCGGCTGACCTGGGCCAGCAGGTCGGTGCGGCCGACGATGTCCTGCAGGGACTTGAAGCCCAGTCCGGCCAGGATCTCGCGCACCTCTTCAGCGATGAAGCTGAACAGGTTGATGACCTTTTCCGGCGTGCCGGTGAACTTGGCGCGCAGGGCCTCGTCCTGGGTGCAGACCCCGACCGGGCAGGTGTTGGAATGGCACTGGCGCACCATGATGCAGCCCATGGCCACCAGGGATGCGGTGCCGATGCCGAACTCCTCGGCGCCCAGCATGGCGGCGATGACGATGTCGCGACCCGTGCGCATGCCGCCGTCGGCCCGCAGGACGACAGAGTGGCGCAGGTTGTTGAGGGTCAGAACCTGGTTGGCTTCCGACAGGCCCATCTCCCACGGACCACCGGCATATTTCACCGAGGTCTGGGGCGACGCGCCCGTGCCGCCGACGCCGCCGGCGACCAGGATCACGTCCGCTTTCGCTTTCGCGACGCCGGCCGCGATGGCGCCAATGCCGGTCATGGCGACCAGCTTCACCGTCACGCGGGCGACCGGGTTGATCTGCTTCAGGTCATAGATGAGCTGGGCCAGGTCCTCGATCGAGTAGATGTCGTGGTGCGGCGGCGGGCTGATCAGCATGACGCCGGGGGTGGCGTGGCGCAGCCGGGCGATCATCTCGGTGACCTTGAAGCCGGGCAGCTGGCCGCCTTCGCCGGGCTTGGCGCCCTGGGCGACCTTGATCTCCAGCTCGACGCACTGGTTCAGATATTCGGCGGTGACGCCGAACCGCCCCGAGGCCACCTGCTTAATGGCGCTGTTGGGGTTGTCGCCGTTGGGCAGCGGCTTGTAGCGCGCCGAGTCCTCGCCGCCCTCGCCCGAGACCGACTTGGCCCCAATGCGGTTCATGGCGATGTTCAGCATGCCGTGGGCTTCAGGGCCCAGGGCCCCGAGGCTCATGCCCGGCGTGACGAAGCGCTTGCGGATCTCGTTGACGCTCTCGACGTCATCGGTGGAGATCGGGTTGCGGTCCGAGCGCCAGTCCAGCAGGTCGCGCAGCTGGATCGGCTTCTGCGTGCGCAGGCCGTTGGACCAGCGGCGATAGAGCTCATAGTCGCCGGTGTCGCAGGCGCTTTGCAGGGTGTGGATCAGGCGCGCCTCGAAGGCGTGGGCCTCGCCCGACTTGCGCAGCTTGTAGAGACCGCCGACCGGCAGGGTGACGGCGGCGCTGTCCCAGGCCTTGCGGTGCAGCTCGACCGCCTTGCTCTCGATGCCGGCCAGGCCGATGCCCGAGATGCGCGAGGGCATGCCGGGGAAGAACTCGGCGGCCAGGGCCCGCGACAGGCCGACGGCTTCGAAATTGTAGCCGCCGCGATAGGACGAGATGACGCTGATGCCCATCTTGGAGATGATCTTCAGCAGGCCGGCCTCGATGGCGCCCTTGAAGTTCAGGCACACGTCACGCAGCGTCTTGTCGCCGATCAGGCCGCGCTCCAGGCGATCCTGGAAGGTTTCCTGGGCCAGATAGGCGTTGACCGCCGTGGCGCCCACGCCGACCAGCACCGCGAAATAGTGGGTGTCGAGGCACTCGGCCGAGCGGACGATGATCGAGACGTAGGACCGCAGGCCCTTCCCGACCAGGTGGGCGTGAACGCCGCCGGTGGCCAGGATCATCGGCAGGGCCACGCGGTCCTGTTGGCTGGCCTCGTCGGTCAGCACGATGGCGCCGCAGCCGCGCAGGACGGCGTCCTCGGCCTCGGCCCGGATGCGATCGAGATTAGCGCGCAAGGCGTCGCCGGGACGCGCCTCGGCGGCGGGCAGCGGCATGGTGCAGTCGATGACCGCGACGTTCTTTTCGCCCAGCGCTTCGCGAATGCGCAGATACATGCCGGTGGTCAGGACCGGGCTCTGCAGCACATAGACGTCGGCCTGGGCGGCGTCCTGAGCCAGAATGTTGCCCAGGTTCTTGAACCGGGTCTTCAGGCTCATGACGTTGGTTTCCCGCAGCGGATCGATCGGCGGGTTGGTCACCTGGCTGAAGTTCTGGCGGAAGAAGTGGCTGAGCGGGCGATACTTTTCCGACAGCACGGCCAGCGGGCTGTCGTCGCCCATCGAGCCGACGGCTTCCTTGCCGTCCTCGACCATGGGAGCGAGGATCATTTCCAGGTCTTCGAGGCTGAAGCCGGCGGCGGCCTGGCGGCGGGTCAGTTCCTCGCGGCCATAGCTGCGCGGCTCGGGACCAGGCGCGATCTCCTTTTCGAGATCGACCATGTTGCCCAGCCACTCGGTATAGGGATGGCGACCGGCCAGTTCGTCGATGATCTCGTCTTCGCCATAGAGGCGGCCTTCGAGCAGATCGATGGCGATCATCCGGCCCGGCGCGATGGCCAGCTTGCGGGTGATGCGGCTCTCGGCCACGCCGCACATGCCCGCTTCCGAGCCCATGATCACCAGGCCGTCGTCGGTATAGGCCACGCGCAGCGGACGCAGGCCCGAACGGTCCTTGCCGGCCACGACCCAGCGGCCATCGGTGGCGCACAGGGCGGCCGGGCCGTCCCACGGCTCCATCACGGCGTTGCAATAGCTGTAGAGCGCCTTGTGGGCGTCCTGCATGTGCTCGTTGGCGGCTTCCGGCACCAGCAGGGCCTTGGCCATCGGCGCGTCGCGACCGGCGCGGACCAGCACCTCGAAGGTGTTGTCCAGGCTGGCCGAGTCCGAACCGCCCGGCTGGATAACCGGCTTCACGTCATCCCCGAACTCGCCGAAGGCCTGGGCGGCCATCTTGATCTCGTGGGACTTCATCCAGTTGATGTTGCCCTTGATGGTGTTGATCTCGCCGTTGTGGGCGAGCATCCGGAAGGGCTGGGCCAGGCGCCATTCGGGGAAGGTATTGGTCGAATAGCGCTGATGGAAGATCGCCACATTGGCGGCGAAGCGGTCGTCCTTGAGGTCGGGATAGAACTCGTCGATCGCCTCGGCCAGGAACATGCCCTTGTAGATCAGCGACTTGGCCGACAGCGAGCAGATGTAGAAGCCCGACAGGTTCTGGGCGTGGACGCGCTTTTCGATCCGCTTGCGGCACAGGAACAGGGCGCGTTCCAGCGCCTCGCCTTCCAGGCCGGCCGGGGCGGCGAGCATGATCTGTTCGATTTCCGGACGGGTGGCGTTGGCCTTCTCGCCGATCACGGCGGTGTTCACCGGCACCTGGCGCCAGCCATAGATGTAGAAGCCAAAGCGCAGGGCCTCGGCCTCGACGATGGTACGGCAGGCTTCCTGAGCGCCCAGGTCGGTGCGCGGCAGGAAGATCTGGCCCACAGCGATCGGGCCGGCGCGCAGGGCGTGGCCCGTGCGGCGCACCTGGTCGGTGAAGAAGTCCTGCGGCACCGACAGCAGAATGCCGGCGCCGTCGCCGGTCTTGCCGTCGGCGTCGACCGCGCCCCGGTGCCACAGGGCCTTCAGGGCCTTGATCGCCAGTTCGACGACCTCGCGGCGGGGCGTGCCGTCGATGGCGCAGACCAGGCCGACGCCGCAGGCGTCGCGCTCGGTGGTCGGGTCATAGGCGTGCCCGTCGATCAGGCGCTGGCGGTTGGCCAGATAGTGTTGGATCTCTTGGCTCATGATCGTCACTCCGCCGCGATCAGCGCCGAAGCGCCGACCTTGGACTTCAGATAGCGGTGGATGGCGTCGGCGGCGTCGCGGCCGTCCTTGATCGCCCAGACCACCAGGGAGGCGCCGCGCACGATGTCGCCGGCGGCGAACACGCCGTCCAGATTGGTCATCTGGTTGCGCACGTCGGCCTTGACCGTGCCCCAGCGCGTGGTCTTCAGATCGGGCGCCGACCACTTTTCGGGCAGGTTCTCGGGCTCGAAACCGAGGGCCTTGACCACCAGCTGGGCCGGGCGATCGAAATCGCCGCCCTCGATCTCTTCGGGGCTCTGACGGCCCGAGGAGTCCGGCGCGCCCAGGCGCATGCGGATGGCGCGCACGCCGGTCACCGCGTCGGCGTCGCCGCTGAGGGCGCGCGGAGCGGCCAGCCATTCGAAGGTCACGCCCTCTTCTTCGGCATTGGCCACCTCGCGCAGCGAGCCCGGCATATTGGCCTTGTCGCGCCGATAGAGGCAGGTGACCGAGGCCGCGCCCTGGCGGATGGCGGTGCGCACGCAGTCCATGGCGGTGTCGCCGCCGCCGACCACGACCACGTCCTTGCCCTCGGCGTTCAGCGTGCCGTTCTCATAGTCGGGAACGCTGTCGCCCAGGCCGGTGCGGTTGGAGGCGATCAGATAGTCTAGCGCCGGCACCACGCCCTGGCTGCCGGCGCCGGGCGCCACCAGGTCGCGCGCGGCATAGACGCCGACGGCGATCAGAACGGCGTCGTGCTTGTCGCGAAGGTCCTGAAGGCTGGCGTCGCGACCGACCTCGAAGTTCATTCTGAAGACCACGCCGCCGTCAGCCAGGCGCCGGGTGCGACGCTCGACGACGTCCTTTTCCAGCTTGAAGCCGGGGATGCCGTAGATCAGCAGGCCGCCCGCCCGGTCATGGCGGTCATAGACAACCACCTCGTGACCCTGCTCGCGCAGCATCTCGGCGGCGGCCAGCCCGGCGGGCCCCGCGCCGATGATCCCGACCGACTGGCCAGAGGCCGCGCCGGCGACCAGCGGCTTCACCCAGCCCATCTCCCAGGCCTTGTCGGTGAGATAGCGTTCGACCGAGCCGATCGTCACGGTGCCGTGACCCGACTGCTCTATGACACAGTTGCCTTCGCACAGGCGGTCCTGCGGGCAGATTCTACCGCAGACCTCGGGCATCGAATTGGTGGCCTGGGAAAGCTGGTAGGCTTCTTCCAGGCGGCCCTCGGCGGTCATCCGCAACCAGTCGGGGATGTTGTTATGCAGCGGGCAGTGGGTCTGGCAGAACGGCACGCCGCATTGCGAGCAGCGCGAGGCCTGCTCGGTCGCCTTGGCGTCGATGAAGTCGGCATAGATCTCGTGGAAGTCACCGCTACGAGCGTCCGCAGCACGCTTTTCAGGCGTCTTGCGGGCGACCGTCGTGAATTTCAGCATGCGCTCGGCCATGCGACTTCCCCAATCCCGACTTCTAGGCCCTGGTTGCAGGGTAAAAATTGCGTATCGCGGCCTATTACGGACTCTTTTCCGCAAGAAGAATGCGGTGGTCTACAAAATAGACAATATTATCCCCACCCTCGGGTTCGCCGTTGCGAGGGCTTCGCAGCAAAGGGGCTAAATGGTCCACTTTGTGGATTAACGCGGTATTTACCGCGTTGGGCGCACGCCGGAATTCTATTTTGAGGGGGCTGGAATGCCGGACTGGTTGAGCGCGATTATCCTGGGCCTCGTTGAAGGCCTGACGGAGTTCATTCCCGTCTCTTCGACGGGCCACCTGTTGCTGGCCAAGACGGCGATGGGGCTGACCGATCCCGCCTGGGACACCTTCATCGTGCTGATCCAGCTGGGCGCGATCCTGGCGGTGGTGGCGCTCTACTTCCAGCGCCTGTGGCAGGTGCTGATCGGCCTGCCGACCAAACCGGAAGCGCGTCGCTTCGCCCTGTCGATCCTGGTCGCCTTCCTGCCGGCGGTGTTTCTGGGCCTGCTGCTGCACGACTTCATCAAGGCCGTCCTGTTCGAGAGCCCGGCGGTGATCTGCTGGTCGCTGGTGATCGGCGGGGTCGTGCTGCTGGTCCTCGACCGCTGGAGCCCGACGCCGCGTCACGGCGACGCGATGAAGTATCCGCTGCTGACCTCGCTGGGCATCGGCTTCTTCCAGTGCCTGTCGATGATCCCCGGCGTCTCGCGTTCGGGCGCCACCATCGTCGGCGCCCTGCTGCTGCGGGGCGACAAGCGCTCGGCGGCCGAGTTCAGCTTCTTCCTGGCCATCCCGACCATGGTCGCGGCCTTCGCCTATGACCTCTACAAGAACCGAGACGCCATAGACGCGGCCCATGCCGGGATCATCGGTATCGGTTTCGTCACCGCCTTCATTTCGGGGATGGTGGTGATCAAGGTCATGCTCGACTTCGTCGCCAAGCGCGGCTTCGCCCCCTTCGCCTGGTGGCGGATCGCGGTGGGCGTGATCGGTCTGGGCCTGATCTACATCCCGCACTGAGCGGGACGCGCAAAAAGAAAGGGGCGGACGCCGCGGCGTCCGCCCCTTTTTCGTCAGCGCTGCCTACGCTCTAGAACGCCCCCGCCGGGGTCGCGGCGTACTGGCCGCCCTTGCGGTAGCGATAGAGGTACGACGGCACGATGGCTTCGATGCTGGTCGGGACGACGCCCGCCTCGGCCAGGCCCGGCAGGCCGTGCTCGGCGACATTGTCGAACTTCAGCAGCTCGACCTGGTCGCTGGTGATCGGCGGCGCGAGCGGCAGGATGCCGGCCTGGATGTCGCCGATCTTGCCCAGCAGCGACGCGGCGAACCAGGGCAGCGGCAGCAGGACGCGGTCGCGGCCGGTCTCGGTCAGGATCAGCTGCAGGATCTCGCGCATCGTGAAGACGCCCGGACCGCCCAGCTCATAGGTCAGGCCCTCGGCCGCCGGGTTGGAGACCGCCCCGGCGATCACGGCGGCCACGTCGCCGACGAAAACCGGCTGCAGGCGCGTGTCGCCGCCCACCAGCGGCAGGGCCGGCGACACGGCGGCCATCTGGCCAAACCGGTTGAAGAACTGGTCCTCGGGGCCGAACACCACCGACGGACGGACGATCACAGCGCCCGGGAAGGCGGCGCGGACGGCCTCTTCGCCCTCGGCCTTGGTGCGGGCGTACTTGGAGTCCGAGTTGGCGTCGGCGCCGATGGCGCTGATCTGCACGAAGCGGCTGACGCCGCCGGCCTTGGCGCGTTCGGCGACGGTCTTGGCGCCCATCACGTGGACGGCCTGGAATTTCTGACGGCCGGACTCGTAGAGGAGCCCGACCAGGTTAACGCAGGCTTCCGCGCCTTCGAGCGCCCGCGTCACCGAGGCGACGTTGCGGACATTGGCCTGGACCACCTCGATCTGGCCGACGTCGCCCAGCATGCGCATGCGGTAGGCGAGGTTGGGCTGGCGCACCGCCACCCGTACGCGGTGACCCGCCTTGGCGAGCTGCCGCACGACCTGGCTGCCGACGAAGCCGGAGCCGCCGAACACCGTGACCAGACCTTGCATCTTGTATCCTCGTCGCCTGCGATGAAGCGGGGGATAGACGACCGCGAGGCGGTTCGCAACGAATTGCGCGATTTGTCGATTGACGCGGTCAAAAGCTTTCCCTAAACGTCCCGGCCTCGCGGCGATCCAAGCGGTTGCTTCGCGGGCCCAGGTGGCGGAATTGGTAGACGCGCTGGCTTCAGGTGCCAGTGACTGAAAGGTCGTGGAGGTTCGAGTCCTCTCCTGGGCACCACCCCCTACCAACCTTCGAAAGAAGGTCGGGGTGGCGCCACAAAGATCCTTCCGATGGATATCTCGTTCGCCGTGGCTATAGTGTCGCGCGCCCCAACGGGTGTGCGGGCGCCGGACGGCGCATGTCGTTCAGCCGCGTCGCCGGAGAATTCTGAAGCCTTGGCCAATTTTGTTCATGTGGGCGACCTGCCCGACGGCGTGTTCGCCGGCGCGACCGCGATCGCGATCGATTCGGAAACCATGGGCCTGCGCCTGGGGCGCGACCCCCTGTGCGTGGTGCAGCTGTCGTCGGGCGACGGCAACGCCCACGTGGTGCAGCTGGACCGCTCCACCTATGACGCGCCCAATCTCAAGCGCCTGCTGACCGATCCGGCGATTCTGAAGCTTTTCCACTTCGGCCGCTTCGATATCGCCATGTTCCTGCTGCATCTGGGCGTGATGACCACGCCCGTCTACTGCACCAAGATCGCCTCGAAGCTGGCCCGCACCTACACCGATCGCCACGGACTCAAGGACGTGACGCGCGAACTTCTCGGCGTGGAGCTGTCCAAGGCCCAGCAGAGCTCTGACTGGGGCGCGGCGACGCTGAGCCCCGAACAGGTGGCCTATGCCGCCTCTGACGTGCTGCACCTGCATGGTCTGCGCGATCGCCTCAACGCCATGCTCGAGCGCGAGGGCCGCATGGCCCTGGCCCAGGCGTCCTTTGACTTCCTGCCCCACCGCGCGGCCCTCGACCTGGCCGGGTGGGAGGACGTCGACATCTTCGCGCATACCTGACCATGACGGCGGTCTCGGCCACGGCGGGACGCTCGATCGCCCGGGACCTGGGGCGGTGGCGCCGGCGCTCGCGCCTGATCCGGACGCTGCGGATCCTGCTGCCGGCCGGCATCGCCGGGATTCTGCTTTATGTGGCCAGCGAGGTGGGCTGGCGCTCGATGCAGGCGGCCTCGCGGCCGGCCGCCGAGGCCAAGACCCAGATCCGCATGATCGCGCCGCGCTTCTATGGCCAGTCCAGCGACGGCCGCAGCTTCATGATCACCGCCCGCTCGGCGCTGCGCGACGACAAGGACATGATGATCGTGCGGCTGGATTCGCCGACCCTGACCCTGGGTTTCGACGAGCCCCAGCCCAGCCGGGTGACGGCGAAGTCCGGCGTCTACCGCGAAGACACCCTGAAACTGCAGCTGAACGGCGATGTCCGCATCGACGACGGCGGCGGTTATCGCTTCGCGTCGGAGCAGGCCATGGTCGACACCATGACCGGAAATATCACCGGCGAGACCACAATGCTGGGCGAAGGCCCGACGGGGCAGGTGAAATCCAACGCCTACTCCGTATATGACAAGGGTGACCGCGTCGTTTTCAGGGGCGGGGTTCGCACTCGGCTCGAACGGAAGTAAGAAGACGCACGCGGCTTGGCCGTGAGCGCGAGAGATGAGGACTCTGACTTGAAGCAGCGTTGGATGGCGGCGGCGGCGATGACCGCACTGATCCTGGCGAGCGGCGGCGCGGCCTTCGCCCAGATCGCCAACGACTCCAGCGCGCCCGTGGACATCTCCGCGGACCAGCAGGAGAACATCAACAGCCAGTGCCGCACGATCTTTAGCGGCAATGTCGAGATGCTGCAGGACAAGAGCCGCATGCGCGCCAGCGTGGTCAACGCCTATTCCAAGCGCAAACCGGGCCAGAGCGGCTCGAACGCCTGCGGCGACGTCGATCACATCGAGGCCGACGGCGACGTCTATTTCGTCAACCAGACCCAGACGGTGCGGGGCGACCACGCGGTCTACACCTATGCCAACGACACGATCGTGATCACCGGCAATGTCATCGTGCTGCGTGGCCAGGACGTGGCGCGCGGCGACCGGATGACGGTCAACACCAAGACCAATGACGTGAAGCTGGAATCCAATACCAAGGGTCGCGGCAAGCCGGGCCGGGTGCGGTCGGTGATCTATCCCGACGACTCCAAGGACCAGCAACCCGCCGCTGGCGATCGCTAGGACCGCCCGGATGAAGATGACGCCCCTCGGCGGTTCCAATCGCCCCGACGCCGACGGCCTGTTTGTCGACGCCATCGGCAAGTCGTTCGGCGACCGCCCGGTGGTCAAGAGCGTGTCCCTGCGCCTCAAGCGCGGCGAGGTCGCGGGCCTGCTGGGTCCCAACGGCGCCGGCAAGACCACCTGCTTCTACATGATCACCGGCCTGATCGCCGCCGACTACGGCTCGATCTATCTGGACGGCGAGGACATCACCGCCCAGCCGATGTTCCAGCGCGCCCGGCTGGGCGTCGGCTATCTGCCGCAGGAAGCCTCGATCTTCCGGGGCATGACGGTCGAGCAGAACGTCATGGCCGTGGTCGAAATGCGCGAGAAGAGCCAGCGCGCGGCCGCCGAGACGGTGACCAACATCCTCGAGGAACTGCGGATCACCCATATCCGCAAGTCGCCGGCCGTGGCCCTGTCGGGCGGCGAGCGGCGCCGCGTGGAAATCGCCCGGGCGCTGGCCAGCGAACCGTCCTTCATGCTGCTGGACGAGCCGTTCGCCGGCATCGACCCGCTGGCGATCGCCGACATCCGCGAGGTCATCGGCTATCTGAAGAAGCGCGGCATCGGCATCCTGATCACCGACCACAATGTTCGCGAGACGCTTGATATCATCGATCGCGCGTCAATCATTCACGCGGGCGAGGTGCTGTTCGAAGGCTCGCCCAAGGAAATCGTCGACGATCCCGAAGTCCGTCGCGTCTATCTGGGCGATCATTTCGCCGAGCGCGTCTAAAAACATTTCTCTGTCAAAAGAGTAGCTTATCGCGCGCGGCCGGCCAGCCGCGCGCGATTTTCGTTGCACCGGAACGGGACTGAAGGTCGCACCGGCCCGGATATTGCAGGCGTTGGGGAGCCGTTAACCTAGTTGGCCTTTCAATGGCGGTCGAAACGTCTTTCGATTTGCCCAGGAGGGCGCATTGGCTCTCGGCCATCGACTAGAACTCCGGCAAGGCCAGGGCCTCGTCATCACACCGCAGCTGCAGCAGGCGATCAAGCTGCTGCAACTGTCCAATATCGAGCTCGACGCCTTCGTCGAGGCCGAGCTTGAGCGCAATCCGCTTCTGCAACGCGATGAGGGCGAGAGCGAGCCCGCGACCGAGATCGACCGCGAGCCGGCGGCCAGCGACCTGGGCGTCGACATCGTGGCCGAGGGCTCGGCCAATCACGAGATGGACGCCACGCCCGACGATGTCTCGCCCGGCGAACGCGCCTCGGGCGATGGCGAGCAGGCCCAGGAGGCCGGTGGCCAGATCGACTGGTCACGCGCCGGCGGCGGCGGCTCGTTCGAGCATGACGGCGACTATGAAGGCGCCCTGACGGCCGTTCCGACCCTGTCCGAACACCTCAACGGCCAGTTGGCCCAGGCCGGCCTGTCGGCGTCCGAGCAGATGATCGCCGGCGTGCTGATCGACGGCGTCGACGAGGGCGGCTATCTGCGCCTGGACCTGGCCGACACGGCCGAGCGGCTGGGATGCGCCCAGACCCTGGTCGAGAGCGTCCTGACCGTGCTTCAGGGCTTTGAGCCCACCGGCGTGTTCGCCCGCGACGTCCGCGAATGCCTGGCCCTGCAGCTGAAGGATCAGAACCGCTACGACCCGGCCATGGCCGCCCTGCTCGACAATCTCGACATGCTGGCGCGCCGCGACATGAACAGCCTGCGCCGGGTCTGCGGGGTCGACGACGAGGATCTGCGCGAGATGATCGCCGAGATCCGCGCCCTGACCCCCCGCCCGGGCGCGGCCTTCAACAGCGACACCGCCGAGACCCTGGTCCCGGACGTCCATGTCCGCGAGGGGCTTGGCGGCATGTGGCATGTCGAACTGAACACCGACACCCTCCCCCGGGTGCTAGTGGATCAGCGCTATCACGCCCGGGTTTCCAAGGGCGCGCGGACCGACCAGGAAAAGACCTTCGTCTCCGACTGCATGGCCACCGCCAACTGGCTGGTGAAGAGCCTGGACCAGCGGGCCAAGACCATCCTGAAGGTCTCCAGCGAGATCGTCCGCCAGCAGGACGGCTTTCTCGCCTATGGCGTCGAGCATCTGCGCCCGCTGAACCTGAAGACCGTCGCCGACGCCATCGGCATGCATGAGAGCACGGTCAGTCGGGTCACCTCGAACAAGTACATCGCCACCCCGCGCGGCGTGTTCGAGCTGAAGTTCTTCTTCACCTCGGCCATCCAGTCGTCCGAAGGCGGAGAGGCGCACTCGGCCGCCAGCGTCCGTCACAAGATCAAGGGCCTTGTCGACGCCGAGAAGGTCGAGAAAGACGTCCACTCCGACGACGCCATCGTCGAGATCCTGAAGGCGGCCGGCGTCGACATCGCGCGCCGCACCGTGGCCAAGTACCGCGAGGCGCTGCGTATTCCGTCATCTGTGGAGCGTCGGCGGCTGATGAAGGAAGCCTGCTGATCAAATCGGCCGGTGCGGCATATCTTCACGACCCTTTCTCCTGATCGGCGTTATAGGATCGCGGACCAGGAGTGAGCATGTCCACCGAAAGCCTAGCTGATGTGATCGAGGGGTTTGGCGAGGACGTTCGTCCGATCCTCACCGTCGGTCAGATGCTGGACGCTTTCGACAGCCGCGCCTTCGGGGCGATGCTGTTCGTGTTCGGCGCGCTGAACTGCCTGCCGCTGCCGCCGGGCTCCTCGACGATCCTCAGCCTGCCGATCCTGCTGCTGGCCCCCCAGGTCGCCCTCGGCGCCGACGCGCCTTGGCTGCCGCGCCGGATGATCGACCGGCCGGTCAGGCGCGACGACCTGCGCGGTCTGTTCCGCAAGCTCACCCCCGTGGTCAAGCGGATGGAACTGATCACCAGGCCCCGCCTGGGATGGCTGTTCACGCCGCTGGGCGAGCGGATGATCGGGGTGGTGTGCACCCTGTTGGCCCTCGTCCTCATTTTGCCTATCCCCCTGGGCAACCTCGCGCCCGGCGCGACGGTCGCTCTCCTGTCGCTGGCGCTGCTGCAGAGGGACGGCCTTCTGGCCCTGGCGGGCTATCTGATGGCCTTTGTGAGCCTGGGCCTGCTGTTCGTCAGCGCGGGGGTCGTGGCGGCCGCCGTTCACAAGATCATCGGTCTTGTTTCGAGCTTTTTCTGAACCCATTACGGCCGCTTGACACCGTCTCTGGACAGGCGCGTTGTTACGGCATGCAAGTCCAAGTCTCCGGCAAGCATGTCGACGTTGGTGAGGCTCTGCGAGCGCGAGTCTCCGACGAAATCACCCTGAGCATCGGCAAGTATTTTGACCGCGGCGGCGCCGCCGACGTGGTCATCAGCAAGGAGGGCCACGCCTTCCGCGCCGACTGTTCGGTAAAGCTGGCTTCGGGTCAGCAACTCCTTAGCCATGGATCGGGCGGTGACGCCCATGCGGCGTTTGACGCCGCCCTGGCCAAGATCGAGACAAGGATCAGGCGCTACAAGCGACGACTGAAAAGCCACTCCATCGCGGCCACGGCCAAGCAGGCCGAGAACGCTGCGATGTACGTGCTGCGGGCTCCCGACATCAATGACCACGAGGATGACGACTGGGGCGGTGACGAGGACCACCCCGCCGGCGCGCCTTCGGCCATGATCATCGCCGAGACCCAAGCCTCGTTGAAGATAATGACCGTTTCCATGGCTGTCATGGAACTGGACTTGACCGAGTCCCAGGCAATCGTGTTTAGGAACGCCGCTCACGACGGATTGTCCGTGGTGTACAGGCGGCCAGACGGAAATATCGGCTGGATCGACCCCGAACGCACGAAGTCGCTGAACGGGAACGGGTCAACCGCGAGCTAACGGATTCCTGTCAGGATCCTGGACGTTCGGGGAAACCCTCAGCAACGGCGTTTCGGCGACCGACAGCGAGCGAGCGTTTAAGTCCATGACTATCGCCGATCTCTTGGACCCTGGGGCGGTGGCGCTACGCGTCAGCGCGCCAGGCAAGCGTCAGGTCCTCGGCGTCATTGCCGACGTCGCCGCCCGGGTTCTGGGCGTCGACGCCGACGTGGTGCTGGAAGGCCTGATGGAGCGCGAGGCGGCCGGCTCGACCGGCGTCGGCCAGGGCGTAGCCATCCCCCATGCCCGCATCGAGGGTCTGGATCGTGTGCGCGCCATCTTTGTGCGCCTGGAAACGCCGGTGGCGTTCGGGTCTGTCGATGACAAACCCGTGGACCTGCTGCTGGCCCTGCTCGCTCCCCCGGAAGCCAACGCCCAGCACCTGCGGTCTCTGGCGCGGGTGTCGCGCATGATGCGCCAGCCCGAGCTGCGCGAGGGCCTGCGTCAGGCGCGATCGGCTGACGCCGTGCACGTTCTGCTGGCGCATGAGGCGACCAGCAGCGCGGCCTGACGTCCTTGGTCTGAAATTCTTCCGGCGCTGAGCGCTTCACGCGCCATCAGCCTGCAAGGCGCGGAGGAAGGCTCTCCGCGCCCCTGGGGTCAGTGCACCGAAACCGGCGCCAGTTCATGGGCGATGGCGGCCGCGACCGCCGTGTCGCGATCGACCATCACGGCCAGGCGCGCGCCGTCGGCGCGGCAGACCGCATAGAGCGTCTGGTCGGGGCTGAGATCGAAATCGGTCGTGCCGACGGGCGCGTCGGCCAGGATTTCGGCGGCCTTGATCGGCCGGACATAGACCAGATCCGGCGCGCCGAGCGCGGCGAAGGCTTCCGTCGTAAAGACCGAGGCTTGGGTATTGGGTGTCATGATGACCACCTCCTTCGAATAGGGAACGCGCCGCGTCACGCCCGGTTCATGGGGCTGTCAGGCGCGTGGGAAAGTCTGTCGCCGCTGTCGGTCAGGCGACCGAGCGAATGGGGATGCGCTTGACCAGGCGCTCTGGACGCGGCCGGGCCAGGTCGATGTGCAGGAGGCCGTGCTCCAGGGTCGCCGCGGTGACCTCTATGCCCTCGGCCAGCACGAAGGTGCGAACAAAGCCCCGCGCCGCGATCCCGCGATGCAGGAACGCCCTGTCGGCCTCGGCCCGGCTCTCAGGCTCGCGCTTGCCCGCCACCACCAGCTGGCCACCCTCGACGGTCACATGGAGCTGGTCGGGCGAGAACCCGGCGACGGCCAGGGTAATGCGCACCCCGCCTTCGTCATCCTGCTCGACATTGTAGGGCGGATAGCTTTCGGACGCGGCCTTGGCCGCGCGCTCGATCAGGTCTCGGGTGTGTTCGAAGCCCAGGAGAAAGGGGCTGTCGAACAGAATCGTTCGGGTCATCGCGAAGTCCTTCGCAAAAGCGACTTCGTTCGCGCGGTCATGACCCGGGATCGGCGCCTGGCCGCGCAACGTATTTTCTAGGTGGAGGCTTGGGTCGGCCGGTTCAAGGCGCCCTGATGGTCAAGTTCAGCGGCAAACCGCCGCGACAGCGCGTCGCCAGGAACCAGACATGGAAACGGCCGCTTCCTTTAGGGAAGCGGCCGTTTTGGTGGAGCTTAGCGGAGTCGAACCGCTGACCTCTTGCATGCCATGCAAGCGCTCTACCAGCTGAGCTAAAGCCCCGAGGTCCTTGGTTTCCCAAGAGAACCTTGGTGTTTCTCGTCGGTTCCGAACGTGTCGTCCCCGGCGAGGCGCGATGTCTATGCCGGGAGGGTTTTTGGATCAACCCTCCCGGCGAACTTTTTTCGAAGAATTTTTCGAAGGCTGTTTCAGGCCCTACAGATCGTCGTCGTCAGCGCCCGGAAGACCTTCGATTTCGTCTTCAAGAGCGTCGTCGTCGTCCTCGTCCTCGAGGAACGGCACGTCGTCGGCCTCGTCTTCGGCGAGATCCTCGTCCTCGGCGAAGTCGACGCCCAGGTCATCACCACCCGCGGGGGTCGGCGTACCCGGATCGGCGTCTTCGTCGTCGGTCTCGATGACGTCCGGCTCGACCTTGTCGATTTCCGGGGTCTCATCGACCTCGTCCTCGAAGCCGTCCTCGTCCTTGGGCGCGGGGGCGGGCTTCTCGTCCTCGGCGTCATAATCCGGCGTGACAGCGCGAGCCCGGACGCGGCGCGATTTGAGCGCCTCTTCCGGGTCGAACGACTCGCCGCATTTGGGGCAGACCGCCGGACGGCGGCCGAGGTCATAGAATTTCGATTGGCAGTTGGGGCAAATTTGTTTTGCGCCCAATTCGGGATTGGCCAAGAGGCGAACCTTTGATCCAGATGGGAAAAGCGGCCGGTGACTTGCCATGACCAAGGCCCGCTGTCAAAAGCAATCCCCTCGCGAAAACCACCAAGATCAGGGAGCCGGTTTCGGCATGACGGCTGCTGGACTGAAGAGCGGGCCTGGCGGGGCCCTTCGCGGCGTCGTCCGGGCCCCCGGCGACAAGTCGATTTCGCACCGCTCGATGATCCTCGGCGCCCTGGCTCAGGGCACCACCACGGTCGAGGGTTTGCTTGAGGGCGATGACGTCCTGGCGACCGCGCGGGCCATGCAGGCCTTCGGCGCGCGCGTCGAACAGGAGGGCGTCGGTCGCTGGCGCATCGAGGGCAATGGCGGCTTCGTCGAGCCCTCGGATGTCATTGACTGCGGCAATGCCGGCACCGGCGTGCGCTTGATCATGGGCGCGGCGGCCGGATTTCCCATCTGCTCCACCTTCACCGGCGACGCCTCCCTGCGCGGCCGACCGATGGGCCGGGTTCTGGACCCCCTGGCCCGCATGGGCGCGACCTGGTTTGGCCGCGACAAGGGCCGACTGCCCCTGACGCTGAAGGGCGGAAATCTGCGCGGCCTGACCTATCGGCTGCCGATGGCCTCGGCCCAGGTGAAATCGGCCGTGCTACTGGCCGGCCTGCACGCGGAGGGCGGCGTCGAGGTCATCGAGCCGGAAGCCACCCGCGACCATACCGAGCGCATGCTGCGCGCTTTCGGCGCCGAAGTGATCGTGGAAGACCGCGATGGCGTCCGTCACATCCGCCTGCCCGAGGGCCAGGCTCTGACTGGAACCCACGTGTCGGTGCCCGGCGATCCGTCGTCGGCTGCTTTCCCGCTGGTCGCCGGCCTGATCGTTCCAGGCTCGGAAGTGACCGTCGAGGGCGTGATGCTCAACGTCCTGCGCACCGGCCTCTTCACGACGCTGAAGGAAATGGGCGCGGATCTGGTGATCTCGAACGTCCGGATGTCGAGCGGCGAGGAAGTCGGCGACATCACCGCCCGCTATTCGCAAATGAAGGGCGTCGTCGTGCCGCCCGAGCGGGCGCCGGCTATGATCGACGAATATCCGATCCTGGCCGTGGCCGCCGCCTTCGCCGAGGGCGAGACGGTGATGCGCGGCGTGGGCGAGATGCGGGTCAAGGAAAGCGATCGCATCAGCTTGACCGCCAATGGCCTCAAGGCCTGCGGCGTTCAGGTGGTGGAGGAGCCGGAAGGCTTCATCGTCACCGGAACCGGCCAGGCGCCCAAGGGCGGAGCCACGGTCACCACCCACGGCGATCACCGCATCGCCATGAGCCACCTCGTCCTGGGCCTCGCCGCCCAGCAGGGCGTGGCGGTGGACGAGCCGGGCATGATCGCCACCAGCTTCCCGGGCTTCGCCGACATGATGCGCGGCCTCGGCGGCGACCTGTCGGAAGCCTGAGCATGGCCTTCGTCATCGCCGTCGACGGTCCCGCCGCCTCCGGCAAGGGCACGGTCGCCAGCCGGCTGGCGGCGCTCTACGGCTACGAGATGCTGGATACGGGCCTGCTCTACCGGGCGGTAGGGGTGCGCCTGCTGAACACGGGCGGTGATCTGGACGACGCGGTCGCCGCTGAGGCCGCTGCCAAGGGCCTGGACCTCTCTGAGCTGGAAAGCGCCCAGGTGCGCACCCGCGCCGCCGGCGAGGCCGCCAGCCGGGTGGCGGTGCATCCAGGCGTCCGCGCGGCCCTGTTCGCCCTGCAGCGCGGCTTCACCACCCGCGAGCCGGGCAGCGTGATCGATGGCCGCGACATCGGCACGGTCATCGCCCCCGAGGCGCCGGCCAAGCTCTACGTCACCGCCAGCCCGGAAATCCGCGCGGAGCGGCGCTGGAAACAGCTGTCGGGACAGGGCGAGACGGTCAGCTTTGACGACGTCCTGGCCGACATCCACAAGCGCGACGCCCGCGACGGCGGTCGCGAGAGCGCGCCCATGACCCAAGCCCCAGACGCCGTCTTGCTCGACACGTCGGAAATGACTATAGAGCAGGCCTTCGATGCGGCCCGCCGCATTGTCGAGACGGCGCGCGCCCGGTCGGGAAACCTCCCGGGCTAATCTAACGCCCGCCTCGCCGCCGCTTAGGAAGCTGCGGATCCGCATCAAAAATCACCCAACCCGGAATCCCCAGAACCGTCATCCGACGGCCTTCGCCAATGGGGAGTCCCTCAACACGAGACTAAACATCAGCATGGCTGACGATATGAGCTTCAACCCGACGCGCGACGATTTCGAAGCGCTGCTTAACGATTCCATGGGCGGCCGCGACTTCCAAGAAGGCACCGTCGTCAAGGGTATCGTTGTCGGGATCGAGAAAGACTTCGCGATCATCGACGTCGGTCTGAAGACCGAAGGTCGCGTTCCCCAGAAGGAATTCGGCGTCGACGAAACCGGCAAGCCCACCATCAAGGTCGGCGACTCGGTCGAAGTCTTCCTGGAACGCCTGGAAAACGCCCTGGGCGAAGCGGTCATCAGCCGCGAAAAGGCCAAGCGCGAAGAAGCCTGGACCCGTCTGGAAGGCGTCTACGCCCAGAACGTCCCGGTGCTCGGCGCCATCGTCGGTCGCGTCAAGGGCGGCTTCACCGTCGACCTGGGCGGCGCCTCGGCGTTCCTGCCCGGCTCGCAAGTCGACATCCGCCCGGTGCGCGACGTCGGCCCGCTCATGGGCAAGGAACAGCCCTTCGCCATCCTCAAGATGGACCGTCCGCGCGGCAACATCGTCGTCTCGCGTCGCGCCATCCTGGAAGAAGCCCGCGCCGAGCAGCGCACCGAACTGGTGTCGCAGCTGCAAGAGGGTGAAATCCGCGAAGGCGTCGTCAAGAACATCACCGACTACGGTGCGTTCGTTGACCTGGGCGGCATCGACGGCCTGCTGCACGTGACCGACATGAGCTGGAAGCGCGTCAACCACCCGAGCCAAGTGCTCGCCGTGGGCGACACCGTGAAGGTCCAGATCGTCAAGATCAACCCGGACACCCAGCGCATCAGCCTCGGCATGAAGCAGCTGCAGTCGGATCCGTGGGATGGTGTTGAAGCCAAGTACCCGGTCGGCGCCAAGTTCACGGGCCGCATCACCAACATCACTGACTACGGCGCGTTTGTTGAGCTGGAAGCCGGCGTTGAAGGCCTGGTCCACGTCTCGGAAATGTCCTGGACCAAGAAGAACGTCCACCCCGGCAAGATCGTCTCGACCTCGCAGGAAGTCGACGTGGTCGTGCTGGACGTCGATCCGTCCAAGCGTCGCGTGTCGCTGGGCCTGAAGCAGGCTCTGGCCAACCCGTGGGATTCGTTCCTCGAAACCCACCCGGTCGGCTCGACCGTCGAAGGCGAAGTCAAGAACGCGACCGAATTCGGTCTGTTCATCGGCCTCGACAACGACATCGACGGCATGGTGCACCTGTCGGACATCGACTGGAGCGCGTCGGGCGAAGAAGCCATGGCTCGCTACAAGAAGGGCGACATGGTCAAGGCGAAGGTTCTCGACGTCGACGTCGAGAAGGAACGCATCTCGCTGGGCATCAAGCAGCTGGGCGGCGATCCGATGTCGGGTGACACCTATCGCAAGGGTCAGACCGTCACCGTCACCGTGACCGAAGTGACCACCGGCGGCATCGAAGTTCGCTTCGGCGAAGACGACGCCCTGATGACCGCGTTCATCCGCAAGTCGGACCTGTCGCGCGACCGTCAGGAACAGCGCCCCGAGCGCTTCGCCGTGGGTGACCGCGTCGACGCTCAGATCACCAACATCGACAAGGCGGCCCGCCGCGTTTCGATGTCGATCAAGTCGCTGGAAATGGCCGAAGAGAAGGAAGCCATCGAGCAGTTCGGCTCGTCGGACTCCGGCGCTTCGCTGGGCGACATCCTGGGCGCGGCTCTCCGCGAACGGGCTACCCCCAAGGAATAGTCTTCCGTCCCTTTCGGACTGAAGTCAGCGGCGGCCGGAGCGATCCGGCCGCCGTTTTCTTTGCGCACTGCCTGGCTAACTCATTGGTCCGGCGAAGGTTTGGTAAAGGCCGCGGCCACCATGACCTGACCGGGCGGGTCTTTCTTCCGCCCAAGATCGCGTTCGCAAGCTTCGACCCTTTTCCCGACCCTGGCGGATCCGTCCATGCGCGCCCCGAGCGATTTCCGAGACGAATGACGCTCCAAGCTGCAGCGCCCGGGTTGATTCTTGTCTGCCTCAGTTCGAGCGCCCAGCCCGGCGGCGAGCGAGAATCGCAAGCAGCCTCTTGAAGACTCAACAACCCTTGGGCAAAGGTCCGGTCGCGCCAGTCCTCCCTCCGGCGCCGGGGATATCGATGATCAAGTCTGAACTCATCGCCAGGCTCGCGAATGAAAATCCGCACCTGACGCAGAAGGACGTCGAGCGCGTGGTCGGCGTGATCCTGGAGCGCATGATCGGCGCGCTCGAAGGTGGCGGCCGCGTGGAGCTGCGGGGCTTCGGCGCCCTGTCGGTGCGTTCGCGTCCGGCCCGCTCGGGTCGCAACCCGCGCACGGGCGAAACGGTCGATGTTCGCGCCAAGCACGTGCCCTTTTTCAAGAGCGGCAAGGAACTGCGCGCGCGCCTCAACGCCGACGAGTAGTCGACGCGCAATCTTGACCTGAATGGGCGAACGCCTTCAGCCTTGCGGCGGGTTCAGTCACCGGCGAGGTCATGGCGCATGAGCATCTTCAAGGAATTCCGCGAGTTCATCTCGCGCGGCAACGTCGTCGATCTGGCCGTGGGCGTGATCATCGGCGCGGCGTTCAACGGCATCGTCAAGAGCCTGGTCGACCAGGTGATCATGCCGCCGATCGGCCTCCTGACCGGCGGCCTGGACTTCTCGAAACTGGAATGGGTGCTCAAGCCCGAAGATCCGGCCACGGACGCCATCGAGAAGGTCGCCGTGCAGTATGGCGCCTTCATCAACACCCTGATCCAGTTCCTGATCGTGGCGGCGGTGGTTTTCCTGCTGGTCAAGGCGGTCAACAGCATCCGTCGCGCCGAGGCCGCCGAGCCGGGTCCCAGCGAGCCGTCAGCCCCGACGACGGGCGAAGCCCTGCTGATGGAAATCCGCGACCTGCTGGCGAGGACTCCGGCAAGCACCCCGGCGACCCCGAAGGCGGCTGCCGCGCCCAAGGCGGCGTCAACAGCCAAGCCCGCCGCCAAGGCCCCGGCGCCCAAGGCGGCCAAGCCCAGGGCCAAGGGTTAGGCCCTCAAGTGGTCGGCGCGCCCTGGAGCTCGATGCAGCCCCCGGGCTTCACGCCGCCGGCCAGCAGAGCCGTCCAGACGCCCTCGGCGTCCTCGGCGAACTGGAAGAGCTCCAGGTCCTTGGCGGCGATCATGCCGTGCTCGGCCAGGGCGTCGAAGTTCAGCACCGCGCGCCAGTAGCTTTCATCGACCAGCACGATGGGGATCGGCGGGGCCTTGTCTGTCTGGCGCAGGGTCAGAATCTCGAACAGTTCGTCGAAGGTGCCAAAGCCGCCCGGGAAAACCACCAGGGCGTTGGCCCGCATGGCCAGGTGCATCTTGCGCATGGCGAAATAGTGGAAGCGAAACGACAGCTCCGGCGTCGCATAGGGATTGGGCGACTGCTCGTGAGGCAGGGTGATGTTGAAGCCGACCGATGGGGCCCCCGCCTCGAACGCGCCCCGGTTGGCCGCTTCCATGATCCCGGGGCCGCCGCCGGTGGCGATCACATTGTCTCGCGGCCCCATCGCGCCCAGGGCGCCGCCGCGCTCCGAGGCCAGCCGGCCAAAGGCGCGCGCTGTCGCATACCAGTCGGCCTGCCGGCCGGGCCCATGCTCGCCCACCCGGGCGCTGCCGAAGACGACGATGGTTGATCGCACGCCCCAGGTCCGCAGCGCTTCCTCGGCCTTGGCGTATTCCAGAAGGAACCGGACCCCGCGCATCGGATCGCTGAGCAGAAAGTCCTGATCGAGCGCGGCGAGCCGATAGGAGGGTGAGGCCAGCTGGGCGGCGTTGTCGGGCATGGGATCTCCGGCGGCGGTCACGGGCGACGCGCGACCTCCCGGAACGACCTGGGGCCGATCCGGGCGGTCGCGCGCGGGGTCGCTACTTACCGCTGGTCAGGCTGGGGCTGTCCAGATCAAGCTTGGCGGCCGGGATCACCGTGGCGCCGGGAACAGCCCTGGTCAGGGCCTCGCCCATGACCTTGGCGTCGCCCGCGACGATGACGCTGGTCTGCGCGGGGTCCAGCAGGCCCTTGGCGAAGGCCTGGACGTCGCTGGCGCTGACCGCCTCGACCTTGCTGGCATAGACCTTGATCTCGTCCAGCGGCACGCCATAGACGGCCAGGTTGCCCAGGATGTTGGCCAGGCCTTCCGAAGTGCCCAGGTCACGGCCAAAGCCGCCGACCAGCACCGACTTGCGGGCGGTCAGCTCGCCGGCCGTCGCGGGCTCGGCGGCCAGGCGGGTCAGCTCCGAGCGGACCAGGCCCACAACCTCGCCGGCCGACTCGTTCTTGGTCTGCACCCGGGCCGCGAAGCCGCCGAACTGGCCCTGGGGCGTCAGGCTGGACCCCGCGCCATAGGACAGGCCGCGCTTGATGCGGATTTCCTGGTTCAGACGCGAGCTGAAGCCGACGCCCAGCACGGTGTTGGCGACCAGGCCCGAATAGTAGCGGGGGTCGGCGCGGGTGATGGCCGGCTTGGCCAGCACCACAGAGGCCTGACCCGTGCCCGGCAGGTCGATGACCAGGTTGCGCGGCTTGTAGGCTGTCGGGGCCGCCGGCGTGATGGGCGGCGGGGTGGAGGGCTTTTTCCAGCCGCCGAAGGCCTGCTCGGCGAGGGCGAAGCCGGCCTCGGGCGTCAGGTTGCCGGTCAGCACCAGGATGGCGTTGTCCGGACGCCAGGCGGCGGCGTGGGTCTTGACCAGGTCCTCGCGCTTGATCTTCGGCAGCGAGCCCGGGGTGCCGCCCGCCACGTGGCCATAGGCCGAGCCGGCATAAAGGATGGTGGGCGTGGCGAAGCCGGTCAGGCCGCCGGGGCGCTGGAACGACACCGACAGGCTGTCGAGGGTCTCGGCCCGCACGCGGTCCAGTTCATCGGCCTTGAAGGTCGGGTTCTGGGCGACGTCGGCCATGATCGTCATGGCGGCCGGCGCCTTGTCGGCGATGACGCTGAGGGTCAGGGACGAAGATTCCCAGCCAGAGCCGGCCTCCAGGTTGGCGCCGAGGGCTTCGGTCTGACGAGCGATATCAACCGCGCCGCGCGTCTTGGTGCCTTCGGTCAGCAGTTCCGAGGTCAGGCTGGACGTGCCGGCCAGACCGGCGGGATCGGAGCTGGCGCCGCCGCGCACGGTCAGGTCGGCGGTGATCAGCGGCAGGTCGCTGGATTTGGCGACGATGACGCGCAGGCCGTTGGCCAGGGTCTTCTCGACGGGCGAGGGCAGGACCGCCGGGACGGGGGCGGCCACGGCCGGCGGCTTTTGACGCTCGGCCTCGGGCGCCAGGGTGATGACCGCGCCGTCGAACTTCACCGAGGCGACCTTGGGGGCGACCGGGGTCACGTCCTTCTCGCCGGCCGGTCGCGCCGATTCCGGCAGATAGCGGATCACCGTGCGGCGATCATCGGCCAGATAGGTCCGGGCCACGCGCTGCACGTCGGCGGCGGTCACCTTCTGCAGGTCGGCAAGGTCGGTATTGGCGCGCGCGGCGTCGCCTTCGGTCTGCAGGGCGTAGCCGATGGCGAAGGCGCGGCCGTCGATCTCCTCGCGCTTGCGCACGGCGTCGGCCAGCAGGCCGGTCTTGGCCTCGGCCAGTTCGGCCTCGGTGGGCGGGGCGTCGCGCAGGCGGGCGACCTGGGCGCGCAGGGCCGCTTCGCCCTGCTCGGCGGTCTTGCCGCCGGCCATGATCGCGCCGAGATAGAAGATGCCGGGCTGGGCGTTGCCATTGCCCGACGAGAACACCGACTGGGCGATCTTCTGCTCATAGACCAGGCTGTCATAGAGCCGCGAGGACTTGCCGCCCGACAGGATGGCGTCCAGCACGGTCAGGGCCGCTGAGTCCCTGGCGGCGGCCGGCGGAGCCTGCCAGGTGATGGCCAGGGCCGGCAGCGGCACGTTGGGGCCATAGGTGTTGACGGTCTTGGGACCGGTGCGGGCCGGCTCGACCACGGTCACCTTGGGCAGCGGCGTCGCGGGCGTCTTCAGAGGCGCGAAATACTTGTCGATCATCGCCGACAGTTCGGCTTCGTCGAAATTGCCAGCCACGATCAGGGCGGCGTTGTCGGGGCGATAATAGGTGGCGTGGAAGGCGCGGACGTCATCGACCGTGGCCGCGTCGAGCTCTTCGATCGAGCCGATGCCGGGGCGCTTGTAGGGGTGGTCGGTGAACGACTGCTGGGTGATGTAGAGCGAGAACAGGCGACCATAGGGATTGGCCAGCACGCCCTGGCGCAGCTCCTCCTTCACGACGTTGCGTTCCGAGACGAAGGTCGGCTCGTCGATCACGAGGGTCGAGAGGCGGTCGGCCTCGGCCCAGAGCAGGCGCTCCAGATGATTGGCCGGCACCACCTCGTAGTAGTTGGTGAAGTCGTCCCAGGTGGAGGCGTTGTTGAAGCCGCCGACATCCTCGGTCAAGCGGTCGAGCGTCTCGCTGGGCATGTTGCGGGTCGACTTGAACATCAGGTGTTCGAACAGGTGCGCGAAGCCCGAGCGGCCGTTGGGATCGTCCTTGGAGCCGACGCCGTACCAGACCTGCACCGAGACGTTCGGTGTGGAGGTGTCGCGCGCCGTGAACACCTTCATGCCGTTGGCCAGCACCCGCTGCTTGTAGACGATCGGCGGCACGGCGATCGCTGCATCGGCGACGGGCGCGGCGAAGGCCATCGGCGACAGGGCGGTGGTGGACAGGGCCAGCGCCACGAGGGCTGCCTTGGCGGCGGGACGGATCATGCAGTGAGCTCCAGCGAACACGGTTGGCCGGACCCTATCACCGCGCCGCGAGAGCGAAACCTTACCGTCCTGTCATGAAGGGGCCAGGGCCTATTCGCTGGCCTCGCACTCGCGACGCAGGGCGCGCAGGGCGTCGGGGACATCGCGGCGCATCAGGCCGCTGAGGATCGGGACCGGGACGGCGAAGGGGGCGGCGGCCCACATTTCGTAGGTCACCCGCGTGCTCGCGCCGGCATTGATCGGCTGCAGCGTCCAGACGCCTTCGCAGGCCCGGATGTCGCCGCCGACGCAGGTGAAGCGGATCGTGCGGTCGGAGTCGATCTCCACGCGGGACGTGGAGCGCAGGGTCGGCAGGAAGAAGCCCCACTTGACCAGGTGTTCGCGCAGCTCCGAGCGGCCGTCGGGCGCGCGGGAAATCACCCGGCAGCGCTTGACCCCGGGGGTCATCCGCGCGGCGCGGTCGCAATCCAGTATGGTGCGCCAGACCACCGCGGCTGGGGTCGAAATGTCGATGGCCGCCTTGACCATGCCGCCGCGTCCGTGGGCGTCGGCGCTGGCCTCGACGGGAATGTCGCCGGCCCGCAGCCGTTCGGCCCAGTCGGTCGCGGCCCAGGCGGGTCTGGCCAGGCACAGCAGCAGAAAAAGGGAGAGGAGCCGGCGCATCATACTGACGCTAACGCGCCGGCGGGCTTTCCGTTAGGCCCCGGCCCGATTTTTCACCAGATCATCGACCACCGACGGGTCGGCCAGGGTCGAGGTGTCGCCCAGGCTGCCCAGTTCGTTCTCGGCGATCTTGCGCAGGATGCGGCGCATGATCTTGCCCGAGCGGGTCTTGGGCAGGCCAGGAGCCCACTGGATGATATCGGGCGCGGCGAAGGGGCCGATCTCGTGACGGACCCACAGGACCAGGGCCTTGCGAAGGTCTTCGGTGGGTTCGACCCCGGCGTTGAGGGTGACATAGGCATAGACGCCCTGGCCCTTGATGTCGTGCGGGCAGCCGACGACGGCGGCCTCGGCGACCGTCTCGTGGGCCACCAGGGCGCTCTCGATCTCGGCCGTGCCCAGGCGGTGGCCCGAGACGTTGATCACGTCATCGACCCGTCCGGTGATCCAGTAATAGCCGTCGGCGTCGCGGCGGCAGCCGTCGCCGGTGAAATACTTGCCCGGATAGGTCGAGAAGTAGGTCTCGAAGAACCGGCTGTGGTCGCCATAGACCGTGCGCATCATGCCAGGCCAGCTGTCGGTGATGACCAGGTTGCCCTCGGTCGCGCCGTCCAGCACCAGGCCTTCGGCATCGACCAGCTGCGGCTTGACGCCGGGCAGGGGCTTTGAGGCCGAGCCGGGCTTGAGGTCGGTCGCGCCGGGCAGCGGGGTGATCAGCATCCCGCCGGTCTCGGTCTGCCACCAGGTGTCGACGATCGGCAGCTTCTCCTTGCCGACCACGCGGTGGTACCAGAGCCAGGCCTCGGGATTGATCGGCTCGCCGACGCTGCCCAGCAGGCGCAGGCTCGACAGGTCGTTCTTGGTGACCCAGTCGTCGCCCTCGCGCATCAGGGCCCGAAGGGCGGTGGGGGCGGTGTAGAAGATCTCGACCTTGTGCTTGTCGATCACCTCCCAGAACCGGCTGGGGGTGGGATGGTTGGGCACGCCCTCGAAGATCAGGCTGGTCCCGCCATTGGCCAGCGGGCCATAGACGACATAGCTGTGGCCCGTGACCCAGCCCACGTCGGCCGTGCACCAGAAGACCTCGCCGGGCTTGTAGTCGAACACCGCCCAGAAGGTCCACGACGCCCAGGCCAGATAGCCGCCGGTGGTGTGCAGCACGCCCTTGGGCTTTCCCGTCGAGCCGGAGGTGTAGAGGATGAACAGCGGGTCCTCGGCGTTCATCGGCTCGGGCGCGCAGTCGGCCGACACGGCGTCGCGCACATCCTGCCAGACGATGTCGCGGTTCTTGACCAGCGGCACGTCGGCGCCGGTCCAGCGCACCATCAGCACCTTGCCCACCCAGGGGCAGTGCTTGAGCGCCTCGTCCATATTGGCTTTCAGCGGCACGCGCTTGCCGCCCCGCTTGCCCTCGTCGGCGGTGATCACGAAGTGCGAGGCGCAATCCTGGATGCGGCCGGCGATCGACTCGGGCGAGAACCCGCCGAACACCACCGAGTGCACCGCGCCGATCCGCGCGCAGGCCAGCATGGCGACGGCGGCGATCGGGATCATCGGCAGGTAGATCGTCACCCGATCACCCTTCTGGACGCCCTGCACCTTGAGGACGTTGGCCATGCGGCAAACCTCCTCGTGCAGCTGTCCATAGGTCAGGGTGTCGGAGGTTCCGGGCTCGTCGCCTTCAAAGATGAGGGCGATCTCGTCCTTCTTGTGCGGCAGGTGGCGGTCGATGCAGTTGGCGCTGACGTTCAGCACCCCGTCGGCGTACCAGCGGATGCGGAAGTCGTCCTTGTTGAACGACACGTCCTTGATCTGGGTGGGCGCCTTGATCCAGTCCAGCCGGGCGGCGATATCGCGCCAGTAGCCTTCGGGATCAGCCTGCACGCGCGCCAGCGCGGCCTCATAGGCGGCAGCGTCGACATGCGCCGACTTCGCCAGGGCTTCTGGAACCGGGAACACCTGTCCTTCGCTCACGCCGTTTTCTCCCTTGGTCTTGTTGTGGCCGGAGTATGCGAAGGCGAAGGCGCGGCGCAAGAAGACCAATCCGGTTTCCCGCGCCGCGTCGCCCGATCCGGCGTTTTTATTGTCAGAAGAAGCCAAGCGCCTTGGGGCTGTAGCTGACCAGCATGTTCTTGGTCTGCTGGTAGTGGTCGAGCATCATCTTGTGGTTCTCGCGACCCACGCCCGACTGCTTGTAGCCGCCGAAGGCGGCGTGGGCGGGATAGGCGTGGTAGCAGTTGGTCCACACCCGGCCCGCCTGGATGCCCCGCCCGAAGCGGTAGCAGCGGTTGGCGTCGCGGCTCCACACCCCGGCGCCCAGGCCAAAGGCGGTGTCGTTGGCGATCTCGAGGGCCTCGGCCTCATCCTTGAAGGTGGTCACGGCCAGGACGGGGCCGAAGATCTCTTCCTGGAAGATCCGCATCTTGTTGTGGCCCTCGAACACGGTCGGCTCGACATAGTAGCCGTCGGACAGCAGGCCCGGCAGGATCTTGCGCTTGCCGCCGGTCAGCAGCTTGGCGCCCTCGTCGCGGCCGATGTCCATGTAGCCGAGGATCTTGTTCAGCTGCTCCTCGGACGCCTGGGCTCCGATCATGGTGGCCGGGTCCAGCGGGCTGCCCTGGACGACGGCGTTCACGCGCTTGAGGGCGCGCTCCATGAACCGCTCATAGATCGACTCCTGCACCAGGGCCCGGCTGGGGCAGGTGCAGACCTCGCCCTGGTTGAGGGCGAACATGGTGAAGCCCTCCAGCGCCTTGTCGAAATAGTCGTCGTCCTCGCGGGCCACGTCGTCGAAGAAGATGTTGGGCGACTTGCCGCCCAGTTCCAGGGTGACCGGGATCAGGTTCTGGCTGGCGTACTGCATGATCAGCCGGCCGGTGCTGGTTTCGCCGGTGAAGGCGATCTTGGCGACGCGTGGGCTGGAGGCCAGCGGCTTGCCGGCCTCGACGCCGAAGCCGTTGACGATGTTGAGCACGCCGGGCGGCAGCAGATCGCCGACCAGCTCGACCCAGACCATGATGCTGGCGGGAGTCTGCTCGGCGGGCTTGAGCACCACGCAGTTGCCGGCCGCCAGGGCGGGGGCCAGCTTCCAGCAGGCCATCAGCAGCGGGAAGTTCCATGGGATGATCTGGCCGACCACGCCCAGGGGTTCGTGGAAGTGGTAGGCGATAGTGTCGTGGTCGATCTCGCTGATCGAGCCTTCCTGGCCGCGCAGGCAGCCAGCGAAATAGCGGAAGTGGTCGATGGCCAGGGGCAGGTCGGCGGCCAGGGTCTCGCGGATCGGCTTGCCGTTGTCCCAGGTCTCGGCCGTGGCCAGAAGCTCGAGATTGGCCTCCATCCGGTCGGCGATCCGCAGCAGGACCAGTGAACGATCGGCGGCGCTGGTCTTGCCCCAGGCGTCCTTGGCCGCATGGGCGGCGTCGAGGGCGCGTTCGATGTCCTCGGCCTGCGAGCGGGCGATCTCGCAGATCTTCTTGCCGTGGATGGGCGAGGCATTGTCGAAATAACGACCGTCGGCCGGGGGCGCCCACTGTCCGCCGATGAAGTTGTCATAGCGGGCCTTGAAGGGCGGACGCGAAAGCGAGTCGATGAACTCTGGCTTGGTCATGGTTTCCTCCGTCGCGCCTTGAGCGGCGTCTGGAGGTCAGGCTAGGGGCGCGCGAAGGCCGGGAGTCGGTCCGGCGGCTCAAGCCGGCGCCTTCTGTCGCAGGAATGCGACAGGTCAGACGTCTTTCGACGGCCGATGCAGGTCCAGGCGCTTCATCTTGCGGTGCAGGGTGGCGCGACTGACGCCCAGGTCACGGGCCGCGGCCGAGACGCTGCCCCCGGCCCGGCTGAGCGCCCGCTTGACCGCGCCGCGTTCAGCCTCGACCAGATCAGACCGTCCCGCGCCTTCCGGACCGGCCATCAGGTCCGAAGCCGAAGCGCCCCACTGGATCATCTGGTCGGTCAGCCGCGCCACCTTGCGCGCGGCGTGGGTGGCGCCCACCACCATGTCGTCGCCGTCGACCGCCAGCAGCGGCGTGCTCGACCGCGCGCCGGGCTCGCCCAGCATCATCAGGCGGGCATGGGGAAAGGTCTGGCGGAAGGCCTCGGCCTCGATGCGCCGGGCGGCGTCCAGCACCGCCGCGCGCAGCAGCTCGACCATGTCGCCCAGCCCCGCCCGGCACGACGACACATCCAGCGCGCCGGCCAGGCGCCCCCAGGGGTCGTAGATCGGCGCCACCGTGCAGCTGAGGCCGATGTTCTTGGTGTGGAAGTGCTCGTCGCGATGAATGGTCAGGGGGCGCTGCTCGGCGAGGCAGGTGCCGACGCCGTTGGTGCCCTCGGCGGCCTCGCTCCACACCACGCCCGTCCACAGGCCCCAGAGCCGGAACACCGAGTCATCGCCCGCCTCGCCCCGGCGATCCACCGGCGCGCCGGTGGCGTCGGTCAGCAGCACGCAGCAGCCGGCGTGGCCGACAGCCTTGAACAGGGCGTCGAGGCTGGCCTGGGCGGCGGGCAGGACCGCGCCCATGCCGTCCCGGGCCTGTCGCAGTTCGGCGCTGGACAGCACATGGGGCGGGGCGCGGCGTTCGGGATCCAGGCCATGCACGGTCACGCAGCGTCGCCATGAGGCGGCGACCGACGACAGGGCGGACTGCGAGCCATCGAGGCTGGCGAGCACGCGATGAGCGTGGCCCTGCGGGGCCATGGGCTTCCTCCCGGATTTTTTCCCAGCATGCGCCCGAGATCACGGCGCAGGCAAGACGCCCGGTTGTCGCTTAACCCCGGGGTCGGTACGCGCTATGCCGAAGGCCTGTCGCTTCCGGAGGCCCTGATGCTGCTCGCCCTCTCAACCTGGTCCGAGATCGAGACCTTCCTGAAGACCAGCAAGACCGTGGTCGTGCCCATCGGCTCGAACGAGCAGCACGGCCCCACGGGCCTGCTGGGCACCGACTGGCTGTGTCCGGAGATCATCTCGCACGAGGCCCAGAAGCAGTCCGACACCGTGCTGGTGGCGCCGACCTTCAACATCGGCATGGCCCAGCACCACCTGGCCTTTCCGGGCACCATCTTCCTGCGGCCTTCGACCTTCATCGCCGCGATCGGCGACTGGGTGCGGTCGCTGGGCGCGCATGGTTTCGAGCGGATCTATTTCCTCAACGGCCACGG
Source organism: Caulobacter sp. (assembly GCF_965279145.1). NCBI lineage: Bacteria > Pseudomonadati > Pseudomonadota > Alphaproteobacteria > Caulobacterales > Caulobacteraceae > Caulobacter > Caulobacter sp. The sequence continues at coordinate 1,468,307 of NZ_OZ257139.1, forward strand.
CGGCAATGTCGCCTCGATCGAGGCGGCGTTCTCGGAGATCTATGCCGACTACAGCTTCCGCGGCGCGCGCGCGCCGTTCGCGCTGAAGCTGAAGAACTGGTGGGACCTGGCCGGCGTCAACGCCCTGGCCAACCGGCAATTCCCCGTCGGTCACGGCAGCCACGCCACCCCGTCCGAGATCGCGGTGACCCAGTGGGCCTATCCAGAGACGATCAAGACCACCGCCTATGAACCGAAGATCGCGCCGACGGGTCCGATCCGCGAGGCTTTGGACTTCCGCGCCCGCTATCCCGATGGGCGCATGGGTTCGGATCCAGCCCTGGCCACGCCGGAAAAGGGCGGGGAACTGGTGGCGATGGCGGCCAAGGCCCTGATCGAGGACCTGGCGGCGTTCTCGGCGGAGAAGGCGCCGGTCTAGGAGCAAAAAGGCTTGTCATCCCGGGCTTGGCGTAGCGAAGGCCCCAGATCAGGGCATGCGTCTGTGCTTGCGGCGGTCCCGGATCGACCTTTCAGGCCGTCCGGGACGACAATAGCGATTAAGCCGCTTGGCGCTGGCCGCCCGCTTGCGCGGCGTCGATCCGCAGTTCGCCCATGCGCTGAGCCAGGCGCGTCGCTTCCTGAGCCAGGGCGTGGCTGGCGGCGGTGGTTTCCTCGACCATGGCCGCGTTCTGCTGGGTGACCTGGTCCATCTGGTTCATGGTCGTGTTGACCTCGGCCAGGCCGCGAGCCTGTTCGGCGGCCGACGCGGCCATTTCGCCGATCAGGGCGTCGATCTGGTCGACCTCGTCGGCAATGGCGCGCAGGGCCTCGCCGGCCTTGCCGACATATTCGACCCCCTGGCCGACCTCGGCCGCGCTGGTGGCGATCAGGGTCTTGATCTCCTTGGCGGCGTCGGCGGACCGCTGGGCCAGGGCCCGGACTTCCTGGGCGACCACGGCGAAGCCGCGACCGGCCTCGCCGGCCCGGGCGGCCTCGACCCCGGCGTTGAGGGCCAGCAGGTTGGTCTGGAAGGCGATTTCGTCGATCACCCCAATGATCTGGCCGATCTGGCTGGAGGACTTTTCGATCGCGCCCATGGCGCTGACGGCCTGGTCGACGATCGCGCCGCTGTTACCGGCGGCGGCGCGGGCCTGTTCGACCACCTTGCGGACCCGGTTGGCCCCTTCAGCGGTCTGGCGCACCGTGCTGGTGATCTCGTCAAGGGCCGCGGCGGCCTCTTCCAGGCTGGCGGCCTGATGCTCGGTGCGGCGCGACAGGTCGTCGGCGGCCTCGGTGATCTCTGCGGTGCCCCCGTGGATCATCGACACCCCCTCCAGAGAGGCGGCGATCACGCCTGACAGCTTGTGAACCGCCGCATTGTAGTCGGTGCGAAGGCGCTCATAGCCTTCGGGAAAATGCTGATCGATGCGATGCGAGAGATCGCCGTCGGCCAGTTGCCGAAGGGCGTCGCCCAGATTGCCGACCACGGCGTTCTGGGCCGCGTCCTCGGCGGCGCGCCGGGCTTCGGACGCGTGACGCTCGACTTCCAGGGCGTCGCGGACATCGGCGGCTTCGAGTTCTTTCTGGCGGGCTTCGACGGCGTCGCGGAAGGCGACCAGAGCGGTGGTCATCTCCCCGATCTCGTCGCTGCGGCGATTCTGTGGAATTTTCGCTCCCACGTCGCCCTGCGCAAGGCGACGCAGGCACTGCGTGATCAGGACCAGCGGGGTGATAAGACCCTGACGAGCGGCGATGATCAGGCCCGCGGCCAGGGCGGCCGCGGCCAGCAATAGTCCCCCCATGACGGCCTGGCCGATACGGCTCAGGGATCTGGCCGCCGCCGCATCGCGGCTCGAGGCCTGCTCGATCTTCTCGGAAGCGCCTTCCATCGCGCCTTCCAGGGTCGTGAACTGGGTATTGAAGCCCGGCAGCTTGGCGCGCGTCCCCGCAGGGTCCTTATCCGCCACCGATGCGAGGTCCTGGGCCGCCGCGATATAGGCCTTCAGGGGCGCGTCGACTTCGGCGAGGGCGGCCTTCACGGCAGGGTCGCGCGCGATCGCCTGGCCTTCCTGGATATCCTTGTTGAAGGCCTCGACATGTTCGGCCATCGATTTTCGCACCTCGGCGATGTCGATGGCGAGCGTCGGGTCGCTGGACATGATGGCCTGGCTGACGTCCGTGCGCAGGGTATCGTGCATCATGTCCGCGTGCATGTGCAGACGCATGTTGCGCGCCGAGATTTCAGCTCGATCGAGCGCCGAGCCCAGGCTCAGCGCCACCCAAAGCCCGGTGCCCGCCGTCGCCGCGCAAAGCAGTGCGGCGCCGGCGCTCGCCCCGATAATCTTCTGACCCAGTGACGCCATCTGATCGCCTCCCCCTCGGATATCGATTCCGAGCGGCCCTCAGGATGAAGGCGACATGTCTAACGGATCTTAACCTTAAGCCTCTCGGTGAGCGACATAATGTCGCGCGATCAAGCGGTTACGATGTCTTTGCCGACGGCGCGCACCGGCCATGACATCAGCGTCTGGCCGGGACAGGGGCCCGCCACGCAGACCCCGTCCTCGATCCGGAACAGGGCCGCATGGCCGCCGCAGAGGATCAGGTCATTCTCACGCGTGAGAAAGCGGCCCGCGAATCCGGCCAGCGGCCATCCCGCATGCGGGCAGCTGTCGACATAGCCAAACAGCGCCTCGCCCCGCCGGACGACGAAGCCCGCGAACAATGCCTGGTCCTCGCGGAAGCGAAACCCCTTGGCGCCGGGTGAGGCGATCTCGTCGAGCGCGCACAGAAGCGTCCCGGGAGCCGGGCGGGCGGGATTGTCGGGGTCGGTGCGCATCAGGTCCCTGATCTCCTGTCCTGTGCTCTGCGGCCTTGGCCGGGAAGAGCAGAGGATGTGGAGCTTAAAGTTCGCCGATGGCCAGGCGCCAGGGGCGGACCTCGACGCTCTCGAACACGCCGGCGGCGGTGAAGGGGTCGTTGTCGGCCTGGGCCTGGGCGGCGGCCAGGTCGTCGGCCTCGACGATCAGCAGCGAACCGACCGGATTGCCGTCCTCGCCCAGCAGAGCGCCGGCCAGTTTCAGGCCCTTGGAGTCCTTCAGATAGTCCAGATGGACAGGCCGGGTCGCCAGGCGGTTTTCCAGCGCGCCGGGCTTGTCCTTGCAGGTGATGGCGAAGAGAGGCATCGGGCGGTCCTTGGTTGAGGGTGGTTAGCTTTGCGTCCTTCGAGGCCCGCTGCGCGGGCGCCTCAGGATGAGGAATTCAGGTGCAATCCACGATCCTCATCCTGAGGTGCGAACCGCAGGTGAGCCTCGAAGGACGCAAGACGTTTCAAACTTCAGCCTTCAGCGGGCGCGACAGCAGGCCGGCGATGGCGGCGTCGACCTCGACCTCGCCGGCCAGGATGGCGGCGACAGCCTGAGAGATCGGGGCCTCGACACCCAGGCGCCGCGCCAGTTGACGCACGGCCGGGGCCGAGGCGACGCCTTCGGCCACCGACAGCTTGCCGGCCAAGGCTTCTTCCAGGCTCATGCCCTGGCCCAGGGCCAGGCCCACGCTCATGTTACGCGACTGGGGGCTGGAGCAGGTGAGCACCAGATCGCCCAGGCCGCACAGGCCGGCGACGGTCTCGGCCTTGCCGCCCAAGGCCACCGCAAGACGGGTCAACTCGGCGAAGCCCCGGGTAATCAGGGCGGCGTGCGCGCTGCGGCCCAGACCCTTGCCCTCGACGATGCCGCAGGCGATGGCCAACACGTTCTTGACCGCCCCGCCCGCCTCCGCGCCGATCAGGTCGGCGACGAGATAGGGGCGGAAGGTCGGGGTGGCGATGGTCTCGGCGATGGCGCGGCCCAGGGCCTCGTCCTCGCAGGCCAGGGTGACGGCGGTGGGCAGGTTGCGCGCCACCTCGCCGGCGAAGCTGGGACCCGACAGCACCGCGATCGGAGCGTCCGGCAGGGTCTCGGCGGCGACCTCGGTCATCAGCTTCAAACTGCCCTGCTCGACGCCCTTGGCGCACAGCACCACCGGCACGCCGGCGCGCAGATGGGGCGCCAGGGCCTTGAGCGCCGAGCGAAGGTGCTGGGCCGGGGCGACCGCCAGGATCAGGTCGCAGCCGGCGAGACCGGCCATGTCGGAGACGGCGGCGATCTCGGCCTCGAGCGCGACGCCCGGCAGGAACAGCGTATTCTCGCCCTTGGCCTTGATGCTTTCGACCACCTCGGATTCGCGGGCCTGCAGGGTGACCTTCAGGCCGGCCCGGGCGCAGACCTGGGCCAGGGCCGTGCCCCAGGCCCCGGCGCCGATGACGCCTGCGTGCTTAAAGGTCATGCCTTGGCTCCCTTGCGACCGAAACTGTTGCTCGGATTTGACAACGCGGAAGCTTCGTCCAGCGGCCAGCGTGGACGCGCCACGGCGTCGAGATCGTCGAAAATCCCCAGCGCCAGGCGCTCCGCGCCGGCCAGGGCGATCATCGCGGCGTTGTCGGTGCAATAGGCCAGGGGCGGCGCGTCGAACGTAAAGCCGTTGTCGTCGCAGTTCTTCTTCAGCGCCGCCTTGACCGCGCCATTGGCCGCCACGCCGCCGGCCACCACGAAGCGCAGCGGCTGGTCCGGATGGCTCTCTCTATAGAGTTTCATGGCGCGGTCGGTGCGTTCCGACAGCTGGCGGGCGATGGCGGCCTGGACGGCGGCGGCCAGATCGGCGCGCGATTGGTCGTCCGTGATCTTCTCGGCCTGCCGGGCGGCGGCGGTCTTCAGGCCCGAGAACGAGAAATCGCAGTCCTTGCGGCCCAGCAGGGCGCGCGGCAGCTCGAACTTGCTCGGATCGCCGCTCGCCGCCAGCTTTTCCAGGGCCGGACCGCCCGGATAGGGCAGGCCCAGGGACTTGGCGATCTTGTCGAAGGCCTCGCCGGCCGCGTCGTCGATGGTGGTGCCCAGGCGGGTGCAGGCGCCGACCCCGGCGACCTCCAGCAACTGGCAGTGACCGCCGGATACCAGCAGCAGCAGGAAGGGATAGGGAATGTCGGCGCCCAGGCGGGCCGAGACGGCGTGACCTTCCAGATGATTGACCGCCACCAGGGGCACGTCGCGGGCGAGGGCCACGGCCTTGCCGAACGCCAGCCCGACCATCACCCCGCCCACGAGGCCGGGTCCGGCCGTGGCCGCGACGCCGTCCAGATCAGCGAACGACAGACCCGAGGCGCGCATCGCCTCGGCGGCGATGGCGTCGATGGCTTCCACGTGAGCGCGGGCGGCGATCTCGGGCACGACGCCGCCAAACGGGGCGTGCTGCTCGAACTGGGTGCCGATGACAGACGACAACACCGTCACCGTTCCATCCGCCGCGCGACGCACGACCGAGGCCGCGGTCTCGTCGCAGCTGGTCTCCAGGCCAAGGATCGTCAGGGTCTTGGGGTTCGGCATTCGGTTGCGGGGTTCCCGCCGCTCCTGTAGCAGCGATGACTTCAATCTTGTCTCCGCAGGTAACGTTCCGACCGTGTCCCGGCAACCTCCCATCCGCATTGGCGCCCGCGGCTCCAAGCTCTCACTGGCCCAGTCCGGCCTCATGCAGGTGCGGATCGCCGCCGCGCTCGGCGCGTCCCCCGGCGAGGAAGAGGCCTATGCGCCCCTGATCCCGATCGTGACCTCGGGTGACCGCATCCAGGATCGTCGCCTGATGGAGATCGGCGGCAAGGGCCTGTTCACCAAGGAAATCGAGGAAGCCCTGCTGGACGGCCGCATCGACTGCGCCATCCACTCGCTCAAGGACATGCCCGCCGAACTGCCGCCGGGCCTGATCCTGGCCGCCACGCCCGAACGCGAGGATCCGCGCGACGCCTTCATCAGCCATGTGTGCGACCGTCTGGAAGACCTGCCCCACGGCGCACGGCTGGGCACGGCGTCTCTGCGTCGCCAGGCTCAGGCCCTGCACGTGCGGCCCGATCTCGAGATCATCATGCTGCGCGGCAATGTCGACACCCGTCTGGCCAAGCTGGAGCGCGGTGAGGCCGACGCCATCCTGCTGGCCCAGTCCGGCCTGAACCGCCTGGGCCTTGGACATCTGCCGAAGAGCTGGATCGATCCGATCGCCTGCCCGCCGGCCCCCGGTCAGGGCGCCCTGGTCATCGAGACCCGGCTTGAGGATGTGAACGCCGACTGGCTGGAAGCCGTCCGTTGCCGTCCGACCACGATCTGCGTGGCCGCCGAGCGCGGCGCGCTCTATGCGCTGGAAGGCTCCTGCCGCACCGCGATCGGGGCGCATGCCATCCTGGACGGTCAAAGCCTGTCGATGATCGTCGAGGCCCTGACGCCCGATGGCGTTCAACGTTTCCGTCGCGAGGGCGAGATCACCCTGGATGGGGCCGACGATGTGGCCGCCGCCCGCGCGCTGGGCCTGTCGCTGGGCGGTCAAGTGCGGGCCGAGGGCGGCGACGCCCTGATCCTGCCGGACTAGGACCCATGAGCGCGGGCGGCGCGATCTGGATCACCCGCGCCCAGCCCGGCGCCCAGGCCACGGCCCGCCGGGTCGAGGCCTTGGGCTACGCGCCGCTGGTCGACCCGCTGCTGGAAATCTGCGCCCTGACGCCCGAGGTCGACCTGGGCGACATCGCGGCCCTGGCCTTCACCAGCGCCAACGGCGTCGAGGCCTTCGCCCGCCTGTCGGCGATTCGCGACCTGCCGGTCTTCGCCGTGGGCGAGACGACGGCCATGGCCGCCCGCGCGGCGGGTTTCGCAAATCCCGTCAGCGCCGACGGCGATGTCGAGGCCCTGGCCGCAGTGATCGCCGCGACGCGTCCCGGCCAGGTGCTGTGCGTCGGCGCCGAGGAGCCGGCCGCCGATCTGCCCGCCCTGCTGGCCCGTGGCGGCGTCGCGGCCCGCGCCCTCGCCGTCTACGCCTCGCGGGACCGCGCGCCGACGCCGCAAACCCTGGACCGCCTGGGGGAGCTTGACGCCGTGCTGCTGCATTCGCCCCGCGCTGCGCGGGGACTGGCGGCGATCCTGCGGACCGCGCCGGCGCCAGGCCTGAAGGCCCTGTGCCTGTCGCCCGCCGTGGCCGAGCCCCTGGCCGCCGCCCATCGGGAAGGACGTCTGGGGCCTGTGGCCTTCGCGCCTCGACCCCGCGAATCCGCCCTGCTGGATCTTCTGACGCGATAGCTTGAACATTGCGCGGCGGTTCGGCGTGGGGCACGAATGGGCGCATGAACGCCGCTCCAGATCCCGCTGAAATCATCGCCCCCAGCGATCCCGCGATCTATGCCCGCCGCCGTCCGCTGCTAGGGCCCGGTTTCTGGGCGATGCTCGCGCTTTGCGTCGTCTGCGTGGCGCTGGGCGCCCTGGTCACCCGCTTCGGACCCAGCTGGTTCCCGCTGAAGGCCGAGCCGGTCCAAAGCGATATCGTCGCCACGCCCAGCGCGACCCCGCCCGGTGCCCGTCTGCCGGTAGGCTCGCCCCTGCCGGTCGAGGCGACCCCACCCGACGCGGCTCCGGCCTCGGCCGAGATCGCCCGCCTGGAGGGACGTATCGTCGCCCTGGAAGCCGGCCAGAGGGGCGTCCTCGACGCCGCCGCCGCCAGCCTGGCCGCCGCCGCCCTGGCCGAGGCCGCGCAGACCTCACGACCGTTCGGCGAGGACCTGGCCAGCCTGGAGCGGGTGCTGCCGCTGTCGCCCGACCTGAGGGCCCTGGCCCGTCTGGCCGAGGCCGGCGCGCCGACCCGCGCCGGCCTGGCTGCCGAGTTCGAAAGCCTGGCCGGCCGCGCCGCCACCGCCGCCCACAATCCCGGCGAGGACGCCGACCTGCTGGCCCGCGTCCGCTACGCCCTCTCCAGCATCGTCTCGATCCGCCAGATCAGCTCGACGCGCGGCTCGACGCCGGACGCCAAGCTGGCCCGCGCCCAGCGCCTGCTCGACGAAGGCGATGTCGAGGGCGCGATCCGGGCGCTGGACACCCTTCCCGACCCCGCCCGCATGGTTCTGGCCCCGTGGCTGGCCTCGGCCGAGCGCCGCGTCGAGATTGATCGCCACGTCTCCGCCATCCGGGCCGACGCCCTGGCCGGCCTGGCCCAGGTCTCGCGGGCCGCCCCATGATCCGCACCGCGTTCATCCTCTTCGTGGTCGCGGCGGTCGCCGTCGCCATCGTGGCCCTGACGGGCGAGCCGGGCCGGGCGCATCTGGACTGGATGGGCTGGCGCATCGAGATGACGGCCGCCGCCGCCGCCCTGCTCACCCTGTTCTCGGCGCTGCTGGCCACCATCCTTTGGCGCGGCCTGATCTGGGTGATCGAAGCCCCGCGCCGCGCGGCCAGGGCCCGGGCCGAGAACAAGCGGCAACAGGGCGTCGAGGCCCTGTCGCGCGGCTTTCTCGCCGTCGCGGCGGGCGATGGCTCGGAAGCGCGCCGTCTCGCCCAGAAGGCCGCTGACCTGGCCGAGGATGCGCCCGGCCTCGTGCGCGTCCTGGCCGCCCAGGCGGCTGAGGCCGCCGGCGATCACGCCGCCGCCAAGGCCGCCTATACCGCCATGCTCGGCTTTCCCGAGATGCGCCTGGCCGGTCTGCGCGGCCTGATGCAGACCGCCCTCGCCGAGGGCGACCGCGTCGCCGCCGTCCGTCACGCCGAAACCGCCTTTGGCCTGGCCCGGACGGCCCGCTGGGCCTGGCGGGCCCTGCTGGAATCGCGACTCGAGGCCGGTGACTGGGCCTCGGCGCTGGATCTGGCCCAGAGCGCTCTGGATCGCAAGATCGTGCCCCCGGTTGTCGCCGAACGCGCCCGCGCCGCCCTGCTGGCCGCCTCCTCCGCCAGCCTGGACGGCGCCGAGGACGCCCGCAAGCGCGCCCAGGCCCTCGACTTCGCCACCCAGGCGGCCAGGCTCAAGCCTGATTTCGCCCCGGGCGTGGTCATGGCCGCGCGTCTGCTGGCCGCCGATGGCAAGGTCGCCAAGGCCGGACAACTGATCGAGGCCGCCTGGAAGAGCGCGCCCCACCCGGCCCTGTGGCTGGCTTACCGCGACCTGAAGACCAACGAGACCCCAAAGGCCCGGGCCACGCGCCTGGCCGCCCTGGCGGCCTTGAAGCCTGACGCGCGCGAGAGCCGCATCCTGCGCGTCGAGAGCGCTCTGATCGGCGGCGATCCGGTCGCCGCCCGCGCCGCCGCCCGCCTGCTGGACGCGGAGGCCCCGACCGCCCGCTTCGCCGGCCTCATGTCCCGGGTCGCCTTCGCCAACGGAGAGGCCGACGAGGCGCGCGCCTGGATCGCTCGCGGCGCTGCCGCGCCGCAGGAGCCCGACTGGTCCGACCTCGACCCCGAGGGGCGCGCCTTCGCCTATGGTCGCGAGGACTGGGCCCGCCTGGCCGTCAGCTTCGCCGAGACGGGCGAGCTGATCCACCCGCGCCACGAGCGGCGCGAGCGCACCATGAACGACTTGCCCGAGCTGCCGTCGGCCTATGTGGAATCGACGCCCTTCGTCCGCGCGGCCGAGGTCGGCGGGCCGCTGATGCCGATCCCCGATGACCCTGGCGTGTTCGACACGGCGCCGCTTTCGGAGCCTCCCGGAGAGGGTCCAGCGCCGCGTCGCAATTCAGGTGCAAGACGGCGCTTGGCAAGTGGCCCTCGCCCCGCTAAATAGGCGCCTCCTCGCGGTCGGGCTTCGCCCGAAGCGACGTGGGCCGCTTTAGCTCAGCTGGTAGAGCACATCATTCGTAATGATGGGGTCAGGTGTTCGAGTCACCTAAGCGGCACCACCCTCCTTCTCCGAAATCCGACATCTCGACGCCTGCGGCAGCCTTCCGGGTTGAGGCGGTTCGCCTGCTCGCGGACGTCCGCTCGCGCCGCTTCGGGGCGTCATTTCGCGGTCATTCGCGCCATGGCCCGCGCCGCGACGGTCCCTGACGGCGCCCCCGAAGTGGCGCGGGGAAGGGTGGCATATCCCCAAAATGGGGAGCGTTTGCCCCCTTGACCGGCCTCTGCGACAAAATGACCGTTTCAGTTTTCGCGCCGCGCCATGACCGGTTTCGCCGCCGGTCTGCCCTGTCCTGGGGCCGGCACTACCGCCAGCTCAGCTTAAGCTCCAAAGCCTCTCCATAAGTCAGATGAGGTTATGGAGCAGCCTTTCGGAGGCTATATTCGAGACATGATGATGTAAATATCGCGATAGACGATATTGAATCGTCGGTATGGCTGGGTAGTGCGGCGTTTTATACTTGCGACATCTTTAAATCTATCGAAGCGTAACCGCGTTATGCGGCGGTCGGTTACTTTCTGTTTACTATCGGACGTCCAATTCCCTAACGCGAAAGCTCGGCAGACACCGGGCAGGGGATGAACATGATGTCGAACAAGATCAAGCCAGGCGCGCTGGCGCTATTTGCCCTGGTGCTCGCCGCCGCGCCGCTAAGCGCACACGCCGACGCCGCCAAAGACCTGCAGGTCGCGGGTCGCGCACTCACCTTCCTCGAGAACGGTCCGACGGGCAAAGCCACGCTGGGCGTCGTCTTCGATCCGTCCAAGCCCGCCTCGGTCGCCGAGAAGAACGCGGTCATGGCCGCCATCGGCGGCGGCCTGAGCGCCGGCGCACTGACCCTGGTCGGCAAGCCGGTCGAAGCCGGTGACGTCGCCGGCGTGTCGGGCGTCGCCGCTCTCTACATCACCACGGGCGTCAACGCCGGCCCGGTCGGCGCGGCCGCCAAGGGCAAGAAGATCATCACGATCGGTTCGGACATGTCCTGCGTGACCAGCGGCGCCTGCGTCATGAGCGTCTCGGCCGACCCGAAGGTGGAAATCGTGGTCAGCCGCTCGGCGGCGGCCGCGGTGGGCGCGGTCTTCAAGGCCGCCTTCCGCATGATGATCCGCGAAGTCTGACCCTAGCGAACGAAAGAGACACACCCATGAAAACGACTCTCTTCGCCGGCGCTGCGGTCGGCCTCTGCATCCTCGCCTCGGCGACCACCGCTTCGGCCCAGTCGATCGACTACGGCGCGATGGAACAGCTGTTCAACGAGCCCGTCACCACCAGCGCCACCGGCTCGCCGCAACGCGCCACCGAAGCGCCGGTCGACATGACCATCATCAGCGCTTCCGACATCAAGCGCTCGGGCGCCGGCGACCTGCCGACGATCCTGAGCCGCGTCGCGGGCGTGGATGTGCTGAACTTCGCCGCCGGCCAGTCCGACGTCGGCATCCGCGGCTACAACCAGGCCCGCTCGCCGCGCCTGCTGGTGCTGATCAACGGCCGCCAGGTCTATCTGGACCACTTCGGCTATACCGACTGGGCCTCGCTGCCGATCGAGCTGAGCGAAATCCGCCAGATCGAAGTCGTGCGCGGTCCCAACAGCGCCATCTTCGGCTTCAACGCCGTCTCGGGCGTGGTCAACATCATCACCTTCAATCCGAAGTTCGACGACACCAACGTCATCGAACTGCGGGCCGGCACGGGGTCCAGCACCAGCGTCTCGGCCGTGAAGACCGTCCGCCTGGGCGAGCGCCTGTCGTTCCGGATCTCGGGCGGCGTCGACCACGCCGATGAGTGGAAGAACACCACGTCGGGCACGGGCGCCGTCCTGGCCTCGCAGATCCACAATCCGTCGACGGCCCGCGCCAATATCGACGCCGTGGCCCAGCTGAACGACAAGACGACCCTGCGCGTCGAAGGTTCGATGTCGAACGGCTCGAGCACCCAGGTGATCTCGACCTTCGCCTACGCCGTTCACCGCATCAAGACCGACTCGCTGAAGGCCACGCTGAACGCGGACACCAAGGCTGGTCTGCTCCAGGCCCAAGTCTATCACAACGGCCTGGACGGCCTGACGCCCGGTCGTCGCTACATGAACGACATCACCGTCTACAGCCTGGAAGACCTGTTCAAGATCGGCGCGGCCCACACCGTGCGCGTCGGCCTGGAATACCGCGACAACCAGCTGGACACGGCTGGCTATGCCGGCGGCAAGATCAGCTACACCGTGCTGGCGCCGTCGGCGATGTGGAACTGGGTCGTCAGCCCCAAGCTGTCGGTGACCACCGCGGTCCGCCTCGACAAGCTGAGCCTGAAGCGCACCGGCACCTTCCCCGTCGGCACGCCGCAGGCCAACAACAGCCTGTGGGATCGTGACATCACCGAGACCAGCGTCAATCTCGGCGCGGTCTACAAGGTTTCGGACAAGGACACCCTGCGCGCCACCTACGCCCGCGGCGTTCAGGCTCCGACCCTGCTGGAACTGGGCGGCCTGCTGATCCCGCCCGCCACGGCGGCGCCCACCGGCGTGCTGATCACCGGCAACCCGCTGCTGGAGCCGGCCATCGTCAGCAACTATCAGCTGACCTATGACCGCGCCCTGCCCTCGCTGAAGGCCCGGGCCAGCGTCAAGCTGTTCACCCAGAAGACCGAAAGCGTGAAGGGTCAGTTCAGCACGGCGGCCGTCGACATCGCCGCCACCGCGACCACCTGGACCACCTTCACCTACAAGAACGTGTCCGACTCGAAGATGAGCGGCGTCGAGCTGTCCGCCTCGGGCAAGCTGGACGGCGGCTTCCACTGGACCGCCGACACCACCTACACGAACGTCAATGACAAGCCCTTCACCACCCTGTCGTCGGTCATCCTGCGCAAGGTGAACTTCGAGGCGACCTCGCCCAAGTATCGCAGCAACCTCGCCGCGGGCTGGTCGAACGACAAGTGGGCGGTCGATGGCTACGCTCACTTCGTCAGCAAGTTCTCGTCGTACAACGGCAACCTGCTGGAGCCGGTCAAGGGCTACACCACGGTCGCCGGCCGGGTCGCCTACACGGTCTCCGATGGCCTGGTCCTGGCTCTGAACGGCCAGAACCTGATGCATGATCGTCAGATGCAGGCCAAGGGCCCCAGCGGCCTGCAAGCCGAGCGTCGGGTGATGATCGGCCTGACCAAGAGCTGGTAAGCTCCAACCTCAGACCCTGATCGAGGGCTCCGCCGAAAGGCGGGGCCCTTTTTCGTTGCGGGTCAGTCCCAGCCCTTGATTTTCTTCTTCTTGCCCAGCGCGAAGATGCCCGGATAGGGCCCCTTGCCGGTGCGGTAGAGGCACCAGTCGTCGTCCTTCTTGCAGGCCCCGTCGAAGGCGGCCTTCTTGTCGGGATCGATGACGGCATACATGGCCGGGCGGTTCTTGTTCTGCTCGCCCAGCTTTTCGGCGCAGGCGTTGCGCTCGGCCTTGGTCAGGGCCAGTTCGTCGGCGTTGCGACAGCCTATGCCGTCGCGCGCCGCCTCGCGAAGCGCGTCGCCGCCGCCGGTCAGGGCGCGGGCCTTGAAGCCTGGCGGGGCGACGGCCTGGGTCGGCGCGGCGGGAACCGTCAACGTCGGCGCGGGCGCGGCCTTGGCGAGCGGTGGCGATCTGGCCGGCGCCGGCGCCGACAAGTGAGCGGCGGGCTTGGGCTGGACCGGTCGCGCCATCGCCTCGGTGGGAAGCACGGGGCTGAGCAGTTCCACCCTGATGGCCGGAGGCTCGACCAGGGGCGGCATGACGCGCACGCCCGCGACCAGTCCGCCCAGCACCAGCAGGTGCGCCGCCGCGGAACCCAGCAGGATCCATGGGCCGCCGCGCTTTCGCCGCCGCCTCGGCGATGGTCCGTCGGCGATCAGGGCGAGAGTCGCCTGCATCGGTCTGTCGTCTCGCGCCCGTCCACTCAAGCTCTTCACATAGGGACGGGGTGCGGCCGAACCATGGCCCGAACATCACGGCATGGAAATGAAGGGGCCGGACATGAAAAGGGCCCGGCGTCGCCGCCGGGCCCTTTCCTGTCTCAGCGATGGAAGAGGCTTACGCCGCCGCCTTCGTCTTGACGCCGAAGCGGCTGTAGAAGGTCTCGCCGTTGGCGGCCATTTCGCGCAGAAGCTTCGGCGGCGCAAAACGCGTGCCGAACTTCTGGGCCAGGGCGTCGCAGCCCTCGACGAAGGCCTTCAGGCCGATGCCGTCGATGAAGCTGACGGGACCGCCGGTCCAGGGCGCGAAGCCCCAGCCCAGGATCGCGCCGACATCGGCTTCGCGCGGATCGACGATGACGCCTTCCTCGAAGCAGCGGGCGGCTTCCACGGCCTGGCGATAGAGGAGACGCGTGCGGATCTCCTCGATCAGGGCCTTGTCGGCGTCCGTCGTGGTGACGGGCATCAGCTCGGCCAGACCCGGCCACAGCTTCTTCTGGCCGCCTTCCGGATAGTCATAGAAGCCCTTGCCGTTCTTGCGGCCGAAACGGCCCAGCTCGACGACCATCTTCTCGATGACCGGCGCGAACGGACGCTCTTCGTACTTGTCGCCGAGGTCCTTCTTGGTCTGCTCGCCGATCTTGTAGGAGAGGTCCAGAGCGACGTCGTCGTTCATCTCCAGCGGACCGCGCGGCATGCCGGTGGCGCGGCCGACATTGTCGATGATGGCGGGGGCGATGCCCTCGGCCATCATCTCCAGGCCTTCCTGCACGAAGGTGCCGAAGCAGCGGCTGGTGTAGAAGCCGCGGCTGTCATTGACGACGATCGGGGTCTTCTTGATCTTCAGGACGTAGTCGATCGACTTGGCCAGGGCTTCCTGGCTGGTCTGCTCGCCCATGATGATCTCGACCAGGCCCATCTTGTCGACCGGCGAGAAGAAGTGGATGCCGATGAAGCTTTCCGGACGCACCGACGCCTTGGCCAGGCCGGTGATCGGCAGGGTCGAGGTGTTGGAGCCGAAGATGGCGGTGTCGGCCAGCTGGGCTTCGGCCTTCTTGGTGACGTCGGCCTTCACTTCGCGGTTTTCAAACACCGCTTCGACCACCAGGTCCGAACCCTTGACCAGGGCGTAGTCGGTGGTCGGGGTGATCAGGGCCAGGACCTTCTCGCCCTTCTCGGCGGTCATCTTGCCGCGCGAGACGGCCTTCTTGACCAGGGCTTCGGCATAGCCCTTGCCCTTGTCGGCGGCTTCCTGGGTCTGGTCGATCAGCACGCTCTCGATGCCGGCCATGGCCTGCACATAGGCGATGCCCGCGCCCATCATGCCGGCGCCGAGGACGGCGACCTTCTTGACGTCATAGGCCGGCACGCCGGCCGGACGGCCCGAACCCTTGCCCAGCTCTTGCAGAGACAGGAACAGGGTGCGGATCATGCCCTTGGCCTGGGGCGTCATCATGGTCTTGAGGAAGTAGCGGGTCTCGATCCGCAGGGCGGCGTCGAACGGCACCTGGGTGCCCTCATAGACCGCCTTCATGATGTTCAGTTGGGCCGGATAGTTGCCATAGGTGCTCTTGCGCAGCATGGCGTTGCCCATCACGAACACCTGGCTGCCGGTCGGGGTGTAGGGACCGCCGCCGGGCAGCTTGAAGTCCTTCTTGTCCCAGGGGGCGACAGGATCGCCCTTGGTCTTGACCCAGGTCTTGGCGGCCTCGACCACCTGATCGGCGGGCACGACTTCATGCACGACCTTGGCGGCCAGCGCCTCGGCCGGCTTCATCGACTTGCCTTCCAGCAGGTAGGGCGCGGCGTTCATCACGCCCATCAGGCGCGGCAGACGCTGGGTGCCGCCGGCGCCCGGCAGCAGGCCGACCTTGGCTTCCGGCAGGGCCAGCTGGATCTTCGGGTTGTCGGCCACGACGCGGTAGTGGCAGGCCAGGGTGATTTCCAGGCCGCCGCCCATGGCCAGGCCATTGATGGCCGCGGCCACCGGCTTGCCGCAGGTTTCCAGGGCGCGGAACGCCTTGTTGAGCGCGAAGCCGGCCTCGAAGGCGGCCTTCAGGCCCTCTTCGCCGGCCGCGCCGCCACCCAGGCCGCCCGAGCCGCCCAGTTCGCCCAGGTCGGCGCCGGCGCAGAAGCCGGTCGTCTTGCCCGAGGTGATGACGGCGCCCTTGATGTTGGCGTCGCTCTTGATGGTCTCGACGACGTCGCCGATTTCCTTGATCACCGAAGCGGTCAGGGTGTTCATCGTCCGGCCGGGCACGTCGAAGGTGACCAGGGCCACGCCGTCGGAATCGACCTCGATCTTGAAGTTTTCCATGGTGTTAGTTCCTTGAGGTCGGTGCTTAGACGCGTTCGATGACGGTGGCGGTGCCCATGCCGGCGCCGACGCACAGGGTGATCAGGGCGGTTTCCTTGTCGGAGCGCTCCAGTTCGTCGAGCATGGTGCTGATCAGCATCGCGCCGGTGGCGCCCAGGGGGTGACCCATGGCGATGGCGCCGCCGTTGACGTTCATCTTGTCGTGCGGGATGTCCAGCGCCTGCATCATGCGCAGGACGACGGCGGCGAAGGCCTCGTTCAGCTCATAAAGGTCGATGTCCTTGACGCTCATGCCCAGGCGCTTGAGCAGCTTTTCGGTGACCAGCGACGGCCCCGTCAGCATGATCGAGGGCTCCGAACCGATCGAGGCGCCGCCCTTGATGCGGCCGCGGGCCTTCAGGCCCAGGGCCTCGCCCATTTCCTTGCTGCCGATCAACACGCCGGCGGCGCCGTCGACGATGCCCGAGCTGTTGCCGGCGTGGTGGACGTGATTGATCTTTTCCACCTGCGGATAGCGCTGGGTGACCACGGCGTCGAAGGCCATCTCGCCCATGCCCGTGAAGGACGGGTTCAGCGACGCCAGGGTCTGCATGGTGGTGGAGCCGCGAACGGTCTCGTCGTGATCCAGGATCGTCAGGCCCAGCTGGTCCTTGACGCCGATCACCGACTTCTTGAAGCGGCCGTCGGCCCACGAGGCGGCGGCGCGGCGCTGGCTCTCGACGGCGTAGGCGTCGACGTCATCGCGGCTGAAGCCGTAGAGCGAGGCGATCAGGTCGGCCGAGACGCCTTGCGGGGCGAAATAGGTCTTGAAGGCGCTGGAGGGGTCGGTCGGCCAGGCGCCGCCGTCGCTGCCCATGGGCACGCGGCTCATGCTCTCGACGCCGCCGCCGATCGCCATGCCGGCCTCGCCGCTGATCACCTTGGCGGCCGCCATGTTCACGGCTTCCAGGCCCGAGGCGCAGAAGCGGTTGATCTGCACACCGGCGACGCTCTCGGCGTAGTCGGCGGTCAGCACGGCGGTGCGGGCGATGTCGCTGCCCTGTTCGCCGACCGGGGCGACGCAGCCCAGGATGACGTCGTCGACAAAGGACGTGTCGAGATTGTTGCGGTCGCGGAGGGCCTCGAGGACCTGGGAGGCCAGGGACAGCGAGGTGATCTCATGCAGAGATCCGTCCTTCTTGCCCTTGCCGCGCGGGGTGCGCACGGCGTCAAAGATGTAAGCGTCGGCCATTTGATGGCTCCTTCCTGCGTAGTTCTAAGCGGGTTGTCTGGTAGGCGCCGGCTCGACCCGCACATCCGTGAGGACCGAATTGGCGATGAAACAGGCGTGGTGGGCGGCCTCGTGCAGGGCGGTTTCCTCGGCCTCGCTGGGCGGGGCGCCCTCGTAGGTGATCCTGGGACGCAGCGTTACCGTGCTGATCCACATCGCGCCGTGATCGTTCCGGGTCATCTCGCCTTCGGCCATGTCGGCATAAGCGGTGATGACGAACCTGGCCCGTCGGGCGAGGTCCAGGAAGGTGAGCATGTGGCAGGCCGACAGCGCCGCGACGAACATCTCTTCCGGATCGACGCCCGCCGGGTCCGACCACGGCAGCGGCACCACCGAAGGTGATGCCGAGCCGGTCGTGGTCACGCCGCCATCGAACGACAGCGTATGGGCGCGGCTGTAGCGGCCCCGGGGGAAGTCCTCCTCCGGTTTCAGGGTCCAGCGGACGGTGGCGGTGTGGACCGACATTACTTCCAGGTTCCGATGGGAGACTTGGCGATCGGCTTGCACATCAGGCCGCGCGCCGAGACCTTGGCGCTGTAGGTCACCCGCTGGCCAAACTCCGGCGCCGGCAGGGCGCAGGCCGTGAAGCCCGAAGTGGTGACCTCAAGGCTCCAGGTCGCGATCTTGGAGCGCAGCAGGTTGTTGCAGACATCGCTGCCAGGCGTCAGCGGCAGCTTGAACTCACCCGGCTGGGGGCGCTTGCCCACCAGCTTGCCCGAAAAGGTCAGCGGCCGACGGCCGCCCTTTTCGGCCCGCACGCAGACGACCGCCGCGCGCGGATCGGCGGCGGGCGCCGCGGTCGCGGTCTGGGCCATCAGGGCGAGCGTGAGGATCACAGCGTCCTCGCGATCAGGATCTTCATCACCTCGTTGGTGCCGCCATAGATCCGCTGGACGCGGCTGTCGCGGTACATCCGGGCGATCGGATATTCGTTCATGAAGCCATAGCCGCCGAACAGCTGCAGGCAGCGGTCGACGATCTTGTTCTCCAGGTCGCTGACCCAGTATTTCGCCATCGAGGCGGTCGAGGCGTCCAGCTTGCCGGCCAGATGCTGCTCGATGCAGTGGTTGGTGAAGACGCGGGCGACGGTCGCCTCGGTCTTACATTCGGCCAGCACGAACTGGGTGTTCTGGAAGTCGATGATCGCCTTGCCGAAGGCCTTGCGCTCCTTGACGTAGGCGATGGTCAGCTCCAGCGCCCGCTCGATGGTGGCCATGCCCTGGACGGCGATGTTCAGCCGCTCTTGCGGCAGTTGGCCCATCAGCTGGAAGAAGCCCTGGCCCTCGTCCGTGCCCAGCAGGTTCTCGGTCGGAACCTTGACGTCGTTGAAGAACAGTTCGGAGGTGTCCTGGGCTTCCTGGCCCAGCTTGTCGAGGTTGCGGCCGCGCTCGAAGCCTTCGGCGCCGTCGGTCTCGACGATCAGCAGGGAGGTGCCGCGCGCGCCGGCCGCGGCGTCGGTCTTGGCGACCACGATGATCAGGTTGGCGGTCTGGCCGTTGGTGATGAAGGTTTTGGAGCCGTTGATGACGTACTGGTTGCCGACCTTCTTGGCCGTCGTCTTGACGCCCTGAAGGTCCGACCCCGCGCCGGGCTCGGTCATGGCGATGGCGCCGACCAGCTCGCCGGTCGCCAGCTTGGGCAGCCAACGGCGCTTCTGCTCTTCCGTCCCGTAGTGGACGAGGTAGGGCATGATGATGGCGTTGTGCAGGCTGATGCCGAAGCCATCCACGCCCTTGAGGCCCAGTTGCTCCATCAGCACGACCTCGTGGCGATAGTCGCCGCCGGCGCCGCCGTATTCTTCCGGCGTGGAGAGGCCCAGCAAGCCGGCCTCTCCCGCCTTGGTCCACATCGAGCGATCGACGCAGTGGTTCTTGCGCCACTGGGCGACCGTCGCTTCAGGCGCGTGCTCGTCGAAGAACTTGCCCACCGCGTCTTCAAAGATCGCGATGTCTTCCTCGGCCATGAAAGCCGGTTTTGCGACGTCGAGCACGCTCATGATCAGAAAGCCTCCGCGGGCAGCGCCATCAGGGTCGCCGAACCCGTCTTGAGTTTGGTCAGATGCGCCCCTGCGTCAGGCAAGATGCGCTCGATGAAATATTGCGCCGTGGTGACCTTGGTCGAATAGAACGGGTCGGACGAGCCGGCCGCGATCTTGGCCTGGGCCGCCTTGACCTGCAGGGCCCACATGTAGGCCAGGCCCGTCAGGCCGAAGAGGTGCATGTAGTCGGTCGAGGCCGCGCCGGCGTTGTCGGGGTTCTGCAGGCCGTTCTGCATCAGCCACATCGTGCCGTCCTGCAGTTGGGCCTTCACCTCGGCCAGCGCCTTGATGAAGGGCTTGAGGCCTTCGTCGCTGTCGTTCTCGCCGATGAACTGGTCGATTTCCTGGAAGAAGGTCATCACCGCGCGGCCGCCCTTGGAGGCCAGCTTGCGGCCCACGAGGTCCAGGGCCTGGATGCCGTTGGTGCCTTCATAGATCAGGGCGATGCGGCAATCGCGCATGAACTGGCTGACCGGGAAGTGCTCGGTGAAGCCGCTGCCGCCGTGCACCTGCACCGCGTCCGAACAGACCTTGAAGCCCTTGTCGGTCAGATAGCCTTTCAGCACCGGCGTCATCAGGCCCATGTAGTCTTCGGCCTTTTCGCGGACCTTCTCGTCCGGGTGGGCGTGGGCCAGGTCGCCGTGCAGGGCGGTCCAGAACAGGAAGGCGCGACCGCCTTCGATCAGGGCCTTGCTCTCCAGAAGCATGCGACGCACGTCCGGGTGGACGATGATCGGGTCGGCCGGGCCTTCGGCGTTCTTCGGGCCGGTCAGCGAGCGGCCTTGCAGGCGATCCTTGGCGAAGGCGACGGCGGCCTGATAGGCGGCCTCGCCCTGGGCCACGCCCTGCATGCCGACGCCTAGGCGGGCCTCGTTCATCATCACGAACATGATCTTCAGGCCGGCGTTCTCGCCGCCGATCAGCCAGCCCTTGGCGTCTTCATACTGCATGACGCAGGTGGCGTTGCCGTGGATGCCCATCTTTTCTTCGAGGCCGACGCACTTGACGCCTTCGTTGCGCTCGCCGGCCGTGCCGTCTTCCTTGGGCAGGAACTTGGGCACGATGAACAGGCTGATGCCCTTCACGCCGGCCGGGGCGCCTTCGATGCGGGCCAGAACCAGGTGGATGATGTTGCCCGACATGTCGTGCTCGCCGGCGCTGATCCAGATCTTCTGGCCGGTGATGCGATACGTGCCGTCAGCCTGGGGAACCGCCTTGGTGCGCAGCAGGCCCAGATCGGTGCCGCAGTGCGGCTCGGTCAGGTTCATGGTGCCGGTCCATTCGCCGGACACCATCTTGGGCAGGTAGAGTTCCTTCTGCGCGTCGGTGCCGCCGGTGTGGATGGCCGAATAGGCGCCGTGGGCCAGGCCCGGATACATCGAGAAGGCCATGTTGGCCGAGCTCGACATCTCGCTGAACGCCAGGTTGACGACATGCGGCAGGCCCTGGCCGCCATAGGCGGGGTCCGAGCCCAGGCCGGTCCAGCCGCCTTCGCACAGCTGCTTGTAGGCTTCCTTGAAGCCCGGCGGCGTGGTGACTTCGTTGGTGTCCTTGTTCAGCACGCAGCCGGTCTTGTCACCGACGGTGTTCAGCGGGGCCAGGACCTCGCCGGTGAACTGGGCGGCGGCCTCCAGGATCTGTTCGACCGTATCGAACGAGGCGTCGGCGAAGGCCGGCAGCTGGCCATGCTGATCGATGTTCAGCATGTCGCGCAGGATGAAGACGTGATCGCGAACGGGCGCCTGGTAGGTCATGGAAGGTCCTGGAAGAGAGAGGAGTAGAAAGGAAAGAGCTTACTTGCCCAGTGCGGCGTCCGCGTGACCGTCCAGCCGGGCGCGCAGCACCTGGTCATAGTCGGCGGCGCGGGGCAGCAGGTCGGGGCGGATCTCGGCCAGGCGCTGCTCGAGACGGGCGCAGGCCTGGTGCAGTTCGATCAGGGCGCCGTCGATATCGTCGCGCTGCTGCTCCAGCGCGGTGGCGCGCTCGCGGAACTTCTTCAGCGACCGGGCCATCTGGGCCGCGCCGTCGTCGTTCTCGTCATACAGGTCCAGCAGTTCGCGGATTTCCGACAGCGACAGGCCCACGCGCTTGCCGCGCAGGATCAGCTGCAGGCGGACGCGGTCCTTGTGGGAATAGACGCGGTTGAGGCCTTCTCGAGCCGGCGACAGCAGGCCCTTGTCCTCATAGAAGCGCAGCGCGCGCGGCGTGGCTTTGAATTCATTGCAGAGATTGCGGATCGTGAACGTCCGCTCGGGGCGACGCAGGTCAGCCAACATAGAAACCTCCCAAGAGGAAAGGCCCAGCTACGCGGCTGGGCCGCTTTGTTATCGTTGATCACTCTAGCGCCGGCTTCCGTTGACGTCAACGTTTACGTAAACGTCAAGCTGAGACTGCCCGGATAGGTTTACTTTCCTAGCGGCAAGGCTTATTTTCCTGTCGCCTCAACCCGCCGGATCTCACGCCATGACGGCTCTTTCGCACACCGAAATCTGGACCGCGATCGACGCGCTCGCAAAGCGTTTCGACATGAGCCCGTCGGCCATGGCCAAGATGGCGGGCCTGGATCCGACCAGCTTCAACCGCTCCAAGCGCATGTCGGCCGACGCCGAGGCGCGGCCCCGCTGGCCCTCGACCGAGAGCCTGGCCAAGGTGCTGGAAGCCACGGGTGTGGGATTTTCGGAATTCGCGGCGCTGACGGAAAACACAAAGCGCCCGCCGGCGCGCGGCGTGCCGCTGCTGGGCTTCGCCCAGGCGGGATCTGACGGCTTCTTCGACGACGCGGGTTTCCCGGCCGGCGAGGGCTGGGACGAGATCGCCTTTCCCGGCCTGCAGGAAGACGGCGTCTATGCGCTGGAGATTTCCGGCGACTCGATGACCCCGGTGTTTCGCGACGGCGACCGCATCCTGGTCTCGCCCTCGATCGAGCCGCGCCGCGGCGACCGGGTGGTGGTCAAGACCAACGACGGCGAGGTGATGGCCAAGGAACTGGCGCGGGTCACCGCCAAGACGATCGAACTGACATCCCTGAACCGGGACTACGGAGACCGTGTGCTGGAGCGCGGCGATGTGGCCTGGATCGCGCGGATCCTCTGGGCCAGTCAGTAAAGCCTAGGTGCGCGGGCAGTTGCCGTGCTGGCCGTTGATATAGGCGATCAGATCGCCTTCCCAGGGCGCGTCGCATGACACGTCGACCCGGTAGGAACCCCAGATGTCGTTATGCGCGGCTTCCACATGGGCGCCGGGGAATTTCGAGGTGAGGTCGCCGAGCAGAGAGTCGAATTCCGAACGATCTGACGGGCGAAGAGTGAACGAAGCCATTGGACTAACCTTGGGGTTCTGATGCTGGAACCTTACAACGCCAATTGCGGACATTCCCTTAACCGGGAATTCAGACTTCATTCATCTTAGCGGACATGGTGTCGCAGGCCCAAAGCCTGAACCGTCCTATCGCTTCAGCAGCGGCGCCCCATTGGCGTGCCAGGACCAGGCGTGATCGATGATCTCGTCCAGGCCATAGCGTGGGCTCCAGCCCAGCTTAGTACGCGCCTTGTCGTTATTGGCCACGAGGCTGGGGGCGTCGCCGGGCCGTCGGTCGGCAGGGATCAGCGGAAAAGGGGTGTTGGAGCGCCGCTCGATGGCGCCGACCAGTTCGCGGACCGTGGTGCCCGTGCCTGTGCCGAGATTGAAAGCGGTGCTCTCACCACCCGCCAGCAGCCACTTCAGGGCCAGAACGTGGGCGTCGGCCAAGTCCAGCACATGGATATAGTCGCGCACGCAGGTGCCGTCGCGGGTGTCGTAGTCGCTGCCAAACAGCGTGAAGGCGTCGCGCTCGCCCCGCGCGGCGGCGATGGCCAGCGGAATGGCGTGGGTCTCGGGCTCGTGCTTCTCGCCGATGCGGCCTTCCGGTTCGGCGCCGGCGGCGTTGAAATAGCGCAGCACCACCGAGCGGAACGCCTTGTAGCGGTCCATGTCCTCGAGAATCTGTTCGACCATCAGCTTGCTGCGGCCATAGGGATTGAGCGGCTGCTGCGGGTGCTTTTCGTCCATCGGCACATAGACCGGCGCGCCATAGGTCGCGCAGGTCGAGGAGAAGACCAGCTTGTCGATCCCGGCGCGGCGGGCGGCCTCGACCAGGGTGATCGTCCCGCCCACATTGTTGGCGTAGAAGGCACCCGGCTCGGCGACCGAAAAGCCCACCTCGATGAAAGCGGCGAAGTGGATGATTGCGGCCGGCTTGTGCCTGGCCAACACGGCGTCCAGCCGGGCGGCGTCATTGATGTCGCCCACCTCCAGCGGACCCCACTGGACGAATGACTCCCAGCCGTTGCTGAGGTTGTCATAGACGATCGGCAGAAAGCCGGCCTCGTGCAGCCTTAGACAGGTGTGGGATCCGATATAGCCCGCGCCACCAGCGACAAGGATCGGCGTTCGTTCGTTCATGGTCGTCCCATCGTCGGTGAGTTCAGGGTCAGGGAGGAGTCTGCCAGAGCCCCACGGCGGCGTCGCCGGGAATATGGTCTCCGGCGATCGCCCGGTCGCTTCGGGTCATCCTGGAGGCAGGAACTGAGCACGGCGCGGCCCGGAACCGCGGACGGCGTAGCAGGGCGGATCAGCTCCTGTGGAAGGTCGGCCACCAGGCGGCGAAGCGGGCCAGGCCCTCCTCCAGCGCCACCTTGGGCTTGTAGCCGGTCAGGGCGTTCAGTTTCGAAATGTCGGCATAGGTGGCGGTCACGTCGCCTGGCTGCATGGGGCGCATGATCTTCACGGCCTTGCGGCCGATGGCCTGCTCCAGGGTGGTGATCATCTCCATCAAGCCGACGGGGTTGCTGTCGCCGATATTGTAGACCTCATGGCCACCTTGGGCCGGCGGATTGTCGAGAACCCCGATAATCCCGTCGATGATATCGTCCACATAGGTGAAGTCGCGAGCCATCCTGCCTTCGCCATAGACTTCGATGGGCTCGCCCGCGAGGATCTTCTGGGTGAAGTCGTAATAGGCCATGTCGGGCCGGCCCCAGGGCCCATAGCCCGTAAAGAACCGCAGGCCGGACTGGGGAAAGCCATACAACCGCGCATAGCTGGCGCTGATCAGCTCGCAGGATCGCTTGGTGGCCGCATAGAGCGAGACGGGCGCGTCAGCCGGATCCGTTTCCCGAAACCCGCCCTCCGCGATCGGCCGGTCGCCATAGACGCTGCTCGACGAGGCATAGACCAGATTTTCGACGCCCGCGTGGCGGCACGCTTCCAGCACGGCCAGATGGCCCGCAAGGTTGGAGCGCTCATAGGCGAAGGGATTGTCGATGGAGTAACGCACGCCCGCCTGAGCGGCCAGGTGCACGATCCGTCTGGCGCCGCTGGTCTTGACGAGATCCAGCAGGGCCTCGTGCTCGGCGATGTCCATGCGGACCATTGAAAAGCCGGGTCGGCCCTCCAGCCGCGCAGCGCGCGCGGCCTTCAGGCGGGGGTCGTAATAGGCGTTGAAGACATCGATCCCCACGACCGCCTCGCCGCGATCCAGCAGCCGCTCGGCCAGGTGCATCCCGATGAAGCCGGCCGCGCCGGTGACAATGACGGGCCCAGAAGCCATCATGCGCGCCCGATTGAGGTGTAGGTGAAGCCGGCGCGGATCATGTCGTTGGGCTTGTAGATATTGCGCAGGTCAACGACGACGGGGGCCTTGAGGGCGGCCTTGAGGCGCTCCAGGTCGAGGGCCCGGAACTGGTCCCATTCGGTGAGGATCAGCAGGACATCGGCGCCCTCTGCCGCCTCATAGGGACCTGCGGCAAAGGTGACGCCCGGCAGCATCTTGACCGCCTCGTGGCCGCCTTGCGGGTCGAAGGCCTGGACACTGGCTCCCATGGCCTGAAGGGCCGGCAGAATGTCCAGGCTGGGAGCGTCGCGCATATCGTCGGTATTGGGCTTGAAGGTCACGCCCAGCACCCCGACGGTCTTGCCCGAGAGGTCTTGAGAGCCCAGGGCGGCGGCGACCTTGGTGGCCATGGCCTTCTTGCGGGCGTCATTGATCTCGACGGTGGCCTCGATCAGCCGGGTGGGTGCGCCATAGTCCTGGGCGGTCTTGACCAAGGCGATGGTGTCTTTCGGGAAGCACGAGCCGCCATAGCCGGGACCGGCATTGAGGAACTTGGAGCCGATGCGCTTGTCCAGGCCGATGCCCTTTGCCACCTGCTGGACGTCGGCCCCGACCTTTTCGCACAGGTCGGCCATCTCGTTGATGAAGGTGATCTTCATGGCGAGGAAGGCGTTGGCGGCGTACTTGATCAGCTCGCTGGTGCGGCGGTCGGTGAAGATGATCGGGGTCTCGTTCAGCGACAGCGGGCGATAGAGTTCGCGCATCACCGCCTGAGCGCGTTCATCCTCGGTGCCGACGACCACGCGGTCTGGACGCTTGAAGTCCTCGATGGCTGCGCCTTCGCGCAGGAACTCGGGGTTGGAGGCCACGGCGAACTGGGCGTCGGGGCGCACGCGGCGGGTGATGGCCTCGACCTCGTCGCCGGTGCCGACCGGCACGGTCGACTTGGTGACGATGACGGTGAAGCCTTCGATCAGGCCGGCGATCTCCTCAGCGGCGGCATAGACGTAGGAGAGGTCGGCATGGCCGTCGCCGCGGCGGGTGGGGGTGCCCACGGCGATGAACACCGCGTCGGCCTCCTTGATGGCGGCAGCGCCATCGAGGGTGAAGGACAGGCGGCCCTCGCGCATGTTGCGCGCGACCAGATCCTCCAGACCCGGCTCGAAGATCGGGATCTTGCCGCGCTCCAAGCGCTCGATCTTGCCCGGATCCTTGTCCACGCACGTCACCAAATGCCCGAAGTCCGCAAAGCAGGCCCCGGACACCAGTCCAACATAGCCCGTGCCGATCATCACTACGCGCATGGAATCCTCACTTGCGACCGCCCCCGGCCGGGAGCGAGATGAACCATCGCCTGCTCGTCACGCGTTTTTCGTGACGCTGCAACCTTCGACCCGACACACAACCACTGGAAAGCGCCGGCTCGCCGAAGGCCGGGCGGATCCGGGCGCTTCAGCGCCCGCCGCACGGTCCCTTCGGTCGTCCGGCGGTCAGACCGCCGTCAGTTTCTCGTCGATCAGGGCGATCGTCCGGTCCAGACCGAAGATCGCCGCGAAGGAGCCAAAGCGCGGCCCCTGGCTCTGCCCTAACAGCACTTCGTAAAGAGCTTGGAACCAGGCGCGCAAAGGTTCGAACTCATGGTCCTTGCCGACCGCGAACACCTCGTTCTGGATCAGCTCGGCGTCCTGGCACCCTTCCGGCAGCGCCGCGAGGCGCCCACGGAGATCAACGATCGCCGCGCGCTCCTTGTCGTCCGGGGCGCGGAAGGTCTTCGAGGGCTTCACGAAGTCCTCGTAATAGTTGATCGCATAGCCGGCCAGGCGGTCCAGCAAGGGCTGGCTCTCCGGCGTGGCGCCGTCGACATAGCGGCCCAGGAAGCCCCACAGGATGTCCTTGGTCGAGGCGTCGGCGGCCGAGACCAGGTTCAGCATCAGGCTGAACGACACCGGCGAGCCCTGCTCGGGAGGCTTGCCCGAGTGGACGTGCCAGGCCGGGTTGTCGATCTGCTTGTTCGGCTCCTGCTTTCCGAACGCCTCCAGCTGCTGGAGATATTCGTCCGTCGCCTTGGGGATGACGTCGAAATAGAGCTTCTTGGCCGACTTGGGGCTCTGGAACATGTAGTAGGCCAGGCTCTCGGGCGCGCCGTAGCGCAGCCACTCGTCCATGGTCAGGCCGTTGCCCTTGGTCTTGGAGATCTTCAGATTGTTCTCGTCCATGAAGAGTTCGTAGTGGAACCCTTCTGGGGGCGAGCCGCCCAGCACCTTGCACACCTGGTTGGACAGGCGGACGCTGTCGATCAGGTCCTTGCCGCTCATCTCGTAATCGACGCCCAGGGCCGTCCAGCGCATCGCCCAGTCGGGGCGCCACTGCATCTTGACGCCGCCGCCGGTCACGGGGACCTCGGTCAGCTCTCCGTCCTCGTCGCGGAACACGATCGTGCCCTTGGCGACATTGCGCTCCAGGGTCGGGACCTGCAGCACCTTGCCGGTCTTGGGGCTGATCGGCAGGAACGGCGAATAGGTGGCCCGGCGCTCTTCGCCCAGCGACGGCAGCATGATCTTCTGGATGGCGTCGAAACGCTCCAGGGCGATCAGCAGGGTCTCGTCAAAGCGGCCGCCGCGATAGCAGTCGGTCGAGGACACGAACTCGTAGTCGAAACCGAAGCCGTCCAGGAACGTGCGCAGGCGGGCGTTGTTGTGATGGCCGAAGCTGTCGAACTCGCCATAGGGGTCGCGGACCACGGTCAGCGGCTTGTCGAGGTCGGGGATCATCACCTCGCCGTTGGGCACGTTCGGCGGGATCTTGCGCAGGCCGTCCATGTCGTCGCTGAACGAGACCAGCCGCGTGGGGATCGCATCATCGGTCAGGGCGCGGAACGCCGCGCGGACCATGGTGGTGCGCGCCACCTCGCCGAAGGTTCCCATGTGCGGCAGGCCCGACGGACCATAGCCGGTCTCCAGCACCACCGGTTTGCGCAGGGCCTCGAACGTGGCGACCGCTTCGTCGGTCTTGCCGGCGTTGATCAGGGTCGAGGCAAGATCGCGCTCGGCGTCGGACAGGCGCAGACGCAGCGTGCGGGCCAGCAGGGCGCGCGCCTGCTCGAACGGCCAGGCGCGTGCGTCGCGGGCGAGGGGGGAGAGGCCTTCAAACATGCGGGCGGTATAGGGGGAAGTGGCGGTGGTGGCTAGGTTTTGGGTGAGGGGGCCTCGCTCTATCTACGAAGGAGGCCCTGGATACCGCGCCCACTCGATTTCCGCCTTCTTGAGCCGCGCAAAAGGGTCGTCGCCGAACTTCCATCCTGCTGGCATGGTCTGCCGATGGTTGGTTTGATCGACGCGATCCAAGCGCTCGGATTCTTCCTTTGAGATCAAAACGATCCGGGTGTTGTCACGGATCAGCTTGGCAAGGGCCTCATCAGATTGCTCTCGCTCCAACATCTGGTGGCACTCTTTGACGATCACTAGCCGAGGAACGACATGCTCTCGCCGGGTCGCATTTTCGGCATAGGAGCGTCCCACCACGGTCAATTCATCGGGTATGAGCAGAGCCTCCAGTAGGCGAGTGTCCGAACTGCCCTTCTCCTCCCACAAGCCGCGGATGTGCATTGCGACTCGAAGGCTCGCGCGTTCGAGTCGCTCAGCAGTTGAGTATTCTCGGCGCATCATTTTCCCCTGCAGGTGGCGCCATCCGCCGCAGCGGAGGCTGGCGCGCCCTGAAACCCTTGGTGGAATTGGAGCTCTGAGGTCAGGCCGTGTCAATGACGGCGCGCCGCGCCGCCGCGCGCGGCCGGCCTCTGGCCGGTCATTGACACGGCTTGGCCTCAGAGCAAGCTCGCCTCCAAGGATTCAGGGCGGGGCCTGGGCGGCTGGGGGCGGCCGACGCACCAACAAACGCTTGTCATCCCGGCCGCAGCGAAGCGGAGCGCCGGGACCCAGGGGCAACCGCAGTGCGCCGGCCCCTGGGTCCCGGCTCGCGCCAAGGCGCGTCCGGGATGACAAGAGTTTTGATGGGGAGGTATGGGGATAGAGGGCGCTCAATCCCCGTTCTTTCCGGAACAAACCCCAACCCAATCAACCGCTTGTAAAATAGTTGATCGCGCCAATCCTCCGCGCTCAAACCTCCCGCATAATCATGGCTGTCCCCGTCGCAGGGGGAGGGCGCTTGGTACCGGCCCAAAGCGGCGACGGGTGATGAAGCTGAGCGGGGCCGCGACGCCCCGCGTCGGGGACGATGGTGGTCTGTTCGTTGGATTGATCCGGGACCACCGGAAGCCTGGGCGCGGAACGGCGCGGATCACAGGGCGGGGATCAGAGTCCGCCTATCGCACATCGTCGGCGTCGAGACGGATTAGCCGATCGACAAGATGCGCGCCCGTCCGGGGGCTAGTTGGGAATCAGAGCTGAAACCGACGCTCGTGTGCCCCAATCCTCACGGTCAAGAACAGCTTGGCGAAGCGGACAGGTCGAGCCGAAACGCACAAAACACATCACGGTCATCCGGGTTCGTCCCGGCCGCTTCGCGCCTCCCCTTCTAACTCAGCGGTCTCCCGCGTGAGGCTGAGAGCCTGTGTCCGCCAGACTTGCCCCCTCCTGACCTGCTGCGCAGGTCAGGAGGGGGCAAGTGGTCACCAGGGAACCGACAATGCCTACTCCCCCTCCTCCTCGTCATACCCCACCAGCCGCAGCGCCCGGGCCGGCAGGCCTTCCAGCTCGCACCAGCGCAGCAGGGCCTCCTCCCGCCCATGGGTGATCCACACCTCGCCAGGACGGAGCTCCGACAGGGTCGCGGTCAGTTCGTCCCAGTCGGCGTGGTCGGACAGGATCAGCGGCAGCTCGACGCCCCGCTGCCGGGCCCTCGCCCGCACGCGCATCCAGCCCGAGGCGAAGCAGTCGACCGGATCGGCGAAGCGCCGCGACCAGCGGTCGGCGATGGCCGAGGGCGGGGCGATGACGATCTGGCCGGCGAAGTCCTTCTTCGCCTGGCCGGTGGTGGCGGGCAGCAGCGGCCCCAGATCGACGCCGTGATCTTCGTACAGGGCGTTCAGCCGCTCGAGCGCGCCGTGCACATAGATCGGCTGATCCCAGCCGCCCTCGCGCAGCAGCTTGATCACCCGCTGGGCCTTGCCCAGGGCATAGGCGCCGACCAGATGGGTGCGCTCGGGAAACTGGGCGACGCTGGCCAGCAGGTTGCGGATCTCGCCCGCGTCGTCGGGATGGCGGAAGACCGGCAGGCCGAAGGTGGCCTCGGTGATGAACACATCGCAGGGCACGGGCTCGAACCGCGCGCAGGTCGGATCGCGGCGGCGCTTGTAGTCGCCCGAGACCACCATGGTCAGGCCCTTCCAGCGCACCACCGCCTGGGCCGAGCCCAGGACGTGGCCGGCAGGGACCAGGGTCACCTCGACGCCGTTGTGGGTGAAGGATCCGCCATAGGGCACGACCTCACGGCGACCGGCGAAGTCCTCGCCATAGCGCACGGCCATGATCGCCAGGGTCTCCGGCGTGGCCGCGACCACGCCATGGCCGGCGCGGGCGTGGTCGGCATGGCCGTGGGTGATCACCGCCCGGTCCACGGGGCGGACCGGGTCTATATAGAAGTCCCCCGGCGGGCAGTAGAGGCCATCCGGTCGCGGACAGAGAAGGTCTTCGGGCTTGATCACGGCTGGATATGACAATGCGCGGACTGCTAATCATATCCCCATGAGTGATGACAACGAACAGAGCCGCATGATCGCCACGGCGATGAACGAGGGCAGCCCGCAAGCGCGGGCCCTGGGCTTCACCACCCTGAAGATCGGCGACGCGGTGGCGATCCTGAAGGTGCCCTACCGCCCCGAGATTGTCGGCGACCCCGAGACGGGGGTGATCGCCGGCGGGGTGATGACCACCCTGCTGGACCACGCCAGCGGCCAGGCGGTGCACGCGGCGCTGGAGACCTGGACCTCGATCGCCACCCTGGACCTGCGGATCGACTATATGCGTCCCGCCCAGCCCGGCCGCGACGTGATGGCCCGGGCCCACTGCTACAAGGTGACCCGCTCGGTCGCCTTCGTCCGCGCCGTGGCCTACGAGGATGATCCCGAGGACCCGGTGGCCACCGCCCAGGCGACCTTCATGCTCGACAGCAGCGCCGGCAAGAAGGCCGGGGCCAATCTCAAGCCCTCCAAGGCAAAAGGAGACGCCGCATGAGCGACGCCGACAACCGCCTGGTCGCCGTTCTGGGCTCGATCCCCTATGCCCGGTTCCTGGGCGTGACCGCCGAGCTGGCGGGCGACGAGATGACCGCCATCCTGCCGTTCGCCGACCACATCGTCGGCAATCCGATGCTGCCGGCCATTCATGGCGGGGTGCTGGGCGCCTTCATGGAGATGACGGCCGTGGCCCAGCTGTCGGTGATCTCGCCGATGAAGCGCCAGCCGCGCACGGTGGACGTGTCGATCGAATATCTGCGCTCGGGCCGGCCGGTCACCACCTATGCCCGCGCCACCGTCAAGAAGCTGGGCCGGCGGGTCGCCAATGTCCATGTCGAGGCCTGGCAGGAAACTCGCGCGGCGCCGATCGCCACCCTGCGCGGCATCTTCCTGGTCGCGCCGTCGGAAGAGTAGAGGGAGGCGCGACCATGACCCGGGCTTCGCGCGGCGGACACGGCGGCGGCAAGGCCGTGCGCAAGGGCGATCTGCCCTCCAAGCCGTGCCTGACCTGCGGTCGGCCGTTCACGTGGCGCAAGAAGTGGGAAGCGGCCTGGGACGAAGTAAGATATTGCTCCGACGGGTGCAGATCACATAAAATTACACCCATGTAATGCGAATTAATGGCAGGATGTTTCTTAAAAAGCCTTCATGACGCAAAGGTAACGGGTATTCACCCTAAGCCGCGCCTATATCCCTGCTCACCGGACGCGAACAACCGCGCCGGCCAACAAAGGGATCAAGACCATGACCATCAAGTCCAACGCTTTCGCCGGTTTCGCCACTCTGGTTCTCGCGGTTCTGCCGCTCGTCGTGATCGCCGGTTCGCTCGCCTCGAGCTTCTGAGTGATCGCCGCGTAGCTCCGTCGGCCGGCCGTCCCGAGGGTCACGAACCCCGGACCGCCCCGACGGAGCAAGGCGCAAGCCGCGCCTGCCAGACTGACCTGATACAGTTTGCGCCGCTCGAGACTCCTCGCGGCGCCCCTCTTTCAAACACCCAACAGACCGGCCGCGGTGCGGTGCAGAATGGCGTGGCGATCGGCCAGACGGTCGATGTCCGGGTCATAGCCCCCGCCGATCACGCCGGCGACAGGCACGTCCCGCGCCAGGCAAAGCCCCAGCACATAGGCCTCCCGACGCCCCAGGCCGTCATGGCTCAGCGAAAGCCGGCCCAGCTTGTCATCGACATGCGGATCGACCCCGGCGTTGAAGAACACCAGATCCGGCTGCGTCCGATCGAGCAGCCCCGGCAGGGTCTCGGCCAGTCGCGCCAGATAGGCCTCATCGCCTGTCCCGTCGGCCAGATCGATGTCGAGATCGCTCAACGCCTTGCGGGCTGGAAAGTTCTTTTCGGCATGCATTGAGAAGGTGAAGACCGAGGTGTCGCCCTCGAAGATCCTGGCCGTGCCGTCGCCCTGATGGACGTCCAGATCAACGACCAGGGCCTGGCCGATCGCACCCTCGGCCAGCAGGCGCCGCGCCGCCACCGCCACGTCGTTGAAGACGCAGAAGCCCGCGCCGCTCTCGGCGCTGGCGTGATGGCTGCCCCCGGCGGTGTTGCAGGCGATCCCGTGCTCCAGGGCCAGCCGGGCCGTCAGCAGCGTGCCGCCCGTCGCGGCGCGGGCCCGGTCGGCCACCGACTGGCTGTTGGGCATGCCGATCCGCCGGACGACATCCGCCGGCAGCGACAGCTCCAGCACGCCCCGGACATAGTCCTCGGTATGCGCAAGCAGCAGGGTCTCGACGTCGATCAGGTCGGGCTGATGGAAGCCGTCCGGTCCCGGAAGGCCCTCGGCCGCCAGCAGGGCGGCCAGGCGCGAGAACTTGTCCATCGGAAACCGGTGCCCCGCCGGCATCTCGGCGCGGAAGGCAGGGTGGTGCACGATGGGTGAGGACATCGGCAAACGATGGCGATCGGGACGACGTGACGCAAGGTCGCGTCTTGCCCCGGCGGCGCTTGGGGAATAACCCATCGCCATGCAGACGACCGACAACCTCGCCGACATCCTCGACCTCGAAGCCATCGAGGTGAACCTGTTCCGGGGCGTAAGCCCCAATGACGGGTTCCCCCGCATCTTTGGCGGCCTGGTCATCGCCCAGGCCCTGCTGGCGGCCTACCGGACCGTGCCCGAGCGGATCTGCCACTCGCTGCACGCCTATTTCATCCGCCCCGGCGATGTGAACGCCCCCGTCCTCTACGAGGTCGAGCGGGCCCGTGACGGCGGCACCTTCACCACCCGTCGGGTCGCGGCCATCCAGCACGGCGAGCAGATCTTCAACCTGGCCTGCTCGTTCCAGACGCCGGAAGACGGCTTCGAGCACCAGTCGCCGATGCCGGCCGCCCCGGCGCCCGATGAGGTGCAAACCGAAGGCGAGTTCCTGCGCAGTCTGGGCGACCAGGTCCATCCCAAGATGCTGGCCTTTCTCGACAAGCCACGCCCGATCGACATCCGTTGGGTCGATCCGCAAAATCCGGTGAAGCCGGAAAAGAAATCGGGCACCAAGGAAGTCTGGATGCGGGCCCGCGCACCGATCGGCGATGACGTTAAGATGCAGCAGGCGGCCCTGGCCTACGCCTCGGACATGGCCTTCATGGAAAGCGCCCTCCGCCCGCACGGCCTGATCTGGACCACGCCCGGCCTGCAGTCGGCCAGCCTGGACCATGCCATGTGGTTCCACCGCCCGTTCAATTTCAACGACTGGACCCTGTTCGCCCAGGACAGCCCCAGCGCCTCGCAGGGACGCGGCATGGTGCGCGGCCAGATGTTCAGCCAGGACGGAACCCTGCTGGCCTCGGTGGCTCAGGAATGCCTGATGCGGATCAAGAAATAGAGCCTAGGCGGCGGGACGACTGATCATCGTCACGCCGGCCTGGGTCAGGCCGACAAGAAGCGAGGCGATCTGGATCGCGGTGGTGATCTCGCCGGTCATGGCCATCCGCACGGCCTCCTCGGGCGTGACCCAAAAGCGCTCGATGCGCTCGGTTGGATCGTCGGCCGGCTCCGCGACCACCACGACGTTGCGCGCCACCACGGTATGGATGCGATTGGCGTGGTTGGCCGGATTGGGACTGGTCTGGCCGATCAGGGTCAGGTCGCCCGCGCAGCCGGTCTCTTCCAGAAGCTCGCGGGCGGCGGCGACCAGTGGATCGTCATCCGAAGCGTCCATCGCGCCCGCCGGCAACTCGATCGAGAAATCGCCGAGGCCATGGCGATACTGGCGGATCAGCAGGACGTTGTCGGCGGCGTCGAGGGCCACGATCTGGACCCAGTCAGGATAGTCCAGCACGTAGTAGGGGGCGACCACCACGCCCTCGTCGGTGACGCAATCGTCGGCACGAACGGCGATCCAGCGATCCTTGTGAACATAGCGCGAGGCGGTGACCCGCCACTTTCCATCGGCCATGTCCCGACACTCCTGGATCAGTCGTAATTGCGCTCGACGATGTCGGCGTCATCGGCCTCTTCGGCCGGACCTTCCGGCTCACCCACCAGGGCGGGAGGATCGGCAAGGATCAGGCGTTCGCCGATCTTCACCTCGGGCACGGCCTGCCGGGTGAAGGGCAGGAACCAGGTCTGGCCGCCCAGGGCGGGCTGGATCTCGAGCAGGTCGCCGGCCCCGAAATTCTGCACGCTCTTCACCGACCCCAGAAGGGCGTTGTCAGCGATGTGGCGCACGGGCAACCCGACCAGATCGGCCAGGTAGAATTCGTCCTCGTCGGGCTCGGGCAGGGAGTCCCGGGGGACATAGAGGCGCAGACCGCGCAGGGCGTCGGCGGCTTCCTTGGTCTCGATCCCCTTGCAGCGGGTGACGAGACCTTCCTTGGCCACGCGGGCCGAGGTGATGGTCAGGGCCGGCGATCCATCCTGGCGCAGCAGCGCCTTGAAGTCGGCCAGGCTCTTGGGGTCTTCGGTATAGGTCGTGATCTTGACCTCGCCGCGCACGCCAAAGCCGCCGGCGACGCGGCCGACGAGGATCAGGTTGGCGGGAGGCGGATTGCTCATGGGGAGAGAGACATCACCGCCCCGATCCGAAGACCGGGGCGGTGGCGTCAAAGGCCTTTAGCCTTCGGTCTTTTCGGCTTCAGCCGGGGCTTCCTCAGCGGCCGGAGCCTCTTCAGCGGCGGCTTCGACCGGGGCTTCTTCAGCGACCGGTTCCGGGGCCGGAGCAGCGGCGGCTTCAGCGGCGGCGGCGGCTTCGGCTTCAGCGGCAGCCTTGGCGTCTTCCTTGGCCTGGGCGGCGGCGGCGGCGGCGTCTTCAGCGGCCTTCACGTCGGCGGCCTTGCGGTCTTCTTCGCGTTGAGCGCGCTCGGCGCTGCGCTCTTGGGCCTTCTTGCCCGGGGCGCCCTTTTGCGGGTTGTTGCCGTGGGTCCACTCGGCGACGCCGGCGGCGGCCAGGAAGCGGGCGACGCGGTCGGTCGGCTGGGCGCCCTTGGCGATCCAGGCCTGGATCGACTCGACCTTCAGGGTGACGCGAGCGGGGTCATCCTTCTTGAGGAGCGGGTTGTAGGTGCCGACCTTTTCGATGAAACGGCCATCGCGCGGCGAGTGGCTGTCAGCAACGACGATCGAGTAGTACGGGCGCTTCTTGGCGCCGCCACGGGCGAGACGGATCTTCAGCATATCGGTAGTCCTTGAGTTCGAGTTCTATTTCTTGAACGGGTTGAAACCGGGCGGCAGACCGCCGCCCAGGCCGGAAAGGAGGTTCGGCTTGGCGTCGCCGCCACCGCCGAGACCGGGAAGACCCGGCAGGCCTCCCGCGGAATTCTGTTCGGGCTGGGCGACCTTGCCGCCACCCATCGCCTTGAGACGCGACATGTCGCCGCCGCCCATCATGCCGGCCATGCGCGCCAGGCTCTTGCCGCCGTCCTTGGACATGGCCTTGAACATGTCGGCCATCTGGCGATGCTGCTTGAGCAGGCGGTTGACCTCGGCCACGTCGACCCCGGCGCCGGCCGCGATGCGGCGCTTGCGCGAGGCGGCCAGGATGTCGGGCTTCTTGCGCTCCAGCTTGGTCATCGAGCTGATGATCGCCTGCTGGCGGCGGAAGACCTTGTCGTCGATGCCGCTCTCGGCGATCTGCTTCTTGACCTTCTGGACGCCCGGCAGCAGGCCCATGATGCCCGCCATGCCGCCCATCTTCTGCATTTGCGACAGCTGGGCCGACAGGTCGTTGAGGTCGAACTGGCCCTTGGCCAGCTTCTTGGCCATGCGCTCGGCTTCGGCATGGTCCAGATCCTGGGCGGCGCGCTCGACCAGGGCGACGACGTCGCCTTGCCCCAGGATGCGGCCGGCCACGCGGCGGGCGTCGAACACGTCCAGCGCGTCGATCTTCTCGCCGGCGCCCAGGAACTTGATCGGCAGGCCGGTGACATGGCGCATCGACAGCGCCGCGCCCCCGCGGCCGTCGCCGTCGGCGCGGGTCAGGATCAGGCCGGTCAGCGGCAGGCGCTCGTGGAAGGCCTTGGCGGTGCGGACGGCGTCCTGGCCGGTCAGGCTGTCGGCGACCAGCAGGGTCTCGGTCGGCTGGGCGATGCGGGCGATTTCCGCCGCTTCGCTCATCATCGCCTCGTCCAGCGTAGTGCGGCCGGCGGTGTCGAGGATCAGGACGTCATAGCCGCCGAGCTTGGCGGCGCTCATGGCCCGCTTGGCGATGTCGACGGCGCTCTGGCCGGCGACGATCGGCAGGCTCTCGACCTCGACCTGCTTGGCCAGCAGGGCCAGCTGTTCCATGGCGGCGGGACGGCGGGTGTCGAGCGAGGCGACCAGCACCTTCTTGCGCTCGTTCTTGGAGAGGCGCAGGGCCAGCTTGCCGGTCGTGGTGGTCTTGCCCGAGCCCTGCAGGCCGGTCATCAGGATCACCGACGGCGGGTTCAGGGCTAGGTTCAGGCCGGTGGGCTCTTCGCCGCCCAGCATGTCGACCAGGCCGTCATAGACGATCTTGACCACCTGATCGGCCGGCTTGACCGAACGGATGACGGCCTCGCCCGAAGCCAGTTCCTTGGCCTTGCTGATGAAGTCCTTGACCACCGGCAGGGCGACATCGGCTTCCAACAGGGCCACGCGAACCTCGCGCAGCGCCTCGTCGATATCCTTTTCGGACAGCACGCCGCGACCGCCGAGGCGGTCGAAGACGCCGGAGAGCCGCTCTGTAAGGCCGTCGAACATGTCGAACCCTGATCAACCACAAGACCAAACGCAATCAGCCCCCATGGACGATCACGTCGATGGGGGTCCTCGCCGCCCTCGTCCAGATGGATCCCGCGCTAGCGGGCTGGGGTCGTGACGGTAGAGGCGCTGCTGATGAAGCGCCGGAAGGCGGGCGTTATGCACAGAAAGGGCGAGGGAGTCAAAAGGCGACCCGCATAAGCGGGTCGCCGCGACCAGACCGGTGGCGTCAGGCCATGCCCAGATAGTCGCGCTTGCCCACCTCGACGCCGTTGTGACGCAGCACGGCGTAGGCCGTGGTCAGGTGGAAGAAGAAGTTCGGCTGGGCCTGGGTCTGCAGATAGGCCAGCCCCTTGACCAGGCTGGTTTCGCCGCGACGCACCAGGGTGATGTCGCGGTCCTCGGCGCCGGCGAAGGCGATCGGGTCGAGGCCCTCGACATAGGCGATGGCGCGATCGACGCGGGCGATCAGCTCGGCGAAGCTGGTTTCGGTGTCGTCCCAGGCCGGAACCTCTTCACCGGCCAGGCGCGCGCAACAGCCCTTGGCGAAGTCAGTGGCGATCTGCGCCTGGCGGATCAGCGGGAACATGTCGGGATAGAGCCGGGCCTTCAGCAGGGCTTCGGGATCCCAGCCCTTGGCTTCGACCTGGGCCTGCGCCTTGGTCAGGACGCCCTTCAGACCCTTCAGGCCCTGGACGAAGACGGGAACGCTGGCCTGATGGATGGAAATCGACATGGAAGCTCCGCTTGAACGTGTGGCGCACAGATAGGGCCGCGGGCCCCCGACGGAAAGCGCGGAACGCACCAAGGCCGGCGCGGGTTTAAGGAGCTTCAGTTCAAACCACGAGGTCTCCCCATGAAAGTCAGCGACGCCATGACCAGCCAGGTCTCGACCGCCGCCC
Organism: Caulobacter sp.; assembly: GCF_965279145.1. Lineage (NCBI taxonomy): Bacteria > Pseudomonadati > Pseudomonadota > Alphaproteobacteria > Caulobacterales > Caulobacteraceae > Caulobacter > Caulobacter sp. The sequence goes on from NZ_OZ257139.1 coordinate 1,506,410, forward strand.
CGACCGACTCCATCCGCCACGTGGCCCAGGTGATGGCTCACATCGACAGCGGCGTGGTGCCGGTGGTCGAGGACGGCAAGGTGATCGGCCTCGTCACTGACCGCGACATCGTGCTTCGCGTGGTCGCCGAGGGTCGCAGTTTCGACTCGCCGATCTCCGACGCCATGTCGGTCGGCGAGGTGCTGAGCGTGAAGGAAGACGACGTCCTGGCCGACGCCACCGCCAAGATGTCGAGCAACCAGGTCCGCCGTCTGGTGGTGCTGAACGACGCCGGCGCCCTGACCGGCATCCTCTCCCTGGGCGACGTGGCCAAGGACTACGGCGCCAAGCAGGTGGGCAAGACCCTGGAAGACATCTCGGCCGAGACGGGCGCCGCGCCGCATTGAGCCAACACGCGCAACCGATCAGATTTATCGTCTAGATTGCGCCCGAATAGGCCGCCAGGGTGTCGCTTCCAGTTGGGGGCGACACCTTGAAGCGAGCACTGGCCGCCTTGGCGGCGAACGCGATGATCTGCACGGCCAGCATGGCCGAGACCATTGCGCCCATCCCCGGCCTCGACGCCGTACTCGCTCGATCCGACCTAAAGTACCTCGTCGTCGGCGAGTTTCACGGCACTGCCGAAATGCCCGCCGCGTTCGGCGACATGGCGTTTGCAGCCGTCAAGCATGGCCCCGTCACCGTCTCGCTCGAAATGCCGACCGTCGACCAGCCCAGTCTTGAGCGCTACGTTCACTCGGCTGGATCAAAGATTGATCGGGCCAATCTCCTGACCGGTTCGCACTGGACATCGTCCTTCAAGGACGGTCGCAGCAGTCAGGCGATGTTTAATCTCGTGGAGCGCCTGAGAGTCGCGATCCAGGCTCATCAAAATCTGAAGATCGCGGCCTGCCAACCTGTCATGGCCGGTGATCCTGCGAGCTACGAGAAAGCCATGGGCGAATGCTGGACCGCCGCCGGCGCCCAGCAACCCAAGGGTCGGGTTCTGATCCTGGTCGGCAACATGCATGCCAGCCTGACGCCGATACGCGACTACGCACCGGCCGCCAGCTACCTGCCGCTACAGCAGACCGTCAGCCTGAACACCGCCTGGCCGGGAGGGCAGGCCTGGAACTGCCAGAAGGACGGTTGCGGACCGCACCCCATGGGTGATGGCGCGGAGCCACGGTCGCGCGGCGTTCACCTCACGCCAGCCAGCGTTGACAAGAAAGGCTTCGACGGCGTTCTGGCCCCCGGAGGACGCTTTAACGCCTCCTCACCGGCGCTGCCTTAGGCTCTATACGAAAAAGGGCGGCTCCTCGCGGAGCCGCCCTTCGTCATTCCGGACTGTCGCGAAGCCTAGACCAGCGACGGGTCGATGGTCTTGCAGACGTCCATCAGGCCCTGAACCGAAGCGACCGAAGCGGCGAACATGGCCTTTTCTTCGTCGTTGGTTTCGAACTCGATGACGCGTTCAGCGCCGCCAGCGCCGATCACGACCGGCACGCCGACATACAGATCCTTCAGGCCGTACTGGCCGGTCAGGAACGTGGCGCAGGGCAGGACGCGCTTCTTGTCCTTCAGGTAGCTGGTGGCCATGGCGATGGCCGATTCAGCCGGGGCGTAGAAGGCCGAGCCGGTCTTCAGCAGGGCGACGATCTCGCCGCCGCCGCCGCGGGTGCGCTTGACGATGCCGTCGAGCTCTTCCTGGGTCATCCAGCCTTGCTTGACCAGTTCAGGCAGCGGCAGGCCGCCGACCGTCGAGTGACGGACCATCGGGACCATGTCGTCGCCGTGGCCGCCCAGGGTCCAGGCGTGGATGTCTTCCACCGACACGCCGGTCTTTTCGGCCAGGAAGTAGGCGAAGCGCGCCGAGTCCAGGACGCCGGCCATGCCGATGACCTTTTCCTTGGGCAGGCCCGAGAACTGCTGCAGCGCCCAGACCATCGCGTCGAGCGGGTTGGTGATGCAGATGACGAAGGCGTTGGGGGCGTGGGCCTTGATGCCTTCGCCGACGGCCTTCATGACCTTCAGGTTGATGCCCAGCAGGTCGTCGCGGCTCATGCCCGGCTTGCGCGGCACGCCGGCGGTCACGATGCAGACGTCGGCGCCGGCGATGTCGGCGTAGTCGTTGGCGCCCTTCAGGACGATGTCCTTGCCGAACACCGCCGAGGCTTCGGCGATGTCGAGGGCCTTGCCCTGCGGCGTGCCTTCGCTGATGTCGAACAGGACGATGTCGCCCAGCTCTTCGCGAGCCGCGATGTGAGCCAGGGTGCCGCCGATCATGCCGGCGCCGATAAGGGCGATCTTCGCGCGAGCCATAGGGTCTCCGTCAGGACTGTGGATGGAAATTCTCGCGGCGGTCTAGACCCATGACGCTCAAGCCTCAAGCCCCCTTCCCCGTTTCGCTGCGCTGCGGCAAAACAGTCTGAACAACGATAAGGACACGCAGGGATGAGCAAGACCGATCCGGGGAACTATTTCGAGGACTTCCGGCTGGGCCAGACCCTGGTCCACGCCACGCCGCGCACCGTCACGGCGGGAGATGTGGCGCTCTATACGGCGTTCTATGGACCGCGGTTTTCGCTGTTCTCGTCGGACGAGGTGGCCCGCGCCAGCGGCCTGCGCGCCGCGCCGGTGGATCCGCTGATCGCCTTCCACATCGTGTTCGGCAAGACGGTGCCCGACATCAGCCTGAACGCCGTGGCCAATCTGGGCTACGCCGAGGGCCTGTTCCTGGCCCCGGTCTATCCGGGCGACACGCTGATGGCGGAGTCCGAGGTGATCGGGCTGAAGGAAAACTCCAACCGCAAGACCGGCGTCGTCTATGTGCGCACCACCGGGACCAACCAGCATGGCCAGCCTGTTTTGCGCTATGTGCGCTGGGTGATGGTGCGCAAGCGCTCGGTCGAGGCGGAGGTCCCCGAACAGTCGACGCCCGACCTGGCCCCGGCCGTGGCCGCCAAGGACCTGCTCATCCCCGAGACCCTGGACTTCTCGAAATACGATTTCGCCCTGGGCGGCGCGCCGCATGCCTTCGAGGACTACGAGATCGGCGAGCGGATCGACCATGTCGACGGCATGGCCATCGAGGAGGCCGAGCACGCCATGGCCACGCGGCTGTGGCAGAACACCGCCAAGGTCCACTTCAACCAGTTCGAGCGGTCTAAGGACCCGTCGGGCCGGCGCCTCGTTTATGGCGGCGTTGTGATCTCGACCGCCAAGGCCCTGTCGTTCAACGGCCTGCAGAACGCCGGCCTGATCCTGGCGATCAATGGCGGCCGCCATGTCAGCCCCTATTTTGCCGGCGGCACGGTGTTCGCCTGGAGCGAGGTGCTGGACAAGGCCGACCTGGGCGACGGGGTCGGGGCCCTGCGCCTGCGTCTGGTGGCGACGCGCGACCGGCCCTGCGATGACTTCCCGGGCAAGGACGAAGCCGGGATCTACAATGATCACGTCATCCTCGACTTCGACTATTGGGCGGCGGTTCCCAAGCGTGGCTGAGTTCGTCCTGGACCCGGCGTTCGCGGCCACATCCGCGGCGCTGGGCGACTTGCCCTTGTGCGAGGCCCGGCTTCAGCTGGACGCCCGCTATCCGTGGATCGTGCTGATCCCGCGCCAGGCCGGTCTGCGCGAGATCGAGGATCTGTCGGCGGCCGACCGTGTCGCCCTGATGGACGAGATCGTCCTGGCCGGCGCCGCGACCCGGGCGATCGGCGCCGCGCTGGGCCTGCCAGTCGACAAGCTGAACGTCGGCGCCCTGGGCAATGTGACGCCGCAACTGCACGTCCATGTCGTGGGCCGGCGCAGCGGCGATCCGGCCTGGCCGGGTCCGGTCTGGGGTCACAGCCCCGCGGAGGCGTTCACGGCCGAGGCCCTTGAGGCGGCGGTCGCGGCGGCCCGCAGGAGTCTCGGGCTCTAGCGGCCCGAAACCAGGTCAGCGCAGCTTCGGCTTCTTCTTGCCCGAGCTCTTGGCCTTGCCCGCCGTCGCCTTGCCCTTGCGGGCGGCGGTCGCCTTGGCCTTGCCGCCCTTTTTCGACTTCAGCGCCGAAGCCTTGGATCCGCCCTTCCTGGCGACAGCGGCGCACTTGGCCTTGGCGGCCTTCAGGGCCTTGCCCTTCTTGCCCTTGGTCGAGCAGGCCACGGGCGCGGCCGGACGGCTGGCGGCGGCGCGGGGCGCGCCCCACACCACCGGACCCCGGCCCTGAATCACGTAGCCCGGCGGCAGGCTGGGCGGCGCCTCGCGCTCGGCGATCACCGTCCGGGCGGCGCCGGCCTCGACCAGATCGCCCGACCAGCGGGTCTCGCCGACCGGACGCAGGGTCAGCACCGACGACACCCCGCCGCGCGGACTGAAGCGCACGATCAGGTCGGCGCCATTGCGTTCGACGCTGTCGATCAATCCGGTCGAGCCCACGGCCCCGGCCCGGCGAATATCGCGCCATGCGCCTTCCAGCGGGCCATAGCCGCCGGCGGGGTCCACCAGCTGAAGGGCATAGAGGGCCGCTCCGTCGGGACCGGAAATCTTCCAGCCGCCGTCCAGCGGCCCCTGCAGGCCCTGGGCCGCCGCGATCGAACCCTTGACCCGCAGTTCATAGATCTGTTCGGCCGGCATGACGGCGCCCTGGGGCGCGATGTGCTCGCCCGCGACAATCGAGGGCGCGGGCGATTCCGGCGCCGGGATCGGGAGGATCGTGGGCTTGTGATAGGGCGCCGGCGTGGTCGGCGTCGCATCTTCCTCGTCGGTCGTGCCGGTCTGGGTGATCAGGTCGCCCAGGGGGTCGATGGCGACCGGAGCCTGCTCGCCCGGCGCCGGGATCGGCGTGGTCTGGAGTGGCGCGGTCTGGGGAGCGGGTTGGGGCGCGGTCGTCACCGGCGCCTCCTGGGCAAGGGCCGGCGCCGCGATCAGGGCGAGAAGGAGAGCCAGGGCCCGCATCATTTTGTCCTAGACGGCCCGGGCCGCGATGGCGGCGGCCACCTCGACCAGGCGCTCGGCCTGGGCCAGGTGCAGACGCTCGGCCATCTTGCCGTCGACCCGCAGAGCCCCCTTGCCGGCATTTTCGGGCGCCTTGAAGGCGGCGATCACGGCCTGGCTCCAGGCGATCTCGTCGGCGCTGGGTGAAAACACCCGGTTGCAGATCTCCAGATGCTTGGGATGGATCAGGGTCTTGCCGTCGAAGCCGAAGTCCACGCCCTGGACGCAGACGGCTTCCAGCGCCGCCAGGTCCTCGATGTCGTTGTGTACGCCGTCCAGGATGGTCAGGCCGTGAGCCCGGGCGGCGGCGACCGACAGGGTCAGCAGCGGCAGGAACGGCGCGCGGTCCGGCGTCTGGCGGGCCCGCATCTCCTTGGCGAAATCATTGACGCCCATCACGAAGGCCGACAGCCGCGTGGACCGGCTGGCGGCGGCGATCTCCCACAGGTGGAAGGCGGCCTTGCCGGTCTCGATCATGGTCCACAGCCGCGTCGCGGGCCGGGCGACGTGCAGGGCCGCGTCATAGACCCGCACGTCGGCGGCGTCATTGACCTTGGGGACCAGCACCGCGTCGGGGCCGGCCTGGGCCGCCGCCCTCAGATCGTCGGCGCCCCAGGGCGTGTCCAGGCCATTGACGCGGATGACGACCTCGCGCGCGCCGAACCCGCCGGCCTTGACCGCCGCGACGGCCGCGTCCCGGGCGATCTCCTTCATCTCGGGCGCGACGGCGTCCTCCAGATCGAGGATGATCACGTCGGCGTCCAGTGTGCGCGCCTTCTCGACCGCCTTGGCGTTGGAGGCGGGCATGTAGAGGGCGCTGCGGCGCGGCCTTGCGACGTCGGACATCGAAATTCCCCTGAGGTCTTGTTCCCCTTCTTAAACATCGGACGCGCCATGGCGAAAGCCATCACGCGCCAGGGACGCTAAACTTCACGCCCCTGATCGCGCGAAGCGGGTTAGGATCAGGGCATGACCACGCGCTATGACGACAAGGCCCGCAACGTGCTGGGCGGCGAGCTCAAGCCCTGCTCCCTGAACCCGGTGACCGGCTTCTACCGCAACGGCTGCTGCGAGACCGGGCCCCACGATCTGGGTCTTCACACCGTCTGCGCGGTGATGACCGACGAATTCCTGGCCTTCTCCAAGGCCATGGGCAACGACCTGTCCACCCCGCGCCCCGAGTTCGCCTTCCAGGGCCTGAAGGCCGGCGATCGCTGGTGCCTGTGCGCCGGACGCTGGAAGGAAGCCCTCGACGCCGGCCTGGCCCCGCCCGTGGTGCTGGAGGCCTCGCACGAGGAGATGCTGGCGATCGTTCCGCTGGGGGTGCTGAAGGACAACGCGGCGGTCTAGGGGGCCCGTCTGGCGGACACGGCTTTGCAGCCTCACGCGAAATCTCGCTGAGTGATGGAAAGGGTCGCGGAGCGTCCGGACCACGTCCGGATGTGAGTTTGATAAATACCGTTTCGACGAAGACGAACGCTCCGCGTGACCGTTCTGGCGAAAGCGCTTCGGGCCCGGCGGTGTTATCGCCTCACCCTCGACGCCTCCGACGGGCAGGCGGGAGAGCGACTCCCCCCTGGACCGCGAGACCTTTCAGTCCGCCTGTTGCTCGCTCGACCCTCGAAGCCACGTCGTTTTAGTTTTCCTCGGCCGACCGCCGCCAGAGAACAACGAGGTTGACGGCCCGGAGCGCAAGACGCCCCTCCCGCCATCGATTGAGCTGCCCGCTCGATCACCCCCCGCCGCCGCCATGGTCGCTGGCCTTGCGCCCTTTCCTCGCGACGAGGTGAGAGCATTATGCGGCAGGTTTGAACGCGGAGGATTGGCGCGATCAGGTTTTTTACAAGCGCTTGATCTGGCTGGCGTTTGTTCTGGCAAGAACGGGGATTGAGCGCGGCGTATCCCCATAAGTCCTCCCCCTGGCGGGGGAGGTGTCGGCCCCTTGGGGCCGACGGAGGGGGAAGTGCCGCTGACTCATTGCGGTCATCCCCCACCGGCCTCCGGCCGCCTCCCCCTTCAGGGGGAGGACTTGGGCCCGCCCCCCTTCGCGCCGAAGGGAGCCATCCTTAAATCTCACGGCGAGACGATCGCTGGTCTGGCAAGGTCACTCAAGGACGACGCTCCGGGGCGTCCGCTTATGATGCTGTGGACGGCTCTCCACCCCACCGGCAGCCTTGGCTTCCGGTTAGAGCTGGAGGAAAGGCCATGGGTCAGGTTGTCACGATCGGTTTGGACATCGCCAAGTCGGTGTTCCAGGTGCACGGCGTCGACGCGGAGGGCGCCGTCGTCATTCGGCAGAAGCTCCCGCGAGCGCGTCTGCTGTCGTTCTTCGCCAAGTTGGAGCCCTGCCTCGTCGGTATCGAGGCGTGCGGCGCATCCCATCACTGGGCGCGCGAGCTCACCAGGCTAGGCCATGAGGCTCGGCTGATGCCGCCCAGTTACGTGAAGCCCTATTTGAAGCGCCAGAAGAACGACATGGCCGACGCGGAGGCTATCTGCGAGGCGGTGACCCGCCCAACGATGCGGTTCGTGCCGGTGAAGTCGCCTGAGCAGCAGGGCGTGATGGTGCTGCATCGGACACGGCTGGTCATGACGCGCCAACGCACCCAGCTCTCCAACGCGATCCGGGGTCACATGGCCGAGTTCGGCCTGACCGCCGCGATCGGTCGAGAAGGGCTGGGCAAGTTGATCGCGGTGATCCTCGATGGCGCGGACGAACGGGTGACGCGAGAAGCGCGCGTGTGCCTCACCATGCTGGTCGATCAGCTTCGGTTGGTGAACCTGCAGATCCTCGAGAACGATCGGCTGATCCGGACCAATGCCCGCGCGACCGAAGTTGGCCGCCGATTGATGGAAATCCCTGGGGTCGGGCCGCTGCTGGCCAGCGCCATGGTCGCCGCCGTGGCCGATCCTGCAGCCTTCAAGACCGGACGCAATCTGGCGGCCTGGATCGGCCTGGTCCCTCGACAGAACTCCAGCGGCGGCAAGGAGCGGCTGGGCGGCATCACCAAGCAGGGCGATCGATACCTGCGACAGCTGCTGGTGGTCGGCGCACTGGCCGTCGTTCGCTACGCGCAACGCAACGGCACGCGTCGGCCGTGGTTGGTGCAACTGCTGGCCCGACGAACGCCGAAGGTCGCGGCGGTCGCGCTCGCCAACAAGAACGCCCGAATGATCTGGGCGATCATGACCAGCGGCGAACGCTACAGGGAGCCGCAGCCGGCTTAGAAGACAGGCTCGGCGCCACGCCGCGGCCGACGAACTTGGGAAGGGCGGACGAGATGTAATGCAACAGCCGGTCGATACCGGAAGGCGGGAAAACCCATCTGCGCCAGCGCGCCTCGAGCGCGTGCTTATGGTCGGGACCCATCTTCGCGAAAGGCATTATGGCCAGCGGTCATGCGTACCGCACTAACAGGTCGAACACATGGCCGCACCGACCAAGCCTAGCAGAACATCAGATCAACCCTTGCCAACGGGGAGCCGTCCACACATGGGCATTGAGCCAAAGACTGCTTTCGACCCATAGCGGACGTTTGGCCAAGCGCAGCCTTGTGCCTGAAGGCGGTTCACTAGCGCACGAATTCTACCGAAATCACGTTGGATCCGGCGTGTCGTCAAACATTGGAACTACGATGAACTCCACATCCCGCATTCCCCGGAACACCTGACAGTCCTTGTCAGCAAGTAGTTCCTTTCGCTGCAAACCTGCCACAACAGGCGTAACGTACGTTTCTCCGGTGGCGTGCGCCTTGTAGGTTACAGCTGCGACGATGCGGAAAGACAGCCGGCTCTCGTCTTGCAATGGAGGAAATGGGAAGTTCGTACTTCTGCCTTCATCAACGAATTCGCCCGGAAAGAGGGCGCGAGTCTGTCGAGGTTCAGTTTTAAGTAGGTTATCGAATTCCAGCGGCCACGCCTCTAGCGTCTCCCAGGCAACTGCAAACGGTCTATAAATAAGCGCGACCTGAACCGCCGGTGTCTGACCTATATTTTCATAACGATAATTGATCTGGCAACCAACTTGGTCCGGATTGTCTGGATAAAGATACAAGTATGCTTTGCTTATCGAGAATTTTATCCAGGGACGTGTAGCGAGATGAGCCACTTTTGCTGCTTCGGCCGCAGCGTAGGCACCAGCCGTCGCTGAAGATAACGCTTCTCGATTCGCTTTCAGCTGCCCCCACACTAGGTAGATCCCAACAGCATTCATCAATAGGCCAATGAAGCCAAGCATCCATGCGGCCAGTGCGGATGTAGCCGCCCAGTACGCCTGCTCTTTCGAGATCAGAAATTCCGTCACAGGGTCCATACAACTCCCCGCCATAACGGCTCATTTTCTGGCGATCTATCCGCCCAGCTAACCTATTCACCAGGATGAACGAAGCTGCGTTACCATGCAAAGGTAAGGCCCGCGATTGTCGAAACGATCTATCGGTAGCAGTCCACCCTAAGCAGGCTATTCAAGTTCGATCTCGATCAGGGTAACCGTTGGATATGGCCATTGACGATCTCTCCGGCGAACCCGTCCTTGCCGGCAGCTGGTTATATGACGGAACTGTGCGTCAGCGGGTCGTGATATCGGCGTGCAACTTCGACCGAGAACACTTTTGGGCTCTGGATGAAGTCGAGCATGTTCTGGACGCCCACGACCACGAGCTAGCTCCTCCTGGACCGCTACGACCGCTAGGACCTGATGGCGTGCTCTATCATGTGGAATCCTCCCCCGATTTCGAGACGATCGCAGAAGCCAAAGCCTGGGCGGACGCGCAGACATGGGGTCCGGTGGAATGGGACGAGGAACGCCACCGGCCCGCTTAGGTCCGCTCACCACCCCGAACAGACAATCACCCTGTCCGCTTCCGGCGTCTCCCGGCTCAGCCCAGCGGGTATTCCCGCTCCAGCCGATAGACCGAGCCCTCGCCGCCCAGCCAGCTGGAATAGAGGCCAAAGCTGTCCACGCGGAACGGCGGCGAATGCAGCAGGTTGTTGGCCTGGACCCAGGCGCCGACCTCGGGCGCGGCGGGGCGCTTGAGGTAGGCCAGGGTGACATGCGGCGTATAGAGCCGCGCCTCGGGTTTCAGGCCCACCTCGCGCGCGGCCCGCTCGTTGGCCTTGGCCAGGCGACGCAGGTCCGGGCTTTCCCCGACCCCCGCCCAGACGGCGTGGATGTCGGCGCCCCCGCCGAAATGGCCGACGCCGGCCAGTTCCAGATCGAAGGCCGGGGCCTCGATCTGGGCCAGGGCTTCGTCCAGTTCGGCGGCCACCGGCTCCTGCACATCACCGATGAACTTCAGCGTGATGTGAAAGGCCTCCTGCGGCCGCCAGCGCGCGTGCTCGATGCCGTGCTGACGGGTCAGCAGGCCCAGGCCGATGTCGGGCGGCACGGCGATGGCAGTGAACAGGCGAAGCATGGGCGTCAGGGGCAGGGGTTGGGCTGCGCCGCGTGGATGGCGTTGACCGCCTTTTCCAGCTCGTCGGTCCAGGTCAGGTCGAAGGCGTCGATGGCGATCTTCAGCTGGTCCATGGTGGTGGCGCCGATAATCGTCGAGGTCACGAACTGGCGTGTGTCGCAGAACTTCAGGGCCAGCGTGGCCGGATCGATACCGAACTTGCCGGCCAGATCGACATAGGCGCGGATCGCGGCTTCCGCCCCCGGGCCCTCATAGCGCTGCATGCGGTTATAGAGCGCCTTGCGCGAGCCCTCGGGCAGGGCGCCGTCCAGATACTTGCCGGTCAGGGCGCCCTGAGCCAGCGGCGAATAGGCCAGCAGACCGACCTGCTCCCGCATGGCGATCTCGGCCAGGCCGTATTCGAACGTGCGGTTGGCCAGGTGATAGGCGTTCTGGATCGAGGCGATGCGCGGCAGGCCGCGGGTCTCGGCCTCCGCCAGGAAGCGCATCACGCCCCAGGGGAACTCGTTGGAGACGCCGATCGCGCGGATCGTGCCCTTCTTCACATGCGTGTCCAGCGCCTCGAGGATGTCGCCGAAGGTCTCGTAGTCCTGCTCGTAGTCCTTGAAGGTCTGGCCGCCGAAAACCCGCACCGGCCGGTCGGGCCAGTGCAGCTGGTAGAGATCCAGATAGTCGGTATTCAGGCGCTTGAGGGAGTTTTCCACCGCCTCGTCGATCTGGGCCTTGGTGTGCCGGGTCGGGGCGCCGTCGGCGCGCATCCAGGTCAGGCCGCCAAAGGCGCTGCCGCGACCGGCCACCTTGGAGGCCAGCACGATCTCGCCCCGCTTGCCGGTCTTGGCCAGCCACGAGCCGATGTGGCGCTCGGTATTGCCCTGGGTCTTCGGATCGGGCGGGCTGGAATACATTTCGGCCGTGTCCCAGAAATTGACCCCGCGCTCCAGCGCGTAGTCCATCTGGGCGTGAGCCTCCTCTTCGCTGTTCTGCGAGCCCCAGGTCATGGTGCCCAGGCAGCAGCGCGAGACCTGCACGCCGGTTCGTCCCAGTTCCGAATAATCCATTCCCGCCCCTAGCCCGTTTTGATTTGCGATGGAGTCTATTTAAGCGCTCTGACGCGGGTCTCAACAGCCATGCCTTGCGCGAAGGCCCCCGGATGCCGATATTCGTCAGGCGTCCATATCGGGCGCGATGCAATCAAAGGGTTTTCCCTCGATGAACGACCTCAACCGCGGCTACGCGCGCTCGATCCCGGCGGATCGCGCCGACATGTCGGTTGACGCCGGCCTGCGCAGCTTCATGCTCGGCGTCTACAACAAGGTGGCTCTGGGCCTCCTGCTGTCCGCCGGCCTCGCCTATCTGACCAGCGCCTACCAGCCGGTGGCCAGCCTGCTGTACGTGCTGACCCCGGATGGTCGCCTGGCCGGGTTCACCATGGCCGGCACCCTGGTCCGCTTCGCGCCGCTGGCGATGATGCTGGTGGCCATGTTCGCCATGCGTAACCCCACCGCCAAGTCGTCCGGCGCGCTCTACTGGGCGCTGGTCGCCTCGATCGGCGCGGGCTCGGGCGTGTGGCTGCTGGCCTATACCGGCGCCTCGGTGGCCTCGACCTTCCTGATCACCGCCATCGCCTTCGGCGGCCTCAGCCTGTTCGGCTACACCACCAAGAAGGACCTGACCGGCTTCGGCAGCTTCCTGATCATGGGCCTGATCGGCCTGGTGCTGGCCTCGCTGGCCCAGATGTTCTTGCGCCTGCCGGGCCTGAGCTTCGTGATCAGCATCCTGGGCGTGTTCATCTTCGCCGGCCTGATCGCCTACGACACCCAGAAGCTGAAGACCGCCTATTATCAAATGGGCGGCGACCAGAACTCGATGGCGGTGGCCACCAACTACGGCGCGCTGAACCTCTATCTGAACTTCATCAACCTGTTCCAGTTCCTGCTCAGCATCTTCGGCTCGCGCCGCTAGATCCTGACCGGATCGGACACGATGGGCCCCGGCGGGAAACCGCCGGGGCTTTTTCGTGGGCGACGCTCGACACCCTCGACCTCGACGGACCGTCGGCGACATGAGAGGCTCTGGCGGGGCCAAGGATGATCTTGATGACCGACCTGCGTTTCTGCCTGATCCTGACGACCGCGGCGCTACTGGCCAGCGCGGCCCACGCCCAGACCCCGCTCAAGCCCTATGCGATCGCGGCAAAGCCTCAGATGATGTCGCTGGCGCGCGACGCGGCGGGGCAGGTTTCACGGCCGGGCCTGTCCGTCCCCGTGCGCTACGCCAACGCCCCGGCTCAACTGCCGCGCGGGATCGCCAAAACCTCGGTGGAAAGCCGGCTGGCCGGCGATGGCCCGGTGGCCTCGGCGGGCGTGCTGTGCGGCCTCAAGCCCAGCGCCGACTACAGCGGCGCGGGCACGGCGCGGGGCTATGACAATGACGGCCGGTTCGTGGGCGCCAAGCTGGCGTTTGCGTTCTAGGCCTCAGTCCACCACCGAGAACTTGCCCTTCTCGAACACCTTCAGCACCTGCGCCAGCTCGTGGCCACGCTTGAGGATCATGCCGCCCTGACCGATGACCGCCCAGGCGCCCTGCTTGCGGGCCAGGGCGGGACGCTTCTCGACGCGATAGAGCGGGGCTTCGGCGGCGTGGCGGAAGATCGAGAACACCGCGCAGTCCGACAGGCCGGCGATGCCGTAGTCGCGCCATTCACCGGCGGCGACCATGCGGCCGTACAGGCGCATGAGCGTGTCCAGCTCGCGCCGCTCGAAGAAGGTCACGCCACCGGGCGAGGGGGCGGACGGGGGCTGCGGATCCAACGCCATCGGACGAATCCTAAGCCCAAACGCCGCCGCAAAGCGAGCGTGGCGTGACGGCCACGGCCCGGGAAAATGCAACACGACGGTCACGCGCCGCCGCGAAACGACCTTATTTCGGCCCATCGCCCGCCTGTTTGCGCCGCCATAAATCCAGTGTCGGCTGATCGGACATCTCGCGGTCCTGGACCCTGAACAGCCCCCCCAGCCCCCCTTGATCGCGGGCCGGTCGGCCGACAGAGCTAAATCCCCTCCCCTATGAGGCCCGCGCGGGTTCCCCCCACCGCGCGGGCCTTTTGGCGTCCGGGGGCTCGGCGAGACCTTGACCATCGGCCTTTTGGTCGCCGCATCGCGCCCCGAAACGACCTTTGTTTGGTCCATCCGCCGCCTGTTTGGCCCCGCATAAAGTCAGTGTCAGCCGACCGGCTCCGGAACCGCGGTTCCTGAACAGCCCCCCAGCCCGCCCCGCTTTCGGGGTCGGTCCGCTGACGACAAGAGCCCTCAATGAGCCCGCGCGATTTTCCCCCGGTCGCGCGGGCTTTTTGCGTTCCGCGGTGGTGGAAAGGTCAGTGCTCGGCCGGTTCCAGGACGCCGAGGATGCGGCCGCCCTTGGCGCCCTGCACCAGGATCACGGTGGCCAGGCCGTCGTCGGTCTGCTCGGGCAGACGGTACAGCCGGGGCTTGCCGCTCCACGGGCCCAGGCGGACCAGTTCGCGCACCACATTGCGATGCACCAGGGTCTGGCCCTTGTTGTCGCCGCGCTTGACGGCGATGTCCTGCTCGCGCGGATCGAACCGCACCATCCAGACCTCGCCGCCGCCGCGCGGGGCGGGGCCCGAGCCGACCGCGACGCGGGTCTTGCCGATGAACTGCATGTCGGGCGGATTGGACGGGGCCTTGGCCGCCGTCTTGACCAGATCCTCGACAGCCTCGGCCTTGGCGCCCGAGGCCTGGACCCGGCCGCCCACCACCATCTGGGGCGTGGGCACGTCGCGCAGGGCGAACTTCTTGGCGTAGGCGCGCTGGCGGTCGGCGAAGCCGGGCTTGGCGAAGGTGTCCTTCCAGCCCAGATAGTCCCAGTAGTCGACCGAATAGGTCAGGGCCAGCACGCCGTCGCGCTCGGCCAGGTCGGCGGCCAGCTGGTTGGCCTTGCCGCAGGACGAGCAGCCTTGCGCCGTGAACAGCTCGACGACCACCGGGGGCCTCGAGGCCCAGGCGGAGGTCGCGGCGAGGCCCGAGAGAGCCAGACAGAACAGGGAGAGGGCGGCCTTACGCATTGCGGGTCACTTAAGCCAAGATCGTCCCGGATAGCCGTTCACGAGACCGTGAAGCCGGGGTTCTTTTACGGAGAGGTCGTGCGCCAAAAGAAAAAGCCGGGCCCCGAAGGACCCGGCTTGATCTCGTTCAGCGTGAACCGCGCCTAGTCGGCCTTGGCCAGGTTGCGCAGCACGTAGTTCAGCACGCCGCCGTTCTTGAAGTATTCAAGCTCGGTCGGGGTGTCGATGCGGCAGCGGACCGGGAAGCGGGCGATGCGGCCGTCGGTCGGGCGGTAGAGCTCGACGATCAGCTGCTTGCGCGGGGCCAGATCGGTGAGGCCGCGGATCGAGACGATCTCCTCGCCGGTCAGTTCCAGCTTCTGCCAGCCGTCCTGGATGAACTGCAGCGGCAGAACGCCCATGCCGACCAGGTTCGAGCGGTGAATACGCTCGAAGCTTTCGGTGATCACCGCGCGGACGCCCAGCAGCTTGGTGCCCTTGGCGGCCCAGTCACGCGACGAGCCGGTGCCGTATTCCTTGCCGGCGAAGACCACCGAGGGGCGACCCTCTTCCTGGTACTTCATGGCCGCGTCGTAGATCGACATCACCTGGCCCGACGGGAAGTGCTTGGTGACGCCCCCTTCGATGTCCGGGGTGATGCGGTTGCGGATGCGGATGTTGGCGAAGGTGCCGCGCATCATGACCTGGTGGTTGCCGCGACGTGCGCCGTAACCGTTGAAGTCGATGGGCTGCACGCCGTTGTCGACCAAGTACTGGCCGGCGGGGCTGGAGGTCTTGATCGAACCGGCCGGGCTGATGTGGTCGGTGGTGATCGAGTCGCCGAACACGGCCAGGACGCGGGCTTCCACGATGTCGGTGACCGGAGTCGGGGTCATCGACATGTTGGGGAAGTAGGGCGGGTTCTGGACGTAGGTCGAGTCACCTTCCCAGGCGTAGGTCTGGCCGCCGGTGATCTTGATGCCCTGCCAGTTCTTGTCGCCCTTGAAGACGTCGCCGTAACGGCTGGCGAACATCTTTTCGGTGACCGACTTGCGCTGCAGGACGGCGATGTCTTCGTTCGAGGGCCAGATGTCCTTCAGGAAGACGTCGTTGCCCTTCTTGTCCTGGCCCAGGGGCTGGGTGGCCAGATCGATCTTCATCGAGCCGGCCAGGGCGTAGGCCACCACCAGCGGCGGCGAGGCCAGGTAGTTGGCGCGGACGTCCGGGTTCACGCGGCCTTCGAAGTTGCGGTTGCCCGACAGCACCGAGCAGGCAACCAGATCGTTGTCGCTGATCGTCTTGCTGATGGCTTCCGGCAGCGGGCCGGAGTTGCCGATGCAGGTCGTGCAGCCATAACCCACCAGGTTGAAGCCGAGAGCATCGAGGTGCTTGGTCAGGCCGGCCTTCAGCAGATAGTCGGTGACCACCTGCGAGCCGGGGGCCAGCGAGGTCTTCACCCACGGCTTGACCTTCAGACCCTTGGCGACCGCGTTCTTGGCCAGCAGGCCGGCGGCGATCAGCACCGAAGGGTTGGAGGTGTTGGTGCACGAGGTGATGGCCGCGATGACCACGTCGCCGTGTCCGACGTCGAAGTTCTCGCCTTCGACGGGGGCGCGCAGCTCGGGGTTCTCGGCCTTGCCGAATTCACCGACCAGAGACTCGGCGAACTTGGACGCGGCGTCGGTCAGCAGAACGCGGTCCTGCGGACGCTTGGGGCCGGCCAGCGACGGCAGAACCGTCGACAGGTCCAGTTCCAGCGAGTCCGTGAAGGTCGGGTCGGGCGTGCCCGGCTCCCACCACAGGCCCTGCTCCTTGGCGTAGGCTTCGACCAGGGCGACGCGGTCGGCTTCGCGGCCGGTGCCCTTGAGGTAGGCGATGGTCGCCGCGCTGATCGGGAAGAAGCCGCAGGTGGCGCCATATTCCGGAGCCATGTTGGCGATGGTCGCCTGGTCTTCCAGGGTCAGGTTGGCCAGGGCGTCGCCGTGGAATTCGACGAACTTGCCGACCACGCCCTTCTTGCGCAGCATCTGGGTGACGGTCAGCACCAGGTCGGTGGCCGTCGCGCCTTCCGGCATGGCGCCGGTCAGCTTGAAGCCGATGACTTCAGGGATCAGCATCGGGATCGGCTGACCCAGCATCGCGGCCTCGGCCTCGATGCCGCCCACGCCCCAGCCCAGGACCGACAGGCCGTTGACCATGGTGGTGTGGCTGTCGGTGCCGACGACGGTGTCGGGATAGGCGACGGTGTCGCCGTCGACGTCGTTGGTCCAGACGGTCTGGGCCAGATATTCCAGGTTCACCTGGTGGCAGATACCGGTGCCGGGGGGCACGACGCGGAAGTTGTTGAACGCCGACGAGCCCCAGCGCAGGAAGCGGTAACGCTCGATGTTGCGCTCGTACTCGCGCTTGACGTTGGCGTCATAGGCCTTGGCGTCGCCGAAGTTGTCGACCATCACCGAGTGGTCGATGACCAGGTCGACGGGGTTGAGCGGGTTGATCTTGGCCGGGTCGGCGCCGAGGGCGACCATGGCGTCGCGCATGGCGGCCAGGTCGACGACGGCGGGAACGCCGGTGAAGTCCTGCATCAGCACGCGCGCGGGGCGGAAGCTGATTTCGTGCTCGACCGAGCCCTTGTTCTGCAGCCAGGCGGCGACCGCCTTGAGGTCGGGTTCGTCAACCGAAACGCCGTCCTCGTTACGCAACAGGTTTTCCAGAAGCACCTTCATCGAGACCGGCAACGACGAAACACCGGTCAGACCGGCTTCCTCAGCGGCGCGAAGGCTGTAATAGACGTAGGTCTTGCCGCCGACGACGAGTTCGCGGCGGGCTTTGAGGCTGTCAACAGACGCCATTTCGGGAGATCCCTTCTCTGTCCACGGCCGCCCGAAAACCACTCCCGGGATCGCGCGATCGAGGCGGACCCACAGCGTCCATCCCCGCGCCGCGTACGCCCCTGACAAGTTGGAGGGGGACGGCCGAGGGCTTCTTAGCGCTGCTCGTTCACAACGTCCATGCGCCGGACAGGGACTTGGTATGTTGAGAGCTGTTCTCATAAAGGATTTGGCGATCTCGCGGGGCGAGCGCCGGCTGTTCTCGGGGCTGCATCTGAGGCTGAACGCGGGCCAGGCCATCGCCCTGACCGGCCGCAACGGCGCGGGCAAGACCAGCCTGTTGCGGGCGGTCGCGGGGCTGCTGCGCGCCGAGGCCGGCGAGATCGTCTTCGAGGCCCTGGACGCCGAGACGGCGCGGGCCGAGCACCTGCACATGGTCGGCCATCATGACGGCCTGAAATCCACCCGCACCGCCTGGGAGGAACTGCGCTTCCAGACCCTGTGGACCGGTGGAACCGAGGCCAGCGCCCGGGTGGCGGCACGGCGGATGGACCTCAATCGCCTGCTGGACCTGGAGGTCCGCCGCCTGTCGGCCGGCCAGCGTCGCCGCCTGGCCCTGGCCCGACTGATCGCCAGCCCCCGCGCCCTGTGGCTGCTGGACGAGCCGATGGCCCCGCTGGACGCCGGACATCGGGCCGCCTTCGGCGCGCTGATGGCCGAGCACCTGGCCGGCGGCGGCATGATGCTGGCCGCCGTCCATGACCCCCTGCCCGTGCCCGCCACCGTGGTGGAGGTCGGCGGATGAAGGCCTTCCTGATCCTGCTGCGCCGCGAACTGGCCCTGGCCTGGGGCAAGGGCGGCGGTCCTCTGCTGGCCCTGGCCTTCTATGCCGGCGTCGTGACCCTGCTTCCCATGGCCGCAGGCCGGGCGCCGGAAAAGCTGGCCGCCGTGGCGCCCGGCATCGCCTGGCTGGCCCTGGCGCTTTCGGCCCTGCTGTCGCTGGAGCGCCTGTTCGAGCGCGATTTCGAGGACGGGGCGCTGGACCTTCTGGCCCTGGGCCCGGCCTCCCTCGAAGCCGTCGCCGTCGCCAAGTGCCTTGCCCAGTGGCTGGCCTCGGGCGCGCCCCTGGCCCTGGCGGCGCCCGTCGCGGCCCTGGCCCTGGGCGCCGATCCGAAGATCATCCCGTTGCTGGTGCTGTGCGGCCTGGCCGGCGGCCTGGCCTTCGCCTTCCTGGGCGGCCTTGGGGCCAGCCTGGCCCTGGGCAGCCGGCGCGGCGGCCTGCTGGTGGCGGTGATCGTGCTGCCGCTCTATGTGCCGCCGGTGATCTTCGGGGCCGGGGCCCTGGACGCCCTGTCTGGCGGCCTGGCCTGGACGCCGGGCCTCTACCTGATGCTGTCCTATTGCGCGGCGGCCGTGGCCCTCAGTCCGCTGGGCATGGCGGCGGCGTGCCGCAACGCGCTGGACTGATTTAAGCGCCGTTCTTCCCGGCGAAGGCCGGGATCCAGATCGAGCCCAGAGCGCCCGCTTGGCTGGTTCGGAGATCCGGCGCGTCATCCCTCGACGCTCAGGCTGAATCTGGGCCCCGGCTGGAGTTTATCCTCGGGCGCGCGCTTTGCGCGACCCGGGGGCCGGGGAGAGCGGGTCAAATGGCCTCCGCGTCAATCCTGTAACATTGTTCACCCAAACTGACATTTTCGCGCCATACGGCGGTGCTCAAGCTTCCCGCGCAGTTTCATCAGGGAGCAAACCTCATGCGTACCTCGACCCGCAACCTGGCCCTGGCCGCCAGCGCCGTTCTGGCCCTGACCGTCGCCGGCGGGGCCGCCATGGCGCAGACGCCGCCGCCGCCCGCGCCCCCGGCGCCGCCCGCCCCGCCCATGCCACCGATGGACGCGATGATGGCCGGCGGCCCGCACATGGTGTTCATGAACATGATGCACGGCCCGCACGGCGATCCGGCCGCCCACGCCCAGCATCTGCGCGACGTGCTGCAGCTGCGCCCCGACCAGGAAGGCGCGCTGAAGACCTATCTGGAAGGCAGCGCGCCCAAGGCGATGCACGAGATGATCAAGGAAGACCGTCCCGACGACGATGACAACAAGCCCCTGACCACGCCCGAGCGCCTCGACCGTCAGGCCGCGCGGATGGCCGAGATGGCCGCCATGTTCCAGAAGCGCACCGCCGTCACCAAGGCCTTCTACGCGGCCCTCTCGCCCAGCCAGCAGAAGGCGTTTGACGCCCTGGGCCCCGAGATGGGCGGACCGCGCATGGAGATGCGTCGCATCGAGACCCGGCACGAAGGCCCTTCCCTCGGCGGCGAGCGCCGGGTGATCATCCAGCGCAAGGCCGGCTGATAAGGGTCGATACGCATTGCGGGCGTCCCTGTAGGGCTCTAATCAGCAATCCATGGACGCCCGACACCCGTTTGATTTCCTGACCAACCCCGAGCGGTTCATGACCTTCTCGCGGTGGGCGGCGCCGATGTTCGGCGCCATCGCGGCCGTTTTGGCCTTGATCGGTCTGGCCCTGACCTTCGCCGCGCCCGAGGACTACCAGCAGGGCGACACGGTTCGGATGATGTTCATCCACGTGCCCGCCGCCGTCATGAGCATGCTGATCTATCTGTTCCTGGGCGGCGCCAGCCTGCTGTCGCTGGTGTTTCGCCACGCCCTGGCCGACGCCGCCGCCCGCGCCTGCGCGCCGCTGGGCGCGATCTTCACCGCCCTGGCCCTGATCACCGGCTCGCTGTGGGGCAAGCCGATGTGGGGCACCTGGTGGCAGTGGGACGCCCGGATGACCTCGGTGCTGGTCCTGTTCCTGTTCTATCTGGGCTATCTGGCCCTGCGCTCGGCCCTCGAGGACGAGCAGAAGGCGGCTCGCGCCGCCGCCATCCTGGCCCTGGTCGGCCTGATCAACCTGCCGATCGTCAAGTTCTCGGTCGAGTGGTGGAACACCCTGCACCAGGGCTCCTCGACGCTGTTCGCCGCCCCGGAAAACCGTTTGCCGGCCGTTTATCTGTGGCCCTGGGCCCTGATGAGCCTGGCCTATCTGTCGGCCTTCGGGTCGCTGTGGCTGGTGCGCATCCGGGCGCTGGTCTGGCGGCGCAAGGCCCGCGCCCTGGCCCTTCGCATGGCGGAAAACTGAAGATGCACTTCGATTTCGACGCCGGAAAATACGCCGTCTATGTCTGGCCGGCCTTCGCGGTCAGCGCGGCGGCCTTCGCCTGGATGATCGCCGGCAGTCTGCTGCTGTCGCGCCGCTGGAAGCGCGAGACGGAGCGCCTGCAGGCGCAGCTCGACGCCCGGGACGGCGCCCGGTGAAGCGCTGGCTGGCCTTCGCGCCGCTGATCGTGCTGGCCGCCCTGGCCCTGCTGTTCGCCGGCTACGCGCTCAAGCGCGACCCCAAGGTCCAGCCGCACGCCATGGTCGGCAAGCCGATGCCGGCCCTGACCCTGCCCGAGCTGGCCAGCGGCCAGCCCGCCGCCTTCAAAGACCTGGCCAAGGGTCCGGTGCTGGTCAATTTCTTCGCCTCGTGGTGCGCGCCCTGCGAGGTGGAGCATCCGCAGCTGATGGCCCTCAAGGCCCAGGGCGTGACCATCATCGGCGTGTCCTACAAGGATGCTCCTTCCAATACCCAGGCCTTCCTGGCCCGGCTGGGCGACCCGTTCGCCGCCCGGCTGGTCGATCGCGACGGTCGCGCGGGACTGGAGTTCGGCGTCACCGGCGTGCCGGAGACCTATCTGATCGGCTCGGACGGCATGATCCTGGCCAAGCACACCGGCCCGCTGACGCCCGACGCGGCCGAGGATCTGCTGGCCAAGGCGCGATAGAACCTGTTTGCAAGGTGCGCTGACAGGTCGCGGACCTTTCCTGTTAACCCGACGTTGACCATGCTCGCCGACTTTCGGTTAACCATGTTAGACTTCGAGTCATGAGCACCGTTCGCCCCGCCGGTTGGCCCTCAGCGCCCGCGAAGCCCGCCTCGACGCCAGCGTCGGGAGCCGGGGCCGCCACGCGTTCGGCCTTCTTCCAGGCGGCGCTTGGCGACGCGGCCGCCACGCGACCGGCCCAGGCCCCCGTTTCGGTGCAGATGCAGGCGCAAGCCCAGGCCCAGCCGCAACGCCAGCCGCCGGCCCGGCCGTTCACGCAGCCGGACGCCCAGCCGCAGAAGATCCTGCGTCCGGGCTCGCTGCTGAATATCGTGGTCTAAGGGCCGTCAGGCCGCCTTCTTGGCGGCCTTGTCCTTCTTGGGCTTCTTGTCTTTCTTCGGCTTGTCGGCCTTGGCCTTCTTGACCTTGGCCGGTTCAGCCTCGGTCGCCGGATGCAGGTCGGCGCCGGCCATATCGGACAGCAGGTCCAGGAAGCCTTCGCGCTTGCCGGGTTTCAGCAGGGCCAGGATCCGCGCGTCGGCCATGGCCACCATCGGCTGGATCTCTTCCAGCATGTCCCGGCCGGCCGGAGCCAGGCGGACGCTGTTGGCGCGGGCGTCCTGGTCGGAGCGCTGACGCTCCAGGTGGCCCTTGGCGATCATCCGGGCGACCATGTCGGCCAGGGTCGAGCGGTCGATGCCGGTGGCCTTGACCAGGGCGGTCTGGGTGACCCCCTCGTTCTGGGCCACCGCCGCCAGCACGGCGAACTGGCGCTGGGTGACCCCGGCGCCGCCACACTCCTCGGCATAGATGTCCAGGGCCAGCTGCAGCACCCGGTGCAGCAGGTGACTGGGCGAACGCTCCAGCAGTCCGCCGCTCTTCTCGACCTTGGTCTTGGCCATGGCTTCGCCCTCGTCCTGTCCGCTGACGGATGAGAGATATCATCGTTACAAGTCGATTTGACGACAATACTCCGTGGGCGGTCTAAGCCGCCCGTCGGGCCTCAAGAGGAGACGGTCCAAGACAGCCTAGAAGCCCGCGTCCGGGGGTTCGGCGGCCGCCGGCTCGTCGCCCTTGGCCATGTGCTTCATGATGAAGGGCAGCTGGCTGAGGATAAACACCACCGCCAAGGGCAGAAGGCCGAGGCGGAACTTGACCCAGGTGTCGGTGGTCTGGGTCAGGCGCACGGCCTCATTGGCCGCGGCGATCAGGCTGAAATACACGGCGTAGCGGATCGTCAGGGTGCGCCAGGCCGCGTCGGCCATGTGCAGGGCCTCGCCCATCAACAACTTCAGAGGCTCGCGCCGGGTCAGCACGCCCCCGAACAGGAAGGCGGCGAGGGACAGGTTGATCACCGTCACCTTGACCTTCACGAAGGCGTCGGAGTGGAAGACGATGCCCAGCACGCCGAACACCAGGGCCATGCCGCCGAAAAACAGCGGCATCAGGGCCAGCCGGCGCTCGACCGCGTAGCCGATGGCCAGGGCGGCGGCTGACGCGGCCACCAGCACCCAGGTAGCCTTCTGGAAGTCGCGGGTGATGAAATACGCCGCGCCGAAGGCGATGGTCGCGCCGTAGTCGACGATCGTCCGGACCCAGCCGGAAGTCTTCTTGCCTGTCTCGCTCACGACCTAGTCCTCCAGACCGACCAGCGAGCGCGAGAAGGCGCGGGCGTCGAAGGGCTGCAGGTCCTCGACCCCCTCGCCGACCCCGATCAGCTTGATCGGGCTGTCGCTGGCGCGGGCCACCGGCACCAGCACCCCGCCGCGCGCGGTGCCGTCCAGCTTGGTCATGACAATCCCGGATACGCCGACCTGGTTGCCGAAGATCTTTTCCTGGGCCAGGGCGTTGCGGCCCACGGTGGCGTCCAGCACCAGAAGCGTCTCGTGCGGATAGTCCGGATCGACCTTCTTGACCACGCGGATCACCTTCAGGAGTTCGTCCATCAGGCCCTGCTTGTTCTGCAGCCGGCCGGCGGTGTCGATCAGCACCACGTCATAGTGCTCGGCCTTGGCGCGCTCGACGGCCTCATAGGCCAGGGCGGCGGCGTCGGACCCGGTGGGCTTGGACATGAAGTCGGCCCCGGCCCGGTCGGCCCAGACCTTCAGCTGCTCGACGGCGGCGGCGCGGAAGGTGTCGCCGGCGGCGATCAGGACGCGGGCGCCCTTCTCGGTCAGGTCGGCGGCGATCTTGCCCAGGGTGGTGGTCTTGCCCGAACCGTTGACGCCGATGAACAGCACCACATAGGGGCGCGGCCCGCCCAGCGGGTCGAAGCGGCCCTCGCGGTCGGCCAGCTCGGCGGCGACCAGCTCGGCCAGGGCCTCCTTGACCTCGTTGTCGGTCGACGACTTGCCAAACCGCGCCTTGCCGAAGGCGTCGGTGATGCGCGCGGCGATCTGCGGGCCAAGGTCGGCCTCGATCAGCATCTCTTCCAGGGCGTCGAGCTGTTCCTGGTCGAGTGGCTTCTTGGTGAAGACCCCCGTGACCTGCTCTGTCATCGCCTGGGACGACCGGGTCAGGCCGGATGTCAGGCGCTGGAACCAGCCTTTTTTCTGCTCGGGCTTATCGCTCATGGCGCTCCTTTAGGGGAACGGGCGAAAGTGTAAATCAGATATTACCGGCCGATGGTTTCCGCCGGGGGCCCGGCCGTGGCATGAACGCCGATGGACCCGCTTTCGGACCCGCTCTCGGCCGCCCTGTTCTGGCTCGACTACGCCGCCGCCGCTGTGTTTGGCGCCACCGGCGCCCTGGCGGCCGCGCGTCGAAAACACGACATCATCACGTTTGGTTTCTTCGCCGCGATCACCGGCGTGGGCGGAGGCACCCTGCGCGACCTGCTGATCGGCGCGCCCGTCTTCTGGATCCAGCGGCCCGGCTACATCCTGGCCTGCCTGGCCGCCGCCACGGTGGTCTGGCTGCTGGGCAGGCGCGGCTGGCGGTTTCGGGCCCTGCTGTGGCTGGACGCCCTGGGCATGGCCGCCTACGCCGTGGTCGGCACGGCCAAGGCCCTGAGCCTGGGCGTGCATCCGTTCACCGCCGTGGTCATGGGCGTGCTGACCACCGCCTTCGGCGGCGTGATCCGCGACGTGCTGGCCGAGGAGCCCAACCTGCTGCTGCGCCGGGAGATCTACATCACCGCCGCCCTGCTGGGGGCCAGTGTCTTCACGGTGCTGAAGCTGCTGGGGCTGGCGTTCTGGCCCGCCGGCATCGCGGGCTTCGTCGCGGCCTTCGGCCTGCGCGCCGCCGCGATCAAGCTGGGCTGGAGCCTGCCGGGCTTCGCGGGCGGCGAGGAGCCAAGCCCTTCTCCCCTTGCGGGAGAAGGTGGCGACCGAAGGTCGACGGATGAGGGGTCGCACTAAACGCGCCGCAATCCGAACAGACAGGTCTATCAACCCCTCATCCGAGCCGCTTCGCGGCCCACCTTCTCCCGCAAGGGGAGAAGGAAATCACGTATCCCGGTCGGGATGCTGCCGGCTGACCACCGCCCCGCCGGGTCCCATCGGCGGCCGCACCGGCATGTCGGCCAGGTGATCCATCCACGCCGGCCGGCGCTCGACCGCCAACTGGACCACAGGCTCCACCGCCGAGGGGTCGTCGAAGGCGAAGACCGCCAGGTCGATCCTGTCCTCGCTCCACTCGAAGGTCAGGGGCGTGCCACAGGCGGCGCAGAAGCCGCGGGTGATGGCGTCGGAGCTCTGGAAGGTCGACCGCGCGCCGCGCGTCCAGGTCAGGTGGGCGACCTCCACCGTGACCAGCGCCCCGAACGGTCCGGCGAAGGCCTTCTGGCACATGCGGCAATGACAGATGGAGGCCCGCCCCGGCTCGCCCTCGACCCGAAAGCGGACCGCGCCGCACTGGCAACCCCCGCTCAGACCCGCGCTGTGGGACATCGGAAACCTCAGGGCCTGGTCGGCAAGGGGGTGAGACGGAACGTCACTTCATAGCCGTCATGGTCGGACAGCACCGGGCCGCCGGCGGCCGAGCCGTCGAACCGGGCCTCGACCCGGATGGGCCGGATCGTGACGCGATCACCCTGCTTGAAGCCGATCAGGTCCTGGGTGTCGAGCCAGGGCGCGTCGCCATCGGCCGAGATCCTGGCGTCGCAGCTTGCCGGCGACTGGAAACAGACCTGGCTGACCACCTCGAACGGATAGTCGGCCATCACGTGATCGAACCGGACGGCCGAATGCATGACGTTGAAGTCGCCGCCGACGATCAGCGGCGCGCCCGGCGTGCGGTCCTGCAGCATGAAGCCCTTCAGCTCATCGGCCTGAAGATGGTGCGCGGCGGTGGCCCGGCTGCGCGGCACCCCCGAGGCGCCCTTGGAATTGAGATGGGTGTCGGCGATCTCGACGGGCGTGGGCAGGCCCGGCACGTCGAGGCTGACCAGCATCACACCCTTGTTGGCCAGGCAGTCCAGGCCCGCGCAGTAGTGATAGGCATGGGATTTCACCCAGTTGATCGGGTGATTGCTCAGCACCCACAGCCCGCTGGAGCCCCATTTCCCCCAGCCCTCGCCCTTGCGGCGATACTTCACCCGCTTGAAGCGCGGGCGCTCCTCGCGGACGACCAGGCTGCCGTCGCGCTGTTTCTTGCGCGGCCCGCGCGCCACGTGCGGATAGCCGCTGAGCCGGATCAGGTCGGCGGTCTCCTCGCGAAAACCTTCCTGCAGCAGCACCACATCGGGTTCGAGCCCCTTTTCGCGCAGGGCCGCCAGCTCGCGGCCGATGGCCTTCAGCTTGTCGCCGCGCCCCGAGCGGATCGGCCAGGGCAGGCCCTCGACATTGTAGGTCATGACGCTGAGCTCGACCGGCTTGAGCGGCCCATGCGGCGCGAAGACGGCGGGCGGCGTCTCCTCGGTCTTGACGACGCGGCCGGGGATTTCCTCGGGACGCTGATCGTCCTGGGCCAGGACGAAGGTCGGCGCGGAGAGGCAAAGCAGCCCCGAAAAGATAACGCCAAAAAATCTTGTCATCCCGGAAGCCTCGCAGAGGCTGTCCGGGACCCAGGGGCCGCCGCATCGCTTGGACCCCTGGGTCCCGGCGCTCCGCTACGCTGCGGCCGGGATGACAAGCGTGGGGGTGTCACCGGTGCATGGACCTCAAGCCGCGAGTTCACCGATCACCCGGCTGCCGTCATGGCCGGTCACCCGGAAGGCGACGATCTGGCCGTGGGCGACCTCGCCGACAAAGGCGATCTCGGTGAAGTCCTCGGCGCGGGCGACGCCGTCGCGCTCGACCAGGCCCGACAGCACGCGACCGACCTGACGCTGCAGGTGGCGTTCCAGACCCGCCTGCCCCGCTTCGCGCAGGCGGCGGGCGCGGTCCTTGATCACCGGGCCCTTGACCGGCGGCATCCGCGCGGCCGGCGTGCCGGGGCGGGCGCTGTAGGGGAAGACGTGCAGGAAGGCCAGACCCGCCTCCTCCACCAGCTTCAGGGTGTTTTCGAAGGCTTCGTCGCTCTCGGTCGGGAAGCCGGCGATCAGGTCGGCGCCGAAGGCGGTGTCGGGACGCACGCGGCGCACCTCGGCGACCAGCTTCAGGGCGTCCTCGCGGCTGTGGCGGCGCTTCATCCGCTTGAGCACCAGATTGTCGCCGGCCTGCAGGCTCAAATGCAGATAGGGCATCAGGCGCGGCTCGGTCTCGAGCAGCTTGAAGAGGTCCGGGTCGATCTCGGCCGCGTCAATCGACGACAGCCGCAGACGCGGCAGGTCGGGGACCAGCTTCAGGATCCGGCCGACCAGTTGGCCCAGGGTGGGCTGGCCCGGCAGGTCGGTTCCCCACGAGGTCACGTCCACCCCGGTCAGCACCACCTCGTTATAACCCTCGGCGGCCAGGCGGCGGATCTGCTCGACCACCTCGCCGGCCGGGGCCGAGCGCGAATTGCCCCGTCCGAACGGGATGATGCAGAAGGTGCAGCGGTGGTCGCAGCCGTTCTGGACCTCGACATAGGCCCGCGCGCGATCCTTCAGTCCGGCGATCAGGTGACCGGCGGTCTCCTTGATCGACATGATGTCATTGACCCGCACGCGGGTGGAGGTGTCGAGCAGGGCCCCCGGCGCGGCCTTTTCGGCGTTGCCCAGCACCAGATCGACTTCCGGCATGGCGGCGAAGGCGGCCGGATCGATCTGGGCGGCGCAGCCGGTGACGATCAGCCGGGCGTCGGGCCGCTCGCGCCGCGCCTTGCGGATCGCCTGCCGCGCCTGGCGCACGGCTTCATTGGTGACGGCGCAGGTGTTGAACACCACCGCGTCCGACAGGCCGTCGGCGCTGGCCCGCGCCCGGATGGCCTCGGACTCATAGGCGTTCAGCCGGCAGCCGAAGGTGACGACATCGACGCCGTCGGGACCGGACGAGACGACAGCGGGGCCGCCTTCCTCGCCAACAGCGGGCTTCGGCGGGCGCGAGATGACGGTGTAGGTCGTCACGGCCTGGCCATGAACGCCGCGAAGGCGTCCTTCCAGTCGTCGTGCCAGCGCGACAGGGCCGGACGGTTCTCGATGATGTCGCCCATGGCCCAGGCCATGCGCTTCTCGTCGACCGCGCGGGTGACGTCGTTGTCGGGGCACAGGATGTAGAAGTCGCCGGCCTCGATGCGGGCCAGCATGAAGTGCACCACCTGCTCGGGCGCCCAGGCCGCGTCGGGCTTGGGGCCCGGACCGCGCTTGGTCATGCCGGTGAAGGTGTAGCCGGGGATCAGCAGGTGGGCGGTGACCTGGCAGTCCTCGGTCTGGCGCAGGGTGTGAGCCAGACCCTCGGTCAGGGCCTTAACCGCCGCCTTTGAGACGTTGTAGGCCGTGTCTCCGGGCGGCTGGGTGATGCCCTGCTTGGAGCCGGTATTGATGATCAGGCCGGGACGACCCGACAGGGCCATCTCCTCGCCGAACACCTGCACGCCGTTGATCACGCCCCACAGATTGACGTCGAGAATGCGCGACCAGGCGTCATCGCCGGCGAAGGCGTCGCCGCCGCCGCCGACCCCGGCATTGTTCATCAGCACATCGACCGCGCCGAACTTTTCCAGGGCGACGGCCTTCAGGGCCTCGACCGCCGCGCGGTCGGCGACGTCGGTGGGCACGGCGATCGCGCCGATGGCCTCGGCCTCCTGCTTCAGCTTGCGGCCGGTGACGTCGGCCATGACCACATTGAGGCCCAGCGCGCGGAAGATCTTGGCGGCGGCCAGGCCGATGCCGTCGGCGGCGCCGGTGATGACGGCGGTGTTTCCGGCGGCGAGCGCGGGGTGGAGGCTCATGCCGCGACCTTCTCCGGCAGCTTGCCGGTATATTCCAGGGTGATCGGGCCGGTCATGATCACGTGGCCGTCGGCCTCGCGCCATTCGATGACCAGGCTGCCGCTCTCGAATTGCACGGTGGCGACGCGGTCGGTGAGGCCCCGGCGCACGGCGGCGACCTGCGCGGCGCAGGCGCCGGTGCCGCAGGCGGCGGTCAGGCCCGCGCCGCGTTCCCAAACCTTCAGCTGGATATGGTCGCGAGCAGCGATGTGGGCGAAGCCAACGTTCACGCCCTCGGGGAAGAGCGGGTGATGCTCGACCAGCGAGCCCGTGCCCGTCGCGAATTCATCGGTCACAGGCGCGTCGACGAAGAACACCACGTGCGGATTGCCCATCGAGACGCAGACTGGCGTGTGGACCAGCGGCGCGTCGATCGGGCCGACCTGCAGCTCGACCCGCTCGGTGTTCATCTCTTCGGACAGCGGAATCTGGGTCCAGTCCAGACCGGGCTGGCCCATGTCGACCGTCACCCGCTTGTCGCCGGCCATCTTGCCCGACAGGCGGCCGCCGTCGGTGTCGAACGCCACGCTATCCTTGCCGGCCGACTGCATCAGCAGCCAAGCCACGCAGCGGGTGCCGTTGCCGCAGGCGCCGATCTCGTCGCCGTCGGAATTCCAGAACCGTACATAGGCCGAGGCGCCCGCGCTGCGGGGCGGATCGATGGCGATCACCTGGTCGCAGCCAATCCCACCCTCGCCGCGTTTGGCGATGGCGCGGATCTCCTCCGCCGTCGGATTGAAGGCTTGGCTGGCGGTCTCGATCACGACGAAGTCGTTGCCGAGCCCGTTCATCTTGAGAAAGGTGCGGCTCATGGTGGGGGCTATATAGTGGAAAAGTCGCGGCGGCGTCAGGGGATGCGGCCCTTTACCCCTCCCCGCTCTCCCCGGCGAAGGCCGGGGCCCAGGTCGAACTCCGGAAAGCAGCGGGTCTGGCGCTGCCTGAAGGCGCATCATCCCCAAACGCCGAGGCTGAATCTGGGCCCCGGCCTTCGCCGGGGAGAGCGGATTAGGGAAAGGCTCCGTAATCCTCGCCCGGCTTCCCGACCATGAAATATCTGTAACCTTCTGGCGCCGGACCAATTGTCCGATACCGTCCCCCGCCATGACGTTGCTTCGCACCTGTTCCGCCGGGGCCCTGGCCCTGACCCTGCTGTCCCACGGCGCCGCGATGGCTCAGGAGAGCGACCCGCATCTGGCGCTGGAGGTCGTGGAAAGCCCCGACAGCCTGGCCTGGGTGAAGGCCCAGAACGACAGGACCCTGCCGCTCCTGTCGAGCGATCCGCGTTTCGCCGGACTTCAGGCCGAGGCGCTGAAGATCCTGTCGGCCAGGGACCGCATCGCCGCGCCCAACTTCATCGGCCAGGACGTGTTCAACTTCTGGCAAGACGAGACCCATGTGCGCGGCGTCTGGCGACGCACGACCCTGGCCTCCTACAAGACCGCCGCGCCGGTCTGGGAGACGGTGCTGGACCTCGACGCCCTGGCCCAGGCCGAGGGCCAGAACTGGATCTGGAAGGGCGCCGACTGCCGGCCCAAGACCCATGACCGCTGCCTCGTAAACCTGTCGAACGGCGGCAAGGACGCCGTGACGGTCCGCGAGTTCGACCTGACGACCAAGAGCTTCGTGGAGGACGGCTTCTCTCTGCCCGAGAGCAAGCAGAACACCGAGTGGCTGGATCCCGACACCCTGATCATGACCCGCGACTGGGGCCCCGGCACGACCACCGACAGCGGCTATGGCATGGTCATCAAGACCTTGAAGCGCGGTCAGGCCCTGAGCGACGCCGTCGAGGTGTTCGCCGGCCAGAAGAGTGACGTCTCCGCCCGGCCCAACGTGCTGCGCGACGCGGCCGGCCATCGGGTGGTGCTGATCGAACGCGCCACCGACTTCTTCCACACCGACTATAATCTGTGGGACGGCGCCGAGGTGGTTCCGCTGGCCATACCGCACAAGGCCAATGTGGTCGGCCTGCTGGACGGCCGGCTGATCATCCAGCTGAAGGAAGACGGCCTCGGCGCCAGGGCCGGTGATCTGGTCGCCGCCTCGGCGGACGCCGGCCTGACCTCCAGCCTGATCTTCTCGCCCTCGGCCCTGCAGTCGGTGGACCAGCTGACCGTCACCGACCACGTCGTGGTGGCGGCGATCTATGACAATGTCCGCGGCGGGGTGTTCACCTTCAGGCCGACCGGGACGGGCTGGACCAGGACCGCCCTGCCCGGCCTGCCCAACGCCTCGGTGGCCCTGGGCTCGCACGCCGACGAGGGCGACCAGCTGTTCTATTCGGTCGAGGGCTTCACCACCCCGACCCAGCTGAAACTGGCCGACGGCGTCAGCGGCGCCGCCGAAACCGTCAAGGCCCTGCCCGCCCAGTTCGACGGCTCCAGGCTGGAAGTCGAGCAGAAGACCGCCACCAGCAAGGACGGAACCAAGGTTCCCTACTTCCTGATCCACCCCAAGGGTCACAAGCACGATGGCGGGAGCCCCACCCTGCTGCACGCCTATGGCGGCTTCCAGCTGTCGAAACTGCCGGTCTATGACCCGCTGATCGGCAAGCTGTGGCTGGAGAAGGGCGGCAGCTACGCCGTGGCCAATATCCGTGGCGGCGGCGAGTTCGGCCCGGCCTGGCACGACGCGGCCCTGAAGGCCCACCGCCAGCGGGCTTTCGACGACTATTACGCCGTGGCCGAGGACATGATCGCCAAAAAGATCACCTCGCCCCGCCATCTGGGCGCCTATGGCCGGTCGAACGGCGGTCTGCTGATGGGCGTGGCCCTGACCCAGCGGCCCGACCTGTGGAACGCGGTGGTGGTGGAAAGCCCGCTGCTGGACATGATCCGCTACACCGTGCTGCCGGCCGGCGCCTCGTGGATCGGCGAATATGGTGATCCGGCCATCCCGGCCGAGCGGGCCTGGATCGAGGCCTATTCGCCCTATCAGAACCTGAAGGCGGGGGTGAAATACCCGCTGGCCTATATCACCACCTCGACCAAGGACGACCGCGTCCATCCCGGCCACGCCCGCAAGTTCGCCGCGCGCCTCGACGACCTGAAGGTCGATCACCTTTATTTCGAGAACACCGACGGCGGCCACGCCAACGGCGCAGACCCCAGGTCGAACGCCCGCCGATGGGCGCTGCACTACACCTACCTGTCGCGCCAGCTGATGGATCACTAACTGATGCGTAGCCTTGTCCTCGCCCTCCTCGCCTCTACGAGCCTCATGACCGCAGCGCACGCCGCCGACCCCGCCCCGCCCGCCAACACCGAGGCGCGCACCCCGCTGTCGGAACTGGGCAAGAACGATCCCTATCTGTGGATGGAGGAGATCGAAGGGACCCGGGCCATGGACTGGGCCAGGGCCCAGAACGGCAAGACCCTGCCGGTGCTGCAGGGCGACACCCGCTACGCCACGCTGGAAAGCCAGGCCCTGGCGATCCTTAACGCCAAGGATCGGGTGCCCGGCGTATCGTTCGCCGGCGACGGCGCCCTGCGCAACTTCTGGCAGGACAAGGACCACGTGCGCGGCGTGTGGCGGAAGACCACGCTGGACAGCTATCGCACCGCCGAGCCCGTCTGGGAGACGATCCTCGACATCGACGCCCTGTCCAAGGCCGAGAACGCCAACTGGGTGTTCAAGGGCGCTTCGTGTCTTCCTCCGGCCGACACCCGCTGCCTGGTCACCCTGTCGAACGGCGGCAAGGACGCCGTTACGGTTCGCGAGTTCGACACCACGACCAAGAGCTTCGTGGACGGCGGCTTCAGCCTGCCCGAGGGCAAGCAGAACTATACGTGGCTGGACGCCGACACCCTGCTGGTCGGCCGCGAATGGGAGCCGGGTCAGGTCACCAAGTCCGGCTACGCCTATGTGATCAAGAGCCTCAAGCGCGGCCAGGCCCTGAGCGAGGCCAAGGAACTCTATCGCGGGACCGAGACCGACGTGTCGGTCAGTCCGTTCGTGCTGCGCGACGCCGAGGGCAAGGTCGTGGCCGTAATGGCCCGGCGCGGCGTCACCTTCTTCGAGAGCGAGACCTATCTGCTGGACGGCCCGGCCCCGGTGAAGCTGGAACTGCCGCTGAAAAGCTCGATCCAGGGCTATGTCGACGGCCAGATGGTGGCGCTGATGGAGCAGGACTGGGCCGAAAAGGGCTTCAAGACCGGCGACCTGATCAGCTTCGACCTGGCCAAGCTGAAGGTAGCTCCGGACAAGGCCGTGGCGACCCTGGTCCTGCGCCCCACCGCTCGCCAGTCGGTGGAACAGGTGACCACCACCCGCTCCAAACTGGTCGTGGGCCTGCTGGACAACGTCAAGGGCGCGGCCCGGGTCTATACCCACGGCCCCAAGGGCTGGACCGCCCAGGCTCTGGACCTGCCGGCCAACAGCGCGATCGGCCTGGGCTCGACCGCCGAGGTCGACGAGCGCCTGTTCCTGACCGTCACCGGCTATCTGGCCCCCACCACCTACTGGCTGGCCGACGCCGGCACGCTGAAGCTGGAACAGGTCAAGGCCTCGCCGGCCCGCTTCGACGCCTCGACCCACGTGGTCGAACAGTTCGAGGCGACCAGCACCGACGGAACCAAGATCCCCTACTTCGTCGTGCGGCCCAGGGGCGTGAAGTATGACGGGACCGCCCCTACCCTGCTCTACGCCTATGGCGGTTTCCAGGTGCCGATGACCCCCGGCTATTCGGGCGTGATGGGCAAGCTGTGGCTGGAGCGCGGCGGCACATATGTGGTCGCCAATATCCGGGGCGGCGGCGAGTTTGGCCCGGCCTGGCACGAGGCGGGCCTGAAAGAGAACCGCCAGAAGGTCTATGACGACTTCTTCGCCGTCAGCCAGGACCTGATCACCCGCAAGATCACCTCGCCGCGCCGGCTGGGGATCATGGGCGGCAGCAACGGCGGCCTGCTGATGGGTGTTGCCCTGACCCAGAGGCCCGAGCTCTACAACGCCATCGTCGTGCAGGTGCCGTTGTTCGACATGATCCGCTACAGCCAGATCGGGGCCGGGGCCTCGTGGGTGGGCGAATATGGCGATCCGGCCATCCCGTCGGAGCGGGCGGTCATCGCCAAGTACGACCCCTATTCCAACCTCAAGGCCGGCCAGAAATATCCCGAGGTGTTCATCGAGACCTCCACCAAGGACGACCGCGTCCACCCCGCCCACGCCCGTAAGGCGGCGGCGCGGCTGGAGGAGCTCGGTTACCCAGTGCTCTATTACGAGAACATCGACGGCGGCCACGCGGCCAGCGCCAACCTGGCCGAGACCGCCCGCCGCCAGGCGCTGGAATATGTGTATCTGTCGCGCAAGCTGATGGACTGATCCTGCTTACCCATGGTGGACGGGGCCCGCGCCGCGTCAACTATGGGGAAAGCTATCTGGCCCAGGATCACGGCCGATCAAACCCGGTCGTGATCCGCCATGAGTCAGCCTGCCTTGAAGATCGACGTCGTCTCCGCGATGGACCTGGCGCCCGCCGACATCGACCGCTGGTCGATGCTGCAGTCGGGCCAGCCGCGCCTGGATTCGCCGTTCCTGTCGCCGCGCTGGACCCAGGCCGTGGCCAGGGCCCGGATCGCGACGGGCAAGGCCGCCTGTGACATCAAGGTCGCGATCCTGCGCGGCGGCGACGGCGTCGCCGTCGGCTTCCTGCCGGTTCGCCTGCGGTCGGACGTGGCCATGCCGGTCGGCGCGCCGATGTGCGACTATCAGGCCCTGGTCGGCGCGCCCGGCCTGGCCGTGGATCCGCGCCGGCTGCTGGCCGCCCTGGGCGCCCACCGCCTCGATTTCTGCCACATGCAGGCCGACGACGAGACCCTGGCCCGGCACGGTCGGGGCCAGACCGACTCCTGGATCGTCGAGATCCCCGACGGCTACGCCGCCTATGAAGCCCAGCGCCGGGCGGCCGGCTCGGGCGTGCTCAAGGATATCGACAAGAAGCGCCGCAAGGCCGAGCGCGAGGTCGGCCCCGCCTTCTTCCGCGCCCTGTCGGACTCGCGCGCCGATTTCGACCAGCTGATCGACTGGAAGCGCGGCCAGCTGATCGCCACCGGCCAGACCGACTATTTCCGCACGCCCTGGGTCATGGAACTGGTCCGCGACCTGTTCGCCACCCGCGACGAGACCTTCGGCGGCGGGCTCTACACCCTGCACCTGGGCGACAGCCTGGCCGCCGTGCACCTGCATCTGCGCGGCGCCCATACCCTTCACGGCTGGCTGATCGCCCACAATCCGGCGTTCGAGCGCTACTCGCCCGGCCTGATGCTGTTCCAGGATATCCTGAAGAGCATGGACGCCACGCCCTACACCCAGCTCGACCTTGGGGCGGGCGACTATCGTTTCAAGCGCGAGCTGTCGAACGCCCGGCAGACGGTGATGTTCGGCTTCTTCGGTTCGCCCTCGCCGGCCACCTTCGTGCGCAGCGCCGCCTATGGCGTGCGCCATATGGCCGAGTCCCTGCCGCTGGGGCGGATGTCGGAACTGCCCGGCAAGGCCATGCGCCGGCTGGACCTTCTGCGCGGCCTGCACTGACATCAGCCCGTCGCCGGCGCTCTAGGCTGGCGGAGGCTCGGCGAAGAAGGTTGCGCAGATCGCGTCCGCCGTCGCTTCGGAGAGGATGATCTCCGGATCCCGCACGAAGGCCAGCAACCCGTCGTCCGGGGTCTCCACCGTGATGCGCTGCAGGTCGGTGAGGCTCTTGTCCCGGCCCTGGCGCACCTTGACCTGCGCGATCAGGCGATTGGCGGTGCGCCGCCGAACCTCTTCCGGCTGGCGGATGTCCAGCCGCTCCACGCGCAGGTCCAGCAGCAGATCCTGTCCTGCCGCGCAGACCGCCAGGCGTTCGTCGATCGTCTCGCGCAGCGTCGTGGCGAAGTGGTCCGACGGTCCCTGCCCCCAACGCCATCCGGTCTGGATGACCACGTCGCGAACGCGGGGTCGCGGCGCCGCCTGGGCGGCGGAGGCCAGGGCGATGGCGGCAAACAAGGCGGCGGGCAAAACGACGGGCAGGGCTTTCATGTCGGGTCCTCGGGATGTCGGACCGCTTTAAAGCCGAGCTTGGATGAACCGCCGATGAGCAGGATCAGGCCTGGCCCAGCCCCACACGCAACGCCGGGGGATCGATGTGGCCGGCCGCCCAGGCGCGCGTCCAGGCCAGCTTTCCGAGGTTTTCGCGGAACGCGAAGCGCAGCAGGTGCTCGGCGACCACATCCTCCAGTCGCGCCAGGCCGTCATGGGAGGTGGCCTCGACGGTGATGTCGAGGCCGGTGTCATCGGCCGCCATCCGGCAGTCCCCAAGGGGAAGCGGAATGGTGGCGGTGGTCTCGTCCAGGCTGACCACGACCTTGTGGCTCCAGTGCTTGGCCAGCTGGGTCATGTAGCGGGCCGCCTTGTCGGTGGGCAGCCGGGCGTGGCTCTGCATCAGGGTCTCCATCAGAGGCGTTCGATGACGCCGGCCGCGTCGTCCAGGGCCTTGGCGATCTGCTCGACTTGCTCGGCGGAAAGCTGGCCGGCGGTGAGCTTCAGGCGCAGGGCGGTCTTGAGGTTTTCGCGGGCCCGCATGATCTGCGGCGAGAAGGCGGCGCTGCGGGCGGCGGCCTCGGCCATCCGCTCGAACAGGCCCTTCACCGGCTGGGAGTTGGCTTCCAGGAAAGCCTCGCCCTCGGCGGTGATGGTGTGCAGCTTCTTGCCGCCGCCGGCGTCGCTGACGGTGATGTAGCCCAGTTCTTCCAGCAGGGTCAGGGTCGGATAGACCACGCCCGGGCTGGGCGTGTAGGCGCCGCCGGCCGCCGTTTCGATGGCCTTGATCAGCTCGTAGCCGTGGCTGGGCTTCTCGGCGATCAGCTTGAGCACCACGAAACGCAGGTCGCCGTGGTCGAAGAACCGGCCCATGCGGCCGCCCCGGCCGTGATGGCCGCGACCGCCGTGATCGTGGCCGTGAAAGCCGAAGGGATGACGGCTGTGATGCCCGCCATGGAAGCCGTGGTGGTGAGAGTGTCGTCCAAACATGTGATTTAGATCCTATTTCGTTATATCGAAATGTTAGATATATCGGATTGGAAATTCGTCAAGAGCGTATTTCGATATATCTGATTGCGATGCGGACGACGGCCTTAGCCAAGCCGCGCGCGAAATGTGCAAGCCAACGCAACGTGGTCAAGTTTAGACAAACCAGGCCTTGATCGGAGGAAAAGCGTGAATACATGCGTGGAATCCCCGCGGCCGGAGACGGACACGGGGGTCGCGATGACAATTTCGGGGACGCCCGAGGTTCTGCGCCAAAACCCTGGACCCGAGACGGCATTCCGCCTTTTCGGTCCCTTCAAGAACCACCGGGTGAGCCGTTTTGACCTCTGATCGATCCCGCAGCCGCGACAGGACCTCCATGTCCACTGCCCTGGGCCTCGCCCTGACCGCGACCGCCCTGGCGTGGACCTCGGGCGCCCAGGCCCAGACGCGACCGCCCCGGGTCGACGCGCCGGCCGCGACCCAGGCTTCGGTCAGCCCTGACGCCGGCGATCCCTGGCGGGGCCTCAACCGCGTCTCCTTCGCCATCAGCATGGGCCTGGACAGGATCGTGATCGGTCCTGTCGCCCACCTCTACATGGCGGTGGTTCCCGGTCCGGTTCGCGATCGCGTCAGTTCGGCGGTCTATAATCTGGGCGAGCCCAATACGACGATGAACCTGGCCCTGCAGGGCCACGGCAAGGCCGCCGCCCGGTCGGGGACCCGTTTCGTGGTCAATTCCACCGTCGGGATGCTGGGCCTGTTCGACGTGGCGGCCAAGACGGGCCTCAAGCGCCGCGAGGCCGATTTCGGCCAGACCTTCGGCCGCTATGGCGCGGGGCCTGGACCCTATCTCTATGTGCCGGTCATGGGCCCCACCAACCTCCGTGACGGGACTGGCCGGGTGCTGGACATCGTCACCGACCCCCTTGGCCTCGCGTTCGGCGGACTGGAGAACCGGTTCGGCCGCGCCCGCCTGGGCGTGACCATCCTCGACACCCGCGTCGTCTATGACAGCGCTTTCGTGGCCCTGGACGACACGATCGACCCCTATGCCGCCTCCCGCTCGGCGAGCCTGCAGCGGCGCGCGGCCTTCGTCCGCGAGGCGACCGGCGAGGTTCAGGCGCTGCCGGACTTCGACGACGCCGAAACCTCATCCCCGACACCCTCGACCACGCTGGAGGCGCAGCCCGCCCAGGCAGGACCACAATGACCCAGACCCCTTCCGCCTTCCGCCCCACCCGCCGCCTGGCGCTTTGCGCCGCGCTCGGCCTGTCGATGCTGGGCGCGCCCGCCCTGGCCCAGGGCGGCGCCCGCGACGCCGGCGCCGAGCAGTTCGTGCAGAGCCGCGCCCAGAGGATCATCGGCGTACTGGCCGACAAGGGCATGACCACCGCCCAGAAGAACGCCTCGTTCCATACGGCGATCGACGAGCTGGCCGACGTGCCGCGCGTCACCAATTTCGTGCTGGGCAAATATGCCCGCGTCATCACGCCCGACCAGAAGGCCCGCTTCTCGGCGGTCTTCCGCACCTATGCCGAGGGCGTCTACCAGAACCGCCTGGGCGACTATCACGGCGAGAGCCTGAAGGTGACCGGCTCGGTCGTGCGCAAGCCGGGCGACGTCATCGTCAACACCGTGGTGGCCGGCGGCCAGGTCAGCCAGCCCCTGCCGGTGGCCTGGCGCGTGCTGAACACGGGCGGCGCCTGGAAGGTGGTCGACGTGCAGGTGTCGGGCGTGTGGCTGGCGATCACCCAGCAGCAGGACTTCGTCTCGACGATCGACAACGCCGGCGGCAACATCGACGTCCTGATCGGGCAACTTCAGCGCGGCGGACAGCGCCCAACGCGGAGCAAATAGACCATGAGTTCGCGCGAACAATGGGCCGAAACCGGCATGGGTATCGTCGTCCTGGCGGTGGCCGGAGCGTTCCTGACCTATTCCCTCAGCGTCGGCGGCGTGAAGATGAAGCCCGGCGGCTATGACGTCACGGCCAGGTTCGGCCAGGCCGGCTCCCTGGCCCCTGGCGCGGCGGTCAGCGTCGCGGGGGTCAAGGTCGGCACGGTCTCGGAAATCACCCTGGATCCCAAGACCTATCTGGCGGTCACCAGGCTTCACCTGGACCCGACGGTGAAGCTGCCGTCGGATTCCACGGCCAAGATCACCAGCGACAGCCTGCTGGGCGGGGTCCACGTGTCGATCGCGCCGGGCTCGGCGCTGGACGACCTCAAGCCCGGCGGCGAGATCGACAACACCCAGGGCGCCGTCGACCTGTTTGGCCTGATCGGCCAGGTGGTGCGTCCGCAGAGCGCCGAGCCGCCCGCCGCCGCTGCTGCTGCTGCGCCGACGCCCGCGCCAAATCCCGCCACCGTCGCGCCCGAGTCCTATTGAGATGGCCGACGCCCACGCCGTGAACCCGGTGCGCAGACTGGGGCGGTCGACCCTGTCCGGCCTGCAGATGGTGGGCTCGGTGGGCCTGTTCGCCCTGCGCGGGACCATCGCAGCCCTCACCCCGCCGTGGTTCGGCGGGCAGACGGCGCGGCAGCTGGTGGCCATCGGCTTCTTCTCCCTGCCCGTGGTCGGCCTGACGGCGGTGTTCACCGGCGCGGCCCTGGCCCTGAACATCTTCACCGGCGGCGGGCGCTTCAACGCCGAGCAGGTGATGCCGCAGATCGTGGCCCTGGGGATCACCCGCGAACTGGGGCCCGTGCTGGCCGCCCTGATGCTGGCCGGACGGGTTTCGGCCGCCATCGCCGCCGAGATCGGGGCCATGCGCGCCACCGAGCAGATCGACGCCATGCGGACCTTGTCGACCGACCCCTACCGCTATCTGGTCGCGCCCCGCCTGCTGGCCGCGACCCTGATGCTGCCGTTGCTGACCGTGATCGCCGACATCATCGGCATCGCCGGCGGCTGGCTGGTGGCGGTGAAGATCCTGCACTTCAACCCGACCATCTATGTGCGCAACACACTCGACTTCATCCAGGCCTGGGACGTCGTCTCGGGCCTGATCAAGGCCGCCGTGTTCGGCTTCATCGTGGCGCTGATGGGCTGCTACCACGGCTACAACGCCTCGGGCGGCGCGCGCGGCGTGGGCCGGGCCACCACCCACGCGGTGGTGTCGTCGGCCATCCTGATCTTCGCCTCCGACTATCTCCTCACGACCCTGTTCAGCACATGACCGACATCGCTCCCAAACTGCACTGGAAGGGCGTCAGCAAGCGCTTCGGCGGCCCGGCCGTGCTGGACGGGCTGGACCTCAGCGTCGCGCCCGGCCGGTCGCTGGTGATCATCGGCGGCTCGGGCCAGGGCAAGTCGGTGACCCTCAAGACCGCCCTGGGCCTGGTGCGACCCGACGCCGGCGAGATCCTGGTGGACGGCTTCAACACCGTGAACCTGAACGAGGGGGCGCGGCGGGAGCTGTTTTCCAGCGTCGGCGTGCTGTTCCAGGGCGCGGCCCTGTTCGACAGCCTCAGCGTCTGGGAAAACGTCGCCTTCCGCCTGATCAACGCCGACGGCGTGCCGCGCAAGCAGGCGAAAGCCATGGCGATCGAGGCCCTGTCCCGCGTTCGCCTGGGCGCCCAGGTCGCCGACCAGTATCCGTCCGACCTGTCGGGCGGCATGCAGAAGCGCGTCGGCCTGGCCCGCGCCGTGGTCGCCAGCCCCCAGATCCTGTTCTTCGACGAGCCGACCACGGGGCTGGACCCGATCACCGCCGCGGCGATCAACGAGCTGATCGTCGACCAGGTGCGCGACCTGGGCTGCACGGCCATCTCGATCACCCACGACCTGGCCTCGGCCCAGACGATCGGCGACGACATCGCCATGTTGCACGGCGGCAGGATCGTCTGGCATGGTCCGGCCGCCGACCTGAAATCGGCCGACAATCCTTATGTCCGCCAGTTCGTCGACGGACGCGCCGAGGGACCGATCGCCAATGTGGTCTAGGACGACAGCGGCCGCGACGCTCGCGGCCCTGACACTCGCGGCGCTGGCCAGCCCGGCGCCGGCCCAGGACTTCGTGCGGGCCGACTGCCGCGACTACGCCACCGCCAACCCGGCGGTGTACGACACGCCCGAGCACCAGCGCTGGTACAAACGGTTCTGGACCGGCGACTGCGAGAAGCTCAGCTTCTGCTTCCCCGGCTCGCCCAACTGGAACGACATCGTCGCCAAGCTGGTGGCGCGGGGCGGGCCCGCGGAGCGCCCGATGCTGCTGCCCAAGGCCTGCCGGCTGGGCCGGCTGATCGGGCTGGAATGGTCGCGCGAGAAGAAGATCCGCCGCATCGACACCACCGACCTGAAAACCTTCAAGACGATGCTGGAAGCCTCCGGCGACGCCCTGCGCGGCGTCGAGCGGGTGGAGGTCTCGGCCCAGACCAAGCTGAAGCGTTAGGCCGCAAACTTTCTGATCAAAATCCTTGTCATCCCGGCCGTAGCGAAGCGGAGAGCCGGGACCCAGGGGCAACCGCGTTGCGACGGCCCCTGGGTCCCGGGTCGGCTACGCCGCCCGGGATGACAAGAGTTTTGTTGGATCCAGCTTCAGGCCGCCTGCAGGGTCTCGGCCAGCAGCCGACCCTCGGCCGCCCGGGTCGAGCCGGCGCGCCAGGCCACCACGATCTCGCGGCTGGAATGTTCCGAGGTCAACGGCCGCACCGTGACGGCGGCGTTGTCGGTCAGGCCGGCCTGCACCGCCATCGACGGCAGGAACGACACGCCCAGGCCAGAGCCGATCATCTGCACCAGGGTGGGCAGGGAGGTGGCCGCGAAGCTCTCTTCATCGCCGACCCCCTTGGGCGGCTCCAGTCCGCAGGCGGCCAGGGCGTGGTCGCGCAGACAGTGGCCATCTTCCAGCAGGATCAGGTCGTCGCCCGACAGGCTGTCGGGATCGACCCGCGCCGACGCCGCCATCGGATGGTTGGCCGGAGCGGCGGCCAGCAGTTCGTCATCCTCGACATGGGCCCAGTCCAGGCCCGACATGTCGTAGGGCAGGGCGATCAGGGCGGCGTCCAGCGCGCCGGCCTTCAGGCCCGCGATCAGGCGCTGGGTCAGGTCCTCGCGCAGGAACAGGCGCAGCTTGGGGAAACGGTCGCGCAGCAGGGGCAGGGCGCGCGGCAGCAGATAGGGCGCCACGGTGGGGATCACGCCCAGCCGGAACCGGCCCGCCAGCGGCAGGCCCGCGCCGCGCGCCGCCTGCACCAGATCCTCGGTGCGGGTCAGGATGTCCTGGGCCCGGCGCACGGCCTCCTGGCCGGCGGCCGTCAGGATCACGCCCGAGCGCGCCCGATCGACCACCGGCGCGCCCAGGATCTTTTCCAGTTCCTGGATCCCCGCCGACAGGGTGGGCTGGGTGACGTGGGCGCTCTCGGCGGCCCGGCTGAACGAGCCGTGCTCGGACAGAAGCTTGAGATATTGCAGCTGGCGCAGGGTGGGGAGCATGGATCCCATATAGGCGCATCAGGCCGCCGCGCATAGAGACAGCCTATCCACAGCAATGATTTAATCGATTGGACCTATCGATCGTCGCTGGGTACATAGGCTCCACCATTTACGGGAGCACTCCATGTCCTTGATCAACACCCCCATCAAACCCTTCACGGCCGAAGCCTTCAAGGCCGGCAAGTTCGTCACCGTCAGCGACGCCGACCTGAAGGGCAAGTGGTCGGTCGTGTTCTTCTATCCGGCCGACTTCACCTTCGTCTGCCCGACGGAACTGGAAGACCTGGCCGACAACTACGCCGAATTCCAGAAGCTGGGCGTGGAGATCTATTCGGTCTCGACCGACACCCACTTCGCCCACAAGGCCTGGCATGACTCGTCGGAAGCCGTCGGCAAGATCGGCTACACCATGGTCGGCGACCCGACCGGCACGATCACCCGCAACTTCGACGTCATGATCGAAGAGGTCGGCCTGGCCGATCGCGGCACCTTCGTCGTCGATCCGGACGGCAAGATCCAGATCGTCGAGATCACCGCCGGCGGCATCGGCCGCGACGCGAGCGAGCTGCTCCGCAAGGTCAAGGCCGCCCAGTACGTCGCCTCGCACCCGGGCGAAGTCTGCCCGGCCAAGTGGGAAGAAGGCGAAAAGACCCTGAAGCCTTCGCTCGACCTCGTCGGCAAGATCTAACGTCTAAAGACCGTCGCGAGCCCTGAAGGTTCGCGATCCGGCGTCGCCGCCCGCTCACCGTCTCCCCACGGAGCCGGCGGCGACGCCCACTTTCTCTCTCGAAAAATTCCACGCGTTCCCCCCGACGGGAGAATTGCGCCTTCCATCCGGAGCCCGCCATGTTGGACGACAGCCTGAAGACCCAGCTGACCGCCTATCTGCAGAACCTGCGTCAGCCCATCGAACTGGTCGCCTCGCTGGGCGAGGGCCAGGGCTCCAAGGACATGCTG
Source organism: Caulobacter sp. (assembly GCF_965279145.1). Taxonomy (NCBI): domain Bacteria; kingdom Pseudomonadati; phylum Pseudomonadota; class Alphaproteobacteria; order Caulobacterales; family Caulobacteraceae; genus Caulobacter; species Caulobacter sp. The sequence continues at coordinate 1,549,227 of NZ_OZ257139.1, forward strand.
GCGCTGCTGCAGGACGTGGCGGCGACCTCCGACAAGGTGACCCTGAACCTGACCGGCGACGACGCCCGCAAGCCGTCGTTCGCCATCACCCGCGCGGCGGGCGACGCTTCGGTTCGGTTCGCAGGCCTGCCGCTGGGCCACGAGTTCACCTCGCTGGTGCTGGCCCTGCTGCACGTCGGCGGCCACCCGCCCAAGGTCGACGCCGAGGTGCTGGACCAGGTCCGCGCCCTGCAGGGCCCGTTCCACTTCGAGACCTATTTCTCGCAGAGCTGCCAGAACTGCCCGGACGTGGTCCAGGCGCTCAACACCATGGCCGCCCTGAACCCCAACATCACCCACGTCGCGATCGACGGCGCCCTGTTCAAGGACGAGGTCGAGCAGCGTCAGGTGATGGCCGTGCCGACCATCCTGCTGAACGGCCAGCCCTTCGGCCAGGGCCGCATGGACCTGGAACAGATCCTGGCCAAGCTGGACACCGGCGCCGTCGACCGCATGGCCGAGAAGATCCGGGCCAAGGACGCCTTCGACGTTCTGGTGATCGGGGGCGGCCCCGCCGGGGCGGCCGCGGCGATCTACGCCGCTCGCAAGGGCATCAACACCGGCGTCGCGGCCGAGCGCTTCGGCGGCCAGGTGCTGGACACCATGGCGATCGAGAACTTCATCTCGGTGCAGCACACCGAAGGCCCCAAGCTGGCCTCGGCCCTGGAGCAGCACGTCAAGGAATACGACGTCGACATCATGAACCTGCAGAAGGCGGTGGGCCTGGTTCCGACCAAGGTTCCCGGCGGCCTGATCGAGGTGAAGCTGGAAAACGGCGCCAGCCTGAAGTCGCGCAGCGTGATCCTGTCCACCGGCGCCCGCTGGCGCAACGTCAATGTGCCCGGCGAGAACGAATACAAGAACCGGGGCGTGGCCTATTGCCCGCACTGCGACGGCCCGCTCTACAAGGGAAAGCGCGTGGCGGTGATCGGCGGCGGCAACAGCGGCGTCGAGGCGGCCATCGACCTGGCCGGCATCGTGGCCCACGTCACCCTGATCGAGTTCGACAGCCAGCTGCGGGCCGACGCGGTGCTGCAGCGCAAGCTGGCCAGCCTGCCCAATGTGACCATCGTGACCTCGGCCATGACCACCGAGATCCTCGGCGACGGCGCCAAGGTGACCGCCCTGACCTACAAGGATCGCAACAGCGACGCGGTCCATCGCGTGGATCTGGAAGGCGTGTTCGTGCAGATCGGCCTGGTGCCCAACACCGAATGGTTGAAGGACAGCGGCGTGGCCCTGAGCAATCGCGGCGAGATCGAAATCGATCATCGCGGCGAGACCTCGATCCCCGGCGTCTTCGCCGCCGGCGACGCCACCACCACGCCCTACAAGCAGATCATCATCGCCATGGGCGAGGGCTCCAAGGCCGCGCTTTCGGCCTTCGACTACCTGATCCGCCTGGATCCAGCGCGTCCGGCGGAGCAGGCGGCGGCCTGATCTTCAGGCTTTTCGGGACCTTGCGATTCGCACCCCGCATTGGGCGGGGTGCGACGTCTGCGCCCTCGACATTCGACTTGACCTTCCGCTACTTTGTTAACTTCTGGAAAAGAGATTCGGTGCCAGCCGGCGACCAGCCGCGCGAGCTTTCCGATACCTCGGGTTGAGAAGGTGGGCGAGATGAGGCTGCTGTCCAAGAACGTCCGTGACGACAAGTCCGGCAAGGCCCCCAAGCCGGCCATGCTGGTCGAAGGCGTCGGACGTCCGGAGGGCGCTGATCGCCTGATCGAGTCCACCCAGGCCATCGGCGTCCGCTACGAGACGATCCATGGCGGCCTCGACAGCATCGCCCGCGTCGTCGAACACCTGCGCGCCATCGAGCCGCTGCTGTCGGAGATCCGCCAGCCGGTCGCCGAGGAGTTCGAAGCCCGCCGCGCCGAGCACGCCGAGCTGATCGCCCTGCGCGCCAATTACGAACAGGCGCTGCGCCAGGTCGCCGCCGCCCAGACCGAAGAACGCGAACTCAGCGCCCGCCTGGCCACTGCGGAAGTCGCCCTCAGCGAATCCGACGCCCGCCGCCAGGCCCAGGACGCCACCCTCGAAGACAACGCCCTCGAGATCGACCGCCTGCGCAACGGCCTGCTGCAGTCGGAACTCAAAGTCGGAAATCTCGACGCCTCCCTGCGCGACTCCACCGCCCGGATCGAGCATCTGGTGCAGGATGTCGAAACCCTGCGCGCCCAGAGCCAGGACATCGACACCCGTCGCGGCGAAGCCGAGGCCGCCCTGGCTCGCGCCAGCCAGGAAAACGCCCTGCTGACCGAGGAAGTCGTCACGCTGAAGAAGCGCGTCGATCAGGCCGGTCTGGACGTGGCCCGCCTGTCGCGCATCGAAACCGACCTCGAAGCCCAGATCGCCGCCGAGCGCGCGCGCATCCAGGCCACCGAGAACGCCCTGGCCGTGCACCAGGCCGACGCCGGCCGCACCATTCGCGGCCTGGAAAGCCAGGTCGAGGCCGGCCGCGCCGAGATCTCGGCCCTGCAGACCCGTCTGGAAACCGCTTCGGGCCGCGCCGACAAGCTGGAAGAGATGAACGGCCAGATCGCCCAGCGTCTAGCCGAATCCAGCGCCCAGCAGCAGGCCGTCGAACGCCGCGCCGGCGACCTCAATGTCGCCCTGGAACGCGCGCTGGACCGCATCCGCTCGCTGGAAGACGAAGCCGAAACCCTGCGTCAGCGCCATGCCGGCGTCGACACCGCCCGCGCCGCCGCCATCGAGCGCGCCGACCAGCTGGCCAAGGGCGCCGTCACCCACGACAAGGCGCTCAAGCGCGCCGAGGAACGGGCTCTCCAGCTCAAGGCCCGCATCGAAGCCCTGCAGGAGTCGCACGATCTGTCGCGTCGCCAGCAGGACGAGAAGGTCGTCGAGCTGCAGGCCCAGATCGACCGCCTCACGTCCGAGGCCGCCCTGGCCGAAGGCGCCCTGGAAGCGGCCCGCCGCGACCGCTCGCGCCTGCAGATGGCGCTGCTGGGCGCCACCGAGGACGACGTGGCGCAAGCCAGCTGATCCGAAGCGATCAGAGCTAAAATCTTGTCATCCCGGGCGGCGTAGCCGACCCGGGATGACAAGTAATTTTGCCGCACCCGCTTATTCCGGCTTTCCCGTCTCGACCTGGGCCTTCAGCCGCGTGACCTGCTGGCCGATGACGCCGTCGACCGGCGCGGCGATCTTGTCGAGCCCGCCCCGGAAATAGCCACCCACGTCGTAGGTGACCGTCAGCCGGGTCTTGCCGTCCGTCTCCGCGAGCAGGAAGGCCAGATGGCCGGTCGCGCCGCTGCTCTGCAGCGGTCCCAGCGCCCCGAACAGCACCAGCTTCTGGCCCGGAACGGCGTTGACCGTGCTCATGTGCAGCACCGAGCCGCCATTGGGTAATTTCTCGCAGAAGCAGCCGCCCGACGCCGCCGCCAGCGACAGATTGGCCGCCGAGCCGGACCAGGTGTGGGCGCCGCTCCACCAGGTGGCGGGCTGGACGATCGTGGCCCAGACCCTGGCGGCCGGCGCGGCGATCTCGACCTCATGCCGGACCTCGAAACCGTTGACGGCGGCGTCGACCACCTCGGCGCGGGCGCTGGTGGCGGCCAGGGCCAGGACGGCGGCGGTGATCCAGATCTTCATGTGGCGAGTCCCCCGTGTGGGCGGCGAGGTTCCCGCCGGCGCGGGAGCCCGTCAAGCCGGCGCGCCTCGTCCGCGCGTCAGTCCGGCGGCGAGGTGATCACCGCGCCGCCCGCCTTCAGCCGGTCCAGCACGCCGTTGGCCGGCAGCAGATAGGCCAGGTCGACCACCGCCACGGTGACGCCGCCCTTGTTCAGCGCGTCGGACAAGGCCGAAGCCGACTGGCCGATCTGCTGGGCCAGCAGGGCCGCGCCGCCGGGCGAGCGGGCCAGGCACCGCTGGGCGGCGCTGGTCGAATAGCGGGCCCGCACGCTGGCCAGGTCGCCCCGCGCCCAGTCGGCGCCGATGGTGGTCGGACGGCCGCCCTCGTATTCCAGCTCGTCCAGCGCATCGCGCAGGCAGGCCAGCTGGGCGTCCGGCGACAGTTTGGCGGCGCTGCCGACCACCGCGCTCATCCGGTACTGGCCCACGGCCCTGACCTTCAGCTTCCGGGCCCTGGCCATGCGCTCGATCGTGCTGACCGGCTTGGCCTCGGACAGGCCGGCCGCCTGGCGGAAGTCCGACAGCAGCAGGAAGCCGGCGACGGCGGGCTGCCAGTTCTTGTAGTCGCCGGCCCCCTTGCGGGCGCGGGTGCGGGCCGAGACAAAGCGGGCCTTCAGGTCCGGCGGCAGCTCGTCTTCCAGCTTGTCGCCCAGGCCCTGGCGCAGGCCGCCGCCGCCCTTGAGCACGAAGCCGGCGATTTGCGCGGGCCCGACCGAGGCCTTGGGCGGGATCAGCAGCACGTCGGCCTGGCCCAGCGCCCGCTCCAGGCGCGGACTTTTCCAGGCCAGCTGGTGGGGCAGGGGGGTGGCCGCGCCGACCACATAGAGTTTGCCGCCGCCCTTCTCGACCAGCCAGATCGCCGGCCCGGGCGCGCGGGCGACGACCAGAAGTTCCTCGACCACCGCGCTGCCGGGCTCCTGCGCGGTGGGGGCGAGGTCGACGGTCTGGGCGTGGGCGGCGGCTGAGAGCGTCAGCGCAAGCGCCAAGGCGGATAGGGCGTTCTTCAGGTTACACCTCGCAGCGTGCGGTCCTTTCCTTCTCCCCTTGCGGGAGAAGGTGTCATCCGAAGGATGACGGATGAGGGGTCGCGCGGGACAGGCCCAGAAACCCCTCACCCGACCCCGGCTTTCGCCGGGGCCACCCTCTCCCGCAGGGGGAGAGGGCAAGGTCATCAGGCCCCCGGAGGCACCGGGAACCCGCGGTCGCGCATCAGGGCGCCGATCTTCACGTCGCGGCCGCGGAAGGCCTTGAACTGGTCGACCGGATCCACCGAATTGCCCTTCGACATGATCGTCTCATAGAGACGCTTGGCCGTGGGCTTGTCGTAGAAGCCGCCCGGCGCCTCCTGGAAGGCCTCGGCCACATCGGCGGTCAGGGTGTCGGCCCACAGATAGCTGTAATAGCCGGCCGAATAGCCGTCGCCCGAGAACACGTGACCAAACTGCGGCGTGCGGTGCCGCATGACGATCTCCTTGGGCATGTTCAGCTTGGCCAGTTCCTCGCGCTCGAACGTGTCCGGATCGATGTCCACGTCGCCGGCCAGGTGCAGCTTCATGTCGATCAGGGCGCTGGCCAGGTATTCGGTGGTGTCGAAGCCCTGGTTGAACTTGTCAGCCGCCTTGATCTTGTCGACCAGGGCCTGCGGGATCGGCTTGCCGGTCTGGTAGTGGACGCAGAAGGTGTTGAGCACCTCCTTGGTCGGCAGCCAGTGCTCGTTCAGCTGGCTGGGGAACTCGACATAGTCGCGCGCCACATTGGTGCCCGACACCGACGGATAGGTCGCGTTGGCGTTCAGCCCATGGATGGCGTGGCCAAACTCGTGGAACAGGGTGGTGGCGTCATCCCACGAGATCAGCACCGGCTCGCCGGGCTTGCCCTTGATGAAGTTGGAGTTGTTGGACACGATCGTGGTGATCTCGCCCCCCGCCTTGGCCGAGAACCGCTCCTGGGTGCGGTAGGCGTTCATCCAGGCGCCGGAGCGCTTGCCCTCGCGGGCATAGGGGTCGAAGTACCACAGGCCCACATGCTTGCCGTCGCGAGTCACCTCGTAGACGGTCATGTCTTCCTGGTAGACCGGAACGCCCTCGACCTTCTTGAACTGGAAGCCGTACAGCTGGCCGGCGGCCCAGAACATGCCCTCGCGCAGCTTGTCCAGCTGCATGTACGGCTTCACCTCGTTCATATCGAGGTCGTACTTCGCCTTGCGGACCTTCTCGGCATAGAAGCGATAGTCCCAGGGCTCGATCTTGAAGCTCGCCCCCCCGGCTTTGGCGTCCTGGTCGACGATCGCCTGCATGGCCGCCACGTCGATGGCCACCTGGGCGATGGCCGGGGTCCACACCGCCTCCATCAGGCCCATGGCGTTTTCCGGCGTCTTGGCCATGGCGTTCTCGAGGCGCCAGTGGGCGTGGGTCTTGAACCCCAGCAGCTTGGCGCGCTCGACCCGCAGCTTCAGGATCTTGCCGATGATGGCGTTGTTGTCGGTGGCGCCGCCGTTGTCGCCGCGATTGACGAAGGCCTTCCAGACCTTCTCGCGGGTGGCGCGCACCGGCGAATAGGTCAGGTAGGGGTCCACGCTGGAGCGGGTGTTCACGATGATGAACTTGCCCGGCATCTTGCGCTGGGTCGCGCTGGAGGCGGCGGCGGCCTTGAGCGAGTCCGGCAGGCCGACCAGATCGGCGTCCGTCAGTGTGATGAAGGTGTTCTCGTCGGCCAGCAGGTTCTGGCTGAACTTGGTGAACAGGCCGGCCAGCTCGGTGTTGATGGCGCCGACCCGGGCCTTGGCCGCCGGGTCCAGCTTGGCGCCGGCCCGCACGAAGTTGGTGTAGTAGATCCACAGCACGCGCTGCTGCTCGGGCGTCAGCTTGGCCTTGTCGGGCGAATTATAGACCGTCTCGATGCGTTTGAAGAGCGCGGGGTTCTGGTTGATCTTGTCCTGCAAGGCCGAGAGCCTGGGGTCCATCTCGGTCTCGACGGCCTGGAACTCCGGCGAGCTCATGTTGCCGCCCCAGATCCCGTAATAGCAGTAGAGGTCGGCCAGGGTCCGGCCGCTGTCTTCCAGCGCCGCGATGGTGTTGTCGAAGGTCGGGGCGGCCGGGTTGGCGGTGATCGCGTCGATCTCGGCCAGGTTCCTGGCCATGGCCGCTTCGAGGGCCGGCTTGAAGTCGGCGACCTTGACCTTGTCGAAGGCCGGCACGCCGCCGAACGGACCGGTCCACTTGGCCAGCAGGGGATTGGTCTCGGCGGCCATGGTCATGCTCGGATTGAGGGTCGCGGCGACGCCGGTGGCGGCGGCCGAAGCGAGAAAGGTGCGACGTTGCAAGGTCTGGACTCCAAAACGTGAACCCGAAACCTAAGGCGCCGGGCGACCAACATGTAAGGGTTTTCGCGCGGAGATGCTCATTGGACCGGCGTTTGGCGGCAGGATCGGCCGCGATCACGGCGAGACGGAGGCGTTCCTTGCAACCCGATCCCAAGGCGTCTGGATCAAGATTCCGACGCCCGCCGCGTGGACGAGGCCGTGTGGGCGCGCTAAAGCCGGGGGCATGTCCATCGGCGTCTTTGACTCCGGCGTAGGCGGCCTCAGCGTCCACCGCGCCCTCGTGCAACGCCTCCCGCAGGCGGATTTCACCTATCTGGCCGACCAGGCCAACGCGCCCTATGGGCTGCGGTCCGGCGAGGAGATCGTCGACCTGACCCGCGCCGGCTGCGAGCGGCTGTTCGACACCGGCGCCAGCCTGGTGGTCCTGGCCTGCAACACCGCCAGCGCCATCGCCCTGCGCCGCCTGCAGCAGACCTGGCTGCCCGGCTATCGCAAGGCGCTGGGTCGCCCGGTCAACGTGCTGGGCATCATCGTGCCCACCATCGAGGCCGCCACCGGCCTGCCCTGGGAGCACGAGGCCGAGCGCCGCGGCGACAAGGTGGAGCAGCTGGACGTGCTGGGTGTGTTCTCCACCCCGGCCACGGCCCGCTCGCGCGTCTATGAGATCGAGATCGACAAGCGCAAACAGGACCTGGCGGTGTTTTCCCAGCCCTGTCCGGACCTGGTGCCGATGATCGAGGCCGACGCCGGCGCGGTCGAGCTGGCCCAGACCGTCGACGGCTATGTCCAGGCGCTGAAGACCCGCATCGGCCGCTTCCCGGACCGCGTGGTGCTGGGCTGCACCCACTACGAGATCATCGCCGACATCTTCCGCGCCGCCCTGCCGGCCGGCACCCCGCTGATCCAGCAACCCACCGCCACGGCCGACGCCCTGGAGCTCTATCTGGAACGCCATCCGGAGCTGGACCCCGGAACCGGCGGCTCGCGAACCTTCCTGACCACCGGCACCCCGGGCCCGCAGAACGGCCTGGTCGAAAGCTTCTGGGGCGGCCCGCTGCGGCTCGAGGCGGCTTAGGCGCGGCGGTCTACCGACGGGCTCTGGCCGTCCGGTCGATGGCCTCGGCGACAGCGGCGTACAGTTCGGCCGGAAGGTCGTGCCCCATGCCCCCCATGAGCATCAGCTCCGCGCCGGGGATCGAGGCGGCCGTATCCTCGCCGCAGGCCGGCGGAAAAAGCGGATCATCGCTGCCGTGAATGACCAGCGTCGGCGCGGTCACCGTCGCGAGTCGCGGCCGCCGATCGCCGGCCACGGCGATCGCCGCGATCTGCCGCCCGAAGCCCTGGCGATCGCCGGCGCGACGCATCTCCTCGACAATGAGACGACGGGCGGCGGCCTCATCGAACGGGTACCCGCCGCCGGCGATGCGGCGCGCGAAGGCGAGGCCATGCGCCACATATCCGGCTTCATCCAGGACGGGGTCAGGAGCAGGGCCGGCCATCATCGCCATGACGTCCGGCGCGGGCGGCGGCAGCGCGGAATTGCCGGTGCTCGACATGATCGAGGTCAGGGACATGACGCGCTCGGGATGCTCACACGCCATGATCTGGGCGATCATGCCGCCCATGGATCGACCCACGACATGGGCTCGGCCGATGGCCAGGGCGTCAAGCAGCCCAACCGCATCGGCCGCCATATCGTAAAGCGTGTAGGGGACGTCCGGCAGTCGTCCGGCCCCGAGCGCGGCCGCCAGGTCACCGAAATCCGGCGGGGCGCGGCCACTGATATGCGTCGAGCCGCCGGCGTCGCGATTGTCGAAACGGATCACATGATAGCCGCGCGCCGCGAGTTCGAGGCAGAAGGGCTCGGTCCATCGGATCATCTGCGTACCCAATCCCGCGATCAGCAGAATGGTCTCATCGGACGGCGCGCCGAACGCGTCGCAGGCCAGTTCGACGCCGTTGGTTTCCAAGCGCTTCATCGCTGGCTTCTCCTGAAGTCCCGACAACCGAGCGGAGGGACGCCAGTTTATTTACCCGGATAAAAACCATAGTCAATATCGCCCGGGTAAATATAAATGCGGCGCGTACGGGCTCGAGTGGCGTCGGGGCTGTCCCAAGCCGTGATCAACGAAGCGAGGCTGTTGATGCGCGCGCTCGGCGACGGGCGATTTCGACCCCGCGCGCCCCTTCGCCCAAACCGCGACTTTCTGAATCGCGCGCAAACGAACGCCGTAAACGCCCCTTAACCCTCTTCAGGCACAACATCGCGGTTCCACAGTTCGATACCCGGTGTTTTCGGAGAGTTTCATGGCGCGAGCGGCGCGGCGTACGACGGCGGAGCTCCTTTGGGATGCGGTTCGCTACGGCTGGGCCCAGCCGTGGTCGGCGCGGTTCCGCGGCGGCGTGATCACCGTGGTCGGCGCGGGTCTGCTGCTGGCCGTCGCCACCTATAACGCCGCCGACCCCAGCCTGAACGCCGCCACCGGCGTCGAGGCCACCAACGCCCTGGGCGGCGCGGGCGCCGCCGTGGCCGATATCGTCATGCAGTCGCTGGGTCTGTCGGCCTGGGGCGCGGCCCTGCTGATGCTGGTGTTCGGCGTGACCCGCGTGTCGCAGGCCGATCCCTCCGCCGAGCGCGAGGACCTGCGCCTGCGGGCCCTGGCCGGCGTCGGCGGCCTGCTGGCCCTGGCCGGCGTGCTGTCGGCCCCGCGTCCGCCGGCCGCCTGGCCGCTGGAAAAGGGCCTGGGCGGGTTCTGGGGCGACGGCCTGCTGCACCTGCTGGCCGGCATCTTCCATTTCGCCCGCATCCCCGGCGCCACCCTGATCGCCGCCCTGCTGCTGGCGGTGCTCGCCGCGATCGCCCTGGGCTACGCCATCGGCTTCCGCCGCTTCGACCCCGAGGCCATCGCCGACGCGGTGGGCGGCGTGCTGCAATCGCGCGAACGGGCCGAGCCCGAGCCGGTGGCCGCGCCGGCGCCGAAGCCGGCCCGCGCCCGCAAGACCGTCGAGACCCCGGTGCCGCCGCGTCGTCCGGCCCGCCCGGAAAACACCCCGCCCGAGCAGGCCTACACCCCGCCCGTTGCGCCGGCCCCCGAGGTCGATGACGAGGACGAAGGCGCCTTCGAAGAGCCGATCAGCGCCCGCCCCCTGGCCATCGCCAAGCCCAAGGGCGCCACCAAGGACAGCGGCCGCGAACAGCGCGAGCAGCAGAAGACCTTCGACTTCACCCATGAAGGCGGCTTCCAGCTGCCGGAACTGGCCATGCTGGCCAAGGCCAAGCCGCGCTCGTCGGAGGTGGACGCCGCCGCCCTGCGCCAGAACGCCCGCCTGCTGGAAAGCGTGCTGGCCGAGTTCGGCGTCAAGGGCCAGATCGACCAGATCCGTCCCGGCCCCGTGGTCACCATGTACGAGCTGGTGCCGGCCCCGGGCGTCAAGACCGCCCGCGTCGTGGCCCTGGCCGACGACATCGCCCGCTCGATGAGCGTGATCTCGTGCCGCGTGGCCGTGGCCCAGGGCCGCAACGCCATCGGCATCGAAATGCCCAACTCCCGGCGCGAGACGGTCTATCTGCGCGACCTGTTGTCCAGCAACGACTACGAGAAGACCAATTCGATCCTGCCCATGGCCCTGGGCGAGACGATCGGCGGCGAGCCCTATATCGCCGACCTGGCCAAGATGCCCCACCTGCTGATCGCCGGCACCACCGGCTCGGGCAAGTCGGTGGGGGTCAACGCCATCATCCTGTCGATCCTCTACAAGCTGCCGCCCGAGAAGTGCCGCTTCATCATGGTGGATCCCAAGATGCTGGAGCTGTCGGTCTATGACGGCATCCCGCACCTGCTGGCGCCCGTCGTGACCGATCCCAAGAAGGCCGTCGTGGCGCTGAAGTGGACCGTGCGCGAGATGGAGGACCGCTATCGCCGGATGTCCAAGATCGGCGTGCGCAACATCGGCGGCTATAACGAGAAGGCCAACGAAGCCCTGGAAAAGGGCGAGCACTTCGAGCGCACCGTGCAGACGGGCTTCGATGACGCCGGCCGCCCGATCTACGAGACCGAACAGATCCGCCCCGAGGCCATGCCCTATCTGGTCGTGGTCATCGACGAGGTCGCCGACCTGATGATGGTGGCCGGCAAGGACATCGAAGGCGCCGTCCAGCGCCTGGCCCAGATGGCCCGCGCCGCCGGCATCCACCTGATCATGGCCACCCAGCGCCCGTCGGTCGACGTCATCACCGGCACCATCAAGGCCAACTTCCCCACCCGGATCAGCTTCCAGGTGACCAGCAAGATCGACGCCCGCACCATCCTGGGCGAGCAGGGCGCCGAGCAGCTGCTGGGCCAGGGCGACATGCTCTACATGGCCGGCGGCGGCCGCATCACCCGTCTGCACGGTCCGTTCGTCAGCGACGCCGAGGTCGAGACCGTGGCCCGCTTCCTGCGCGATCAGGGCACGCCCAACTATCTGGAAGAAGTCACCGCCGGCGGTGACGAGGAACAGGAAGAGGCCATCGAAGGCGCCTTCGCCGGCGAGGGCGGGGCCAACGACCTCTACGACCACGCCGTGGCCGTGGTCACCCGCGACCGCAAGGCCTCGACCAGCTACATCCAGCGCCGCCTGCAGATCGGCTACAACCGCGCCGCCTCCCTGATGGAGCGGATGGAAAAGGAAGGCGTCGTCGGCGCCGCCAACCACGCCGGCAAGCGCGAGATCCTGGCTCCGCCGCCGCCGTCGCTGTAACGACGGATCGTTATGGCTCCGCTTGCGTTTCAGGGCGCGTGACCGCTTCAGCGTCACGCGCCCGATAACGCTTCAAGCGGAGTTCCGACATGATCCCCCTGCGCACGCCCATCCTCGCCCTGACCCTGATCACGATGGTCGGCCTCAGCGCCTGCGACCGCAGCGCCGGCCGCAAGCAGGAGACGGTGGGCAAGATCGAGTCCGGCGTCGGCACGGTGATCGGCGACAAGGACCTGAAGAAGCAGGGCAAGACCGACAAGGTCGTCGGCAATGTGAAGCAGGGCGAGCTGAAGGACGCCGTCAAGGACGCGAAGAAGTAGGGGGCGGCTCAGACGGTCTCACCCCCGCGCAACCCACGCTCCAGCTTCCGCGTTCCCCACACCCAACCTGAACGCCCCTTCATCGGAGCGCCGCCAAATCGCCTCGCGACGGCCTTTCGCTTGTCGTGTCGTCAGGGCAAAGGTTGAGACTACGGAGATATGCAGACCATGACTGACCAGACCCGCCGCTTCCTGATCGCCGCCGCCGTCGCGGGCCTGGCTGCGCCGGCCTTCGCCCAGGTTACAAAGCCCGCGCCCGCCGCGCTGAACGCCGAGCAGCAGGCCCTGGTCGACAAGGCCACCGCCTATATCCAGGACCTGTCGTCGGCCAAGGGCCGGTTTGTTCAGACCGACCAGCGCGGCACGGTCACCCAAGGGACCCTGTGGCTGCAGCGGCCCGGCAAGGCGCGCTTCGCCTATGAGGGTCCATCGGGCCTGCTGGTGGTCAGCAACGGCAGTAACGTCAACATCTTCGACAGCCGCCTGAAGACCTTCGAGAGCTATCCGCTGAGCCGCACGCCTCTGGCCCTGCTGCTGGCGCGCGAGGTGCGGCTGGATCGCGGTGTGGTCATCACCGATGTGCGCAAGCTGGCCGACGGCTTCACGATCGTGGCCCAGGACGCCAAGCGCCAGACCCTGGGCAAGATCAGCCTGGAGTTCAGCAACGCTCCCGTCGCCCTGATGGGTTGGACCGTCAGCGACGTGAAGGGCGGCGAAATCCGCGTGCGTCTGGCCGACCTGGAAAAGGCCTCGGGCTTTGATCCCAAGCTGTTCGTGTTGAACGATCCGCGCCGCCGCGTCGGCAAGCCGTAATTGTGACATTCTCACAACATGCAAGAATCAACAGCATCGCCACTTGACTTAATCTTTTGAAGTGGCATATTTAACACGCATGGCGATGAGAGCCCGACCCTCTCCTCGCAAACCGTACCGGATCCTATCCCCTCCCGGTCGCGGCATGAGAGACCCGACTTTCGCCCAGGCGCTTCAGGCGCCTGGGCGTTTTTCGTTTCCGGCGGCGCTCAAACCTTTTAGAGCCAAGCCATGCGCCTCCGTCTCGCCACCTGGAACGTCAACTCCGTCCGCCTGCGCGCCGAGCAGGTCGCCCGCTTCGTCGACGAGCAGGCGCCCGACGTGCTGTGCCTGCAGGAGATCAAGTGCCAGGAGGGCGAGTTTCCGCGTGAGGCCTTCGAGGCCGCCGGCCTGCCGCACCTGAAGATCGCCGGGCAAAAGGGCTGGCACGGCGTGGCCATCGCCTCGCGCCTGCCGTTCGAGGACGTGCCCACCCTGATGACCTGCCGCGAGGGCCACGCCCGCTGCGTGGCGGTCAAGGTGGCCGGGGTCGACATCCAGAACTTCTACATCCCGGCCGGCGGCGACACGCCCGACCGGATCGGCAATCCCAAGTTCGACCACAAGCTGGACTTCTACGAGACCCTGACCGCCGCCCTGAAGAAGCGTGATCCCAAGGATCCGCTGATCGTCACCGGCGACCTCAATATCGCGCCGGGCGAGAACGATGTCTGGAGCCACCGCCAGATGCTGAAGGTGGTCAGCCACACGCCGGCCGAACTCGAGGCCTTCGACGCCATGATCAAGTCGATGAACCTGCTGGACCTGCCGCGCCTGGCGACGCCCGAGCCGGAAAAGCTGTTTTCCTGGTGGAGCTACCGCGCCGCCGACTTCCGCAAGTCCAATCGCGGCCTGCGCCTGGACCACATCCTGGCCAGCCCTGGCCTGCGCGACGCGGCCTTCGTGGACGGCAAGGTGTCGTCCAAGGTGCATGACACCGTGCGCGAATGGGAACGCCCCAGCGACCACGCACCGGTGACGGCGGATCTGAAGCTTTAAACTGTCCCTTCTCCCCTTGCGGGAGAAGGTGGCGCGCAGCGCCGGATGAGGGGTTGAACGCCTTATCGGAAAGGCTCGCGCGACCCCTCACCCGGCCCGCTTCGCGGCCCACCCTCTCCCACAGGGGGAGAGGGATCAGCGCGCGCCACGCCCCCGCGCGATCAGCGCCGACAGATAGCTCTCCATCAGCAGCACGAACTCGTCCTCCAGCGCCGCCGGCGACAGGGCCAGGTCCGGCTCGGCCGCCGCAGCGCGCAGCAGGCCGGCCACCGCGTGGGTCAGGACGAACAGCTGTTCCGGCGAAAGATCCAGCTTCAGCTCGGCCTTGCCGCCAATCGCCGCCAGGAACGCCTGGTGGTGATGGGCCATCACCGCGTCGCCGCCGCGATCAAACAGGGCGTCCAGCAGGGCCTTGCGGGTTTCGGGCGAGCCTTCGAAGGTGGTCATCAGGGCCTGGACGATCGGGCGGACGCTGCCCAGCTGCGGCGCGGCGATCAGGGTCTGGGCGATCCGGCCGCGCGCCGCCTCGGCCCGGCGCTGGGCCATGGCCGCCAGGATCTCGGCCTTGCCCGCGAAATACTGATAGAGCGTGCCGATGCTGACCCCGGCCCGCTGGGCGATGTGGTTGGTGGTCAGGCGCTCGAGCCCATTGGTCTCCAGAAGTTGAAAGGTCGCGTCGAAAATCGCCTCGACCGTCGCCTCGGCGCGGGCTTGCCGTGGCGTTCTGCGTTCCTTTTCCGACACTTGCCTGATTCCTCCGCGCCAGATCCGCTCGCCAGACAAGGCGAGTAGGAACATGAGCAATGCTTACATAATCTGATGTCTCAGGCGAGGGGCCGCCATCCGCGAGAGGATTTCGAGCATGAACGGCACGATCGAGCAGGTCCGGGCCCGGGTCGCCGACCAGAAGACCCGCCAGCCGGAGCTCTATGGCCGGATCGACTTCGATGCGACGCCCGAGCGCTTCACCGAAGATCCGGCCGACAGCGTGGCGCCCAAGAGCGTGGCGGGCGCCGAGCCCACGGCCGAGCAGCTGGCGCTCGTCCGCGCTTACACCCTGCTGGGCGACCGGGTGGCCGACGCCTATGCCGGCCTGATGCCGCAGCACGGCTTCCGGGGCCTGATCGCGATGCTGACCAGGGCCTGCGAGGAGGGCGTCGAGGCCGTACCCGACGCGCCGCCCGAGCTGGTCGCCTTTATCCGCGACATGGAGCATGTCCCCGACTGGGTCGACATGGACCTGGTCCGGGAAGGCGCGCGGCTGGACCGCAACGCCGCGGCCAACCTGTCGCCTTTCGCCATTCGCGGCGCGTTCGTGGCCACCTTCATGAACAGGTACGCGGCCCTGCCCATGGCCCTGACCGGCACCCTGGGCAACGAGACCGCCGCGCGGCGGGTCAATGAAACGGCCAGCTTCTTCACCTCCACCCTGCTGCCCGGCGCGCTGGAACGACAGGGCGAAGGCTTCAAGGCCGCCGCCATGGTGCGGCTGATGCATTCGATGGTTCGCTTCAACGCCTTGCGCCGGCCCGGCGCCTGGGACCCGAAGGTCTATGGCGTGCCCATCCCCCAGGTCGACCAGATGCCGGCCGGCCTGATCCCGATCTTCCTGCTCAGCTACAAGCTGCTGCGCCAGGGTCGCACCACCTTCACCCCGGCCGAGCGGGCCAAGGTCGAGCTGGCCCGCTATCGCTGCTATCTGCTGGGTCTGCCCGAGGATCTGCTGGCCGACACGCCGGTCGGCGTGGTCCAGACCATGACCGCCCGCAACCAGACCCTGCGCAAGGGCTTCGACGACGAGACCTGCGGCGCCCTGGTGCGCGCCACCCTGGCGGCCTACCTGCCGCCCGACCGCTCGTGGCGCAACCGCCTGTTCGACACCGTCGAGCGCGGCTTCGCCAAGGTGTTCTTCCTGCGCCAGTTCATGGGCGGCGACGTGGCGGCCGCCGCGCGGATGGGGGTGACGATCACCGCCGCCGACCGCGCCCTGTTCGGGCTGGTCGCCGCCATCGTCACCAGCCGGATGCTGGCCTATGGCCTGGCCCTGAAGGTTCCGGGCCTGCGCGATCTGGCCGACCGCGACCTGGTGGCCCAGCTACGCCGCCATCTGGCGCGCTATGGCCACGCCGAGTTCACGACCGACGCGGCCCAGTACCGGCCGACCACGGGCGGCGCGGCGAAGCCCGCGACGGCGTGAGCAAGAACGGGGACGGAGCCCGGCCAATCCCCGTTCTTTTCGCCGTGAAGATCAACGAAATCAAAGCCCTGTAAAATAGTTGATCGCGCCAATCCTCCGCGTTCAAACCGCCCGCATAATGATCTCACCTGACAGCACGGGAAGGGCGTCCGGCCGGCGACCAGAGGCGGCTGTCAGGGGTGATCGAGCGGGGCCACCGGAGTCGCGTGAGCGGGACCGGGCTGGGCTTAAAGGAGGACAGGTGACGTAAACCTGTCCATCGGGGAACTCTCGTCGGAGGTCCCCGTCCGTCCGAAGGTACGTTCCGGGTCCTCCGGAATCGGCGAGGCTGCAGCTTGAGGGCTGGGTCCGTCGCGAGGGGGAGCGCCCGGATGGGGGTGAAGGGTTGAACCAGACCCGCGCGCCCCGGCCAGAGGGATAACGGTCACGCGGAGCGTTCGTCTTCGTCGAAACGGTACTTAGAACTCACACATTCCGGGCGAGGCCCGGACGCTCCGCGACCCTTCCCATCAACTCGGCGGTTTCCGCGCGAGGCTGCGACGCCGTGCGCTCCAAGATCCTCTCCCTGTGGGAGAGGGGTCGCCCAACGGGCGACGGAGAGGGGATGCCATGAACAGAAGGGACTTCCCCCTCCGTCGGCTACGCCGACACCTCCCCCGCTAGGGGGAGGACCTAGCAGCCGGCGCTTCGGGCTCAGCCCTGCAGTTCCACCAGGCCCAGCTTCACCCAGACGGCCTTGTCCTTGAGCGTCGACTGGATCCATTCCACATGGACGGCCCGCTCGGCCTCGGTGGAGCGGGCGGCCAGCGGGCGGGGGCGCAGGCCATAGGCGCCGGCCTGCAGCTGGCCGGCCATGGCTTCGGTGACCACCGCCGTCAGCTCCAGGGCGCGTTCCTTGCCGCCCTGCAGTTCCAGATAGACCTCGGCCAGCAGGTGGGCGTCGATCAGGGCGCCGTGCTTGTCGCGGCTTTCCAGGCTGATCTTGTAGCGTTTGCACAGGGCGTCGAGCGAGTTGTACATGCCCGGAAAGCGCTTCTTGGCCATGGCCAGGGTATCGACCCAGCGGGCTTCGGGCAGGGCGGGACGGCCGCACTTTTCCAGTTCGAAATTGACGAAGCTGCGGTCGAAGGCGGCGTTGTGGGCCACCACCACGCTGTCGCCGACGAACTCCAGGAAGCGGTCGGCGATGGCCTCGAACCGGGGCTTGCCGGTCAGGAAGGCGCTGGACAGGCCGTGGACCTTCTCGGCCTCGGCCGGCATGTCGCGCAACGGGTCGCAATATTCGTGGAACGACTTGCCCGTGGGCATGAAGTCGACCACCTCGATGCAGCCGATTTCGACCAGGCGGTCGCCGGTCTTCGGATCGAAGCCGGTGGTTTCGGTGTCGAGGATGATTTCCCGGGCCATGGCGATTCAATGGGCCGGTTCGGCGGCCCCTTCAAGTCACGCAGGTTGTCGCAGGGTCGCCAGGATCCGACGAACCTGTTGATGGGCGTGTTCCAGCCCCTGGCCGGTGTCGATCACGAAGTCGGCGCGAGCCCGCTTCTCGGCGTCGGGCAGCTGCCGCGCCAGGATGGCGTCCAGCTTGGCCTCGTCCATGCCGGGGCGGGCCAGGACCCGCTGGCGCTGGACCTCGGGCGGGGCCGAGACCACCACCACCTTGTGGACCCGCTTGTCGCCGCCGGTCTCGTACAGCAGGGGCACGTCCAGCACGACGATGTCGTGGCCGCCGGCTTGCGCGTCCTCGAAGAAGCCGATGCGGTGAGCCCCGACCAGCGGATGAACGATGGCCTCCAGCTTCTGCAGCGCCTCGGGATCGCCGACCACCGCCGCGCTCAGCCGGGCGCGGTCGATCGCGCCGTCCACGACGACACCGGGAAAGGCGGCCTCGACCGGACCCACCGCCGCGCCGCCCGCCGCGTAGAGCGCGTGCACCGCCGCGTCGGAATCATAGACGGGCACGCCTTCGGCCTGGAACATCGCCGAGGTCGTGGACTTGCCCATGCCGATCGAACCGGTGAGACCCAGGATGATCATGGCTCAGACCTCGCCAAGGTGATGCAGGGCCAGGGCGCGGACGTCGACAGTGGTCGGCGGGGCCTGGCCGTAGAAGGCTTCAAAGGAGGGGACGGCCTGGCGCAACAGCATTTCCAGTCCGTCGACCGTGCGGCGGCCGGCGGCTTGGGCCCTTTGCAGGAACTCGGTGCGCAGCGGCTTGTAGACCATGTCGACAACAACCGCCTCGAAGGGAGTCAGATCCAACTGGGCCGCCGGACCGTCTCCGCCGCCCAGCCCCAGGGACGTGGCGTTGATGACCAGACCCGCCTCGGCAAGGTGATCGTCCAGGGCCTCTTGCGGCACGGCCACGACCCGCGAGCCGAAGGTTTCCACCAGGTCATGGGCCCGGGCCAGGGTGCGGTTGACCAGACTGATCTGAGGGGCGCCGGCCAGCAGCAGAGCGGCGATCGCGCCGCGCGCCGCGCCGCCGGCCCCCAGCACCACCACCGGCGCCAAAGCGACATCATAACCGGACGCCTGGGCCTCGATCGCGCCCAGCAGACCGGGGCCATCGGTATTGTCGGCGCGGATCGTGCCGTCGGCCTCGAAGATCAGCAGGTTGGCGGCGCCGGCCATGCGGGCCAGATCGCTGGCGCTGTCGGACGCTGCCAGGGCGCGCTCCTTGAAGGGAATGGTGACGTTCAGGCCGCGAATGGCGCCGCCGCGCAGGCCGTCGATGAACGCCTCGAAGCGATCCTCGGCCGGGGCGAACGGCACATAGGCCGCGTCCAGTCCGGCCGCCGCGATCCAGGCATTGTGGATCAACGGGCTCATCGAGTGACGGATCGGCGCGCCGCAGACGCCGGCGACGATCGCCGCGCCGGTGAGGGTCGAACTCATGCCTCGAGGGCTCCATGAAGACGCAGGAAATCCAGCAGGCCCACCAAAGGCAGGCCCAGGATGGTGAAATAGTCGCCGTCGACGGCGTCGAACAGCTGCACGCCTTCGCTTTCCAGCTCGTAGCAGCCGACGCAGTGCAGGATGTGCTCGCCGCGGCGCTCCAGATAGCTGTCGAGCCAGGCGTCGCTGAACGGCCGCACCGACAGCTTGGCGCTCTGCACCACCCGCCAGATCGGCTTGCCGTCGCGGGCGACCACCACGGCCGAGTGCAGCTTGTGGGTCTTGCCGCGCAGTTCCAGCAGCAGGGCGCGGGCCTCGTCCAAGGTCGCGACCTTGTCGATCAGCCGGCCGGCGAAATCCAGGGTCTGGTCGGCGCCGATCACCAGGCCCGGCCGCTTGGTCGAGACCTTGACCGCCTTCAGTTCGGCCAGGGCGTCGGCCACCTCGCGGGGGCTGGCGCCCTCGGCCAGAAGCCCGGCCTTGGTCGCGTCCTCATCCACACCCGCGACGACGGCCTCGAAATCGACCCCGGCATTGCGCAGGATCGCCTGACGGGCCGCGCTCTTCGAGGCCAGGGTGACGGGCGTGCGACTCATCCCAGGACCTCGACCTGGCCCCGACCGCTTGACAGCAGGTTTATGATCGCCGCGGCGGTTTCCTCCACCGAACGACGGGTGACGTCGATGATCGGCCAGCCCATCTTCTCGAACAGGCGGCGGGCGGCGATGATCTCGCTGCGCACCGAGTCGGTGTCGATATAGTCGCTCTCGCGGTTCTCCTTCAGCGACAGCAGCCGGTTGCGACGGATCTGGATCAGCCGGTCGGGTGTGGTCATCAGGCCGACGATCAGGGTGTTCTTCAGCTCGAACAGCTCGGTAGGCGGCGGACGGCCCGGGACCAGCGGCACATTGGCGGCCCGCACCCCGCGATGGGCCAGATAGATGCAGGTCGGGGTCTTCGATGTCCGCGAGACGCCCACCAGGATGACGTCGGCCTGGGTCAGGTCCTGACCGCCTTGCCCGTCATCATGGGCGATGGCGTAGTCCAGCGCCTCGATCCGGTCGAAATAGTCATTGTTGAGCGCGTGCTGGGCGCCCACGCGCGTGGAGATCCGGGCGCCCAGATAGCGCGACATGGCGCTGACCACGGGATCCAGCGCCGCGATGCACGGCATTTCCAGTCGCCGGCAGCCTTCTTCCAGCGCCTGGCGCAGGTTGGGGTCGATGATGGTGTGCATCACCACGCCCGGCGCGCCGCCGATCTCCTCCAGCGCCCGGTCCAGCTGCCGGTTGGAACGGACCAGCGCATAGATGTGTTCGATCGGCAGGATGTCGGTGAACCGGGCGCAGACGGCGCGCGCCATCGCGTTCAGGGTTTCGCCGGTCGAGTCCGACACAAGATGGATATGGAAGTAGGTCGCGAAGCGGGGCGCCGGGCGGTCCTCGCCTCCGCCATTGCTCGAACCTTCCTGTGGATCATCCGTTAACGGTTGCTTAACCACTTGGCCTGCCTCTGGGGACGCGTGGGCGCCGAAACCGTCCCGAAGCGTCATGTCATGGCGCCGCTGTGATCAACGGCCGCATTGACCGCGTAACATCCCCAAGCTCACCCCGCATCCCTCGATCTTGGATCATAGCCATCCCATGTCCGGGGACGAATGGTTAACGAGCCCTTAAGCCTGGCCAAGGCCGTTAAGAGTTCATTAAGGAACGCAAGGCCCTAGCGATCCATCCCCAGGATTAACAGGGCGTCTTCCCCCTGTGGGGGATCGTGGGTAAAAGTCGAGACAGCGTGTGCGCGAGCCAGGGAACAGCGCGGTTTTCCCCAGTTCCCACTTGCTCTTCTCCTCCTACCGTCAAACTTAAGATCTTATTAAGAAATGAAGATTGGCCTTCGGGCTTGAGCCCAAGGGCGGGACGGGATTTAAGGCCTTCATGACGCTCGTGACGCCCAAGCTGCTTTCGGTCCTGTCGGGACAAACCGCCGACCGCCCTCCCGTATGGTTCATGCGGCAGGCGGGTCGCTATCTTCCGGAGTATCGGGCCGTTCGCGCCACGACGCCGGATTTCATCAGCTTCTGCTTCGATCCTGAAAAGGCCGCCGAGGTGACGCTGCAACCAATGCGGCGTTTCCCCTATGACGCGGCCATCGTGTTCGCCGACATCCTGCTGATCCCGGGCGCCCTGGGCCAGAAGGTATGGTTCGAGGCGGGCGAGGGTCCCCGGCTTGGCGAGATGCCGTCGATCGAATCGATGGCGGAACTGGCGGGCAATGCTGGCGCGAAGCTGTCGAACATCGGCGAGACCCTGACCCGGGTCCGCGCCGCGCTTGAGCCTGAGCGGGCCCTGATCGGTTTCGCCGGCGCGCCCTGGACCGTGGCGACCTACATGATCGAGGGCGGCTCCAGCGACCGGACCGGCGCGCGGACCTATGCCTACCAGCATCCCGAAAAGCTGGATCAGTTGATCGCGGTGCTGGTCGAGGCGACCATCGACTATCTGGTCATGCAGGTGAACGCCGGGGCCCAGGCCCTGAAGCTTTTCGAAAGCTGGGCCGAGGGCCTGTCGGAACCGCAGTTCGAACGGCTGGTGATCAAGCCGCACGCCGCCATCGTGCAGGGCCTGCGCGATCGGGGCGTAACCGTTCCAGTGATCGGTTTCCCCAGGGGCGCCGGCACCCTGGTCGAGACCTATGCCTCGGTCGTACCGGTGCAGGGCGTGGCGCTGGACACCCAGGCCAGCGCGGCCATGGGTCAGCGTATCCAGAAGATCAAGCCGATCCAGGGCGCGCTGGACCCTCTGCTGCTGCGGGCCGGTGGCGATGAGCTGCTGCGCCGGGTAGACCAGATGATCGAGCAGTGGGGCCAGGGTCCCTACATCTTCAACCTGGGCCACGGCATCCTGCCCGATACGCCCATCGCCCATGTCGAGCAGGTGCTTGCTCGGGTGACCGGCAAATGACCGCCCGCAAGAAGATCGCCGTCGTCCTGTTCAATCTGGGCGGGCCTGACGGACCGGACGCCGTGCGGCCGTTCCTGTTCAATCTCTTTCGCGACAAGGCGATCATCGGCGCTCCGGCGCTCATCCGCTATCCGATCGCGGCCCTGATCTCGACGACCCGCGAAAAGAGCGCCAAGGCCAACTATGCGATCATGGGCGGCGGCTCGCCCTTGCTGCCCGAAACGCAAAAGCAGGCCGCCGCCCTGGAAACCGTCCTGGCCGAAGCGATGCCGGAGGCCGAGACCAAGTGCTTCATCGCCATGCGGTACTGGAAGCCGTTGACCGAAGAGACCGCCAAGGCGGTCAAGGCCTGGGCGCCGGACGAGATCGTGCTGCTGCCGCTCTATCCGCACTTTTCGACCACCACGACGGGCTCGTCCCTGAAGGCGTGGAACAAGGTCTATCGCGGTCCGGGCCAGACCCGCGCGATCTGCTGCTATCCGACCGATGACGCCCTGATCGAGGCCCATGCCCGCCTGATCCGCGAAACCTATGAGAAGGCCGGCAGCCCCAAGCCCGCGCGTCTGCTGTTCTCGGCCCACGGCCTGCCGGAGAAGGTGATCCTGGCCGGAGACCCCTACCAGCAGCAGATCGAGGCCACGGCCGCGGCGGTGGCCGCCAGGCTCGGCGACGGTTGGGACTGGAAAGTCAGCTATCAGAGCCGGGTGGGTCCTCTGAAATGGATCGGGCCCTCGACCGATGACGAGATCCGCGCCGCGAGCCAGCAAGGTCTGGCCCTCGTGGTGACCCCGATCGCCTTCGTCTCGGAGCACATCGAGACCCTGGTCGAACTGGATCACGAATATCGCGAACTGGCCGTCGAGAACGGCTGCCCGGCCTATGTCCGCGTCGCGGCCCTGGGCGTCGAGCAGGGCTTCATCGGCGGCCTTGCCAAGGCGGTTGTCGAAGCCTTGCCGCGTGAGGGCGTGGCGCCCGCCTGCGCCTGGCGCTGCGGTGGCAACCGCAGCCAGTGCCCCCGCACGCAAGGAGCAGCGGCGTGATCGATTTCCTGGTCCAGCACTTCAACGTTTTTCGCGGCCTGCACATTCTGGCAGTGATCGCGTTCATGGCCGGGATGCTCTACCTGCCGCGCCTCTACGTCTATCACACCCAGGCCACGCCCGGTTCGGAGATGGATGAGACCTTCAAGGTCATGGAGCGCCGGTTGCTGCGCGGCATCATCAATCCGGCCTCGATCCTGACCCTCGTGTTCGGCGTCGCCCTGATCCTGGCCGATAGCCAGATCCGGGGCTGGGACTTTCTCCTGCAGCCCTGGATGCTGACCAAGCTCGCGTCCCTGGTTGTGCTGTATGGCTGGCACGGTTTCCTGTCGGCCTCGCGCCGCAAGTTCGAGCGTGGCGAGAATATCCGCTCCGAGAAGTTCTGGCGGATCACCAACGAGCTGCCGTTCGTGGCGGCGATCATCATTGTTATGTCGGTGACGACGAAGTTCCTCAACCACTAGCACACCCTTCGCGGAGGGCGTGGTGCTTGACCCGCTCTCCCGCATGTGGTTCCCATCGACCTCAGGACCGACAGGTCCTGTCTTCACGGACCGGCGCCCGTCCTGGCGCGCCCCCGGAGCCTGGCTTCGAAGGTCTGTTCCCCAATCGATCCGCGTCGTCGTCATGGCGCGCTCGCCAGGTTTCCAAGCCTGGCGTGAGACCTGAAATCCTTTTCGGCCGGATCGCGTCTCGCGGCCCGCGTCCCCGTTTGAGTCAAAACATGACCGAAGACACCGACAACGACGGTTCCATCGAGGAAGCCCTCGTCGACACCACCACCCCCGCTGAGGCGCCCGGCGCCCAATCGGCCGAGTCCGAGGACGGCGGCGACGCGGAAGACACCGGCATCGCCGACGCTGTCGCGGCCCTGGGCCTCAAGACCATGTCGCTGCAGGAGCTGAAGGAAAAGTCCCCGGCCGACCTGCTGGCGTTCGCCGAGACCTTCGAGGTCGAGAACGCCAACTCCATGCGCAAGCAGGACATGATGTTCGCCATCCTGAAGACCCTCGCCGAAGAAGGCGTGGAGATCTCGGGCTCGGGCACCATGGAAGTGCTGCAGGACGGCTTTGGCTTCCTGCGTTCGCCGGAAGCCAACTATCTTCCGGGCCCGGACGACATCTATGTCTCGCCGTCGCAGATCCGGAAGTATGGCCTGCGCACCGGCGACACCGTCGACGGCGCCATCCGCTCACCGCGTGAGGGCGAGCGCTATTTCGCCCTGACTGGCGTGGCCAAGATCAATTTCGAGGCCCCCGACAACGTCAAGCACAAGATCCACTTCGACAACCTGACGCCGCTCTATCCCGAAGAGCGCCTGAACATGGAACTGCCCGATCCGACCGTGAAGGATCGTTCGGGCCGGATCATCGACATCGTCGCCCCGCTCGGCAAGGGCCAGCGCTGCCTGATCGTCGCCCCGCCGCGCGTGGGCAAGACCGTCATGCTGCAGAACATCGCCAAGTCGATCGAGACCAATCACCCCGAGTGCTATCTGATCGTCCTGCTGATCGATGAGCGCCCGGAAGAAGTCACCGACATGCAGCGCACGGTGAAGGGCGAGGTCATCGCCTCGACCTTCGACGAGCCCGCGACCCGTCACGTGCAGGTGGCCGAGATGGTCATCGAGAAGGCCAAGCGCCTGGTCGAGCACAAGCGCGACGTCGTCATCCTGCTGGACTCCGTGACCCGTCTGGGCCGCGCCTACAACACCACGGTCCCGTCGTCGGGCAAGGTGCTGACCGGCGGTGTTGACGCCAACGCCCTGCAGCGCCCGAAGCGCTTCTTCGGCGCGGCGCGGAACGTTGAGGAGGGCGGCTCGCTCTCGATCATCGCCACCGCCCTGATCGACACCGGCAGCCGGATGGACGAAGTGATCTTCGAAGAGTTCAAGGGCACCGGTAACTCGGAAATCATTCTGGACCGCAAGGTCGCCGACAAGCGCATCTTCCCGGCCATCGACGTGCTGAAGTCCGGCACCCGCAAGGAAGAGCTGATCACCCCGCGCGACCAGCTGCAGAAGACCTATGTGCTGCGCCGGATCCTCAACCCGATGGGCGCGTCGGACGCGATCGAGTTCCTGCTCGAGAAGATGCGCCAGTCCAAGACCAACGGCGACTTCTTCCAGTCGATGAACACCTAGGGGTCCGGGTAGGGCTGAAATGCAAAAGCGCCGGGGGCATACCCCGGCGCTTTTTTCTTGGTCTGACCGCGAAAGTCCTACGGCAGCAGCAGGGTGGCTCCCGTGGTGCGTCGCCCCTCCAGCGCCTCGTGGGCGGCGCGGGCTTCGGCGAGGGGGAAGGTCTGGCCGATATCGATCTTCACCGCGCCTGACGCCAGCACCGCGAACAGGGCTTGGGCGCTTTCGTCGAGCTCCTGTGTCGTGACGATGTAGTCGAACAGGCGAGGGCGGGTGACGAACAACGACTTGCCGGACAGCTCCAGCGGCGAAAACGGCGGCACGGGCCCCGAGGCGTTCCCGAAGGTGGCGAGCACGCCCCGGCGCGCCAGGCTCTTCAAGCTGCCCTCGAAGGTGTCCTTGCCCACACCGTCATAGACGACCGCGACGCCTTTGCCGCCTGTGATCTCCGAGACACGGGCGGCCACGTCTTCCTCGCCATAGAGGATTACGTGGTCCGCGCCGAGATCCCGGGCGATCGAGGCCTTGGCGTCCGAGCCGACCGTGGCGATCACGCTTGCGCCCAGGGCCTTGCACCACTGGACGAGGATCGAGCCGACGCCACCGGCGGCCGCGTGGACAAGGACGACGTCTCCGGGTTTCACGTGGAAACATCGGCGGACGAGAAACTCGGCCGTCATGCCCTTGAGCAGCACGGCCGCGGCGATCTCGAGGCTGACCGCGTCGGGCACCTTTACGGCGCGGTCCGCGGGAACCACGGCCGACTCGGCATAGGCGCCGGGCGAACCGTTATAGGCGACGCGATCGCCCACGGCGAAACGGGTGACGCCGTCGCCCACCGCCTCGACGGTCCCAGACGCCTCCAGGCCCAGCACCATCGGCAGCTTCAGCGGATAGAGGCCGGAGCGGTGATAAGTGTCGATGAAGTTGAGACCCACCGCATGATGCCGGATCAGGATTTGTCCTGGCGGGGGCTTTGGAACGGGGAGGTCGACGGCTTCGAGAACCTCTGGGCCGCCGGTCTTCTGGATCTGGATCGCCAGCATGGACCTAGGCCAGGTTGGTCTGGAAGAAGGTCAGCGAGCGACCATTGGCCTTGGCCGCGTCTGCCGCGTCGTAGTGCGCGCCGCCTTCTCGCGCGAAGGCGTGGTCACGGCCGGCATAGGTATGGATGGTGATCTGTGGGTGATCCTTCAGCGCGGCCTGGATGACCTGCTGGGCTTCCGGCGGAACAAACTGATCCTTCTCGGCGATGTGCATCAGCAGGGGGCGGGCCAGCTTGTCGGCCTCGCCCACGTGCTTTTCCAGACCCACGCCGTAATAGGAGATGCAGGCGTCGGCGTCCGTGCGGGTGGCGGTCAGGAAGGCCAGCAGACCGCCCAGGCAATAGCCGACCGCCCCGACCTTGCCGGACACGCCGGGCAGGGCGCGGGCGGCGGCGATGGTCGCCGCGATGTCGCTCACCCCGGCGTCGACATCGAACGCGTTGAACAGTTCGAAGGCGCGCTTCCACTCAGCTTCCGACTGGTCAGTGATGTCGATGCCGGGCTCGATCCGCCAGAACAGGTCGGGGCAGATAGCGACAAAGCCCTGGGCGGCGAGCCCGTCGCAGATGTCGCGCATCACCTTGTTGACGCCGAAGATCTCCTGGATCACGACGACGGCCGGGGCGGTCTCCGCCGTCGGTCGCGCCACATAGGCCGAAAAGGCGCCGTCCGGCGTGTTGATGGTGAGGGTCTCGCTCATCGGGGCTCTCCGTCGCTTGGCGTCGATGTGACTTTCGACCAAAGCGCTCTAACGTGACACGTCGGGCCTGGCCCATAACAATATCGTGCCCTGACCTGAGGGAACCGCCATGAAGATGACCATCGAGATCGACTGCACGCCCGTGGAGGCGCGAACCTTTCTGGGCCTGCCGGATGTCAGCGCCCTCAACGACCATCTCGTGAAGGAGATGCAGACCCGCATGGACGCCAACATGGCCATGCTGGCTCCAGAGGAATTGATGAAGAACTGGATGGCCTTCGGCGCCGGCGCCCAGGACCAGTTTCGCAAGTTGATGACGGCGGCGGCGGGCGCGGCGGCGGGCAAGCGCGACTGATGACAGATACGATCTTCGCCCTGGCCACTGCGGCCGGGCGGGCGGCGGTGGCCGTCGTGCGCGTGTCTGGACCCGAAACGCGGGCCGTGGTCGCGGCCTTGGCCGGCAAGGTTCCCGCGCCGCGATTGGCCGGACTGCGCCGCCTTCGGCATGAAGGGGTCGAGCTGGACGAGGCGCTGGTGCTCTTCTTCGAAGGCCCGGCCAGCTATACCGGCGAGGACGCCGCCGAGTTTCACGTGCACGGCGGGCCAGCCGTCGTCGAGGCGCTGGTGGAAGCGCTCGTGAACCTAGGCTTGAGGCTCGCTGAGCCAGGGGAATTCACGCGGCGGGCCTTTGGAAACGGCAAGCTGGATCTGGCTCAGGCCGAGGGTGTGGCCGATCTGATCGACGCCGAGACTGAGGGTCAGCGGAGGCAGGCTCTTGGCCAGATCGGTGGCGCGCTCAGCCAACGCTACGATCGTTGGAGAGAGCTGCTTGTCCATGCGCTGGCCATGCTTGAAGCGGCGGTCGACTTCCCGGATGAGGACCTGCCCGAAGAGGTCGCGGCGCGCGCCCGTCCGGGCCTTGAAGTGCTGAACGCCGAGATCGGCGCAGCCTTGGCCGATGTTTCCCGTGGACGCCGCGTGCGCGACGGCTATCGGATCGCGCTGGTCGGGGCGCCCAACGCCGGCAAGAGCACCCTCCTGAACGGCCTTGCCGAGCGGGACGCCGCCATCGTCACGGATACGCCCGGCACAACACGTGACATCATCGAGGTCCCCCTGGTGCTGGGCGGCTATCGCGTGCTGCTGGCTGATACGGCGGGTTTGCGCGAGACGGGCGACGCCATTGAGGCAGAGGGCGTTCGGCGGGCTCGAGCCTGGGCGCAGGCGGCGGATCTGCGGATCTGGGTCTTCGACGGGTTTCACGTGGAACAGTCGAGCGGGGAGGGGAGCGATCTCCTGTCTCCGGGGGACTGGGTGGCGATCAACAAGATCGACATCGCCGATGCGATGGTAGTGGCCGACGTTCGGAACCGCTTCGTAGCCCGAGGCCTGACCGTGGAGATGATCAGCGCCCATTCGCCCGACGCTATCGGTCAATTCAGGGCCCGGCTGACCTCCCACGTGACGTCCGCCCTCTCAGGATCGGAATTTCCGGCGGCTACACGGCAACGCCACGCGGAAAGACTTCGCGAAGCTCAGGTCTACCTGGAGCGCGCTCTGTCGGATGTTGGGCTAGAGGTCGAACTCGCTGCGGAGGATGTACGTCTCGCCGCTCGGGCGCTCGCCAAGATCACGGGGCGTATCGACACCGAAGATGTGCTGGACCGCGTCTTCTCAAGCTTCTGTATCGGCAAGTAACGTTCCACGTGAAACATCGACAGGTTATCCACAGGCTGATCACAGCTCTGTCCTGAGTGTTTCACGTGAAACCTCGTGGACTCACGTCGACCTCCTCGCCTGAAGAGCGTATATGAGAGTCTAGCGCCCCCGCCAGAACCGGGGGCGTTCGCATTGAGGCGCGTACCTTTGTCCAAAACCTGGGATGTTATTGTGATCGGCGGCGGCCACGCCGGCTGCGAGGCGGCCAGCGCCGCCGCGCGCACGGGGGCTCATACCCTTCTGCTGACCCACAAGCTTGAAACCATTGGCGAGATGTCCTGCAACCCTGCCATTGGCGGTCTGGGCAAGGGGCACTTGGTCCGGGAGATCGACGCCCTCGACGGCGTGATGGGGCGAATGGCCGACAAGGCCGGCATCCAGTTCCGGATGCTCAATCGCTCCAAGGGTCCAGCCGTCCGGGGGCCGCGGGCCCAGATCGACCGCAAGCTCTATCGCGAGGCCATGCAGGCCGAGCTCCATGCCACGTGTAACCTCGATATCATCGCGGCCGCGGCCGAGGACCTGATCGTTGAGGACGGTAAGGTCGCCGGTGTGATCGACGGGGCAGGGGTCTCCTACCGCGCCTGCCGTGTGGTGCTGACCACCGGCACTTTCCTGAAGGGCCTGATCCATCTGGGCGAGACCCGAACCCCGGCCGGCCGGGTCGGCGATGCGCCATCGATCGGTCTGTCGGATCGTCTCTACAGCCTGGGCTTCCACATGGGACGCCTGAAGACCGGCACACCCGCCCGTCTCGACGGCGCGACCATCGCCTGGGATCGCCTGGAGATGCAGGCGGCCGACGACGAGCCGATCCCGTTTTCGTTTCTGACCGACAAGATTGACGTGCCGCAGATCCAGTGCGGCATCACCTATACGACGGCGGAGACGCACCAGATCATCGCCGAACGCCTTGGGGAGTCGGCCGTCTATGGCGGCCGCGCGACGGGTATCGGTCCGCGCTACTGCCCGTCGATCGAGGACAAGGTCGTTCGTTTCGCCGACAAGACCAGTCACCAGGTGTTCCTGGAGCCGGAAGGCCTCGACGATACGACGGTCTATCCGAACGGTGTCTCGACGTCGGTTTCCGAAGAGACGCAGCTGCTGTTCCTGCGCACGATCCCGGGTCTCGAGGCTGTCGAGGTCAAGCGCTACGGCTATGCGATCGAGTACGACTATGTCGATCCGCGCGAGCTGTTCGCGACCCTGGAGACCAAGCGTCTGCCGGGTCTCTATCTGGCCGGCCAGATCAACGGCACCACCGGCTATGAGGAGGCGGGGGCGCAAGGCCTAGTCGCCGGCCTTAACGCTGCTCTAGCCGCGAAGGGTCAGGAGCCCGCTGTCTTCGCGCGCGACGAGGCCTATATCGGCGTGATGATCGACGACCTTGTCACCCGTGGCGTCACCGAGCCGTATCGGATGTTCACCAGCCGGGCCGAGTTCCGTCTGACGCTGCGCGCCGACAATGCCGACCAGCGGCTGACCGACCGAGGCATCGCGCTGGGCGTCGTCGGCCCTGTGCGCGCCGAGGCCTGGACCGCCAAGAAGGCCCAGCTCGATACCGCCCGGTCCTTCGCAAGGTCGGTCAACCTGACGCCGCCCGAGGCCCTGAAGGCAGGGTTCAAGGTCAAGGAAGACGGCGAGCGCCGGAACATCTTCGCCTTGCTGGCCTATCCCGAAATCACCCTGGATCGACTGGCTGAAGTCTGGCCCGAGGTTTCCACGTGGAACATGGCGGTCCGCGAGCAGATCGAGATCGAAGCGGCCTATGCCGGCTACCTCGACCGTCAACAAGCCGACGCCGCGTCGTTCCGCAAGGAAGAGGATCTGCGTCTGCCGGCGGATCTTGACTATCGCGCCGTGGGCAGCCTCTCAAACGAGGTCCGCGAGAAGCTGGCTCGGGTGAAGCCCCTTACCCTAGGCCAGGCGGCCCGTATCGAAGGCGTGACGCCCGGAGCGCTGACCGCGCTTCTGGCCCACGTGCGTCGCCATGCAGCCTGAGTCCCTCACCGTTCCGGAAGTCGCGTCCGAGCCTCTGCTCGACGCGGCCGGTTATCAGGCCCTCACGGGGGTGACCGACAGCCAGTTGGCCGATCTCGCCCGCTACCAGACTCTGCTGGCCGAGTGGAACGAGGTCATGAACCTTGTCGGGCCCGCCACCCTCGCCACCTACTGGACCCGGCACGTCCTCGACAGCTCGCAACTGCTGGCGATGGCGCCGGACGCCAGGATCTGGGCTGACCTCGGCGCCGGCGCCGGTCTGCCCGGAATCGTGCTGGCCATACTTCTGAAAGACACACCCGGGGCCAAGGTCCATCTCGTCGAGAGCATGGCCAAGCGCTGCCGGTTCCTGACCGAGGTGGTCGCGGCGCTGCATCTTCCCGCCCAGGTGCACAACGCCCGGGCCGAGGAGCTCAATCTCAAGGTCGAGGTCGTCACGGCTCGCGCCTGCGCGCCGATGACCAAGCTCCTGGGTTTCTCGTGGCCCTATCTGCACCGTGGCGCGCTCGGCCTGTTCCTGAAGGGACAGGATGTCGCGATGGAGCTTTCCGAGGCCGAGAAGGCTTGGAATTTCGATGCCGAGTTGCGACCTAGCCAAAGCGACCCCCGTGGTCGGATCGTTCAAGTGAAAAGGCTTTCCCGTGTCCGCTAAGCCAACCCAGCCGCTCCGCGTTCTCGCTGTCGCCAACCAGAAGGGTGGGGTGGGCAAGACCACCACGGCCATCAATCTGGGCACGGCCCTGGCCGCCTGCGGCGAGCGGGTCTTGCTGATCGACGCCGATCCGCAGGGCAACTGCTCGACGGGCCTTGGCATCACGCGCAAGCAGCGCCGCACGACGCTCTATGATGTGCTCATGGGCGCCTCACCGGTGGTGGACGCCGCTGTCGCCACCAGCCTCCCCGGCCTGGACGTCGTACCGGCCGACGCCGATCTGTCGGGTGTCGAGTTGGAGCTCGGTCAGACCGCGCGCCGGTCATACCGCCTGCGCGACGCCCTGGAGCCGCTGCGCGCCAACGGCCCCTATACCTATGTCCTGATCGACTGCCCGCCGTCGCTGAACGTGCTGACCGTCAATGCCATGACCGCCGCCGACGCGGTGTTCGTGCCCCTGCAGTGCGAGTTCTTCGCCCTGGAAGGCCTGACCCAACTGATCCGCACCATCGAGCGGGTGCGCGGCAGCCTCAATCCGAACCTGGAGATCCAGGGCGTGGTGCTGACCATGTACGACAAGCGCAACAGCCTGTCGGAACAGGTGGCCAAGGATGTGCGCGCCCACTTCGGCGACAAGGTCTATGACGCGGTGATCCCGCGCAACGTCCGCGTCTCGGAAGCGCCGTCCTTCGGCAAGCCCGTCCTGCTGTATGATCTGAAGTGCGCGGGCAGCCAGGCCTATCTGAAGCTGGCCCGTGAAGTGCTCAGCCGCGAGCGCACCCGCCAGGCTCAAGCCGCCTAAAACCGGCCGCCTGACCTAGAACCGTCGATACGAGTTGAGAATGGAGTCCGCCGTGGTGGGAGAGCCGGGTATGGCCGAAGGGCGCAGGGGTTTGGGACGCGGTCTGTCCGCCCTACTGGGCGAGGTGGATTCCGCGCCGGCCCAGGCGCCGGGCGAACGTCTGGGCGGGGCCAACGAGGCGCCGATCGAACTTCTGCGCCGCAACCCGGATCAGCCGCGACGCACCTTCCGCGAGGACGACCTGGTCGAGCTGTCCAATTCGATCCGCGAGAAGGGCATCCTGCAGCCGATCCTGGTGCGTCCCGCGCCGGGCGCGACGGGGGAATACCAGATCGTCGCCGGCGAGCGCCGCTGGCGCGCGGCCCAGCGCGCCGGCCTGCGCAGCGTGCCGATCCTGGTGCGCGAACTCGACGACCTGGCGGTGCTCGAGATCGGCATCATCGAGAACGTCCAGCGCTCTGACCTCAACATCCTGGAAGAGGCGCTGTCGTACCGCGTCCTGATGGACAAGTTCGACCGCACCCAGGAAAACATCGCCCAGACCATCGGCAAGAGCCGCAGCCACGTGGCCAACACGCTGCGTCTGCTGGCCCTACCGGAAGAGGTTCAGCAGCACCTGGTCAGCGGTGAGCTGACCGCCGGTCATGCCCGCGCCATCGCCGCCGCCGAGGATCCCGCTGCTCTGGCCCGTGAGATCTTGAGCAAGGGTCTGTCGGTCCGCGATACCGAAGCCCTGGCCCGCAAGACGCCCGACGCGCGCCCGTCCAAGAACAAGGGCGGCCGTCCGGCCCGCGTCAAGGACACCGACACCCAGGCGCTCGAGTCGGACCTGTCGTCGGTTCTCGGCCTCGATGTGGTCATCGACCATCGCGACGGCGCCGGCTCGCTGACGATCAGCTATGCGACGCTCGAGCAGCTGGACGACCTCTGCAATCGCCTGACACGCGGGGTGTGATCGAACGCACGCGGTGTGGTCCTGAAGGGTGTGATTTCACATATTTTCAGGGTCCTCTGTCGCGCACGGAGCGGCGCCTTTCCGTACTCGGGGAGGCGCCGTTTTCGTGAGACGAGGCGGATTTTCGGGAATTTCGCCGCAAAGCCCTGTTCCATAAGGCTTTCCGGAAAGTCGTCCACAAGCGGGCAAACGGCCTGTATTCGCGATTTTCGACCTAAAGACCCAGCCGCCGGGCGCGGCCAGCGATCATCAGCGCAAGACGTTCAGAAATCAGCTGATCGGGCGAGCCCGAGGTCTTGCAAGCGCGGTCCGCGGTGAGGATCTCACCCTGGATGTCGAGCAGGGTCTCCAGGGTCCAGGCCCGGGCCTGGCGGAGGAACTCCCGTTCCTGTTTCCAGAAGACGCCGGAAGCCTTGGCGGCCTGGGCCAGGTCGATGCCGTTCTTGTGCAGGGTCAGGGTGCGGCGCAGGCGGCCCAGATAGTAGCCCATGGCGCGCACGGCGGCGGGTCCGCCTTCGCCCTCGGCGGCGGCGCGGCGCAGACCGGCTTGAGCAGGGCCCAGGCGTCCGCCGAAGGCGTCGGCCGCGGCGTCGCTGAGAGAGGCTTCAGGCTCCACGCCCAGGAAGTCCGTCAGATCAGCCGCCGTGGCGTTCACGCCGCT
Source organism: Caulobacter sp. (assembly GCF_965279145.1). NCBI lineage: Bacteria > Pseudomonadati > Pseudomonadota > Alphaproteobacteria > Caulobacterales > Caulobacteraceae > Caulobacter > Caulobacter sp. Next base: position 1,582,924 of record NZ_OZ257139.1, read on the forward strand.
GCCGGGGCCCAGGAAAAGGATCAGGCGCTCGATCTCCATCCGCGCCACGCCGCGCTCCTTGGGCAGGCGTGAAACGAACAGATCGAGGGCTTCGCTGTTGAGGCTGACCTTGTCCCGGGCCAGGGTCTCGCGGGCCAGCCGGGCCATGTCGCCGGCTTCATCCTCGTAGCAGGGGATGACGGCGCAGCCGGCGGCCTTCTCGCCGACCTTGCGCAGGGTGGAGTCGCGCCCCAGGGCGCCGGCCTCGATCAGGAAGAAGGCGTCGGGATTGAGCTGGCCTTCGACGTGGCGGGTCACCGCCTCGGCGGTGGCCTTGTCGGGACCAGCCTTCTCGCCCGTCAGGCGCAGGCGCACCAGCCGGCGGCCGCCCATCATCGACAGGGCTGAAAGCTCTTCCTCCAGCTTGCCGGGGTGGGACTCGACGTCGCCCTCGGTCAGTTGGGCGGTGTCGAACGGATCATCGGGACGGGCGAAGAGTCGCTTGGCCAGCTGATCGGCGCGATCGCGCACGACCCCGCGATCGCGGCCATAGATGACGACAGCCCGGATCTCCGGGGTCGGATCCTTGAGGAACCGCTCAACATCCGGTCGCTTGGACAGGATCATGGCGGGGCGTCAGGCCTTCTTGCCCGCCAGCCAGGCGGCGAGGTCGAGCTGGATCTTGCGCGCCACCTCGGCGGCGGCGCGTTCCTGACCGTCCTGCTGGGCGATGACCGCGGCATAGGGCTGGTCAGCCGAGTCGTAGGTGACGGTGGCTTCGGTCTCGCCCTTGCGGATCTCCGCGCCGGTTTTCGCGTCGCCCAGCCGCCACTTCACCTTCATCAGCAGTTCGTAGCGGTTGGCGATGTTGTCCACCCGTACGCCGCGCGCGTAGCGATGCTCCTGCACCGAAAAGGTCAGCCTGTATGCGGGCGAGACCCCGGCGTCGCGGGCCAGGGCGTCATCCAGCTGCTCGCGCAGCAGAAAGCCGGCCCGACCGTCGGCCGCGACCGTCTCGATCGCCGCGAGACCCGGCGAGACGCCCGGCGTTGCGTAGAGCGGGGTGAAGCCGCAGGCCGTCGTGGCGAGGGCGACGACGGCGAGGGCGCCGGCCAGGAGAGTGCGTTTCATCGGTCAGTTGGCCACGATGTTGACGATACGGTCCTTGACCACGATCACCTTGCGGACCGTGACCCCTTCAAGGTGGGCCAGGACGGCGGGATCCGCCAGCGCGATCTTTTCGACCTCGGCTTCGGCGAGACCCGCCTTGACCTTGATCTCGCCGCGACGCTTGCCGTTGATCTGGATCGGCAGGACCCGCTCATCATCGGCCGCCAGGGCCGGATCGGCCACGGGCCAGGCGGCGTTGACCACCATGCCTTCGCCGCCCAGCGCCGCCCAGGCCTCTTCAGCCAGGTGGGGCGTGAACGGAGCGACCAGACGCGCCAGGATGTGCAGGGCTTCCTTGCGGGCCGCCAGCACGCCCTGAGAGGCTCCTTCGGCCGGAGCGGCCTTGAGGGCGTTGAGGAACTCGTACAGACGCGCCACGCCGCTGTTGAAGCGGAAACCCTCGATGCTGTCGGTGACAAAGCCGATCAGCTTGTGGGCCGACTTGCGCAGGGTTAGCGCCGCCTCGTCCGAGGCGTCATGATCGAAATCGCCGGCCGGCTGGCTGTCGAACTCGTTCCACAGTCGGTGGGTGAAGCGCCAGGAGCCCTCGACGCCCGAATTGGTCCACTGCACGTCGCGCTCGGGCGGGCTGTCGCTCATCACGAACAGGCGCGCGGCGTCGACGCCATAGGCCTCGAAGATATCCTCGGGGGCGACGACGTTCTTCTTGGACTTCGACATCTTCTCGATATCGCCGATGGTGATCGGCTCGCCGGTCGTGGCGTGGGTCGCCGAGCGCGTATTGCCTTCGACGGTGATGCGGATGTCGGAGGGCTCAACCCACTCGCCGGCGGCGTTCTTGTAGGCCTCGTGGGTGACCATGCCCTGGGTGAACAGGCCCGCGAACGGCTCTTCGACCGACAGCAGGCCCTCGTCCTTCAGGGCGCGGGTGATGAAGCGGGCATAGAGCAGGTGCAGGATCGCGTGCTCGACGCCGCCGATATATTGGTCGACCGGCATCCAGTGATCGGCCGAGGCCTTGTCGATGCACGCGTCGGCGGTCGGATTGGCGAAGCGCGCGAAGTACCACGAGCTGTCCATGAAGGTGTCGAGCGTGTCGGTCTCGCGCTCGGCCGCGCCGCCGCAGGTCGGGCAGGTGGTGTGCTTCCAGGTCGGGTGGCGCACCAGCGGATTGCCCGGCTTGTCGGCCTCGAAGGTGACGTCTTCGGGCAGCACCACCGGCAGCTGGTCTTCCGGCACCGGCACGGGACCGCATGACGGGCAGTGGATGATCGGGATCGGGCAACCCCAGTAGCGCTGGCGGCTGACGCCCCAGTCGCGCAGGCGATAGACCGTCGCGCCCTGGCCCTGGTCCTGGGCCTCGATGCGGGCGATCGCCTCGGACTTGGCGGACTCGATGTCCATCCCGTCCAGGAATTCCGAATTGTAGATCGAGCCGGGGCCGACATAGGCCTCCTTGCCGACCGCGAAGGTCGACGGATCCTCGCCCGGCGGCAGAACCACCGGCAGCACCGGCAGGTCGTACTTGCGGGCGAAGTCCAGGTCGCGCTGGTCGTGGGCCGGGCAGGCGAAGATCGCGCCCGTGCCGTAGTCCATCAGGATGAAATTGGCGATCCAGACGGGCAGGGTGATCGTCGGATCCAGCGGGTGGACGACGCGCAGGCCGGTGTCGCGACCCAGCTTCTCGGCGCCCTCGATATCGGCTTCCGAGGTGCCGCCCTTGCGGCACTCGGCGATGAAGGCCTGCAGGTCGGGATTGTTCGCCGCCAGCTGCTCGGCCAGCGGATGCTCGGGTGCGATGCCGACGAAGCTGGCGCCGAACAGGGTGTCGGGACGGGTGGTGTAGACCTCCAGGCCGGCGTCATGGCCAGCCGGAGCCTCTCCGTCGAACTTGAAGGTGAAGCGCAGGCCCTTGGACCGGCCGATCCAGTTCTCCTGCATGATGCGGACCTTTTCGGGCCAGCGATCCAGGGTCTTCAGGCCGTCGATCAGGGCGTCGGCATAGTCGGTGATGCGCAGGAACCACTGGGTCAGCTTGCGCTTCTCGACCGGGGCGCCCGAGCGCCAGCCCTTGCCGTCGATGACCTGCTCGTTGGCCAGGACGGTCATGTCGACCGGATCCCAGTTGACCGAGGCTTCCTTGCGATAGACTAGGCCGCGCTTCAGCAGCTTCAGGAACCAGGCCTGCTGTTTGCCGTAATATTCCGGGTCGCAGGTGGCGAATTCGCGCGACCAGTCGATCGACAGGCCCAGGGCCTTCAGCTGTTCGCGCATGGCGGCGATGTTGTCGTAGGTCCAGCCCTTGGGATGGACGCCGCGCTCCATGGCGGCGTTCTCGGCCGGCATGCCAAAGGCGTCCCAGCCCATCGGGTGCAGGACGCTAAAGCCCTGGGCGCGCTTGTAGCGGGCCACCACATCGCCCATGGCGTAGTTGCGCACATGGCCCATATGGATGCGCCCCGAGGGATAGGGGAACATCTCGAGCACGTAGTATTTGGGCCGGCTGTCCGTGATCTCCGCCGTCTTGAAGACGTCGGCCTTGGCCCAGGCGCTACGCCATTTGGGCTCGGTGTCTTTGGGATTGTAGCGGGCCATGGAAACCAGTGTCTTGATGTGCGGAAGCGCTCCGGTGGGGCGCGTCCGCGGACTCTAAGCGGTTTCGCGGCCGGAGCGCGCAGAAAGAAGGCGGAGGGATCGGGTCTTCATCGCCATGCGGTGAAGACCCGACAAACCCTATTTGCTGATGTTGGAAAGACGAAGCTGGCGCGCGCGCGTCAGGATCGCGTTCTCGATATCGGTGGCGGTCTGGTCGGCGGTGGGCGTTTCAACCCAGGCGCCGGCGGTGTCCTTGACCTGCTTGAAGACCGAGACGTTCAGGCCGTCGGCGCGCAGGCGGGTGTCGAGGATGTAGACGGTCGCCTTGAAGCGCTCGTCCGGCTTTTCCGGGTTCACATACCAGTCGGTGACGATCACGCCGCCGTACGGGTCGGCCGAGGCCAGGGGCATGAAGGCCAGGGTGTCGAGGCTGGCGCGCCACAGGTAGCCGTTGACGCCAATCGAACCTTCGCTGGCCGGAGCCTTGGAACCGCCGCCCAGACCCAGGCCCTTGAAGGGCTGAAAGCCGCCCTCTTCCTGAGTGCTGAAAGTCTTGGGTCCCTTGGTGCTGCCGCAGGCGGACACGCCCAGAACCGACAGCGCCAGCACGCCAGCGGCGACGCCGCGCAACACTGACCCACGCTTAAACGCCATAGTACCTCGCTCCAATGTCTCGCCGGCGCGATCGCGCACCTTGGCGCGCCCCCGCTGCCGGAGCCGGTCTATAGCATGGCCGCGTCGCCTCAAAACAGGAATCGCGTGACCCAGCCGCCACAGGCGCCGTCTGAATCATCTTCATTGCGGTCTCATGCGACCAAACGCCGGTTGACCGCGTTCCTGTCAGGCCTTTAATCGAATTCTAAGGGCATGGGTTCCTATATGCGGAACACGTGGGGTTTTGGGGACGGGTAACGAGTAGCGATGATCGCGACACGTTTCATGGCGGCAAGTGCGGCGGCGCTGATCCTGACGGGATCGGCGACGATGGCTAGCGCCCAAATCAAGACCCGATCGGCGACGCCGGATTTCACCGTCAAGAACGACTTCACCAATGCGCCCAAGGGTGTCTTTGGTCCGCAGGATTCCAAGAAAACCCTGCAATGGGACGCCAAGAAGGGCCGCTGGGGCCTGAAGCTCGACCTGGATCAGCCCGTGGGCCGTGACATGGAGCTGAAGGACGTCGAGGCCGGCGCCTATTTCAAGGTCACCCCGTCGATCCGCGTCGGCGGCGCCGTGGCTCTGGGCGACTCCAACCCGGCCCTGGCAGCCCGCAAGGCCGAGCCTGTCGAACCCGCGCCGCGCGTTCGTCTGGAAACCGCCTTCAAGTTCTAGGCTAGAGCTTCGACGGCCGCCAAGCCGACGATCCCGCTATTTTTCAACGCTTCCACTGTCCGCGCCCGGATTCCGCCCAGGGCGTAGATCGGCTTATCCGTGGCCGCGACCAGGGTAATCAGGCCCTCGACGCCCAAGGGCGCGCCGGCCGAGGGGCTGTTGCTGGCAAAGACCGGCGAGACCACCAAAGCATCGACGTCCAGGGCGCCGGCCGTCCTGACCGCTTTCAGGTCATGCGCCGCGACGGTGATCAGGCCTTGGGGCCGCCGGGTCCGTAGGGCTGGCGCCAGATCCGTGGACCTTTCAGGCAGATGTACGCCATCGGCCCCGACGGCGTCGGCCAGGGCCTCGTCGGCTCCGACCAGCAGGATCAGACCGCGCGCGTCGGCGATGGCTCTCAGGCGGTTGCCCTGGGCGACGGCGTCGGCCGCGCCAAAAGCCCGAAACACCACGCCGGCTCCGCGTGGCAGGCGCTCGGCCACGGCTTCGGGATCAGCCACCCTGGCCGGATCGGTAAAGAACAGCAGGGACGGCAGCACGATCCCGCGCGACGTCCTTGGCGGAAAGGTCGCGGCCGTCCTAGACAGGACCTCCAGTTCGTCCACCGTCTTCAAGCGATTTGCCCCATGTCCGACGCCCTAGCCTCCATCCGGTCCCGCATCGCCGCCGCGGCGAAGGCCGCCGGGCGTGCGGAAGACACCATCACCCTGGTGGCGGTCTCCAAGACCCAGCCGTGGGAGCATATCGCGCCGGTTCTGGCGGCTGGCCAGCGGGTGTTTGGCGAAAATCGTGTCCAGGAGGCCATCGAGCGCTGGACGCCGCATCGTCAGGGGCTTGAGCTGCACCTGATCGGTCCGCTGCAGACCAACAAGGCGCGCGACGCGGTGGCGTTCTTCGATGTCATCGAGACCGTGGACCGCGAAAAGCTGGCGCGGGTGCTGGCTGACGAAATCTCGCGCCAGGGCAGGGCCATCCGCCTCTACGTGCAGGTCAATATCGGCGAGGAGCCGCAAAAGGCCGGGATCGCGCCCGCCGAGGCCGACGCCTTCATCGCCCTGTGTCGGGGCGAACTGGGCCTCAACATCGAAGGCCTGATGTGCATTCCGCCGGCGCAGGACGATCCGGCTCCGTATTTCGCGGCGCTGAGGGCCATCGCCGAGCGCAATGGCCTGGAAAAACTGTCGATGGGCATGAGCGATGACTTCGAGATCGCCATCGCCGAAGGCGCGACCTCGGTGCGTGTCGGGTCGGCGATCTTCGGGTCGCGGGGTTAGTCCGCCGCGATCTCGATGGCGTCCCCGGGCTTCGCCGCCGCCAGCAGAGCCTCGAGATCCGCCCGCGCCAGGGCCACGCACCCTTCAGTGCCGGGATAGCCGTCGCGCGCCAGGTGCAGGAAGATCGCCGAGCCCATCCCGGGAACCGGCGGATTGTCGTTGTGGGCCAGGACCGCGACCAGGTCATAGACATGATCGTCGCGCCACAGCCGCTCGGCGCTGGCGGGGTAGGGCAGCTTGACCGGACGGTTATAGGCCGGGTCGTCCGGGGCGTCGCACCAACCGTCATCCGGAGCCATGGCCTTGATGGGCAGGGCGGTGATCGGGCCATCCGGATAGACGTCTGGCCGATAGATCACTTCGCGGATCGTCCAGACACCGACAGGGCTCCTGTTGTCGCCCTCGCGCTTGTCGACGGCGGCGATGACGCCGGCCTTGCCCAGGGCGCAGCGCAGGCTGCGTCCATTCAGCTGGAATTGACCGTCCGCGCTGGCCTTGAAGATCATCAACCGCTTCTCCGCGCCCAAAGGGTTGTCGCCAAGGGCCGCAGCGGTGCATGTTCCGACCCATGGCGCAACGCAAGACCCTTCTGCTGATCGACGACGACGACGACCTGCGCGGCGCGCTGGCCGAGCAATTGGCCCTTCACGAGGAGTTCGCCGTCTCCGAGGCCGCCACGGCCGGCGAGGGCGTGCGGATGGCGCGCGAGATCAAGCCGGACCTGGTGCTGCTCGATGTCGATCTGCCCGACATGGACGGCCGCGAGGCCTGCCGGCTGATGCGCAAGAACGGCGTGATGGCCCCGGTCATCATGCTGACGGCGGCGGCCAGCGACAGCGACACGATCCTGGGCCTGGAATCCGGGGCCAATGACTATGTCACCAAGCCCTTCCGGTTTGGGGTGCTGCTGGCCCGCATCCGCGCCCAGCTGCGCAGCTACGAGGCCTCGGAAGACGCCCTGTTCCGCATCGGCCCTTACGAGTTCCGCCCTTCGGCCAAGCTGCTGGTCGACGAAAAGCAGAAGAAGGTGCGGTTGACCGAGAAGGAAACCAACATCCTCAAATACCTCTACCGCGCCGGCTCAAAGCCGGTGTCGCGCGAGGAGCTGCTGACCGAGGTCTGGGGGTATAACGCCGGGGTCACCACCCACACGCTGGAAACCCACGTCTATCGCCTGCGCCAGAAGATCGAGCCAGATCCGGCCATGGCCAAGATCCTGATTACCGAGATGGGCGGCTATCGGCTGCAGCCTTAGAAAGCGTGGCAGCCGAAAGTGTCAGCGGTTTCGGCGCCCGCAACGCGCCAACAAAGAAAGAAAAACCCCGGCCGCATCTCTGCGCCGGGGTTTCTCAAATCTCACAGATCGATCGGACGCCTTATGCGTTGCCGATGACGACGCCTTCGGCCTGGGCCTTGCGCGCGGCGTAGACGCCGGCGAAGTCGATCGGGTCGATCAGGAAGGGCGGGAAGCCGCCTTCGCTGGTGACGTCCGCGATCAGGCGACGGGCGAACGGGAACAGGAAGCGCGGGCACTCGATCAGCAGCACCGGCTCCAGATCAGCTTCCGGCACGCCGGCGATGTGGAAAAGGCCGCCATAGACCACTTCAACGTGGAAAACCGGCTGTTCCTCGCGCGTGGCGCGGGCCGACAGCTTCAAATCCACCTCGAAAAGGCCGTCGGCGCGGCCCCGGGCGTTCATCTCGACGCCCATGTCGATGGCCGGCTGGGCCGTCCCCGAACGCAGGCTGTCGGGCGCGTGAGGGCTCTCGAACGAGAAATCCCGAACAAACTGGGCGATGATACGGATGCCCGTTTGAGCGGCCGCGTTGTCGTCTGCGAGGCCCTCAGGGGCGGCGGTCGTGTCGGTCATTAGGAATAAATCCGTACTCGGCGTCTAAAAAGGCCGCTAGGAGAGAGCGGCGCTGCTAACACGCGGGCGGGCTTGGCGCAACGCCAGGCGCCTGACGGGAGAGCTTGCCTCACCTATATAGGCATGACGCCCAGCGTGTCGAACCAGCCGCGGATACCCAAGTGTTCATTCAGATTCTCGTTCTCGCGGTCATCGCCGCAGTTGTCCTCTACCAGCTCTACGCGACGCTGGGCCGGCGCGTCGGGCGTCAGCCCGAGGACGCGCCCGTCGGCGTGCAGCCCGGCAAGACCGCCGTTCCGACCGCCGAACCCGTTGTCGCGGCCCGACTGGAGGGCGTCGCCGCCTTGCGCGCGCGCCAGCCCGACTTCGATCCGGGCCGGTTCCTGAACGGCGCGCGGGGCGCCTATGAGATGATCGTCAAGGCCTTCGCCACCGGTGATCGCGAAACGCTCAAGCCTCTGCTGGCCGACGACGTGATGGCCAATTTCGAGGCGGCCATCGTCGCTCGCGAAGCCGAGGGCCGGACCGAGACGGTCGAATTCATGACGCCGCCGCGCGTCGACCTGGAAGACGTGGCCGTGGACGGCGACAACGCCCGGGCGGTCGTGCGTATCCTGGCCGAGGTCCGGGCCCGCTCGACCAGCGCCGAGGGCGATGCGGTCGATGACCGGCGCACCGCCGAGCTGTGGACCTTCGAGCGCAATCTGAAGTCCAGCAATCCCAACTGGGCCCTGGTCCACGTCGCCGCCGCGGAGGCGTGATGTCGCGCCTTGGTCTGATCGCCGTCCTGGCTTCGCTGACCCTGGCGGCCTGCACGACCACCGCGCCGCCGATCGCGACGGGTTCGATCCCGCCGCCCGTGACCCCGACCGCTCCGGCCTTGCCGACCGCGCCGGGCTCCCGGCTCCTGACCTTCGCGTCGCTGAACGGCTGGGCCGAGGAAGATCATCTGGCCGCGCTCGACGCCTTCCGGGCCGGCTGCGGCGCCGCGCGCGATCCCGACCTGTCCCGTGTCTGCAAGCTGGCCCGCACCGACGGCCCGACCGAGGAATGGGGCGCGCGCCTCTTCCTGGAAGCCAACTTCCGGCCCCAGGCCGTCGGCGACCAGGGGCTGCTGACCGCCTATTTCGCCCCCAAGTACGACGCCCGCCTGTCGCGCTCCGATGAGTTCAGCGCCCCGGTTCGCGGCGTGCCCGCCGACCTGGTGGTGCTGGATCTGGGCGCCTTCGAGCCAGGCTTCGCGGGCAAGAAGGTCACCGGCCGGGTCAAGGGCGGCAAGTTCGAGCCCTATCCCGACCGCGCCGCCATCGAGGCCTCGCCGGTCGACAAGCCCCTGGCCTGGATGCGGCCGGAGGAGCTGTTCTTCCTGCAGATTCAGGGTTCTGGCGTTCTGGTGCTGCCCGACGGTCGCCGCGTGCGCGCGGCTTTCGCCGGGGCCAACGGCAAGCCGTTCGTCGGCATCGCCACGGCCCTGCGCGACCGGGGTCTGCTGCCCGACAACAATACCTCCGGCGATGCGATCCGAGCCTGGCTGGCCGACAATCGCGGCCCCAAGGCCGACGAGATCATGCAGCTGAACCCGCGCTATGTGTTCTTCAGGATCTCCGACGACGACGGCAAGGAGCCGGTGGGCGCGGCCGGGGTGTCGCTGCCGGCCGGTCGGGCCATCGCCGTCGATCCCAGCCGTCACGCCATGGGCGAGCTCTACTGGCTGGACGCCACCGCGCCCAAGCTGGCGGGGGCCTTTCCGTCCTATCGCCGCCTGGCGGTGGCCCTGGATGTCGGCGGAGCCATCAAGGGCGATGTGCGGGCCGATCTCTATACCGGCACCGGCCCTGGCGCCGGCGCCGAGGCGGGGCGGGTGCGACACGAGCTGCGCCTCTATCGTCTGATCCCGATACCCCAATCCTGAGGCGAAGGGGTCCTGAGCCATGAAACGGCCGCCGCGTCCGGAAGAACTGCGCCTCTGGGGCATGGTGGCCGACACCGTGCATGCGCGTCCGGGCGACAAGCCGCTGAAGCTGCGCGCCAAGGTCAAGGTGAGGCCGGTCAAGGCGCCCAAGGCCGAGAAGGTCCAGCCGACCTATCTGGCCTCGATCGCGCCATTGCGCATCGATCCGTCCGAACTCAAGCCGGCGCCCGTCCGAACGCCGAAATCCGCGCCGGAGCACATCGAGCCCAACCGCCGCCGCCGGCTGATCAAGGAACACGATCCGATCGGCGCGCGGCTGGACATGCACGGCTTCGACCAGGACCAGGCTCGGCCGGCCCTCGAGGGCTTCATCCGCCGCGCCTATGCCGACGGCCATCGCGCCGTGCTGATCATCACTGGCAAGGGCAAGGTCGGCCACGGCGTGCTGAAGAAGCGCACGCCGGAATGGCTGGCGGCGCCGGCCTTGCGCGAGATGATCGCCGGCGTGTCACAGGCCGATCAGCGGCATGGCGGCGAGGGCGCGCTGTATGTGGCGCTGAAGCGGCGGGGTTAGGCGTTCAAACTGTCATCCCGGCCAAGCGCGAAGCGCGCCGAGCCGGGACCGCCGGAAACGCATGAGCTTGCCACGGTCCCGGGTCTTCGCTTCGCTACGCCCGGGATGACAGTTTAAGTTGGCCGCGAAGCCTTTTCGGCGATGCCCGAGGTCCCCTCGCGCGCCGCCAGCTTGTCCGCCACCGCGTCGAGCGGGACGCCCGAGGCCGCCAGCAGAACCAGCCAGTGGTAGAGCAGGTCGGCGCTCTCGCTAGCGAGTTCGTCCGGGCCCTGGCCGACGGCGGCGATCACCGTCTCGACCGCTTCCTCGCCCAGCTTCTTGGCGGCCAGCTTGGGATCGGCCAGCAGCCTGGCGGTGTAGGACGCGGCCGGATCGCCGCCCTTGCGGCTTTCGATCGTGGCGGCCAGGCGCTCGAGGGTTTCGAACAGCTTGCTCATGCCGCGCCCTTCAGGTCGTCCAGGCGCACGGGGATGCCCGCGTCGGCCATGGCCCGCTTGGCTTCACCGATGCTGATTTCGCCGAAGTGGAAGATCGAGGCGGCAAGCACAGCGGCGGCGTGACCGTCGCGGGCGGCTTCGACCAGGTGTTCGGTCTTGCCCGCCCCGCCCGAGGCGATCACGGGCACGCTCACCGCGCCGGTTACGGCCTTCAGCAGCGGAATATCATAGCCGATCTTGGCGCCGTCGCGGTCCATCGAGGTCAGCAGGATCTCGCCCGCGCCGCGCTCGACCACTTTCGCGGCCCAGTCGACGACGTCGAGACCGGTGTCCTTGCGGCCGCCATAGGTCCAGACGTTCCAGCCCGAACCGTCCTCGCGCAGCTTGGCGTCGATGGCCACCACCACGCACTGGGCGCCGAAAGCATCTGCACCGGCGGCGATCAGGTCGGGGTTTTCGACCGCGGCGGTGTTGGTCGAGACCTTGTCGGCGCCGGCCAGCAGCAGGCGGCGCATGTCGGCCACCTCGCGCACGCCGCCACCGACCGAGACCGGCATGAAGCAGACCTCGGCGGTGCGGGAAATCACGTCCAGGATCAGGCCGCGGCCCTCGCTGGAGGCGGTGATGTCGAGGAACATCAGCTCGTCGGCACCGGCCGCGTCATAGGCGCGGGCCTGCTCCACCGGATCGCCGGCGTCGCGCAGGGCCACGAAATTGACGCCCTTGACCACCCGCCCATCCTTCACGTCGAGGCAGGGAATGATCCGGGTCTTCAGCATCAGGCCGCCGCCACCGTCAGGGCCTCGGCCGGCCGGATCGTGCCGGCATAGAGCGAGCGACCCAGGATGGCGCCGGCGATCTTGACGCCGGGACGGGCCTTCAGACGCTCGATATCGGCCACGGCGGCGACGCCGCCCGAGGCGATGACCGGGATCGAGACGGCGTCGGCCAGTTCGCCCACGCCCTCGACATTGACGCCCGTCAGGGCCCCGTCGCGGCTGATGTCGGTGATGATCAGGGCCGCCACGCCGGCGTCCTCGAAGCGGCGCGACAGGTCGATGGCGCCGAGCTCCGACAGACCGGTCCAGCCGTCGACCGCGACCTTGCCGTCGCGCACGTCGACGGCCACGGCGATCTGTTCCGGCCACAGGCGCGCCGCCTTCTTGACCAGTTCGGGATCATGCACGGCGATGGTGCCCAGGATCACGCGGCTGACGCCGGCCTCGATCCAGGCCTCGATGCCTTCCAGGGTGCGGATGCCGCCGCCCAGTTGAACGGGAATCGAGATCGACTCCAGGATCGACTGCACGGCGGCCGTATTGACCGACTTGCCCTCGATGGCGCCGTTCAGGTCGACCACGTGCAGCCAGGAGAAGCCGTCCTTGACGAAGCGTTCGGCCTGATCGGCGGGCGAGGTGTTGAAGACCGTGGCCTTCTCCATGTCGCCGTGCAGCAGACGCACGCACTGGCCGTCCTTCAGGTCGATGGCGGGATAGAGGATCATGGGCGCCATTCCAGAAAGTTGGCGAGCAGGGATAGCCCTGCGGCTTGAGATTTCTCGGGGTGGAATTGTACCCCTGCGACATTGTCCTTGACCACCGCCGCCGTGAACGGGCCGCCGTGGTCTGTGGTCGCCAGGACGTCGGCCGGATCGGTCGGCGTCAGGGCGAAGGAGTTGGCGTAGTACATGTGGGCGCCGTCGGCGACGCCGGAAAACAATGGGTGATCGCGTGTCAGTTGGATCGCGTTCCAGCCCATGTGCGGAATGGTCAGGCTGGGGTCGCTGGGCGCCAGTTTCCTGACCTCCCCGGCGATCCAGTCCAGGCCCGGCGTGACGCCGAACTCGAGGCCGCGCGTGGCCAGCAGCTGATGACCCACGCAGATGCCCAGGAAGGGCGCGCCCTTGCCGTGGACGGCCGCGTTCATGGCCTCATAGACGCCCGAGGCGTCGAGACCCGCGCGGCACGAGGCGAAGGCCCCGACGCCGGGCAGCATCACGCGGTCGGCGTTGGCGACGATGTCGGGATCGGCCGTGACAACGATGTCAGCGGCAATTCCCCGGCGACGGGCCGCCTCGCGCAGGGCCTTTTCGGCCGAACGCAGGTTGCCCGACCCGTAATCGATCAGGGCGACGGTCTGCATGAGAGAGGTTCCTACAGCACGCCCTTGGTGGAGGGAGCCTGGCCGCCGGTCTTGGGGTCGATCTCGACCGCCTGACGCAGCGCCCGGGCCAGGGCCTTGAACCCGCTTTCGGCAACGTGGTGGGTGTTGTCGCCGTACAGGGTTTCCAGATGGACGCACGCCCCGCAGTTCATGGCGAAGGCGTGGTGGAACTCCTTGAAGAGCTCGGTGTCCATCTCGCCGACCTTGGGCCGCTTGAAGTCGACCTTCCAGATCAGATAGGGCCGGTTGGACAGGTCGATGGCGCAGCGCGTCAGGGTCTCGTCCATCGGGATATAGGCCGAGCCGAAGCGGCGGATGCCCTTGAAGCCGTCCAGCGCCTTGTTGATCGCCAGGCCCAGCACGATGCCGGTGTCTTCCACCGTGTGGTGCATGTCGATGTGCAGGTCGCCCTTGGTCTCGACCTTGAGGTCGAAGCCGCCGTGGCGCGCGAAGCTCTCCAGCATATGGTCGTAGAAACCAATGCCGGTGGAGATCGTCGAGACGCCGGTCCCGTCGAGATCGATCCAGACCCGGATCTGGGTCTCCTTCGTCTCGCGGACCACTTCAGCGGTGCGGGCCATGCCGTATCCTTCAGAGGCCGTTTTGGGCCGCGAGGTCCCGCAAGGACACCTGCGGGCGCGGACCGTAGTGGGCGATCACCTCGGCGGCGGCCAGGGAGCCCAGCTGGCCGCAGACCGGCAGCGGGCGGCCCTGGGAGAGGCCGTAGAGGAAACCCGCCGCGTATTGGTCGCCCGCGCCGGTGGTGTCCACGACTTTTTCGACCGGGAAGGCGGAGATTTCGTGGATATGGCCGCCGGCGACCACGACCGAGCCGTGTTCGCTGCGGGTGACGGCGGCGATGGTGACCTTTTCAGCCAAGGCCTTCACGGCGGCGTCGAAATCGTCGGTCTCGAACAGCGCGCAGACTTCCGAGGCGTTGGCGAAGACGATGTCGCACTGGGTTTCGACGAAACCCAGCAGGGCGGCGCGGTGGCGCTCGACCACGAAGCTGTCCGAAAGGGTGATGGCGATCTGGCGGCTGGAGCCGTGAGCCAGGGCGGCGGCCTTGGCGAAGGCGCGGCGGGCTTCGGGCGGATCGAACAGATAGCCTTCGAGATAGGAATATTTGGCGGCTTCGATGATCGCGGGATCGACGTCGGCGCTGGTCAGTTCGACGCAGGCGCCCAGATAGGTGCTCATGGTGCGCTGGGCGTCGGGGGTGACGTTGATCAGGCTCTGGGCGGTGGCCGGGCCTTCGGCCAGAGACGGCGTGGTGAAGGCGCAGCCGATGGCCTTCATGTCATGGCGGAACACATTGCCCAGCTGGTCGTCGGCGACCTTGCCGATGAAGGCGCCCCGGCCGCCGAAGCTGGCGACGCCCGCGACGGTGTTGGCGGCGCTCCCGCCCGAGGCCTCGATGGCCGCGGCCATGACGTCGTACAGGCTGGAGGCCCGCACCGGATCGATCAGGGCCATCGAGCCCTTCACCAGACCTTCGCGCTCAAGGAAGGCGTCGTCGCACTGGGCGATGACGTCGACGATGGCGTTGCCGATGGCGGCGACGTCGTAGAGAGCGGTCATGGAGATCGACAAGCCTTTGAAAGAGCAGGACGCGAAAAGCGTTTAAGGGGCGGCAAGTAAAGGAAGCGTGCTGTCAAGGCAACGCGAGGCTTGCCGCCTCGCCCGCGACATTCTAACCGCATGGGCATGACTTCGACGATCGCTGATATCCTGATCCTGGCGCCCTCATCGGAAAACGCCGCCTATGCCGCCGCCGGCGTGCGACTGTTCGAGCGGCTCGCCGCGCCGCTGCGCGCCCAGGGCCTGACCCTGACGAGCCAGCCCTGGACCGATCCGGTGGATCCAGACGCCGGTCGGCTAGTGCTGCCGTTGCTGGCCTGGGGCTATCACCTGCGCCAGCCCGAGTGGTTCGCCCAGCTTGACGCCATGGAAGCCGCGGGCGTCCCGGTGATCAATCCCGTCCCGACCCTGCGCTGGAACACGACCAAGACCTATCTGATCGAACTGGAAGCCAAGGGCGCGCCCGTCGTGCCCACCCATGCCCATGAGCGCCTGACCCCCGAAGCCCTGGCCGCCGCCTTCGACGCGTTCGGCGTCGATGAGCTGGTGGTCAAGCCGCAGATCTCCGGCGGCTCGCAGGACACGGTGCGGGTCAGACGCCACGGCGATCTGGAGGGCGGACCGACCGGGCCGGCCCTGATCCAGCCCTTCCTGCCGGCGGTGGGCGAGGAGGGTGAGCTGTCGCTGTTCTATTTCGACGGCGTGTTCAGCCACGCCGTATCCAAGGTGGCGGCCAACGGTGATTTTCGCGTCCAGCCGCAGTTCGGTGGCTTGATCAGCGGCGTCGCGCCTGAGCCCGAGGCGCTCCGCGCCGCGGAAATGGTGCTGGAAGCCGCCGACAAGCCCCTGACCTATGCCCGCATCGACCTGATCCGGGGCCTGGACCATACGCCCCAGCTGATGGAGCTCGAGGTCATCGAGCCGGACCTCTTTCTGGAGCATGCCCACGACCACGGCGCGGCGTTCGCGGCGGCGGTGATGGCGCGGCTCTAGCGAAGACGCGGATCGGACCTATCTAGACCGTAACCGAGGGAGTTACCGAATGTCCGATCTTTCCGCCTTCCCGATCACGCGCCGCTGGCCCGCCCAGCACCCCGACCGCCTGCAGCTGTATTCGCTGCCGACGCCCAACGGCGTGAAGGTGTCGATCATGCTCGAAGAGCTCGGTCTGCCCTATGAGCCGCACGCCATCAACATCATGGCTGACGAGACCTGGGGCCCTGAGTATCTGTCGCTGAACCCGAACGGCAAGATTCCGGCGATCCTCGATCCCGACGGCCCGGATGGCAAGCCGGTGGCCCTGTGGGAGTCCGGCGCGATCCTGCTCTATCTTGCCGAAAAGACCGGCAAGTTCCTGCCCAAGGATCCGATCGCCCGCATCGAGACCATCCAGTGGGTGTTCTTCCAGATGGCCGCCGTCGGGCCGATGTTCGGCCAGCTGGGCTTCTTCCACAAGTTCGCCGGCAAGGACTACGAGGACAAGCGCCCCCGCGACCGCTACGTGGCCGAGAGCAAGCGCCTGCTGGGCGTTCTGGAAGGCCGCCTGGCCGACCGCCCGTTCATCATGGGCGACGACTACACCATCGCCGACATCGCCCTGATCGGCTGGGTGCGGAACCTGAACGGCTTCTACGACGCTGGCGAACTGGTCGACTACGCCAGCCTCAAGGCCGTGCCGGCCTGGCTGGAGCGCTGCCTGGCCCGCCCGGCGGTTCAGCGCGGGCTGGAAATCCCGGCGCGGCCTTAGCGCCACAAAATCTTGTCATCCCGGAAGCGCGTAGCGCTATCCGGGACCCAGGGGCCGGCACACTGCGGTCACCCCTGGGTCCCGGCTCTCCGCTTCGCTACGGCCGGGATGACAAGGATTTTTGAAATCTAAGCCCCCAAAAACAGTTCCCGCGAAGGACATAGATCGCTGATCTTGCAGATCTCGCACCTGGGCTTGCGGGCCACGCACACATAGCGGCCGTGCAGGATCAGCCAGTGATGGGCCCGGGTCTGAAAGGGTCCGGGCACGATCCGCATCAGATCGGCTTCCACGGCGTCCGGGGTCTTGCCCGATGACAGTTTCAGGCGATGAGCGACCCGGAAGACGTGGGTGTCGACGGCGATGGCCGGCTCGATGTCCAGCTCGTTGAGCACCACGCTGGCGGTCTTGCGGCCCACGCCCGGCAGGCTTTCCAGGTCCGCGCGGTTCAGGGGCACCTGACCGCCGTGGCGATCCATCAGGATATGGGCCGAGGCGATGACGTTCTTGGCCTTGGTGCGAAACAGACCGATCGAGGCGATATACTTGATCAGCCCATCCTCGCCGAGCTCCAGCATCTTCTCGGGGCTGTCGGCGACCTGGAACAGCGGACCGGTGGCCTTGTTGACCTGAACGTCAGTGGCCTGGGCCGAAAGGGCGACGGCCGTGACCAGCTCATAGGCGTTATTGTAGTTCAGCTCGGTCTTTGGCCGCAGCTCGAGGCTTTCGAAGCGGTCGAAGAGCACCTGAACGCGGTCGCGCTCGGCCTGAGAGATCCGTCTGGCGGCGGGGCGTTTCTTTTTCAGCGCGGGTTTGACCATCGACCGGACCATGCCGTGATGCGGGGCCCTCGCCAAGGCGGCGTCTCGCGCCTAAATCGATGCCATGGCCACCCCGCTCTACATGGACGCCGTGATTTCGCCCAACCGGTCGCTGAGCCGGACAGGACTGCATGTTCTGTTGGGCGTCCTGATCGCCTTCAACCTGCTGATCGCCCTGTTCCTGCTGGTGCTGGGCGCGCCGCCGGTGCTGCCGTTCCTGGGTCTGGACGTGCTGGCCATCTGGCTGGCCCTGAACGCCAGTTTCCGGGCCGCCGAACGCAAGGAGCGTGTCCGGGTGACCGCCGAGGCCGTCACGGTCAGCCGCGAGGATGAGAAAGGCGCGCGGATCGTCTGGACCTCGCCCACCGCCTTCACCCGGGTCGATGTCGACCAGCCGGGCGAGCATGAGGCCCGGGTTCGCCTTCGAATCTATCGCAAGCGCCTGACCCTCGGCAGGGCGCTGAGCCCGCCGGAGCGGGTGGAGTTCGCCAACGCCCTGGAGCGCGCCATCCGCGACGCCCGGGCCGAGCGCTACGCCTGAGCAAGAACCGGGCGGACAGGCCGTTTGACCGGCGCTAGGCTTGTTTCATGGCCCTCGACATGTCCCCCGCCGAAACCTTCGCGCGCCTCAGTGAGCGCTCGGCCGACTATCATCGCATGGCTGTCGCCCTCGACTGGCTGGCGGAGCGTTGGCAGGAGCGACCGTCCCTGGATCAGGCCGCCGAGGCCGTCGGCCTGTCGCCGTTCCATTTCCAGCGGGTGTTCACGCGCTGGGCCGGGGTCAGCCCCAAGACCTTCGTTTCAGCCATCGCCCATGCCGAGGCTCGCAAGTCGCTGGAAGCCGGGGCCAGCGTGCTCGACGCGGCCTATGACGCCGGCCTGTCCGGCCCCTCGCGGCTGCACGATCTGTTCATCGCTCAGGAAGCGGCCACGCCGGGCGAGGTGCGCCGTCGTGGGGCAGGCATGACCCTGCGGTATGGCTGGGCGCCCACGCCTTTCGGCAGAGGCCTGTTCGTGATGGCCGAGCGCGGCCTGGCGGGGCTGGCCTTTTCCGACGGCGATGACCCGGCGACCTATGACGACATGCACCGGCGCTTTCCCGCCGCCGATTGGGTCCGAGACGATCAGGCCGCCGGCCAGACCGCCCTCCACGCCTTCGCGGGCGGGCAGGGGCCTTTGCCGATCGTGCTGATCGGCTCGCCGTTCCATGTCCAGGTCTGGAAGGCGCTGTTGCGAATTCCCGTCGGAGAAACAAGCACCTATGGCGAGGTCGCGGCCTGGGCCGGCAAGCCCAGGGCCTATCAGGCCACCGGCGGCGCCATCGGGGCCAATCCGATCTCGCTGCTGATCCCGTGCCATCGCGCGATCGCCAAGGACGGCCGGTTGACCGGCTATCACTGGGGTCTGGCGCGCAAGGCGGCGATGCTGGGGATGGAGGCGGTTCAGGCGGCGGGGTGACTGGACTGGCCCCCTACGGATCGCTTCGCGATCGTCTTCCCCCTCCGGGGGAAGACGGCTGCGTAGCAGCCCGTAGGGGGCAAGTGTTTGCCGTTACAGAATAAACCGGCTCAGATCCGCGTTCGCCGCCAGCGCCCCGACGCGCTCCGTGACGTAGGCCGCGTCGATCGTCACGGTTTCGCCCGAGCGGTCCGCCGCCGAGAAGCTGATCTCTTCGACCACCTTTTCCAGAATGGTTTGCAACCGCCGCGCGCCGATATTCTCGACCGAGCCGTTCACCGCCACGGCGGCGTCGGCCAGGGCGTCGATGGCGTCGTCGGTGAAGACCAGGGTCACGCCCTCGGTCAGCAGCAGCGCCTGGTGCTGGCGCACCAGATTGGCTTCCGGCTCGGTCAGGATGCGGCGCAGGTCGTCGCGGGTCAGGCCTTTCAGCTCGACCCGGATCGGCAGGCGGCCCTGAAGCTCGGGCAGCAGGTCGCTGGGCTTGGCCACGTGGAAGGCGCCCGAGGCGATGAACAGGATGTGGTCGGTCTTGACCGGTCCGTGCTTGGTCGAAACCGTCGTGCCCTCGATCAGCGGCAGCAGGTCGCGCTGAACGCCCTCGCGAGACACATCAGCCCCGCCCCGCTGGCTGGAGGACGCGACCTTGTCGATCTCGTCCAGGAACACAATGCCGTGGTTCTCGGCCAGTTCGACCGCTTCCTGGGTCAGGGCCTCCTGATCGATCAGCTTGTCGCTTTCCTCGGCGATCAGCGGCGCATGGGCCCCGGCGACGGTGGTCTTGTGGGTCTTGGTGCGACCCCCGCCCAGCGACTTCATCAGCTCCGACAGATTCAGCACCGAGGCGCCCGGCTGTCCGGGAATGTCGAAACCCGCCGGGCCGCCGGTGTCGACCAGCTGCAGCTCGATTTCCTTGTCGTCCAGTTCGCCGGCCCGCAGCTTCTTGCGGAAACTGTCGCGGGCGGCGGTCGAGCCGGGACCGGTCAGGGCGTCCAGGATGCGTTCCTCGGCGGCGGCTTCGGCCTTGGCGCGGACGCTGGTCCGGCGCTTGTCGCGCACCATCGCCAAGGCGCTCTCGACCAGGTCGCGGACGATCTGGTCGACGTCGCGGCCGACATAGCCGACCTCGGTGAACTTGGTGGCTTCCACCTTCAGGAACGGCGCCTGGGCCAGCTTGGCCAGGCGGCGGGCGATCTCGGTCTTGCCGACGCCGGTGGGGCCGATCAGCAGGATGTTCTTGGGGGTGACCTCGTCGCGGAGGTCGTCGGGCACGCGGCGGCGGCGCCAGCGATTGCGCAGCGCGACGGCGACAGCCTTCTTGGCCTCGGTATGGCCGACGATATAGCGGTCGAGTTCAGAGACGATTTCGCGGGGAGAAAACTCGGTCATGCGTCGTTGTTCAGGGTCTCGAAGATCAGGCGCCAACCATCGGCGCGCTTCTGCCACACATGCATGTAGTGCGCTTGGACGGCGGTTTCATCATGTGCGGCCCAACCAACTTCCCCATAGGTCCAGATGAAATCCCCGGCCGACGACGCGCCGCCGCCCAGCGGGACAAAGGCCATGGAGGTCCAGGTTGCGATCCGGGCCTCGACCGCGTCGGCGCGCAGGGCTTCAGCGCCGTCGGGGCCCAGAAGCAGGGCGTCGGCGGAGAGTGCGGCCCGGTAGGCCTTCGGCGCGTCCTCTCCGGCCTGCTGGGCGAACCGCGCCTCCGCGGCCCTGGCCTCCTCGAAGCCGACGGCCTGGGAGCGCGAGCCCTTCGACGCCACGGGGCCGAAGCTGGCGGGGGTGTCCGGAGCGGGGGCGGCGTTGGCGTCGGCGGCCGCGCCGCCGTCATAGATCCATTTCCAGTCGCCGCCGGCGCCCTTGCGCCAGATGGTGGCGTAGTAGCCGCCGCGCTTGCCGTCGATCGCCCAGGGGCCGACCGACAGGCCCAGATCGCCCGAGCGGGCGATGACCACGTGCTGCGGCCACCATTGCAGCCGTGGCGTCTTGCTGGAGGGGCGCTTTTCGTAGAGCCCCCTGGCGTTCACGGGGCCCGGACGAAACACGATGGCGTCATCGGCCATGTGCCTGAGGAATGAATCGCGGACCCCCAGCGCCAGTCCATCGGCGGCGAAGGCGCGCTCGGCGGCCTCGATCACGCCCGCGGGATGGTCGGCGGCGAAAGCGGGCGCGCCTGACAGCAACAGGGCGACGGCGAGCAGGGTCTTGAGCATGGCGTGTCCCTCCGCGCCCAGCTAAGCGCGGTACGGCCGGTCTGACCCGTGAATTCCGCGTAAACTAAAGCGCTTCCACGGTCAGATTGCCATTGGTGTAGACGCAGATCTCGGCGGCGATGGCCATCGCCTTGCGGGCGATGTCCTCGGCGGAGAGATCCTGGTCGATCAGGGCCTTGGCCGCCGCCAGCGCATAGTTTCCGCCCGAGCCGATGGCCGCGACCGAGCCGCCGCCGGCGCTTTCGCCCGGTTCCAGCACGTCGCCCACGCCGGTGACGGTGTAGATCGAGCCCGCGTCGGCCACCAGCAGCATGGCTTCCAGCCGCCGCAGGTAGCGGTCGGTGCGCCAGTCCTTGGCCAGGTCCACGCAGGCCCGGGCCAGCTGGTCGGGATACTGCTCCAGCTTGGCTTCAAGGCGTTCGATCAGGGTGAAGGCGTCGGCCGTGGCGCCGGCGAACCCGGCCACCACCTTGCCTCCGGCCAGGCGGCGCACCTTGCGGGCGTTGCCCTTGACGACGGTTGGGCCCATGGAGACCTGTCCGTCTCCGGCGATCACGGTCTGTCCGTTCTTGCGCACCGCCAAGATGGTCGTGCCGTGCCAGTCAGGGAAGGAATTGCTGTTTTGCATGGCTCGCATGTGGCGAGGCGGAGCATGGAGATCAAGCGCGATGAGCTTTTCGGACGGCGAGGTCGAGCGTTATGCCCGCCATCTGGTGCTGCGCGAGGTCGGCGGAGCGGGGCAGCAGCGGCTGAAGGCGGCGCGGGTTCTGCTGGTCGGCGCGGGCGGGCTTGGGGCTCCTGCGGCCCTCTACCTGGCGGCGGCGGGGGTTGGAACCCTGGGCCTTGCCGATCCCGACACCGTTTCCCTGTCGAACCTGCAGCGGCAGGTGCTTTATCAGACCACCGATGTTGGCCGGCCCAAGGTCGAGGTCGCCGCCGAACGGCTGGTCGCCATCAATCCGTACGTCGCGGTCGAAACCCACCCGGTATGGCTGGATGGCGCCAATGCGCGCGACCTCGTTGCGCGGTATGACCTCGTCCTGGACGGCACCGACGACTTTTCCACCCGCTTCGCCGTCAGCGACGCCTGTCTGGCCGAGAGCAAGACCCTGGTCAGCGGGGCGCTGGGCCGCTGGACCGGTCAGGTCGGCGTGTTTCAGGGCAGGCCCTGCTATCGCTGCCTCGTGCCGGAGGTTCCGCCGGATGCGGAAACCTGCGCCCTGGTCGGGGTTGTCGGCGCCCTGGCCGGCGTGGTGGGCTCCATGATGGCGCTTGAAGCGGTCAAGCTGATCACGGGCGCGGGCGAGGCTCTGTTGGGTCGGCTCCTGATCTATGACGCCCTGTCGGCCGAGACCCGCACCGTGCGCATCGGCGCCGATCCGGCCTGCCCCGCCTGTGGGCCCAGGGCTTCTGTCGTCTGATTGCGGCGATTACGGAGGCGAAGTCTGGCTTCCCTTGCGCTAAGGGATCGGCGCCGGGTCCCCGGGGGTCGGGGGCAGCGGAGCCGGGGGTGTGCCTATGCGTCAGCCAATCCAATGTGAAGCCCTGAAGTCCAAGGTGACGAGCGCCGAGGAGGCCGCGGCGCTGATCGCGCCCGGCAGCACCGTCGGCATGAGCGGCTTTACCGGATCGGGCTATCCCAAGGCCGTGCCCCTGGCCCTGGCGGCGCGGATCGATGCCGAGCACGCGGCGGGCAATCCCTTCAAGCTGCGCGTCTGGACCGGCGCCTCGACGGGGCCGGAGCTGGACGGCGCCCTGGCCCGCAGCAACGGCGTCGAGTTCCGCCTGCCCTACAATTCCGATCCGATCGCCCGCGAGAAGATCAATCGCGGCGAGATGGAATATTTCGACATGCACCTCAGCCAGGTTGCGCCGATGGCGTGGCAGGGCTTCCTGGGTCCGCTGGACACGGCGGTGATCGAGGTCTCGGGCATCCGGCCCGACGGCGGCCTGATCCCCTCGTCGTCAGTGGGCAACAACAAGACCTGGCTGGACCGGGCCAGCAAGGTGATCCTCGAGGTCAATCGCTGGCAGAACCCGGCGCTGGAGGGGATGCACGACATCTACTACGGCACGGCCCTGCCGCCGCATCGCCTGCCGATCCCGCTGGTGCGGCCCGACGACCGGATCGGCGAGGCCTATTTCCGCTGCGACCCGGCCAAGATCGTCGCCATCGTCGAGACCGAGGCGCCCGACCGCAACCTGCCCTTCGCGGCTCCGGACGAGAAGGCTCACGCCATCGCCGGACATCTGCTGGAATTCTTCGCCCATGAGGTGGCCAAGGGCCGTCTGCCGGCCTCGCTACTGCCGCTGCAATCGGGGGTGGGCAACATCGCCAACGCGGTGCTGACAGGCCTGGTCGATGGTCCGTTCCAGGACATGACCGCCTATACCGAGGTGATCCAGGACGGGATGCTGGACCTGCTGGACGCCGGCAAGCTGCGTATGGCCTCGGCGACGGCCTTTTCGCTGAGCCCCGAGGCCGCCGCCCGGGTCAACGCCGACATGGGCCGCTATCGCGACCGGATGATCCTGCGGCCCCAGGAGATCAGCAACCATCCCGAGCTGATCCGCCGCCTGGGCTGCATCGCCATGAACGGCCTGATCGAGGCCGATATCTATGGCGCCGTCAATTCCACCCACGTGATGGGCTCGCGGATCCAGAACGGTATCGGCGGCTCGGGCGATTTCGCCCGCAACGCCTATGTGTCGATCTTCATGACCCCCTCCACGGCCAAGGGCGGCAAGATCTCGGCGATCGTGCCCCAGGCCTCGCACGTGGATCACATCAACCAGGACGTCCAGGTGCTGGTCACCGAACAGGGCCTGGCCGACCTGCGCGGTCTGTCGCCCAAGCAGAGGGCCGAGCTGATCATCGAAAACTGCGCCCATCCCGACTATCGCCCGGCCCTGAGAGACTATTACCGCCGGGCGCGGGCCGGGTCCTATGGCCAGCAGTCACCGTCCCTGCCGGGCGAGGCCCTGTCCTGGCACCAGCGCTTCATGGATACCGGCACGATGCGGGCCTGACACCGGGGAAGCTTGACGGCTGATCCATCTGGGCCTCCTCTCATCCCATAAAAACAAGGGTTTGCAGGGGGAGGGCGTATGAAGACGCTGGTTCGCGGTCTCGCGATCGCCATGGGCTTGATCGTTGTTCTGGGCGCTGTCGGGTGGTTGGCCCTGCAGCGCCATGACATTCCCTACGAAACCCTGGAAGCCAAGTACGACAGTCCGGCCTCCCGCTACATGGACCTGCCGGGCGGCGTGCGTGTCCATTATCGTGACGAAGGGCGGCGCGACGGTCCCGCCCTGGTGCTTGTGCACGGCTATTCGGCCTCGCTTCACGCCTGGGAGCCCTGGGTGCGGTCGCTGTCCGGCGACTACCGCGTCATCACGCTGGACCTGCCGGGCCATGGCCTGACCCGGACGGACCGAGGCTATGCCGCTGGTCGGGATGGCTATGAGGCGGTGGTCGATCAGGTCACCGCGCGTCTGGGTGTCCAGCGGTTCACCCTGGGCGGCAATTCCATGGGCGGCGGCGTGGCCTGGCGCTATGCGATCGATCATCCGGAGCGGATTGACGCTCTGGTGCTGGTCGACGCCGCCGGCTGGCCCTCGGTCAGCAAGGACCGACCGCTGATCTTCAAGATCCTGAAATACCCGCTGGGCCGGGCCGTGCTCAAGAACATCGACACCCGCCCGCTGGTCCGGCAGGGCTTGCAGGCGGGCTATCTGGAGCCGCGCCTGGTGACGCCTGAACTCGTCGATCGCTATGTCGACCTGGCGCGCGCGCCGGGCCACCGCGACATCCTGCTGAGCCTGCAGACCGGCACGAACCGCGTCGCCACGCCCGAGCTGCTGTCGACGATCAAGGCTCCGACGCTGGTGATGTTCGGCCAGCAGGACAAGGTGATCCCCGCCGCCGACGGTCAACGCTTCGCGGCGGCCATACCGGGCTCGACCCTGATCCTCTATCCGGGCGTCGGCCACGTGCCGATGGAACAGATCCCCGACCGTTCCGCCCGGGATCTGAAGGCGTGGCTCCGGGCCAAGGTCTATCCGGCCCCGGCTCCGCCTAAGCCTTGAAGGCCTTGGCGATGTGGTCGACGCTGCGCGTGTAGACGAGCCGCCATTCGTCCTCCTGCAGGTCGCGGTGGCCGATCCCCTTCATCTCGACCAGTTCGACCGACTTGCCGGCGTCGCGAAGGGCCTTGGCCATGATCCGTGACTGCTTGGGACCGACAATGACATCCTCGGTTCCATGGATGAGCAGCACCGGCGCGTTGATCTTGTCGGCGTGTAGCGCCGGCGAGGCCGCCTCCATCATGGCGCGATCCTGGGCTGGATCGCCGATGGTCTCCAGCCAGTAGAAATAGCTGGGAGAGTCGGGGCCGTCCTGGCTCTTGGTGAAGGCGATGCTCTCGACGAGATCGGCGTCGCCGGCCAGGGCGACCACGGCCTTGTAGAGATCGGGACGGCGGACCGCGCCCATCAGCGCCGCATAGCCGCCATAGCTTCCGCCGCAGATGGCGATCCTGCCGGCGTCGACGCGCCCCGTGGCGACCAGCTGGGCCACGGCGTCCTCGACATCCTCCTGCATGCGGTCGCCCCAGCGCTTGCGCCCGGCGTCCGCGAAGGCCTTGCCATAGCCGCCCGAGCCCCGGAAATTGGGCTGCAGCACCATCCAGCCCTGGGCGGCCATCACCTGGGCGAAGGTGTCGAAATCGTAGGTGTCGCGCAGTTCCGGCCCGCCGTGCGGCATGACCACGAGCGGACGCGGACCCGCCGCCAGCGGCGTGGTCAGATAGGCGGTGATCGTCGCGCCATCGCGAGTCTTCACCGTCATGATCTCCATCGCCGCCAGCCGTTCCGGAACCAGGTCCGGCATCCGCTCGCCTATGCCGTCGAAACGCTTGGCGACCTTGTCATAGAAGAAGATCGAGCCGGGATCGCGCGGGCCGGAAACCCAGGCCAGGAAGCGGTTTCCGTCGTCGCTCATGTCGAAGATCTTGATGTTGCAGGTGTCGCCCAGATACTTGTTCAACCCCTTGAAATGCGCCGCCATCTTGGGGTCGGCGAACTGATAGGTCAGCCGGTCCTCGACGAACGACGCGGCCAGGAACTGGCCCTTGCGGGTGTGCAGCGCGGCCTCGACATCCTGATCGGGGCGACTGGCCAGCACGTCGCCGACCTTCAGGGTCGCCAGGTCGAACTTGCGCAAGGCGATCGTGCCGCCAACCCCCTCGCGGGTGGCCACCATCATCACCCCCGGCTCGGCCGTCGCACCCAGGAACTGGAAGTCCTGCTTGTTGAGCTCGTCGCTGCGAAGCTTGCGATAGAAGGTCCAGTCGGCCGCGCCCGGCGCCCGGATGAAGATCGACAGCACCGTGCGGCGGTCGTTGGCGTCATAGCGGACGACAGGCGCGCCGGCCTGGGTCAGCCAGGTCCAGGTCTTCAGCGTGCCCCGTTCGATTGTCTCGACATCGCCGGAATAGACGTCGACCTTGTAGAGGCAATAGATGCCGATATCGGCGTTCCAGGCCTTCATCAGGATATGGCGGGGATCATCCGGCAGCAGGTCGACGACCGAACCCAGATCGAACACCGCCCGCAGCTTGCCGGTGCCGTCGTCGAACAGGATGACGCTGTTCCTGCCGTCCACGTCGATTGCGAGGATCCGCCGCGCATAGACCGGCTTGTCATCATTGTGGTCCTGCAACCGCGTTCCGGTGGACGCCCGGGCCGGCTTGGTCTTGATCACCAGGGTGATCAGCAGCCGGGTCTCGTTGGCCCAGGCGACATTTTCGACCTTGCGATCCCCCAGAGGCAGAACAGCCAGCGTCCTGTCCGGGGCGTCGGCGGCGATCAGCGTGACATAGGCGTCGTCCTTGTCGCCGCGCTTGCGCGTCGAGGCGACGGCGATCTTGCTTCCCCCCGGCGACAGCGCCGCGTCACGGTCGCGCGGCGTCTGCAGGAAGTCCTCGATCGTATGCGGTCCCAGGGCCGCCCGCGCCAGCGGGGCCTGAAGCAGAAGCGGAGCGACCACCGCCCCCGCGATGGTCTGACGACGCGAGATCATGAACTTACAGTCCCTGCTGCTGGCTTACGGGCTCGAAGCCTCGCCTTGTCAGGCGAAGCCCTTGCCGATGTGAGCGACGGATTTTTCCAAGATCATTGTCCAGTTGGCGTCTGACCAGTCGCGGTGGCCGACGCCCTTCATCTCGACCAGTTCGCAGGTCTTGCCCGCGCCTTTCAGCGCCTTGGCCATGATCCGCGACTGCTTGGGCGTCACGATGGTGTCCTCCGTGCCGTGGATTAGCAGGACCGGCGCCTTGATCTCGGCCGCGCGGAGGGCCGGCGAGGCCGCTGCGAGGGCCGCCTTGTCCGTCTTGGGATCGCCCATGGTCTTGACCCAGTAGTCGTAGGCCTGCGAATCCGCGCCATCCTCCTGGCGGGAGAAGGCCAGGCTCTCCAGCAGGTCCGCGTCGCCGGCGATCGACACCACCGCCTTGTAGAGGTCCGGCTTGCGCACCGCGCCCATCAGAGCGGCATAGCCGCCATAGCTGGCGCCGCAGATGGCGATCCGGGCGGGGTCGGCCAGGCCCAAGCCGATCACATGGGCGACGCAGTCCTCGACATCGTCCTGCATCAGGTCGCCCCAGTGCCGGCGTCCGGCCTCGGCAAAGGCCCGGCCATAGCCGCCCGAGCCTCGGAAGTTTGGCTGCAGGACCAGCCAGCCCTGGGCGGCGAAGGTCTGGGCGAACAGGTCGAAGTCCAGGGCGTCGCGCGCCTCTGGTCCGCCGTGCGGCAGGACGACCATGGGTCTGGGGCCCTTGGTCGGCGTGATCGGCGTCGACAGATAGGCGGTGACGCCCTTGCCATCGCGCGTCTTGATCGCCAGCGCCTTCATGGGCGCCAGTCGGTCGGAACTCAGCCAGGGGCGCCGCTCTCCGAGCAGTTCGACGTTCTTGTGCTCCAGGTCATAGAGCCAATAGGCGCCAGGATGCCGTGGCCCCGTGACATAGAAGATGAAGCGCTTGTGATCGCGGCTCACATCGAAGGGCCGAACATTGCACTCATGGTCAAAATAGGCGTTCACCGCCTTGTAGTGCGCGGCCAGTTTTGGATCGAAGAACCGGTGATTGGCGCGGTCATCGCTGGTCGAGACACTGAGCGCGTTATAACCCTCGTCGATGAAGACGCCCTTGATCTGCCTTTGAGCATCCTGCGCCACCACATCGCCGACCTTCATGTCGCGGGTGTCGAAGCGACGGATCGTAGGCATGTCGGCGCCCTCGTCGAGCCCGAGCATCAGGACCACCCCTGGCTCCGGCGTCGGCGCGACGAAATCCAGTTCCGACAGCTGCTCCAGCTCGTTCTTGCGCACCTTGCGGTACAGCTTCCACTCGGCCTCACCCGGCGCCCGCACATAGATCGTGATCACCGTGCCGCGCGGATTGGAATCGTACCGGATCACCGGAACGCCGTTCTGCGTGAACCAGCCCGTGGTGGCCTGACGACCCTTTTCGACCAGGGTCGCTTCGCCCGTATAGACATCCACCCGATAGAGGGCCTCGACCTCGGCCTGGGTGTCCCACAGCTGCATCAGGATGAGCCGCGGCTCATCATGCATGAGGTCGACCACGTTGCTCAGATTGAACTGACGCCTGAGCACCCCTCTCTGGTTGGCGAACAGGATCACATCGTTCTTGCCGTCCGCGCCGATCGACAGGATGCGGCGCACGGGGATCGGTACGAAGGTGTCGTAGATGTTGAGACCACTGGCGCGCCCTTTGGCGTCCTTGTCGAACCTCAGCCAGACCAGCAGCCGATCCTCGTTGGCCCACTCGACCTGCTCCACGTCGAGGTCGCCCAGCACCACCGGCTTGGCGGTCTCGCCAGCGCTGGTCTCGTAGAACAGAATCTGCGCGAAAGATTTCTTGTCGAAGGTCTTTCGGATCAGGATCGCCGCACGCGTTCCATCCGGCGACAGGGCGCTATCCAGAACCTCGGCGTCTCTCAGAAGCTCTTCGACCGTCGGGGGAACGACCGACGGCTTGGCGGACGCGGCTTGCTCGGCGAAGGCGGGATCGAGAGCAAACGGAGTGGTCATGGCGGCGGCCATGACCAGACGTCGAGTTAGCAAGAGCGGCCCCCCGGTCGCGAAAGCGATTACAAGCCCGACCGGTGGTCAAGCTCGCCCACTTTCACCGGCTTCGCGCCTCATTGCAACCAGGCATGGCGGCGGGCTGCCCTACAACATAGACGGAATGACGCGGTCCGGCGGACGGTGGCCGTCCATGAAGGTCTTCACGTTGACGATCACCTTCTCGCCCATGTCGATCCGGCCCTCGACCGTGGCCGAGCCCATGTGGGGCAGCAGCACGACATTGGGCAGCTTCAGGAGCTTGGGGTTGATCGCCGGCTCGTGCTCGTAGACGTCCAGGCCCGCGCCGGCCAGCTCGCCGCGCGCCAGCATGTTGGCCAGGGCGCCTTCGTCGATCACCTCGCCGCGGGCGGTGTTGACCAGGATGGCGTGCGGCCGCAGCAGCTTCAGGCGACGGGCCGACAGCAGGTGATAGGTGGCCGGGGTGTGCGGGCAGTTGACCGAGACGAAGTCGACCCGGGCCAGCATCTGGTCAAGGCTTTCCCAGTAGGTGCAGCCCAGTTCCTCGGCGATGCGCGGGCTGACCGGCTTGCGGTTGTGATAGTGCACCTGCATGCCGAAGGCCTTGGCGCGGCGCGCCACGGCCTGGCCGATGCGGCCCATGCCGATGATGCCCAGACGCTTGCCCCACAGGCGGCGGCCCAGCATCCAGGTCGGCGACCAGCCGTGGAAGCCGCCGCTCTTGACCACTTCGGCGCCTTCGACGACGCGGCGCGAGGCGGCCATGATCAGGGTCATGGTCAGGTCGGCCGTATCTTCGGTCAGCACGCCGGGCGTGTTGGTGACGATGATGCCCCGCGCATTGGCCGTGGCGACGTCGATATTGTCGACCCCGGCCCCGAAATTGGCGATGAGCTTGAGCCGATCGCCGGATCGCGACAGAAGACGCGAGTCGATCCGGTCGGTGATCGTCGGCACGAGCACGTCGGCCCGGCTCATGGCGTCAACCAGTTCATCCGCCGTCAACGGTTTGTCGGTGACGTTGAGTTCGGTGTCGAACAGCTCGCACATCCGCGTCTCCACCGGATCGGGGAGTTTGCGGGTGACGACGACTTTGAGCTTGCGGGCTGCCATGGGCGGTTGAAAAGCTCTCTCTGACGGGCGTTTGAAAACCTGTAGCAAAGGGGCCCGATGGGGCCAAGCAACATGCCGTCGAATTGTAAACATCGTTCGCTAGGCAGCCTGGCCGCCCTGATGCTCGCGGGGACCGCTTCCAGCGCGGGCGCCGCCGATCCGCCGCGCCTCACGCCGTCGGGTCTGGACGTGCCCCGCTACGTCTCGCTGAAGTACGAAACGATCAACGCCCGCAATGGTCCCGACGAGGCTCACCGCCTGCTTTGGGTCTATCACGCCAAGGGGTTGCCGGTTCAGGTGGTGGCCGAGACGCGCGAATGGCGGCGGATCTGCGATCCCGAGGGGGGGCTGGCGTGGGTCCACAAGCGCACCACCGACGGCCGCCGCACGGCCATGCGGGTGCAACCCAAGCCTCTGGCGCTGCTGGCCAGTCCCAAGCCGGGGTCGAAGGTCAACGCCTGGCTGCGCGGCCGGTCCACCGCCAATCTCGACAAGTGCGAAAAGGGCTGGTGCCGCCTGAAGGCCGACGGCGCGCACGGCTGGGCCCCCGAGACCGAAATCTGGGGCGCGTCATCGCAGGTGCAGTGCAAGTCCTGACGACCGATTTCCACCCTCGCGGAGCATCGAACGTTCACGAGCGTTACCGAAAGTAACATTGAGGCGCGGCCCACCGTCGTGCTAGGGCGTGGCGCATGCAACAAAGTTCATACACTTTCGACGAACTTCTGGCCTGCGGCCGGGGCGAAATGTTTGGCCCCGGCAACGCCCAGCTGCCCGTGCCGCCGATGCTGATGTTCGACCGCATCGTCCGGATCGAATCCGAGGGCGGCAAGTACGGCAAGGGCTATGTCGAGGCCGAGTTCGACATCAATCCCGACCTCTGGTTCTTCGCCTGCCACTTCATCGGCGACCCGGTGATGCCCGGTTGCCTGGGCCTGGACGCCATGTGGCAGCTGGTCGGCTTCTTCCTGGGCTGGTCGGGCGCGCCCGGCCGCGGCCGCGCCCTGGGCGTCGGCGAGGTGAAGTTCACCGGTCAGGTCACTCAAGACGTCAAAAAGGTCGTCTACAAGATCGACCTGAAGCGGGTGATCATGCGTAAGCTGGTCATGGGTATCGCCGACGGCGTTCTGGAAGCCGACGGCAAGCCCATCTATGAGACCAAGGACCTGAAGGTCGGTTTGTTCACCGCCGAGCAGATGGCGTCCTGATCCGAACGTAGGGTCGGCCCTCAGAGAGCCGATCCCATCGGGTCTGGGGGAGAGAAAGAGGGAAGAGTTCATGCGTCGCGTCGTCGTCACCGGACTGGGGATCGTCTCGTCCATCGGCAACAACGCCAATGAGGTGCTCGCCTCACTGCGTGAAGCCAAATCCGGCGTGGTCGCCGCGCCCGAATATGCGGAGCTCAATTTCCGCTGCCAGGTGCACGCCACGGTCAAGCTCGACTCGTGGGAAGCCCTGGTCGACCGCCGCGCGGCGCGCTTCCTGGCGCCCGGCACGGCCTACGCCCACATCGCCATGGAACAGGCCATCGCCGACTCCGGGCTGGAAGAGGGTGACATTTCCAATGAGCGCACCGGCCTGATCGTCGGTTCGGGCGGTCCGTCCACCCGGGTGATCGTCGAAGCCGCCGCCACGACCAAGGAAAAGGGTCCCAAGCGCATCGGTCCGTTCGCGGTGCCCAAGGCCATGAGCTCGGGCCCGTCGGCGGTGCTGTCGACCTGGTTCAAGATCCGCGGCATCAACTATTCGATCAGCTCGGCCTGCGCGACCAGCGCCCACTGCATCGGCGCGGGCGCCGAGCAGATCCAGATGGGCAAGCAGGACATCGTCTTCGCCGGCGGCTGCGAGGAGCTGGACTGGACCCTGTCCAACCTGTTCGACGCCATGGGCGCCATGAGCAGCAACTTCAACGACACGCCGGCCGTGGCCAGCCGCGCCTATGACAAGGATCGTGACGGCTTCGTGATCGCCGGCGGGGCCGGCATCGTGGTGCTGGAAGAATACGAGCACGCCAAGGCGCGCGGCGCGAAGATCTATGGCGAAGTGGTGGGCTACGCCGCCAATTCCGATGGATTCGACATGGTCGCGCCCTCGGGCGAGGGCGCGGCCCGCTGCATGAAGCTGGCCATGGCCCAGGCCGGCGGCCGGACCATCGACTACCTGAACCCGCATGGCACCTCGACGCCGGTCGGCGACAGCAAGGAAATGGGCGCGGTCCGTGACGTCTTTGGCGACAAGGCGCCGCTGATCTCCTCGACCAAGTCGCTGACCGGCCACAGCCTGGGCGCGGCCGGGGCGCAGGAGGCGATCTATTCGATCCTGATGCTCAACAATGATTTCGCCGCCAAGAGCGCCAATATCGAAAACCTCGACCCCGAGTTCGCCGACCTGCCCATCCTGCTGGAGCGTTCCGACAAGCCGCTGACCACCGTGATGTCCAACAGCTTCGGCTTTGGCGGCACCAATGGCGCGCTGATCATCAGCAAGGCCGACTGATCCCGCGCCGCTGGAGGGTTCCAGCGGCGCGCCGACCCTGATAGCTAACCTCCCAAACATGTCGTGTGACGGCGGCTGACAGAGCCTGCGCGTCATGTCCCAGAACACGGAGCGCCGACCCATGGCCGACGATTACGCATTCCCCAAGGGCGAGCTGATGCGGGGCAAGAAGGGCCTCGTCATGGGCGTGGCCAATCACAACTCCATCGCCTGGGGCATCGCCTCGCAACTGGCCGCCCAGGGCGCCGAGATGATCTTCACCTATCAGGGCGAAGCGCTGGAGCGCCGCGTGCGGCCGCTGGCCGAGAGCATCGGCGTCACCACCCTGGTGCCGGCCGACGTCACCGACGACGCCTCGATGGACGCGGCCTTCGCGGCGATTGAAGAGAAGTTCGGCACGATCGACTTCGTCGTCCACTCGGTGGCCTTCGCCAACAAGGACGAACTGAAGGGCTCGTTCGTCGACAACACCACCCGCGAGGGTTTCCTGTTGGCCATGAACATCTCGGCCTTCAGCTTCGTCGACGTCGCCAAGCGCGCCGCCAAGATCATGCCCAACGGCGGGTCGCTGATCACCATGACCTACCTGGGGTCGGAGCGGACCATCCCCAACTACAACACCATGGGCGTGGCCAAGGCCGCCCTGGAAGCGGCGACGCGCTACATCGCCCGCGACCTGGGTCCCAAGGGCATCCGCTGCAACGCCATCTCGGCCGGCGCCATGCGCACCCTGGCCCTGGCGGGCATCTCGGGCGGTCGGGGCATGATCGCCCAGGGCCGCGCGTTCAGCGCCATGAAGGAAGACACCTCGATGGAAGGCGTCGCTGGCGCCGCCCTGTGGCTGGTCTCGGATCTGGGCCGCTCGACCACCGGCGAAGTCGTCCATGTCGACGCCGGCTTCCACATGATGGGCATGCCCGACGAAGCCGAAGCCTAGAGACTAAAGGGCCTGCGCGCTAAGGCGCGTAGGCCCGCATGAAGCGTTCGGCGGCCTCGCCCGCGAGGCTGTCGAACTCGGCCTGCGTCTTGTCCGACGGCAGGCGCAGCAGCGACCGCAGCTGGCTATGGCCCATGACCATGCCCGAGAAGAACTCGGCGGCCTGGTCGAAATTCTCGACCTTCAGCCGGCCCAGGCGCGTTTCGGTCTTCAGGAAAGCAGCCAGCTGCCGGCGCGCGTGGCGGGGCCCGGCCTCGAACACCTCGTGGGCGACATCGGGCATCTCGCCCGCGCCCTGGATGATCACCCGCATCAACGAATAGCTCTTGGTGGTGATCACCGTTTCCAGCACCGAGCGCGCATAGGCTTCCAGCGCCTCGCGCGGATGCTCGGCGGCGCTGGGATCGCGCAGGGGCGCGGTGATCTGGGCGACGCGCCGCGCCATCAGCGCCTTCACCAGCTCGGCCTTGGAGCCATAGTGGTTATAGACGGTCTGCTTGGAGACGCCGGCCCGCCGGGCGATGGCCTCCATCGGCGCCGAAAGGCCGCGCTCGCCGATCACCTCGATGGCGGCGTCGAGGATGGCCTCGGTCTTGGCGACGTCGATCTGTCCTGGAATCCTGGGCATCAGTGCGCATCCGAGGGCGGTGGCGGGGCGTTCTTCGCGGGCTTGGCCAGCAATGAGACGCCCGCGGCGACGAAGCAGCCGATGGCCAGCAGGGTGAAGCTGTCGCCAAACGCCATCACCGTCGCCTGCTGCTGCAGGAAGCCGGAAAAGGCCTTGCGGGCCGCGCCGTCGGGATCGGAGACGCCCAGCTGCGCCATCCGCGCGGCCAGGCCGGTCATCATGCCCTGGGCCTCGACGCTGCCCGCCGTCACGCTGGACGACAGGGAATTGTAGTAGAGCGCCGTCTGCTGGGTGATGCTGGTGGCGAGCATGGCCAGGCCCATGGCGCCGCCGGTATTGCGCGAGAGGTTCACGAGGCCGGAGGCGTTCTTGATCATGTGCGGCGGCAAGGTGCTCATCGTGATCTGCTGGGTGGCGATCATCGCGATCATGACGCCCACGCCACGACAAGCCTGAACGCCCGCGAACTCCCAGAAACCCCAGTCCTTGGTCAC
Organism: Caulobacter sp.; assembly: GCF_965279145.1. Taxonomy (NCBI): domain Bacteria; kingdom Pseudomonadati; phylum Pseudomonadota; class Alphaproteobacteria; order Caulobacterales; family Caulobacteraceae; genus Caulobacter; species Caulobacter sp. The sequence continues at coordinate 1,617,817 of NZ_OZ257139.1, forward strand.
ACCGTGGGCCATGTACATGCCCCATCCGGCCAAAAGGAAGCCGATGAACATCGGCACGCGCGGGTCCACCTTGCGCACCAGCCGTCCCGCCAGGGGACCCGTGGCGAACATCGACAGGCCGGAGATGACCATGGTGGTGCCGACCTCCGACGCCGAATAGTGGCGCACCCGGCCCAGGAACTGCGGCAGCAGGAATGTGCCGCCAAACAGGCTGGCCCCCGACACGGCGGTCATGGCCACGCCGATCGAGAAGTTTCGGTTGGCGAAGGCCCGCAGCTCGACGATCGGGTTTCTGTAGGTCAGGGACCGCCAGACGAAGACCACGCCGGTCACGGCGGCCAGCACCGCCAGGCCAAGGATGAGATCATCCTGGAACCAGCTGTTCTTGGCGCCTTCCTCCAGCACGAACTGCAGGCTCATCAGGAAGGTGGCCATCACGCCCAGGCCAAACCAGTCGAAGCCCTGGCTCAGGCTTGGATCGCCCTTGTCGAATTCGCCCCAGCGGGCCACGCCGAACAGGACGACCAGGCCGGTGGGCACGTTGATGAAAAACAGCCAGCGCCAGCTGAGCCACTCTGTAAGGTGCCCCCCCAGCGTCGGCCCTACCGTGGGGGCCAGGGTGACGATCAGGCCCATGATGACGCTGGCGGTGATCCGCCGCTCGGGCGGGAAGGCGGTGAAGGCCACGGCGAACACCGTCGGGATCATCGCCCCGCCGATGAAGCCCTGCAGGGCCCGCGTGATGATCATCATGTCGATCGACGAGGACAGCCCCGTCAGCACGCTCATGACGATGAAGCCGGTGCACGAGGCCAGATAGACCCTCTGGGTGCCCCACAGGCGCGAGAGATATCCCGACAACGGGATCATCACGACCTCTGGGATCAGGTAGGCGGTCTGGATCCAGCTGACCTGATCGGCGCTGGCGCCGACCCCGGCCTGGATCTGCGGCAGCGAGGCCGCCACGATCTGGATGTCGAGGATGGCCATGAACTGGCCGATGACCATGGCGCCGAAGCCGAGGAACAGCTTGGTCCAGTCGGACGGGCTCAGGACCTTGGCGGCGACGGCCGGAGCGGGGAGTGTGGCGTCGGTCATGGCCCGCGCCTAGCGCGCCGCCCCTTCGCGGGCCACGAGGGGCGAGGCCTGACCCGCCTCGGCGAAGGACGGGCCCGAACGATCGCGGACGTCGACCTTGACCTCGACCGACAGGCCCGGACGCAGGGCGGCGCCGTACTTGGAACGATCGACGGCGATCTTGACCGGCAGGCGCTGGGTGATCTTGGTAAAGTTGCCCACCGCGTTCTCCACGGGGATCAGGGCGAACTCCTGACCTGTGGCGGGGGCGAAGCTGTCGACCTTGCCGTGGATGGCTTCCTTGCCGAAGGCGTCGGCCTTGATCTCGACGGGTTGGCCGACCCGCAGGCGCGAGACCTGGGTCTCCTTGAAATTGGCGACCACATAGCTCTGGCCCAGGGGCACCACCTGCATCAGCGTGGACCCGGGCTGGACCAGCTGTCCGGGGCGCACCGAGCGGGCGCCGACGACGCCGGCGACCGGGGCGCGGATGATGGTGCGGTCCAGGTCAAGCTTGGCCTGCTCCACGGCCGCGTGGGCGGCTGCGGCCTGGGCGATGGTCTGGGCCTTGGCCGAGCCCAGGGATTGGGCCGAGCGGCGCTCGGCCTCGAGCGCGGCCTGGGCGCTGGTGACGGCGGCGGCCGATTGGGTGGCGCCGGCGCGGGTGGTCTGGACCTTCTGCTGCGACACCCAGCCCTGGTGGGCCAGGCTGTCATAGCGGTCGAGATCGGCCTTGGCGCGGCTGGCGTCGGCCTGGGCGCTGGAGACGCCGGCGGCCTTCTGGGCGATCAGGGCCTGTTCCAGCGAGGCCTTGTCATCCACGGCGCGGACGGCCGCGTCCAGAGCCTGGGCGTTGGCGATCGCCTGGTCGAGGCGGGCCTGGAAGGTGGCCGGATCGATGCGGGCCAGAACCTGGCCGGGCTCGACCCGCTGGTTGTCTGCCACCAGCACCTCGACGATGCTGCCGGAAATCTGCGGGCTGACCTGCACGGTGTCGGCCTGCACGAAGGCGTTGTCCGTCGTTTCGAAGTGTTGCTTGTCGATGAACCAAAGGGTCCCACCGATCACGATCGCCCCCAGGGCGACGCCGCCGACGATCATCGGAACAAGTTTCTTGTTTTGTGGCGCCGCCATGACCCAACCCTGAATAACCCAACGTAACCGATGCGCCCGATAGAAGGGTCTGACGCGTTCCGCAAGTGTTAAATGGACGCGGTAGTCCAAAAATCAACAGAGTCGGCGGAAAGAGTTTCAGCCGTCCATCCCGGCGTCGACCCGATCGAGACCGGAACGGTCTGGCGCGGCGGGATCGCCTCTCACGCGAAGGTGTGACACCCGGTCGCAATTCGCCTTGCGTCAGAATCGATAGAGATTAAAAGCCGTCCCCCATCGCAACCAAGCGACCGGGGAGCGCGTATCCCCATGCGGCGATGGTCCACCGCCCCAGTTACGCCCGCGCCAAAGGATGCGCCGATGAACGTTCAACCGCCGCTCGGCCAATCGCCCCTGGGCATGTTCCGGCCCGTGCTCTGGCTGGCCGCCGCCGCCTTCGCGACGGGTTTCGGCGGTTACCTGATCCTGGGCCTGCACGCCATCAACGGCTAGCCCTGGACGCCTGTCGATCCAAAGCCGCCGGTTCCGCGTTCGGTGGCGTCGAGATCGTCGACCTCGACCAGCGCCCATTGCGGCGCCGCGGCGATGATCCCCTGGGCGATGCGGTCGCCCCGGCGGATAGTGAAGTCTTCCTCGCCCAGATTGATCAGCAGCACGCAGACCTGACCGCGATAGTCGCTGTCGATCGTGCCCGGCGCGTTGGTCACCGTGACGCCGTTCTTGAACGCCAGGCCAGAGCGCGGGCGCACCTGCATTTCATAGCCCTCGGGAATCGCCACCGAAAAGCCGGTGGGCGCCATGCAGCGTGCGCCGGGCTTGAGCACGATGGGCTCGTCTTCCGGCACATGGGCGCGCAGATCGAAACCCGCGGCGCCGGCCGTGGCGTAGGTCGGAACTGGCAGGTCGGCATTGCCGTCCCAGCGCTTGAAGCGGATCGTTTGAGCGGTCATGCGGACGTTCCTGATGGTCGAGCCCGGGGGCTGTAGCTGATTTGGCCCAACGGAGACCAGAATTTAGGCTAGGGCCCCGGCGATGCGGAGGGCGATGGCGCGAGCCACCTCGTCCTTGGGCGCGCGATCCCAGCGCTCGGTCCCGTCGCGGGTCACCAGCAGCACCGCGTTCTCGTCGCCGCCCATCACGCCAGGTTCGGTGACGTCATTGGCGATGATCCAGTCGCAGCCCTTGCGCGACAGCTTGGCGCGCGCGTGCATCTCGACATCGTTGGTCTCGGCCGCGAAGCCCACCACCAGCCTGGGACGGTTTGGTCCGGTCGCCGAGACGGTGGCCAGGATGTCGGGGTTCTCGACGAAGGTCAGGGCCGGCGGCCCGCCCTTTTCCTTCTTCAGTTTGGTCCCGAACGCCTCGTCCACGCGCCAGTCGGCGACGGCGGCGACGAAGACGCCGACATCGGCGGGCAGCGCCGCCTGGCTGGCGGCCAGCATCTGGCGGGCGGTCTCGACATCCACGCGCCTGACGCCCGGAGGCGTCGGCAGGAACACCGGGCCAGCGATCAGGGTGACCTCGGCGCCCAGGCGCGCCAGGGCCTCGGCGATGGCGAAGCCCTGGCGGCCGCTGGAGCGGTTGGTGATGCCGCGCACCGGGTCGATCGGCTCGAAGGTCGGCCCGGCCGTGACCAGGGCCCGCTTGCCCGCCAGCGGCCGGCCGGTCGAGCCCTCCAGACGATCCATGATCGCCGCGAAGATCACCTCCGGTTCCGCCAGGCGGCCGGGGCCGAACTCGCCGCAGGCCATGGCGCCCTCGTCGGGACCGACGAACGCGACGCCGTCGGCCTTCAGCGTGGCGATATTGCGCTGGGTGGCCCGGTGCAGCCACATCCGCACGTTCATGGCCGGGGCCATCAGCACCGGCTTGTCGGTGGCCAGCAGGGTGGTCGAGGCCAGGTCGCCGGCCAGGCCATGGGCGGCCTTGGCGATCAGGTCGGCTGTCGCCGGGGCCACGACGACCAGGTCGGCCGAACGCGACAGCTGGATGTGGCCCATCTCGGCCTCGTCCGTCAGCGAGAACAACTCGTCATAGACCTTGTCCTCGGCCAGCGAGCCCAGCGACAGGGGCGTGACGAACTCGGCCCCGGCCCTGGTGAGGATCGGCCGCACGCCCACGCCCGCCTTGCGCAGCAGGCGCGTCAGCTCCAGCGCCTTGTAGGCCGCGATGCCGCCGCCAACGATCAGAAGAACCCGCTTTTCGCTCACGCCGGTCGGTCTCCACTCGGTTCGCAGCCCTTATGACCCAACCGCGACGATCCGACAAAGGACAAGCGTGTGACGGACTCGACTCTCGTTCCGCTTTCGTTCATTAATCGGCCAGGTTGAATGAATGGGGCAAACAGGTCATGGGGTTGAACAGATTTTCCACCGTCGCCACGTCGCTTCTGGCCGCGGGCGCTCTTCTTCTCACGGGCTGTGACGGCGGCGCATCCGCCGTGAAGGCCCCCAAGGCTGGAGAGCGCGCCGCCTCTGTCGACAGCGCCGATCCTCCGGCGTCGTCATCCTCGGAGGCTCGCCGAAGCGATCCGCGCGACGCGCCGGTGCGTCTGGTGGCGGGAAAGCCGTTCTGGGCCGCCAACCGCACCCGCACCGCCGAGGAGAACGCGCAGCGCGGTTTCGAGCGCAACGGTGAAGCCTTCGGCGCCGCGACGGTCGATGACTATGTCGCCGCGGCCCACAAATTCGTCAGCGATCCGCCGAAAGGCTCGGAAACGCTGAAACGCGCCAATGGCGACACGCTGATCTACGATCCCAAGGGCAATGTCTTCGCGGTGGTGTCCAAGGACGGCGCGCCGCGAGCGCTGTTCAAGCCGGATGACGGCGAGAGCTACTGGGAGGTGCAGAAGACCCGCGAGAGCCGAAGGGCGACGGCCGCGCGGGAGCGGGAGCAGACGACCAGCGGCTAGGGCGCTCTAGCCGTACGCCAGGGCCCCGGCGGCGAAGGCCAGGATACCCACGGCCGCGCCGGCCGCGAACCAGGCCAGCGGGGTCATCGTCTTAGGCGGCGCGACCACCACCGCCGTCGCCGGCGGCGCCTCGGCCAGCCGCGCCAGGGCCCGGATCGCCTTCACAGCTTCGTCGGCGAAGTCGCGGACCTTGGCGGCGGGGGAAAGCTCGCGGGTGATCCAGCGGCGGACCACCGGATCGGCGGCGGCCCAGATGTCGTGGGCCGGGTCGATCCGGCGCGCCACGCCCTCGACGGTGACCATGGTCTTTTGCAGCAGGACAAGCTCGGGCCGCAGGGCCATCTCGAACAGGGCGGTGATCTCGAACAGCTGGGCCAGCAGTCTGCCCATCGACACCTCGCGGGCGTCGCGGCCGAAGATCGGCTCGCCCACGGCGCGCAGCGCCTGGGCGAAGGCGTCGACATCGTGGTGGGCGGGCACATAGCCGGCGTCGAAATGGATGCGGGCGATGCGGGCATAGTCGCGGTTCAGGAAGCCGAACAGGATCTCGGCCAGATATTTGCGCTCGCCGGGGCCCAGCCTGCCGATGATGCCGTAGTCGATCGCCACCACCCGGGCCGGGGCGTCGATGAACAGGTTGCCCTCGTGCAGGTCGGCGTGGAACAGGCCGTGGTCCAGGGCCTGGGCCAGAAAGCCGCGCGTGATGTTGTCGGCCAGAGCCTTGCGATCCAGACCCGGCAGCTCAAGCGACTGGGGATCGGACAACGGTACGCCGTCGGCCCAGGCCAGGGTCAGGACGCGCTTGCCGACTCCGTCCCAGAGCACCGAAGGGGCGGCCATATAGGCGTCCCGGGCCATCACCTCGCCCAGTTCGGCGCAGCCGGCGGCCTCGAAGCGGAGGTCCATTTCCAGGTCCAGCGCCCGGATCACCACCTCGACGAAGTCGCGGGGCTTGAGGCGGCGGGCCTCGGGAACCAGGCGCTCGGCCAGACCGGCGGCCAGCCGCAGCACGGCGCTGTCCTGGGCGACGCGACGCTCTATGCCGGGTCGCAGCACCTTGACCGCCACCTTGCGGCCGTCCAGCAACCAGGCCGGATGGGCCTGGGCTAGGGAGGCGGCGGCGACGGGCTCTTTGAGGGCTAAGAACAGGGTCTCGATCGGTCGGCCGAGATTGCGCTCGATCTCGGCGCGGGCGACCGCGAGCGGGAAGGGCGGCAGGCGGTCCTTCAGGCGCGACAGATCCTCGGCGAAGGACGCGCCGAAGATGTCGGCCCGGGTCGACAGGAACTGGCCCATCTTGATCGCGGCGGGGCCCAGGCCCTCCAGGGCGCCGGCCAGGCGCTGGCCCGGACGGCCCAGGCGGGCGCGAGGCCCGGAGAACAGGCGCAGGGCCCGCGCCGCCAGCCGAGCCGAGGGCGGCAGGATCGGATCCAGCTCGCGCGGGATCAGGGCGTCGGCCCGGATCAGGACCCAGCCCGCGCCGACAAGGCGCCAGAACGCGGACATTTGTCCCATGGACTAGACGGCCCAGCCCTGGTGCATCGCCGCGACGCCGCCGGTGAAGTTGGTGATGGTCACCCGCTTGAAGCCGGCGTTCTCCATCATCGCCGCGAAGGTCTTCTGGTCGGGGAAGCGGCGGATGCTCTCGACCAGGTATTGATAGGCCTCGCGATCCTTGGCCACCCATTCGCCGACCTGGGGGATGACCTTGAAGCTGTAGGCGTCATAGGCCTTGGCCAACGCTTCGGTCACGGGGCGCGAAAACTCCAGGCAGATGAAGCGGCCGCCGGGCTTCAGGACCCGGCGCGCCTCGCGCAGGGCCGCGTCGATATCGGTGACGTTGCGGATGCCGAACGAGATCACATAGGCGTCGGCGTAGGCGTCGGGTAGCGGCAGGGCCTGCGCGTCGCCGACCGTCCAGGTGATTTCTGGCTCGCCGCCCTTTTCGATGCCGGCGGCGATCATCTCGGCATTGTAGTCGATGATGTTGATCAGGGCGTCGGGGCCGCCCCGGCGCTCCTGCGCGCGTCGCGCCATCTTCGCGAAGCGGCGGGCCATGTCGCCGGTGCCGCCGGCGCAGTCGATGATCACCTCGCCCGGCTGCGGGTTCAGGCGCGCGGCGACGGCGTCCTTCCACAGGCGGTGGACGCCCCCGCTCATCAGGTCGTTCATCAGGTCGTAGTTCTTGGCGACGCGATCGAAGACCCCGCGCACCAGGCCGGCCTTCACCGAAGGATCGACGTCCTTGAAACCGAATGTGGCGGCAGGCTTGCTCATGACGTCTATCGACCAGGCTCTCTATATGCTGGATCGCTCATAGAGCCTGTCCGATGCAGATGGAACCATCCGCATCGGATAAACAGGCTCTACGATTTAAAGCGGGAGCGTGATGGCCGCCGAAACCGGCATCCACTTTCGGCTATCACGCTCTCGACCGCTCCCTGCGTCGCGTCACCTTCTTGAGGCCGCCCTTGCCCGAATTGCCCGAAGTCGAGACCGTCCGGCGCGGCCTTGAACCTGTCCTGAGCGGCGCCCGCCTGACCCGCGTGCGCGCCAACCGGCCCGACCTGCGCTTTCCCCTGCCCGACGGTTTCGTCCAGCGGCTGACAGGCGCCAGGATCCTGCGGCTGGACCGGCGGGCCAAATATCTGCTGGCCCCGCTGGATCGCGGCGACACCCTGGTGATGCATCTGGGCATGACCGGCCGGTTCGAGATCGCCGCCCCTGAGGGGACCATCCGTCCTGGCGACTTCGCCCGCGAGGTCAAGCCCGACGACAAGCACGCCCACGTCATCTTCGAGACCGAAGAGGGGGCGGTGGTCACCTATCACGACCCCCGGCGGTTCGGGTTCATGGACCTGATCGCCACCGACCGCGTCGATCGCCATCCGTGGTTCGCGACCATGGGCCCCGAACCGCTGGGCGAGGCCTTCGACGCCAGGACCCTGGTCAAGGCCTTCGCGGGCCGCAAGCAGGGCCCCAAGACCCTGCTGCTGGACCAGAAGACCGTCGCGGGCCTGGGCAATATCTATGTGTGCGAGGCCCTGCACCGCGCCCACATCTCGCCGTTCAAGCCGTCGGGGATGATCGCCGGCAAGCGGCTGGGGCCCCTGACCACCGCCATCAAGGAGGTCCTGGCCGAGGCCGTCGAGGTCGGCGGCTCCACACTCAAGGACTTCGCCGCCGCCGACGGGGCGCTAGGCTATTTCCAGCACCGATTCCGCGTCTATGACCGCGAGGGCGAGCCCTGCCCGACGCCGGGCTGCAAGGGGGTCGTCGCGCGGGAGGTCCAGGCGGGGCGGTCGACGTTCTTCTGTCCGGTGTGTCAGGTCTGAGGCCAGGCTCTTTCGCAATTGTCGATCTGTGGTTAGGCTCTCTCCAAACCAAAAGTTGTGAGGTCGCATCATGAAGCCTGCACTTTTCATCGGCGCCGCCCTGATGGCGTTCTCTTCCGTCCCGGCCATGGCGGACAACGGCCAGGTCTTCGACGAGCAGGCCCAGCTGCGGGCCTATTCGTCGACCATCCCGGCCGATGGGGCCAGGCGGTGCTTCAACGGCAAGTTCATCACTGGGGCGAACCGCGCGGGTGGGAAGACCCTCTATGTCCAGTCGACGCAGAGGATGATTTACCGGGTGCGGCTCGCGGAGGGTTGCGACGCCCTGCAATCCGCCGAGAAGGTGAGTCTGCGCGCGAACGGGGGCGATGTTGTCTGTTCAGGCGACGCCGCCGAGATGATCGCCCAGACAGCCGCCGGCCCCAAGCGATGCCGTGTCTCCGATGTACGGCGGCTGACGTCCGGTGAAGTGACGGCGCTGGCGACCGCGCCTCGGCGATAGCCGCGCAAGCCTCGCCGACCGGGCTCGATGATCGACGACGCGCGCGTCGTCGATATGCGAAACCCGCGCGCTCGGGGCTCCCTTTCGTGACGCGGCGCTCCTATAAAGCGACACATAGCAAGGAGCCTCCGCGTGGCCTACGAGACCCTGATCGTCGAAACCGCCCCCGAGGGGGCCGCCGGCGTCGTCCTGATCCGCCTGAACCGGCCCGAGGCGCTGAACGCCCTGAACGCGGCGCTGCTGGGTGAGCTGGGTCAGGCCCTGGCGGCGGCGGAGGCTGACGACAGCGTCGGGGCCATCGTGCTGACCGGCTCGGCCAAGGCCTTCGCGGCCGGCGCCGACATCAAGGAGATGTCGGACAAGTCGTATGCCGAGATGTTCAAGGCCGACTTCTTCACGGCCGGCGCCCGCGCTGTCGAGCAGTGCCGCAAGCCGATCATCGCCGCCGTGTCCGGCTACGCCCTCGGCGGCGGCTGCGAGCTGGCGATGATGTGCGACTTCATCATCGCCGCCGACACCGCCAAGTTCGGCCAGCCCGAGATCACCCTGGGCGTCTCGCCCGGCATCGGCGGCACCCAGCGGCTGACCCGCTTTGTCGGCAAGTCCAAGGCCATGGACATGATCCTGACGGGCCGGATGATGGGCGCCGAGGAGGCCGAGCGTTCGGGCCTGGTCAGCCGCGTGTTCCCGGCCGCCGACCTGATGACCGAGGTCCTGGCGATCGCGGGCAAGATCGCCGCCCAGTCGCCTCTGGCCGTGACCATGAACAAGGAGCTGGTCAACGCCGCCTATGAGACCACCCTGACCACGGGCGTGGCCCTGGAGCGGCGGCTGTTCCACTCGCTGTTCGCCTTCGAGGACCAGAAGGAAGGCATGGCGGCGTTCGTCGATAAACGTAAACCAACGTTCAAGGGCCGCTGAAGCCTGGGCGCGACAGCTCGTCGCACCCGTCGGCAAATCCTTCTCGACAGCCGTTGACCGATCTACCTGCTTCCCGTATATCCGCGCGCTCAAGATTTTCCCTGCTTCGCGGCTGTCCCGCGCGGCTGTCCGTTTGAAGGTCCTACCTATGGCCAATAATCCCGGCGCCAAGAAAGCGATCCGCAAGATCGCCCGCCGTACCGAGGTGAACACCGCGCGTCGTTCGCGCGTGCGCACCTTCCTTCGCAAGTTCGAAGATGCGATCTCGGCCGGTGATGTCGCCGTCGCCAAGGCCGCTTTCATCGAGGCTCAATCGGAGCTGATGCGCGCGGTTTCCAAGGGCGTGGTTCATCCGAACACGGGCTCTCGGAAGGTCTCGCGCCTGGCGGCCCGACTGAAGAAGCTGGACAAGGCCGCAGCCTAGTCCAGATTCTGGACGAACGCCGTTCGTCCAGCGAATTCAAGTATTTACGAAAGCCGGTTGGAGCAATCCAACCGGCTTTTGCTTTGCGCTCAACTGCACGCATTGTTCAAATAACAACGTCCGAAAAATTGCTGACTTAACTATTCCCTTGCCAGGCGAGGGGGTCTCGCGAGTCAACAGAAATATCCGCGATCGGACGCAAGTTTTCCGTTTGACCAGCAGGGGCCGCTGGCTAGTTTAAGGGTCTCAACGCTCTTCCAGTCCATGGATGAAACGGCGGCGGCGGAACCCTTGTGGCTGCCGATAGAGCACCCGTGTGCGTTGAGAAAACCGGTCGTTCGCCATGGGGGGCGGCGGCTGGCGTGCGGGCGGTGTTTTTTCGACGAGGCGGTGAACTGATGACAATCAAGGGCGGGGTGGCGAGCCAAGCGTTTTCGGCTGCGATTCCAGCGGTTGCCTGTGAACCGGCCGGCGGAGTCTGGCAAAAGGTGTGCGTGGCGCTGAAGCGTGAGCTGGGCGACGCGTCCTTCGGGTCCTGGATCGCGCCGGCGCTGCTGCGCGAAGGTCCTTCGGGCGACGTGGTTCTCGTGACCCCGACCGGGATCGCGCGCGACTGGATCCGTCGCGGCGCGTGGCGCCGGATCGGCGAGCTTTGGGCCGCCAATGATCCGATGGCGCGCCGTATCGACCTGAAGTCGCGACTGGAATTCGAAGCCTCGGCCGGTGCCTATGTCGACGTGGCCAAGGTCGAGCCGATCGAAATCGTCCTGCCCGTGTCCACCGACACGCCCAGCCTGGCCCCGGTTTCGACCGGCAAGCCCTCGCGCACCCAGGGCTTGCAGGAACGCTTCACGTTCGAGACCTTCGTCCCCGGCCCCGCCAATGAATTCGCCCACGCCGTGGCGCGCCGGGTGGCCAGTTGGGCCGACGGCCACTTCAATCCCGTCCTGTTCCACGGCCCGTACGGCTTTGGCAAAACCCACCTGCTCAACGCCCTGGCCTGGGAGGCCATGCGTCAGGCCCCGACCAAGCGCGTGGTCTATCTGACCGCCGAGCGCTTCCTGTCGACCTTCGTGCGCGCCGTGATGGATCGTCAGACGGCCGCCTTCAAGGAAGAGCTGCGGGCCGCCGACCTGCTGATCATCGACGACGTACACTTCATCGCCGGCAAGCAGTCGACCCAGGAAGAGCTGTTCCACACCCTGACCGCCCTGGTCGAGGAAGGCCGCCGCGTGGTGTTCTCGTCGGACCGTCCGCCCTCGGCCATGACCGAGATGGACGCCCACCTGCGCTCGCACCTGTCGGCGGGCCTGGTCTGCGGCCTGGAGCCGGCCGACCGCTCGCTGCGGATGGGCATCCTGGAGCGCAAGATCCAGACCCTGTCGGCCGGCTACGGCTCGGACCCGACCATGCGTCCCGACGTGCTGCAGTTCCTGGCCGACCGTTTCACCGACAGCGTCCGCGAGCTGGAAGGCGCGCTCAACACCCTGTCGGCCAGGGCTGGCGAGGGTCTGTCGCGCCTGACGCTGGACGAGGTGCAGGCCATCCTGCGTCCGCACCTGCGGTCGGGCGAGAAGCGCATCACCATCGACGACATCCAGAAAGCCACCGCCGACCACTACGGCATGAAACAGGCCGACCTGCTGAGCGAGCGGCGCAACCGCGCCATCGCCCGTCCGCGTCAGGCCGCCATGTGGCTGGCCAAGCAGCTGACGACCCGGTCGCTGCCCGACATCGGCCGTCGCTTCGGCGGTCGCGATCACACCACCGTGCTGCACGCCGTCCGTCGCATCGAGGCCCTGCGCATCGAGGACAGCACCCTGAACCACGACCTGGAGACCCTGACGCGCAAGCTGCGCGGCTAGAGCATTTTCCGATAAGTGTGAAACGGTTATCGGATCGCAAAGGGCTCTAGGTCCGCGCGGCGGAAGAGACCAGTTTCCGCTACGTCAGGTTCACGAAATGAGAAGGGCCGTCCGAAAGGGCGGTCCTTTTTCGTTCAGCCCGCCCGCGCCCGCCGCAGGGTCAGGTTGATCCGCCCGCCGCCTGGAACCAGGCTGGACGAGCCAGCGATCACCCGATCCACGCCGTGAAACGCCAGGCGCGCTGGGCCCGAGAGGCGGCAGACATCGCCTGAAGCCAGCTTCAGGCTTCGGGTCGGGTCCTTGCGTGAGGTCCCGCCGATCCGGAACACTGCGGTGTCGCCCAGAGAGATCGACAGCACCGGAAAGCGCGGATCGGCCTCGTCGCGGTCCTGGTGCAGGCCCATGCGGGCATCGCCGCGATAGAGGTTGATCAGACAGGCGTCCGGCGGCGTCTCCGGATCGCCCAGGGTCGCCCAGAGATCGAGCAGCGCCTGGGGCATCGGCGGCCAGGGGCGCGCCGTGCCCGGATGGCTGTCGGCGTAGCGATAGCCGCCCCGGTCGCTGATCCAGCCCAGGGGCCCAAAGCTGGTCATGCCGACGCTCATCGCCTTGCCCTGGGGCGTGCCATAGTGGGCGAAGGGCGCGATCTCGTCCGCTTCCAGCACGCGGGAGACGAGGGCGCGTTGAGCGTCGGCGTCCAGAAGGCCGGGCCAGAGGTCGAAACCGGGAACGACGGAGAGGGACTGGATCATTACCGATATTTAACGCGCCGGATCGAGGCGGAAGGTGTTGGTTTGCGCCGCCGGCCAGGGAGGCCGGGCGAATTTTTCAGTCCAGGGCCGAACATGCGTCATCTTTTGTCCTCCACGGCCGCCGCCGTCCTACTTCTCGCCGCTGCAGGGGCGCCAGTGGCGGCCTTGGCGGCGCCGGTCGTCAAGTCGGCCGCCTCGCCGACCGCCGCGACGGTGACCACCCAGCTGCCGCGCAATGTCCGTCCCTCGCACTATGACGTGGCCTTCACCCCCGACGCCGACAAGATGGCCTTCACGGCCAAGGTCAAGATCGCCATCGAGGTGATCGAGCCGACCGCGACCGTGACGCTGCAGGCCGCCGACCTGACCTTCGCCAAGGCCGAGATCGCCGGCGTCGGCGCGGCCGCCATCAAGACCGATGACGAGGCTCAGACCGCCAGCTTCACCTTCGCCAAGCCCCTGGCCAAGGGCAAGTACGTCCTGGCCATCGACTACAGCGGCAAGATCTACACCCAGGCGGCCGGCCTGTTCGCCCTCGACTACGAAACCGAGGCCGGCAAGAAGCGGGCGATCTACACCCAGTTCGAGAACTCCGACGCCCGCCGCTTCATTCCGTCGTGGGACGAGCCCTTCTACAAGGCCACCTTCAGCGTCGAGGCCACCGTGCCGACCGGCCAGATGGCGCTGGGCAACATGCCCATCGCCAAGACCACCGACCTGGGCAACGGGAAGAGCCTGGTGAAGTTCGCCACCTCGCCCAGGATGTCGACCTATCTGCTGTTCTTCGGGCTGGGCGAGTTCGATCGCGCCACGGTCAAGGCGGCCGGCGCCGATGTCGGCGTGGTCACCAAGAAAGGCGACACCGGCAAGGCCCAGTTCGCCCTCAAGGCGGCCGCCGACCTGCTGCCCTGGTACAATGACTATTTCGGCGTCCCCTATCCGCTGCCGGCCCTGGACAACATCGCCGCGCCCGGCCGCAGCCAGTTCTTCAGCGCGATGGAGAACTGGGGCGCGATCTTCTATTTCGAATACGCCCTGCTGCTGGACCCCAAGATCTCCAGCCAGACCGACAACCAGCGGGTCTTCACCACCGTGGCCCACGAAATGGCCCACCAGTGGTTCGGCGATCTGGTCACCATGGCCTGGTGGGATGACCTGTGGCTCAACGAAGGCTTCGCCTCGTGGATGGAAGGCCGGGCCACCGAGCATTTCCACCCTGAATGGAACAGCGCCCTGGCCGCCGTCGGCGGGCGCGAATACGCCATGAGCCTGGACGCCCTGCAGACCACCCACCCGGTGGTCCAGCACGTCGAGACCGTGGAACAGGCCAGCCAGGCCTTTGACGGCATCACTTACCAGAAGGGCGAGGCGGTCATCCGCATGCTGGAGGCCTATGTCGGCCCCGACGCCTGGCGGGCCGGGGTGCGCGCCTACATGAAGAAGCACGCCCACGGCAACACGGTCAGTGACGACCTGTGGCGGGAGATCGAGGCGTCCGCCGGCAAGCCGATCACCGACATCGCCCATGATTTCACCCTGCAGCCGGGCGTGCCGCTGATCACGGTGACCAATTCGACCTGCTCGGCCGGCAAGACCACTCTGGACCTGACCCAGGGCGAGTTCAGCAAGGACCTGCCCAACAAGACGCCGCTGGCCTGGCGCGTGCCGGTCACGGTCAAGGCTGTCGGCGGCGGCGAAGCCAAGACGCTCGTGACGGGCGGCAAGGGCTCGGTCACGGTCGACGGCTGCGGCCCGGTGATCGTCAATGCCGGCCAGAGCGGCTATTTCCGCACGCTGTACGGCCCGACCCGCTTCAGCGGCGTGGTGTCCAGCTTCGCCAAGCTGCCAGCCATCGACCAGTTGGGCGTGATGTCCGATGTCTGGTCGATGGGCCTGTCGGGTTACCAGCCCGCCACGGACTTCCTGGACCTGGCCAACGTCACCCCGGCCAGCGCCGATCCGCAGGTTCTGTCCAAGATCGCCGGCGTGTTTGAAACCATCGACGCCTATTATGAGGGCATGCCCGCCGAACGCGCCGCGTTCCGCAAGGTGGCGCTGGCCCGCCTGAATCCGCTGCTGGCGGCGGTGGGCTGGGCGCCCAAGGCCGGCGAGCCCGACACGGTAGCCATCCTGCGCGGCGAGCTGATCGGCGCCCTGGGCGGCATGGGTGACGCCGCGGTGGTCGCCGAGGCCAACCGTCGGTTCGCCGCCGACAGGACCGATCCGTCGGCCATCCCCGGTCCGCTGCGCAAGACGATCCTGGCGGTCGTCGCCGCCCACGCCGACGCCGCCACCTGGGACGCCATCCGCGCCCAGGCCCAGGCGGAGAAGACCCCGCTGATCCGCTCGCAGCTCTATTCGCTGCTGGCGGCGGCCGAGGACGAGGCCCTGGCCCGCAAGGCCCTGGAGCTGGCCCTGACCACCGAGCCGGGCGAGACCCTGTCGAGCACGATGATTTCGCGCGTCGCGGGCAATCACCCGGACATGGCCTTCGACTGGGCCGTCGCCAACAAGGACGCGGTCAACGGCAAGGTCGATTCCAGCTCGCGCACGCGGTTCATCCCGGGTCTGGGCGCCGGCTCGTCCAACCCGGCCACGGCCGAGAAAATCCGCGCCTATGCCGTCGCCAACCTGGCCGAGGGTTCGCGCAAGGAGGCCGAAAAGTCGGCCGCCTCGGTGATCAACCGCGCCAAGATCCGCCAGGATCGCCTGCCGGCGATCACGGAATGGGTCAAGAAGACCGGCGGCTGATCGCCCTATCCCAATGACCTGACGATGGCCGCGCCCCCAATACGCTCGGGGCGCGGCCATTTTCCGTTGTGCAGCTTGCAGATTCCCCTTCGGAAGATGAGGGAATGGGCTTGCGGGCCGGCGCGTATCCCCCATATCGGCTTCAAGCGGGGTTGACGGGCTCGTCAACTTCGAAGAACGCATTCTGCCCGCTCGACTTTCGTCGAGAGAGGTAGGATTGGATCAACCGTTAGGAAGTTCGACCAGACGGGGACGGAGCGAGAAAAACCGGGGCGCTTGCGTCTAAGGCCCTTGTCACCGCCGTCCGCCATTCAGGAGCGACAGGTTCGTATTATGAGCAAGATTATTGGTATCGACCTTGGCACCACGAATTCGTGCGTGGCCATCATGGACGGCAAGACCCCGAAGGTGATCGAGAACGCCGAAGGCGCTCGTACGACTCCGTCGGTCGTCGCATTCCTCGAGGACGGTGAGCGCCTGGTTGGCCAGCCCGCCAAGCGTCAGGCCGTGACCAACCCGACCAACACGCTGTTCGCGATCAAGCGCCTGATTGGCCGCAACGCGAGCGACCCGGTGGTCGAGAAGGACAAGGGCATGGTGCCCTACGACATCGTCAAGGGTCCGACCGGCGACGCCTGGGTCAAGGCCCAGGGCAAGGACTACTCGCCGCAGGAAGTGTCGGCCTTCATCCTGCAGAAGATGAAGGAAGCCGCCGAGACCCATCTGGGCGAACCGGTGACCAAGGCGGTCATCACGGTTCCGGCCTATTTCAACGACGCCCAGCGTCAGGCGACCAAGGACGCCGGCAAGATCGCCGGCCTGGAAGTCCTGCGCATCATCAACGAGCCGACCGCGGCCGCGCTCGCCTATGGCCTGGACAAGAACGACGGCAAGAAGATCGCCGTCTATGACCTGGGCGGCGGCACGTTCGACGTCTCGATCCTGGAAATCGGCGACGGCGTCTTCGAGGTGAAGTCGACCAACGGCGACACCTTCCTGGGCGGCGAGGACTTCGACCTGCGGATCGTCGACTACCTGGCCGACGAGTTCAAGAAGGAGCAGGGCGTCGACCTGCGCAAGGACAAGCTGGCTCTGCAGCGTCTGCGCGAAGAAGCGGAAAAGGCCAAGAAGGAGCTGTCCTCGACGGCTCAGTACGAGGTCAACCTGCCCTTCATCTCGATGAACGCGTCGGGCCCGCTGCACCTGAACATCAAGCTGTCGCGCTCCAAGCTCGAAGCCCTGGTGGAAGACCTGATCTCGCGCACCATCGGTCCGTGCGAACAGGCCCTGAAGGACGCCGGCCTCAAGAAGAGCGACATCGACGAAGTGATCCTGGTCGGCGGCATGAGCCGCATGCCCAAGGTTCAACAGGCGGTGCAGGACTTCTTCGGCCGCGAGCCGCACAAGGGCGTGAACCCTGACGAAGTCGTGGCCCTGGGCGCCGCCGTTCAGGCCGGCGTTCTGCAAGGCGACGTCAAGGACGTTCTGCTGCTGGACGTGACCCCGCTTACCCTGGGCATCGAGACCCTGGGCGGCGTGTTCACCCCGCTGATCGAGCGCAACACCACCATCCCGACCAAGCGCTCGCAGACCTTCTCGACCGCTGACGACAACCAGTCGGCCGTGACGATCCGCGCCTTCCAGGGCGAGCGGCCGATGGCCGTCGACAACAAGTTCCTGGGTCAGTTCGACCTGCAGGGCATTCCGCCGGCGCCGCGCGGCGTGCCGCAGATCGAGGTCACCTTCGACATCGACGCCAACGGCATCGTCAACGTCCACGCCAAGGACAAGGCGACCAACAAGGAGCACTCGATCCGCATTCAGGCCAATGGCGGCCTCTCCGACGCGGACATCGAGCGCATGGTCAAGGAAGCCGAGGCCAACAAGGCGTCGGACGAAAAGAAGAAGGCCCTCGTCGAGGCCAAGAACCAGGGCGAGGCCATCGTGCACTCGACCGAGAAGGCCTTCGCCGAACACGGCGACAAGGTCGGCCCGGCCGAGAAGGCCGCCATCGAGACCGGCCTGACCGATCTGAAGGCGGCCCTGGAAGGCGAAGACGTCGAGGCCATCTCGGCCAAGACCCAGGCGCTGATCCAGGCCTCGATGAAGCTGGGCGAGGCCATGTACGCCTCGCAACAGGGCTCGGACGGCGATGACGGCTCGGCCGCGGACGACGGTGTCGTCGACGCCGAGTTCGAGGAAGTCGACGACAACAAGCCGGCGAACTAAAGCTTCGCCATGCGCGCCCCGCGGAACGTTCTGGACTTGAGCGTTCCGCGGCGGCGATCGTGGGTTCCGCGCGCTTTTGACGCCTTGCGTCGAGCCCAGCGACATCCCACCTGCTTTCCTATCAACGCCTCTCCCGTGGGCCTTTTGGGCGCCAGACGCTGACGATGCGCGACTATTACGAAATTCTCGGTGTGGACCGATCCTGCGACGACGCGGGCCTGAAGTCCGCGTTCCGCAAGCTGGCCATGGAGCACCATCCCGACCGCAACGGCGGTTGCGAGGAGGCTGGCGGCCGCTTCAAGGAAATCAACGAGGCCTATTCGATCCTGTCGGATCCGCAGAAGCGCGCGGCCTATGACCGTTTCGGCCATGCCGGGGTCAACGGCCCGCAGGGCGGCGGTGGTCCGGGCGGCTTCGACGCCAGCGACATCTTCAGCGATGTGTTCGGCGACGTGTTCGGCGAGATGTTCGGCGGCGGCCGCCGTCCGTCCAACGGCCCCCAGCGCGGCCAGGACCTGCGCTACGATCTGGAGATCTCCCTTGAGCAGGCCTATGCCGGCGCCGAGGTCGAGATCCGCGTTCCCGCCGCCATCACCTGCGAGGTCTGCGACGGCTCGGGCGCCAAGCCCGGAACCAGCCCGACGGTCTGCGGCACCTGCGGCGGCGCGGGCCGCGTGCGGGCCACCCAGGGTTTCTTCGCCGTCGAGCGCGGCTGTCCGCGCTGCGGCGGGTCCGGTCGTCTGGTGCTGGACCCCTGCGCGACCTGCAACGGCCATGGCCAGGTGCGCCGCGAGCGCATCCTGTCGGTGCGTATCCCCGCCGGCGTCGATGACGGCGCCCGCATCCGTCTGGCCGGCGAAGGCGACGCGGGGGCCCGCGGCGGGCCGCGCGGCGACCTCTACATCTTCCTGTCGGTGATCCCGCACGAACTGTTCGAGCGGGACGGCCTGGACCTTCTGTGCACCGTGCCGGTGCCGATGACCGTGGCCGCCCTCGGCGGCGAGATCGACGCGCCCTGCCTGATGGGCGGCGAGGAATGCGACGGCACCTGCAAGATCCCGGTCAAGGTTCCCGAAGGCGCCCAGACCGGCAAGACCGTCCGCCTCAAGGGCAAGGGGATGCCGTCCCTGCGCAGCCGTCAGCGCGGCGACCTGGTGGTGGAGCTGTTCGTCGAGACCCCGACCCACCTCTCGGCCCGTCAGAAAGAGCTCCTCAAGGAGCTGGCCGGCCTGTGCGGCGAGAAACAGAATCCCAAGTCGGCAAACTTCGTCGGCAAGGCCAAGCGGTTCTGGGACGAGGTTACGGGTAGCTAGGGGGCTCAGCCTCTCCGGCCCGGCCTGCCTACGGCTGCGAAAAGGAGCGCCAGAAGCGCGAAAGCGATCGCCGCAAGGCCGACGATCAGCAGGATGTCGCCTGAATCCAGCGGCGTGGCCGGCAGTTCGACCTTTGGCTGGATGGTGGCCTCGGCCTTCCAGTTGCTTTCCGGAACCTGGAACACGACCGGGATCGTCACCTCGGCGGGTTTGCCCGCATAGCCTTCAGGCGGCGGCAGCATCCGGAATTTTTGCGACAAAGCGACAGCGGCTACGCCGAAGTCCTCGCCCATCGGGGTTTCCGAGATCACCTGGCAGTCACTCAGGCGGCCGTCATGGCCGACCGCGCACCTGATCACCGCCTTGCCTTCGATGTCATGGCGCTGGGCATGAGCGGGATAGGCCCATTCCATGTCGTCGCCGGATGGCTTTTCGATCCAGTCCGGCTTGTAGGGTCCCATGACGGCGGGCCGTTCCGGAATGGCGACGGCCGCTTTGGATGCAGACATGTTCAACCCCCAACCCAGGGGCGATCTGGCACGAAGTCTCGACGGTCGGCAATCGGTTCGCCGCGGGATTTTGATGTGGCGCTCAAATCAAGGTTGTTCTACTCTTGTTCTCGTTCGTTGATTGGGAACGCAGCCTTGCAACAAGACGACGCCGCGCCGGTGCGCCTCCTTGAGGATGTGGATACCGGTCACCGCTTCCTGATCTACGGGACGGAGCGCGGGCCCAGGGTTGAACTTCGCTATGACGGCGATGCGCTGTGGATGACCCAGGCGCAGATGGCGGCGCTGTTTGGCCGCGATGTCTCGGTGATATCTCGGCATATCGCCAACATCTTTGAAGAAGGTGAGTTGGCGGAAGAGAGCAATTTGCATTTTATGCAAATTGCTCGGTCGGCCAAGCCGGTCGCGCTCTACAGCCTCGATATGGTGATCTCGGTCGGCTACCGGGTCAGCTCCACTCAAGCCACGCTGTTTCGAAAATGGGCGACGAGCGTTCTCGTGCGGTTCGCGACCAAGGGCTTCGTGGTTGATGCGGATCGGCTGAAGAATCCGGAAGATCAGGATCGCGTCCGGGAACTGCGCGAGATCGTTCGCGACATCCGGGCCTCTGAAGCCAACGTCTATGCCGAACTCCGTCGGATCTGTGGTTTCTGTCAGGACTACGAGCCAAGCTCGCAAGTGGCGTCGGAGTTCTACCGCCGTATGCAAGCCAAGCTTCTGTATGCCGTCGTGAATCAGACGCCGTCTGAACTGCTCGCGTCGCGCGCGGACTCAAGCGAGCCCAATATGGGCCTTCAGTCATGGCCCAAGGACGATATCCGTCAGGCCGACGCCGTCGTCGCCAAGAACTATCTCGCGCCGGCCGAGCTGAGGGAGCTGAACCGACTGACGACGATCCTGTTGGACATCTTCGACGACCAGCTTGAGATCGGCAGATTGGTGCTGATGGATCAAGCGGCCCGGCTTCTTGATGAGCAACTTGCTAGCCTCAAGCGTGTCGTTCTCGATCACGGTGGTCGCATCCGGCACGATCAGGCTGAATCGAGGGCCAAGGCCGAGTATAGGAAGTTCGACGATGCTCGGAGGATCGCGCGGCGCGAAGAGGCTGATCGAACCCTGGCTGAACTTAAGAGAACCGACGCGACCCTGCCCAAGACGCGGCCATCACGAAACCGTCCCGAGAAACCTTAACGCCGCCCCTTAACGCGACGCGCGACGCTCTGTAGTTTCCCGGGCGATGAACGCCCCCGCTTCCCAGACCTTCCAGACCTTTGACGCCACCGGCGCCACGCCGGTGATGCAGCAGTTCTTCGAGATGAAGGCGCGGCAGCCCGACGCCCTGATCTTCTTCCGGATGGGCGATTTCTACGAGTTGTTCTTCGACGACGCCTACAAGGCCGCCGCCGCGCTCGGCATCTCCCAGACCTTTCGCGGCACCCATGCCGGCGAGCCGATCCCGATGGCGGGCGTGCCGCAGCACGCGGCCGAGGCCTATCTCTCCAAGCTGATCCGCCTGGGCTTCAAGGTCGCCGTCTGCGAGCAGATGGAAGATCCGGCCGAGGCCAAGAAGCGCGGCTCCAAGTCCGTGGTCCGCCGGGATATCGTGCGGGTGGTGACGCCGGGCACCCTGACCGAGGACGGCCTGCTGGACGCCCGGGGCGCCAACCGCCTGGCGGCCGTGGCCGTGCGCGCGGGGCAGGCGGCCGTGGCGTCGGTCGAGCTGTCGACTGGCGAGGTCGAGGTGTTCTCGGTCAGCAAGGACGGCGTCGCCGGCATCCTGGCGGCTCTGGCCCCTTCGGAAACCCTGGTCGCTGACCGGCTGCTGTCGGACGATGCCCTGTCCCAGACCCTGAAGATCTGCGGCGGCCTGGTGCAGCCCATGCCATCGGCCCTGTCGGAGCCCCAGGCGTCGGAGACTCGCGTGAAGCGGCTCTATGGCGTCGACACCCTGGACGGGTTCGGGGGACTGTCACCGGCCGAGATCGGGGCCCTGGGCCTGATCGCCGCCCACCTGGAAATGACCCAGGCCGGACGCCTGCCGGCCCTGCGCGCCCCGCGCCGGGCGGCCGACGCCGACGTCATGGCCATCGACCCAGCCACCCGCAACAGCCTGGAGATCGACCGCACCCAGACCGGCGGTCGCGAGGGCTCGCTGCTGGCCGCCATCGACCGCACGGTCAGCGCCGGCGGCGCCCGGATGCTGGCCTCGCGCCTGGCCCGGCCGCTGTTGGACCCCGCCGCCATCGACCAGCGCCTGGACGCCGTGGAGTGGTTCGTCGAGCACCGCGCCCTGCGCCAGCGCCTGCGCGAGGTGCTCAAGGGCTCCGGCGACATGGCCCGCGCCCTGTCGCGCCTGGCCCTGGGGCGCGGCGGTCCGCGCGACCTGGGCTGCATCCGCGACACGCTGAAGGTCGGCGAGCAACTGGCCGGCCTGGCGGGCGGGTCCAGCGATCCGCTGTCGCCGCCGCCGTTCGAGCTGGAACACGCCTTCATCGCCCTGACGCCGTCGCTGCATCCGGAACTGTCCAGTTTCCTGGCGGCGCTGGAGGCGGGTCTCGGTTCCGATCTGCCGGCCCTGGCCCGCGACGGCGGCTATGTCGCGTCCGGCGTGCTGGCCGAGCTGGATGAGGCCCGGGCCCTGCGCGACAACAGCCGCCGGGTGATCGCCACGCTGGAATCCCAGCTGGCCCTGGAAAGCGGCGTGCCGCTGAAGATCCGCCACAACGGCGTGCTGGGCTATTTCGTCGAGGCCACGGCCGGCAAGGCCGATCCTCTGTTCCAGCCGCCGCTGAGCGCCACCTTCATCCACCGCCAGACCCTGGCCAACCAGGTGCGCTTCACCACCGTGGAGCTGGCTGATCTGGACGCCCGCATCGCCCAGGCCGCCGAGCGCGTGCTGGCCATGGAGATCGCCGCCTTCGAGACCTGGCGCGAGATGGCCCGGCTGATGGCCGACGCCATCCAGATCGCCGCCGAGGCCCTGGCGCGCCTGGATGTCGCCGCCGCCCTGGCCGAGTGGGCCGAGGATGGCAAGGCCGTGCGTCCGATCGTCGACCGCTCTTTGGCCTTCGAGGCCCAGGCCGCCCGTCACCCGGTGGTGGAAGCCGCCGTCAAGCGGGCCGGCGATCCCTACACCCCCAATGACTGCCGCCTGGACGCGGCCGGCGAGGTGGGCGCGCGCCTGTCGATCGTCACCGGTCCCAACATGGCTGGTAAGTCGACCTTCCTGCGCCAGAACGCCCTGCTGGCCATCCTGGCCCAGTCCGGCTGCTTCGTGCCCGCCGCCAGTTTCCGGCTGGGCGTGGTCGACCGATTGTTCAGCCGCGTCGGCGCGGGCGACGACCTGGCGCGGGGCCGCTCGACCTTCATGATGGAGATGGTCGAGACCGCCGCCATCCTCACCCAGGCCGGGCCGCGCAGTCTGGTGATCCTGGATGAGATCGGCCGGGGCACGGCCACCTATGACGGCCTGGCCATCGCCTGGGCCTGCGCCGAGGCCCTGCACGACACCAACCGCTGCCGGGCCCTGTTCGCCACCCACTATCACGAGCTGGCGACCCTGGAGGAACGGCTGGACCACGTCTCCAACCTGTCCCTGCGGGCCAAGGAATGGAACGGGGACCTCGTCTTCCTGCACGAGGCCGCCGCCGGTCCCGCCGACCGCTCGTACGGCGTGCAGGTGGCCAAGCTGGCCGGGGTGCCCGGACCGGTCGTGGCCCGCGCCCGCGAGGTGCTGGATCGCCTGGAGACCAAGGACGAATCACCGGCCCGTCTGGACGATCTGCCGCTGTTCGCCATGAGCCAGGCCGTCCAGGCGCCCGCCCAGATGCATGCCAAACCGGCGCCCAGCGCCGTCGACGCGGCGCTGAAGGATCTGGATGTGGACGGAATGTCGCCTCGGGAAGCGCTTGAAGCGCTATATCGCCTTAAGGGTCTCCTCAGGACCTCGTGATCTATAGTCAGAGCGTGATGGTCGCCGAAACCGGCTCCCGCTTTTGGCTATCGCCCTTTGGAAGACCATATCCCCATCATGCCCCGCCGCCTTCGCCCAACCCCGCTGGAACACGTCGTTGACGGTCACGCCCTGCGGGCGCGTCTGTCGGCCGCCGCGCTCGACAGTCTCGGCGACGAGATCGCCCAGCGCGCCCGCGCCATCGAGATCCTGAAACAGGCTCTGTTTCGCGGCCGGATGATCGCCAAGGAGCGGCTGGAGAACGGGGCCGGCGGTCTGGAGACCTCGCGCCTGCTCAGCGGCGTCACCGACGAGGTGATCACCGCCCTCTACGATTTCACCACCGTCCACGTGTTCCGGGCCCGCAACCCCACCGAGGGCGAGCGCCTGTGCCTGTTGGCCGTCGGCGGCTATGGCCGGCGCACCCTGGCGCCCTACAGCGACATCGATCTGCTGTTCCTGCGCCCCTACAAGACCACGCCGCACGCCGAGAGCGTGATCGAGTTCATGCTCTATGCGCTGTGGGATCTGGGCTTCAAGGTCGGCCACGCCTCGCGCACCGTCGACGAGTGCGTGAAGCTGTCGCGCGAGGACTTCACGATCCGGACGACCATCCTGGAAGCCCGCCGCCTGACCGGCGACGAGCGTCTGGCCGTCGATCTGAAGAAGCGCTTCCAGGACGAGGTGATGAAGGGCACGGGCGCCCAGTTCGTCGCCGCCAAGCTGAAGGAGCGCGACGACCGCCAGGCCCGGGCCGGGGCCAGCCGCTACATGGTCGAGCCCAACGTCAAGGAGGGCAAGGGCGGCCTGCGCGACCTGCACACCCTGATGTGGATCGCCGAATATCTGCATCCGGTGGACCGCCCGGAAGACGTCTTCAAGCTGGCGGTGTTCGATCGGCGCGAGGCCAAGGCGTTCATCCGCGCCTTCGACTTCCTGCACGCCGTGCGCGCCCACCTGCACTTCACCACGGGGCGGCCCGAAGAGCGCCTGACCTTCGACCTGCAGCCCGAGATCGCCCGCCGCATGGGCTATGGCGACCGCGGCGACGCGCCGGCGGTCGAGCGCTTCATGCGCCGCTACTTCCTGATCGCCAAGGAGGTCGGGGCCCTGACCCGCGCCTTCTCGGCCAAGCTGGAAGCCGACAATTTCAAGCACGAGCCCAAGGGCATTTCACGCTTCCTGCCCGGTGGCGGCAGGCCCAAGCGCAAGGCGCTGGATGTCGAGGGCTTCTACGAGGACGGCGGCCGGCTCAATATCGACGGGCCCGAGGTGTTCGAGGCCGACCCGGTCAACCTGATCCGGCTGTTCAAGATCGCCGACGAGCGCGACCTGGATCTGCATCCCGACGCGTTCACGGCGGTGACCCGCTCCCTGGGCCTGATCACCTCGCGCGTCCGCCGCGACGAGGACGCCTGCCAGGCCTTCCTGCACCTGCTGGCCCGGGGCAAGCGGTCCTATCGCACCCTGACCCTGATGAACGACGCCGGGGTGCTGGGCCGGTTCATCCCCGAGTTCGGACGCATCGTGGCCCAGATGCAGTTCAACATGTACCACTCCTACACGGTGGACGAGCACACCCTGCGGGCCGTGGGCGTGATCGGCGACATCGCCGCCGGGCGCCTGGCCGACGACCATCCGCTGGCCGTCTCCATCATGCCGCTGATCGAGGACCGCGAGGCCCTGTTCCTGGCCATGCTGCTGCACGACACAGGCAAGGGCGGGGTGGGCGGCCAGGAGAAGGCCGGGGCCCGCAGCGCCCGCAGCGCCTGCGAGCGCCTGGGCGTCGACCGCCTGAAGGTCGAGCTGGTGGCCTGGCTGGTTGAGAACCACTTGGTCATGAGCGACTTCGCCCAGAAGCGCGACGTCTCCGATCCCGGCACGGTCGCGGCCTTCGCCCGCATCGTCGAAAACCCCGAGCGCCTGCGCCTGCTGCTGGTGATCACCGTCGCCGACATCCGCGCCGTGGGGCCGGGCGTCTGGAACGGCTGGAAGGGCCAGCTGCTGCGCGAGCTCTATAACGCCACCGAAGCGGTGTTCCGGGGCGGCCGGGGCAGTGACGCCGCCGCCAGCGTCCAGCGCCATCAGGAGGCCGTCGCCGAGGCCGCGCGCGAGGCCCTGATCGCCGGCGACCCTGCCGCCAAGGGCTGGGCCTCCGCCATGGAGGACGCCTATTTCAGCGCCTTCAAGTCCGAGGAACTGAAGGATCACGCCGCCCTGGCTCGCCGGGCCGCCATTCAGGGCGGCGCGGCCGCCGAGGGCCAGGTGACGCCGGGCTCCAACGCCGCCGAGATCGTGATCGCCGCCAAGGACCGGCGCGGCCTGTTCGCCGACCTGGCCCTGGCGATCTCGTCCCTGGGCGGCAATGTGGTCGGCGCGCGGGTCTTCACCTCCCGCCAGGGCCAGGCCCTGGACGTCTTCTATGTGCAGGATGTCACCGGCGCGCCCATGGGCTGCGAGAACCCCCGGGCCCTGCGCCGCATGGCCGACGCCCTGGAGGCGGCCGGTCGCGGCGAGACCGCCAGCTTCGAGCCGCGTCGCGGAGCCGAGCAATCACGCACGGCGGCCTTCTCGATCGCGCCCAGCGTGGTGATCGACAACGAGTCTTCCGACGACGCCACCGTGGTCGAGGCCTCGGGCCGCGACCGCCCCGGCCTGTTGCACGCCCTGGCCCAGACCCTGGCCCAGAACGGCCTGTCCATCCAGTCGGCCCATATCGACGGCTATGGCGAACGGGCGGTCGACGCCTTCTATGTCCAGACCGCCGAGAACGGGAAACTGACCGAGACCCGCAAGATCACGACTTTGAAGGCCGATCTGCTGTCGGCGCTGGAGGCCAACGAGGCCGGCGCGCCCAATACGCGCCCAGGGCTGAAGCGGGCGCGGGCGAGCGTGGCGCGGTAGTTGGGGCAATTTAGGGTGGCGAACGCTTTAGTGCCTTCAATCGACCTACAAGATCGTCATATTGATATACAGCCTTTAGTAGTTCTTTCGCGAGTTCTATGGCTATTGTGGCCTCTTCTTGTGTAATCGCATCATAGTTTTTGGATTCAATGTGTGCGGCATCATTTCCTAAGAGGCGAAGCTCATTTGCAGCGTCGAGTAAACTCTGAGGTATAACAATAGTGGTGCCAAGTGATTTCAGTCTGGCGTCAAGATTGCTTCCTTTAGCGCCTCTATCCTCACACAGCTCTTCGAGCACTCGCCGAACCATAAGAGCGGAGGCCCGATAAGCTTTTGCTCCATGGCAAGCTATCGCTTCTTCAAGCGAATTTTTAATAACTTTAGGCAGTGATTTAGAATCAAAATCGATTAGAGCTACCGGATAGATGTTATCTAGAACTCCATTGTCAACAAAAATGGAAGCTACAGTGCCACATGAACTGTTTGGGCAAACACGAATACCTGCAGAAGAATATCCTCCATCCCAAGAAGTATCCTTAGTGCCGGATATAGACTCGAAAGTACCGTTTTGGCCACAACCGGGGCAGCGGATTGAAACCTTGAACGGCTCAGACGCCTTTGCAGAGCCAGTTACTTTGAGCACAAACGTGCCTCCTTTTTGAAAACATAATCTAGTATAACTTAGATTTTCCAAGCATGACGCGCCCTCGCGCAGAGCCAGCCCTTCATCTCTTGGAGGCAGCAGCGTGCCGTACTGTCCAGGTCAGTCAAGGCCCGGTCTGCGACCGGCCGCTCCGCGGCGGCCCGGAGGGCCGGCCTTGACTGACCTGGACAGTACGGCGATCGTCTCGCCGTGAGATGAAGGGATGGCTCCCTTCGGCGCGAAGGTGGGCAGGACGCCCATCCCATAAATCACCGTCATTCCCGCCCTTGTGGCGGGAACCCCTGTTTCTGCTGACGCGTGAAGCGCCAGCGAAGTGCGCGCGCACTTCGCCCCTCCCGCCCCTGCGGCGGATAGAGGGGTTCCCGCCACAAGGGCGGGAATGACGGTGGAGTATGGTGATGGGCGGCGCTCAATCCCCGTTCTTTCCGGGTCCGAGCTCAACGAAATCAACGCGCTATAAAATAGTTGATCGCGCCAATCCTCCGCGCTCAAACCTCCCGTATTCTTGATCCTGTCCCCGTCGCAGGGGGAGGGCGCTTGGTACCGGCCCAAAGCGGCGACGGGTGATGAAGCTGAGCGGGGCCGCGACGCCCTGGGCGGCGGGT
The DNA here is from genome assembly GCF_965279145.1 of Caulobacter sp. Classification (NCBI taxonomy): domain Bacteria; kingdom Pseudomonadati; phylum Pseudomonadota; class Alphaproteobacteria; order Caulobacterales; family Caulobacteraceae; genus Caulobacter; species Caulobacter sp. The sequence goes on from NZ_OZ257139.1 coordinate 1,645,644, forward strand.
CGAAGCGGGCGGACTGTCTCAGAAGGACGGACCGGGCGCCGAGGGGCTCGTCGGCCGAGCGAGCGCGGGTTGAAGAGGGCGGGGATCAGAGTCCGCCTATCGCACATCGTCGGCGTCGAGACGGATTAGCCGATCGACAAGATGCGCGCCCGTCCGGGGGCTAGTTGGGAATCAGAGCTGAAACCGACGCTCGTGTGCCCCAATCCTCACGGTCAAGAACAGCTTGGCGAAGCGGACAGGTCGAGCCGAAACGCACAAAACACATCACGGTCATCCGGGTTCGTCCCGGCCGCTTCGCGCCTCCCCACTAAACTCAGCGAGTGATCTCGCGAGAGGCTGAGAACTCGTGTCCGCCAGACTTGCCCCCTCCTGAACTGCTTCGCAGGTCGTCCTCCCCCGTAGGGGGAAGATGAAACGCGCCGACCTCATCTTCCCCCTCCGGGGGAAGACGACCGCGTAGCGGTCCGTAGGGGGCCAGTGCAGGGCCTATGCCTTGACGCCAACGCCGCCACCCCGCAGAAGCCAGACGTGACCGACATCGCCCCGCCGCCCGAAACCGCCGCCGCACCCGCTCCCAAGAAGAGCGGCATGATCCGGTCGTCGATGATCTATTCGGCCCTGACCCTGGTCAGCCGGTTCATGGGCCTGGCGCGCGACCTGGTGGTCACCGCCCGGCTGGGGGCCAGCGCCACCTTCGCGGCCGACGCCTACAACACCGCCCTGATGTTCCCCAACCTGTTCCGGCGGATCTTCGCCGAGGGCGCCTTCGCGGCCGCCTTCGTGCCGGCCTATTCCAAGGCCCTGGAGACCGACGGCGAGGACAAGGCCGACGAGCTGGCGGCCGACGCCATGGCCACCCTGGCGGCGGCCACCATCGTCATCACCGTCGTCGCTCAGCTGGCCATGCCGTGGCTGATGTACCTGATCAGCCCCGGCTTCGCGGCCGAGCCGGCCAAGTTCAAGCTGGCCGTCACCCTGACCCAGATCTCCATGCCCTACCTGCCGTGCATGGCCATCGTCGCCCACCTGTCGGGCGTGCTGAACGCCCGGGGACGCTTTGTGCTGTCGGCCGGCGCGCCTGTGCTGCTGAACCTGATCATGCTGATCGCCATCTGGCCGCAGAAGAACAGCCATGACGCCGCCTATGCGGCCTCGTGGGCGATCCTGGCGGCGGGTGTGGCTCAGGCCGGCCTGCTGACCTGGGGCGTCAACAAGTCGGGCGCCAAGGTCCATTGGCGGCTGCCGCGCCTGACGCCCGAGATCAAGACCCTGCTGTCCCTGGCCGTGCCCGGCGCGATCGCCGCCAGCGCCTCGCAGGTCAATGTGTTCGTCTCGACCGTGCTGGCCAGCCATGTCAACGGCGCCCGCTCGTGGCTGGCGACCGCCGATCGGCTGTACCAGCTGCCCCTGGGCCTGGTGGGCGTCGCCATCGGCGTGGCCCTGCTGCCGCGCCTGTCGCGGGCCGTTCAGGCCAAGGACGGCGGCGAGGCCCAGGCGGCCATGGACCAGGCGGTGGTGTTCGCCATGGCCCTGACCCTGCCGGCCGCCACGGCCCTGGTGGCCATGCCCGACTTCCTGATCGATGGCCTGTTCCGCCGGGGCGAGTTCAACGCCTTCGACGTCCGCTCGACCGCCGCCGTGCTGCTGTTCTACGGCCTGGCGACGCCGGCCTTCGTGCTGCTGCGGGTGCTGTCGCCGGGGTTCTTCGCGCGGGGCGACACCAAGTCGCCGATGCGTTTCGCCCTGATCTCGGTGGCCGTGAACGTGATCCTGGGCATCGCCCTGTTCTACGTGATCGGCGTGCCCGGCATCGCCGCCGCCACGGCGGTGGCCTCGTGGGCCAATGTCGGCCAGATGATCTTCACCCTCGGCAAGCGCGGCGACTACTGGCCCAGCGCCAAGGCGTGGGGAAAGCTGATCCGCGTGCTGGCCGCCAGCGTGGTGCTGGGCGTGATGCTGGCCACGGTCCAGGCGTTCCGCCCGGTGGTCGAGGCGCCGCTGGCCGGCGTCCATCTCGCGGGGATCGGCGCCAAGGAGATCGCGGTGCTGGGGACCTGCGCCCTGGCGGCCCTGGTCTATCCGGCGCTGCTGCTGGCGTTCGGCGGGGTCACGATGGCCGAGGCCAGGGCGGCCCTGCGGCGCAAGGGCAAGGCGGGCTAGGCCTTGCTCTTCGCCCTCGCCAGGGGTAACCAGCGCTCATGGCTACGACCGGTCTCTTCGCCTCGCGATGGCGCGGCTCCAACTGACACCGACCGCCGCGCGTCCCTCCGTTGTTGGGGGCCGCGGCTCGCACAGCTGTGCGCTCGCCATTCCAAGTTCCAAGTTCCAAGGCTGAAGCCATGACCGACCAAACCGTCGCCGCCCCCGTCGGCGCCCCCGCCGACGCTTATGCGGGCCCCGCCCGCGTGCTTTCGGGGGTGCAACCCTCCGGCGCCCTGCACCTGGGCAACTATCTCGGCGCGCTGGTGAAGTTCGCCCGCCTGCAGCACGAGATCGACACCTTCATCTTTGTGGCCGACCTGCACGCCATCACCGTGTGGCAGGAGCCGGCCGCCCTGGCCCAGCAGACCCGCGAGATCGCCGCCGCCTATCTGGCGGCCGGCCTCGATCCGGCCAAGGCCACGATCTTCCCGCAATCGGCCGTGCCCGAGCACGCCGAGCTGGCCTGGATCTTCCAGTGCGTGGCCCGCCTGGGCTGGCTGGACCGGATGACCCAGTTCAAGGAGAAGAGCGGCAAGCACAAGGAGCGCTCCAGCGTCGGCCTCTACACCTATCCGGTGCTGCAGGCCGCCGACATCCTGATCTACAAGGCCACCCACGTGCCGGTGGGCGAGGACCAGAAGCAGCATCTGGAGCTGACCCGCGACATCGCCGCCAAGTTCAACCACGACTTCTCGGCGCCGAACTTCTTCCCGCAGCCCGACCCGCTGATCCAGGGTCCGGGCGCGCGGGTCATGAGCCTGCGCGACGGCTCGGCCAAGATGAGCAAGTCCGACCCTTCGGACTACAGCCGCATCAACCTGACCGACGACGCCGACGCCATCGCCGCCAAGGTCAGGAAGGCCCGCACCGACCCCGAGCCGCTGCCGGAGACCCTGGAAGAGCTGGCGACGCGCGCCGAGGCCGACAACCTGGTCGGCATCTTCGCCGCCCTCGACGGCCGGACGAAAGCCGAGGTTCTGGCCGAATACGCCGGCAAGGGCTTTGGCGCCTTCAAGCCGGCCCTGGCCGATCTGGCGGTCGAGAAACTGGCCCCGGTCGGCGAGACGATGCGCCGCCTGCTGGCCGACCCCGCCGAGATCGACCGCATCCTGGCGGCCGGCGCGGCCCGGGCTCGCGACGTCGCGGCCCCGACCGTGGCCGAGGTCAGGAAGCTGGTCGGGTTCTGGGGGGCGTAAAGACGCCCCGTTTTGGGGAGGGCCGGGCTCTGGTCCGGTGGCCAGCGGCCCGGTTGTGTGGGACTTTTTCGTGATCAGCGGGCGACGGCGGTGGCCGCCGCGCCGCGGTCACGGGGGAAGTCGCTCTGGATTCGACGGTGGAAATGGCCGTTTCGGCGGGCCCGCGGGACATTCCGCTGGCGCCCCAGCTTGTCGAGCGCCTGACCGCCGGTCGGGATTCCCCGGCCCGCTATATCGAGATGTCGCTGCGCCCGTATCGCGTCCAGATCACACCGGGACCGGGCGTCCTGCGGGTCGTCGGCGACGAGATCGCCGTGACACTGGTGGCGACGATCGCCGGCAAGATCGCGGAGATGGTCCAGGCGGCGAATGACGGGCGCCATAATCTGGTGGCGGAGGCGACGGCTTCGGTGCTCGACAACGCCCTGAAGTTCGAGCTGGCCTACCGTCTCAAGGGCATCAACCAGGCGGTGCGGCCGATGTCGCTGAGCCAGGTCTGCTTCATGAACGCCCTGCTGCATTCGGAGCGTTCGCTGCTGTTCGGCATCGGTCCCACGGGCACCGGCAAGACCCACCTGGCGATCGCCGCCGGCCTGAGCCTGGTGGCCGAGGGCAAATACAAGAGTCTGGTCATCACCCGCCCCCGCGTCCTGCTGGAGGGCGAGACCATGACCCCGGCGCTGCGGGCCGAGACCGCTTATGATGAGCAGTTGACGCCGATCGATGACGAGCTGCGCCATCTGATCAGTCCGCACGAGGTTCAGCGTCTCACCGAACAGGGGCTGATCGAGATCACGCCGCTGGGGCGGATGCGCGGGCGCACTTTCAACGACAGCTATATCGTCGTCGACGAGGCCCAGAACATGACGGTGGGCAAGATGCGGATGGCGGTGACCCGCCTGGGCCGCAATTCCCGCATGGTCCTGACCGGCGATCCCGCCCAGGTCGATCTGGTCGGCGACCAGGTTTCGGGCCTGACCCACCTGCTGCAGCTGATCGCTGGAACCGACCTGGCGATGGTGCACAGGTTCGAGACCTACCAGATCATCCGCAACCCCGTCGTGGCCCAGCTGGAGACCCTGTATTCGGGCGAGGGCGAAGCGCGGGCCCGGGCGGCGTCCTGACGTCGATCCCGGACGGCTGGAGCGCCGGTCGGATTTTCGGGGGCTTGAGCCAGGACGAAAACAGAGGTCATGCTTTGGGGATGGATGACGCCTCCAAGAGCCGCCGCAAGTTCCTGGTCATCGCCGATGACAGTCCGGAGTTCGGCGCCGCCCTGCGCTATGCCTGCCGAAGGGCCCGCTCGACCGGCGGCCATGTCGCCCTGCTGCGGGTGATCGCGCCGGCGCAGTTCGAACACTGGAGCGGGGTGCGCGACGAGATCGAGCGCCAGGAACGGGCCGAGGCCGAGGTGCTGCTGCACGACCTGGCCGACCGGGTGATCGCCGAGACCGGCCTGCCGCCCGAATTCATCATCAAGCACGCCGAGAGCACCCGCGCGGCGGTCAGGGCGGTGGTCGCCGGCGATCCGGACATCAAGATCCTGATCCTGGCCACCTCGACCGGCGGCCGGGGACCCGGGCCCCTGGTCTCGGCCATCGCCAAGGAGGGCGTCGGCTGGAGCGGCCGCAAGTTGCCCGTCACCGTGGTGCCGGGCGACCTGACGGATGAGGAGATCGAGGACCTGGCTTGAGCTGACCCTTCTCCCCTTGCGGGAGAAGGTGGCGCGCAGCGCCGGATGAGGGGTTGAAAGCCCTGTCAGAAAGGCCCGAGCGACCCCTCACCCGACCCCGGCGTTCGCCGGGGCCACCCTCTCCCGCAAGGGGAGAGGGACTTAAACCCGCTCCGGGATCCGCACCGTCAGGCTCTCGTAGCCCTTCACGAAGCTGGAATAGACCCGGCGCGGTTCGTCGAGGACCTCGATCTTCGGGAAGCGCTTGAGGATCTCCTCCCAGACGATCTTCAGCTGCATTTCGGCCAGGCGGTTGCCCACGCAGCGGTGGATGCCGAAGCCGAACGACAGGTGGCGGCGGGGATTGTCGCGGTCGATGATGAAGCTGTCGGCGTTCTCGATCACCGTGTCGTCGCGGTTTCCCGAGACGTACCACATGACGACCTTGTCGCCCTTCTTGATCTGCTTGCCGGCCAGTTCGACGTCTTCCAGAGCCGTGCGGCGCATGTGGGCCAGCGGCGTCTGCCAGCGAATGATCTCCGACACCATCGACGGGATCAGCTCGGGGTTGGCGCGCAGCTTGGCTTCCTGCTCCGGGTTCTTTGACAGGGCGTAGAGGCCGCCGGTCAGCGAATTGCGAGTCGTGTCATTGCCGCCGACGATCAGCAGGATGATGTTGCCCAGATATTCCATGGGCGGCATGTCCCGCGTCGCCTCGCCGTGGGCCAGCATCGAGATCAGGTCGCCGCCGGGCTCGGTGGCGTTGACGCGCTCGTTCCAGAGATTGGTGAAATAGGCCAGGCACTCCAGCAGCTCGGCCCGGCGGGCGTCCTCGCTCTCGATCAGGCCGCTTTCCGGCGAGGCGGTGGCGATGTCCGACCAGCGGGTCAGCTTGCGGCGCTCTTCCCAGGGGAAGTCGAACAGGGTGGCCAGCATCTGGGTGGTCAGCTCGATCGACACCCGGTCGACCCAGTCGAAGGGCTGGCCGATCGGCAGGTCGTCGAGGATCAGGCAGACCCGTTCGCGGATCAGGCCTTCCAGCTTGGCCAGGTTCACCGGCGAAACGATCGGGCTGACCGTCTTGCGCTGGATGTCGTGCTTGGGCGGATCCATGGCGATGAACATCGGCAGGACGAAGTCCTCGTCGAAGTTCCGGATCGTGATGCCGCCCAGATGGGCGTCGGACGAGAACACCTGGTGATTGGTGTCGACCGCCATGATGTCGTTGTACTTGGTCACCGACCAGTAGGGGCCCGTCTCCTCGTCGCCCTTGGACCAGTGGACGGGATCTTCTTTCCGCATGCGTTCGAAATAGGGCCACATGGCGTCGGCCTGGAACAGGACCGGGTCGGCGACATGGTAGTCCTCAAGGGGAATGGACCAAGCCTTGGCGCGCGCATCGGCGCTCAGATCAATCGAGCCATCGCTCATGGAAGCCTCCCGCGGATCATTGTTTTCCGTATCACGCCAGAAAATGACGCCTGTGTCACCTTTCTTTGTGAGGCGCCCGACATCTTGCGCGCGGGGCCGGCGAGGTCCATCTCTCCGCCATGTTCATTCAGACCGAAACCACCCCCAATCCCGAGGTGCTGAAGTTCCTGCCCGGCCGTGAAGTGCTGGGTGACGGCGCGCGCGAGTTCAGGACGGCGGAGGAGGGCGAGTCCTCGCCCCTGGCCACGGCCCTGTTCCAGCTGGGCGACGTGACGCGGGTGTTCTTCGGTCCCGACTTCCTGACCGTGACCAAGGACCCCGACGCCCAGTGGCCGCACCTGAAGGCGCCGATCTTGGCCGCCATCATGGACCACTTCACCAGCGGCCGGCCCCTGCTGCTGGACGCCGCCGAGAGCGGTCACGACGACGACGGCGTCTATGACGAGGAAAACAGCCAGATCGTCGCCGAGATCAAGGAGCTGCTCGACACCCGCATCCGCCCGGCCGTGGCCCAGGACGGCGGCGACATCGTGTTCAACCGGTTCGAACCCGCCACCGGCGTGGTCTGGCTGCACATGCGCGGCGCCTGTTCGGGCTGCCCGTCGTCCTCGGCGACCCTGAAGGCCGGCGTCGAGAACATGCTCAAGCACTATGTGCCCGAAGTGACCCGGGTGGAGCAGACGCTCTAGGTCGTGGCGATTTCGCGGAAGGCCCGGCTTGCGCGCCCTTCTCGAAGGCCTATACTGTAACTATACAAGTTGCTGATAGCCCTCTTGAGGATCGCAAATGGCCAAGCTCGACGCTCCGGCGCTCGCCCAACTGTTCACCGAGGCGCGGACGCGCAATGGGTGGAAGACCGATCCGCTGCCCGAGAGCCTGCTGCGCGAGCTGTATGACCTGGTGAAGTTTGGCCCGACGGCCGCCAACTCGACCCCGGCGCGCTTCGTCTTCGTGACCAGCCCGGAAGCCAAGGCCAAGCTGGCCGCGCTGTCGTCGGGCTCGAACGGCCCCAAGATCCTGCAGGCCCCGGCCACGGTGATCGTCGGCTACGACCTGGATTTCCCCGAAACCCTCGACAAGCTGTTCCCGCACGCCCCGGGCGCCAAGAACTGGTTTGGCGACCCCGTGGCCAAGGAATGGGGCGCGTTCCGCAACAGCTCGCTGCAGGGCGGCTATTTCATCCTCGCCGCCCGGGCCCTGGGCCTGGACGTCGGCGCGATGTCGGGCTTCGACAATGCGGGCGTCGACGCGGAATTCTTCGCCGGCACCAACATAAAGTCCAATTTCATTGCTTCTATCGGCCATGGCACGGACGACAACCTCTTCCCGCGCAGCCCGCGTCTGGACTTCGAGGAAGCCGCCAGGATCATCTGATCCCGCCACACCCTTTGGCCGATCCGCGTGAGTATGGATCGGCTGGACCAGAGCCTCCGGTCGTTTCGGCGATCGGAGGCGACGGTTGTTTTGTGCATCGGGTGCGCACGCGCTAAAACCCTCCCATGACCCAGCGCCACGCCCTGATCGCCGTTCCCATCCTGCTGCTCGCCGCCTGCGGGCCGGTGGAGAAAAAGGCCGACGAGGCCGGCTCCGCCCCGCCGCCCGCCGAGCCGGGCAAGAGCGGCTCGGTCGCCGTCATGGTCAAACCCTATCAGGACGGCCCGCTGGCCGTTCGCGCCGACGGCGTGGGCCCGATCACCGCCGCCACGGCCTTCGACCTGCCGACGATCAAGGTGCTGTTCCCCAGGGCGGTGGTTGCTCAAGCCTTCCTGCACTTCGGTTCCGGTCCGGCCCAGCCGATCATCAATGTCGAGCAGAACCAGATTCCGTTGATGGAAATCTCCAAGAGCGAGGACGGCGACCTCGGCGCGATCCGCCTGGAAGGCGGCGACGTTCGCGGCCTCAGGGACGAGACCCTGCTGACCGAGTGGTCGGCCCTGGGTCTGGACATCGCCAACTGCAGGGCCGGTGAAGGGCGTGACATCAACACCGTGGTCTGCGCCCGTCCCGAGGCGCCCAATGTCAGCTATCTGATCGGCGTGCCCGGCTGGACCAAGGGCGGCCTGCCCTCGGTCGAAATCCTGAAGGCCAAGGGCAAGCTGAACGGCTTTGTCTGGCGTCCGGCCGAAGTCGCCGCCGTTGGCGCGGCCTGATCGTCCGATGTCGATCCGCATGATTCTGGCCGCCGTTCCGTTGGCGCTGCTCGCCGCCTGCGGGCCGGCGGACAAGCCTGTCGAGCCTGCATCGGCGCCGGCGCAACCCGCGGCTCGCGTTCAGGGCCTGCTGCCGCTCGACGAATATTCCGTGGGTCCGATCATGGCCCAGACGCCCTTCAAGGCCGAGGCGATCCAGGCCCTGTTCCCGGATGACAGGGTCGAGACGCGCAGGGACGCGATCATTGTCGTTCGCGATGGCGTCCAGATGCTGGATATTCGCGGCGAGCCTGGCCTGAGCACGGTCGGAGAGATCCATATCGCCGGGCGGTCCGGGGCGGGTCCGCGCGGTGAACTGTTCGGCATGCCGTGGTCCAGGCTGGACGTGCCGCTCAAGCGCTGCTGGATGGGCAAGGACGCCTTTCGCCACGCCGTGATTTGCACCCAGCCGGGCGAGTCCGTGCTGCGCTACGTCTTCGAGGTCCCCGGCTGGACCCGGGACGACCTGCCGCCGATCGACGGGCTGGCCAGGGCGACCCTGCGCGACTTCATCTGGAAGAGCGGGGCGGGCGGTTATGTCCCGGCCGGAGGCGGCGCGTGATCCTCGCCATCGACACCTGCCTGGGCGCCAGTTCCGTCGCCATCCTGGACGGCGAGCGCGTCCTGGCGACGCGGAGCGAGCCGATGACCCGTGGCCACCAGGAGCGCATCGGCATGCTGGCCCGCGAGGTCGCCGCCGAGGCTGGCGTGAAATTTCCGGACCTGGCCCGTATCGCCGTCACCGTGGGGCCGGGCTCGTTCACCGGCCTGCGCGTGGGCCTGGCCTTCGCCAAGGGCCTGGCCACGGCGCTGGCGATCCCCTGCGTGGGGGTCAATACGCTGGAAGCCCTGGCCGCCAGCGTCCCGGGCGGCGGCTTCATCGCCGCCGTGCTGGATGCGCGGATGAGCCAGGTCTATCTGCAGATCTTCGACGGTGGCGTGGCCCTGATGGCGCCCGACGCGCTGGATCTGGGCTCGGCCGCCGCGCGGCTGGCCGAGCTGCACGGTGGACAGGCCGTCACCCTGGTGGGCTCGGGCGCGCCGCTGCTGGCCCAGACCTTTCCGAGCGCGACGGTGCTGACCCCGGTCTCGCCCGACCCCGTCGCCGTGGCCCGCCTGGCCGCCGCCCGGCCCGCGCCGTCGCATTCGCCCCGGCCGCTCTATCTGCGCGCGCCCTACGCCACGCTGCCTGCCACCCAGTCCGCGACATGATCCTTCGCCCCGTTGGCCTCGAGGCCTGTTTCATTCTCGCCGACCTGCACGACCGCGCCTTTCCCCGGCCGTGGAGCGCGATCGAGTTCGAGGACCTGCTGAAATCGCCCGGCGTCTTCGCGGTGCTGGGCGAGGCCGGCGAGCCGGCCGTCGAGAAGGGCTTCATCCTGTGCCGCTCGATCGCCGGCGAGGCCGAGATCCTGACCGTCGCCGTCGATCCGGCCGCCCGCCGTCGCGGCTGGGGCGCGGCCCTGGTCGAGATGGCCGCCGGAATCGCGACCGAGACCGGCTCCGAAGCGATGTTCCTGGAGGTGGCCGACGACAACGCGGCCGCCATCGCTCTGTATGCGGCCACCGGCTTCGCCCGGGTGGGGCTGCGCAAGGGCTATTATCCCCATCCGGATGGCGCTAGGGACGCGGTTGTCATGCGGCGGGCGCTTAACACTTAAGGGTTCGCCGCCTATCCTGCCATCGACTCAGACGGAGGCGCCGCCTTGGATCGACTTGAAAAGCTCTGCATCGAGAAGGGCATGCGCATGACCGATCAGCGCCGCGTCATCGCGCGCGTGCTGTCGGCCGCCGACGATCATCCAGATGTGGAAGAGCTGCACCGCCGCGCCCACGCCGTCGATCCGCACATCTCGATCGCCACGGTCTATCGCACCGTGCGGCTGTTCGAGGAGAGCGGCATCATCGAGCGCCACGACTTCCGCGACGGCCGCTCGCGCTACGAAGAAACCCCCAGCCACCACCACGACCACCTGATCGACATGAAGACCGGCAAGGTCGTCGAGTTCGTGGACGAGGAGATCGAGGCCCTGCAGAACGCCATTGCGCGCAAGCTGGGCTACAAGCTGGTGGACCACAGGCTGGAGCTCTACGGGGTGCCGATCGAGGAGTGATCGCGGCCTAGGTCCTCCCCCTGAAGGGGGAGGCGGCCGTCAGGCCGGTGGGGGAAGACCTCACCGATTCAGCAGCACTTCCCCCTCTGTCGGCTTCGCCGACACCTCCCCCGCTAGGGGGAGGATTTCCGCCCATGTCCTTGCACGTCGGCCCCCGCGCCCTCATAACCTCGCCCATGAGCGAGACCCCGCAAAAGCGCCTCTATATCAAGACCTACGGCTGTCAGATGAACGTCTATGACAGCGAGCGCATGGCCGATGTCCTGCGTCCGCTGGGCTATGGCGTGGTCGATGACCCCGAAGGCGCCGATCTGGTGGTGCTCAACACCTGCCACATCCGCGAGAAGGCCACCGAGAAGGTCTATTCGGAACTGGGCCAGATCAAGCTGATGAAGGACCGCAAGGCGGCGGACGGCGGTCGCATGACCATCGCCGTGGCCGGCTGCGTGGCCCAGGCCGAGGGCAAGGAGATCATGCATCGCCAGAAGGCGGTCGATCTGGTCGTGGGTCCGCAATCCTATCACCAGCTGCCCGAGCTGATCGCCCGCGCCCACCGGGCCACAGGCGAGCGGCTGTCGACCAGCTTCGCGGCCGATGAGAAGTTCGACGCCCTGCCGGCCGAGCGTCAGGTCAATGGCGTCACCGCCTTCCTGACCGTGCAGGAGGGCTGCGACAAGTTCTGCACCTTCTGCGTGGTGCCCTATACGCGCGGCGGTGAGTGGTCGCGGCCGGTGAACGACATTCTCGAGGAGGCCCGGCGCCTGGCCGATCAGGGCGTGCGCGAGGTCACCCTGCTGGGCCAGAACGTCAACGCCTATGACGGCGACGGCTCGACCCTGGCCAAGCTGGTTCGCCAGCTGGCGAAGATCGATGGACTGGACCGCATCCGCTATACGACGAGCCATCCGCGCGACATGGGCGACGACCTGATCGAGGCCCATGGCGAGCTGCCGGAGCTGATGCCCTATCTGCACCTGCCGGTGCAGGCGGGCAGCGACAAGATCCTGAAAGCCATGAACCGCGACCACACGGCCGAAAGCTATGTGAAGCTGATCGAGAAGATCCGCGCGGCGCGGCCCGACATCGCCATGAGCGGCGACTTCATCGTCGGCTTCCCCGGCGAGCGCGACGGCGATTTCGAAAAGACCCTGGAGCTGGTCCGCGAGGTCGGTTTCGCCTCGGCCTTCTCGTTCAAATATTCGCGCCGCCCCGGCACGCCGGCCTCGGCCATGACCGGCCAGGTCGACGAAGCCGTGAAGGCCGAGCGTCTTGAGCGCCTGAACCAGCTGCTGGACGAGCAGCAGAAGGCCTTCAACGCGGCTCAGGTCGGCAAGGTGCTGCCGGTGCTGTTTGAAAAAAGTGGCCGCCACGCCGGTCAAATCGTCGGCCGCAGTCCCTATCTTCAGGCGGTCCACGCCGTGGGCGCGGATCACCTTCTGGGAACGATCGTTCCGGTCCGTATCGAAAGCGCCGCCAAGATGAGCCTGGGCGGCGTGCTGGAAACCTCTGCCATTCTGGAAACCGCTTGAGCCGCACCCCTGAGTTCCTGCCGCTGTCGGACGACGCCGTTCACGCCGTCTCCGGTCCCGGTGGCCGTCACGCCGCCCTGATCGAAGACGCCTTCAAGGTGCTGATCGAGACCCCGGGTGGCGGCGTCACCATCACCGGCGACGTCAAGGGCCGCACGGGCGCCAAGCGGGCGCTGAACGATCTGGCCCACCGCGCCGACGCCGGCGAGGAGGTGGTCGAGGCCGATGTCCGCATCGCCGTCGGCGAGGCCCAGAGCACCGGTGGTCAGGCTTCGGCCCGCACCGTGCGCAAGGGCTCGGTGTCGCCCAAGACCAAGGGCCAGGCCCGCTACATGGAAGCCATGGGCAGCCATCCGCTGTCCTTCGGTCTGGGTCCGGCGGGCACCGGCAAGACCTTCCTGGCCGTGGCCCACGGGGCCGGCATGCTGCTGCGCGGCGAGGTCGACCGCCTGATCGTCACCCGCCCCGCCGTCGAGGCCGGCGAAAAGCTCGGATTTCTTCCGGGCGACCTGAACGAAAAGGTCGATCCCTACATGGCCCCCGTGTGGGAGGCCCTGACCGACATCATGGGCGCCGAACAGCTGCGCCGTCGTCGCGAGAAACTGGAGATCGAGGTCGCCCCGATCGCCTTCATGCGCGGCCGCACCCTGGCCCATGCCTTCGTCATCGTCGACGAGGCCCAAAACTGCTCGCGCCTGCAGATGAAGATGGTCCTGACCCGCCTAGGCGAGGGCTCGCGCATGGTGGTGACGGGCGACCCGACCCAGATCGACCTGCTCAATCCGCGCGACTCGGGCCTGGCCCACGCCGTCTCGATCCTGGAAGGGGTCGAGGGGGTTTCGGTCTCGCGCTTCACCGCCGCCGACGTTGTCCGCCACCCGCTGGTGGAGCGCATCGTCAAGGCCTACGACGCCGACGCGGCCCAAAGCACGCCCCGATAATGGTACACCTCGCTAAATGACCATCACTGTCGACATCGAGATCGAGGACGAGGCCTGGATCAAGGCCGAGCCGGAAGCCGAGGCGCTGGTCTGGCGCGCCGCCCAGGCCGTGCTGGACGCCCACGAAGACATCGAAGGCCAGGGGATCGTCATCCTGCTGGCCGACGATGACAGCGTTCAGGCCCTGAACCGTGACTTCCGCCAGAAGGACTACGCCACCAACGTCCTGTCCTTCCCCTCGCCCCCCAATCCGGAAGGCCAGATCGGCGACATCGCCCTGGCGTTCGGGGTCTGCCAGCGCGAAGCGATCGAGCAGGGCAAGCCTCTGGCGCACCATTTGCAACATCTGGTGGCGCACGGGGTGCTGCATCTCTTAGGATATGATCACGAAGGCGACGAAGAGGCTGAGTCCATGGAGGCCCTGGAACGCGAGATCCTGGCCGCGCTGGATGTGCCCGATCCGTACGCCGGCGATCAGGGGTGACGATCCAAGGCCATGCCAAGCGACGACTCTAGTTCCCAGCCCGCCGGTCCAGCTCGACAGAGCCGGGGCGTGCGGGCGTTTTTTCGCAAGATGCGCAAGCGGCTGTCCGCCCCGGTCGAGGTCGCCCGTCCGCCCGAGCCGCCCCAGGAGGGCGAGGTCGACATCGTCGACCAGGCCGAGGCCTTCCAGACCCTGCGCGTCGCCGACGTGATGACGCCCCGGGCCGATATCGTCTCTGTCGAGCTTTCCTCGTCCTTCGAGGCCCTGGTCGCCCAGTTCACCGAGGCCGAGCATTCGCGGATGCCGATCTATCGCGAGACGCTCGACGACCCGGTTGGGGTGGTCCACGTCAAGGACGTGTTCCGCCTGCTGGCCGCGGATGACAGCCGCCCGGCCGGGACCGATGTGGTCCTGCACAAAATCCGCCGCGAGGCGCTGTATGTGCCCGCCTCGATGCGGGCGGCGGACCTGCTGCTGCGCATGCGCACCAGCCGCATCCACCTGGCCCTGGTCATCGACGAGTTCGGCGGCACCGACGGTCTGGTCACCATGGAAGACCTGATCGAGGCGGTGGTCGGCGAGATCGACGACGAACATGACGACGCCCATGCCGCCAGCATCGTCGCGCGCCCCGGCGGGGTGTTCGAGGCCGACGCCCGGGCGCCGCTCGAGGAGCTGGAGGCCGCCCTGGGGCAGGAACTGGCCCCGCGCGACATGGAAGAGGATATCGACACCGTCGCCGGCCTCGTCGTCGCCCTGGCCGGCCGCGTGCCGCAACGGGGCGAGGTGATCGCCCATCCCGGCGGCTTTGACCTGGAAGTGGTCGAGGCCGACCCGCGCCGGGTTCGCCGGGTGCGTGTCCGCCCCGCCGCCGCGCCGGCCGAAGCCGCCGGGGCGCGAGCCTCGTGACCGGCAAGATCGTCTCGTGAATTTCAAGTTCGCGACGCTGTGGCGCGCGCGATGTCTGGCCCTGGTGGCCGGGCTGGCCGCCGCCCTGGCCCATCCGCCGTTCGGCGTGCTGCCCGGGTTGCTGGGCTACGCCCTGCTGCTGTGGCTGCTCGACACCGTCGAGGGGCCGCGTCCGCTGCGCTCGGCGTTCCTGCGCGGCTGGCTGGCCGGCCTGGCCTATTTCGGCCTGGGCACGTGGTGGATCGCCGAGGCCTTCATGGTCGACGCGGCCAACCAGGGCTGGATGGCGCCCTTCGCCGTGGCCGCCATGGCTGGCGGCCTGGCCCTGTTCTGGGGCGCGGCGGCGCTGCTCTATCGGTTGATCCGGCCGCTCGGCGTGCGCCGCATCCTGGTGTTCGCCGGCGCCTTCGCGGCCCTGGAGTGGGTGCGCGGTCATGTGCTGACCGGCTTCCCGTGGAACCTGCCCGGCGAGACCTGGAGGGCCGGCTCCGCCCCGTCCCAGGTCGCCGCCCTGGTCGGCGCCTATGGCCTGACCTGGATCACCCTGGCCATCGCCGCCGCGCCCGCCGTCTGGCGCGAGGGCCTGGCGGGTCGAAAGGCGATCGCGGCGGCGGCGGCCATGCTGGTGGCGCTCTATGTCAACGGCTGGACGCCTTCGCCCGCGCCGCGACCCGCGCATCCGGCGCCGAGCGTGCGGATCGTCCAGGCCGACATCCCGCAGGAAGCCAAGTGGGACGCCGACCGGTTCAGCCGGATCGTTCAGGCCTATGTCGCGCTGACGGCCAGGCCCTACGCCGCCGGCAAGCCGGCCGACATCGTGGTCTGGCCCGAGGGCGCGCTGCCGGCCGCCATCAACGACTATCTGGCCCCCGGAACCTGGGTGCGCCAGGCGATCGTCGATGCTCTCCAGCCCGGCCAGCTGCTGCTGATCGGCGGCTATCGCTACGAAGGCTCGCCCGATAAGCCGCTGTATTACAACAGCCTGATCGCCCTGAAGCGCGGCGAGAGCGACATCGAGGTCGTCGGAATCTATGACAAGCACCGGCTGGTGCCGTTCGGCGAATATCTGCCGATGGACGCCCTGCTGACCAGGCTGGGCGTCAAGAGCCTGGCCCATCTGGGCGACGGTTTCGAGACCGGGCCGCGTCCGGCGCCGTTGCGGGTGTCGCCCGACCTGATCGTGCAGCCGCTGATCTGCTACGAGAGCCTGTTTCCGCGCCTGGCCGAACCGGCGCCCGGGGTGCGGGCGCTGGTCAATGTGTCCAACGACGCCTGGTTCGGTGTGACTTCCGGGCCGCTGCAGCACCTGAATCTGGCCAGCTATCGCGCGATCGAAACCGGGGTCCCGATCCTTCGCGCCACGCCCACCGGTGTGTCGGCCCTGATCGACGCCAGGGGTAGGATCGTGCCCGGAGCGCGGCTGGACCTGGGAAAATCCGGAGTGATCGATGGACTTTTGCCCGAACTGGGCAATTCGACACCCTTCGCGCGCCTCGGCCACTGGCCTTTCGCGGCCCTGATCCTGATATCAATGTTCGCCGTTGTTCGCCCAAGAGCGGGTAAGGGCTTCCCATTGTTACCAAACCGTAAGACATAGGCTGAATTAAAACCGCAATTTTAGCTATCAAGCGTAGGCATGAGCGCTCCTTCCGACCAAGACCGCCACCCCAATCCGATCGACCTTCACGTCGGCGCGCGGATCCGAATGCGACGCAAGATCCTGGGCGTCAGCCAGGAGCGGCTGGCCGAGGATCTGGGCCTGACGTTCCAGCAGGTTCAGAAGTATGAGCGCGGCGCCAACCGGGTCAGCGCCAGCAAGCTGTACGAGATCGCCCGCAGCCTGCAGTCGTCGGTGGCCTATTTCTTCGAAGGCCTGGCCGACCCGACCGACGCCGAGGGCATGGCCGACGGCGGCTCCGAGCAGTTCGTCCACGACTTCCTGATGACGCCCGAGGGCCTGGAGCTGGCCAGCCTGTTCCCCAAGATCAGTCGCAGCAAGGTGCGTCGCCGGATCCTGGACCTGGTTCGTTCGATGGCTGACGAGGAAGTCGCCGAAGCGGACGACTGAGGACGGTCGCGGGCCGCGACGATCCGCGCGGCTTGCAGACATAAACATATCTTTATATGGTGGCCGGCTAACTGGGTGAACCTGTTGTTCGCCTGGGCGAATTCCATGGCCGGAGTTGTCCCTTGAGCCGTTCGTCCTACATCTTCACCAGCGAGAGCGTTTCCGAGGGTCACCCCGACAAGGTCGCTGACCGGATCAGCGACACCGTCGTCGACGCCTTTCTGAGCGTGGATCCCGAGGCGCGTGTCGCCTGCGAGACCCTGGTCACCACCAACCGCATCATCCTGGCCGGCGAAGTCCGCGCCGGGCGGCCCGACGGCGACAAGGCCGCCAACAAGCAGCTGACCAAGGACATCCTCAAATCGCTGGAGCCCAAGGTGCGGGCCGCGATCAAGGACATCGGCTACGAGCAGAAGGGCTTCCACTGGCACAAGGCCAAGTTCGCCAACTATCTGCACGGCCAGTCGGCCCATATCGCCCAGGGCGTGGACGCCAGCGACAAGAAGGACGAGGGCGCCGGCGACCAGGGCATCATGTTCGGCTACGCCAGCACCGAGACCCCGGAGCTGATGCCGGCCACCCTGCAATACAGCCACAACATCCTCAGCCACTTGGCCAAGCTGCGTCACAGCGGCGAGCTGCATGAGCTGGAGCCCGACGCCAAGAGCCAGGTGACCCTGGAATATGACGGCGACGGCAAGCCGGTCCGCGTCGTCTCGATCGTTGTGTCGCACCAGCACAAGAAGAAGATCGACGGCAAGGCCGCCACGTCCAAGCGCGTGCTGGACCTGATCCGTCCGCACATCCTGCCGATCTTCCCCGAAGGCCTGATCACCAAGAAGACCCAGTGGCTGATCAATCCGACCGGTCGCTTCGAGATCGGCGGCCCCGACGGCGACGCCGGCGTCACCGGTCGCAAGATCATCGTCGACACCTACGGCGGCGCGGCCCCGCACGGCGGCGGCGCGTTCTCGGGCAAGGATCCGACCAAGGTCGATCGCTCGGCCGCCTATGCCTGCCGCTATCTGGCCAAGAACGTCGTCGCGGCCGGCCTGGCCGATCGCTGCACCATCCAGATCGCCTATGCGATCGGCGTGGCCAAGCCGGTGTCGTTCCACGTCGACCTGCACGGCACGGGCCGGGTCGATCCGGCGGTGCTGGAAAAGCTGCTGCCCCAGCTGATCGGCGGCGCCACGCCCCGCGCGATCCGCGAGCACCTGCAGCTGAACAAGCCGATCTACGCCCGCACCGCCGCCTATGGCCATTTCGGCCGCACGCCGGACAACGAGGGCGGCTTCTCCTGGGAGAAGACCGACCTGGTGGGCGAACTGAAGGGTCTGGCGTAGGTCTTAGTCTTTCTTGAGTTTCGGAGCGGGCCTCGATCGTTGATCGGGGCCCGTTTTCGTTTGGAGGCCGTGCGTCCTTCGAGGCTCGGCTTCGCCTCGCACCTCAGGATGAGGACGGTGGGTTGGCTTTGATGTCCCCATCCTGAGGTGCGCGCTCCCGAGCGCGCCTCGAAGGACGCATGGCCTCGCCGCTGGCCTCCAGCGAGGATGGAAGGTAAGAGCCGCCTCATGACCTCTCCCACCGTTCCCCACGGGCCCTTGCGCTCGTTCGGCCGCATCAAGTCGCGGCCGGTGAAGCCGCGCCAGCAGGCGCTGCTCGACACCCTGTTGCCGCGGATCGCCGTGCCCGAGGCGCCGTTCCAGCCGCGCGACCTCGCCCCCGAGACCACCGAGACCTGGCTTGAGATCGGCTTCGGCGGCGGCGAGCACATGGCCGCCCAGGCCGGCCGCCATCCCCACGCCCTGATCCTCGGCGCCGAACCCTTCGTCAACGGCGTGGCCAGCGCGGTCCGTCACATCGAGGAGCAGGCGCTCGGCAACGTCCGCATCCATGAAGGCGACGCCCGTGACGTGATCGGCTGGCTGCCCGACGCCTGCCTGACGCGGGTGTTCATCATGTTCCCCGATCCCTGGCACAAGGCCCGGCACAACAAGCGCCGCCTGATCCAGCCGGCGGTGGTGACAGAACTCGCTCGCGTGCTGAAGCCCGGCGGTCGGCTGCGCTTCGCCACCGACTGGGCCGACTACGCCGAATGGACCATCGAGCGCGTGCTGGCCGATCCGGCCTTCCGCTTCGAGAGCGAGACGGCCGACCGCAACGCCCCGCCGGCCGATCATGTGACCACGCGCTACGAGGAAAAGAAGCTGGGCGACTGCGCGCCGGTGTTCCTGGATTTCGTGAGGGTTTAGGGAGTGGGGCGACTTGCCCCCTCCGCGCCTTCGGCGCTCCTCCCCCGTAGGAGGAAGATGACCTGCGCAGCAGGTCTGGTGGGGGCGAGAGTGATCCCGCCCCCGACCTTCAATCAATAATTATCGTCGTGGCGCTTGATCGCCGCGCGGATGATGTCGGCGGTTTCTTCCAGGTCGGCCCAGCCGCTGATCTTGGTCGACTTGCCCTTTTCCAGATCCTTGTAGTGCTGGAAGAAGTGGGCGATCTGCTCGGTCAGGATCACCGGCAGGTCGCGCCAGCTGTTCACGCCCGTATAGAAGGGGTGCAGCTTGTCGACCGGCACGGCCAGGATCTTTTCGTCCGAACCGGCTTCATCGACCATCATCAGGGTGCCGATCGGACGGCAGCGGATGATCGCGCCCGGCACCACCGGGGTCGGACCCACCACCATGATGTCGGCCGGGTCGCCGTCGTCGGCCAGGGTGTGCGGGATGAAGCCGTAGTTGGCCGGATAGAACATCGCCGTGTGCAGGAAGCGGTCCACCATCAGGGCGCCGCTTTCCTTGTCGATCTCGTACTTCACCGGTTCGCCGCCCTGCGGGATCTCGATGATGGCGTTGAGGTCGTAGGGCGGGTTCACGCCCGTGGCGATCTTGGAGAGGTCCATTATGACTCTTCTGTGGAAAGGGCGCCGCGGGGAGGCGGGCCTGCGCGGGCGTCTGTATAGGCCACAAGTGCTGCGGTGCGAAAGAGGGCCCGCGCGCGGGCCGGTCGGTAGCCCTGTCGCGGGGGCTTCCAACCGTCCGAACATCGCGCTATAAAGCCCTCACATCGTCCGTCAGCGCTGCTAGCGCTTTCGAGCGGCGGCCCGAAAGGCTGCCGCTTTTTCTTTGGCTGTTTGGCGCCCGCGTCTTACGGCCCAGTTTGAGTTGAGAAAACCGTTGCGCGGCAAGACGCAGGAAGACCGTGATCTGATCGAAATGCTTGATCCCGTGGCCGAGTCCGTGGGCTTCGAGATCGTCCGTCTGCGCCTGATGGGCGGGGCCGAGCAGCGTCGCCTGCAGATCATGGCCGAGCGTCCGCTGCTGGAAGACGGCACGGGCGGCGACATGAACGTCGAGGACTGCGCCAAGCTGTCGCGCGCCGTGTCCGAGATCCTGGACGCCGCCGATCCGATCAGCGGCGAATACACCCTGGAAGTCTCCAGCCCGGGCGTGGATCGCCCGCTGACGCGACTGAAGGATTTCGACGACTATTCCGGCCTGGAGGTGCGCATCGAGCTGGATCGCGTCGCCGAGGGCCGCAAGCGCTTCAAGGGCGAGCTGGCCGGCGTCGAGGATGGCCAGGTCGGCCTGAACATCGAGGGCGAGGACGACACCACCGTCTATTTCCCGTTCGAGTGGCTGGTCGACGCCAAGCTGGTGCTGACCGATCAACTTATGAAGCGGGGCGCTGAACAGCGCGCCGCCCGCGTCGCAGCCGACGGCGGTGACGCTGACGAAGACGATCTCGGCGACGACGCCGAAGACGAAGATTTTGACCTGTCCGAAAGTGAAGAGGACTGACCATGGCCATCGGCATTTCCGCCAACCGGCTCGAGCTGCTGCAGATCGCTGACGCGGTCGCGCGCGAAAAAGGCATCGAGAAGGAAGTCGTCATCGAGGCGATCGAGGACGCCCTGCAGAAGGCGGCCCGCGCCCGTTACGGCGCCGAGCACGACATCCGGGTGAAGATCGATCCGCGCACCGGCGAGACCAGCCAGAAGCGGATCATCACCGTGGTCGGCGACGATCAGGAGATCGAGGGCGAGATCGGCCAGGTCCAGCTGTCGATCGCCAAGCGCACCTGGCGCGACGCCGAAATCGGCAAGGTCTATGAAGAAGACCTGCCGCCGTTCGAGATCGGCCGCGTCCAGACGCAGATGGCCCGCCAGGTCGTCATGCACAAGGTTCGCGAAGCCGAGCGCGAGCGCCAGTACGACGAGTACAAGGATCGCGCCGGCGAGATCGTCAACGGCAGCGTCAAGCGCGTCGAATACGGCAATGTCATCGTCGACCTGGGCCGCGGCGAGGGCATCATGCGCCGCGACCAGTCGATCCCGCGCGAGAACTTCAACGTCGGCGACCGCATCCGCGCCTACATCTACGACGTCCGTCGCGAGACCAAGGGCCCGCAGATCATGCTGTCGCGCGCCCACGGCGGCTTCATGGCCAAGCTGTTCGCGCAGGAAGTGCCGGAAGTCTATGACGGCGTCATCGAGATCCGCGCCGTCGCCCGCGATCCGGGTTCGCGCGCCAAGATGGCCGTGATCTCCAACGACGGTTCGATCGACCCCGTCGGCGCCTGCGTCGGCATGCGCGGTTCGCGCGTGCAGGCGGTGGTGGCCGAGCTGCAGGGCGAAAAGATCGACATCATCCAGTGGTCCGAGGACGAGGCGACCTTCATCGTCAACGCCCTGGCCCCGGCCGAAGTCTCCAAGGTCGTCATGGACGAGGAAGACGAGCGCGTCGAAGTCGTGGTGCCCGATGAGCAGCTGTCGCTGGCCATCGGCCGTCGCGGCCAGAACGTCCGCTTGGCCTCGCAGCTGACCGGCTGGCAGATCGACATCATGACGGAAAGCCAGGAGAGCGAGCGCCGTCAGAAGCAGTTCACCGAAACCACGGCCCTGTTCCAGGAAGCCCTGGACGTGGACGAGGTCATCGCCCAGCTGCTGGTCACCGAAGGCTTCGCTGCGGTGGAAGACGTCGCCTATGTCGAGCCGCACGAGATCGCGGCCATCGAAGGCTTCGACGACGAGACCGCCGAGGAACTGCAGGCCCGCGCCCGCGAATTCCTCGACAAGGAAGCCGCCGCCCTGGACGCCAAGCGCGTCGAACTGGGCGTCGAGGACGCCGTGCTCGAGATCGAAGGCGTCACCCTGCCCATGGCCGTGGCCCTGGGCGAAGGCGATGTGAAGACCGTCGAGGATCTGGCCGGCCTGGTGCCCGACGACATGCGCGGCTGGTTCGAGAGCAAGAACGGCGAGCGCGTGCGCGAGCCGGGCATTCTGGAAAGCTTCAACCTGTCGCCGGAAGACGCCGAGGCGCTGATCATGCGCGCCCGGATCGTCATGGGCTGGGTCGAGGCCCCGCCGGAGCCGGAATACGAAGAAGTCGCCTATGAGGAGGGCGAATTCGAAGCCGAGGCCGTGGAAGGCGAGGCTGTCGAAGCCGAAGCCGAAGAGCCGGTCGCCGTCGAAGAGCCGCAGGACTAGGAAACGCTTCGGCCCTCCCGTCCGTCGGGAGGGCCGAGGTCTTTCAAGAGCCGCATGAACCAAGACCCCCTCGATCCTCCGGCTGACATCGACGTTCCCGTCGATCCCAATGCCCCCAAGACCCATGCCGAGGCTTTCCGCCTTCGCAAGGATGTCGTTCTGGGCGAGGCGACCGACGAGACCAAGCTGATCCGCTTCGTCGAGGGGCCGGGCGGGATCGTGGTTCCCGACCTGGCGCGCAAGCTGCCGGGACGCGGGATCTGGGTCGGCGCCGACCGCGACTCCGTGACGCTGGCCGCCAAGAAGGGCCTGTTCTCGCGCTCGGCCAAGACGAAGCTGACCGCGCCGGCCGACCTGGCCGACCAGGTCGAGGCCCTGCTGGCCAAGCGGGTGCTTGACGGCCTGGGCCTTGCGCGGCGCGCCGGAAACATTATCTCGGGGTTCGAGAAAGTCGTCGCCGCGCTGAATTCCGGCAAGACGGCCTGGCTGATCGAGGCGTCCGACGGCGCCGACGATGGTCGCCGAAAGATGCTCACCGCCGTCTACAAGGCCCCGAACACCCCGCGAATTCTGGGGATGTTCACGTCCGATGAATTGGGTTTGGCCTTGGGCGGGGAGAATGTGATACACACGGCGCTTCTTGCCGGGCGTGGCACTGATCGCTGGACTTTAGACGTCGAGCGGTTATCAGGCTTCCGCCCGCTACTCCCTCCGACCTGGTCGGCGAGTTGGCGCGAGGAGCCCTAGGGTCTTTCGATTGAACCGGCGTGGCCGGTCTGATCGCAAGGCTCTAGAATCTTTGAGGTGGAGCGCAACCCTTCGGGTTGGGCCCGTGAGTGAAGGGTCGGGAAACGAGCTTCCTTCGTGGGAGTACGTCCGGGCCCCTTTCTCACATGGAACGAACGGTTTTTGGCCAGGCCTTGTCTGGCGGAAGTACAAGCGAGCGCATGAGCGACGAGAACGATAACGGTCGGCCCGGCACCCCAGGTGGGCGCGCGCCCATCACACTGAAGCCCCGCCAGGGCTCGGTGAGCGCCGGCGTGGTGAAGCAAAGCTTCAGCCACGGCCGCACCAAGACGGTAGTGGTCGAAACCAAGCGGACCCGTCCGCACGCCGCGCCGGCCGGTAATCTGGCCGCGCCGTCCTCGGCCGAGCGCCGTCACACCAACGAGCCGCGTTCGTCCCAATCTTCGGGTGGCGGCAGTTCGGCTGGCGGCCTGTCGCAGGACGAGATGCGCGCTCGCCAGCGCGCCATCGAGGCGGCTCGCGAGAACCAGGACCGTCAGGCGACGCAACGCGCCGCCGACGAAGCCAAGGCTCGGGCCGCTGAAGCCGCCGCGCGCGAGGCCGCCGCCAAGGCCGCCGCCGCCGCGAAGGCCGCCGCTGAACCGCCGCCGACCCCGTCGCCTGTCGCCGCGCCGACCCCGGCTCCCGCGCCCGTCGCTGCGGCTCCCGCCGCGCCGGTCGTTCAGGCCCCCGCCCCGCAAGCGCCTGTCGCGCAGGCTCCGACGCCGGCTCCCGCCGCGCCGCCGGTCGCCGCCGCGCCTGCCGCGCCGCGTGCCGAAGGTCCGCGTCCGGCCGCTCCTGGTGGCCAGACCCGCACCTACGAGCCCAGCCGCGACCGTCGCGACGACCGCTCGTCGACCACCACCTATCGTCCGCCGGCCGGCGAGCGCCCGCCGCAGGGTGATCGTCCGCAAGGCGATCGTCCTCAGGGCGACCGGCCGTTCAACCAGCGCGCCCCGCGCCAGGACGGCCCCTATAATCAACGCGCGCCGCGTCCCGACGCCGCGCCGCGTGGTCCGCGTCCTGAAGGCGCCGGCGGTTTCCGCAACGACCGTCCGCAGGGTGATCGTCCGCAAGGCGACCGTCCCCAGGGCGACCGTCCGACCCAGACCGTCCGCTATTCGGCCCTGGCGCCCCGCCCGGCGCCCGGCGCCCGTCCGGGCCCCGGCGGTCCGCCGCGCGGTCCGCGTCCTGGCGTTCCGGCCGCCGCTCCGGCGACCCCGGAAGTCCAGCGCGCCATGCGTTCGGCCCCGCGTCCCGGCGGCGAAGTCAGCCGCCGGCCCGAGGACGACGATGATCGCCGCAAGGCCGCCGCCCCCGGCAAGGCCGTCTCGCGCGCCAAGGGCGCGCCGGTGCGCCGCGAAGGCCGCCTGACGATCCAGACCGTGGCCGGCGACGGAGACTCCGCCGACCGCATGCGTTCGCTGGCCTCGGTTCGCCGAGCCCGTGAACGTGAAAAGGAAAAGCGTCGCGGCGGTCCCGCTGAAGTTGTTAAGGTCAGCCGCGAAGTGGTCATTCCTGACGTCATCACCGTGCAGGAACTGTCCAACCGGATGGCCGTGCGTGGTGTCGAGATCATCAAGTTCCTGATGCGTCAGGGCGTGATGCTGAAGATCAACGACGTCATCGACAACGATACCGCCGAGCTGGTGGCGACCGAATTTGGTCACACCGTGCGCCGCGTGTCGGAAGCCGACGTCGAAGAAGGCTTCATCGGCGCCGAGGACATCGACGATCACCTGGAGCCCCGGCCCCCGGTCGTCACCGTCATGGGTCACGTCGACCACGGCAAGACCAGCCTGCTGGACGCGCTGCGCAAGGCCGATGTGGCCGGCGGCGAGCACGGCGGCATCACCCAGCATATCGGCGCCTACCAGGTTCGCCTGGAAGGCGGCGAGAAGGTCACCTTCCTCGACACCCCTGGTCACGCGGCCTTCTCGCAAATGCGGGCTCGCGGCGCCAACATCACCGACCTGGTGATCCTGGTGGTGGCCGGCGACGATGGCGTCATGCCGCAGACGGTCGAGGCGATCAAACACGCCCGCGCCGCCAACGTGCCGATCATCGTGGCCGTCAACAAGATGGACAAGCCGGGCTCGGACCCGACCCGCGTGGTCAACGAGCTGCTGCAACACGAGATCGTGGTCGAAAGCCTGGGCGGCGAAACCCAGATCGTCGAAGTCTCGGCCAAGACCGGCCAGGGCCTGGACGAACTGATCGAGCGCATCCTGCTGCAGGCCGAGGTCCTCGACCTGAAGGCCAACCCCGACCGCACCGCCGACGGCGTGGTGATCGAGGCCAAGCTCGACAAGGGTCGCGGCGCGGTCTCCACCGTGCTGGTCAATCGCGGCACGCTGAAGCGCGGCGACATCGTCGTGGCCGGCAGCCAGTTCGGCCGGGTTCGCGCCCTGCTCAACGAGCGTAACGAGCAACTGACCGAAGCTGGTCCGGCCACCCCGGTCGAGATCCTCGGCCTGGACGGCGTTCCTTCGCCCGGCGACACCTTCGCCGTGGTGGAAAACGAAGCCCGCGCTCGCGAGCTGACCGAATATCGTATCCGCCAGAAGCGCGAGAAATCGATGCATCCGGTCGGCGCGGGCGCCACCAGCATGGCCGACATGATGGCCAAGCTGCAGGACAAGAAGTTCCGCGAACTGCCGCTGGTCATCAAGGCCGACGTGCAGGGCTCGGCCGAAGCGATCATCGGGTCGCTGGACGCCATGTCGACCGACGAGGTCCGCGCGCGGATCATCCTGTCGGGCGCCGGGGCGATCAGCGAAAGCGACGTCATGCTGGCCAAGGGCGCCGGCGCGCCGCTCATCGGCTTCAACGTCCGGGCCTCGGCCCAGGCGCGGGCGCTGGCCGAGCGCGAAGGCGTCGAGATCCGTTACTACGCGATCATCTACGACCTGCTGGACGACATCAAAGGCGTGCTCTCGGGCATGTTGGCGCCGATCCAGCGCGAAACCTTCCTGGGCAACGCCGAAGTGCTGCAAGCCTTCGACATCTCCAAGGTCGGCAAGGTCGCCGGTTGCCGCGTCACCGAAGGTGTCGTGCGCAAGGGCGCCAAGGTCCGGATCATCCGTCAGGACATCGTGGTGCTCGAACTGGGCACCCTGCAGACGCTCAAGCGCTTCAAGGACGAGGTCAATGAGGTCCCGTCCGGCCAGGAGTGCGGCATGATGTTCGCCGGCTTCCAGGACATCAAGGTCGGCGACACCATCGAGTGCTTCACCGTCGAGGAGATCAAGCGCCAGCTCGACTAGGGCCGGCCTTGAGATCAAAAACCATCGGAAGGGCGCGGATCGCAAGGTCCGCGCCTTTTTCGTTTGCGGCCGGCGAACTCGACGGAAAAGGCGCGGCGTGGCAAGATAATCGCCTGTTGGAGCCTGGGCATGAACCAGATCACGGTCGGAACATGGGGTGAGGCCATGGCCTCGGGCGGCCTGCGGGACGCCGGGCGCGCTGCGGGCCTGGTCGATGGTGAGCGGGTCGAGATCGAAGCCAAGGACGGCGATATCGTCATTCGCCGCGCCAGGAAAATCCCGCTCAAGGGAAGCCCCGAGGCGATGGCGGCCGCCTAGGCGCTGATCGAAAACGGTCGCGGCGTGACGCTGGGCGATGTGACGATCCGTGAGCTGATCGAAGAGGGCCGGCGCGGGTGATCCTGGTTCTCGACGCCTCAATGACGATTGCGGCGATCTTCGAGGACGAAGCCAATCGGGCGGCCCAGGGTGTTATCCGCATGGTCGGCCGGGAGGGCGCAACCGTCCCGTCTCTCTGGCGGCTCGAAATCGCCAATGTCCTGCGAAATTCGATCAGGCGCGGGCGGTGCGATGTCGCATTCGCGGATCGGGCTCTGCGGCTTCTGTCCGATCTCCCGATCGCCATCGACCTCCATACCGACATTCACGCCTGGGGCGCGACTGTCGAAATCTCCCGCCAGGAAGACCTCACCCTCTACGACGCCGCCTATCTCGAACCGACGGTTCGGCTGGGCGCGACCTTGGCGTCCTGCGACAGGGATCTGGTCGCCGCAGCCCGTCGCAGGGGCCTCGACGTCCTCACCGCCTGACGTATCGGACTGGAATTCGCCCAATTCCGGCGCTACGCCTTCACTATGCGTATCAAAGCCCTCCTCGCCCTGACCGCCGCGACCCTGTCGCTCAGCGCCTGCGCCACCGTCGATCGCCTCGACGCGGCCGGCGATGTTCACACCCTGCTGACGGCGATCCGGGATCGTGACCGCGCGACGTTCGACGCCCATGTCGACCGCCCGGCCCTGAAGGGCGAGATCGAGGCGCGGCTGATGGCCGAGGCCCGCAGCCGCAAGGTCGACGACAAGTGGGCCGCCGTCGCCGCCGTGCTGGCGGGCCCGGCCGCCGACCTGGCCGGCGAGGCCCTGATCCGGCCCGAAACCTTCCGCGCCGCCGCCACCTATTACGGCTACACGCCCGACAAGCCCCTGCCGGGCCGGGTGGCCATCGCCGGTTCCTTGCGCCCCATCGGCAACGGCCGGGTCTGCGCCGCCAAGAAGGACGGCCCCTGCCTGCTGACCTTCACCCGCGAGGGCGACACCTGGCGGCTCAGCGGCTTTGATCCCGAAGCGGCGAACCTGCACTTCAAGCGATGAGGCTGGCGCTTTCGATTGTTCTGGCGGCCGCCACGCTGAGCTCGGCCGCCCACGCCGAACGGCGGATGTTTTCCTACGACCCGATCTCGCCGGACGCCAAGCGGCTGACCGGCGCCGGCCTGACCGTGCTGTTCGAGCAGGGCCTGCTGGGCGTCAAGCCGATCAAGGTGCTGGCCACCGGCGTGCCGGCCCAGGGCCTGCTGATCAAGGGTCGCGAAAAGGATCTGGGGCCCCGGGGCCTCGCCGGTCTGGACGGCGTCGACGCCAAGGCCGATCTCTACGAGGTCGATCCCAAGGCCGAGCAGGGCAAGGTCTATATCCGCGCCTTCTGCCCCGGTGCGACCCGGCTGTGGCTGAGCTTCAGCAACATCGCCCTGCGCCGCGACCTACGCGTCCAGGCCCTGGGCGACGTGCCCGCGAGGGCGGGGGCCGAAGCCCCGGGCCAGACCCGCGTCTGCGGCACCCTGGATTTCAGCTGGCGCGGCGAATGGAAGCTGCCCGGCGGCGCCCGGCCTGATCCGCTGGAAGACTGGACCGACAACCTGAACGGCGTTCGCTAAGGCTTGTTTGCCGGCCCGATGACGGCCAAGCTCCCGCTCAACTAACGGGTAGCGGGCGGAACCACCATGACCAGCGCGCTGGACGGCTTCACACGGTTCGAGTTCGACGACGGCCGCTGGACCCGTGAGGTCTATCGGATCGGCTCGGGGCCGGCGGTGATCGTCATCCACGAGATGCCCGGCCTGCATCCCGGCGTCCTGGCCTTCGCCCGCGACGTGGCGGCGGCGGGCATGACGGTCTTCTGCCCCAGCCTGTTCGGCACGCCCGCCAAGACCGTCAGCCTGGGCTATGCCCTGGGCGAGATCGCCAAGACCCTGTGCGTGCGTCGCGAGTTCACCGCCTGGGCCACCGATCGCTCAAGCCCGATCGTCGACTGGCTGCGGGCCCTGGCGCGTCAGGCGCACAAGGAGTGCGGCGGCAAGGGCGTAGGCGCGGTGGGCATGTGCTTCACCGGCGGCTTTGCTTTGGCGATGATGACCGAGCCGTCGGTGGTGGCGCCGGTGCTGTCGCAGCCCTCATTGCCGTTCGGCAAGACGGGCGCGGGCTCCATCGGCTGTTCGGCCGCCGAGATCAGCTGCGCCCGCACGCGGTTCGAGACCGAGGACCTGTCGCTGCTGGCCCTGAGGTTCAAGTCCGACAAGCTGGTCCCCGACGCCCGCTTCGAGACGCTGAAGCGTGAATTCGGCGACCATGTCGAGACGATCGAACTGGACGACGCCGACGCGGCCAAGGGCGTGCCCATGGCCCCGCACTCGGTGCTGACCCTCCACCTGGACCGCGCCGATCCGCTGGGCCCGACCATGCAGACGCGCGACAAGGTGATCGCGTTCTTCAAGGCGCGGACGGGGGCTTAGTCACGTTCCTTTCCATCCCGTCTCCCCGGCGAAGGCCGGGGAGACGGGGTTTGTCAGGGCGGGCTGATGCTCAGACGCCCGGCACTGGACTTATCCCCCCCACAAGCCTAGACACCGCGCCTTGCATTTTTCCCCGCGCACCGGTGTTCGATCCGCCGGCCGGGACGGAAGGACACCGCGCCATGAAGCGCCATACCGACAAGACCCCCAAGGCGGCGCCCACCGGCCCGTCACAGCGCCAGCTGCGCGCCGGCGAACTGATCCGCCACGCCCTGGTCGACATCCTGCGCCATGAAGACCTGCAGGACCCGGCCCTGACCAATGTCTCGGTGACGGTGACGGAGGTGCGGCTGACCCCGGACCTGCGCCACGCGGTCTGCTTCGTCGAGCCCCTGGGCGCCGGCATCGCGCCGAAGATCGACCGCGAGGCCTCGTCGCCGTCGCGGATCGCCGTCGAGCTGGGCAGCCCCGAGGTGGTGGTCGCCGGCCTCAACCGCGTGGCCAAGTTCCTGCGCGCCCGCCTGGGCAAGACCATCGACATGAAGTTCACGCCCGACCTGAAGTTCATCCACGACAACAGCTTCAACTCGGCCGCCTATATGGACCGCCTGTTCGACAACCCGGTGGTGCAGCAGGACCTGCGCCGCCTGTCCGACGTGGCCGACCAGGACGAAGACTAGGCATGGCCCGTCGCAAGAAGGGCGATCCCGTCTCGGGCTGGCTGTGCCTGGACAAGCCCTATGACCTGACCTCGACCAGCGCCGTCGGCCGCGTGCGCCGCGCGTTCAACGCCCAGAAGGCCGGTCACGCCGGCACGCTGGATCCGCTGGCCACCGGCATCCTGCCCATCGCCCTGGGCGAGGCGACCAAGACGGTTCCGTTCCTGATGGACGCCGACAAGGCCTATCGCTTCACCATCCAGTGGGGACGCAACACCACCACCCTGGACCGCGAGGGCGAGACGACCGCGACCTCCGACGCGCGCCCCACCCGCGAGCAGGTCGAGGCCGTGCTTGGCGCGTTCATCGGCGAGGTCGACCAGATCCCGCCCAACTATTCGGCCATCAAGGTCGACGGCGAGCGCGCCTATGACCTGGCCCGCGACGGGGTCGAGTTCGAGCTGGCGACGCGCAAGGTCAACATCCACAGCCTGCGGGTGGTGGAGGTTCCCGACGTCGATCACGTCGTGCTGGAGATGGAATGCGGCAAGGGCACCTATGTCCGCGCCGTGGTCCGCGACCTCGCGGCCAAGCTCGAAACCTGCGGTCACGTCGATCAGCTGCGCCGCACGCGGGTGGGCCGGTTCACCGAGGATGCGGCGATATCGCTGGAAACTCTTGAGAATTTGAGCTATGAGGCCCGCCTGTCGGAGGCATTGCTTCCGGTCGAGACCGCGCTGGACGACATCCCGGCGCTGGCCGTGACCGATGAAGACGCCTTCCGGCTTGCGCAGGGACGCGCCATCGTTCTGCTCCCAAGGCAGGTTGAAACGCTGAAAGCCGAGCTCACGCCCGGTGATCGAACCGTTTCCGCCATGTCGGGAGAGAAGCTGGTGGCCCTGTGCGAGATGCGCGCCGGAAAGCTCAATCCGGTGCGGGTCTTCCAACTCACCTGAGCGGAGACAACCCGATGTCGATCACTGCCGAGCGCAAGACCGCTCTTATCGCCGAACACGCTCGTTCCGAGGGTGACACCGGCAGCGCCGAAGTCCAGGTCGCGATCCTCTCCGAGCGCATCGCTAACCTGACCGAGCACTTCAAGACCCACAAGAAGGACAACCACAGCCGTCGTGGTCTGTTGATGATGGTTTCCCAGCGTCGCAGCCTCCTCGACCACCTGAAGAAGTCCGATCTGGGCCGTTACACGACCCTCATCGAAAAGCTGGGTCTGCGCCGCTAGTTTTTGGCGCAGTCGGCCGCCTCGCTCACGCGGGGCGGCCGAACGCTTTTCTGGGCTCCCGTTTCAAGACAGGCCGAAACGAGAGTTGCTGCGGATCCGCCTCATGCGGCTCCGAACATGTAAGCCGGAGATCACGATCCCCGGACGCCTGTCGAACTGGATGAGGAATACTCGGGACCGCCATTCGGCCGCCCGCCCCTGTCCGTCCTGAAGGAAATGGGTCCTTCGGAACCGAAAGAAGCAAATATGTTCGAAATCATGCGCAAGACGATCGAGTGGGGCGGCAAGAGCCTGGTCCTCGAAACCGGTCGTATCGCCCGTCAGGCTGACGGCGCCGTTCTGGCCACCATGGGCGAAACCGTCGTCCTGGCCACCGCCGTGTTCGCCAAGAAGGCCAAGCCGGGTCAAGACTTCTTCCCGCTGACCGTCAACTACATCGAGAAGACCTACGCCGCGGGCAAGATCCCGGGCGGCTTCTTCAAGCGCGAAGGTCGTCCGTCGGAAAAGGAAACCCTGGTTTCCCGCCTGATCGACCGTCCGATCCGCCCCCTGTTCGTCAAGGGCTTCAAGAACGAAGTCCAGGTCGTCTGCACCGTGCTGCAGCATGACCTCGAGAACGATCCCGACATCGTCGCCATGGTCGCCGCCTCGGCCGCCCTGGTGATCTCCGGCGCCCCGTTCATGGGCCCGATCGGCGGCTGCCGCGTGGGTTACGTCAACGGCGAATACGTGCTGAACCCGACGCTCGACGAGCTGAAGGAAAGCAAGATGGACCTCGTCGTGGCCGGCACCGCCGAAGCCGTGATGATGGTCGAATCCGAAATCCAGGAGCTCTCGGAAGAGATCGTCCTGGGTGGCGTCAGCTTCGCCCACAAGTCGATGCAGGCCGTGATCAACGGCATCATCGAACTGGCCGAACACGCCGCCAAGGAACCCTTCGACTTCCAGCCGGAAGACACCGACGCCCTGAAGGCCGAAGTGAAGAAGGCCGTCGGCAAGGACCTGGCCGAAGCCTACACCATCCGCGCCAAGGGCGACCGCGTCGCGGCCCTGTCGGCCGCCAAGTCCAAGGCCGTCGACACCTTCGCCAAGAGCGACACCAACCCGGCCGGCATCGATCCGCTGAAGCTGATCTCGGTGTTCAAGGAACTGGAAGCCGACATCGTCCGTCGCTCCATCCTCGACACCGGCATCCGCATCGACGGCCGCACCGTCGACAAGGTCCGTCCGATCCTGGGTGAAGTCGGCATCCTGCCGCGCACCCACGGCTCGGCCCTGTTCACGCGCGGCGAAACGCAAGCCATCGTGGTCGCCACCCTGGGCACCGGCGACGACGAGCAGTTCATCGACGCCCTGGAAGGCACCTACAAGGAATCCTTCCTGCTGCACTACAACTTCCCTCCCTTCTCGGTCGGCGAGACCGGTCGGATGGGCAGCCCCGGCCGCCGCGAAATCGGCCACGGCAAGCTGGCCTGGCGCGCCCTGCGCCCGATGCTGCCGGCCAAGGAAGACTTCCCCTACACCATCCGCCTGGTCTCCGAGATCACCGAGTCGAACGGCTCGTCCTCGATGGCCACGGTCTGCGGCTCCTCGCTGGCCATGATGGACGCGGGCGTTCCGCTGATCCGTCCGGTCTCGGGCATCGCCATGGGCCTGATCCTCGAAAAGGACGGCTTCGCCGTTCTGTCCGACATCCTGGGCGACGAAGATCACCTGGGCGACATGGACTTCAAGGTGGCCGGCACCAGCGAGGGTCTCACCTCGCTGCAGATGGACATCAAGATCGCCGGCATCACCGAAGAGATCATGAAGCAAGCGCTGGCCCAGGCTAAGGGCGGCCGCGAGCACATCCTCAACGAGATGAACAAGGCGATGGATGCGCCTCGTGAAGAAGTCGGCGACTACGCGCCGAAGATCGAAACCATCACCATCCCGACCGACAAGATCCGGGAAGTGATCGGCACCGGCGGCAAGGTGATCCGCGAGATCGTCGCCACCACCGGCGCCAAGGTCGACATCAACGACGAAGGCACGGTCAAGGTTTCGGCCTCGGACGGCGCCAAGATCAAGGCCGCCATCGACTGGATCAAGTCGATCACGCAAGAAGCTGAAGTCGGCGCGATCTATGACGGCAAGGTCGTCAAGGTCGTCGATTTCGGCGCCTTCGTGAACTTCTTCGGCGCCAAGGACGGCCTCGTCCACGTCAGCCAGATCAGCAACGAACGCGTCGCCAAGCCCTCGGACGTGCTGAAGGAAGGCCAGATCGTCAAAGTGAAGCTTCTCGGCTTCGACGATCGCGGCAAGACCAAGCTGTCGATGAAGGTCGTCGACCAGGAAACCGGCGAAGACCTGTCCAAGAAGGAAGCCCCGGCCGAAGAGGCGTAAGCCTTTTCAGCCCGGTCTTTCCGGAATGAACGCAGCGGGCGGCTCCGAAAGGGGCCGCCCGTTTTGCGTTTGGGGTCCTTTCCTTCTCCCCTTGTGGGAGAAGGTGGCCTGCGAAGCAGGTCGGATGAGGGGTTGAAAGTCTTGTCCGGAAAGGGCTGAGAGACCCCTCACCCACCCTCTCCCGCAAGGGGAGAGGGATCGGCGTCATCGAGCATCCAGGCAGTCGCCCGCTGACCTCCAGGGTCGGTGCGATCCTTACATCTCTTGGAGGCTGCAGCGTGCCGAGGCGTACAGGTCTGTCCGCCGACACGGCCCTCCGGGCAGCCGCAGCACGGCGACGCGTGCGCGTCGTCCTTGAGAGACCTGTACGCCTCGGCGATCGTCTCGCCGGGAGATGTAAGGATGGCTCCCTCCGGCGCGGAGGTTTTCCCACGACCTGGCACGCTAAGGCGCGACCCTTCCCCCTCTGATGGGGGAAGGGCAGGGATGGGGGTGACACCGCCGGACGATTTCACGCCGGCCGCGCCATATCCTGAACCTCTGTCACCCCCACCCCCGACCCTTCCCCCATCAAAGGGGGAAGGGAGAAGTCTCGCGTCGGACCCTTATCCCCGCGCCCGCACGGGGATAGCCCCGCCCCGATCCCAACGAATTCAACGGCCTGACCCCGCCTCCCAGCGTCACGATGCAAAATCGACGCAACACCCCCAAAAACGCCCGCATACTTCTCCTCGCTCCATCGCATGGGGAGGGCGTCCAGCTGGCGACCTGACGGGCGGTGGGGGCGGTTGTACGGGTTTAGAGGACAGGGGACGTAAACCTGTCCATCGGAGGAAGGCCAAAGCCTCCGCCCGTCCGAAGGTTCGTTCCGGGTCCTCCGGAATCGGCGAGGCTGCAGCCCAAGGCTGGGTCCGTCGCGAGGGGGAGTGCCCGGATGGGTGCAAAGGGTTGAACGAGACCCGCGCGTGCCGGCCAGAGGGATAACAACCGTGCGGAGCGCTCCGGCCACGGCCGAAACGGTACTCCAACTATCCTCATCCGGGCCTGGCCCGGACGCTCCGCCGCCTCCCCACTCGCCGGTGAAAACCGGCGAGGCCGCGAACCTGTGTCTACCGCCTCTGCGTCACCCGGATGGTCACCGGGTCGGGCGTGCCATTGCCGCCGCGACAGGCGGCCGGCTTGAACTTCAGGTCCAGGCACACCCATACCTCGGTCAGGCGATTGTCCTTGTTGACCCGCACATTCAGCCCCTCGGCCGTCAGGCCGCGATTGCGCGTCAGGAAGGCCTGGCGCACCTGGCCGGCCGTCATCGTCCCGTTGGCGTCCGGCGTCAGGTCCGGCACGTTCAATTTCGAACGCACGGCGCGGGCCTTCCTGAAATAGGCCTCCGGGGTGGGCCAGTCGCAGGTGCCGTGGGCCTGCCACTCGTGCTGCAGCAGCCAGGGCGAGGGGGTCATGCACAGATTGGCCTTCACCGTTTTCAGGCTGATCGGCGGGCTGGGCTTGCAGTAGCGGGGATGGATGCGGTCGGGCCCGTTGGGCCACAGGCCGTGGACGGTGAAGCCGAAGCTGTTGGCCTGGCACTGGATGGCCTTGTCGGACTCCGGGATGTTGGCCCGGCAGGATTCCGGCGACCAGAACAGGGCCAGCAGATAGGCCGCGATCGGCACGTCGGTGTGGATCTGGTCGGCGGGCGGGGTCTCGCTCGGGGCGGGGACCACGTCGGGCGGAACCGCGCAGGCCTTCAGGTCGGCGGCCTGGGCCGCGCCGGCGAGGGACAAGGCGGCGGTGGCGAGCGCGGTCGCGACGATCTTTGACAACATGGAAACGCAACTCCGAAACGGACGGCGATTTGGGTCGCCGCCCGGTCCCGGGTCAAGCGTCGGTTAGCGCCGGGCTTCTGTCGCCATGCGGACCGCCAGGCCGCCCAGCACCGTGGCCATCAGCCAGCGCTGGACCAGCACGAAGCTGGGCCGCGTCGCCAGGAAGCTCGCGATCGTGCCGGCGGCCAGGCAGATGACGCCGTTGATCGTCAGGCTGATGACGATCTGGCTGCCGCCCAGCACCAGCGACTGGCCCATCACGGCGCCGCGATGCGGGTCGATGAACTGCGGCAGCAGCGAAAGATACAGCATGGCCGCCTTGGGATTGAGCAGATTGGTCAGCAGGCCCATGGCCATCAGCCGGGCCGGCGTATCCCGGGGCAGGTCGCGCACCTGGAACGGCGCGGCGCCGCCCGGCCGGATCGCCTGCCAGGCCAGCCACAGGAGATACAGCGCGCCGCCGAACCGCAGGATGTCATAGGCGATGGGCGCGGCCATCAGCAGGGCGGTGATGCCCAGGGCCGCGCACAGCAGATAGATGACAAAGCCCGCCGCCGTGCCGACCAGCGAGACGATGCCGGCCAGTGGTCCCTGGCTGATCGAGCGGCTGACCAGGTACAGCATGTTGGGGCCGGGGGTCAGGGCCATGCCCAGGCAGATGAGGCAGAAGGCGATCCAGGTCTTGGCTTCCGGCATGGGCGCGGCTCCATCGAGAGGTGAGGGCGCCCAGGCGAACGGCTCTGCTGTGGCCCGCGCTCCCCGAGGGTGACCCCTCCAATCGCCAGTCGCGCGCACGGTGGAACGTTACACGGGGGGCTCGGGCCCGTCGAGGACGGGTCGCCGTTCCCTGGTGACCACTGGCCCCCTACGGGCTCCGTCCATCCCTGTCATTTTGAGAATGATTATCATTGCGTCCCGATTGCGGCGCCGCTAAGAACGCTTCGCAATATCAGGACGGGCCGCGATGTACCGCGGCCCTGCTGGGGACAGGATTTTTTCATGCGTAACCCGAAGACCTCTGGCCCGATCGGCGGCATCGTCAGCCGCCCCCATCGCGCCCTCGGCGCCGCCGCCGTCGCCGGCCTGGCCGGCCTCACCCTCGGCGCGGGCCTGGCCCACGCGGCGCCCGGCGCTGAGGACGCCGCCGTGGCGACCGCGCCCGCCGACGCCACCGAAGTGTCGGGCGTCAAGGTCGACGGCAAGAAGGCCACTGACGTCCAGTCGGGCAAATACACCGCGCCGCTGGTCGACACGCCGCGCTCGATCACGGTGATCTCCAGCAAGATCATCGAGCAGACCGCCGCCACCTCGCTGCAGGACATCCTGCGCACCTCGCCGGGCATCACCTTCGGGGCGGGCGAGGGCGGCCAGCCCCTGGCCGACCGTCCGTTCATCCGCGGCCAGGCCTCGGGCAACAACGTCTTCGTCGACGGCATCCGCGACGCCGGCGGCCAGACCCGCGAAGTGTTCAACCTCGAGCAGGTCGAGGTCATCAAGGGTCCGGACTCGGTCTATAGCGGCCGCGGCTCGGGCGGCGGCAGCATCAACCTGGGCAGCAAGTCGCCCAAGCCGACCAATTTCGCGCACGCCTCGCTAGCCGGCGGAACCGATTCCTATGTGCGGGCCACGGCCGACGCCAACTACGCTTTCGCCGACACCGCCGCCTTCCGCCTGAACATCATGGCCACGAAGGGCGACACGCCCGGTCGGGACAGCGTCGATTTCAAGCGCTGGGGCATCGCGCCGTCGCTGGCCTTCGGCATCGGCACGGACACCCAGGTGACGGCCAGCTACTACCACCTCGACACCGACCAGGACCCCGACTACGGCATCCCGTTGGCCAGCAAGCGCACCTGGGGCGTGGCCGGAACCGACAGCAAGACGCGTCCGGCAAGCGGCATTCTGGATGTGTCCCGCGACGCCTATTACGGCGTCGCCTCGCGCGATTTCATGAAGACCAAGGCCGACATCGCCACCCTGGTCTTCAACCACCAGATCAATGACGACTTCTCGGTTCGCCAGGCGGTCCGCTATTCCAAGACCGTAAACGACTACATCGTCACCAATCCCGGCGACGGCGGCGCGGCGCAGTTCGTGGCCGGCGAATGGTGGATGAAGCGCGGCACCAAGGCCCGCTACAATCCGGCCACCACGGTCGCGGCGGTCACCGATCTGACCGGCAAGTTCGACGTCGGCTCGATCGGCAACAGCTTCAATCTCGGCGTCGAGCTGTCGCGGGAAGTCAACGAGAACGCCGGCTACGTGATCTACACGACGGCGGGCTCGGCCTGTCCGACCGGCTTTACCAACACCGCGACGACGGCCGGAATCGGCGACTGCACCCGCCTCTACGCTCCCAACACCGGCGATGCGTGGGCCGGTCTGATCACCCGCGCCCCGGCGGCCAGGACGGTGACCAAGACCGCCGCCGCCTACGCCTTCGACACCCTAACCCTGACCCCCAAGCTGCTGGTCAATCTGGGCGTCCGCTACGACGACTATTCGACCAGCGGCCTGAACGTCAGCAGCACCAGCGCCAACGGCGTGATCACCAGCGTCACCTATACGGGCGTCGCCGAGGCGAACTGGACCTTCTTCAACTACCAGGTCGGCCTGGTCTACAAGCCGACCCCGTCGAGCAGCGTCTACACCTCGTACGCGACCTCCTCGACGCCTCCGGGCATCGCCGGCGGCGACCAGAGCACCTCGGGCTCGGTGGGCACGGGCAATCTGTCCACCACCCAGCTGGAGCCGGAAGACACCACCAGCTACGAAGCCGGCGCCAAGTGGAACCTGTTCGACGACACCCTGGCCCTGTCGGGCGCGGTGTTCCGCACCGAGCGCAAGAACGCCCAGATCCAGACCTCGCCGGGCATCTATGAGCAGGTCGGCGAGACCATGGTCCAGGGCGTCGAACTGGGCGCGTCGGGTAATGTCACGCCCAAGTGGCAGGTGTTCGGCGGCTATACCTATATGGACAGCGAACTGGTGCGCGGCGCCTATACCGGCGTCAACCAGGGCGACCCTCTGGCCAACACGCCCAAGCATACCGCCAGCCTGTTCACGACCTATCGCGTGACCCGCAGGATCGCCCTGGGCGGCGGCGCCTACTATGTGTCGCGCAGCTTCGGCGGCAACCAGGGCGGGGCCGGCGGCGGGGCCAACAAGGTCTATGCCCCGTCCTACACCCGCTACGACGCCTTCGCCTCGTGGGCCGTCAACGACCGGGTCGACCTGCAGCTCAACGTCCAGAACCTGACCGACGAGCGCTACATCCTTCGCACCAACGGCGTGCACCACGCCGATCCGGCGCCGGCGCGCCAGACGATGCTCACCGTCAACGTCAAGTACTGAGACTCCCCTCTCGACCTGACGTTCGCCCCATCCGGCAGGCCCACGCCGGATGGGGCTCTTCCCTTCGCGGGGCCCCGAGTCACCCCCTCATGATGCTGCAGATCCCCGAAGTCCTGACCAAGGCGCAGGTCGCGCAGTGCCGGGCGATCATGGACGCCGCCCCCTGGGCCGATGGCAACATCACCTCGGGCTTCCAGGCCGCCATGGCCAAGAACAACCAGCAGCTGCCGCAGGACGGCGAGGCGGCCAAGGCGGTCGGCGCGATCATCCTGGCGGCCCTGGAGGTCAATCCGCTGTTCGTCTCGGCGGCCCTGCCCCGGACGATCCTGTCGCCGATGTTCAACCGCTATGGCCAGGGCATGGGCTTTGGCGACCACATCGACAACTCGATCCGCCGCGATCCCGTCACCGGCCAGCGCCTGCGCACCGACCTGTCGGCGACGCTGTTCCTGTGCGAACCCGAGGACTATGACGGCGGCGAACTGGTGGTCGACGACCTGTATGGCAGTCACAGCGTGAAGCTGGGCGCCGGCGACCTGATCCTCTACCCCGCCTCCAGCCTGCACCATGTGACGGCGGTGACGCGCGGAACCCGAACGGCCAGCTTCTTCTGGATCCAGAGCCTGGTGCGCGAGGACGCCAAGCGGTCGCTGCTGCTGGACATGGACGTGGCCATCCAGCGCCTGTCGCGGACGGTGGGGGTCGACGATCCGTCGATCCTGGGCCTGACCGGAACCTACCACAATCTGCTGCGCCAGTGGGCGGAGGTCTGAAATATCGCGATTGGCGAACGTTGTTCGATATCGCCAACCATAAGTTTACCCTTGGGGCCGCACGATCCGGACGCAAACGACCGGAGCCTCCATGACCGCGCGCCTGTCTTCCGACGCGACCCTGCTCGCGTCCTCGCCGTTCGGCGAGGCGGAGGCCGCGCGCTGGTTCTTCGAGAACGCTCTTGACCTGTTCGCCGTCGTCACGCCCGAAGGACGGTTTTCGGTGGTCAACCCGGCCTGGACCGCCCTGACGGGCTGGTCCGCCGACGATCTGATCGGCCAGGCCTGCGTCAGCTTCGTCCATCCCGAGAGCCACGCCGAGCTGGTCGAGACGGGGCGCCGGATCCGCCAGACGGGTTCGGCCGTGAACCGGCTGCGGGTGTTGCGCAAGGACGGCGGAACGATCTGGCTCGAGGGCCATTCGCGGCGGGGACCCGGCGGCGAGATGGTCGGCGTCCTTCACGATATCTCGACCAAGGTTGCCGCCAGTCGCACCCATGAGATGCTGGCCGAGGCCGCCGGGATCGGCGTGTGGAGCTACGATCCGCGGAGCGGGGCGATCGAATGGTCGCCCGACGCCCTGATCGCCGCCGGCCTGTCGCCGGCCGACCTGGCCACGGTCGAGCTCTTCCTGTCGCATCTGCCCGACGACCAGCGCGACGCGGTGTTCCAGACCTTCGCCAACGCCGTGACCTCGGGCCAGCCCGGCACGGTGGAATATCGGTTGCGCGGCCGCGACGGCCAGTGGTTCACCCTGCGCTCGACCTTCCGGGGCGAACCCCTGGACGGCGGCCTGTTCGCCCTCAAGGGCATCTCGCAGAACGTCACCGAGGTGGCCCGCAGCCGCGACGCGGCGCTGTGGGGCGAGCGGCGGGCCCGCCAGCTGGTCGAGGAAGCGCCGTTCGCGGTGGCGGTCTATGACTTGGACCTGAGGCTGCGGGTGGTCAGCCCCAAGTTCCTCGAAGTGTTCAAGTCGACCGAGGCCGAGGTGATCGGCAAGTCGCTGGGCGTGCTCACCCAGGGCACGCGCCGCCGCTTTGTCTCGGCCGTGACCCGGGCGCTGTCCGGCGAGACGATCGCCCGGCGCGAGGACCGGCTGCGGGACGCCGAGGGCGTCGAACACTGCCTGCGCTGGGAGGCGCGGCCGTGGCGCAACGCGACCGGCGCGATTGTCGGCGTCATCACCTATATGGACGACATCACCGCCCTGGCCGACGCCCGGCGCGAGGCGCGGGTCAACGCCCGGCGGCTGCGGGTCGCTCTCGGCGCGGCCCGGGCCGGGGTCTACGAGATCGACCACGTGGACAAGGGCTTCTGGGGTTCGCCCGAGTTCCACCGCATCATGGGGCGCCGGATCAGTTATGAAGACGTCCATGAGGCCGTCTGGCCGATGATCCATCCCGACGATCGGGAGATGATCTATACGACCGCGGGCCAGTGGCGACAGGCCGGGCCCCAGACCTTCGATGTGCGCCTGGTTACCGCCGCTGGCCAGGAACGCTGGATGCGGATCTTCCACGAGGTCCGTCGCGACGCGGCGGGCCAGGCCCGCAAGGCGTTCGGGCTGATCCTCGACATCGACGAGAAGAAGCGGGCCGAGCTGGCCCTGGTGGCCGCCGAGCGCGCGGCCCAGGCGGCCAGCGAGGCCAAGGCCCAGTTCCTGGCCAATATGAGCCACGAGATCCGCACGCCCATGAACGGCGTGCTGGGCGTCATGCATCTGCTCAAGCGACAGACCCTGCCGGGCGACGCCCACGCCCTGCTGGGCGAGGCCCTGGCCTGCGGCCAGATGCTGTCGACCTTGCTGGATGACGTGATCGATATCTCGCGCATCGAGGCCGGGCGGCTGGAGATGAACCGCGAGCCCGTCGATCCGGGCGAGCTGGTGCGCGGCGTCGGCCGGCTGCTGGCCGCCCAGGCCGAACACAAGGGCCTGGTGCTGACGATCGACGCCCCCGATCTGGGCTGGATCGAGACCGATCCCACCCGCCTGCGACAGGCCCTGTTCAACCTGATCGGCAACGCCCTGAAATTCACCCTCAAGGGCTCTGTGCTGGTTCGCGGCCGGCGCCTTCAGACATCGACCGGCCCGACGATCGCCTTCGACGTCATCGACACCGGCGTGGGCGTGCCCCGGGCGGCGCAAGCGCGCCTGTTTGAACGCTTCGAGCAGGGCGACGCCAGCACCACCCGTCGGTTCGGAGGGTCTGGTCTGGGCCTGGCGATCACCCGCCGGCTGGCCGAGATGCTGGGCGGAGCGGTGGTCTTCGAGTCCGAGCCCGGCGTCGGATCGCGTTTCACACTGACCATAGCGGCGCCCCCCGCCGTCGCGCCGGTCGCGATCGAACAGCAGGCCGGCGAAATCCTGGCGGGTCTGCGGATCCTGCTGGTCGAGGACAACCCCACCAACCAGATGGTCGCCTCGCGCATCCTGGAACAGCTGGGCGCGTCGGTGCGTACGGCCGATGACGGGCTCTCGGGTGTCGAGGCGGCCCGGACGGGGGGCTTCGACCTCATCCTGATGGATGTGCAGATGCCCGGCATCGACGGGCTGGAAGCGTCGCGCCGGATCCGGGCCCTGCCGGGCGCGGCCGGCATGACGCCGATCATCGCCCTGACCGCCAATGTCATGGCCCATCAGCGCGCGACCTATCGCGCCGCCGGCATGGACGGGGTGGCCGCCAAGCCGATCGCTCCGGCCGCCCTGATCGCTGAGATTCTGCGGCTGACCGAGCCCGACAACCTGG
Source organism: Caulobacter sp. (assembly GCF_965279145.1). Taxonomy (NCBI): domain Bacteria; kingdom Pseudomonadati; phylum Pseudomonadota; class Alphaproteobacteria; order Caulobacterales; family Caulobacteraceae; genus Caulobacter; species Caulobacter sp. The sequence goes on from NZ_OZ257139.1 coordinate 1,687,682, forward strand.
TTCCGGACACCGCCGTCGCCTGAGTTTCCCCAGAGATCGAACCGCGCTAAAGCTGGCGCGAAGTGGGGCGTGGCCGCAGAGCGCGCCTCAAGGGGGAAGAGAATGACCGACCTGGCGACCAAGGAAGAAAGCGCGTCGATGCGCACGGTGGTGGCGGCTTCGTCCGCCGGCACGGCGTTCGAATGGTACGACTTCTTCATTTTCGGCAGCCTGGCGCAGGTCATTTCCAAGACCTTCTTCACCGGCCTCAGCGACTCGGCCGGCTATATCGCCGCCCTGGCCCTGTTCGGGGTGGGTTTCGCCTTTCGGCCGATCGGGGCTCTGGTGTTCGGCAAGATCGGCGACCAGGCCGGTCGCAAGGGCGCCTTCCTGGCGACGGTTCTGCTGATGGGCGGCGCGACCTTCGCGATCGCCTTCCTGCCCACCTACCAGCAGGCCGGAATCATCTCGCCGATCCTGCTGATCATCATGCGCTGCGTGCAGGGCTTCGCCCTGGGCGGCGAGTATGGCGGAGCGGCCATCTATGTGGCCGAGCATTCGCCCCCCAACAAGCGTGGCTGGTCGACCTCGTGGGTGCAGACCTCGGCGGCCTTCGGCCTGTTTGGCGCCCTGCTGGTCATCCTGGGGACCCGCGCCGCGATCGGTCTTGAAGCGTTCGACGCCTGGGGCTGGCGCATCCCGTTCGCCGTCTCGATCGGTCTGCTGGGCGTCTCGGTCTGGATGCGCCTGAAGCTCTCTGAAAGCCCCGCCTTCGCCAAGATGAAGGAAGAGGGCGAAACCTCGAAGGCCCCCTATGCCGAGGCGTTCGGCGAGTGGAAGAACATGAAGCTGGTGATCCTGGCTTTCCTGTCGATGATGTGCGCCCAGGGCGCCGTCTGGTACACCAGCTTCTTCTACGTCCAGACCTTCATGGAGAAGTTCCTCAAGGTCGATCCCGTCACCATCAACACCCTGATGATGAGCGCCACGGCCGTCAGCGCCGTCTTCTACGTCGTGTTCGGGGCGCTATCCGACAAGGTAGGCCGCAAGCCGGTGATGCTGGCCGGGATGACCCTGGCCCTGGCCTTCTATTTCCCCGGCTTCCACCTGATGGAGCGCGCCGCCAATCCGGCCCTGGCCGAGGCGTCGGCCAGGTCGCCGGTCGTGGTCGTCGCCGACCCCAGGGACTGCGCCCTGCAGTTCGACCCGGTCGGCAAGGCGGCATTCGTGTCGTCCTGCGACATCGTCAAGAGCACCCTGGCCAATGCCGGGGTGTCCTACGCCAACCAGAAGGCTCCGGCCGGAAGTCAGGCCGTGATGCGGGTGGGATCGGTCGAGGTGGCCTCGCCCAGCGCCAGGGGCCTGTCGAAGGCCCAGACCAAGGCCGTGAAGACCGCCACGGAGACGGCCATCAAGACCGCCCTGGTCAAGGCCGGCTATCCGGCCAAGGCCGATCCGGCGCGGATGAACACGCTGGGCATGTTCGGCGTGCTGTTCGTGTTCGTGATCGCCGCGACGGCGCTGTTCGGCCCGCTGGCCGCCTGCCTGGTCGAGCTGTTCCCGACCCGGGTGCGCTACACCGCCCTGTCGCTGCCTTACCACATCGGCACGGGCTGGGTCGGCGGCTTCGTGCCGTTCTTCGCCTTCGCCATCGTCACGGCCGTGGGCAATATCTATGCGGGCCTCTGGTATCCGGTGTTCTTCACCCTGGTCAGCGTGCTGACCACCCTGTTCTTCCTGCCGGAGACCAGGGGGCGCTCGTTGCACGAGGCCTAGCTTGCGGGCGCTGAGAGCAAGACCTCGACCGCAGTGCCGGCGGCGGTCAGGGCCTGGACCAGCGCCGGTTCCACCGGGCCGGTGATCAGGCGCACGATCTGACGACCCTCGGCGGCCAGCTGATTCAGGCGCTCGGCCGAGGCGTCCTCCGGCGTGATCCGCTCGACATCGCGGCGGGCCATGGTCAGGATCTGCGGATCGACGTCCGGATCGAAGATCAGGACGTCGGCCGCCGACAGAGCGCGCACCGCCCGCAGGGTCAGCAGGTCGGATGGACCCTTGCCGGCGATGAACCGCACCCGGCCCTTGCGCGCCGAGCCCTTGGCCAGGGCTTCGCGGAACAGTCGCCCGGCCGTCTCCATGTCGCCCGCCATGGCCGCCTGGGCCGCTTCGCCAGCGGCGGCGTCGCGCAGGAAGGCCCGGCGCTCGTGCAGGGCGGGCAGGGTCTTGCGCACCTCGTCCTGGAACCGGCGCAGCATGGCGGCGACGCGGCCCGCGCCTTCTGGCACCTGGGCCTCGATGTCGTTGCGCAGCATGGTGGCCAGCACCGGGGCCGAGCCGCCGGTGCCGACGGCCGCCACCACCTCGCCCCGGTCGATCACCGCCGGGGTGTTGAAGTCGCACAGGGCGGGCTTGTCGACCACATTGACCAGCACCCGCGCCGCGCGCGCCGCCGCCGCCGCCGCCTGGATGAACACCTCGTCGTCACTGGCCACGAAGGCGAGGACCGCGCCGACATAGGAGCCGGGCAGGAAGGCGGCGTGGCCGTCCAGCCGGACGATCGTGGCGGGCGAACCTTCGAACAGGCGCGCCTTGTTCTCGGCGCCTTCGCCGGAACCGGCGATCACCACCTTGCGGCCGGCGAGAGGGAAATAGGCGGGGAAGGAATCCAATGGTGCGTCCTCAGCGTGCCTGGCAGTCATTGTACGGTCCGCCGGGAAAGCCGGTCAGGGTGGCGTCGGGGCCCTTGCCCCAGATCTGGAAGTCGCCCTTCTGGTAGCGAGCGCCCGAGGCCGAGCGCGCCAGCGGCAGGGTTTTGGTGACGCCGCCGGCCGAGACGACCGCCTTGTTTCCCTTGGCCGGATAGGTGGCTGTGAAGCGCTTGCCGGCCTTGCAGGCATAGGTCACCGGCGTGGTGGTGGCCTCGGTCGGAGCCAGGGTGGCGCATCCCGAAAGGGTCAGCAGCGCCAGGGCTGAGGCAAGCAACAAGCGACGCAAGGCGAACTCCTGGCCAGGGGGCGCCGCGAAACAGGCGGCGTCCACAGCATACGCGGTTTCGCGGCCTCGCCGCGCTTCCTCTCATCGCCCGGCGCGCGTTTCCGTTCGACCGCTTTCAACCCGCCCGGGAAACCTCGCCGGCGGGCGTGGAAATATCGCTGGTCCAGGCCGTTGTGAACGGTGTTAGGATTGAAGCGCAGCAGGGTCCGCCCCCGGCCCTGCCTTCGTTGGGAGGCGAAGATTGATGGCCGCGACTCTGGATGTGAACGGCAAATCGGTGACGGTGAACGCCGACCCCGCCACCCCCCTGCTCTGGGTCCTTCGGGACGAGCTGGGTCTGACCGGAACCAAGTTTGGCTGCGGCATGGCCCAGTGCGGCGCGTGCACGGTGCATGTTGACGGCCAGCCGGTCCGCTCGTGCGTCACGCCGATCGAAGGCCTGTCGGGCGTCAAGATCACCACCATCGAGGGCCTGGGCGGATCGCATCCGCTGCAGCAGGCCTGGGTCAAGCATGACGTGCCCCAGTGCGGCTACTGCCAGTCGGGCCAGATCATGTCGGCCGCCGCCCTGATCGAGCAGAACAAGTCGCCGTCCGACGAGGACATCGACAACGCCATGAGTGGCAACATCTGTCGCTGCGGCACCTATCAGCGCATCCGCGAGGCCATCAAGGAGGCGGCGGGTCTGCCCTTGGTCGCCGCGGGCCAGCCTCACGCCGATATCGATGAAGCCATCGCAGCCGCCACCGGCGCGACCAGCCGCGGAGCTGGCCGATGAACGCGCCCTTCAACAAGCCGGACGGTGTCAGCCGTCGCGAAGCCCTGGTCGTCGGCTCGGCGCTGGTGGGCGGCGCCCTGCTGGTCGGCTGCTCGCCGGCCGACATCATGAGCGCCGGCTCCAAGGTCGAGGTCGGCGCCTTCGGGCCCTTCATCAAGGTCGCCGCCGACGGCGCGGTGACGGTGATCTCCAAGCACATCGAATTTGGCCAGGGCAATCACGCCGGTCTCGCCGCCATCGTCGCCGAGGAGCTGGACGCCGACTGGACCCGGGTCTCGGTCGAGCAGGCTCCGGCCAACGCCAAGCTCTACGCCAACGGCTCCCTGGGCGCCCAGCTGACCGGCGGCTCGTCCGCCATTTCCAATTCCTGGACCCAGTTGCGCACCGCCGGCGCCGCGACCCGGGCGATGTTCGTCCAGGCCGCCGCCGCCAGATGGAGCGTTCCGCCCGGCGAGATCACCGTCAAGGACAGCGTCCTGACCCACGCCTCGGGCAAGACCGCCGGCTTTGGCGATCTGCTGGCCGACGCCGCCAAGATCACGCCGCCCGCCAGCCCGGCCCTGAAGGACCCCAAGACCTTCACCCTGATCGGCACCGACCGGGTGCGCCGCAAGGACGCTCAGGCCAAGAGCGACGGCACGGCGCGCTTCACCCAGGACGTGCGCCTGCCCGACATGCTGACGGCCGTGGTCGCCCATGCGCCGCGCTTCGGGGCGACCGTGAAGAGCTTCGACGCCGCCGAGGCCAAGAAGGTGCCAGGCGTGGTCGAGGTCTATGAGATCCCGACCGGTGTCGCGGTGGTCGCCCAGACCACCTATGCCGCCCGCATGGGTCGTGAGGCCCTGAAGATCGAGTGGAACGAGGACAAGGCCGAGAAGCGCAGCTCGTCGGCCATTCTGGCGTCCTTCCACGACCTTGCCGTCGGCAAGGGCCCCGCCGACCAGAAGTGGGAAGCCTTCGATTCCAAGGGTGACGCCGCCGTGATCGCCGGCGCCAAGGGCGCCAAGGTGTTCGAGGCGACCTACGCGTTCCCCTATCTGGCCCACGCCACCATGGAGCCGATGAACTGCGTGGCCATGGTCGATGGCAACAAGGTGAAGATGGTGTTTGGCTCCCAGGGCCAGACTCTGGACCAGCTGAACGCCGCCAAGATCGTCGGAACCCTGCCGGGCTCGGTCGAGATCGAGACCCTGTTCGCCGGGGGCTCGTTTGGTCGCCGCGCCAACTTCCCGTCCGACTATGTCTCCGAGTGCGTCCACATCGCCAAGAAGGTCGGCAAGGGCCGGCCGGTGAAACTGGTCTGGACCCGCGAGGACGACATGCGCGCCGGCTTCTTCCGGCCGCAGGTGGTTCACGCCGTCAAGATCAGCCTCGACAAGGACGGCTATCCGGCCGCCTGGCGTCACCGCATCGTCAGCCAATCGATCATGAAGGGCTCGCCGATGGGCGGCAAGGGCCCCGACCAGACCGCCATCGAGGGGACGGCCGGCTCGCCCTATCTGAAGGCCACGCCGATCGTCGACGCCCAGCTGGCCCTGCCCGACGTCGGAGTGCCGGTGCTGTGGTGGCGCTCGGTGGGCGCGACCCACACCGCCTTCGTCATGGAGCACACCATCGACCAGCTGGCCCGCAAGGCCGGCAAGGACCCCGTCGACTATCGCCGGGCGCTGTACGCCAAGGCCGGGGCCGACCGGCACCTGGCGGCTTTGAACCTGGCCCTGGAAAAGGCCGGTCCCAAGCCGACCGACGGCTGGAGCCGGGGCGTGGCCGTGCACGAGAGCTTCGGCTCGGTTGTCGCCCAGGTGGCCGAGGTCAAGCTGGTGGACGGCGCGCCCAAGGTCGGCCGCGTGGTCACCGCCATCGACTGCGGCGTGGCGATCTCGCCCGACCAGATCGCCGCCCAGATGGAGGGCGGCGCCTGCTACGGCCTGTCGGCGGCGCTGTTTGGCGAGATCACCCTGACTGACGGCGCGGTCGATCAGGGCAATTTCGACGGCTATCGCGTGCTGCGCATCAACGAGGCCCCGCATGTCGAGACCCATATCGTGCCGTCGGGCAATGCGCCCAGCGGCGTGGGCGAGCCCGGCACGCCGGTGATCGCGCCGGCCGTCGCCAACGCCCTGCTGGCCCTGACGAGCAAGCCGACGACGCGGCTGCCCTTCTCCAGGCAGACCGCCTAGGTCTTCGCCGTCCCGCGCATCGCTTGCGCTGGACGGCGCGAGAACCTCGACGCATGCTAGCGGCATGGTGGAATCGGCCGAGAGCTTGAGCTTCGAGCGCCTCACGCCTCGTGAGCGTGAGATCCTGCGCCTGATCGCCAGCCACCTGCAGTCCAAGGAAATCGCCCGCCTGCTCAGCCTCTCGCCGAAGACGGTCGAGATGCACGTGCTCAGCGCGCGCCGCAGGCTGTCGGGCATGAGCCGCCGCGACGCCGCCCTGGCCTTCATCGCCTGGGAAGCCGACCCCGGTAATGACTACCGTAGGCAATCGGGCGACCTAGCCCTGGCCCCTGACCGGGTCTCTTCTCACCGTACAGGTGGGAACGACCATGAACGACAATCAGACCCGGAAAACAGCGCGGCCTCGCAACGAGACGTCGGGCTTCTTCATCGCCAGCTGGCAGTCGCTGGAAGAAGGTCTGACCCTGCTGGCGGGCACGCCGGAACGGGGTCAGCTGGTTTCGGAGACGGTGTCGGCGCTGAGGAAGGCGCAGGAGGCTGGCGACCCGCCGTCCAAACTGCTGCTGCGCGTCCTGGCGGCGACAGCCTTCCTGGCCGACGACCGGCCGCTGCGGAGCGAACTGGGAGGGGTTGGCGCGATGACCTGACTCCCCTGCAATGGCTGGGTCTCATCGTCGGACTGGCGGTGCTGGGCGGTCTTCTGCTCGGCGCCCTGACCACCGGAGCCCATGACTTCCTCTACGCCCTTCAGCGGTTCCGCGAGGGTTGGAGCCCGCCGCCCCCTCGGGCCGGCTAAACTTCAAAAACGCAAACCGAAACCTTCGCGCGCGCGGACCTGCTCCGCGTGACCGGGAGAGTCTTGCATGAAACGTCTCGATGCGGCCCGCGCTGGGGCCCACAAGCTGATGCGCGCCGAGGCGGCGATAGACGCCGCGCTGCGCGAAACCGCCGAGCTGATGGGGCTTTTGCCCAGCCTGCGGATGGAGGCCCACCTGTCGGCGGTGATCGGACAGGATGCGGTTGACGACCTGGGCGAGACCTTGAGCCACATCCTTTCAGCCCGGCGGACGATCATTCGGGCCCATGGCGGCCTGCAGACCGTGCGCGAACAGATCGGCTGCCGGTCGGTGTCGGTGGGCGAGCTCGACAAGCCCGAGGACGGGCCTCGCACCGGGGGCTTCCATGCGCTGGAAGGCGGTCGCGCCGCATGACGACCGGCTTTTCCAACGGCGCCGCTTACGGCATGGTCGCGCGCCAGTTCGCGTCGAGGCCATGCCGTGTACCACACCCTTACCCCGTGGATTTCCTATGGCGTGGCCGTCCTGATCTGCGGCTTCGCGCTGTGGAAGGGCGATCGCTGGCTCCGCTTCGTGGCCGCAGTCTATCTGGCGGGCTGGACGGCGTCGCCGTTCGTGGCGATCCGCGACCTGATGAGCCCCGAATGGGGCGTCATGGCGATCGACGTCTTGGTCATGGTCCTGCTGGTCTGGGCGTCGCTGAAGGCGCGGCGGATCTGGAGCATCGTGGCGGCGGCCTGCCAGATGATGAGCGTGGCCTCTCACATCGTCTCGATCATCGACCTGCGCATCTACATCGCCACGCTGGTCGCGGGCTTGGCCCTGCTCAGCTATGGCGTCCTGATCGCCCTGCTGGCGGGAACCCTTTCGGCGCTGCGCGCCAGGCGGCTCGCCGATGAGCGGGACCGCGACCTACATCCATGATGTCTCCCCCGAGGAGATCGCCGAGTTCAAACGTGGGCTCAATGCGCTGGACCCCTTCAGCCGGCGCATCCTGTCCCTGCTGATACCGCGCCTGATCGCCCTGGAGGAACAGGGCGACACCGACGGCGCCTTGCGGGTGATCGAGGAGATTCGCCTGATCCTGTGGGAGGGCCGGCGCACCCGTCACTGACCGGCCAGATCCTCCCGGCGGTCCACGTCAAACAGGACGCCGGGATCGCCGGTCTCCACCGCGAGGAAGCGGTCGCCCGCCTGCCGGATCAGGCCCTGGGCGCCGCTGTCGCCGTCGAGGGCGCGCAGGGCGGTGATCCAGTCACCGCCGAACAACACCGGATGACCCCGCCGACCGGCATGGGTCGGCGCGACGATCCCGTCCCGGCCGGTCAGGGCCTGGGCCAGGGTGGCGGAAACGTCCGGCCGTATCAGCGGCATGTCGCCCAGGAACACGAAGACGCCGTCCAGGTCTTCGGGTAAGGCGCGAGCCGCCGCGGCCAGGGACGCGCCCATGCCCCGGGCCGGATCGGCCACGCGAACGAGGCGCGCCTCGACGGTCTCGTCCAGATCGAGGATCGCCGCCTCGAGGTCGGGATCATCGCCGATCGCCACGACGACCGAGACGACGGGCGCGTTCAGGGCGCTGGCCAGCGCTCCGGCGATCAGGGGGCGGCCCCGAAAGGGCGCGGTCAGCTTGCCGCCGCCGAAGCGGGTTCCCAATCCCGCCGCCAGGACGATCGCCGCCAGCCGCGTGCTTTCGCTTTCCGCCATGTCGTCCAACGCTTATCCTGTCTCAAGACATGACGCCCTATGACGCCACCCCAATGCAAGCGGGCCTCGCCGCGCCCCGTCTGATCGACGGTTTCGGGAGAGCCGTCACCTATCTTCGGGTGTCGGTCACCGACCGCTGCGATCTGCGCTGCGTCTATTGCATGGCCGAGCACATGACCTTCCTGCCCAAGGCGCAGGTGCTGACGCTGGAGGAGCTGGACCGCGTGGCGTCCACCTTCATCGGCTTGGGCGTCCGCAAGCTGCGGCTGACCGGCGGCGAGCCGCTGGTGCGCAAGGGCTTCATGGATCTGGTCGGCAAGCTCTCGCGCCACCTGCGGTCCGGGGCGCTGGACGAGCTGACCCTGACGACCAACGGCACCCAGCTGGCGAAATATGCCGAGGATCTGGCGCGTCACGGCGTGCGGCGGATCAATGTCTCGCTCGACACCCTCAAGCCCGACCTGTTCAGGCGGCTGACCCGGGGCGGCGACGTCGCCCAGGTGATCGGTGGCATCGACGCGGCCCTGGCGGCCGGCATCGCGGTGAAGATCAACGCCGTCGCCCTCAAGCACGACAACGCCGATGAACTGCCGGCCCTGATCACCTGGGCTCACCAGCGCGGCTGCGACATGACCCTGATCGAGACCATGCCGCTGGGCGAGATCGACGAGGACCGCACCGACCAGTACCTGTCGCTCAAGGACGTGCGGCGTGACCTGGCCTCGTTCTGGACCCTGGAAGACCTGGCCTACGCCACCGGCGGGCCGGCCCGTTACACCCGCGTCGCCGAGACCGGCGGACGCCTGGGCTTCATCACCCCGCTCAGTCACAATTTCTGCGAGGCCTGCAATCGGGTGCGCCTGACCTGCACGGGAACCCTGCACACCTGCCTGGGGCGCGATGACGCCTCGGACCTGCGGGCCGTGATCCGCGCCGGCGCGACCGACGCCCAGCTGGAGCAGGCCATCTTCGCCGCGATCGGGTCCAAGCCGGAAGGCCACGACTTCCAGATCGCCGGCGCGCGGCCCGCCGTGGCGCGCCACATGTCGACGACTGGCGGCTGACCGATGGCGCGGGTGCTGCTGTTTGGACGCCTGGCCGACCAGGCCGGCTGGCGCGACCGGGCCTTCGAGGCCACGTCCCTGGCGGCGTTGCGCGGCCTGATCGCTCATGACGATCCTGATCTCGGCGAGGCCCTGAGCGGCCCGGGCGTCCAGGTGGCCGTCGACAAGACCGTGGTGCGCGGTGAGGCGGCGTTGCTGGCCGCCACCGAGGTCGCCTTCCTGCCGCCGATGAGCGGCGGATGATCACCCTCACCGCAGAGCCTTTCGAGCCCGGCGCGCTGCTGACCGCGTTCTGCGCCGGTCGCGACGAGACCGGAGCGGTGGCCAGCTTCGTGGGCCTGGCCCGCGCCGAGCAGGGCCAGGCCGCGGCGCTGGAGCTGGAGGCCTATCCCGGCTTCACGGACGTCGCGATCAGCGACTTCGCGGAAGCCGCCAAGACTCGCTTCCACCTGCACGACTATCACATCGTCCACCGCACCGGCCGCATCGGTCCCGGCGAGGCGATCGTCTTCGTGGCCACAGCCGCCGGCCACCGCCGCGAGGCCTTCGAGGCCTGCGACTTCCTGATGGACTGGCTGAAAAGCCGCGCGCCGTTCTGGAAGAAGGAGCACGGCCCGGACGGCGCCCGCTGGATCGAGCCGACGGACCGCGATAGGACCGACGCATCGCGTTGGGATCAGGAGTAGATCATGTCTGCAGCAGGCCTCACCCCCGGCGGCGGGATCAAGCCGGACCTTCCGTTCACGCCGGTGCGCGTGGCGATCCTGACCATTTCCGACACCCGCGACGAGGAAAGCGACACCTCGGGCCAGGTGCTGGTCGACCGCGTCAAGGCCGCCGGCCATGAGCTGGGCGGCCGGGCGGTGGTTCGCGACGACATTCCCCAGATCCGCGATCAGGTCCGCAACTGGATCGCGAGCGGCCAGGTCGACGCCATCGTCACCACCGGCGGCACCGGCCTGACCGGCCGCGATGTGACGGTCGAGGCGCTGGAGCCGCTGTTCAACAAGAAGATCGACGGCTTCTCGGTGATCTTCCACATGGTCTCCTACGCCTCGGTGGGCCTGTCGACCCTGCAGTCGCGGGCCACGGCCGGCCTGATCGACGGGGTCTTCGTGTTCTGCCTGCCGGGCAGCAACGGCGCGGTGCGCGACGGCTGGGACAAGGTCATCTCCGCCCAGCTCGACAGTCGCCACAAGCCCTGCAACATGGTCGAGCTGATGCCCCGGCTGCTGGAGCAGTGAGCAAGCTCACCCATATCGACGACCAGGGCCGGGCCCGCATGGTCGATGTCTCGGGCAAACCCGAGACGGCGCGCGAGGCGGTGGCGACGGGCTTCGTGCGGATGAGCGCCGAGACCCTGGCGCTGGCCGTGTCCGGAACCGGTCGAAAGGGCGATGTCCGGGCCGTGGCCGAGATCGCTGGCGTCATGGCGGCCAAGCAGACCTCGAACCTGATCCCTCTGTGCCACCCCCTGGCCCTGTCCAAGGTGGTGGTCGAGGTCGAGCCTGCCGAGGGCGGCCTCGCCGTCACCGCCCGGGTCAAGACCACCGGCCCGACCGGGGTCGAGATGGAGGCCCTGACCGCCGTCTCGGTGGCCTGCCTGACGATCTACGACATGCTGAAGGCCGCCGAGAAGGGCATGGTCATCGAGGCCGTGCGCCTGATCGAGAAGACCGGCGGCAAGTCGGGGGACTGGAAGGCCCAATAATCCCCGCTCTCCCCGGCGAAAGCCGGGGCCCAGATTCATCCAGAGCCTTTGGGGGTGATCCGCCTTCAGCCTCAACCGAGCCTGGAAACGCTGCGGGTTCGATCTGGGCCCCGGCTTTCGCCGGGGAGAACGGATTGGGGGATCAGACCTCCACCGTCCGACGCTCCAGCGCCGGCTGCCCGTGCCGGGCCGCCATGATTTCCCCAATCACCGCCACCGCCACCTCGAACGGGGCCTTGCCGCCGAGGTCGAGGCCGATCGGCGCGCGCAGCTTGGCCAGGTCGCGATCGGTCAGGCCTGCCGCCTTCAGGCGTTCGATCCGCTCGCCCAGCCGACGCCGCGCGCCCAGCAGGCCGACATAGGGCGCGGGCGACGGCAGGGCGGCCAGCAGGGCGGCGTGGTCGATGTCCAGATCGTGGCCGCAGATGGCGACGGAGGTCCAGGCGTCGAGGCCAAGGTCGGCCAGGGCGTCCTGGACCGCGTCGCGGCTGTAGGTCACGCCGGCCAGGGGGGGCGGCGCGGCGGGGCCCTTGGGCCGGATCAGGAAGGTTTCGAAGCCGGACTGCGCGCCCAGACTGGCCACGGCCAGGGCGGTGGGATCGCCGCCGACCACCACCAGCCGCGGGACCGGGTCATAGGCGCGCTCGAAGGCCCCGGGCCAGGGCGCCAGCGGCTCCTCCATGCACTGGCGTCGCTGCCCGTCACTGACCCAGAAGGCCGGGAAGCGGCAGTCGGCCAGTCGCAACAGGGTCGCCGCCGCCGGGTCGTCGGGGGCGATGCGCTCGACCAGGATCTCGATCCGGGCGCCGCACAGCAGCCGGATGTCCGGCCAGGGACTGCCCTCGCCATAGATCAGGCGGCGCGGCCGGCCGTCTTCCAGACAGCGCCGGGCATGCGCCTCGACATCGGCCTCGATGCAGCCGCCTGACAAAAATCCGGAAACAATATTTTCTCCGAACACCATTTGCGTGCCGACGGGACGCGGCCCCCCGCCGCCCAGGGCGATGATCGTGGCCAGGGCCGTCGGACCGGCCAAAAGCCCCGCCCGCAAGGCGGGTCGGGCATCGTCGGCCATGCCGTGGAGGGGCCAGTCGGCGGCCGTTTGAAAGCTGTTCATCACCGCCGACTTTAACCCCTCGGCAAGGTTCCAGAAACGCCTTCTTCAAACCTTGGCGCGTAGGGTCATCTCACAAAGGTGTCGTTCCTCACGGATGGTCATGCCCATTTCGGTTTCAAAGCTTGGTCTCGCGGCCGCCCAGTTCGGGCTCGATGGCATGACGTCGTCGCCGCGCGGGCGTTCGCCTGAAGCCGAGGCGCGCGATATCCTGAACATTGCTCACCGTTCGAGCCTGTCGGTTCTGGACGTCTCGGGCGTCTATGGCCGGGCCGAATCGCTTCTGGGCGACCTGATCCCGCGTCCCGTCTCGTTCCGCGTGACCCTGTCGTCGGTTCGCGCCGATCGCGGTCCCGACTTCGTCGAGGCCGAAGCCCGCGCCGGTCTGCGCCGCCTGGGCATGGAGCGCGCCGACGCCATCATCGTCCAGACGCCGTCGGAGCTGTTTGGCCCGCACGGCGCCGCGCTGTGGGACCGTCTTCAGCGCCTGCGCGACGAGGGCCTGTTCGCCAAGATCGGCGTCGCGGCCCACGCCAGCGACGATCCGGTGGGCGTTGCCCGCCGCTTCAAGCCCGATATCCTGCAGGCTCCCGCCTCGCTCCTGGACCAGCGCCTGCTGGCCGACGGCTCGCTGGCCCGCATCGCCGGCATGGGCGTCGAGGTGCAGCTGCGCTCGATCTTCCTCAATGGCCTGCTGTTCCTGCCGCCCGATCGCGTGCCGGCCCAGCTGAAGGGCGCCTCGGGTCGTCTGTCGCGCGTGCGCCGGATGATCGCCGAGGGTCGTTCCGATCCGCTGCAGGCCGCCCTGGGTTTTGCCCTGTCGCGTCCGGAAGCCAGCGCCGTCCTGGTGGGCGTCACCTCGGCCGCCGAACTGTCGGCGGTGGTCGCCGCCGCCTCCAGCCCGCCGCCGGACCTGGACTGGGACGAGATGGCCATCGACGATCCGGTCGCGCTCGATCCGCGACGTTGGGTCGCCTAGGCCCCAGGCCGAATCAAACTCGACAGTGAACCCGGTCGCCAGGCCGATCCATCGCGCGCCATGGTCGCGATGATGGATAATGTCGCGTAAATACTTGATTCACCGCACTTTTATCTTTGTCGGCTAGCCTACATCCAACAAGCAAGTCTGGGAGCCGTCCGATGATCCTCGCTGTCCTGCAGGCCCGCATGGGCGCCGGCCGTCTGCCTGGCAAGGCCATGGCGACGCTCCGCGGCGAGCCGATGATCATCCGGCAACTGGAGCGTCTGCGCGGCGCGCGACGCCTGACCAAGATCATTGTCGCCACCAGCGCCGACGCGTCAGACGACGCCCTGGCTGGCTTCGTCGTGTCGCGGGGCTATGCCGTGCATCGCGGCGCCGGCGCCGACATTCTCGACCGCATCGCCCGGTGCGCCGAGGCCATCAGTTCGGTCAGCCACGTGGTTCGCATCAAGGGCGACGCGCCGTTCGTCGATCCCGGCATCGTGGACGAGGCGGTCGACCTGGCCCTGTCCAGCGGCGCCGACTACACCTCAAACCGCGCCGTGCGCACCTATCCGGCCGGCCTCGAGGTCGAGGTGATCGCCGCCAACGCCCTGCGCGTCGCGGCCGCCGAAACCCGTGATCCTCTCGCCCGCGTCTCGCCCACCGCCGCCATTCGCAACGCCCCGGACCGGTTCAGCCAGGCGCACCTGAAGGCCCGCCGCGACTGGTCGGGCCTGGACTGGCGGGTCAAGACCGCCGCCGACCTGGCCTTCGCCCGCTCGATCTACGACGCCCTTCATCCGGTCGATCCGGACTTCTGCATGAACGACGTGCTGGACCTGGTGGAAAGCCACCAGGACATCGCGCGGTTCGCGGCTTAAAGGCCTTGCGTCCTTCGAGGCCCGCTGCGCGGGCGCCTCAGGATGAGGAGCTTTTAACGGCATTCCTCATTCTGAGGTGCGAGGCGTAGCCGAGCCTCGAAGGACGCGCTGCGTCTACTTCCAGGCGCCGTAAGGATCCACCGACGGCTTGCCCAGCGCCTGAGCGACGGCCGGGTGGGTCAGTTCGCCCTTCAGCACATTCAGGCCGCGCGCCAGGTGGACATTGGTCTTCAGCGCGTCCAGGCCGTGGTCGGCCAGGGCCAGACCGAAGGGCAGGGTGGCGTTGCCCAGGGCTTCCGACGAGGTGCGCGGCGCGGCGCCCGGCATGTTGGCCACGCAGTAGTGCACGACGCCGTCGACCGTGTAGGTCGGATCGGCGTGGGTGGTCGGCTTACTGGTTTCGAAACAGCCGCCCTGGTCGATCGAGACATCCACCAGAACCGAGCCCGGCTTCATCTGCTTGAGGTGCTCGCGACGCACCAGCTTGGGCGCGGCGGCGCCGGCGGTCAGCACGGCGCCGATGATGACGTCGGCCTTGAGGATCTCTTCCTCGACGGCCGCGAAGGTCGAGTAGCGGGTCAGGATGCGGCCTTGATACAGGTCGTCCAGTTCGCGCATGCGCGGGATCGAGCGCTCCAGAACCACGACCTCGGCGCCCAGGCCGGCGGCCATGCGGGCGGCATTGGAGCCGACCACGCCGCCGCCCAGCACGGCCACGCGGGCCGGGGGCACGCCGGGCACGCCGCACAGCAGCAGGCCCATGCCGCCATTGTGCTTGAGCAGGGTCTCGGCGGCCGAGAACACGGCGATCCGGCCGGCCACTTCCGACATCGGGGCCAGCAGCGGCAGGCCGCCCTTGGCGTCGGTGACGGTCTCATAGGCGATGGCCGCGCAGCCGCTCTTCAGCAGGCCCTCGGTCTGGGCGGGATCGGGCGCCAGGTGCAGGTAGGTGAACAGGATGTGGCGCGGCTCCAGCCGCTCCCACTCGATCTTCTGCGGTTCCTTGACCTTGATGATCATGTCGGCGCCGGAAAACACCGCCGCCGCATCGGGCGCGATCGTCGCGCCGGCCTTGACATAGGCGTCGTCCGAATAGCCGGCGCCGAGGCCCGCGCCGGTCTGAACCAGCACGTCGTGGCCGTGGCCGACATATTCGCGGACGGCCGTGGGGGTGAGGCCGACCCGGTGTTCGCCCGGTTTGATCTCTGAGGGGACGCCTACGCGCATGATGGTTTCCTCCAATGGCGCTTTCCCGCCGGTTTACGCCTCCTGCCCCGCAAGTTCCTTGGCTATTTCATGCCGCAAGAACTATGTTATGCAGGAATCCTGCGTCAACGGGTGTTTCGATGAAGAAATCTGCTGTCCAGCTCGACAGCTTCGACCGGAAGCTCCTGACCCTGCTCCAACGACGGGGTCGGGCCAGCTATGTGGACATGGCCGAGGCGGTGAATCTGTCCGAGTCCGCCTGCCTGCGCCGGGTGCGGGCGCTGGAGGAGGCGGGGGTGATCAGCCGCTACGCCGCCGTGATCGACGAGCGCACCGTGGGCCTGCCGCTCAGCGTCTTCGTCACCGTGACCCTGTCGTCCCAGGCGGAGGGCACGCTGAGCGCTTTCGAGAAGGCCGTGGCCAATGTGCGCGAGGTGGCCGAATGCTACCTGATGACCGGCGGCTCGGACTATCTGCTGCGGCTGGTGGTGCGCGATGTCGACGATCTGGAGCGGGTTCACGCCCAGGAGCTGACGCGAATTCCCGGCGTGGTGCGGGTCAGTTCCAGCATCGCCATGCGCACCGTGGTCAAGCGCGCCGAATTGCCGCTGTAGGCGCCGGCAAAAACCTACCGAAGGTTAACCTTGTCCCGCTAGGTCTGGACCCCGACACACTAGATGCGTCGGGGGACGAGATGGTTTCGAGACGAGTTCTGCTGGGCGCGCTGGCGTCCGGACTGGCCGCCACGCCGCTGGCCGCCTTCGCCGAGGGCGATGACCACCACGCGGCCGCGCCCCGCAAGGTCGCGCCCAGGCCGCGCGCGCCCATGGCCGCCCAGACCGCCGCGCCGGCGCCCGGTCCGGTGCGCTCGACGGTCAATGAATACCCCAAGCCGATGGAGACCGAGCCCGAGGAGGTCTTCGTCAATCCGGACGAGGCCCTGGGTCGCCTCAAGCACGGCAACGCCATCTTCGCGCGCGGCGGCGCCAGCATGGCCCTGCCCAGCTGGACCCGGATCAACGAACTGGCGGCGGGCCAGAAGCCCTTCGCCGTCATTGTCGGCTGCTCCGACAGCCGCGTGCCGCCGGAACTGGTGTTCGACTGCAGCCTGGGCGAACTGTTCGTCGTGCGGACGGCGGGGTCCACCGTCAGCCGCGAGGGCCTGGGCTCGATCCTCTATGCCGTCGAGCATCTGGGCGCGCCGCTGATCGTGGTTCTGGGCCACACCAAGTGCGGCGCGGTCGGTGCGGCGGTGGATGTCGCCACCAAGCACGCCCACCTGCACGGGGCCCTGTTTGACATGGCCCTGCCGATCCTGCCGGCCGTGCTGGAGGCCGAGGAAAGCCATCCGGCCGACCTGCAGGACGCCGCGATCCGTCGCAACGCGATCAATATCGCCGAACGCCTGCGGACCGCCGACGAGGCCTTCACCACCCGCATCGCCGCTAATCGCCTGAAGGTGGTTTCGGCCGTCTACAGCCTGCAGAGCGGCCAGGTGGAGTTCATGGGCTAGGGCGCTCGCCCTGGCCGGCGAAACCCTTCACAGTCTTGCCGTTGACCGCGCCCGGGGCTTGGGATCACATCGATCCCTCAGGACGCGTGTGAAGAGGGGCAAGGGATGTCGACGGACGAGACGCCGCCGGAGAGCGGCGCTGATCAATCGACCTCGCGGTTCCCGTGGATCGAACGCCTTCGCGAGGCTCTGCCCAAGGACGCGCGCTCGCGCATGATCGCCGTGGGCGTCGGCGCCCTGGCGGTCGGGTTTGGCGGCGGCATACTGGTCGGCAAGGCCGGCGAGCTGGGCTGGTTCGGCGGTGGCAAGGCCGCCGTGGCCACCGCCCCCGTCAAGGGTCAGGCCTGGTCGCTGTTCGGCAAGCCCCGCTCGGCCAACGCGCCGCGCCGCGGCATTCCCAAGCCGGAAGGCTTCGCCGTCTGGCAGAGCCGCATCGACAGCGCGGGCCAGGACCCGATGGCCTGCGTGCGGATGAGCAAGGCGCTCGATCCGTCCAAATCCTATGCCGACTACGTGCTGATCTCGCCCGACATCGGCCGCCAGCCCGCCGTGCGGGTCAAGGGCGACGAGCTGTGCGTCGGCGGCGTCGGCTTCACCGACCACCGCGTGACCCTGCTCAAGGGCCTGCCCGCCAAGGGCGGCGAGACGCTTTCGGCCAATGCCGACGTCGATTTCACGTTTGGCGAAAAGCCCCCTTATGTCGGTTTCGCCGGCGACGGCGTGATCCTGCCGCGCGAGGAATCCGACGGCGTCGGCATCGAGACCATCAACGTCTCGGCCCTGGCCGTCGAGGTCTGGCGGGTGCCGGACCGCAATCTGGTCCGCAAGTCGATCAGCGCGCCCGATCCGACGGGTGAGGGCGACTGGGCCGGCGACTATGGCGACGACAGCGTCGGCGAGGATGGTCGCCGGGTGTGGAAGGGCCTCGTGCAGGTCACCGGCGCGGCCGGTCAGAAGGCGACCACCGTCTTCCCGCTGGGCGCGGTGCTCAAGGACATGAAGGCTGGCGGCTATGTCATCAAGGCGCGCGACGCCTCGGGCGGCCGTGATCCCGACGCGGATGGCGACACCCCGCCCGCCCAGGCGCGCCGCTGGATCATGTTCACCGACATGGCGCTCAGCGCCTATGACGGCTCCGAATCCCTCGACGTCGTGGTCCGCTCGCTGAAGACGGCCAAGACGATGTCGGGCGTGAAGGTCTCGCTGGTGGCCAAGGACGGCGAAGACCTGGCCCAGGCCGTCAGCGACGCCGACGGCCGCGTGCGCTTCCTGCGTCCGCTGCTGCAGGGTGAAGGCGCCGAGCACGCCCGGATGGTCATGGCCTATGGGCCGCAGAGCGACCTGGCCGTGCTGGACCTGGACCGCTCGCCGGTCGACCTGTCCAAGCAGGGCGTCGGCGGGCGCGAGGGCGCTGCCGACGGCCGCTCGACCAAGACCGATATCGACGGCTTCCTCTATGCCGACCGCGGCATCTATCGCCCCGGCGAGACCGTCCACCTCACGGCCATGGTCCGCGACCGGCTGGCCAAGGCGGTCAACGACCGCAAGGGCGAGATCGTCGTCAAGCGGCCCTCGGGCGTCGAGTTCAAGCGCTATCCGTTCAGCGGCGCCAATGCCGGCGCCGTGCTCGCCGATATCGCCCTGCCGCGCACCGCGCCGCGTGGGCGCTGGATCGCCGAGCTGAAGATCGAGGGTATCGAGGCCGCCGCCGGCAGCCTGACCTTCAGCGTCGAGGACTTCGCGCCGCAGCGCCTGGCCGTCACCGCCACGGGCCAGGAGTCCATTCCGCTGGCCGTGGGCGAGACCCGCAAGGTCGATGTCTCGGCCCGCTTCCTCTATGGCGCGCCGGGGGCTGGTCTGCAGACCCAGGGCGAGGCCCGCCTGCGCGTCGACAACGATCCGTTCCCCGCCTTCAAGGACTATCGCTGGGGCGACGCCGACAAGCCGTTCGAGGAGAAGTTCCTGGAGCTGGGCACGACGGTCACCGACGGCGAGGGCCGCGCGGTGCTGTCGGTCGGAACCGATCTGGCCGGCGACACCGCCCAGCCTCTGGTCGCGGCCGTGACGACCTCGGTGTTCGAGCCGGGCGGCCGTCCGGTGCGCGAGGGGCTGGACCTGAAGGTGCGCGCCAAGCCGCTGTATTTCGGCGTCAAGGTCGATCAGGGCGAAAGCGCCAAGGGCGATCCGCCGATCACCCTGAACGTCATCGCCGTCAACGCCGCCGGCAAGCGGGTGGGCGCCACGGCGACCTACACGCTGATCAGCGAAAACTGGGACTATGACTGGTTCCAGGAAGGCGGCCGCTGGCAGTGGCGGCGCACCAGCCGCGACGCGGTGGTGGCCAAGACCCAGGCCAATATCGGCGCCGGCGATCCGCTGCGCATCACCCGCCGCCTGGGCTGGGGCGACTATCGCCTGGTGGTCGAAGGCGCGGATGGTTCCAGGACCGTCACCCGCTTCGCCGCCGGCTGGGGCTCGCCCGCCAAGGACGCCGAGGCGCCCGACTTCGTGCGCGTCAGCGCCGGGACCAAGGCCTACAGCCAGGGCGACACCGTCGAGATCACCCTGAAACCGCCCTATGCCGGCCAGGCCCAGGTGGCCGTCGCCACCGATCGGCTGATCGACTTGAAGACCGTGTCGGTCGGCGAGAACGGGACGACCGTGCGTCTGAAGACCTCGGCCGCCTGGGGCGGCGGGGCCTATGTGATGGTCAGCGTCATCCAGCCGCGCGACCCGGTCGCCTCGCCCAAGCCGCGTCGCGCCTTGGGTCTCGTTTATGTGCCGCTCGATCCCAAGGGTCGGAAGCTGACGGTCGACCTGGGCACGCCGGTGAAGATCGACTCCAAGGCGCCGGTCGAGATCCCCGTCGCGGTGAAAGGCCTCGGCCTCGGCCAGCGGGCCCACGTCACCGTCGCGGCGGTGGACGAGGGCATCCTGCGCCTGACCCACCAGGACAGCCCCGATCCGGTGAAATGGTACTTCGGCAAGCGCGCCCTCGGCGTCGACTATCGCGATGACTATGGCCGCCTGCTCGACCCCAATCTGGGCGCGCCCGCCAATGTCAATTTCGGCGGCGACGAGGTCGGCGGCGAGGGCCTGACCGTGACCCCGATCAAGACCGTGGCCCTGTGGTCCGGCGTGGTCGAGACGGGTCTGGACGGCAAGGCGGTGATCAAGCTGCCGGCCGCCGACTTCAACGGCGAGCTGCGTCTGATGGCCGTGGCCTGGACCGATAACGCCGTCGGCTCGGGCTCCAAGCCCTTGACGGTGCGCCAGCCCGTGGTGGCCGACCTCAACCTGCCGCGCTTCCTGGCCCCTGGCGACAAGGCCATGGCCACGCTGGAACTGCACAATGTCGAGGGCAAGCCCGGCGCCTATACTGCCGAGGCCTTCTCGTCGGGCGGGCTGAAGGTGGCCTTCAAAAAGGTGTTCCAGCTGATCCTGGGCCAGCGCATCGCCGAGAAGATTCCCTTCCTGGCGCCCGACGTGACCGGCATCGGCAAGATCGGCTTCAAGGTGGCCGGCCCGGGCTTCGCGACAGCCAAGGACTATCCGATCCAGACCCGCCTGGGCTGGGGCGACGTGGTGCGCACCACCACCCAGCTGCAGCAACCCGGCGCGTCCTATACCCCGTCCTACGACCTGATGAGCGGACTGGCGGCCGGGGACGTGACGCTGCAGGTCAGCTATTCGCCGTTCAAGGGCTTCGACCCGGCGGCGATCGCGGTGGCCCTGCAGCGCTATCCCTATGGCTGCACCGAGCAGCTGGTTTCGACGGCCTATCCGCTGCTCTACGCCCAGAGCCTGACCAGCGATCCCAAGCTGAAGCGTTCGCCGGCGGCTCTGGCCGGGGCGGTGGGCAAGCTGCTGGATCGTCAGACCCTCGACGGAGCCTTCGGGCTGTGGCGGGTGGGCGACGGCGAAGCCGACGCCTGGCTGGGCGCCTACACGACCGACTTCCTGCTGGAAGCCAGGGCGCAAGGCATCGCCGTGCCGGACGCGGCGATCGACAAGGCGATGAACGCCATGCGCCAGATCAGCCGTCCCGACAGCTGGGCCTCGGTCTCCTACCGGATGGAATATCCCGAATGGTGGGCGGCGACGCCGGAGCAGTCGAAGAAGGCCACCGAACGCATGCGCCGCCGGGCCTCGGCCTATGCGCTGTACGTGATGGCCAAGGGCGGTCGCGGCGATCTGGCCCGCCTGCGCTGGTGGCACGACGTGCAGATGAAGGACGAGGACCAGCCGGTCGCCAAAGCCTATGTCGCCGCCGGCCTGGCCCGCATGGGCGACAACGCCCGGGCCCGCTCGGCCATGCGCCAGGCGGTCAAGTCGCTGGGTTATCGCGACGACCAGGACTGGTACCAGAGCCCGCTGCGTGACGTGGCGACCTTGACCGCGCTGGCCGTCGAGTCCGGCCAGGGTGACATCGCCCGTCAGCTGCAAGGTCGGCTTGAGAACGTGGTCAAGGATCCCGACGCCCTCAACACCCAGGAACAGGCCGCTGTGCTGCACGCCGCCTTCGCCCTGCTGAAGGCGGCCGGTCCGATCTCGATCGACGCCAAGGGGGCCATGCCCCTGCCGGCGGCCGGCGGCGCGCCGCGCTGGGCGGTGGGCAAGCTGGCCGACAGCCGCTTCACCAACACCGGCAAGGGCGCGTTGTGGCGGACGGTCAGTGTTCGCGGCACGCCGGTGTCGGCGCCCGGCGCGGCGTCGAACGGCCTGGTCGTCAGCAAGCGCCTTCTGTCGATGAGCGGCGGGGCGGTTGATCCCTCGACGATCCATCAGGGCGACCGGGTGATCATCCTGGTCTCGGGCCGCTCCATGCAGGCCAGGTCCACGGCTCTCGTGGTCGACGACGCCCTGCCGGCCGGTTTCGAGATCGAGACCACGCTGGGGGCCGACGACGCCCAGAACGGCCCGTACAAGTTCCTGGGCGAACTGACGGCGGCCGACGTGCAGGAAAGCCGCGACGATCGCTTCATCGCCGCGCTGGACCTGCCGGGCAACAAGCCCTTCGCCCTAGCCTATGTGGCCCGGGCCGTGACGCCGGGCGAGTTCTTCCTGCCCGGGGCGGTGGCCAAGGACATGTACCGGCCCAGCCTGAACGCGCGGTCGGACGCCGGCCGCGCGGTGATCGCGCCGGGGCAGTGAAGGTGAATGAGTGGCGTCTCCCTTCCCCCTTGATGGGGGAAGGGTTGGGGATGGGGGTGACAGCGTGTCCGGTTGAGGCGCGGCCTTGGTGAAATCGTCCGACGGTGTCACCCCCAACCCCGCCCTTCCCCCATCAAAGGGGGAAGGGAGAGAACGGTATGCTCCGCTATTCACCCGGGTCCTCGTCGGCTTCATGGGCCTGCAAGCCGCGCTCTTCACCCTGAGCGCCGTCTTCCCGCCGGACATGACCCGCGCCCGCCACTCCTCGCCCGTGGCGCTGGACCGGCGCGGCGCGTGGCTGCGGGCCCTGCCGGTCGAGGACGGCCGCTGGCGGATCCGGGCGGATCTCGACCGCACGGACCAGACCTTCCAGAAGCGCCTGATCGCCGTCGAGGACGCGCGGTTCTACGGCCACCTGGGCGTCGATCCGCTGGCGGTGGTCCGCGCGGCGGGCTCGGCGATTGTCCACGGCCGCGCCACCTCCGGCGCCTCGACCCTGACCATGCAGACGGCCCGCCTGCTGGAGCCGCGCCCGCGTAACCTCGGCTCCAAGCTGATCGAGATGATCCGCGCCGTGCAGCTGGAATCGCGGCTGACCAAGCGCGAGACCCTGGCCCTGTACCTGACCCTGGCCCCCTATGGCGGCAATCTGGAGGGCGTGCGCGCCGCCAGCCTGGCCTATTTCGGCCATGAGCCGACCAGCCTGACCGACGGTGAGCAGGCGCTGCTGATCGCCCTGCCGCAGTCGCCCGAGGCCCGCAGGCCCGACCGTCGGCCGGAGGCGGCGCGGTATGCCCGGCGTGCGGTGCTGGACAAGATGGTCCGCGCCCGTGTGCTGAGCGAGGTCGCCGCCGGCGAGGCCGAGGCCGAGCCCCTGCCGCGCCGCGCGCCGTTCCCGGCCCTGGCCTGGAACATCGCCGGCGAACTGGCCAAGGCCGCGCCGGTCAGTCAGGCCAGCGTGATCTCGACGCTCGACGCCGACCTGCAGGCCCGGCTGGAACCGATGGCCGCCGCCGTCGCGGCCACGCAGGGGGCGGACGCCGCCGCCGCGATCCTGGTGGTGGAAATCAAGGGCCGGGCGGTGCGGGCCGCCGTCGGCTCGGCGGGGCGCGACCGGCCGGGCGGCTGGGTGGACATGACCCGCGCCCTGCGCTCCCCCGGCTCGGCGCTGAAGCCTTTCATCTACGCCATGGCCATGGATGACGGTCTGGTCGCGCCCGACACCCAACTGACCGACAACGCCACGCGCTTCGCCGACTATCAGCCAGAGAATTTCGACCGGGTGTTCCACGACAAGGTCACGGTGCGCGAGGCCCTGACCCACTCGCTGAACGTGCCGGCCGTGGCCACCCTGGAACGTCTGGGTCCCGAGGCCTTCGCCGGCCGGATCGAGGCGGCCGGCGCGCATCTGGCGCGGCCCAAGTCTGAGCTGAAGGCGGCGGGCCTGGCCCTGGCGCTTGGCGGCGAGGGGATCACCCTGCGCGATCTGGTGATGCTGTACGCCGCGCTGGGCGACGGCGGCCTGGCCAAGCCTTTGGCCTGGACCGAAGCCGATGCGCGCCTGCGGGAAAAGTCCGGCGGAACCCGCATGGTCCGGCCCGAGGCGGCGCGGCAGGTGCTGGACATCCTGCGGGAAGCCCCGGCCCCGCGCGGCCGCGCGCCGTCTGCCCTGACCCTGGGCGGCCCGGCCATGGCCTTCAAGACCGGCACCTCCTACGGCTTCCGCGACGCCGTGGCGGCCGGGGTGGTCGGCGGCTATGCGATCATCGTCTGGACCGGCCGGGCCGACGGCGGCGCGCGCGGCGGGTTGACCGGGCGGGACGCGGCCCTGCCGCTGCTGTTCGACGTCGCCGACGTTGTGGGGGCTCCGACGGCCGCGCCCCGTCCGATCGCGCCGAAGTCCGCGCCTCAAGCTTTGCAGACGCTGCGCGCGGCGACCGAAGGTCCGCGCCTGATCTTCCCGCCCGACGGCGCGGCGGTGCAGGTCGAGGCCCTGGGGCCGGGGTCGCGCGGGCTGGTGCTGGCGGCCGGCGGGGACGACCTGACCTGGTACGTGGCGGGGACGCCGCTGTCGGCGGATCCGGTCAGCGGCCGGGTGGTCTGGCGGCCTTCGGCGCCGGGGTTCTACAAGCTGTCGGTGGTGGACGGGCAGGGGCGCAAGGCGTTGGCGCGGGTGCGGATCAAGGCGGGGTAGGCAGCCCAACACTTGTCATCCCGGACAAGCGCGTAGCGCGCCGATCCGGGACCGTTTCAAGCTCCGGGCTTCCGGCGGTCCCGGCTCTTCCCCCGGCTTTCGCCGGGGTTCGGCCGGGATGACAGGTTTTAGTGAGCTAGCTAGGCCCGCCGGCCACGCGCTCATAGTCCGCCAGGCTGGAAATCCCGACATTGAGATCCGTCACCAGGCCGTTGGACAGCGAATAGACCCAGCCATGCACGGCCAGCGGCTGGCCGCGCGCCCAGGCGTCCTGCACGAAGACGTCGGAGGCCACGTTGCGCACCTGGCGGATGACGTTCAGCTCGCACAGGCGGTTGAGCTTTTCCTTCTGGCCGGGCAGGGCGTCCAGCTCGTGCTTGTGCTCGGCGTGAACCTCGCGGATCGGGTGCAGCCAGTGATCGACCAGGCCGCGCCGCTGGCCGTCGATGGCCGCCGCCACGCCGCCGCAGCCATAGTGGCCGACGACCATCACGTGCTTGACCTTGATCACGTCGACCGCGAACTGCAGCACTGACAGATAGTTGGCGTCCTGCGGCGGGGCCAGGTTGGCGACGTTGCGGTGCACGAACAGCTCGCCGGGATCCAGGCCGACGATCTCGTTGGCTGGCACGCGGCTGTCGCTGCAGCCGATCCACAGATATTCCGGGCTCTGCTGGTTTTCGAGCCGCTTGAAAAACTGCGGGTCGACCTGGGTCTTGCCCTTCGACCAGGCGGCGTTGTTGGCCTTCAAGTCTTCAAGCATGCCTTTTCCTCAAGCCTTCTCGGCGTCGGGTTGCAGGTTGGGGTGGGCGGCGGCGATCGCCGGGTGGTCCAGCGCTTTCGCCACGGCGGCGCGGATCGCAGGGAACGGCGTCATGTCCACGTGGAAGCGGGCGGCGTTATAGACCTGTGGGACCAGACAGCAATCCACCAGGCCCGGTGTGTCGCCAAAGGCGTAGCCCCGTCCGTGGGCGGCGACCATCGGCTCCAGCGCGGCGAAGCCGTCGCCGATCCAGCGCTGGGCCCAGGCGTCGCGGCCGTCCTGGTCGACGCCGAGGCCGGTCAGGGCGCGCAGAATGCGCAGGTTGTTCACGGGATGAATGTCGCAGGCGATGATCTCGGCCATGGCGCGGACCGTGGCGCGATCAAACGGATCGGCGGGTAACAGGCGGGGCTCGGGGACCGTTTCGTCCAGCCACTCCAGGATCGCCAGGCTCTGGGTCAGGCGTCGGCCGTTAACTTCGAGGGTCGGGACCAGGGCCTGGGCGTTCAGGGTGCGATAGGCCTCGCCCTGGTGCTGGCTTGAGACCAGGTCGACGGGGCGGACCTCATAGTCCAGGCCCTTGAGGTTCAGGCCGATGCGCACCCGATAGGGCGCGCTGGCGCGCCAGGCGCTGTGCAGGGTCAGCTTCACGGGACGCTCCTAGACCAGGGTGAAGGACAGCTTGCCGACGCCTTCGACCTCGCCCTCGACCCTGTCGCCGCGCACGATCGGGCCGACGCCCTCGGGGGTGCCGGTGAAGATCAGGTCGCCGGCTTCCAGCCGCCAAAGCTGGCTGGCCTTGGCGATCACCTCGGCGACGTTCCAGATCATGTCGGCGATTTCCCCGCGCTGCTTTTCAACGCCATTGACCGACAGGAAGATCGCGCCTTCGGGGGGCAGGCCGCTCATCGGGCGGATGGCCGAGATCGGCGCGCTGGCGTCGAAGGCCTTGCCCGCTTCCCACGGATGGCCCTTGGCCTTGGCGGCGTTCTGCAGATCGCGGCGGGTCAGGTCGACGCCGACCGCATAGCCGAACACCAGGTCGATGGCCTGCTCGGGGGTCAGGTTTTCGCCGCCGGCCTTCAGCGCCGCGACCAGCTCGATCTCGTGGTGCAGATCAGAGGTGGCCGAGGGGTAGGGCACGGACGTCGGCATGGTGAAGATCGCGTCGGCCGGCTTGGCGAAGAAGAAGGGCGGATCACGCGTGTCCGCGCCCATCTCCCGGGCGTGGGCGGCGTAGTTGCGGCCGACGCAGAGGATCCGGCGCACCGGAAAGACGTCTGTGGAGCCCTCGACCGGGACCGTGGGAAGGGCGGGCGGGGGAAAGGCGTACGTCGTCATGCCGTCTGATTAGCGCCAAACCGCTCGCTTCAAAAGCACCCTGCCTGTGATATCGCGCGTTGGAGATCATCCGGCGCGGATGATCGTCTAAATGTTCTTTCACTTGCCCCGGACCGCGTCGTCGAGTCATGACGATCATGGAAAATTTTGGGCGTCTTTCTGCGGGGGCTGTGAGCGCGCGAATGTTGATCATCGAGAATCTGACCCACGTCTACGGCAACGGCGTTCGCGCCCTGGACGAGGTCAGCCTGACCATACCGCGCGGCATGTACGGCCTGCTGGGCCCGAACGGCGCGGGCAAGTCGACCTTGATGCGCACCATCGCCACCCTGCAGGCCCCGACCTCGGGCCATATCCGCTTCGGCGACATCGACGTGCTGAAGACCCCCGAGCTGCTGCGCCGCACCCTGGGCTATTTGCCGCAGGACTTCGGCGTCTATCCGCGGGTCTCGGCCTACGACATGCTCGACCACATGGCCGTGCTGAAGGGCATCGCCGGCGCCAAGGAACGCAAGGAAACGGTCGAGAGCCTGCTCAATCAGGTCAATCTGTGGGGCGTGCGCAAGAAGGCCCTGGCCGGGTTCTCGGGCGGCATGCGCCAGCGCTTCGGCATCGCCCAGGCCCTGATCGGCGACCCCCGCCTGATCATCGTCGACGAGCCCACCGCCGGCCTCGACCCCGAGGAACGCAACCGGTTCCTGAACCTGCTGGCCGAGATCGGCGAGAACGTGGTGGTGATCCTGTCGACCCACATCGTCGAGGACGTCTCAGACCTCTGCCCGGCCATGGCGATCATCTGCGACGGCCGTATCGTCAAGGAAGGCGCCCCGGGCGACCTGGTCACCCAGCTGACCGGCCGCGTCTGGCGAAAGACCATCGACAAGGCCGAGCTCGAAGCGACCAAGGCCAAGTATCAGGTCATCTCGACCCGCCTGCTGGGCGGCCGCACCGTCATTCACATCCTCGCCGACAGCGATCCCGGCGCCGGCTTCACGCCGGTCGAGGGCGGCCTTGAGGACGTCTATTTCTCGACCCTGTCCACCACCCGCCGCGCGGCGTAGGAGGACAGCCGGATGTTTCGCAAGATCGCGGGCTTCGAGCTCCGCTACCAGCTGAAGTCGCCCGTCTTCTGGGTGGTGGCGGTCGTCTTCTTCCTGCTGACCTTCGGGGCGGCCACGATCGACCAGATCCGCATCGGCGGCGGCGGGCAGATCCACAAGAACGCGCCGTTCGCGATCGCCCAGACCCACCTGATCCTGTCGATCTTCTACATGTTCGTGACCACGGCGTTCGTGGCCAATGTGGTGGTCCGCGACGACGAGACCGGCTTCGGGCCGATCCTGCGCTCCACCCGGATCGGCAAGTTCGACTATCTGTACGGGCGCTTCACCGGGGCCTTCCTGGCGGCGGCGATCTCGTTCCTGGTCGTGCCGCTGGCGATCTTCATCGGCTCGTTCATGCCGTGGGTCGATCCCGAACGACTGGGCCCCAACGTCCTCCAAGCCTATCTCTTCTCGTATTTCGCCCTGGCCCTGCCGGCGATTTTCCTGACCTCGGCGATCTTCTTCGCCCTGGCCACCGTGACCCGCTCGATGATGTGGACCTATGTCGGCGTCATCGCCTTCCTGGTGCTGTGGATTATCGCCGGCATCGCCCTGGACCGTCCCGAGTTCGAGAAGGGCGCGGCGCTGTGGGAGCCCCTGGGCACCGGGGCCTATGGCCTGATCACCAAATACTGGACCGCCACCGAGCGAAATACGGTGACGCCGCCGCTGGCCGGGGTGCTGCTGTGGAACCGCGTGTTCAGCCTGGCGGTGTCTTGCGCCTTCCTGGCCGCCGCCTACTGGCTGTTTTCGCTGCAGTCGGCCGAGCTGTCGGGGAACAAGAAGGTCAAGAAGGCCAAGGCCGGCGCCGTCGAGGCCGACGCCCCCCCGCCTCCGAGCGGCCCGCTGGCCAGCCCGCGCCATGATCGCCAGACCGCCTGGGCCCAGCTGGTGGCCCGCACCCGGCTGGACATGGGCCAGGTGTTCAAGAGCCCGGCCTATTTCGTGCTGCTGGCCCTGGGCCTGGCCAACGCCATGGGCTCGCTGTGGTTCGCCACCGACGCCGGCCGCTATGGCGGGGTGATCTATCCCGTCACCCGCATGCTGCTGACGCCGCTGATGGGATCGTTCGGCCTGATCCCGATGATCATCGCCATCTACTATTCCGGCGAACTGGTCTGGCGCGAACGCGAGCGCAAGACCCACGAGATCATCGACGCGACGCCGGTTCCCGACTGGGCCTTCGTCGGCCCCAAGACCCTGGCCATCTCGCTGGTGCTGATCTCGACCCTGTTTGTCAGCGTCCTGGCGGCGATCATCAGCCAGCTGGCCCATGGCTATACCAACCTCGAGCTTTCCAAGTACCTGCTGTGGTACGTTCTGCCGCAGTCGGTGGACTGGATCCTGCTGGCCGTGCTGGCGGTGTTCCTGCAGGCGATCAGCCCGCACAAGTTCATCGGCTGGGGCCTGATGGTGATCTACATGGTCGCCACCATCACGTTCACGAACCTGGGCTTCGAGCACAAGCTCTACAATTACGGCGCGGTCACCGACACGCCGTTCTCGGACATGAACGGCCAGGGCAAGTTCTGGATCGGGGCCTGGTGGCTGCGCGCCTACTGGACCGCCTTCGCCGTCATCCTGTTGGTGCTGGCCTATGGGCTGTGGCGCCGCGGAACCGAGAGCCGGCTGTGGCCGCGCCTCCAGCGGCTGCCGCGCCGCATGACCGGCAAGGCCGGCGCGACCCTGGCGGTCAGCCTGGTGGCGTTCGTGGCGACGGGGACCTTCATCTACGTCAACACCAACATCTGGAACGACTATCGGACCAATATCGACGACGAGAAGTGGCGGGCCGACTACGAAAAGACCCTGCTGCCGTTCGAAAAGACGCCGCAGCCCAAGATCGTGTCGATGATGCTGGATGTCGATCTGTATCCGGGCGAGCCGCGCGTCGACACCAAGGGCTCCTATGTTCTGGAGAACCGCACGGGGGCGCCCCTCAAGGAAATCCACGTCCGCTTCGACCGCGACCTGGTGGTCAAGGGCCTGTCCATCGAGGGCGCCCGGTCCAAGAAGACCTACGACAAGTTCAACTATCGCATCTTCGCCTTCGACACGCCGATGGCGCCGGGCGAGCGGCGCAAGATGAGCTTCATCACCCAGCGCGCCCAGAAGGGCTTTCCCAACAGCGGCGCGGAATCGCGCGTGGTGGGCAACGGCACGTTCCTGAACAACATGGAGATCGCGCCGATCCTGGGCATGGCGCGCGACGGCCTGCTGAAGGATCGCGCCAAGCGCCGCAAATATGGCCTGCCCGCCGAGCGCCGCATGGCCAGGCTGGGCGATGTTGCTTCGCGGCAGTTCAACGGCCTGCGCAAGGACGCCGACTGGGTGTCGTCCGACATCACCGTCACCACCGTGGCCGACCAGACGCCGATCGCGCCGGGCTACAAGGTTTCCGACGTGGTGAAGGGCGACCGCCGCGTCGCGCGTTTCGTGACCGAGGCCCCGATCCAGAACTTCGTCTCGATCCAGTCGGCCCGCTACCAGATCAGCCACGAGACCTACAAGGGCGTGGACCTGGCCGTCTATTACGACGCCCAGCACCCCTGGAACATCGACCGCATGAAGGGGGCGATGAAGGCCTCGCTGGACTATATGGGGACCGAGTTCAGCCCCTATCAGTTCCGCCAGCTGCGGTTCCAGGAGTTCCCGGATTACGCCCAGTTCGCCCAGTCGTTCGCCAATACGATCCCGTGGTCGGAGGGGCTGTTCTTCATCTCCGACTATCGCGATCCGACCAAGATCGACATGGTCACCTATGTCGGGGCCCACGAGATCGGCCACCAGTGGTGGGCGCACCAGGTGATCGGCGCCGACCAGCAGGGCGGCGCCATGCTGAGCGAGACCTTCGCCCAGTATTCGGCCCTGATGGTGATGAAGCGCCTGTATGGCGAGAGCCAGATCCGCAAGTTCCTGAAGTTCGAGCTGGACAGCTATCTGCGCGCGCGGGGCGGCGATCCGCTTGAAGAGCAGCCGCTCTACAAGGTCGAGGAGCAGCCTTACGTCTATTATCGCAAGGGCTCGCTGGTCATGTACCGGCTGCAGAGCGAGATCGGCGAGGCGGCGGTCAACCGGGCCCTGCGCAAGCTGATCAGGGACCACGCCTTCAAGGGCGCGCCCTATCCCACGACGCTGGACTTCATGGCCGCCATCCGGGCCGAGGCGCCGGCCGACAAGCAGGCCCTGATCACCGACCTGTTCGAGAAGATCACGCTGTATGACATCCAGACCAAGGCCGCGACGACCAAGAAGCGCGCCGACGGCCGGTATGACGTGACGCTGACGGTCGAGGCCAAGAAGATGTACGCCGACGGCAAGGGCAAGGAGACGCCCGCGCCCCTGAGCGAGGCCATGGATGTGGGCCTGTTCACCGCCGAGCCCGGCAAGAAGGACTTCAAGGCCGGCAATGTGATGCTCTATGAGCGCCGCATGATCCGCTCGGGCGTCCAGACCCTGACCTTCACGGTCGACAGGGCGCCGAAGTTCGCGGGCGTGGATCCCTACAACACCGTCATCGACCGCAACGGCGACGACAACACGATCAAGGTGGGGGGATGAGCGCGCCCGGCGTCATCCAGATGGACGCCGACGCGCTGAACGCCTTCCTGCGGCGCGCCTTTCCGGAAACGGATCCGGAGCAGATGCCGTTGATCGTCGAGGTGGAGCCGGGGCGGGTGCTGCTGAAGCTGCCCTTCGCCAGCCGCCAACTTCGGCCGGGCGGGGTGATCTCGGGTCCAACCCTGATGACCCTGGCCGATACCGCGGCCTATGCCGTGATCCTGGCCCATATCGGCGAGGTGGCCATGGCGGTCACGACCTCGCTGACGATCCATTTCCTGAGAGGCTGCAAGCCCGGCGAACTCTACGCCGAGGCCACTCTGCTCAAGCTCGGCCGCCGCATCGCGACGGCCGATATCCTGATGTGGACGGAATCGCGCGAGCGGGCGGCGGCCAAGGCCACCGTCGCCTATGCGATTCCGTAGTCACCACTTTCAAATCCACAACGCTTGTCATCCCGGCCGTAGCGCCGGGACCCAGGGGCAACCGCAGTGCGCCGGCCCCTGGGTCCCGGACAGCCTCTGCGAGGCTTCCGGGATGACAAGTGATGGAATGCTGAAAGTTCAGATGTTTTGGCTTAGTTCACGAAGCCCTTCTTGAGGCCTTCGGCCATGTTCAGGTGCTCCTGAACGGTCGGCGCCAGGCCGGCCGCGAAGGCCTTGATGGCGGCGGTGTCGCCGTCCTGGGCATAGCGTTGCAGCAGGTTCAGCGCCGCCTGATGGGCGTCGACCTGGCTGTCGGCATAGGCCTTGTCGAAGTCGCTATCGCTGGCCTTGCGCAGGTCATCCAGCTTGCCCTGCAGATCTTCGGGCAACATGGTCGGCAGGGTGATCGTCGCGCCGGAGGCCGCGATCGCCGTCTTCAGGGCGTCGCTGCTCTTGGTGTGAGCGGTTTCCATCTTCTTGGCGAAGGCCTTGACCTGGACGTTGGTCGAGCGCGTGGCGGCCAGCTTGGCGGCTTCGATCTCGAACATGTCGCTGGCGGCGGCCTTCATGGCGAAGACATCGGCCTTGGTCTCGTCGGCCGGCGTCGGCACCGTGGCCGCCGGGTTGGCGTCCGGGGTCTGGGCCTGTTCGGTCGGGGTGGCGGCGCCCTTGGTTTCTTCGGTCTTGGGGCTGCAGGCGGCGAAGCTAAGCGCGGCGAAGGCGGCGCCGACGATAAGGATGTTGCGGGTCATGGCTGTCTTTCCCTGCGCGTTTCTCTAGAGGATTTGATTTCCGGCCGGCGTCGCGCGGCGCCGTATGGTGACAAGAACATCACGGCGCCGTGAACGGTTCCGTGAGCCGCGGGGGAGATCGACATGGCGCAGGCGCCGCTGACCGGAATTCGGGTGATCGAGATGGGCTCGCTGATCGCGGGGCCCTTCTGCGGTCAGGTGCTGGGCGATTTCGGCGCCGAGGTCATCAAGCTGGAAGATCCCAAGGCCGGAGACCCGATGCGCCAGTGGGGCCGCAGCAAGCCACAGGGCCTGTCGCCCTGGTGGCCGGTGATCGGCCGCAACAAGAAATCGGTGACCGTCGACCTGCGCACCGACGAGGGCCGCGACCTGGCGCGCGGCCTGATCGCCACCGCCGACGTGGTGGTCGAGAACTTCCGTCCCGGCACGATGGAGGCCTGGGGGTTGGGCTATGAGGCGCTGTCGGCGCTCAATCCTGGCCTGGTGATGGCGCGGGTCTCGGGCTTTGGCCAGACCGGCCCCTATTCGCATCGCGCCGGCTACGCCCTGGTCGGCGAGGCCATGGGCGGCCTGCGGCACATCACTGGCGAGCCCGACCGCAATCCCGCCCGCGCCGGCATCTCGATCGGCGACAGCCTGTCGGGCCTTAACACCGCGCTGGGCGTGATGATGGCCCTGCATGCGCGCCACGCCACCGGCCGGGGCCAGGTGGTCGACACCGCGATCTATGAGAGTGTGCTGACGGTGATGGAAAACCTGATCACCGAATACGACCTGACCGGCTATATCCGCGAACGCTCTGGCGCGGTCCTGCCGGGCATCGCGCCCTCCAACGTCTATCCCACCAAGAGCGGCGAGCTGATCCTGATCGGCGCCAACCAGGACACCCTGTTTCGGCGGCTGTGCGACCTGATGGGGCGTCCGGACCTGGCCGATGACGTCCGCTATCGCGACCACGCGGCGCGGGGCGCTCACCAGGGCGAACTGGACGCCCGCATCGCCGCCTGGACCGCCGACCACGAGATCGAGGCGCTGTTGCCCCTGCTGGAAGAGGCGGGCATCGCCACGGGCCGCATCTATCGCGCGCCCGACATGCTGACCGACCCGCAGTTCATCGCCCGGGAGTCGATCGTCACCGTGCCGCATCCGGTGTTTGGCCAGGTGAAGATGCAGAACGCCTTTCCCCGTCTGTCGGAAACCCCCGGCGGCGTCCGCTGGACCGCCCCGACCCTGGGCGAGCACACCGACGCGGTGCTGCGCGAGGTGGCGGGCCTCAGCGACGAGGCGATCGCCGGGCTGCGGGCGCGGAAGGTTTTGTAGGGCGTAGATCCTCCCCCTGAAGGGGGAGGCGGCCGGAGGCCGGTGGGGGAAGGCGGCGCCGAGTCATCAACACTTCCCCCTCCGTCGCCTGCGGCGACACCTCCCCCGCTAGGGGGAGGATTTAGAGGCCTCAGTGCCGTCCCGTTACGTCCGCGATCGCCCGGGCGATCTGGTGCACGTTGTAGGGCTTGCGCACGATGGGCGCGTCGAAGCCCATCGGGGTGGCCTTGTCGGCGTAGCCGGTCGCGAAGACGAACGGCCGGTTGTGCCGGCGCAGGATCTCGGCCACCGGAGCCACCGACTGGCCGTTGAGGTCGGCGTCCAGGACGGCGACGTCGAAATCCAGGTCCAGCATCGACAGGGCCTCGCCCAGTTCAGCGGCGCAGCCCACCACCTCGACGCCGGCGTCTTCCAGGCCCGCTTCCAGCTCAAGGGCCAGAAGCAGGGAGTCCTCGACGATCAGGACCTTGAGGCCGGCGATGGCGCCGGGCCGCACGGTCTCGTCGGCGGCGATCAGGGTCTCGACGATGCGCTCGGGCGCCGCCGCGGGGGCGGGCTCGGGCGGTGGGGCGTCGGCCAGGGCCTCGGCGGCGGCCTGGATCAGGGCGCTGACGCCGCTGCGGCGATATTCGATGCGGGCGCGGCCGCCCAGCTCGCGGCCGACGACGTCCTCGACCAGGGTGGCGCCAAAGCCGCGCTTGGTCGGGGCGTTGGCGGGCGGACCGCCGGTCTCCAGCCATTCCAGGGCGAAGCCGCCCTCGGGCGAGCGCCGCCACACCACCTCGACCTTGCCGGTCTCGGTCGACAGGGCGCCGTACTTCACCGCGTTGACGGCCAGCTCGTGCAGGGTCAGCGACAGGGCGGAGGCCGCGCGCGGGGTCAGGAACAGTTCTGGGCCGTCCCAGCGGGTCTGGGTGGGCGCCAGGCCGCCCAGTTCGGCGGCGGCGATCCGCGCCAGGGTGGCGCCGCGCCAGCGGGCGGCGCTGAGCAGGTCGTGGGCCGAGCTCATCGACTTGAGCCGCCCGGCGAAGGTCTTGAGGAAGACGTCCAGCGAGGATGACTTGCGGGCCGACTGGGCCGCCACCGACTGGACCACGGCCAGCAGGTTCTTGATGCGGTGGTCCAGTTCGGCCAGCAGGCTCTCGCGCTGCTCGTCCTGCTGCTTGCGACCGGTGATGTCCTGAACCACGCCGATCAGACGGATGGGCTTGTGGTCCTCGTCCAGCATCATGGCGCCGGCCGCGCGGTTCCATTCGGTGCGGCCATGCGAATCTGGCGGCCGGCGATACTCGACCTCATAGTGGCCGCGAGCGTTGAGCTGCTCGGTGACCGACCGGTCCACGGCGTCGCGATCATCGGCATGGATGTAGGCGAACAGCGCCTGTCCGCCCTCGGCCGGGATCTCGCCTTCGGGAATGCCGGCGATCTTCGAGAGGCGGGGGCTGATGCGGTAGAGGTCCCGCGCGAGATCCCACTCGAACTCGCCCAGGCTGGCGGCGCCGATGGCCAGGGCCAGGCGCTCGCTGTCCAGGCTGCGGCCCGCGGCCTCGCGGCGGGCGTCGGCGACGTCGCGCAGCAACTCTTCCATCGCCAGGGCGGCCAGGTCTTTCAGCGTCTCCCGGTCCTCGGGGCCGGTGGGCGGGCCGGCGGCGGCGCTTTCGACGCACAGCAGGCCGACCACCTCGCCGGCGGGATCGATGACCGGCGCGCAGGCCAGGAAGCCGAACGGAACCGGCGCCTGGGCCGCGAGGCGGGCGTCCGTCCGGGCGTTCTCGCAGATGATCGGCTCGCGCTTGGCGATGACCAGGTCCGCCAGCGACCTGGCGCGGGGCGCCTGCTCCAGCGGGCAGCCGAAGCAGGCCTTGGGCTTCAGCGTTGCGTCGTCGATCAGGAACAGTCGGGCGCGGGGCGCGCCGAACAGACGGGCCGCCAGGCGCACGATGCGCAGGAAGCGGGGATCGTCGCAGGGACCCTCGAAGGCGTTCAGGGCGCGCATGGCGCGAAGGCGGGCGGCTTCCCCGGGGGCTGTCCCGGTGGCGTCCTTCTCGGCGTTTCGCGCGGAACGGGGTTCCTCCATGCTTCGGACCATAGACTCGCTTCGCGTCTGGCGCGAGTGTCGATGATGATTCCGCTGTGGTGAAGCTTTTGTCGCCGCGCTATTATGGAACCGCCCACCCCAGCCTCGCGTTGACGGGGCTCAGCTTGATTGCCAGCGCGCTCTGTTGGCCGTGTCGCGAACCGGAGAAGACGATGTCCGCTAATGTCCTGAAGACCGCCGCCAAGGACGCCGAAGCCGTCAAGGCCGCCGCCGCGGAAGCCGCCAGCCACGCCGAGCACAGCTTTATCGAGGCCGCCGCCGCCGCCAAGGTGTCGCTGGCCGAAGCCGCCAAGCGCGTCGAGAAGTCGGTCTCCGAAGGGCTCGACACCCTGCGCGCCCAGAGCCGCGCCTATGGCGACACGGCCGGCCAGCAGCTGGAAGACGCCCAGCGCTATGTGACCGAACGCGTCCGCGAGCGTCCGTTGACCGCGACCCTGGCTGGTCTCGGCGTCGGCGTTCTGCTGGGCCTCCTGATCGCCGGCAGCCGCAACAACAACCGGTGATTTTCGAAAGAACCCTCATGACGCTGGCTGCGGCGGCGGCGATCGCCGCCGCGGCCGCCGTCGGCGTGTTCGCCGCCGCGTTCGCGCTGTACGCGGTGGTCCAGACCTATCTGGGCCCCGCCGGCGCCGCCGCTGTCGTCGCCGCCGTGGCGGCCCTGATCGTCGCTGTCGCCGGACTGGTCGCGGCCCGCAAGGCCGACCAGCGTCAGGCGCCCCGCCAGGGCGCCGCGCCGCAGGACTCCTTCGGTTTCGCCGAGAAGGTGGTCGAGATCGTCAAGGATCGGCCGCTGCTGTCGATCGGCGCGGCGCTCGCCGCCGGCGTCTTCGCGCTGAAGAATCCGACGCTGACGGCGGCTGTCGCCAAGGCGTTTATGGAAACCCGGCAACCGCCGCGCTAGATCCCCGTTCTTAGTCGCGTTCCCATCCTCCCCTCCAGGGAACGCCGTTCCATGGAGTGAGAGCATGTATACGCTGCCTGAGCTGCCCTACGCCTATGACGCCCTTGAGCCGACCGTGTCGGCCAACACCCTGCATTTCCACCACGACAAGCACCACGCCGCCTATGTCACGGCCCTGAACGGCCTGTTGAACGGCGACGACAAGGGCTCGCTGGAAGAGGTCATCAAGACCGCCGCGCCGGGCAAGGTGTTCAACAACGCCGCCCAGGCCTGGAACCACGCCTTCTTCTGGGACGCGATGAGCCCCACGAAGACCCAGCCGGGCGCCGAGCTGACCGCCGCCATCAACGAAGCCTTTGGCGATCTGGCGTCGCTGAAGACCGCCTTCGTCACCGAGGGCGTCGGCCACTTCGCCTCGGGCTGGGTGTGGCTGGTCTCCGAAGGCGGCAAGCTGAAGGTGATCTCGACCCATGACGCGGCCACCACCGTCACCCACGACGGCGTCACCCCGCTGCTGGTCTGCGACGTCTGGGAGCACGCCTACTATCTGGACCACCAGAACAACCGGAAGGGCTTCCTGGAAGCCTGGTTCGACGGCCTGGCCAACTGGACCCTGGCCGACAGCCAGTTCGCGGCCGCCAAGGGCGCGGGCGCCGGCTGGGCCTATCCCAAGCCCGCCTAGCTTCACCGGAACGATCGCCGCTCGATGTGCGTTGGACCTTGGTGTCGCTCCCGCGACGCCGAAGTCCAACCCTCCGCCGGTCCGCCGCGGAGCGATCCGGAGATTCCGATGCTGAGATGGGCGTTGATCTTCTTGGTGGTGGCCCTGGTCTCTGGTCTGCTGGGGTTCACCACCCTGGCCGGCGCGGCCATCGGCATCGCCAAGATCCTGTTCTACGTGTTCGTCGTCCTGTTCCTGGTCTCGCTGGTCATGCACCTGTTTCGAGGCCGGGCGGCCTGAGACGAACCCCGGAAACGGCGCGGCTCAGGCCGCGCCGTTTTCATGTCCGGCGCGGAAACGCCCAGCTGCGCCAGACCTGGAACGCCGTGCGCTCGAAGGCCATGGCCGTCACGCGGATCTCGCTCGGGTCGATCTCGATGACATTGAAGCTGGGCGGCGCGCCGCGCTCGCGAATCGACAGCGTGCCCGAGCCCACCGCCACCGTCCGGCCGTCGCCGAACGGATAGGGCGCGACGAAGGGGACGTGGATGTGCCCCGACAGCACGAGGTCGGCGCCGGCCTCGGTCAGGGTCTGGGCCACGTGGCTTCCGCCCCGCACCCGCGCCGTCATCGGCCCGCCGGTGATCTCGACCAGGGGGTGATGGCAGACGACGATCTTGGCCTGATCCTTCGGCGCGGCCAGCAGGCGGCGCTTCAGGCGCCGGGTCTGGCCGCGAGACACCGCGCCCTTCGACCAGTTGAGCCGGATCTGGGCGCCGCGCGCGCTGTTCAGCGTGAAGGCCGACACGCCCTCGCCGCGCCAGGCGACATCGTCGGCGGATCCGAAACGGTCCTCATAGCGCCGCCAGGGCCGCATCAGGCGCTCGACGATTTCCAGCGGCCCCATATAGGGCGCGTCGTGGTTGCCCGGGGCGATCAGGCGCGGCTCGGGCGTCTGGTCCATCCAGGCCTTGGCGGCGTCGAACTCATCGACGGCGCCGTCGCGGGTCAGGTCGCCGGCGGCGATCAGCAGGTCGGGCTTTTCGGCGTGAAAGCGCTCCAGGGCCGCCTGCACCGCCTCGACGTTCTCGCCGCCGAAGTGAATGTCGGACACCTGGATGATCTTGCGGGTTGGGCTCATTGCGGCAGGGACACCGCGCGGAAGGCCTTGGGCCGGAAGCGGATGTGGACCTCGGGGTCCAGCCGCATCGGTTCCCCGTCCAGGATGGCCGGGATGTGACCGCCGGCCCAGACACGGCCGACGCGGCAGCGACCCATGCTGACGGAAGGATCCTCGCGCCAGTGGCCGCTGAGGGCGTTGACGCCGAGACGGAAGATGTCGAGGGCGCTGGTCGGGTCCAGGGCCGCGACCTCCAGGGCGCGCTCGTCCTCGTCCAGGGCGGTGGAAACCAGCGGACACATCAGGGTGAGGGCCTCCGTCTTGCCCTTGGGGCGGCCGTCCAGCGTATAGCGCAGCCGGCCGGAGAAGGCGCGGCGGAAGGCGCGCTGGGCGCGCGAGATGGCCAGGCGCACCTTGCCGGAGCGCGCCGCCTCGCGCGCTTCGGCCCACAGGGCCGGGCTGCCCAGGATGGCGGCGACGAAGAACAGCCGTCCGGCCACCTCGCCGCCCGAGACCATGCGCGGCTCGCCGGTCTCCAGACACGCGGCCATGGCCTCCTGCCAGGTGCGCTCGCCATAGAGGGCGCGGGGCAGCATGTTCATGGTGCCGCCGGGCAGGGGCGCGATCGGGGGGCCGTCAGGTCCCGACATCTCGGCCGCCGCGCGCGCGGTGCCGTCGCCGGCCAGGATGAAGACCGCGTCGGGGGCGGAATCGATGACCTCGCGCAGGCACGCCTCCAGCTGGCCTTCGCCGGGGGTGTGCACGGAGCCTTCGACCCCGTGTTCGGTCAGGATCCGCTCGGCCTCGGCGGGGGCGTCGGGGCCGACCGATCCCGAGGCGATATTGGCTATGATTTCGACGCGCCGCACTGGCGATCCCCCACTGAACTCGATGTCTTGGCTAACGGCGCAGCTTTGCCGAGGTTCCGCGCGGAACCTTGCCCGGGCGCGGCCGTTAGCCAGACCGGGACTGCTCGATTGGAGAGCCACGATGAAAACGATGATGATCGCCCTGATGGGGGTTGGCCTGATGGCTTCGGCCTGCACCTCCACGGGTAATGTGGAACGCAACGCCGCGGGCGGCGCCGCCCTGGGCGCGCTGGCCGGCGCGGTGATCGGCAACAATGTCGGCAGCGGCAGCGCCAGCACGGGAGCCGCGATCGGCGCGGCCCTCGGCGGCACGGCCGGGGCGGTCAAGGGTTGCCGCGAAGACGGCGGCTGCGGCGCCGACGCGGTCAATCGCCGCCAGTACTATGACGAGCGCGCGGGTCGTTACTATTACTACGACTCCAAGAGCGGCCGCTACTTCTGGGAGGACGGTCGTCCTCGCTAAGGGACGATCAGGTCCAGAGAAAACCCAAGGGGCGGCCGGCCAAGTCGGTCGCCCCTTCGCATGTCCGGCAAGGAAAAACGCGATGAGCAAGATGACCCTGGCCCTGGCGGGCGTCGTGGGCCTCACCCTGGCGGGCTGCGCTTCGGCGCCCTGGAAACCGACCCGGGCGGCGATCGAGATCGCCCCGGCGGTCTGCGCCGATTTTCAGGTCTCGCTCTATTTCGAACGCGACGAGGCCCGCATCACCCGCGAGGCGCGGTCAGTGCTGAACAGCGCCCGCGCCATGGCCCGGGGCTGCGGCGTCCAGAAGGCGCGCGTGGTCGGCCTAGCCGACGCCGTGGGCGCGGCGGACGTCAACATGGCGCTGTCGCGGCGCCGGGCCGAGGCCGTGACCCGGGCCCTGGGCAAGGCGGGCTTCGCCCAGGTGGAGTTCGATACGATGGTGGTGGGCGACGCGGGAGCCATGACGGGCGGGGGCGCGAGCGCGCCGCTGCGCCGCCGCGCGGACATCTTCTTCGATCTGGCGACGCCTGCGCGCTGATCGCTGGAACGGCGCGCAAAGAAAGGGGCGGGCCACTGGCGGTCCGCCCTGAAGTCGCTTCACGAAAAAAAGGGGGGGGTGCGGAGGCGACAGGCCAGCTTGCGCCAGCCTCAAGTCGGGGGGGCGTCGCCGCCTCCGCAATAGGAAAACGCGGTCCTGGCGGCCGGGTTCCAGGCGGCCCGCATTTTTTCCAGGTTTTTTTGCGGGCCCCAGGCGCACGGAACAGCGGCTCTCGGGAAGCGTTGTTCTGTGGACGGTCGAGCCGACCGTTATCGCGACACACGAGGGGACGCCATGATCAGCACCTATCAAGCCCAGCATGGCGGAACCGTTTTCAGCCTGACGCCCAGCCGACGCCAGCGCGCCGCTCGCAAGCGCCTCATGGCGCTGGTGGTCATCACCGCCGTCGCGGGCTCGGCCGGCGTCGTCCAGGCGTTCCAGGCGCGGCTGTCTCCAGCCCACGCTCTGGCGTCCGCCTATTCAATGCCTTGAAGGAGGTCTTCATGTCCGCCGACATTCACGATGACGCCCCTGTCCACCTGAACGCGACGCGCGCCCGCCAGGGACGCTGGGGTCAGCACATCTTCGCGATCCTGGTGGTGTCCACCGTTCTGGCCGCGATCGCCCTGTTCGGCGCCTGGGGCTTCCGCTCCAATGACCTGGCGGCGGTCGAGCACAACAACGGCGCCAAGACGCCGGCCGAGGCCAGCCGCTACAGCACCGAGCAGAGCCCGGCCCGGCAGAACACCACCCCGCCCGCCAACTAGCCGTTCCCGATCCTGAGCCGATACGAAAACGGCCGCCCCTGCGGGGGCGGCCGTTGACGTGCTGTCGTTCTGGACGGCTCTAGGCCGCCTTGCGGGTCTTTCGCGGATGGAAGAACAGCGCCTGACCGATCGCCGCCTTCACCGTTTCCGGCTGGAAGGGCTTGGTGATCAGGAAGGTCGGCTCGGGCCGCTCGCCGGTCAGCAGGCGTTCGGGGAAGGCGGTGATGAAGATCACAGGCACGTCCAGGCGGGCCAGGATGTCCTTGACCGCGTCGATGCCCGACGAGCCGTCGGCCAGCTGGATGTCGGCCAGCACCAGGCCCGGCGTCTTGCGCGCCACCGCCTCGATCGCCTCGCCGCGCGTGGCGGCGATGTCGGTGACCTCGTGACCCAGTTCGCGGACCAGGGCCTCGATGTCGGCGGCGATGACCGGTTCGTCCTCGAT
Organism: Caulobacter sp.; assembly: GCF_965279145.1. Classification (NCBI taxonomy): domain Bacteria; kingdom Pseudomonadati; phylum Pseudomonadota; class Alphaproteobacteria; order Caulobacterales; family Caulobacteraceae; genus Caulobacter; species Caulobacter sp. The sequence goes on from NZ_OZ257139.1 coordinate 1,729,048, forward strand.
GATGAGCACGGTGGTGGCCAGTTCGGCGTCGATCTCGGTCTGGGCTTCGGAGATCAGGCGTTCAACCTCGCCGAACTCGCAATCCAGGATCTGCGCGGCCTCGGTCGGTGTGAAGCCTTCCAGGGCGGTGAGCAGGAAGGCCTGGCGCGAACGCGGGGCGATCCGCATCAGACGCTGGGCCGCGTCGTCCGCCGGCGTATGGCCTTCGTCGCGGCGGGCTTCCAGCTGGGCGCCGGACGACAGCCAGATGGCGTGGAAGACGCGGTACAGCGCGACGCGCGGAGAAAGGTCCGCGTCCAGGGAACGATCCCCGGCGGCCAGCGCTTCAAGCGCCACCCGGACGTAGTGATCCCCGGTATTCTGATCGCCAGTGAGGGCGCGGGCGTAGCGGCGGATGTAAGGCAGATGCGGCGCCAGCCGAGCAAGAAGACTCATGACCCCTCCCGATGCGGTGTCTTCGTGAAAACGCGACCCAATGGTCAAGCTAGGCCATTCGATCAGGGTGTTTAACGCCGCCTCACGAAGGCGGTTCCGCCGATCGCGGAATTTTGCCATCTTATGCCCAAGCTTCGGGAACCGGATACGGAAAACGGCGTTGACCACTGGCAGAGACACATTCGGCCAAAGGGGGCGGGCGTCGCGTTATTTCGGCGTCGAGGACATGATCGAACACGTACCCATGGAAGATCACCGCAAGGGCGCTCCGGCGCTGGACGAAGCCCGTCTGCGCCAGCAGGCCATCGGCGTTAAGCTGCGCCAGATGTTCGACGAGGTCGTCAACGAGGCGGTCCCGGACGAGTTTCTCGAAATCCTGCGCAAGGCTGACAAGCCTGCGGGAGAGAAATGAGCATGACGGAGACCCAGGTGGGCCGTTCGCCATTCGATCCCGAGCGCGACACGGTATTCAAGAAAGAACTCGTCACGCTCATTCCGCATCTGCGCGCCTTCGCCCGCACGCTGACGGGCGATCCGACCGCGGCCGACGACCTGGCCCAGGACGCCATGATGAAGGCGTGGGACGCCCGCGCCAGTTTCCAACTGGGCACCAACATGAAGGCCTGGACCTTCATGATCCTGCGCAACCAGTTCTATTCCGAGAAGCGCCGCTCGTGGCGCCAGAGCCAGCTTGACCAGGAAGCCGCCGAGCGGACCCTGGTCGCCGTCGATGATCCCGAAGCGCCGGTGGCGCTGGACGAGCTGCGTCTGAGCCTTGGCATGCTTCCCGCCGAACAGCGCGAAGCCCTGATCCTGGTCGGCGCCGGCGGGTTCGCCTACGAAGAGGCCGCCGAGATCTGCGGCTGCGCCGTGGGCACGGTCAAGAGCCGGGTCAGCCGCGCCCGTCGCGCCTTGCAGGCCATCCTCGAGGCCGGGGCCTATGACCGTGACGGCCGTTCGGCCGGCGAGGCGATGGGCTCGATCCTGGCCGACGCGGAGCGATTGAGCTCCTTGCGGTGAAGCCTTTCGCAAGGCGAGGCGCGAAGATCGCGACCTCTATCCGAGTGCGCCTGGCCGCGGCGCTTGTTGTCGCGCTTCTGCCTGTCCTGATCCTTGGCGGCCTGCAGTCGATCTTCGCCTTCCGGGCCGAGGCCGACTCGCGACGCCAGAGCCTGGAGCTGGCCGTGGGGCGCAGCGCCGCGATCGCCCGCGCCCGCATCGAGGCGGCCGGCGTCCTGCTGCAGACCCTGGGTCCTGGCTCGGTGGGGCTGGAGTGCGCCCAGCGCCTGGCCGATGTGCGCGCCCGGCTGCCGGGCTACGCCAACCTGATCCGTTTTGACTCCCGCGGCCGCGTGTCATGCGCGGCGGCGACCACGCCGCCTGATCCCAATCGCGCCGGTCGCGCCTGGTTTCGCGAGCTGGCCGGTGGTCAGGACATGGTCGTGGCCAGCGCGCCGGGCGCGGTCTATGCCGACGAACCCGCCGTCCTGGCCGCCGTTCGCGCCAGGACCGGCGACCAGCGCTTCGACGGCGCCATGGTGGCGGTGCTGACCTTGCGCAGCCTGCGTCTGGAAACCGCCAATCGCTTCATGCCCCAGGGCGCCGAGATCGCCCTGATCGACTCCCACGGCAAGATGTTCGCCGCCACCCAGCCCAGCGCCTTCGGCGCCCCGCCCATGGGCTGGCGCGCTCAGGCCGCCCAACGCGGGGTCGCCCAGTGGTCGGCCAAGGACCTCAACAATCGCGAGCGGGCCTATTCGGCGGCGCCGCTGGTCGACAAGGAGGTCTTCCTGGTCCTGTCGGCGCCGTCGCCGGGCCTGGTGTCCTGGGCGTGGATCAATCCGATCTCGCGCCTGGTGCTGCCGCTGCTGGCCTTCGCCCTGGCGCTGGGCGCGGTGCTGTACGCGGCCGAGCGGGCGGTGATCCGCTGGATCATCTATCTGCAGCGCGTGGCCGCCATCTACGCCAAGGGCCGCTTTACCGTGCGCCCCCTGCAGGCCGAGCGCGCGCCGCCGGAAATCCGCGAACTGGCCGCGACCCTGGATGACATGGCCGGCGCCATCGTGGCCCGCGACGCATCCCTGATGGACAGCCTGGCCGAGAAGGACGCGCTGATGCGCGAGATCCATCACCGGGTGAAGAACAATCTGCAGATCATCACCTCGCTGCTCAACATGCAGCAGCGGGCCCTGACCGATCCGGCCGCCAAGGCGGCGATGAACGACACGCGCCAGCGGATCACCGCCCTGGCCCAGATCTATCGCGCCCTCTACCAGGGACCTGACCTGAAGCGGGTCGACCTGCGCCCGTTCCTGGAGGAGCTGACGGCGCTGCTGCTGGCCGGTGACGCCAATATTCACCTGCATGGCGGCGTGCGCACCGAGGTTCACGCCGACCCTCTGGTCATCGACCCCGACCGACTGGCGCCGATCGCGCTGTTCGCCGTCGAGGCGATCACCAACGCCCAGAAGCATGCGTTCAGCGAGCGCGGCGGGGTGCTGACGGTCAATTTCGTCGTGCGCGGCGAGGAGGCCGAACTGTCGATCGGCGATGATGGCCCCGGTTCGGTGGACGGCGTCGCCGAGGGGGTGGGACGCACCCTGATGAACGCCTTCGCCCGCCAGTTGCGCGGCAAGGTTTCCTTCGAGCGCCTGGGTGAAACCGGCCTCCTGGTGCGCCTGATCTTTCCCACGCCGCAAGCGCCGCCGGCGCCCGGAACCTAGCTTCGCCGCAGGCGTTGTCCCCCTGAACGGCCCACCCCCGTCTTGGGCCGAACCAGCGGAGAACACCCATGCGCAAGTTGATCATCCTGGCCGCCCTGGCCGCCAGCCTTTCCGTCGCCGCCTGCAACACCGTCGAAGGCGCCGGCAAGGACGTCTCGTCGGCCGGCAAGGCCGTCACCGACACCGCCAAGGACGCCAAGAACTAGGCTCGGTTCCACGGATCCGAAGAAAGCCCGCCGGTCACGCGATCGGCGGGCTTTTCTGTGTCTCGCGCTCGGCGCGGATTTCGTTTCCAGGTTGAAACGTGGCGGAGATACGCACGTTAGGTTCGGCGGCGAAGCTCGGCGACTTCGCATCGCAGGGACCTGTTTCGCGTGTCGTCATCCTCCGGCCGAACCGTCTTCGTCCACAGTGGCTGGAGGTGTTCCAGCACCTATGTCTGGAGCCGTTTTCGCGCCTTGCCCGGCGTGCGCGCCTATTACGAGCCCTGGCATGAGCAGCTGGCGCGGCTGACCGCGCGGACCATCCCCGCCGAGACGCCCGACAACAGCGGCCTGCGCCATCCCGGCGGGGCCGAGCCCTATCTGCAGGAGTTCTCGCCGGTGCTCGATCCGGCCGGGGGCGTGCGCGGCTATGAAAGCCGCTTCGCCCTCGACCGCTATTTCCTCGATGCCGAAGAGGAGGATCCCGAGCAGGGCGCCTATGTCGAGGGCCTGATCGGCGCCGCGCGCGCGCGGGGAGAGACGCCGGTTCTGGCCTGCTGCCGCACCCTGGGCCGAATCGCCTGGCTGCGGCGGCGCTTTGACGGCTTCCACATCGTGCTGATCCGCGATCCGGTGCAGCAGTGGCTGTCGTTCTATTCCCTGCGCCGCCGGCCCCGGCCGACCTATTTCGAGCTGTGCCAGTATGTGATCCTGGCCGAGACGCCGGGCCAGCATGACGCCGCCCAGGCCTTGCTGGGGCGGGGAGGCGCTCCGCGAGGCGCGCTGGCCGACCGGATCGCCGCCGTGCGTCGCCGGCTGAAGCGAGCCCACCCCCAGGTGTCGTTCGCCGCGTTCATGGCGGTGTATCTGCTGTCCTATCTCAGGGCCCTGCCCCAGGCCGACCTGGTGATCGATGTCGACCGAATGGCGCGCGACGCGGACTATGCCCGCGCGATCGAGGCGGCGATTCGCGACGGCTGCGGCCTGTCGCCCGACTTCTCCGACTGCCGCACGCCCGAGCGCCACGATCCTGGTCTGGTGGCCTTCCGCACCGTCGCGCGGCAGGTGGTCGACGGCATGGGCCTGCGTCCGGCCATAGCCAGCCGGGACGCCCTGTTGCTGTATGGCAAGCTGGCCAACACCTTCGCGATGATGCCGTCGCGAGAGCCGGGCCTGGGCGCGCGGCTGCGAACCTGGGCGGCGGGCCTGGCGCGTTTGAAGGGCGTCGCCTTGGAGGCCGCCAGACCTTAGGCGGCGGCCACGGCCCGGGCCTGGCCGCGCACGAAGACGCCGGCCTGTTCGGTCGCCTCGACCAGGTCGCCCGCGCTGTTGGGCAGGTGATCGTCGGGACTCAGCACCAGCACGCCGTCCGGCGCCAGCAGGGCGGCGAGGCTTTCGACGATCCGGCCGTGCAGGCTGGGCTCCAGGCCGCTGAGCACATGGCGCAGCAGGATGACGTCGAAACGACCCAGCGAAGACAGGTCGCTGAGCAGGTTGATCCGCTTCCAGCGCACCGACTGGCGGATGCGCGGCGAGATCTCCCAGGTGTCGTCCTGGTTTCCGAAATGCTGGACCAGCAGCCGGATCGGCAGGCCGCGCTGGACCTCGAACTGGGTGTAGAGGCCGCTCTGGGCCTTTTCCAGGCAGCGCTCCGACAGGTCGGAGCCGAAGAATTCAAAGCGGGTTCCGGGGTCCAGCGTTTCGCTGGCGGCCGCCGCCATGGCCAGGGAGTAGACCTCCTGGCCCGTCGAGCAGGCGGCGCTCCAGATGCGGATCGGCTGATCGCGCCGGGACCTGGACAGGGTCGGCAGGACCTCGTCGCGAAGGTGCGCGAACAGGTCCTTGTCGCGGAAGAAGCTGGTCTCGTTGAAGGTCAGCGCCTCGATGACCGCCCAGATCAGGCGCTCCTCGCGCTTGGCCCGCAGGGCGGAGATCATGGCCTCGATCGAGTCGAAGCCCTCGCGCCGGGCCAGGGGCGCCAGGCGGGTCTCGACCAGATAGGTGCGGTCGACGTCGATCTTGAGGCCGGCGCGGGCCCGGCCCAGGGCCGCCAGCAGTTCCATGTCCTCGGGCGTCACAGCAGACCCGCCTCGGCGAACTTCGCCGCGATGATTTCGCCGTCGAACGGCTTCATGATGTATTCGTTGGCCCCGGCCTCGAGGGCGGTGCGGATGTGGTCGACATCGTTCTCGACGGTGCAGAAGACCACGGTCGGCGCCTCGCCGCCCGGCTCGGCGCGCAGCTGGCGCAGGAACTCGATCCCGTTCATCACCGGCATGTTCCAGTCGAGCAGCACCGCGTCGGGCATGGCCGCGCGACACCACGCCAGAGCCTCCATGCCATCGGCGGCCTCTGCGATTTCGAAGCCGATGTCCTCCAGGACCCGGCGGGCGACCTTGCGGATCACCCGGCTGTCGTCGACCACCAGACAGGTCTTCACGGCATGCTCCAATCCAAGGCTCCATGGTCGGGCGCCGAGGTTAAGGAGCGGTGAGCATGTTTGGTGTTTTCACCCGCGATGGGGTCAGGCGGGAACCCAGCAGGCCAGGCTGACGCGATCCTCGGCCACCTCGACGGCGATCTGGCCGCCGGCGGCGCGCACCAGGGCGTGCAGATAGGCCGCCTGCACCCACGGGCCGCCCAGGCCTTCGGTCAGGGCCTCGCCCTTCAGGCCCGCCAGCACCTCGGGCCGCAGCCGGGCCCGGGCGCCCAGCGAGTCGGCGGTGATCAGGAACCGGCCCTCGGCCGTGACGCCCTTCAGGGTGGCGACCCCGCCGGCCGGCAGGGCGCTGGCGGCGATCTGGGCGATGTTGAGCACGGCCCGGGCCGAGGGCTTGTTCATCGCCTGCGACTCGATGGCCCACACCATGGTCGGGCGAACGTGGTCGAACACGCCCTGGGCCAGCTTTTCCAGCTCGCGGGAGTCGAAGTTCTCGGCCGAGGCCGAGGCGCCGAAGGCCACGCGGGTGAACTGCAGCAGGTCGGCCAGCTTTCGCGCCGACGAGGCGATCAGGCTCATGGCGTCCTCGCGCATGTCCTGGGCGGCCGGATCCTCAAGCAGGTCCAGGCCCGAGACGATGGCGCTGGCCGGGCTGATGAAGTCGTGACACAGGCGCGCGGCCAGCAGGGCCGCGAAATCGGGACCCTGCACGTCGATAGCCCCAGTCGCGGGGGGCGTCGCGGGGGCCGGGGTGGGGGCGGCGGGAACTTGGCTGTCGGTCATGGGCGCGAACTCTGGCGTGATTTGAAGCTTTGGCAAACTGGACGCGCGGCTTATCAGGGAGGCCTTATGGATCCGTTTCTCGAACCGGGCGTCCTCGTGCGCCACCCTGACCGCCCCGACTGGGGGCTTGGACAGGTGCAATCCGTGATCGGACACCGCGTCACCGTCAACTTCGAAGACGCCGGCAAGCAGATGATCGACGCCCAGCGCGTGACCCTGACCTTCGTCGGCGACGACCCCAGGGGATCCTGAATGAGCGCCTCCGACCATCTTCCCCTCGCTGACTGGGGTCGCGCCCTGGCCCTGATCTGCGAAGAGGCCGCCCAGGTCATCCTGCCGTTCTGGCGCACCGAGCTTGCTGTGGTTCAGAAGGCCGACGCCAGCCCGGTGACTGAGGCCGATCAGGCCGGCGAGCGCCTGATCCTGCGCCGCCTGGCCGAGCAGTTCCCCGCAGTCCCGACGGTGTCGGAAGAACACGCCAGCGAGTTCGGCGCGCCGGAAGACATCGGCCCGCGTTTCTTTCTGGTCGATCCGGTGGACGGCACCAAGGCCTTCGTGCGCGGCGATCCCAACTTCACGGTCAATATCGGCCTGATCGAGAACGGCGTCCCCGTGGCCGGCGCGATCGTGGCCCCGGCCACCGGCGAGGCCTGGTTCACCACGGCCGACGGCGTCCTCAAGCGCATGGCCCCCGGCGGCCCCGACGTTCCGGTCTCGGCGCGCGCCTGGCCCAAGGGGCAGGCCATCGCCTTGGTCAGCCACACCATGAAGGAAGAGCGCGCGGCCGAGCTGGCCGCCGAGTACGGCTTTGACCTGCGCACCCCGATGGACAGCTCGATCAAGATGGTCCGCATCGCCGAGGGCTCGGCCGACATCTATCCGCGCCATGGGCCGACCATGGAATGGGACACCGCGGCGGGCCACGCGATCCTGGCCGCGGCGGGCGGCAGGTTCACCAAGCCGGACGGCGGGGCCTTCACCTATGGCAAGGCGGATGAGGGGTTCCGCAACGGCTGGTTCGTGGCGCGGGGCGCCTAGAGCGCGATAGCCGAAAGTGCACGCGGTTTCGGCGGTTATCGCGCTCTAAGTGTATGATTTAGAGCCTTTTTGAACGCTTCATATGATTCCATATGAAGCTAAAAGGCTCTAGGCGCCCACCCCCTCCGCGCTGACGGGTTCCTCAGCCGGCGTCGTCAGGATCGTCCCGACCGACGCCGCCACGATCGCGCCGATCGCCAGTCCTTGCAGCGGCGCCAGCCTTTCGCCCAGCATCACCAGCCCCGCCAGGGCTCCGACCGCCGGTTCGGCGCTGAGCAGCACGCCGAAGCTGCGCTTGGGGATGCCCTTCAGGGCGATCATCTCCAGCGAATAGGGAATGGCGCTGGACAGCACCGCCACCACCAGGCCCAGGGCCAGCAGCTTGGGCTGGAACAGGTTGGCCTTGGCGGTGAAGAGGCCGATCGGGACCAGGATCAGGGCGGCGGTGGTCATGCCCAGGGCCACGGCGCGCCCGGCGTGCAGGTGGCCGGCGCGCTTGCCCAGAACGATGTAGAGCGCCCAGAACACCGCCGCCATCGCCGCGAAGCCGACCCCGACCGGGTCCAGCGCGCTCGCGCCGCCCTTCAGCGGCAGCAGCAGGCCAAGGCCCAGAGCCGCCAGGGCGATCCAGACGAAATGGATCAGCTTGCGCGAATGGATCAGGGCCAGGGCCAAGGGTCCGGTGAACTCTATGGCGATGGCCACGCCCAGCGGGATGGTGCGCAGCGCCATGTAGAAGCTGAGGTTCATCAACCCCATCACCGCCCCGTACAGCGCCACGGCCTTCAGGTCGGCGGGCTTGAGCGGATGCCGCCAGGGCCGCCAGACGATCAGCAGCACCAGGGCCGAAAAACCCACGCGATAGGCGCTCGTCCCCTGGGCCCCGACGATGGGAAACAGCGTCTTGGCGAAGGACGTACCGACGCACAGCGTCACGATCGCGCCCAGCAGCGCGGCGTAGGGAACCAGGGATCTGGTGGAGGCGGCCATGCGGCCGTTCTTAGGGGAGCGGCGGGGGCGGTTCCACAAAGATCCTCCCCCTGAAGGGGGAGGCGGCCGAAGGCCGGAGGGGGAAGTCGGCAGTGACTGAGCCGCTGCTTCCCCCTCCGTCGCCCCGGATCAAGTCCGGGGCGACACCTCCCCCGCTAGGGGGAGGATCTGCTACTTCTTCATCCAGCCGCCATCCAGCGGCTTCCAGTACTGGCCCGGCGCCAGGCGGCTGTAGAGCTGCTTGGCGGTGGCCTGGCCGGCGGCTTCGGGGGTCACGCCGGTCTTGGCGGCGATGTCCTTGTAGGCGGCGGCGCGGCCGGTGTTGATTTCGGCGACCGAGGCGCGCAGGGCGGCGTCGCCGCCGGCCACGATGCCCAGATAGCCGTCGGCCTGCTCGCCGACCGTGCCGGCGGCCTTGGCGGCGTCGACGGCGGCCTTGGCGGCGGCCGATTGGGCGGAGGCCGCGCCGACGCCGACGGCGGCGAGCGAAAGGCCGATGGCGACGGCCGTGAGTGTCTTGCGGATCATGTCGGCGCCTTTCCTAGAACAGGTTGGGGTTTTGCTGGATCAGCGTCTGGACTTCCTTGTCCAGTCGCACCCGGACGTCGGCGTCCAGCTTGGCGTAGATGTTGATGGGATCGACCTTGACGCGGATCGTCGGCGTGCAGGCGCCGAGCGCTCCCATCGCGATCAGGGCCGTCAGTAGGGCGCGCTTTCTCATGCGTCTGTCTCCAGTTCGAGTGAATAGTCGGCGGTCACGGCTGAACCGGGGCTGAACGCGCAACAGAAGGGTCTTCACCCTTATAGGCGCGTCGCCAAGCGTCCAGAAGCTCATCGAAGTTCAGCGAGGTGTCGAGGGTCAGGTCAACCGGCGTCTTGGCCGGCAGGGCGATGCGCTTGTTGAACGCGCGGCCGCGCAGAAGGTCCAGCACGGCGATCCGGGCCTTTTCGGCGACCTTGGGATCGTGCTCGCCCTTGATGTGGAACAGGATCCTCAGCCGCCCGCCGTCGGTGCTGTTGACCCCGGCCTCCAGGGTGTCGAACGCCAGGTTCTCCATGGCCTGATAGGCGAAGTCCTGGATGGCGTTGACCGGCGGCGCGGGCGCGCCGGGCGCGCTGGCCTCGCCGGTCTGGACACTGGTCAGGGCCGCGCGGGAGATGGCCATCCGGCCCGGCTGGATGGCGTGGATCTTCCCGTCCAGGAACCGGAAGCCCTTGGGGCCGAACTCGAACGGCAGGCGGCCATCGACCACGGCGTCCAGCTGCACCTTTTCCACCAAGGACGAGGCGGCGATCAGTTCGCCCAGGTCCAGATGCTCGATGACGATGACGCCCCGGATCGGCTTGGTCGGGTCCAGCGGCACGTCGGTGGGCTCGATCGACACCCGGCCCTTGGCGGCGTTGAAGGCCGCCGACGAGATGTGCAGCGACTCCGCGCCCAGGCTGAAGAAGGCGCCGAAGGCCTCCAGCGGCACGATGGCGTCGACCCGGGTGATCTTCAGGCTCTGGTCGGGCGCGCTGATCAACGGGGTGAGGCTGGTGAAGTCGATGCCGCCGTCCAGGGTGGCGACGAAGCCGATCGGGCTGGTGAAGTCGATCCTGTCGGCGACCAGCCGGCCCTTGCTGGTCATGCCGTCGGCGTCCCAGGTAAACAGGCCGGTGAAGGTGGCGGGGCCGGTGGCCTGGGTGGCCCAGGCGGCCATCGGCGACAGGTCGCCCGGCTGCAGGCCGTCCTTGGCGAAGGCCAGCTTGCTGGCGTCGATCTCGGCCCGGCCGCGCGCCTGGGCCACGTCGTGGCGCAGGGTGATCCGGCCCAGCGGCTGGCCGACGGGCGTGCTGGCGTCGATCGCCCCGCTCCAGACGCCATTGGCCAGCACCAGCCGGCCGGCGGTCTTGATCGGATTGAAGCGGCGGGTCTCGGCCGCGTCGCTCAGCACCCCCTGCTCCAGCCGCGCTTCGGCCCGCTCGGGCGCGCCGGCGCCGCTGGCGGTCAGGGTTCCGGCCCCGTCGCTGATCCTGGCCTGCGCCTCGTCGAGCGAGGATTCCAGGGCCTTGAACCGGGCCGAGGCGGTCCAGCCGGCGCCGGTCGAGGCGATCAGCGGGGCCGCGCCGGGGCAGAGGGTCACTTTCGGCGCGCTGAGCGGCGTCTCGCCGACCAGCAGGCGTCGGGCGCCCAGGGGGGTGCAGCCGTCCAGGGCGAAGCTGAAGCGCGCGCCCGCCAACTGGACCCGGCCCGCGATCTGGCCGGCCACGCCCTCGGCCGGCGGGATGTCGATATGGTCGCCGGTCAGGGTGACATGGGCGGCCAGCGCGCCGTCGGTCATCCGCCAGTCCGGCGCGTCGATCCGCAGGTTGGGCAGGCCGCCGCCGGTCAGGCTGGCGGCCAGGCCGCCCTGGCCCTGGTTGCCGGTGAGGTCCAGCAGGGTTCCGCGCGGCGCGGCGATACGGGCCTGGACGCCATTGGGCGCCGCCAGGGTGATCGGCTGGGGCAGGCTCAGGACCGTGCGGCCATTCTGGACGCTGACCTTCAGGGCCGGGGCGCGCAGGTCGAACGTGCGCAGGGCCTGGGCGGCCGTGCGGGCATAGGCGGGATTGGGCAGGGCGGCGGCCAGGCGCTCGGCGTCGGGGCCCGAGATGCCGCTGTCGGCGCCGGCCGAGCCCTCCAGGGTCAGGCCGGGCGCGTTGAGCGGGCCGGAGATCCTGCCCTGGGCGTTGGCCGCCAGGCTGGTCAGGGCCAGGGCTCCGCCGGCCAGCCGGCTGGCGCCCAGCTGCAGGGCCAGCGGGCCATTGATCGCGCCGCCGTTCGCGTCGCTGGAGAGGATCAGGCCGGTCGAGGCGATCCGCGCCGCGCCGCCGCGCACGGCCGCGCCGCCCGCCAGGGCCTGACCGGCCTCGGCCGAGACCGAGCCGCCGATCCGGGCGCCGATTCTCTGGTCGCGCCGCACGACCGAGACGGTGTCCAGCGCCAGGTCCAGGCCGATGTCGCGGGCGTTGACCTGCGGCGATTCCAGGGTGTCGCCGCGCGCCTTGCCGGTCAGATGGCCGTCGAACCGAACCTGCGCGAGCCCGCCGTCCAGCCGGCCGGCCAGGTCCAGGCTGGCCGCCACGCCCCCGGCCGAGGCGTCGCCCACCCGGATGGCGTCGGCGGTGAAGGCGGCGCGCAGCGCGGCGGGACCGTCGGCGCTGAAACGGGTCAGGTCGGGATAGGCCAGGTCGGCGCTCAGCTCGCCCTTGGCCTCGTCCAGCTCGACGGCCTGGCTGACCAGGGTGTCGAGATCGAACCGCGCCACCACTGACAGGCGCTCACCGCGCTTGCGGGCGGTGATCAGGGCCCCCTTGGTCTCGACCACCAGATCCTTGTCGGCATAGCGCATGCGGGCCAGCTGGCCGTCGAAGCGCAGCAGCTTGCCGTCGTCGAGGCTGGCGTCGCCGGTGATGCGGGCCAGGCCGCCGGGGGTGCGCAGGTCGACGCGGGCGTTCTCGACCAGGATGGCGGGGCCCGTGGCCTTGGGGTCCTTGGGCGAGCTCAGCGCCTCGTCGATCAGCGGCTGCAGCGGGCCGAAGTTCAGGCCCTTGTCGGTCAGGCTGGCCTTCAGGCGCGGCCGCACCAGACGCACGGCGCGAGTGTCGAGGGCGAACGGCCCCCCGGACCACGGCGCCTGAAGGTCATAGGCCACCTCGATGCGCTCGGCGGCGAAGATCGGGTCGCCCTTGGGCCCCATCAGGATCGAGCCGGAAAAGCCGCTGGCGTCCAGGTCGTCGACCGTGACCACCGCGTCGATGCCGTGGTCGCGCAGCCAGCCCTCGGCCAGCTCCCGGCTGATCTCGCGACGGCCGGCATAGGCCAGCATGCCCAGGGCGATCACGCCCATCATCGACAGCGAGACGGCTTCCAGTCCGGCGTCGATCAGCCGCTCACGGCGCCATCGGGGGCGGGGCGGGGGAGCGGAGTCGGGCGTCGGGTCGGCCATCAGGTCCCAAGTCTAGATGCAAGCCCCCCGGCTCTTTTCCATGTCTAGTGGGGCGCGGCTAAGGACGAAAGCCCAGAACGTCCTGCATGTCGTAGAGACCGGGCGGCTGGCGCGTGGCCCAGACGGCGGCGGCGACCGCGCCGCGGGCGAACAAACCCCGGTCGGTGGCCGAGTGCGACAGGGTCAGCACCTCTTCCTCGCCGGCGAAGATCACGCTGTGCTCGCCGATGATCCCGCCGCCGCGCACCACCGAAAAGCCGATCGAGCCTTCCTCGCGCGGGCCGGTGACGCCGTCGCGGGCCCGCACCTCGACCTCGGGCAGGGCGACGCCCCGGCCGTCGGCGGCCGCCTGGCCCAGCATCAGGGCGGTGCCCGAGGGGGCGTCGATCTTGCGCTTGTGGTGGGCCTCGAAGACCTCGATGTCCCACTCGGCGGCGGGCAGGGCGGCGGCGGCTTGCTTGACCAGCCCCATCAGCATGTTGACGCCCAGCGAATAGTTGCCCGAGCGGACGATGGCGATCTTCGTCGCCGCCGCGTCGATGCGGGCCAGCTGTTCGGCGGAGAAGCCGGTCGAGCCGATGACCAGGGCCGGGCCGCCGCGTGCGGCGCAGGCCTCGGCCAGCAGAACGGAGGCTTCGGGCAGGGTGAAGTCGATCACCGCGTCGGCGGCGGCCAGGGCGGCGTCGCGCGCGACCAGACCCGGACCTTCCGCGCCCGGACGGTCGAAGCGGGCGGCGGCGACGGCCAGGGCGTGCCCGTCCAGGGTCTTGGCGACGGCCTGTCCCATACGGCCCAGGGCCCCGGCGACGGCGATTTTCACGGGCGTTGTCATGACCGCCTAGTCACCCATTCTTCGGGGCCCGGTCAATCTCGGATCGCGCGCCGGTCGCCGCTCAAGGTTGACGCAACGCCAAGCCCAACAAGCGTTTGCGCGCCCTTTTATCCCGCGCGACAGGTTGTGAGGGCGCGGCGCCGCCGCTACGGTGCCCGCCCATAAGGGCGCCCCGCATTGTCCGGCTCGTCCCATCAACTTGCACGCAGGACGGGGAACGCCATCATGAGCGACTCTGAGAAGAAGACCTTCACCGACGCCGAAGCGCTGGCCTTCCACCGCTATCCGACCCCGGGCAAGATCGCGATCGTGCCGACCAAGCCGATGGCCACCCAGCGCGACCTGTCGCTGGCCTATTCCCCCGGCGTCGCCGTTCCCGTCCACGCCATCGCCGCCGATCCGGACATGGCCTACGAATACACCTCCAAGGGCAACCTGGTGGCGGTGATCTCCAACGGCACCGCGATCCTGGGCCTGGGCGATCTGGGGGCCCTGGCCTCCAAGCCGGTGATGGAAGGTAAGTCGGTCCTCTTCAAGCGCTTCGGCGACGTCGACAGCATCGACATCGAGATCAGCTCCAAGGACGCCGACGAGATCATCACGGTGGTCAAGAACATCGGCGTCACCTTCGGCGGCATCAATCTGGAGGACATCAAGAGCCCCGAGTGCTTCCGCATCGAGACCGAGCTGCAGGAGCTGCTCGACATTCCGGTGTTCCACGATGACCAGCACGGCACGGCGATCATCTGCGCCGCCGGCCTGATCAACGCCTGCCACATCACCGGCAAGAAGCTGGAAGACGTCAAGGTGGTGCTCAACGGCCCCGGCGCGGCGGGCATCGCCTCGCTGGAGCTGATCAAGGCCATGGGCGTGCGCGCCGAGAACTGCATCGCGGTCGACAGCAAGGGCGTGCTCTATCGCGGCCGCACCGAGGGCATGAACCAGTGGAAGAGCGCCCACGCGGTCGACACCGACAAGCGCACCCTGGCCGAGGCGGTCAAGGGCGCCGACGTGCTGCTGGGTCTGTCGGCCAAGGGCGCCTTCACGCCCGAGATGATCGCCAGCATGGCCCCCAACCCGGTCATCTTCGCCATGGCCAACCCCGATCCCGAGATCACGCCGGAGGAAGTCCACGCCGTCCGCAAGGACGCCATCATGGGCACCGGCCGCAGCGACTATCCCAACCAGGTCAACAACGTCCTGGGCTTCCCCTACATCTTCCGCGGCGCGCTGGACGTGCGGGCCCGCCGCGTCAATCACGAGATGAAGATCGCCTGCGCCAACGCCCTGGCCATGCTGGCCCGCGAGGATGTGCCCGACGAGGTCGCCGCCGCCTATCACGGCCGCCAGCTGAAGTTCGGCCCGCAATACATCATCCCCTCGGCCTTCGATCCGCGCCTGATCTGGTACGTGCCGCCCTTCGTCGCCCAGGCGGCGATGGACACCGGCGTGGCCCGCAAGCCGATCGAGGACATGGACGCCTATCGCGCCAGTCTGGCCCAGCGCCTGGATCCCACCGCCGGCTTCCTGCAGAAGATCAGCGGCGCCGTGCTGGCCAATCCCAAGACCATCGTCTTCGCCGAGGGCGAGGACCCGTCGGTGATCCGCGCCGCCTACGCCTACCAGACCGGCGGCTACGGCAAGGCCATCCTGTGCGGCCGCGAGAACCTGGTCACCGAGAACATGAAGGTGGTGGGGCTGGACCCGGAAACGGCCGGCCTGGAAATCATCAACGCCCGCCTTAGCGACCGCAATCCCGACTATGTCGACGCGCTCTACGCCCGCCTGCAGCGCCAGGGCTATCTGAAGCGCGACGTCCAGCGCCTGATCAACCAGGACCGCAACAGCTTCGCCGCCTCGATGGTCACGCTGGGCGAGGCCGACGGCATGGTCACCGGCGTCACCCGCAGCTTCGACCAGGCCCTGGAAGAGGTGCTGCGCGTCGTCGACCCCGCGCCCGGCGGCCGGATCATGGGCATGAGCGTGGTGCTGGCCAAGGGCCGCACCATCTTCGTGGCCGACACCAATGTCACCGAACTGCCCGAGGCCGAGGAACTGGTCGAGATCGCCTGCGAGGCGGCCCGCGCCGTCACCCGCCTGGGCTTCAAGCCGCGCGTCGCCTTCATGAGCTATTCCACCTTCGGCAACCCGATGGGCCTGCGCTCGGAAAAGGTGCGCGAGGCCGTGGCCACGCTCGACGAGATGGACGTCGACTTCGAATACGAGGGCGAAATGCCGCCCGAACTGGCGCTGGACCCCGAAAAGCGCGCCAACTACCCGTTCATGCGCCTGACCGACAGCGCCAACATCCTGATCATGCCGGCCATCCACGCCGCCTCGATCTCGACCAAGCTGGTGCAGTCGCTGGGCGGCGCCACGGTGATCGGCCCTGTGCTGCTGGGCCTGAGCAAGTCGATCCAGATCGCGCCGCTCAGCTCGTCGGTGTCGCGGATCCTGAACATGGCGATGATGGCGGCCTATGAGGGGGCGGCGGAGGGGTAGGGGCTCACGCTCCCTCTCACCGTCATTTGCCTCTTGCCCGCCACAGCCATGAGAACGGGGATAGCGATCGCCCCGTCCACGGATGGGGACGGGGATTGACGCTGTAGGTCCTCCCCCTGAAGGGGGAGGCGGCCGGAGGCCGGTGGGGGAACACCGCATTGAGTCTGCAGGACTTCCCCCTCCGCCGGCTTCGCCGACACCTCCCCCGCTAGGGGGAGGACCTGTACGAGCGTCCAGACAATCGACGCAGCCGCGCTCAAACCTCCCGTATTCTGTAGCCACCTCGTCGCGAGGAAAGGGCGCAAGGCCAGCGACCGATGCGGCGGCGGGGGGTGATCGAGCGGGAAGCTCAATCGATGGCGGGAGGGGCGTCTTGCGTTCCGGGCCGTCAACCTCGTTGTTCTCTGGCGGCGGTCGGCCGTGGAAAACTAAAACGACGTGACTTCGAGGGTCGTGCGAGCAGCAGGCTGGTCCGGAAGGATCGGCAGTCCGGGCGGGAACGCTATCCCGTCCGCCCGTCGGAGGCTTCAAGGCGGCGAGGCCCGAACAGGGCTCGAGCGCCGCGCGCTTTCGCCAGAACGGTCACGCGGAGCGGACGGCTTCGTCGAAACGGTACTTAAAACACAATCATCCGGGCGAGGCCCGGACGCTCCGCGACCCTTTCCATCACCCTCGCAGCTTCGGCGCGAGGTCGCGGTCCCGCGTCCGTCAACGCTGACGTGAACCCCTGGGGGATGATGGGCGATGACTCGCGCTCGCCGTGAGGCTAGCCTCACCGCAGTTTCCAAGAGGGGCGCAATGACCCCCGGTCGCCGTGATCGGGACGCGCCAGCGGCAGCCTCGCGGGCCGGTGGGTGTGAATGGTTGAGGACGCGTCCTTTCTGTCGGCCTCGCCGAGCGTGGCGATCGCGCTCCAGCATGCGCCGTTGGGGATCGCGATCTTCGACCTGCAGATGCGCTATCTGGCCGCCTCGCGGCAGTATCTGACCGATCAGGGCCTGCCGGCCGACATGCCGCTGGTCGGGCGTCGCCACTACGAGGTGTTCCCCGAGATCCCGCAGCGCTGGCGCGACTTCCATGCCCAGGTGCTGGCCGAGGGGGTCGAGCTGCGCGGCGACGAGGGCGACCGCTATGTGGACCGCAACGGCCGGGTGGAGTGGATCCGCTGGTCGATGGCCCCCTGGCGCACCGATGACGGCGCGATCGGCGGGCTGGTGCTCTATACCGAGGTGGTCACCGCCACCGTCCAGGCGCGGATGAAGCTGGAGGCCGCCGAGGCCCGCTATCGCGCCGTGTTCGACCAGTCGGCCATGGGCGTGGCCCGGGTCGGGGGCGACGGCGTGTTCCTGGAGATGAACGACCGCTTCTGCGCCATCACCCGGCGCGATCGCGAGACGCTGCTGGCGGGCCGGTTCCGCGATCTGGTCCAGGACGAGGACCGGCTGGACGCCATGGAACAGGCCCGCACCCTGCTGGCGGGCGAGGCCGACAGCTATGTGGCCGAGCGTCAGATCGTGTCGGGCGCCGACGGGTCGCTGATCTGGATCCACCTGACGGTGTCGCGGGTGCAACTGGGCGACGAGCCGCCCTATCTGGTGATCATCATTTCCGACATCACCGCCCGCAAGCAGGTGGAGAGCGAGCAGCAGCATTATCAGGGCCAGCTGCGGCTGCTGATCAACGAGCTGAACCACCGGGTCAAGAACACCCTGGCCACCGTCCAGTCGATGGCGGCCCAGACCCTGAAGACCGAGCCCGACCCGGCCGTGGCCTTCGAGAAGTTCGAGGCGCGGTTGCTGGGTCTGTCGCAGGTGCACGACGTGCTGACCCGCGAGAGCTGGCACGGGGCGGGGCTGCGCGACGTGGCCGAGCGGGCCATGGCCCCCTTCGCCGTGGCTGCCGGCCGGCTGAGCATCGACGGACCCGCCGTCTGGCTGGCGCCCGGCGGGGCCCTGACCATGGCGCTGATCTTCCATGAACTGGCAACCAACGCCCTGAAATACGGGGCCCTGTCGAACCTGGACGGGCGGGTGGCGTTGAGCTGGACCTATGATCCGCAAGCCCGGGCCCTGGCCCTGAGCTGGGTCGAGTCAGGCGGCCCGGCCGTGTCGGCGCCGACCCGCCGGGGCTTTGGTTCGCGGCTGATCGAACGCAGCCTGCGCGGCGAGTTGAAGGGGGCGGCGACCATGGACTATCGGCCCGAAGGCCTGGTCTGCGAGATGCGGGCCACCTTGTCCGATCCGGCGCAACCCCTTGCGCCCGGCCTGCCCCGGACGTAACTGCCCGGTGATGACGACCAAAGCCAAGATCTGCGGGCTCTCGACGCCGGAAGCGGTGAGCACGGCCGTGAACGGCGGCGCGGCCTATCTGGGCTTCATCTTTTTCGAGAAGAGCCCCCGCAACCTGACGCCGGAAGCCGCCGCGCGGCTGGTGGCGCCCCTGCAAGGCCGGAACGGGGCGGTCAAGACCGTGGCCGTGACCGTCGATCCCGACGACGCCCTGATCGACCGCCTGATGGCGACGATGAAGCCCGACCTGATCCAGGCCCATGGCAAGGAGACCCCCGCCCGGGTCCGGCAGATCGCCGAGCGGTCGGGCGTGGGCGTCATCAAGGCGTTTTCGGTCTCGTCGGCCTCCGATGTCGACCAGGCCCGCGCCTTCGAGACCGTGGCCGAGCAGTTCCTGTTCGACGCCCGGCCCGTCGAAGGCTCGGTTCTGCCGGGCGGCACGGGGGCCCGTTTCGACTGGACCCTGCTGGACGGCCGGCGCTTCGCCCGTCCGCACTTCCTGGCCGGCGGGCTGGATCCCTGGAACGTGGCCGACGCGATCCGGGTGTCCGGCGCGCCGCTGGTGGACGTTTCCTCTGGCGTGGAGCGCGGTCCCGGCCTAAAGGACCCGGCTCTGATCACGGCGTTCCTCGACGCCGTTAAACGCCTGTAGCGCTGCCCAGCCTTTGGATGATCTCGTGAACGCCCCCTCAAAGCCCAACGACTACTCGGCCTATCCCGACGCCAACGGTCGGTTCGGCGACTTCGGCGGCCGCTATGTGGCCGAGACCCTGATGCCGCTGGTGCTGGAGCTGGGCGAGGCCTATGCCGCCGCCAAGGCCGATCCGGCGTTCCAGGAACAGCTGAAGAGCTTCAACACCCACTATGCCGGCCGGCCCAGCCCGCTCTATTTCGCCGAGCGGCTGACCGAGCACTTCGGCGGGGCCAAGATCTATTTCAAGCGCGATGAGCTGAACCACACCGGCTCGCACAAGATCAACAACGCCCTGGGCCAGATCCTGCTGGCCATGCGCATGGGCAAGACCCGGATCATCGCCGAGACCGGCGCCGGCCAGCACGGCGTGGCCACCGCCACCGTCTGCGCCCGCTTCGGCCTGCCCTGCGTCGTCTATATGGGCGCCACCGACGTCGAACGTCAGAAGCCCAACGTGTTCCGCATGAACCTGCTGGGCGCTGAAGTGCGTCCGGTGACCTCGGGCACGGGCACCCTGA
The DNA here is from genome assembly GCF_965279145.1 of Caulobacter sp. Classification (NCBI taxonomy): domain Bacteria; kingdom Pseudomonadati; phylum Pseudomonadota; class Alphaproteobacteria; order Caulobacterales; family Caulobacteraceae; genus Caulobacter; species Caulobacter sp. The sequence continues at coordinate 1,748,465 of NZ_OZ257139.1, forward strand.
AGGACGCCATGAACGAGGCGATGCGCGACTGGGTCACCAACGTGCACGACACCTATTACCTGATCGGCACCGCCGCCGGCCCGCACCCCTATCCGGTGATGGTCCGCGACTTCCAGAGCGTGATCGGCATCGAGGCGCGCGCCCAGATGCTGGAAATGGAAGGCCGCCTGCCTGACGCCGTCGTGGCCTGCATCGGCGGCGGCTCCAACGCCATCGGCCTGTTCCACCCGTTCCTGGCCGACGAGGGCGTACGCCTGATCGGCGTCGAGGCGGCCGGCCACGGCGTCGACACCGACAAGCACGCCGCGTCCCTGACCGGCGGCCGCCCCGGCGTGCTGCACGGCAACCGCACCTACCTGCTGCAGGACGACGACGGCCAGATCATCGACGCCCACTCGATCTCGGCCGGCCTCGACTATCCGGGCATCGGCCCCGAGCACTCGTTCCTGCACGAGATCGGCCGCGCCGAATATGTCTCGACCACCGACCAGGAGGCGCTGGACGCCTTCATGCTGTGCTCGCAGCTGGAAGGCATCATCCCGGCCCTGGAACCGGCCCACGCTTTGGCCCGGGTCGGCGAGATCGCCCAGCAGCTGGGCAAGGGCAAGATCGTCGTGATGAATCTGTGCGGTCGCGGCGACAAGGACATCTTCACGGTGGCCGAGGCTCTCGGGCGCAAGATCTAGGACCTATCCAGCGTGACCAAAGACCGTATCGACCGTCGCTTCGCGGATCTGAAGGCGCAGAACCGCGCCGGCTTCGTGACCTATGTCATGGCCGGCGATCCCGACGCCGCCACCACCCTGAGCGTGCTGAAGGGCCTGCCGGGGGCCGGCGCCGACCTGATCGAGCTGGGCTTTCCCTTCTCCGATCCGATGGCCGAGGGTCCGACCATCCAGCGCGCCGCCCAGCGCGGCCTGCGCTCGGGCATGACCCTGCAAGGGACGCTGGACCTGGTGGCCGCCTTCCGCGAAGGCGACACCGACACCCCGGTGATCCTGATGGGCTATCTCAATCCGGTGCTGCACCGCGGCTTCGAGAGCTTCGCCGCCGCCGCCGCCACGGCCGGCGTCGATGGCCTGATCATCGTCGACTGTCCGCCCGAAGAGGCCGATCCGCTGACCGACGCCCTGGAGGTCGAGGGCATCGCCCTGATCCGCCTGGCGGCCCCGACCACCGATGATGCGCGCCTGCCGATGGTGGTCCGCCGCACCTCGGGCTTCGTCTATTACGTCTCGGTCGCCGGCGTGACCGGCGTGAAGTCGGCCGACGCCGCCGACGTGGCGCCGGCCGTCGAGCGGCTGCGCAAGGCCTCGGGCCTGCCGGTCGCGGTGGGTTTCGGCATCCGTACGCCTGAGCAGGCCGCCGCCGTGGCCCGCGTCGCCGACGCCGCCGTGGTGGGCTCGGCGCTTGTGGACGAAATCGAATCGGCCGCCCAGTTGAACGAAAACGTGACCGAGAAGGTTCTTTCCAAGGCGTCGGAGCTGGCTAAGGCTGTGCGATCGGCGCGAGTCGGGAACGAAGTGAGGCTTTAAGGCTATGGCTATGGCTGAACCCCAGGACCCGAAAAAGGGCGACAAATCCAAGGCTTCGGCTGAAGGCCGACGCGGCGGCGGATGGTTGTCGCGCATCGCCCCGGGTGTTCGCGGCGCCTTCTCCAAGCGCGAGACGCCCGAGAACCTCTGGGTCAAATGCCCCGATACGGGCGAAATGATCTTCCGCTCCGACCTGGAAGCCGCCCTGTGGGTGACGCCGGCCGGTCGCCACATGCGGATCGGGCCGGAAGCCCGTTTCAAGTTCACCTTCGATGACGGCGCCTACGAGACCCTGCCGACCCCGGCCGTGCCCGAGGACCCGCTGCACTTCTCGGACGGCAAGCCCTACAAGGAGCGCCTCGCGGCGGCCCGCAAGGCGACGGGTGAGCCCGACGCCATGGCCATCGCGCTTGGCAATGTCGGCGGCGCGCCGGCCGTGGTGCTGGTCCAGGACTTCGCCTTCATGGGCGGCTCGCTGGGCATGGCCGCCGGCGAAGGCTTCGTCGCCGCCGCCCGGGCCGCCCTGGCCCGCCAGATCCCGCTCGTGGTGTTCACCGCCGCCGGCGGCGCCCGGATGCAGGAAGGCGCCCTGTCGCTGATGCAGATGGCCCGCACCACCCTGGCGATCAACGAGCTGAAGGACGCGGCGCTGCCCTATATCGTGGTGCTCACCGACCCGACCACGGGCGGCGTCACCGCCTCCTACGCCATGCTGGGCGACGTGCACCTGGCCGAGCCGGGCGCCCTGATCGGCTTCGCCGGCCCCCGCGTGATCGAGCAGACCATCCGCGAGACCCTGCCGCCGGGCTTCCAGCGTTCGGAATACCTCGTGGAAAAGGGCATGGTCGACCGGGTCACCCCCCGCAAGGACCTGCCGGCCGTGCTGGGCTCGATCCTGACCACCCTGATGATGGGCCGGGGCCGCAAGGCGGCCTAGGTTTGCTAGATGCTCCCCTTCGGGGGAGCTGTCGCGGAGCGACTGAGGGGGCTACTCCGCTTAGGCCGCGCTGCCCCCTCCACCCCTTCGGGGTCCCCCTCCCCCAGAGGGGGAGGATCTTGAAATGACCGATCATCTCCGCGTCCACGACGCCGCCCTGGCCCGCTTGCAGGCCCTGCATCCCAAGCTGATCGACCTGTCGCTGGACCGGATGTGGCGGCTGTGCGCGGCGCTGGACAATCCGCAGGATCGCCTGCCGCCGGTGATCCATGTGGCCGGCACCAACGGCAAGGGTTCAACGGTCGCCTACCTGCGGGCCATGGCCGAGGCTGCGGGCCTGAAGGTCCACGTCTTCACCTCGCCGCATCTGGTGCGCTTCGCCGAACGCATCCGTCTGGCTGGAACCCTGATCACCGACGCTCATCTGGCCGACGTGCTGGATCGGGTCGAGCGCGCCAACGCCGGCCTGCCGATCACCTTTTTCGAGATCACCACGGCCGCCGCCCTCGTGGCCTTCGCCGAGGTTCCGGCCGATCTCTGCATCGTCGAGGTCGGCCTGGGCGGCGTGCTGGACGCGACGAACATCGTCACGCCCGCCGTCAGCGTCATCGCCCCGGTCGACATCGATCACCGCGAGTTCCTGGGCGACACCCTCGACAAGATCGCCATCGAAAAGGCGGGGATCATCAAGCCCGAGGCGCCCGTCGTGTCGGCGCGCCAGCGCCAGGAGGCCGAGGACGTCATCGAGACCGCCGCCGCCCTGGCCGGCGTCGATCTGACCCTGATGGGCCGCGACTTCGACGCCTGGAACGAGCGCGGCCGCCTGCTGGTGCAGATGCAGGACCGCCTGCTGGACCTGCCCGCGCCGTCCTTGCTGGGCGACCACCAGTTCGCCAATGCCGGCCTGGCGGTCGCGGCGCTGCTGGCCCTGGCCGATCCCCGCATCGACGAGGCGGCCATGGCGGCCGGGATCGCCGGCGCGGTCTGGCCCGCTCGCTTCCAGCGGCTGACCGCCGGGCCCCTGGCCGAGCGCGCCAGGGCGGCGGGGGCCGATCTCTGGCTGGATGGCGGGCACAACCCCCACGCCGGACAGGCCGTGGCCCGCGCCCTCGGCGACCTGGCGGCCCGCGACGGCCGGCCGGTGGTGCTGATCTCGGGCCTGCTCGCCAACAAGGACGCCACCGGCTTTTTCTCGCCGTTCGCGCGGCTGGGCGCCGAGGTGTTCGCGGTCACCTTCGAGGGCCACGCCGCCGCGCCCGCCGCCCAGACCGCCGCCGCCGCCGAGCTGGCGGGCCTGCGAGCCCATGCCTGCGACAGCCTCGAAGAGGCCCTGACCAAGGCTCTCGCCCGGTCGCCGACCCCGCATGTGCTGATCTGCGGCTCGCTTTATCTGGCCGGCGAAGTGCTGGCGATGAGCCCCGAGACCTGGCCGGCCTGAACCAGAGCTTGGGCGCGGGCCGCGACAGGCGTATGGCTCGGATACGCCGATAGGGCGGCACGGCGCGCCGGACATCCCCGGCGGGCGCGCCCGCCCTGGCAGGAACCGTCGATGGCCAAGGGTCAGAAGAAGTCCAACAAGGAAGTTCGCAAACCGAAGGCCGACAAGAAGGCCGCGGCGCCGGCGGCCTCGCCGTTCATCATCACCCAGGCCAAGAAGTAACCGGCCCGGACGGTCGCGCCTCGCTAGTCCGTCCGCCGGAACCTAAGGCGAAGCTTTCCGTTTTCGACCTGCATATTGGGAAGAGTGGAATGATGAGCCGACCGGATTTTCGATATAGGGGCTTGAGGCGCGCCGCGCTGGTTCTGGCCGCCCTGGCGTGCGCCAGCGCCGCCCAGGCCCAGACGACGGCCGCGCCGTCCAAGCCGAAGGAAGAGGCCCCCGCGGAAAGCAGCTGGGCCAGGGATACGGGCAAGAAGGCCCTGGACATCGGCATGCAGCCGACCCGCGACGTGGGGATTTCCCGCCGCGAGATCCCGCCGATCCTCGAGAAGGCCCGCGCCGACCCTTACAGCCTCAAGGGCCTGAAGACCTGCACCCAGCTGGCCGCCGAGGTGACCCGCCTGAACGCGGAGCTGGGCCCGGACTACGTGGTCGGCAATGAGGTCAAGGAAAACCGCGCTGGCAAGCTGGCCGAGGCGGGCGGCAAGACCCTCGTCAACGCCATTATTCCGTTCCGGGGCCTGGTGCGGGAAATGTCTGGCGCGGCTCCGGCCGAGCGTCGCATGGACGCGGCGCTGGACGCGGGCTACGCGCGGCGCGGTTTCCTGCGGGGCGTTCACGCCAAGCAGGGCTGCCGGACCCGTTTCTGACGCTGTATCGCGAAAACGCCCGCCCCGCGTGAGCGGGACGGGCGCTTTCAGATCGTTGATCTTCAGGACTTTCAGGCGGCCTTGACGCCGGCCTCGGTCAGCCATTCCAGGATCTTCTGCTTGGGCATGGCGCCGACCTTCATCGAGGTCATCTGGCCGCCACGGAACAGCATCATGGTCGGGATGCCGCGCACGCCGTAGCGCGAGGGCGTGGTCGGGCTGTCCTCGATATTGACCTTGGCCACGGTCACGTGGTCGGCGAGTTCCTCGGAGATCTGCTCCAGGGCCGGGGCGATCTGCTTGCAGGGGCCACACCATTCGGCCCAGAAGTCTACGAGCACCGGGCCGTCGGCCTGCAGCACGTCGCGTTCGAAGGATTCGTCGGTCACGGTCACCGTGCTCATCGGGTCTGCTCCATCAGGGCGCCGTTCTGGACAGCGCTAAAACAACAAAGCCCGCGAGTCGTCGCGAGCGCTTGAAGAAGATGTAGGCGCCGCAGACGTTCCCGGCAACGGCCTAGCCGATCCGGCGCAGGGCGTCGGATATCACCTTTTCTGGAACCGGCATCAGTTTGGGGCCATCGGTCCACACCAGGGCGGCCTCGACGGGGCGGTCGGGGAACACCTCGCGCAACACCGCCACATAGACCGCCATCTGGGCCAGATAGGCCGGATCGGCGTCCTCGATACCGGCGGGCGCGGGACGATTGGTCTTGTAATCGACCACCAGAACACGCTCGGGCGTCACCACCAGCCGGTCGACGCGGCCCGAGATCGCCAGGCCCTTGGGCAGTAGGGCGCTGGTCCCGGCCAGGGCGACCTCAGCCCGTGAGCCCGGCCCGAACACGGCGGCGAAGCGATGGTCTTCCAGCACCCCGAAGGCGGCGGCGGCCATTTCGAGACGTTGGTCGTCGGACAGGTCGCGCTCGGCGGCCAGCAGGCGTCCGCCCGCCGCCCGGCGTTCGCCGGGGTTCACATCGGGCAGGATCTGCAGCAGTCGGTGAATGATCTCGCCGCGCCGGTAGCGGCCCAGACCCTCGACCTTGGCCAGCGGCGAAGGGGCGGGTGCTCTGGAGTCGGCCTCGTCCTCGATCCGCGACGGGGCGGCGTAACGGGCGGTGGCCGGTTCGGCCCTGGCCGGGCCGGTGGCCCAGACGGGCAGGGGCGTCGAGACCGTCAACGCCTCGGCCTCGCGCGGCAAGGTCTTCGGATCGGGGCCATAGCGCAGGATCGGCGCGTCGGGATCGCCGATCTCACGGACGTCGGGAGCGATGTCGGGATGGGCGAAGGCCGCGCGGGCCGCCGCGTACCAGCCGCCGACGTTCTCGTCCTTGGTGCGGGCGTCGATGCGGCCGCACAACACCAGGCGATCCCGGGCCCGGGTCAGGGCCACGTAATAGAGCCGAAGGGCCTCTTCGGCCTCCTTCTTGTCGCGCAGCTCGCGGGCGGCGGCCGAGGCCGCGCAGTCGGCGCTCTTGCCCGTGGACCAAAGGACTCCACCCTCTTCCGTCGCCAGTAGGGGCGAGCCGCCCGCGCCGCGCTTCACCGTGGTCTCGGGCAGGAAGACGATCGGCGCCTCAAGGCCCTTGGAGCCGTGGGCGGTCATCACCCGCACCTCGCGGCGGGCGCCTTCCATCTCGCGCTTGACGATGATGTCCAGCGCCGCGAAGTCGGCGACCAGGGCCTCCAGGTCGCGGATGTTGCGCTGCTCGGCGTCCATCACCTGGGCCAGGAACTCGTCCAGAGCCTCGTCGGCCTCGCCGCCCAGGCGGGCGAGCACCTTGGCGCGGTTGGACAGGCCGGCGGCGTCGACGCGGCCCAGCAGGGTGGCGAAGAACTCGAACGGCTGTCGCTTGCGGCCCTCGACCAGCGCCCAGGCCAGCAGATCGCGGGCGGCGATCCAGCGGGGGTCTTCCTCGGCGCGCAGCGACAGGGTCGCCCACAGGGTGCGCGGCTTGCGGCTTTTCGCCAGGGCGTAGACGTCGTCGTCGGTCAGGCCGCAGAACGGGCTCTTCAGCAGCGCCGCCAGGGTCAGGTCGTCATCGGGGAACAGCACGAACCGGCCCAGGGCCAGCAGGTCGTCGAAGGCGATGTGGGCCGACAGCGACAGGCGGTCGGCGCCGGCCACCGGCACGCCGCGCCGCTTCAAGGCCCGGATGATTTCCTCGAACAGCACCTTGCGGCGGCGCACCAGGATCAGGATGTCGCCGGCGTGGGCGGCGCGGCGGACCTTGCGATCCTTGTCATGCACCTCGTCGCCGCGCGCCAGGATGCCGGCGATCTCGGCGGCGATGGCTTCGGCCAGGCGGCGATTGGCGCTGTGGTCGGTCTCGGCGTCGACTGGCGCTTCCCAGGCGTCGCGTTCCTCGCCGGGTCGCTCGCGGGTCAGCGGCCACAGGTCGACGCAGCCGGGGCCGTCGGTGCGGAACGGCTGGTGGGTGACCAGGTCGTCACCGGCCGGCGGCGGCACGCCCTCGCGGGTGGCGGGATCGGAGAACAGCGCGTCGACGAAGCTCAGAACCTCGCGCGTCGAGCGATACGAGACGGTCAGCGGCACGCCCAGCCCGACCTGACCCACCGCCTCGATCTGGGCGATATAGCCCTGGGTCTCGATCAGTAGCCGCTGCGGGTCGGCGCCCTGGAATGAATAGATCGACTGCTTCTCGTCGCCGACCACGAACAGGGTCCGCGCGTCGCGCGTCCTGCGCCAGCCGCCCGCGCCGGCCCCGGCGAAGAAGTCGGCGGTCAGGGCCCGCAGGATCGCCCACTGGTCGGGGGCGGTGTCCTGGGCCTCGTCCAGCAGGATGTGATCGATGCCGCCGTCCAGCTTGTAGAGCACCCAGGCCGCGTCGACCTTTTCGGTCAGCAGCACGCGGGTGCGCTCGATCAGGTCGGCGAAGTCCAGCGCGCCCCGCGACGCCTTTTCCAGCCCGTGGGCCTCGATATAGAGCGCCGCCAGCAGCAGGGCCCCGCCGGTGTCGTGCGCCACCTGGGCGGCGCGGACCCTCTGACGCTCGAACGACAGCCGGTCGGTCTCCTCCAGCAGCGCCTCGCGCAGATCTTCCCGCGCCTTGAAGGTCGTGGTCGTCTGCAGGTGCTTGCGGGGCTCTTCCTTGTCGGTGAACAGGGCGGACAGGGCGTCGCCGAAGGCGCGGCTGGCCAGGGTGGCGCGCAGCTGGGCGGCGTGTTCGGTGTCGCGGGCCTTGCCGCTGGACTCCAGCAGGCTGGCGCAGGCTTCCCAGAGATCTGGATCAAGCTCGGCCATCGCCTCGGCGGCGACGGCGTCCGGATCGGTGGGCTGATCAAAGCCGCAGACGCGCCAGACATCCTCGATCGCGCCGGACAGGCCGCCCTGCCGGTGCAGATAGTCCGCGATCGCCCCGCGCCGGATCTCGAACGTCCCGAACATCGACTCGAAGGCGGCGAAGTCCAGCGCCACCGAGAACCGCGCATAGGCGTCGGCATAGGGGTCGTCATGGGTGTCGACATAGGTCGCCACGGTGCGGCGGGCGGCGCGGGCCACGGCCGAGCTGGCCGAGTCATCCATCACCACAAAGCCGGGCGACACGCCGGCCTCCAGCGGAAAGCGCCGCAGCAGCTTTTCGCAGAAGGCGTGGATGGTCTGGATCTTCAGGCCGCCGGGCGTCTCCAGGGCGCGGGCGAACAGGGCGCGAGCCTTGGAGAGCTCGCCGGGGCCAAAGGTCTCTTCCGGCTCGCCGACCAGCCTGGCCAGTTCCGTCCGCAGCGGACCATCGGCGGTCACCGACCAGCCGCCCAGGCGTTCGAACAGGCGGCGCTGCATCTCGGCGGCGGCGGCCTTGGTGTAGGTCACGCACAGGATCGCCTCGGGCGTCGATCCGGCCAGCAGCAGCCGCGCCACCCGGTCGATCAGGGTCTTGGTCTTGCCCGAGCCGGCATTGGCGGTGACGAAGGCGCTGATCGCGGGATCGGCGGCGACGCGCTGGGGGTCGTGCGTCATCGTCCTCCCCCTGAAGGGGGAGGCGGCCGGAGGCCGGCGGGGGAAGACCGCATCGAGTCAGCCGTCACTTCCCCCTCCGTCGGCTTCGCCGACACCTCCCCCGCTAGGGGGAGGATCTGATCAAGCGCCCTCACTCCGAACCCTCCCCATCATCGCCGCTGGTCGACCATTCGAACACCCGCGCCAGGTGGGCGTAGTCGCCGGGGTGATCCTTGACGAACTGCGGCGCGGTGCGCGAGCGATAGGGCTGGGACGGATCGTCATAGCGAGTGATCAGGGTGCGCAGGCCATCCAGCGCCGCGAACGCCGCCTGCTCGCTGTCGGCGGCCGTGACTCGAACCTCCTCCAGACCGGCGGGCTTGCGCCCGGTGACGCGCACATAGGTCAGGTCGCCGGGCTTGCGGCCCTGCAGAGCCTTGAACCCGCCGTTCAGCAGGATCGCCGCCGTCAGGGTCAGTTGCGGCGAGAAGCCGGTCTCGACCTGTTTCTTGCTGGGCGCGGCGCCGGTCTTGTAGTCGAGGATATGGGCCAGGCCGTCGCGGGTGGGCTCGATACGGTCGGCCTTGGCGGTGAGGGTGAAGTCGCGTCCGCCGATGTCGAAGGTGAGCACGCCCTCGGCCTCGACGATGATCTGCTCGGCTTCGGCGCGGCGCTGGCGCTCCCAGTCCGCGACCCAGGCGGCGGCCTCCCTGGCCAGAGCCCGCTCGCGAGCCAGCGCCGTCGGCGGCATGCCGGCCGAGACCAGTTCGCTCATATAGAGCGCCTCGAAGATCGCGGGCGCATCGACCGGGACAGGTCCGGGGTGCCGTTCGGCGAACTTCTCGAACGCCGCGTGGATGGCGGTGCCCCGGGCTCGGGCCTCGACCGGCTCGTCCGGGCGCTCCAGCGGGTAGAGTTTCAGAATATCGCGGGCCCACACGGCATAGGGGTCGCGGGTCAGGGCCTCGATCCGGGTGACGGCCATCTTGCGCGGACGATCCTCGACCGGCGGGGTCGGAGCGGGGCGGGGATAGGGGGCGTACGGGGCGGGCGCATCGAGGACGCGGGCCCACTCCAGGGCGTCGTCGCGGCCGGGCAGGGACAGTCCCGCGCCGCCGGCCAGGGTTTTTAGTCGCCACAGCCAGCGGGACTCGACGGCCGGCGCGCCGCCGCGTCGCTCGCAATGGACCAGGATCACGTCCGGCGCGCTGGCGGCCTGGGCGAAGTCGTGGGCGGTCAGGCCGACTCGGCGCTCGGGCGGCGGCAGGCCCAGCTTCTCGCGCATCGGCCGCGACAGGAACGGATCGATCGGCGCGCCCTGCGGCCAGATGCCTTCCTCCAGCCCCGCCAGCACCAGCCGATCGGCCCGAACCAGACGCGCCTCGATGGCGCCCAGGATGCGCAGGCGCGGATGGGTGGCGCCGCCGACCCGCAGGGTCTCCTCATTGACCAGCCGGTTGAGGATGTCGGCGAAGGCTTGCGGTTTGGCGTCGGGCAGCACGACGCCGTCCTCGATCAGGGCCGACAGCAGGCCGCCCAGGCACTCGCCGGCCTGGCCGATCCACAGGCGGTCGGGACCGGTCAGGGCTTCCAGCGCCTCGGTCAGGGCCAGGGCCGCCTTCGCGGGCGGGGCCAGCTCGTCGACATAGGGCGCGGCGGCATGGGCGACGGCGCCCAGCAGGCGCTGGGCCAGCGTTCTGGCGTTCGCGTGACCATCCAGCCGCCCCAGCAGGGCCTCGGCCGAGCGCGGCGCTGGACCACGCAGGCCCTTCAGCTCCAGAATCGTCGAGGCTTCGAGATCCTCCTCGGACCGCACCAGCGGATGCTTGGCCAGGGCCAGCAGGCGCACCGGATCCAGCGGGTCGGCGACCAGACCGGCCAGATGCTGGGCCAGGATCGCGACCGGGCTGGCGGCCAGGGGCGCACCGGCCGAGCTGTCGGGGATCACGCCCCAGCGCAGCAGGCGGGCATTGACCCTGCGGGCCAGGGTCTGGTCGGGGGTGACGAGGGCCGCGGTGCGTCCCGGCGTCTCCAGGGCTTCGCGCAGGAGAAGCGCGCAGGCGCTGGCGGCTTCCTCCTCGGTGCGGGCGGAGATCAGCGACAGGCCCTTCAGGCCCTCGGCGACGGGGTCGAGCTCGGGGGCCTCGGCCCGCAGGCTGTCGATCTGGGCCAGCCAGTCGGCGGTGGCCTCGGCCGGGCGCAGGGCCTCATTGACGATCCGCCGACGCCAGCGGCCCCGGCTGTCGCTCTCGGGAAACCAGGGGCGCACATCAGCGCGGGTGACGCCGGCGCGATCCAGCAGACGCCGCATGGCCCCCTGCGGATGCTGTTCGCCGACCTTGTCCCAGGCGCTTTCGGCCAGGTCTTCGTCCAGACCCGGCAGCACGACCGCGCCCAAGGGGGCGGCGGCGACAACGCGCAGCAGGTCGGCGGTGGCCGGGGCCGTGCCGGTCGAGCCGGCGGCGACCAGAACCTCGGTCGGCGGATGCTCTGTCCAGCGCTTGGCCAGGGCCCGCAGCAGTAGGACGCGGCGATCGGCGACGTCGATCAGGCCCAGCTCTTTCAGTCGCGCGGGCCACGCGGCCAGCACCGCCTTGAGGAACCGCGCCGAGACCTGCCAGTGCTGGGCCAGGTCGCCGTCGGCCAGGCCGTCCAGCTTGCCGTCGGTGTCGATCTCCTCGATCCGGCAGCTATCCAGGAAGTCCGACAGGGCCTTGGCCATTTCCAGCGCCTGGGCGGCGCCGGGGGTGAAGGTCAGGAGGTCGGCGTGATCGACCACGATCCGGGCCAGCTCGAACCGGCGGCGGCGCGAGCTGATGGCGGGCGGCAGGTCCAGCGCCAGATCGCCCGGCTCGAACGGCGGCTCGCCCTCGTCCAGGTCGCCCAGCGGGCGGATCTGCGGCAGCAGCAGGGCCTTGCCGTCGCTGGCGGCCAGCAGGGCGTCGGCCACGGCGCGGGCGCCGCGCCGGGTCGGGGTCAAGAGCGTGGCGCGGGGCAGGGCCTCGGGCCCCATGTGCGCCAACGCCGCCAGGAAGCCTCGGGCCAGATCGTCGACGAACGGGCGATGGGCCGGGATCGAGAACCAGCGCGGCCCGTCGCGATCAAAAGGGCCGCTGAAGGTCATTTCAGTTTCGCTTCCGCCAGATCGCGCGCGTCGGGGTCGCCGACATGCATCCACAGGCCGTCGGGCGACACGCCATGGACGCGGTGGTCAGCGGCCAGGCCCTTCCAGATCGGCAGCAGCGAGAACGGGCCTTCGGGACCGTCGGCGGTGATCACCGGCTTGCAGATGTGGACGCCGACATAGACCAGCGGCGCGGTCTCGCCCGGGCCCTTGAAGCGCACGACCCCGTCGTCGGACAGGAACACGTCGCCGCTGTCGTGAAAGCCCAGCGAGCCGGCGGTCGAGGCCAGCATCAGGCAGACATCCATGGCGTCGGGATCCCACGCCGCCGCGACGGCGCCGAGGGCCGGGGCGCCGCTCTCGATCCACACGGAGTCGATATTGGCCACCCAGACCGGGCCTTCGCCCAGCAGGGGCAGGGCGTGCCTGATCCCGCCGCCGGTCTCCAGCGCCTGGGGCCGCTCGTCGGAGATGACGATGCGCGGGCCCAGCCCCCTGGCCTGGCGCGCGGCGAGGTGCGCTTCGACCAGATCGGCGAAGTAATGGACATTGACCACGGCCGTCTCGACGCCCGCCTCGACCAGACGGTCTAGCATGTGGTCGATCAGGACCCGGCCGCCGACCTCGACCAGGGCCTTGGGCCGGTCGTTGGTGAGCGGACGCATTCGGGTGCCGAGGCCCGCGGCCAGCACCATGGCCACCTTGGGGGCGATCTTGGGAGCGGCGCTCATCGGCGGGCCTCGGCCGGAACGTTGGCGTCGAACCAGGCCTTCAGGCCGGCCATGGCCGGATCTCGCAAATTGCGCTCCAGATAGCGCCAGGTGCGCGGCATGTAGGCCTCATATTGCGGTCGGCCCAGCAGGGCCTGGCGGGCGAACACCCGGCCCAGGATTCGCGCGGCGTTGGAGGCGGCCAGGGCGCGGTAGTCGGCGATGAAGGCCTCGCGGTCCAGGTCCGGACGGGCGGCCAGGTAACGATCGAGCATGGCGCTCTCGGTCTCCGGCGACACGTCGCGGCGCGCGTCCTGCAACAGATGGGTCAGATCCCAGGCCGGGTGGGCGCGCAGGGCGTCCTGGAAATCCAGCAAGCCGACGCGGGCCGCACCGACGCGCTCTGGCAGCCAGACCAGGTTCTGGGCGTGATAGTCGCGGTGGGTGAAGACTGTCGTCCCGGCCTCGCCACGCACCCAGACCGGCGCCCACAGGGCGTCCCACTCGGCGACGGCGACGGCGCTGAAGGGCGCAAGCCCCGCGAACTTCGGCCACCATTCCAGGAAGGTGTCCGTGGCGACTTTCAGGGCCAGGGTGTCGTAGGTCAGCAGCGGCCAGCTCACCCCGCCCGGGGCGGTCAGGATCTCCGGCGGCGTTTCGGCGTGCAGGGCGATCTGCACGTCGACGGCGGCCTCGTACAGTGGGCGCTCATCTTGGCCCTCGGCGATCAGGGTGGCGTAGAGGCCATCGCCCAGGTCTTCCAGGATCGCGAGGCCCGACTCGATGTCGTGAGCCAGTATGACCGGCGCCGACAGGCCGCGCTCGCGCAGATAGGCGGCCGTGGCGACGAAGGCGGCGACCGAGCCGGCGGCCAGGCGCGCGGCGGCGTTGTAGCCCAGGGCGATCCGCTCGGCGTCGCTGGCGCCCGGCGGGCAAACCACGCTTTCCAGGGCCGGCGGCTGGTCCATGAAGATGAAGCTCTGACCGCCCCCTTCTTGGCTATTGGCGCGATGCAGACGCTCATAGCTGCGGGTCGAGGCGTCGCCGCCCAGGCTCTCGCGGCGCGTGTCGCCAAAGCCGTGGGCGATCAGGAACGCGGCCTTGGCCGTCTCGCGCTCAGAACTCAAGGGTGCGTCCTTCAAATCCGCCATGCCGGGTGACCGTGACGCCTCGGGCGTCGCCGTCGAGGGCGATGTCTATATCGAGCCGAGTCGGGGGCAAACGCCCTTCCAGCCTCTGCGGCCATTCAATCAGCGCGACGCCGCCGTCGAGGGCTTCGTCCAGGCCGATCTCATAGGCTTCGTCAGGATCGGTCAGGCGGTAGAGATCGAAATGGGCCAGGGGGAAGGCGGCGGTCTCGTAGAACTGCACCAGGGTGAAGGTCGGGCTGGGGACCTCTTCGTCGGGCGTGGTCAGGGCGCGGATCAGGGCGCGGGCCAGGGTCGACTTGCCGGCCCCCAGCGGTCCGGTCAGGCAGAGCGCGTCGCCGGGCTGAAGGGCGCGGGCCAGGGCGCGGCCCAGATCCTGGGTGGCGGTTTCGTCGGCGAGGCGGATTGGGCTCAAGTCAGGGCGCCTTCGGGGTGCTTTGGCAGGACCCGCTCCACATAGCGCTTCAGGTCGGTCGTGGCTTCCCCCGTATCGGCGGCCAGGGACGCGGGATCGATGGGCTTGCCGACAACGAGCTCGAATCGGCGGCCGGTCTTGTTCAGCAGCTCGTGGAAAAGCGTGATGTCGCGAAGTTCCCGCGAGCGCTTGTCGAACAGGTGGAACAGGGTCGACCACGGACCGGCGACATGGACCGGGATGATCGGCGCCTCATACTTGCGGGCGATGGAGACGGCCGAGGCGGCCCAGGGCGGATCGGTCAGCAGGCCGTTCTCGTCCCTCACCGCCAGCCGACCGGCTGGGAAGATCATCAGGGCGCGTTCGGCTTCAAGGGCGTCGCGGGTCATCGACAGGGTCAGGCGCATGCGTTCGCGGCTGCGCTTTTCCTCGACCCATTCGACCGGGATCAGCACCTCGTCGAACTGGCGGCACACGCGATGGGCGTCGGCGTTGGCGTAGAAGGCGATGTCCGGCCGGACGCCTTTCAGGGCGTCGTACACCGCCACGCCGTCGGCGATGCCGGTCGGGTGATTGGCGACGACGACCGTCCGGCCGGTCGCGGGCATGTTCGAAAGTCCCACGACCGCCACCTTCAGATCCAGCAGAACCGAGACGTGCTCCAGCGCCGCGCGGCCGCCGATTTCGGCGATGGTGTCGGCCATCCGCCTGGCCCTGTGATAGCCGAGCAGGGCGTAAAGCGGCGGGCGAACCAGTGGCCACAGCGGCGAGGCTGTAAGCCGGGGCGCACGCTCGGCGATGAGCGTGTCGACGATGTGCGAGGGTCTGGGCGCCGAACGCGCCTCTGGGACGTTGACCATGCCGCCAGCTTAGGCGCCGGCGCGGGCGATGTCAGGAAAATTGACGGCCGCCGCGCGAAGGTTGAGCTTAGGGGTCGACGATCATGGGAGTGCGGGACTTGAAGAACCTGATGCGCGGGCTGATCGCCCTTGTGATCGTGGCCCTGATCGCGGCCGGCGCCTATGGCTACTGGAACATGGAGCTGCGTTGGCGGCCCAAGACCATCACCAAACACCAGGCCGAGATCGCCAAGATCCTGCAGGAGTCCGGCTGGGTGTCGCCGGGCCTGGCGGGGCCGCAGTTCTACATGGTCAGCTTCCGCACCTGCCCCGACTGCGTGCGGTTCAAGGCCGAGGAGTTTCCCAAGCTGCACGCGGCCGGCGTCGACACCCGGGTGATCGAGATCGCCCGCGCCGACCGCAACGGCGTGTCCAAGTCCACGGCCGTCGAGCGGGCCACGGTGGCCGAGCTCTGGGTCAATCGCAGCTGGGCCCTCGCCGAGACCTGGGACAAGACCCCGGTCGAGGCCTGGACCGCGCCCGGGATCAAGCCCGCCGACGGCGATATCGCCCGCACCGCGGTGATCGAAGCCGGCCGCGCCAATATCGAAAAGCTGGTTCCCCTGATGAAGGACAACGGCGTCAGCTTCGCCTGGCCGCTGATGGTCTGGTGGACCAAGGACGGCCAGATGCGGGCCTGCGCCTGCGAGCGGCGCGAGACCTATCGGTTCGTGCGCAAGGAGCTGGGGGCTTAAGCGGCTTGCTCCCAGCGACCCTCCCGCGCTAACCGCAGTCCCGATGCCGACATCACTTCGCACCGCCTACCGCGAGCGCCTGACCCTGGGCGAGATCCGCCCCGACTCCGCCCAGGCCGCCGCCATCGACGCCCTGTCGCGGCTGGAGGCTGATCTGGACTCGGCCGGCGAGCCCAGCTTCTCGCTGTTTGGCCGCAAGCCCAAGAGCCAGCGCGGCGTCTACCTGTGGGGCCCGGTCGGGCGCGGCAAGTCCATGCTGATGGACCTGTTCTTCGAAAGCGCGCCGATCGCCCGCAAGCGCCGGATCCATTTCCACGCCTTCATGGCCGAGGTTCACGGCCATATCGACGCCTGGCGCAAGGGCGACCCGGCCCAGCGCAAGGCGCGGTTTGGCCAGCACAAGGGCGACGATCCCATCGTGCCGACCGCCGAGCTGATCTCCGGCCAGGCGCGCCTGCTGTGCTTCGACGAGCTGCAGGTCACCGATATCGCCGACGCCATGATCCTGGGCCGGTTGTTCGAGGCGCTGTTCGCCCACGGCGTCACCCTGGTGGCTACCTCGAACCGTCCGCCGGACGACCTCTACAAGGACGGGCTGAACCGCCAGCTGTTCACCCCCTTCATCGACATGCTGAAACAGGCGCTGGACGTGGTGGCCGTGCGCGGTCCGGTGGACTTCCGCCTGGATCGCCTGCGCGCGGCGCGCACTTGGCTGTCGCCCAATGACAAGGCCTGTCAGGCCGAGTTCGAGCGGCTGTGGGCCGACATGCTGGATGGCGCGCCTGAAACGGGCGTGACCCTGACCGTGCTCGGCCGCGAGATCCGCCTGCCGCGCGCCGCCGGGGGCCTGTTGCGCTCGTCCTTCGCCAGCCTGTGCCAGCAGGCGCTGGGGCCACAGGACTATCTGGCCCTGGCCGCGCGCTTCCACACGATCTTTCTCGAGGACGTCCCGCGTCTGACGCCGGAGCGGCGCGACGCGGCCAAGCGGTTCAACACCCTGATCGACGCGCTCTACGAGGCCGACGCCAAGCTGGTGGCGCTGGCGGACGCCGAGCCCGAGGCGCTGTATCCGGCCGGCGACGGCGCCTTCGAGTTCGAGCGCACCGTCTCGCGCCTGCAGGAAATGCGTTCGGCCGATTACGTCGCCCGGGTGCGGGATTAGGAGGGAAGGCCGTGAGCGTCAGCGACCGCATAAGGATCCGCGAGGAGCGCCTGCTTTCCGACAACTGGTACGTCTTGAAGACCACGACGTTTGACTGGAAACGTCGCGACGGAACCTGGCAGACCCAGAGCCGCGAGACCTATGACCGGGGCAACGGCGCGGTGTTGCTGCCCTACAACCTGGCCGCCCGCACGGTGCTGCTGGTCCGGCAGTTCCGCTATCCGGCCTATGTGAACGGCTATGACGGCCTGCTGATCGAGGCGGCCGCCGGCCTGCTCGACAACGCCGAGCCCGAAGCGCGTATTCGCGCCGAGGTCGAGGAAGAGCTGGGCTATCGGCTCGGCGCGGTCCGCAAGGTGTTCGAGGCGTTCATGAGCCCCGGCTCGGTGACCGAGACCCTGCATTTCTTCGTGGCCGAATACGACGCGGCCATGCGGATCGGCGACGGCGGCGGCCATCCGGACGAGGGCGAGGATATCGAGGTGCTTGAACCCACGCTCGACGAGGCCCTGGCCATGATCGCCGACGGTCGCATCCGCGACGCCAAGACCATCATGCTGTTGCAGCATCTGGCGCTGAACGTGTTCCGCTAAGGCTCGCTCGCCAGCGGCAGGGTAAACCGGCACACTAGGCCGGTCGCCGCGTAGTCCACCTCGATTTGCCCCTGCAGTTCGCCGCGGATGCTGCGTTCGATAAGGCGCGACCCAAAGCCCCTGCGCGCCGGCGCCGCCGCCGGAGGGCCGCCGGTCTCGCGCCATTCCAGCGTCAACAGTCCAGTCGACCCCCGTGACCAGATCACGGTCAGGCGACCCTCCGACGACAGCGCGCCGTACTTGGCCGCGTTCGTGGCCAGTTCGTGGAAGACCATTCCGAGCGACAGGGCCGTCCGCGCCGACAGATGCACGTCGGCGCCCTCGAGCGAGACGCGCTCGGCGCCATAGGGGCTCAGCTCCTGCCAGAGAATCTGCTTCAGGCTCGCGCCCGACCACTGGCTCTCGGTCAGGGCGTTGTGGGTCTTGGACAGGGCCATCAGCCTGGATTCGAAGGCTTCCAGAAAGCGCTCGGGATCGGCTGCGCCCCTCAGGGTCTGCTGGGCGATGGCCTGAACGGTCGCCAGCGTGTTCTTCACGCGGTGGTTCAGCTCGTCCATCAACAACCGCTGCCGGTCCTGGGCGCGGACCTGATCGGTAATGTCGGAGCCTTCGACGAAGACGCCTGAAACCTCGCCGTCGTCCTCGATGATCGGCTGAAAGATGAAGTCGAGATGGCGTTCCTCCAGCGGCGCGCCGGGATTGCGCGCCAGCGCGATCTTCACCTGCCTGCCGACGAAGGCCTCGCCCGAGGTCCGCACCTGATCGAGCAGGGCGACAAACCCTTGCTGGGCGATTTCCGGCAGGGCCTGATGGATCGGCCGTCCGATCACGTCGCGACGGCCGATCAATTTCTGGAAGGTGTTATTGGCCAGTTCGACCTGGTGATCACGGTCACGCAGCACCGCCATGAAGCCCGGGGCCTGCATGAACAGGCGGCGCAGCTGCAGGCTGTGGGTCTGCACGGCCTGGGCCCGTCGCAGAACCTCGTCGCCCAGCAGGGTCGCGGTCGGCGGCGTCGGTCCGCCAAACGCCAGGTCCTTGAGGCGCTGAATCTCGGTCACGTCCTGGGTGTGCTGGAGGATGTATAGGGTCACCCCGTCGTCGCCGGGTATCGGCGTGTGGGTGGCGCTCCAGATCCGCGACTCGAAGCCGCCGCCCAGGCCTTCCGGGCGCTCTATGGCGTAGTGGATCAGTGGCAGCATATCGACGTGGCCGGTGTCCCTGGCCCGCAGGAGGGAGGCTTCCAGCAGACGGCGGCTGTCGCCCGCCGACGGAAAAGCCTCGAACAGCGCCACCCCTTCAAGGTCGGCCCAGCTTCGGCCGACGGTGCGCAGATAGGCTGCGTTCGCCGCGACATACCGCAACTCGCGGTCCAGCAGCATGTAGGGGCTGGGGATCCGGTCGAAGACCTTGCTGAAGTCGATCGGATCGCGCATGGGCGCCGTCCCCCGTGCGCTAACCATCCGATAACGCAAGCTAGAGCATGCTGGTTCCGCGCCTGTCATGGCGCGTGGGTTTGAAAACGTTTCTCAACAGCAGCGGTTTCGTTGACACCCCCGCGCCAAGGCTTAAATGCATCTCGCAACGCACAATGGCTACTGGGGTTGGACCTCTCATGACCGACACGAGCCGGGGGCTGCCCGAGCGCCCGATGTCGCCGCACCTGCAAGTGTGGCGGTGGCATATCACCATGGCCTGCTCGATCCTGCACCGCGGCTGCATCATGGGCCTGTATTTCGGCGCCGTTCTGCTGGCCGGCTGGGCCCTGTCGCTAGCCCTGGGCCCTGACGCCTACGCCGCCTATGCGGGTCTGCTGGGATCGCTGATCGGCAAGCTGGTGATGATCGGCCTGACCTTCGCCCTGTTCTTCAACATCGCCTATACGATCCGCCAGAGCTTCTGGGACGCCGGCCTCGGCTTCGCGCTGAAGACCGCCGACCTGACGGGCGCGGCCGCCATCGCCTTCGCGGTGGTCGCCACGATCGTCACCTGGGTGATCGCCGCCGCCACGGGAGCGTTCTGATCATGGCCGAGACGCACTCCGAACGTTTCCGCACCCCGCTGTCGCGCGCGCGCGGCACGGGCTCTTCCCGTCATGGCGTCAGCCACTTCATGACCGAGCGCGTCTCGGGCATGGCGCTGGTGCCGTTGTCGCTGTGGGGCGTGTTCGCCGGCCTCAAGCTCGGCGCCGGTGATTTCGAAGGCGCGGCCGTCTGGCTGTCCAGCCCGGTCAACGCCGTGCTGCTGGTGCTGCTGCTGGTCGCCGCCCTGATCCACCTGCAGGGCGCCGTCCAGGTCGTGATCGAGGACTATATCCACAAGTTCACGACCAAGACCGCGCTCGTCGTTCTCAATATCTTCGTCTGCGTGCTTAGCGGCGCCCTGGGGGTCTTCTCGATCCTCAAGGTCGCCCTCACCGGAGCCTTTTGATGTCGGCCTACAAGTTCATTGACCACAAGTTCGACGTCGTCGTCGTCGGCGCCGGCGGCTCGGGCCTGCGCGCCGCGCTCGGCTGCGCCCAGGCCGGTCTGAAGACCGCCTGCGTCACCAAGGTGTTCCCGACCCGCAGCCACACCGTGGCGGCCCAGGGCGGCATCTCGGCCTCGCTGGGCAACATGGGTCAGGATGACTGGCGTTGGCACATGTACGACACCGTCAAGGGGTCGGACTGGCTGGGCGACCAGGACGCCATCGAGTACCTGACCCGCAACGCCCCGGCCGCCGTCTATGAGCTGGAGCACTGGGGCGTGCCCTTCTCGCGCACGGCCGAGGGCAAGATCTATCAGCGCGCCTTTGGCGGCATGACCAAGAACTATGGCGAAGGTCCGATCCAGCGCACCTGCGCGGCGGCCGACCGCACCGGTCACGCCATGCTGCACACGATGTACGGCCAGTCCCTGGCCCACGACACCGAGTTCTTCATCGAGTACTTCGCCCTCGACCTGATCATGGAAGACGGCGTCTGCCGCGGCGTCACCGCCTGGAAGCTCGACGACGGCACGCTGCACCGCTTCCAGGCCCAGATGGTGATTCTGGCGACCGGCGGTTACGGCCGCGCCTACTTCTCGGCCACCTCGGCCCACACCTGCACGGGCGACGGCAACGCCATGGCGCTGCGCGCCGGCCTGCCGCTGCAGGACATGGAATTCGTGCAGTTCCACCCCACCGGCATCTACGGCGCCGGCTGCCTGATCACCGAGGGCGCCCGCGGCGAAGGCGGCTATCTGACCAACTCGGAAGGCGAGCGCTTCATGGAGCGCTATGCGCCGTCCGTGAAGGACCTGGCCCCGCGCGACATGGTCAGCCGGGCCATGACCATCGAGATCCGCGAAGGTCGCGGCGTGGGCCCCAACAAGGACCACATCTTCCTGCACCTGGATCACCTGGATCCGAAGATCCTGCACGAGCGCCTGCCCGGCATCTCCGAGACCGCCAAGGTCTTCGCCGGCGTCGACGTGACCAAGGCGCCGATCCCGGTGCTGCCGACCGTCCACTACAACATGGGCGGCATCCCCACGAACTTCCACGGTGAAGTCGTCACCAAGTCGGGCGACAATCCCGACCAGGTGATCCCCGGCCTGATGGCCGTGGGCGAGGCGGCCTGCGTCTCGGTGCACGGCGCCAACCGCCTGGGCTCCAACTCGCTGATCGACCTGGTGGTGTTCGGCCGCGCGGCCGCGCTGCGCTGCGCCGAGATTCTCAAGCCCATGGCCACCCAGCCCGAGCTGAAGAACGCCAATACCGACGCCCACCTGGCGCGCTTCGACCGCTATCGCAACGCCAGCGGAACCCAGGGCACGGCCGGCCTGCGTCTCGAGATGCAGAAGGCCATGCAGGAAGACGCCGCCGTGTTCCGGACCGGCGAAACCCTGGTCGGCGGCGCCCAGCGCCTGGCGACGGTCTGGGAGAAGGCCAAGGACATCAAGGTCAACGATCGCGGTCTGGTGTGGAACACCGACCTGATGGAGACCCTGGAGTTCGACAACCTGATCGGCCAGGCGGTCGTGACGGTGGCCGGCGCGGTCAACCGCACCGAAAGCCGCGGCGCCCACGCCCGCGAAGACTTCGGCGATCGCAACGACGGCGAGTGGATGAAGCACACCCTGGCGTGGCTCGATGTCGACACCGGCAAGGTGAAGATCGATTACCGCCCGGTCCACAGCTACACGATGTCGGACGACATCGCTTACATCCCGCCCAAAGCACGGGTTTATTGAGGGTCCTATGGTCGAGCTGACGCTTCCCAAGAACTCCCAGGTCAAGGCCGGCAAGCACTGGCCGGCGCCCGCCGGAGCCACGAAGGTCAAGACCTTCAAGATCTATCGCTACGACCCCGAAGCGGGCGGCAATCCGCGCTGGGATACGTACGACGTCGATATGGAAGCGGTGGGGCCCATGGTCCTGGACGCCCTGCTCTATATCAAGAACACCATCGACCCGACGCTGGCCTTCCGCCGGTCGTGCCGGGAAGGGGTCTGCGGCTCCTGCTCGATGAACATCGGCGGCCGCAACACCCTGGCCTGCACCCACGGCTGGGCCGAAGTGCCCGGCAAGACCGTGCAGATCGCCCCGCTGCCGCACGCGCCGGTGGTCAAGGACCTGATCCCGGACCTGACGCTGTTCTACGCGCAGTACGCCTCGGTCGAGCCCTGGCTGCACACCGACACGCCCGAGCCCCAGGCCGAATGGCGCCAGAGCCCGGAAGACCGCCTGAAGCTGGACGGTCTGTACGAGTGCATCCTGTGCGCCTGCTGCTCGACCTCGTGCCCCAGCTACTGGTGGAACGGCGACAAGTATCTGGGCCCGGCAGCCCTGCTGCACGCCTATCGCTGGCTGATCGACAGCCGCGATGAAGCCACTGGCGACCGCCTCGACCAGCTCGAGGACCCGTTCAAGCTGTATCGCTGTCACACGATCATGAACTGCGCCCAGGTCTGCCCCAAGGGCTTGAACCCGGCCAAGGCGATCGCGGAAATCAAGAAGATGATGGTCGAACGCGTCGTCTGACGCGTTTGGCCATGTCTCTTCCGCGTAAGGTGCTTGCCAAAAGGTGACGCCGCCGTCATTTTTGACGAAATGGGAGGGCGCGTCCTTGAACGCAGTCGAGTCGGGCGATTTAAACGCGCGCGTGGTGATCGTGGGCGCCGGCCATGCCGGGGGCTCGGCGGCAGCGTTTCTGCGTCAGTACGGTCATACGGGTCCGATCGTGCTGATCGGCGACGAGCCGCTGCTGCCCTATCAGCGCCCGCCGCTGTCCAAGGCCTGGCTCAAGGGCGAGGCTGATGCGGACTCTCTCTCCCTGAAGCCCGCCGACTGGTACGCCGAGGCTGGCGTCTCCCTGCGGCTGGGCGGGGTGGTCACGGCGATCAACCGCGCCGACCGCTTCGTCACCCTCGCCTCGGGCGAGACCTGCCCCTACGATTATCTGATCCTGGCCACCGGCGCCCGCGCCCGCAAGCTTGCGATCCCGGGAGCGGACCTCGAGGGGGTGCTGGCGCTGCGCACGGCGGCCGACGCCGAGTTGCTGAAGCAGGCGCTGGGCCCGGGCAAGCGCCTGGCCGTGGTCGGCGGCGGCTATGTGGGCCTGGAGGCGGCGGCCTCGGCCCGGGCGCTGGGCGCGCACGCCATGATCATCGAACGCGAGGATCGCGTTCTGGCCCGGGTGGCGTGTCCTACGCTGTCCAGCTTCTTTCAGGACTATCACGCCGCGCGTGGGGTCGCGTTCGAGCTCAACGCCGGCGTCGAGGCCTTTGAAGGCGAGAACGGGCGCGTCACGGGCGTGCGGTTCACCGATGGCCGGGTTGTCGCCTGCGACGTCGCCCTGGTCGGAGTCGGCGCGATCCCCAATGACGAGTTGGCCAAGGCGGCCGGTCTCGATTGCGCCAATGGCGTGGTCGTGGATCTGGAGGCGCGCACGAAGGACGAGCGGATCTTCGCGATCGGCGACGTGAGCCACCGGCCGCTGCCGCTGTATGAGCGCCAGTTCCGCCTGGAGAGCGTGCCCAACGCTCTGGAGCAGGCCAAGCAGGCCGCCGCCGCCATTGTCGGTCGCGCGGGCCCCGCGCCCGAGGTTCCGTGGTTCTGGTCCGACCAGTATGATCTGAAGCTGCAGATCGCCGGCCTGCCGTTCGACGCCGACCGGATCATCGTTCGCGGCGATGTGTCGGCGGCGAAGTTCGCGGTCTTCCATCTCAAGGGCGACCTGATTCAGGCCGTCGAGGCGGTCAATGCGCCGCCCGAATTCATGGCGGGCAAGCAGCTGATCGCCAAGCGCACGCCGGTGTCGGCCGAAAAGCTGGGCGACACCTCCATTTCTATGAAGGACGTGGCGGCCTGAAGCCGCACACAGGGGAACTCCCAAAAAGGGGGAAAGAAGGAAACCTCATGGCCAAGATTACCTATATCGAGCACGACGGAACCGAGCACGCCATCGAGGTGAAGGCCGGGCTGACGGTCATGGAAGGCGCTGTGAAGAACAACGTGCCCGGGATCGACGCCGACTGCGGCGGCGCCTGCGCCTGCGCCACCTGCCATGTCTATGTGGACGACGC